>NZ_FYDO01000035.1 GCF_900187615.1 Pseudomonas sp. Irchel s3f7 | reverse complement strand
GCTCAACCAATGTTGGCCAGAAGCCAAAGATGGCTTCCTCGAATAGGCCTTATACATAGATGCAACCGGGTAGCAGTGTTTAAAAAGCAGGTAGACAGTGGGGGCGAGTCCATACATAGGAGCGAGCTTGCTCGCGATGATGGAGTGTCGGTCGACATCAGTTCGTCTGATTCACCGCCATCGCGAGCACCCTCGCTCGCTCCCACAGGGGAGCCAGTAAAGACAATCGTGCACAAAAAAAACCGCCAGAACCTGTCAAAAACGGGCTCTCGCAGTTCTTAGCACGTGGAAATCTCAAAAAACCGTGCTGTACTCACTTCAACGTTCTGGAGATGGTTCTGCGGTCCATCGGCTGGATGCACAAGGCAGCATAATTTCGATAAGGCACTTTCTCATGTCTCTGTTCAAACGTTCCGCTACAGAGTTGGTAGGTACATTCTGGCTGGTGCTGGGTGGTTGCGGCAGTGCGGTGCTGGCCGCGGCTTTTCCGGACGTGGGGATCGGCCTGCTGGGGGTTTCCTTCGCGTTCGGCCTGACCGTGCTGACCATGGCGTTTGCCATCGGCCATATCTCCGGTTGCCACCTCAACCCGGCGGTGTCGTTGGGCCTGGTGGTCGGCGGACGTTTTCCGGCCAAAGAACTGCCCGCCTACATCATCGCCCAGGTGATTGGCGCAGTGATCGCAGCGGCCCTGTTGTACTTCATTGCCAGTGGCAAACCCGGTTTTGAACTGGCCTCGGGCCTGGCGTCCAACGGCTACGGCGAACACTCGCCTGGCGGATACTCGATGGCGGCGGGGTTTGTCACTGAACTGGTGATGACCGCGATGTTCATCCTGATCATCCTCGGTGCCACCGACAAACGCGCCCCGGCAGGACTGGCTCCGATTGCCATCGGCCTGGGCCTGACCCTGATTCACCTGATCTCGATCCCGGTGACCAACACCTCAGTCAACCCGGCGCGCAGCACCGGCCCGGCACTGATCGTCGGCGGTTGGGCGATCCAACAACTCTGGTTGTTCTGGGTCGCGCCGTTGCTCGGTGCGGTGGTCGGCGGTGTGCTTTATCGCTGGCTGGGTAAAGAAGAGAACTGACCGGTAACTGGATCAGCCTTGCCGATAAGGCAGGGCTGATCTCGCTTCTTCTGCGTAACCCAGTACGCCAAGCCGCTCCTGTTCCAGAAAATCCTTCACCGCCGCTTTCAAACCCGGATGCCGCAAGTAATGCCAGGAATGCGTAATGACGGGCTCGAAGCCGCGAATCAACTTGTGCTCCCCTTGCGCCCCGGCATCAAAGCGCTGGAAACCGTTGGCGATCGCATAGTCCATACCCTGATAGAAACAGGTCTCGAAATGCAGGCGATCGTACTCCGCCAGGCATCCCCAGTAGCGTCCGTAAAAGCTGTCGCCCCCCACCAGACTGAACGCCATCGCCACCGGGCGTGAGCCTTGCCTGGCCAGCACCACACGAATCGATTCCGGCATGCGCTCGGCCAACAGGCTGAAAAAGTCGCGGGTCAGATAAGGTGCTTGCCGACGCACCGCGTACGTATTGGCGTAACAGGCGTAAACAAAATCCCACTGCGCCTCGCTCAGTTCCCGGCCTTCGAGCCATTCAAAATCGATGCCCTGCCCCGCTACCTGCTCGCGTTCCTTGCGCATCTGTTTGCGCTTGCGCGAACTCAATGCATCGAGAAAATCCTGAAAATCCCGATAACCGCGGTTCTGCCAGTGATACTGGCAGCCGATGCGCTGCAGCCAACCTGGCTGTTCGCTCAAGGCGGCATCGGTGAACGGGTCGGTGAAATTGATGTGGGCGCTGGAGAGTTGTTCGATTTCGAGGTAGCCCGGCAGGCTTTTGAGTAGTTCAAAACCGTCCTCAATAGTGGCCGCCAGCATACGCGGCCCACTCACCGGACTGAACGGTACGGCGCTCAGAAACTTGGGGTAGTAGTCGATGCCGGCACGTTCACAGGCATCGGCCCAAGCGTGATCGAACACGTATTCGCCGTAAGAGTGCCATTTACGGTAACCGGGCAGCGCGGCGATCAGGCGATCACCTTCTATGTGCAGCAAATGCTCGGGCTTCCAGCCGGTATGGGGACCGACACTGCCACTGTCTTCGAGTGCGCTCAGAAAGGCATGGCGCAGAAAAGGCTGCGTCTCGGGCACCAGTGCATCCCACGTCGGCGGGGCGATTTCTGACAGTTTTTGCAGGCGTTGCAACGGCATTACCGTCCTCACTCTTTTATGGCGTGAAAGCCTCGCGAGTATCGCTTATCGCTCCCCTTTTCACACGGGCATTCGGCCGACAAGGCTCTAACTCAATAGTTCAGGGTGACTTCGTATCGTCACCGACATGACATCACATTGCCACTGCCTTGTAATAAACCATCGCGATACTGGCGCCAGTTTTTAGAGCGTCGGGTTCTAACCCGGCCACTGTTTTCCGTCCATCAATGGTCGGTTGTGCCCTGGATGGCTCAGTCATCCACTCTCATCTTCGGAGATTGATATGCGTCTTGCTTCCACGAAAACTGCGGCGGCCCTCTGCGGCAGCCTGATGCTGGCCATGAGTGTTTCGGCCAACGCCGCAGTCGACGCCAAACTGCTCGACATGCTCAAGGCTAACGGCTCGATTACCAACGCGCAGTACAGCGAACTGCAGGCCGAACTGGCCCGGGATCAGAAAGATCAGCAAATTGCCCGTCAGGCTCAACAAGAGACCAACGAGCAAATCACCGCGACCGCGAAGAAAACCGAAGCCCTGAGCACCTTCGACCAGAAACTGGCGTGGGCTGCCAAGACCCAATTCAAGGGCGACATGCGTTTCCGTCAGGAATCTATCGAGAACAACGACGCGCCCAACAACAAAGACAAGAACCGTCAGCGTATTCGTGCCCGCCTGGGTGCCTACAGCGAAATCAACCCGCAAGTCGACACCGGTATTCGTATTGCCACTGGCAGCAACGACGACGCTCGCTCCACCAACCAGGACTTGGACAACTACTTTAACAAGAAGGAGATTTGGCTGGACCTGGGTTACATCGACTACCACCCCGACGCCATCAAGAACCTGCACCTCGTTGGCGGCAAGATGCCGCAGCAATGGGTGAGCATGGGCGACATCATCTGGGATAGCGACGTCAACCCGGAAGGACTGGCAGTCACTTACAAGTACCCGCTGGGCGGCAGCACCGAGCTGTTCGGTAGCGCTGGTCACTACACCCTCAAGGACAACGTCGACGGCGAAGGCGTGCAATTCAAAAATGACCTGCGTCTTTACGCAGGTCAGTTGGGTGGGCGCTTCGCTCTCACTGACAACCTGAAAATGACCCTGGGCGGCAGTCTCTACGCCTACGACAACGATGAAGACAGCGCTTGCCCTACCTCCGGCAGCACCACTGCGCCGTGTGCGCTGGCCGTCAATGGCAACAGCCCGGGCGAAGAATTCAACTTGTACGAAGGTTTCGGTCAGTTGGACATCGGCGGTCTGCCAATGCCGCTGTCGCTGTACGGTCAGTACGTCAACAACACCGACGCCAGCAATGACCAGGACACTGCTTGGTTGGCCGGGGTCAAGACCAAGTTCTACGGCGTTGCACTGGACTACAACTACCGTGATGTACAACGTAACGCGGTGGTCGGCGCCTTCACCGACTCTGACTTCGCCTACGGTTACACCGGTTCGCGCGGCAGTAAGTTGAAAGCGAGCTACGAGTTGGACAAGAACTTCACCCTCGGCGCCACGTACTTCATGGCTAACTCTGACTACACCAACGCCAGCACCAACAAGAAAGATTCTGACATCAACACCCTGCAACTGGATGCTGAAGCGAAGTTCTGATTCACCGCGCCATACGACTCCAGCAAGGATGCCTGAGCCCGTTTTACAGCCTCGCGTTGATGTATCGGTCCCCATCATCCGCCGATACTTCAACGCTGGGCTTTTTGTTTTTCAAAGCCTGGAAAACCGGACATTTGTGGCGAGCGAGCTTGCTCGCGCTGGACTGCGAAGCGGTCCCGAAAGCAGCCATCGCAGACTGTCGGACACACCGCACCGCTGTATTGCGACGACTGCGTCGTCGAACGGGGGCAAGCCCCCTCGCCACAAAAAACTCACCGCCACAAAACACGCGATCTTTTCAGTTACCGCAACACAATCAGCGCTTGCGCAGCAACACACTACCAATCGAATAACCGGCACCGAACGAGCTCAGTACCGCCAGCGAGCCGGCAGCCAGATCGTCCTGGTTCTTGTGGAATGCAATCACGGAGCCTGCGGAGCTGGTGTTGGCGTATGTGTCGAGAATCACCGGCGCTTCCAGTTCGGTAGCGTCGCGACCGAGCAGTTTCCTGACGATCAGGTGGTTCATGCTCAGGTTGGCCTGGTGCAGCCAGAAGCGCTTCACGTCGCTGATGTTGAGCTGGTTTTCTTCCAGGTGCGTAGCGATCAGCTCGGCCACCATCGGGCAAACATCGCGGAACACCTTGCGGCCTTCCTGCACGAACAATTTGTCCTTGGCACCGATGCCCTCTTCCGCCGCGCGGTTGAGGAAGCCGAAGTTGTTGCGGATGTTGTTGGAGAACTTGGTCAGCAACTTGGTGCTGACGATGTCGAACTGGTGCTTGGACGTCGCCAGATCGGCACGTTCGATGATCACGGCGGTGGCGGCGTCACCGAAGATGAAGTGGCTGTCGCGGTCGCGGAAGTTCAGGTGACCGGTGCAGACTTCCGGGTTGACCATCAGGATCGCCCGGGCCTGGCCCAGTTGCACGCTGTTGGCAGCGGTCTGGATGCCGAAGGTCGCCGAGGAGCACGCCACGTTCATGTCGAAACCGAAACCCTGGATGCCCAGCGCTTCCTGAACTTCGATCGCAATGGCCGGGTAGGCGCGTTGCAGGTTGGAACAGGCGACGATCACGCCGTCGATATCAGCGGCGGTCTTGCCGGCGCGTTGCAAGGCTTGTTCGGCAGCGCCGATGGCCATTTGGCAAAGCACCGACCATTCGTCGTTGGAACGCTCCGGCAAGCGCGGTGCCATGCGTTGCGGATCGAGGATGCCTTCCTTGTCCATGACAAAGCGGCTCTTGATGCCGGACGCTTTTTCGATGAAGGCTGCGCTGGATTCGGTCAACGCGTCGACTTCACCGCGCGCAATGGCGTCGGCGTTATCGGCGTTGAATTGCGCCACATAAGTATTGAAAGACTGCACCAGCTCTTCGTTGGAGATGCTGTTGGCCGGGGTGTACAGGCCGGTGCCGCTGATGACGACGTTATGCATGGTCGTGTCTCTAATAATCTGTTCAGGCAGAAAGCATTGGCACCGACGTACCAACACACAAGGGGTCTATTCCCATCCGGGGAGGCAAACCTGGCATCACATTATCCGTCCTGCTCACGGCGCGAAGGCTCAAAACCGCGGGGTCGGCATTTATAGGCGCGAAGTTTGCCATAAACCTTGGGTTTTCGCCCTATTTGCGAGATGACTTGACCTGAAACGGCGTTTCGGAATGGGGATGACTAACCTGTAGGAGCCGGCTTGCTGGCGAAAGCGCCTTGAAGAACGCCATCGCCAGCAAGCCGGCTCCTACAGGGGGCTGTGTCAGGGTTCGACCTGAGTCCACTGCTTGTTCAGGCGCTTATCGGAGATCGGGACCTTGGTCCCCAATTGCTGGGCGAACAATGAAACCCGGTACTCCTCGAGCCACCAGCGATACAGCTCCAGCTGCGGATCACGCTTGCCTTCCTGGGCATGCTTGTTGGCGCGGGTCTGGTATTGCGCCCACAGACCGGACAATTCGCCGCTCCAGACCCGATCCCGCTGTACCTGGGCGCCGATTTTTTCGAAGCGTTGTTCGATCGCCTTGAGATAACGCGGCAGTTCCTTGAGCCACTGCATCGGCGTTTCCCGGACAAACCCCGGGTACACCAGATGACTGAGCTGTTGCTTGATGTCGTTCAGGGCCACGGCTTGGGCGAGGTCGATCTTGCCCTTGAAGCGTTTTTGCAGGCCATGCCAGAGCTTGAGGATTTCCAGGGTCAACTTCGCCACGCGCTCGGCGTGCTCGGTCCAGGCGCCACGCTTGCGCTCGGCCAGCGATGCCAGACCGGCGCCGTCACGGGGTAACGGGTCTTCGCCCTCGAGAATGCAGCTGTCGAGGCTGGCTAGCAGAATGTCTTCCACCAGCGCATCGACACGGCCCATGTCGCGGTACAGCAGGCCCAGCTCGGTCAAGCCCGGCAACTTGCCGCGCAGGAACTTGGCGGGTTCAGCCAGTTGCTGCATCAGCAGGCGTTGCAAGGCGCGGCGATGCTGGAACTCGGCTTCGGCCGGGGTCGAGAAACGCCCTTCCTTGACCGTGCCACCCTCTTCCACCAAGGCAGGGTAAACCGTCATCGACAGCCCGGCGATCTTCTGCTGGGTTTTCTCGGCCACGGCAGCGAACACTTTCGGCTCGACCGGTTGCTGGTTTTTTGCGGTTTGCGGTACGGCCAATGCCGCCTGGCTGGCTTCGGCAAAACGCGCCGTCAGTTCAGCCAGATCGCGACCTTCGCCGAGGAATTTGCCCTGGGCGTCGACGATTTCCAGGTTCATCCGCAGATGGCTTTCGACCTGCTGCGCCGCTTCGCTCCAGGCTTCGTCGCTGACGCGGGCGCCGGTCATGCGCAACAGTTCACGGCCCAACGCCTGGGGCAGCGAGCCCTCGGCAAACGTCATGCGCTGCAACGCCGCTTTGACGAAGTCCGGCACCGGCACAAAATTCTTGCGCAAGGCCTTGGGCAGGTTGCGCACCAGGGCAATGCACTTGGCTTCGATCAAACCCGGCACCAGCCATTCCAGGCGCTCCGGTGGCAGCATCGGCAACAGCGGCGCCGGCACACGCAGGGTCACGCCATCCCGTGGATGGTTCGGTTCGAAGTGGTAGCTCAGCGCCAGTTCCAGATCGCCGATGTGCAGCGTGTCCGGGTAATGCTGGGCGGTGACTTCACTGGCTTCGCGGGCCAGCACGTCTTCTTCGCGCATGATCAGCAGTTGCGGATCTTTCTGGCTGTTGATCCGGTACCAACTGTCGAAAGTCGCGGTCTGGTGGATCTCTGCCGGCAATCTCGCGTCATAGAAGGCGTACAGGGTTTCTTCGTCGGCCAGAATGTCGCGGCGACGGGCCTTGGCTTCCAGTTCGTCGAGTTGTTCCAGCAACGCTTTATTGGCCGTCAGGCATTTGGCTTTGGATTGAATCTCGCCGCGCACCAGCGCTTCGCGGATGAACAATTCGCGGGACACCACCGGATCGACCGGACCGTAATGCACCGGGCGACGACCGACCACGATCAAGCCGAACAAGGTGATCTGCTCGAACGCCACGACCTGACCACGCTTCTTCTCCCAATGGGGTTCGAAGTGGTTTTTCTTGATCAGGTGCCCGGCCAGTGGCTCGATCCAGTCGGCATCGATCTTGGCGACCATGCGCGCGTAGAGCTTGGTGGTTTCCACCAGTTCGGCAGTCATCAGCCATTGCGGGCGCTTCTTGCCGATGCCCGACGACGGGTGAATCCAGAAGCGCCGCTGACGGGCGCCGAGGTAATCGCCGTCTTCGGTCTTCTGGCCGATCTGGCTGAGCAGGCCCACCAATACCGCTTTGTGCAGTTTCGGGTAATCCGCCGGCTCTTTATTGAGGCTCAACTGCATGTCGCGGCAGATCAGGCTCAACTGGCGATGGGAGTCACGCCATTCACGCAAGCGCAGGTAATTGAGGAAATTCTTGCGGCACCAATTGCGCAGTGGACTGGCCGTCAGCGCCTGGCGCTGCTCTTCAAAACCACGCCACAGATTGACCAGCCCGGCGAAATCCGAATCGGTGTCTTTCCATTGAGCATGGGC
This sequence comes from Pseudomonas sp. Irchel s3f7, assembly GCF_900187615.1. Taxonomy (GTDB): domain Bacteria; phylum Pseudomonadota; class Gammaproteobacteria; order Pseudomonadales; family Pseudomonadaceae; genus Aquipseudomonas. Next base: position 51,770 of record NZ_FYDO01000035.1, on the reverse strand, counting down.
CTGATCCGCCGCTTGCTGGCGTTCCGGCGGACGCTCGCGCGGGTCCTGAATCGACATGGCGCTGGCGACGATCAGCACTTCCTGCAAGCTGCCAAGCTTGGCCGCTTCAATCAGCATGCGCCCCATGCGCGGGTCCACCGGCAGCCGCGCCAACTGGCGACCGAGCGGGGTCAGCTGGCTGTTGCGGTCCACCGCCGAGAGTTCCTGCAGCAGGTTGTAACCGTCGCTGATCGCCTTGCCATCTGGCGGCTCGATGAACGGAAACGCGGTGACCTCGCCGAGACGCAGGTGCAGCATCTGCAAAATAACGGCGGCGAGGTTGGTACGCAGGATTTCCGGATCGGTAAATTCCGGGCGCCCGAGGAAATCTTCTTCGCTGTAGAGGCGGATGCAAATGCCCGGTTCGACGCGCCCGCATCGACCCTTACGCTGGTTGGCGCTGGCCTGGGAAACCGCTTCGATGGGCAGGCGCTGAACCTTGGCGCGGTAGCTGTAGCGACTGATGCGTGCGGTGCCGCTGTCGATCACGTAACGGATGCCCGGTACGGTCAGCGAGGTTTCCGCGACGTTGGTCGCCAGCACCACGCGACGCCCTGGGTGCGACTGGAAAATCCGCTGTTGCTCGGCGGGTGACAGCCGTGCGTACAACGGCAGAATTTCGGTGTGCTTGAGCTGGGCCTTGCGCAGCATGTCGGCGGCGTCGCGAATCTCGCGCTCACCGGGCAGGAACACCAGCACGTCACCGGGACTGCGGCGTTCGCTGCGCTCAAACGCGGCGATTTCGTCGAGGGTGGCGAGGATGGCCTGATCCACGGTCAGGTCATCTTCGACGCGGTTGCCCTCTTCGTCCTGCTCAAGCGTCAGCGGACGGTACCAGGTGTCCACCGGGAAGGTGCGACCGGAGACTTCGACAATCGGCGCATCGTCGAAATGCTTGGAGAAACGCTCCAGGTCGATGGTGGCCGAAGTGATGATGACTTTCAGGTCCGGACGACGCGGCAGCAGGGTTTTCAGGTAGCCGAGCAGGAAATCGATGTTGAGGCTGCGTTCGTGGGCTTCGTCGACGATGATCGTGTCGTAGCGTTCCAGATACCGGTCGTTCTGGGTTTCCGCGAGCAAGATGCCGTCGGTCATCAGTTTGATCAGGGTATTGGAATCGCTCTGGTCCTCGAACCGCACCTGATAGCCGACCAATGCGCCCAACGGCGTGCCCAACTCTTCGGCAACGCGACTGGCCACGCTGCGCGCCGCGATCCGGCGTGGTTGGGTGTGACCGATCAGGCCATGCTGGCCGCGACCGATTTCCAGGCAGATTTTCGGCAACTGGGTGGTTTTACCCGAGCCGGTTTCGCCAGCGATGATCAGCACCTGGTGCTTTTCCAGTGCCTTTTTGATTTCGTCGCGCTTGGCGGCAATCGGCAAACTGTCGTCGTAACGAATCAGCGGCAGGCTGGCGCGGCGGGCCAGCACCTGATCACAGGACACCTGCATCCGCGCCACCCACTGGGCCAGCTTGGCCTCGTCGGGTTTCTTGCGCAGCTCAAGCAACTGCCGCCGCAGCCGGTGGCGGTCGGCGAGCATGGCGTGATCGAGGTTTTTCAGCAGTTTGTCGATGGAGGGCGATTCGTCGGTCATCGGGTACGCAATTCAGTCGTCTAGTGGCGCAGGGTGCGGATTGTCGCAGATTTAAAGGATGAACGAGATCCCTTGTAGGAGCCGGCTTGCTGGCGGAGGCGCTCGCACTGGCGATGCAAGGCTCAGGATTGCCTTCGCCGGCAAGCCGGCTCCTACAGGTGGGGGTTATTCGGTATCGTGGCCCTTGCGCCGATACGGGAACACATCAATCACCTTCCCCGCCCGAATCGCCTCTTGCAGGCTTTTCCAGTAATCGGCGTTGTACAACTCGCCATGCAGTTGATCGAACAGCTTGCGCTGGCCGAAATCGGCAAACAGGAACGGCGGGAACTCTTCGGGGAACACGTCCAGCGGCCCGATCGAATACCACGGCTCGGAGGCCATTTCGTCTTCCGGGGTGCGCGGTAGCGGGATGTGGCGGAAGTTGGCTTCGGTCAGGAAGCAGATCTCGTCGTAGTCGTAGAACACCACCCGACCGTGACGGGTGACGCCGAAGTTCTTCAGCAGCATGTCACCGGGAAAGATGTTCGCCGCCGCCAGTTGCTTGATCGCCAGACCATAATCCTCCAGCGCTTCACGCACCTGCGCCTCGTTGGCGTTTTCCAGGTACAGGTTAAGCGGAGTCATGCGTCGTTCGGTCCAGCAGTGACGGATCAGCACCGTGTCGCCTTCCACCGACACCGTGGACGCCGCGACTTCCAGCAATTCTTCGAGGCACGCCGGATCGAACTTGCTCAGCGGAAAACGGAAGTCGGCGAACTCCTGGGTATCGGCCATGCGCCCAACGCGGTCGACGCTTTTTACCAGCCGGTACTTCTCGATCACCGTGGCGCGGTCGACGTTTTTCGACGGAGAGAATCGGTCCTTGATGATTTTGAACACGGTGTTGAAACCCGGCAGGGTGAACACGCTCATCACCATGCCGCGCACACCGGGGGCCATGATGAACTGGTCATCGGTGTTGGCCAGGTGATTGATCAGCGCCCGGTAGAACTCCGACTTGCCGTGTTTGTAGAAACCGATCGAGGTGTACAGCTCGGCGATGTGCTTGCCCGGCAGGATGCGCTTGAGAAAGCCGATAAACTCCGCCGGCACCGGCACATCCACCATGAAATACGAACGGGTGAACGAGAAGATGATCGACACGTCCGCTTCGTCGGTGATCAACGCATCGATCTGAATGCCGCGACCTTCGAGGTGCAGCAGCGGAATCGCCAGCGGCCATTGCTCATCGGCGGTGTAGATGCGCCCCACCAGGTACGCGCCTTTATTGCGGTAGAGCACCGAGGAAAACAGTTCGACGCTCAGCTCCGGGTCCTTGCACACCCAGTCCGGCAGGTTCTCGCGCAGCTGCGCTTCCAGGCGCGTCAAGTCACCGGACAGGTCGGCGTATTCCTCGCTGAAACGGTAATCGGCAAAGATGCTCGCGAGCATGCCGGACAACTGACCCTGGGGTTTGTAAGTGCGGGTTTGCGCAGCGCGGGCCCGACGCAGGCTCGGTCGGGTGGTGTGGATGAACATGCAGCCGTCGCTGATCAGGTCGTGGCTGAACAGCCCGCAGAAGATCGAGTTGTACCAGGTCTCGGACAGTTCATCGTCGAAACGCAGGTCGATCAGGCTGATGTAGGCGCTTTTCACCAGCGGCCAGCAGCTGACGTCCAGCGTGTCTGCGTCAAACGCAGTGCGCAGTTTCTCCACCGTTTCGCTGACTTTATCTTCGTACAGATTGATCCGCGCCGCCGACGCCGTTTGCGTTTCCTGCCACTTGGCTTGTTCGAAACGCGCCCGGGCGCCATCGGTGATCTGGCGAAAATGCTCGCGGTAATCGTCAAAGCCATCGAGGATCAAGCGGGCGATATCGGCGGCTGGCCATTGCTGCGGCATGGGTGAGACCTCTGCGGGAATTCGTGAGCCCTGAGCTTAGCCAGTGAAACGGGTGCAGGAGAAGCGTAATTTTGCCGGGGAATTAAATGCCCGTTTTCCGGTTGCCACGGACAAGGCTGTCAGCAACACTCTCGCCCTCATCAAGGAAGGAACGCGCTGTGAACCCCGTCGATATTTTCCGTTTACTGTCCCTGGCGGCCATTTGGGGTGCGAGTTTTCTGTTCATGCGCATCATCGCTCCGGTGATTGGCAGCATTCCGACCGCTTTTTTCCGTGTATCGATCGCCGCAGCCGGACTGCTGGTGATTCTTGGGCTGATGCGCATCAGTTGGGATTTCAAGGGCAAACTCAAAACCGTGATGCTGCTCGGGGTGATCAACTCCGGGATTCCGGCGACGCTCTATTCGGTGGCCGCGCAGGTGCTGCCGGCCGGTTACTCGTCGATTTTCAATGCCACGACCCCCTTGATGGGCGTGCTGATCGGCGGCCTGTTTTTCCATGAAAGGCTCACCGGCGCCAAACTCGGCGGCGTGTGCCTGGGGCTGTTCGGCGTGGGCGTGCTGACCCGTGCCGGCCCGGTGGCGTTCGATATGGAACTGCTGATGGGTGCCATCGCCTGCCTGCTCGCAACCACTTGCTACGGATTTGCGGGGTTTCTGGCCCGCCGCTGGCTCGATCAGGCCGGAGGTCTGGACAGCCGTTTGTCGGCACTGGGCAGCATGCTCGGCGCGACGTTGTTCCTGCTGCCGCTGTTCGGCTACAGCGTGATCAGCCAACCACCCGCAAGCTGGGGCGGCTGGAGCGTGTGGCTGTCGTTGCTGGGGTTGGGCCTGGGCTGCACGGCGTTTGCGTACATTGTTTACTTCCGGCTCCTGAGCTCGATTGGTCCGGTGAAATCGATGACCACAACCTTTTTGATCCCGCTGTTCGGCGTATTGTGGGGGGCGATGTTTCTCGATGAGCCGCTGTCGATGGCGCATGTCTATGGCGGGTTGTTGATTGCGCTGGCGTTGTGGCTGGTGTTGAAGCCGGCGGCTGTGAAGGTGGCTGAGGTGACTGCCAAGTAGTTCGGTGGTGCTGCTGATGACGCCATCGCTGGCAAGCCAGCTCCTACAAGGACGCGTATAACCCTGTAGGCGCTGGCTTGCCAGCGATGGCGTCAGATCAGACACCAACAATCACAAAGCTGACTGAGTGACCTCCCCATCCACCAACCGCCGAATCCTCAACGGATTACTGTCCTGCAACGCCTCGGGCAACAACGCATCCGGGTAATTCTGGAAGCACACCGGCCGCAGGAAACGATCAATCGCCAGGGTCCCGACGGACGTGCCACGCGAATCCGACGTCGCCGGATACGGCCCGCCATGCACCATCGCCTCGCAGACTTCGACTCCGGTCGGATAGCCATTAAGCAAGATCCGTCCAACTTTCTCTTGCAGCATTTCAGCCAGCCAACGGTACTCCAGCAACTCATCGGCCTCGCCGATCAGCGTCGCCGTCAATTGCCCACGCAACCCCTGCAACGCCGCCGTGAGCTGCGCCCGGTCCTCGACTTCGATAACGATGGTCGCCGGCCCGAACACTTCCTCCTGCAACAGCTCATCACCCTTGAGCAACAAACCGACATCGGCCTTGAACACCTGCGGCTGCGCCTGATTGCCCAGTTGTGGCTTACCCGCCAAATGGGTCAGACCCGGATGCTCGTGCAATTCCCCCAAGCCTCGGCTGTAGCTGTCCAGGGTTCCGGCATTGAGCATGGTTTGTGGCGGTTGCTGGTTCATGCTCGCGCAAAAGGTTTCCAGAAAGGTGCTGAATTGCGGCGAGCGCAAACCGATGACCAGGCCGGGATTGGTGCAGAACTGACCGCACCCCATCGTGACCGAACCGGCCAGTTGCGCTGCGATCTGCTCACCGCGCACCGCCAACGCCTCGGGCAACAGGAACACCGGATTGATACTCGACATCTCGGCGAATACCGGGATTGGCTGCGACCGAGTCGCGGCCATTTGGCCCAAAGCATTGCCGCCCTTGAGCGAACCGGTAAAACCCACGGCCTGAATAGCCGGGTGCTTGACCAGCCACTCGCCGACACCGCCGCCGTAGATCATGTTGAACACGCCGGCTGGCATTTGCGTGCGCTCGGCGGCGCGAATGATTGCGTCTGCCACCCATTCGGCCGTCGCCATGTGCCCGCTGTGAGCCTTGAACACCACCGGGCAACCGGCAGCCAGTGCCGAAGCGGTATCGCCACCGGCGGTGGAGAATGCCATCGGAAAGTTGCTGGCACCGAACACCGCCACCGGCCCAAGCGCGATGCGGTACTGGCGCAGATCCGGACGCGGCAACGGTTGGCGATCCGGCAACGCCCGGTCGATGCGCGCACCGTAAAAGTCGCCGCGACGCAGTACTTTGGCGAACAGACGCAGCTGGCCGCTGGTTCGCCCCCGTTCACCTTGAATACGCCCGGCTGGCAGCGCGGTTTCGCGACACACGGTGGCAACGAACTCATCGCCCAATGCATCGATTTCATCGGCAATGGCATCGAGGAAAGTGGCGCGTTTTTCCGCGCTCAGGTTGCGGTAGATCGGGTACGCCGCGGCAGCGGCATCGGCAGCGGCATTCACCTCGGCTTCGGATGCCTGAAAGTACAATCCGGGGAGCGGTTCGCCCGTCGTTGCATCGAAACTTTGCAGTTGCGTCGTGCCATCGGCACTGCGGCGACCGCCGATGTAGTTGTGTCCGAGTAACGTGGTCATGTCGAATTCCTTGATCAATTGCCGCCCTGTAGGAGCCGGCTTGCTGGCGATAGCGGTGTGTCAGGCGCTATCAATGTTGATTGATGCGCCGCTATCGCCAGCAAGCCGGCTCCTACAGGATCAGAGTGTGCGCACCTGGCCGATGGCTAACGGCTGGGCGCTCTCGCCGATGCCGTTGACCAACGGTGCACCGAACGCGTCGAGGCTGATCTGGAAGCGATCCCCCGGCTGGGTTTTCACGCCGTCGGCAAACGACAGCGTGGCGGTGCCGAAGTAATGCACATGGACATCGCCGGGACGCAAAAACTGCGCGTATTTGAAGTGGTGAAATTCAAGGTTGGCCAAGCTGTGGCACATGTTGTCCTCGCCGCTGAGAAACTCCTTTTCCCAGATCGTTTCGCCGTTGCGCTTGATCCGGCTGGTGCCGACCAAATGCCTAGGCAACTCGCCGACACGCAGCTCCGGACCGTAGGAACAACTGCGCAGTTTTGAATGGGCGAGGTACAGGTAATTGCACCGTTCCATCACATGGTCGGAGAACTCGTTACCCAGCGCATAACCGACGCGATACGGCTGGCCATCGTCGCCAATCACGTAGAGGCCGGTCAGCTCCGGTTCTTCACCGGCGTCCTCGGCAAAGGGCGGCACGGGGAAGTCCGCACCGGGGCGCACGACAATGCTGCCATCGCCTTTGTAGAACCATTCCGGTTGCGCGCCGACCTGCCCCGCTTCTGGCTTGCCGCCCTCAAGGCCCCACTTGAAGATGCGCATGGTGTCGGTCATGCCGGCTTCGACGGCGCCGTCCTGCTGGTGCATCTTGTCTCGAGTCGCGGCGCTGCCCAGATGCGTCAGGCCGGTGCCGCTGATCAGGCAATGAGCCGGGTCTTCGTGATCCAGCGGAGGCAGGACTTTGCGCTGCTGCAATAGCGTCGCGTAATCCGGGCCCGGGTCTGTGCCGCGCAAGGCGACTTCTTCCTGCAGATTGCGTTGGCTGCGGATCGCCGCCAGCGCCAGTTCACGAGTGCTGCGGGTGTCGCGCACGACCAGAATCTGCGCGCCGGCGACCAGCCCGACCTGACGCTCGCCGTCAGTGTTTTCAAATTGAATCAGGTGCATGTTGTGTCTCCGACAAGTCAGCCGGGCGCCGCCCGAAAGCGGCGCCTGAAGGTCATTCGATGATGTTGAAATCGCTCAGGTACTCATCGGAGATTTCCAGGCCCAGGCCCGGTTTGTTGTCATCGAGCTGGATGTAGCCGTTGACCGGTTGCGGCTCGCCCTTGAACACGTAGTAGAAGAGCTCGTTGCCGACCTCGACGTCGAACACCGGGAAGAACTCGGCCATCGGCGAGGCGGTGGTGGACATGGTCAGGTGGTAATTGTGCATCTGCCCGGCGTGGGGGATGACCGGCACCGACCAGGCCTCGGCCATGGCGTTGATCTTGCGCGCAGCGGTGATGCCGCCTACGCGGTTGGTGTCGTACTGGATCACGTCGACGGCGCGGCGTTCCAGCAGGTCCTTGAAGCCGTAGGAGGTGAACTCGTGTTCGCCGCCGGAGATCGGCATGATCCCCATTTTTTTCAGCTCGATGTAGCCTTCGATGTCGTCGGCGATCACCGGTTCTTCGAGCCAGCGCGGTTCGAATTCGGCCAGTTTCGGCAACATGCGGCGCGCGTATTCCAGGGTCCAGCCCATGTAGCATTCGAGCATGATGTCGACATCGGGGCCGGCCAGCTGACGCAGGGCGCGCACCTGTTCGATGTTGCGGCGCATGCCCGCAGGGCCGTCTTTCGGGCCGTAGCCGAAGCGCATTTTCAGCGCGGTGAAACCCTGGTTCAGGTAGCCCTGGGCTTCTTCGAGGAACAGGTCGAGGTTGTCGTTGGCGTAGAGCTTGGACGCGTAGGTCCAGATCTTTTCCTTGGTGCGCCCGCCCAGCAACTTGAACACCGGTTTGTTCACCGCCTTGCCCATGATGTCCCAGATGGCAATGTCGATGGCCGAGATCGCGGCCATGCCGATGCCTTTGCGGCCCCAGGCGTGGCTCTGGCGGTACATTTTCTGCCAGATGTATTCGTTGTCGAACGGGTCTTCGCCAATCGCGATCGGCGCCAGATAGGTGTCGATGATTTCCTTGGCCACGCGTGGTGCCAGGGCGCAGTTACCGATGCCGACAAGACCGGTGTCGGTCTCGACTTCCACCACCAGCCAGCCGTGGAAACGGAACGAGCCCATGGCATCGCCGCGCTCGAACAGGATGTCGCTGGCGTTGGTGCAGAAGTGCGCTTGAGGAGGAACGACTTTGCCTTTCCACTCGAAAACGCGGGTACGGATCGCTTTGATTTTCATGAATACAGTTCCTTGGGCTACCGGCCTTCTTGTCATTGTGGGTCGTGTGCGCAGAGCCTCTGGATAGTTGGGCTTTCGCATTCGATGGACCGACTTTAGCCAGCGCCCGGGGGCTGCGGATAATCACTTATGCGTATCCGGCGATAACCTGGGGTGATAGGAAAAAGCAGTTACCCCGTAGATCGAGTTATCGGGGCAATACCTAAAACTGTAGGAGCTGGCTTGCCAGCGATAGCGGCCCGACAGTCACTTCAAGGGTGTCTGTCAGGCCGTCATCGCTGGCAAGCCAGCTCCTGCAAGGGGTTGCGTGGGTCTGAAAGTCAGTAGCGGTTGCCACCCATCCGGCAAGCAATCTCGAACGCCTGGCGAATCGCGCCCACATTCGCCGTGCCCTGCCCCGCGATATCAAACGCCGTGCCGTGAGCCGGAGTGGTGATCGGGATCGGCAGACCGCCCTGCACCGTCACGCCGCGAGAGAACCCCATCAACTTGATCGCAATCTGGCCCTGGTCGTGGTACATCGTGACGACCGCGTCGAAAGCACTGGCATCGCCCTGGACCTTGAGGAAAATCGTGTCACCCGGATACGGTCCTTCCGCCGCAATCCCCAGCGCCTGAGCCGAGCGCACGGCCGGGCCGATAATGTCCAGTTCTTCGCGGCCGAACGAGCCGTTGTCGCCGTTATGCGGATTCAACCCACACACGCCGATGCGCGGTTTTTCCAGGCCGTTGCGCTTGAGTGCTGTGTCGATCAACTGGATCGCTTCGACCACCCGCTTTTCGCTGAGCAGCCCCGGCACATCCTTCAAGGCCACATGGGACGTCACCCGTGAAGTCCACAGATTGTCGAGCACGTTGAATTCGCAGAACGGCCCGTGGAAATCCAGCAGCTCGGCGAACCAGTGCAACTCATCGCTGTGGGCCATGCCGGCCATGTGCAGCGAAGTCTTGTTCAACGGCCCGAACAGCACCGCGTCAGTCGTGCCGGCCTCGGTCAGGCGCAGGGCAACTTCCAGGGTATCGAGACTGTAGCGACCGCCGACGACGCTGGCTTCACTGCGCGGGAACTCACCAACGGCATCGCCGCGAAAGTCGTAGAACAGGGGCGTGTCATCAATAAAGGAAAGTTGCTCCAGCGAATCCACGCGTCGATACGGAAATTCCATCCCGGCGATGCGCATGCCGCGGAGCATTTCCGCTTCGTCGGCGATCAGGATCACGTTGGCCTTGCTGCGCACGTCGGACTCGCCGAGCAGGCGTGCGATCAATTCCGGACCGATGCCCGCGGGGTCTCCCAGGACCATCGCGATGGTGGATTTTTTCATGCTTCACTCCTCAAGGGTTCAGGCTGCGCCCGGTCAATGGCGCAAGGCTCGCAGCGATACACACGCTGCGCGTTGCTGTAGAACAGTCGCTCCTGATCAGCCCAGGGCAGATCGGCGACGATGGATTTGAAACCGCTGTAGATGTCATCGAACGAGCCGCACAGGCTGTCGACGGGAAAGTTGCTGGCGAACATCGCCCGGTGGCTGCCGAACATGGCGATGACTTCGCGCACGATCCACGTGTTGTCCTTGGCGCGCCAGCGTTGGCCGCCCTGGCCCAGTCCGGAAATCTTCACCACGACGTTCGGCCATTGCGCCAGCCGCGCCATCGCCAGGCGCCAACCGGCGAGGCCTTCGGCGCTGCGGTCATTGGGCAACCCGGCATGGTTGAGAATCAGCGTGATGCCAGGGAAATCCCGAGCCAGGCGTTCGGCTTCGTGCAGGTTCCACCAAGGCGTCTGCAAATCGAAATGCAGGCCCAGGCCTTCCAGCGCGGCGTAGCTGCGACGCCAGTGCTCGTCGCTCATCAGGCTGCGCATGTGTCCCACCTGCGACGCCGTGATCGGCCCGCCCGGTTTGTGGCGCACGCTGCGCACATGCTTGAAGCGCGCCTGCTCGGTGAGCACGTCGATGGCGTCCGGGTGATCGAGCCAGGCTTGCGCGACGACAGCATTCGGCACGCCGTAGCGGGCGGCGAGTTGCTCGATGAAACGGGTTTCGCCAATCGGATCCTCAGGGTTCCATTCGGTCTCGACGTACACCGTTTGCACGACGTTGTGCGGACCTGCATCGGCGAAATAATCCTCAGGGAAATATCGGCGTTTGATCGCGGTGTAATCGCCGTAGCGAAACGGGATGCTGGCCTCGGGCGCGAGCCACGGATGGTCGTTGACGGTCGGATCCCAGAAATGATGATGGGCATCGATGATCGGGCCGTTCCAGGCTTTTTTCAGTAAGGGCTCAGTCATGACGCACCTCGTCGAGGCTGATGAACAACGTCGCCAGCACAAACACTGCCGAACACGCCGCGAAGAACCCGAGCACCGGGGCAAAACCACCGGCCGCTTGCAGAATCACCCCCACCAGAATCGGCACCGCAATACCGCCGGTGCTGCCGGCCATGTTCATCACACCGCCGATCAGGCCGACCCGCGCCGGGGCTGCCAGCAGCGCCGGGAAGCTCCAGTAGAGGCTGCCCCACATCAGGAAAAACGCAGTCATGGCCAACAACGCCACCGCCGCGTAGGGATTGGTCAGTGTTGGCAGCATCAGGAACGCACCCAGTGCGACCAGCCCGGAAAACGCCAGCAGGCTCTTGACCGCGACACCGCGGCTGACACCTTTGCGGATCAAACCGTCGCACAGGAAACCACCGGTCAACGAACCCAGCGCACCGCAGATGAAAATCACAAACGTCGCGGCACCAATGCCCTTGATATCAAAGCCGCGAGCCTGAGACAGATAACTCGGCCCCCAGGTCAGCAGACCGAAATACACCATCGCCCAACTGGCCCGTCCGATCAGCAAACCGCTCAGGGAACGGGCGGCGATGCCCAGTCCTTTGACCGGAACCCGCGCTGCTTCGGCGGCAGGGGTTGCACGACCGGCGTTGATTTTTTCCAGCTCCGCGTCGTTGACCTGCGGATGGCTGGCCGGGTCATCCCGCAGATAACGCCGGGCCACCCACGCCAGCACCAACGTGGCAATGCCGGCGATCACAAAGGCCAGGCGCCAGGAGTCCAGCGACGCGATCAGGTACGCAATGATCAAGCCGCCCAGCGCCACCCCCAATGGGCTGCCACTGTCCATCAACACCGCGCCACGACTGCGTTCGCTCGGGGCCAGCCACAAGGAAATCAGCTTGCCACCCGACGGGAACAACGGCGCTTCCGCCGCACCCAGTGCCACCCGTGCAAATAACAGCGACAAGCCGCCGGTAGCAAACGCCGCCAGCACCTGGAAGGTTCCCCACAATCCCGTCGACCAGCTGATGACCCGATGCGGGCCGAAGCGATCGATCAACCAGCCGCCGGGAATCTGCAACAACGCATAGGCCCAGAAGAAGCTGCTGAGGATGAGCCCTTGCAGGCTTGGTGACAGGGAGAACTCATGGGCGATGGTCGGCATCGCGATAGACAGCGACACCCGGTCGATCAGGTTGACCATGGTCAGCGCGAAGATGATCGCGAAGATTTTCCAGCGCACACCGCTGGCTTTGGCACTGGCTTGCGCGGGCGCAGCGGCCTGCTTCTGGACACCTGCGTCGGGCAGGCTCAGGGAAGCACTGGATCGAGCCATGGTGCGTACCTCGTTTTATTATTTTTGTGGAGATGCAAACGTCGATCTGTAGGAGCCGGCTTGCTGGCGAAAGCGGTGTGTCAGTCGCAATCAATGTTGATGCGCCATGATCGCCAGCAAGCCGGCTCCTACGGGATTGGCGTTGTGACGTTGTGACGTTGTGACGTTGTTGAACACTATCGAAGGCTCACTGATAACCGTCTAATCAAAACTTGAAATCAGGTGATAGCCACGGGTTATGTCATGTCGTGCTTTCAATGACCTTTCAACTCAGATCCTTGTAGGAGCAGGCTCGCTCCCATTGCTATAACCCCAGGCTATCGGTGTATGTATTGTTTTGACTAGACGCCACGCCTGGACCTTCACACACTCAGGCCAGGCTTGCAGCTTTCGAGCGCAGACAAGTCACTACTCATAACAACTACAAAAACGAGGCCCTTCCATCATGCGAAATGCATTCGTCCGTCGCACATCCCGTCTGTTTCTCGGTTGTACACTGGTCGCCGCCGGCGCCCTTCCCGCGCTGGCTCACGCCTGGCAACCGGACAAAAATGTCGAAATCGTTGTCGCCGGTGGCCCCGGAGGCGGTACTGACCAACTCGGTCGCCTGATCCAGTCGATCATCACCACGCACAAGCTGCTCGACGTCAATACCATCGTCCTCAACAAGGGTGGCGGCAACGGTGCCGAAGCCTTCCTCGACATGAAAATGAACAAGGGCGATGCCGAGAAACTGGTGATCGGCACCAACAACATCTACCTGTTGCCGCTGGTCTCCAAGCTCGGCTACCAATGGCAGGAGCTGACGCCGATTGCCGCCGTGGCCGAAGATGACTTCATCCTCTGGAGCTACAAAGGCGCGCCGTGGAAAGACGCGAAAAGCTTCTACGAAGCGGTCAAGGCTGACCCATCGAACCTGCGCATGGGTGGCAGCCAGTCCAAGGACGTCGACCAGACCCTGACCCTGCTGCTCAACCAGACCAACAACAGCAAACTGGTGTACATCCCGTTCAAGAGCGGCAGCGAGGCCGCGACCCAACTGGCCGGCAAACACATCGCCGCCAACGTCAACAACCCCAGCGAAAGCATCAGCCAGTGGCGTGGTGATCAGGTCGAGCCGCTCTGCGTGTTTAGTAAAGAACGCATGAGCTACACCGAAAAAGTCGCCGGCGACAAAGCCTGGGCCGACGTGCCGACCTGCCATGAACAGGGCCTTGGGATCGATCAGTATCGCTTCCCGCGCACCGTGTTCATGCCCGGCGATATCAGCGCCGAACAACGGGCGTTCTATGTCGAGCTGATGCGCAAAGTTACCGAAACGCCGGAGTTCAAGGCCTACGTAAAACAGAACGCGCTGGTGCCGACCTTCCTTGAGGGCGAGCCACTGACCGCCTACATCGAAAAAGACACCGCCCGCGTCACCCCGGTGTTCAAAGAAGCCGGCTGGCTGAAAAACTAAGTTGTCGCGGCCGCTCGCCTGCGGGCGAGCGTCTCCTGCTGGAGGTGTTTCATGTCCCATTCTTCGGATTCACCGGCGCTGGTCGGCACCCGTTGGGTCGAACTCGGCCTGACGCTGTTCACCACCCTGATCGGCGCCGTGGTGATGTTCGGCAGTGTCGAACAAGGCATCGGCTGGGGTGATGCCGGCCCCGAGCCGGGTTACTTCCCCTTTTATATCGGCCTGCTGCTGAGCGCCGCGAGCGTGGGTAACGCCGTTCTGACGCTGGTGCGCTGGCAGGCCATGAGCGTGGCTTTTGTCAGTCGCGACGCGTTCAGGCAAGTGTTGTCGGTGTTCATTCCAATTGCACTGTTCGTCGGCGCCATGCCGTTCACCGGCATCTACGTGGCCTCGGCGTGTTTCATCGCCTGGTTCATGTGGCGTGACAAGGTTCGCGTCAAGCCGTACGGCAAGTTGATGATCGGATGCGTATCGCTCGGCGCGGTGCTCGCCAGCTACCTGATTTTCGCGTTGTGGTTCAAGGTGCCGCTGGATGCCGGCCCAATGGGCGACTTGATTGCCCTGGTCGGGAGAAATTTCAAATGAGCGAGTTCGATTCCCTGCTGCAAGGCATGAACCTGATCCTCACCCCAGGCCACATCGGCTTGATGGTGATCGGCGTGCTGCTGGGCATTCTGGTCGGCGTCCTGCCCGGCCTTGGCGCCCCCAATGGCGTGGCGTTGCTGCTGCCGCTGACGTTCACCATGTCGCCGGTGTCGGCGATCATTCTGCTGTCGTGCATGTATTGGGGCGCGCTGTTCGGCGGTTCGATCACCTCGATCCTGTTCAACATACCCGGCGAGCCCTCATCGGTGGCCACCACGTTCGACGGCTACCCCATGGCCCGCGAAGGCCGCGCTGCCGAGGCGTTGACCGCCGCGTTCAGTTCGGCCCTGATCGGCGCGTTGTGCGGGGTGCTGCTGCTGACATTCCTGTCGACCAAGATCGCGGCGTTCGCCATGTCGTTCAGTTCACCGGAGTTCTTTGCGGTGTACCTCTTGGCGTTCTGCACCTTCATCGGCATGAGCAAGAACCCGCCGCTGAAAACCGTGGTGGCGATGATGATCGGTTTCGCCATGGCGGCGGTCGGCATGGACACCGTTTCCGGCAACCTGCGCCTGACTTTCGACCAACCGATCCTGATGACCGGTATCAGTTTCGAGGTGGCGGTGATCGGCCTGTTCGGCATCGGCGAAATCCTCTGCACGGTCGAAGAAGGTCTGGTGTTCCGTGGGGAGCACGCGCGCATCACGCCGATGGTGATTTTGCGCACCTGGGCAAAGCTGCCGCGCTACTGGTGGACAATCGTGCGCAGTACGCTGGTCGGTTGCTGGATGGGCATCACACCTGGCGGCCCAACCGCTGCGTCCTTCATGAGCTACAGCCTCGCGCGGCGCTTCTCGAAGAACCGTGACAATTTCGGCAAAGGTGAAATCGAAGGCGTGATCGCCCCGGAAACCGCCGACCACGCCGCTGGCACCAGCGCACTGTTGCCAATGCTGACCCTCGGCATTCCGGGTTCGGCCACTGCCGCGGTCATGCTCGGCGGCTTGATGATCTGGGGGCTGCATCCCGGGCCGACGCTGTTCGTCGAGCAACACGACTTTGTCTGGGGCCTGATCGCCAGCATGTACCTGGGTAACGTGGTGAGCCTGATCGTGGTGTTGGCCACCGTGCCGCTATTCGCTTCGATCCTGCGCATTCCGTTCTCGATCATCGCGCCGATCATCATCATGGTCTGCGCCATCGGCGCGTACTCGGTGCACAACTCGTTCTTCGATGTGGTCCTGATGCTGGGCTTCGGTGCGCTGGGTTACCTGTTCAAGAAACTCGGCTATCCGATTGCGCCGCTGGTGCTGGCGGCTGTGTTGGGAGACAAAGCGGAAGACGCCTTCCGTCAGTCGATGCTGTTCTCTGACGGGCAACTGGGGATTTTCTGGTCCAACCCACTGGTGGGCAGCCTGACCACGGCAGCCCTGCTGATGCTGTTCTGGCCGTTGATTTCCAAGGCCTTGGGCCTCTTGATCGGCCTGCGCAAACCTCACGTCGCCAAGCCAAAATCGGTGCTGTGACACAGCAATGCTGGCAACGCCTGACATTTGTTGTCAGGCTTGCCGCAGACTTTCTTGCGAGCGCGGCCCATGACCCGAATTCCAGTTGCCAATGTCATCCATAGTCGTCTGCGTTTGCGCCAATTGCGGCTGATGCTGGCGTTGCAGGAATTCGGTTCATTGCGCCGCGCTGCCGACCACATCGGCATGACCCAACCAGCGGCGACCAAGATGCTTCACGAAGCCGAGGACTTGCTCGGCGTCGAACTCTTCGAACGCCTGCCCCGGGGCATGCGCTCTACCCCGTTCGGGGAAACCGTCATCTATTACGCGCGCATGGTCTTCGCTGAATTGAGCGGCATGCGTGAAGAACTGGTCGCCCTCGAATCCGGCAACCTGGGCCGGGTCGCGGTCGGCGCCATTCCGGCACTCGCCTCAGGGTTGTTGACCCGCACCATCGCCACCTTGAAAAAAAGCCACCCGCGCTTGTCCATGAGCATCCAGGTCGATACCAGCGACGTGCTGGTACAGGCGCTGTTGCAGGATCAACTGGACATCGTGTTGGGACGAATTCCCGCAGGTGCCCGCGCCGAAGAATTGCTCTTTGACAGCCTCGGCGAAGAAGCCCTGTGCGTGATTGCCGGTGCGCAACATCCACTGGCCAAAGCCACGCAACTGAGCTGGGCCGAATTGCAGAACATGACCTGGGTGCTGCAACAACACCCAAGTCCGATGCGCGCAATCATCAATCAGGTGTTTCACAACGCCCGCGTCGACATCCCGAGCAGCATCGTTGAAACCACATCGATCATGACCTTGCTGTCTTTGATTCAACAAACCGACATGCTCGGTGTAACGCCGGTGTCAGTGGTCGAGGACTATCCCGGCCGGGATCTGCTGGCGGTGTTGCCGATCAAATTCGAAGCGCGACTTCCGCCTTATGGGTTAATCACCCGCCGACATCGTATTCAGTCTTCGGCGATGCAGGCGTTCATGAATTCGGTGCGGGCTGAGCATACTCAGGTTAAATAAAAAATCGCTCCCAGAGCGCTGTTTCTTCATCAGAATCACCCAAACAGCCAATACCCCAACAACGTCAGCACCACGACCGCCAACACCGGGACGCCTTTGCGACAAAGGATAGGTCCACCTACAACTACCCGACATCGCCAACCACGGGAATAACCCGCCTGACCCGACATTCAGTCTTAACAGTTACGCAACAAAGCCGTTGCTAACATGAAGCACCTGAACGCTCGCTGACCTTGAATCTCCTTGATGAAGAGGCGGTTGCCCCGCCCCTTCATTGTCCTGCACCCGACTGTTACTGCTGGTTCTCCTGCTCGGTGAACAGATCGCTGAAGAGCATGCTCGACAGATAACGCTCGCCCGAATCCGGCAGGATGACCACGATGGTCTTGCCCTGCATTTCCGGGGTTTCGGCCAACCGCACCGCTACCGCCATCGCTGCACCGCAGGAGATGCCGCACAAAATCCCTTCTTCCTGCATCAACCTCAGGGCCATCGCCTTGGACTCATCGTCGCTGACCAACTCGACACGGTCGACCATCGACAGGTCCAGGTTCTTCGGCACAAATCCGGCACCGATGCCCTGGATCTTGTGCGGGCTCGGTTTGATTTCCTCTCCCGCCAGCGCTTGGGTAATCACCGGGGAGACCACCGGTTCTACCGCCACCGAAATAATCGGTTTGCCCTGGGTATTCTTGATATACCGCGAAACACCCGTGATCGTTCCGCCCGTTCCGACGCCGGCTACCAGCACGTCGACAGCGCCATCGGTATCGTTCCAGATTTCCGGGCCGGTGGTCTTTTCGTGGATGGCCGGGTTGGCCGGGTTGTCGAACTGCGCAGGCATGAAATATCTGGACGGATCGCCGGCAACGATTTCGCCCGCTTTCTCGATGGCGCCTTTCATACCCTTGGCGGGCTCAGTCAGCACAAGTTCGGCGCCCAGGGCCTTGAGCACTTTGCGCCGTTCGATACTCATGGACGCGGGCATGGTCAGCATCAATTTGTAGCCACGGGCAGCGGCCACGAAGGCCAGGCCGATGCCGGTGTTGCCGGAGGTCGGTTCGACGATGGTCATGCCCGGCTTGAGTTTACCGCTGCTTTCGGCGTCCCAGATCATGTTCGCGCCGATCCGGCACTTGACCGAGTAACCCGGGTTACGACCTTCGATTTTGGCCAGGATAGTGACGCCACGCGGGGCGATTCGGTTGATCTGCACCAGCGGTGTATTGCCGATGGAATGGGCGTTGTCAGCAAAAATTCGGCTCATGGCTGTGTCCTTGACTCATGACTTCAACATTAAAAACAGGGCATCAAGGTAAGCCTCTTGCACGTAGGCGTCCAGTCAGGTCGAACGTCCGCTTACCCGCGCAGTCAACCGCATTACATCGCCAGAGATTTGCCATCATGAAACGTCGATACAGCTGGCCCCTGTGGACCTTCGCCGCCCTCGTCGTGCTGTTGGTTACCTTGCACTTCACCCTGCCTTATCTGGTGCGTGATTATCTCAATGAGCGGCTGGCTGACATGGGCGACTACCGTGGCCAGGTGATCGATGTGGACCTGGCCCTGTGGCGCGGCGCTTACAAAATCAATGGCCTGAGAATCGTCAAGGTCAATGGCAAGGTGCCGGTGCCCTTCGTCAATGCGCCGTTGATCGACCTCTCTGTCAGTTGGCACTCCTTGTGGTACGACCGCGCGGTCGTCGCTCAAGTGCATTTTTTTGACCCCGAAATAAACTTCGTCGATGGCGGGGCCAACAAGAAAAACTCACAGACCGGTGAAGGCACTGACTGGCGGGCTCAATTGGGTAAATTACTGCCCATTACCCTGGACGAAGTGCGGATTTACGATGGCCGAATCACCTTTCGTAATTTCAATTCCAAACCGCCGGTCAACATGAATGCCACAAAGGTAAACGCCAGCATCTTCAACCTGACCAACGTGGTGGACAAAAAAGGCAAACGCGACGCGCGCTTCGAAGGCAAAGCACTGCTGCTGGGCCACGCCCCTCTGGAAACCACGGCAACGTTTGATCCCCTGAGCGACTTCCAGGATTTCGAATTCCGGATGAGAGCCACGGACATCCAGCTCAAACGCTTGAACGACTTCGCAGCGGCGTACGGCAAGTTCGACTTCAACGCCGGTCATGGCGATGTGGTGATAGAAGCCAAGGCCGAGAAGGGGCGCCTCACCGGCTATATAAAGCCGTTGCTGCGCGATGTTGACGTGTTCAATTGGCAGCAGGATGTGGAAAACAAGGACAAGGGCCTGTTTCGCTCCATATGGGAAGCCTTGGTCGGCGGCACTGAGAACGTGTTGAAAAATCAGGGCAAAAACCAGTTCGCAACGCGCGTCGAACTCAAAGGCAATGTGCATCAACGGGATATCAGCGGATTCCAGGCGTTTTTACAGATTTTGCGCAATGGTTTCGTCCAGGCCTTCAACGCACGGTACGAACGGCCAAAGCCGGAATCCGGTTAACGTTTACGCGTGACGGTGTATCGACCTGTTTCCTCCGCCGCCCTGGACGGGTTCGATTGCTGTTGCAGAAAATCCCAACCCAGACAGGCCAGGGCCAAAGAACGCGGCACCGTTTCGCGACCACTGCTGTAGCGACTGATACTGCGGGTGCTGACCCCCAGAGCCTCGGCGGCCTGATTGAGCGGTAACCCGGTGCGTGCACGCCAGTCGATAAAGATACGGGTATTTTCATCCGCTGCGTTTTGCGCCAGGGCATCCAGATACAAGGTGTCGGCGCCAATCTGGATATCCGGCTCGAGCCATTCGACACACCAACCGTCATCACCGAGGGTGGCGGCCTGGCTACACGCCGAGACTGAGTCAAGATGTGACGCCCCATTCAGAGACTGAATAAGCCGTCTGCGTTCACAGTCGACGGGGCGCCGCGTTATAGTCGGGGCTGACCATTTTTATTGCGCCCCGCCCTGCCTCGCTCAGGTCGGCGTTACCGTTCGAGGATTAGCAGATGAAGTTCGAAGGCACCCAGGCCTACGTCGCCACCGATGACCTGAAGCTGGCGGTCAACGCCGCCATCACCCTGGAGCGGCCATTGCTGGTCAAGGGCGAACCGGGCACCGGCAAGACCATGCTCGCCGAGCAACTGGCCGAATCCTTTGGCGCCAAGCTGATCACCTGGCACATCAAGTCGACCACCAAGGCCCATCAAGGCCTGTACGAGTACGACGCGGTCAGCCGCTTGCGCGACTCGCAACTGGGCACGGAAAAAGTCCACGACGTTCGCAACTACCTGAAAAAGGGCAAGCTGTGGGAGGCTTTCGAGTCCGAAGAGCGTGTGATCCTGCTGATCGACGAAATCGACAAGGCCGACATCGAGTTCCCTAACGACCTGCTGCAAGAACTCGACAAGATGGAGTTCTACGTTTACGAGATCGACGAGACCATCAAGGCCAAGAAACGCCCGATCATCATCATTACCTCCAACAACGAGAAAGAGCTGCCGGACGCCTTCCTGCGCCGCTGCTTCTTCCACTACATCGCCTTCCCTGACCGCACCACCCTGCAAAAAATCGTCGACGTCCACTACCCGGACATCAAGAAAGACCTGGTCAGCGAAGCGCTGGACGTGTTCTTCGACGTGCGCAAGGTGCCGGGCCTGAAGAAGAAGCCGTCGACCTCCGAACTGGTGGACTGGCTGAAGCTGCTGATGGCCGACAACATCGGCGAAGCCGTACTGCGCGAACGTGATCCGACCAAGGCCATCCCGCCGCTGGCCGGCGCTTTGGTGAAGAACGAACAGGACGTGCAATTGCTTGAGCGTCTGGCGTTCATGAGCCGTCGCGGCAGTCGATAAGGGCCAACGCCATGTTGCTCAACCTGTTCAATGAAATGCGCGCAGCCAAGGTGCCGGTCTCGGTGCGTGAACTGCTGGACCTGATCAACGCGTTGAAACAGCGCGTGACGTTCGCCGACATGGACGAGTTTTACTACTTGGCCCGGGCGATCCTGGTGAAGGACGAAAAGCATTTCGACAAGTTTGACCGCGCCTTCGGTGCTTACTTCAATGGTCTGGAAAAACTCGACGACCACTTGCAAGCGCTGATTCCCGAAGACTGGCTGCGCAAGGAATTCGAGCGTTCGCTGACCGACGAAGAACGGGCGGCGATCCAGTCCCTTGGCGGGCTCGACAAGCTGATCGAAGAGTTCAAGAAACGCCTGGAAGAACAGAAAGAACGCCATGCCGGCGGCAACAAGTGGATCGGCACCGGTGGCACCAGCCCGTTTGGTTCTGGCGGTTTCAACCCGGAAGGCATTCGGGTCGGCGACGCCGGCAAGCGCCAGGGCAAAGCGGTCAAGGTCTGGGACCAGCGCGAGTACAAGAACCTCGACGATTCGGTGGAACTGGGCACGCGCAACATCAAGGTCGCGCTGCGCCGTTTGCGCAAGTTCGCCCGTCAGGGTGCGGCGGAAGAACTCGATATCGATGGCACCATCGACCACACCGCCAAGGATGCCGGCCTGCTGAACATCCAGATGCGTCCGGAGCGACGCAACACGGTCAAGTTGTTGCTGCTGTTCGACATCGGCGGCTCGATGGACGCGCACGTGAAGATCTGCGAGGAACTGTTCTCGGCCTGCAAGACCGAGTTCAAGCATCTGGAGTACTTCTACTTCCACAACTTCATTTATGAATCGGTGTGGAAGAACAACATGCGCCGCACTTCCGAGCGCACGTCGACCATGGACCTGCTGCACAAGTACGGCGCCGACTACAAAGTGATCTTCATCGGCGACGCCGCGATGGCGCCGTATGAAATCACCCAGCCCGGCGGCAGCGTCGAGCACTGGAACGAAGAAGCCGGTTACGTGTGGATGCAGCGCTTCAAGGAGAAGTACAAGAAGCTCATCTGGATCAACCCGTATCCGAAGGAAACGTGGAGCTATACCTCGTCGACCAACATCGTGCGGGATTTGATCGACGACCAGATGTATCCGCTGACCCTTCGGGGGTTGGAGGAAGGGATGCGGTTTTTGTCCAAGTAACACCTCTGTCCTGTAGGAGCTGGCTTGCCAGCGAAGGCGTCCGATCTGTCGCGACAAGGATCAAGATTGCTTTCGCCGGCAAGCCGGCTCCTACAGGGGGTCAGCTGAACCGGTGCAGATATTCGACCTGTTCGCGATGCGCCACTTCCTGCACCACCGGCCGCAACCGCACCTGCGCCCCCGGCAGACACTGCGCCAGCCGCGCCAGCGCCAACGGCGTCAACGCCCCCAATCGCGGATAACCGCCAATGGTCTGCCGATCATTGAGCAGCACAATCGGCTGCCCGTCCGGTGGCACCTGGACCGCGCCCAATGGAATGCCTTCGGAAATCATCGGTTTGCCCTGGTACTGCAACGCCGTGCCCAACAGGCGAATGCCCATCCGGTCGGCTCGGCTGTCGAGGGTCCAATTAGTGTTGAAAGCATCGAACAGGCTTTGCCCGCTGAACTCGCCGATCTGTGCGCCAAGGACCAGATCCAGAGGTGCATTCAGGGTCAGATCGGGTTGCTGGTCCGCCGTGAGCTCACGCAGCAACATCAGCGAATTGCCCGAATAGCGCAAACTCGCGCCGTTGCTCAGCGCACGGCCCATGCCATCCAGTCCACCGAGTTCTTCACGGACCACCGTCGCGCTGCTGCCCAACACCTTTGGCGCGTCAAACCCACCCGGCGCCGCCAGATAGGCGCGAGCGCCGAGCAACGGCTGGGTGAATTGCAAGCGCTGACCCTTGAGCAGCCGGAAACTGCGCCAAGGCGCCAAAACCTCGCCATCCACCCGCGCCCCCAAATCCGCACCGGCCAGCGCCAGCACGCAATCGTCTTCGGCCACTACAGTGAATCCGCCGAGGGTGATCTCGATCACCGCCGCGTCCAGCCCGTTACCCAACAGCCAGTTGGCCCAGGACATCGAACGCCAATCGGCCGCACCGCCCTGGGTCACGCCCAAATGCCGCACACCGAATCGACCGGCATCCTGCAACAGGCACAACGGCGTGCTCGTCTCAATCGTCAAACCGCTCATGCCAAGGCCTCCTGCGGTGTGTCATCACCGCCCAGGTTGATGAACTCGGCATGGCCGATCGCTTCGAACCGCACGGTATCGCCCGGTTGCATCAGGCTGTAGCCGTCACGATTTCGATCAAACAATTTGGCTGGTGTACGACCGATCAGGTTCCAGCCACCCGGCGATACCACCGGATAGGCGGCCGTCTGCCGTTCGGCGATACCGACACTGCCCGCCGCGACTTTCTTGCGGGGTGTGTTCAGGCGCGGCGCGGCGAGCACTTCTTCCACCAGGCCCATGAAAGCAAATCCCGGGGCAAACCCCAGCGCGAACACTTGATATTCATGCGCGCTGTGGCGGCGGATCACCTCCTCTATCGGCAGCCCGCTGCTTTGCGACAGCAGGCTCAATTCCGGGCCGACGCTCAAGTCGTACCACACCGGCAATACATGGCAGGTGCCACGAGTGCGCGCATTGGGCGTGAGGTCGATCAACGCTTCGGCAATCAACTCCCGTGCCTGGTTCGGGCTCAACGCGGTCAGGTCGTAATGCACCATCAACGTTGTGTAGGACGGCACCAGGTCGATCAAATGCTCAGCGAACGCCGCGCGCAGGCTTTCACTCGCGGCGAGCATCCACGGCATGTTGGCTTCGGCGATCTCGTCGAACAGACGCACCATCAGGCAATCGAGGGCGACCACTTCTACCCGCAGTTTCATGATGCGGTCTGCCGGTTCAGGGCTTCACGGATGTGTTGCACGGCGGCGACCGAGTGGGCGTTGTCGCCGTGTACGCAGAGGGTGTTGGCCTGCAAATGCAACGCGCTGCCGTCAATCGCGGTGAGCGGGTCGCCGCGGGCAATCGTCAGCGCCTGTTCGATGATGTGCTCCGGATCGTGATGCACGGCGCCCGGCGTTTGTCGCGAAACCAGCCTGCCGGCGCTGTCGTAGGCGCGGTCGGCAAAGGCTTCGAACCACAGGGTCACGCCGTACTCGTCGCCCAACTGCTGGGCGGCGCTGTTGTCTTTGGTCGCCATCAACATCAGCGGCAGGCTGCGGTCGTAGGACGCCACGGCTTGCAGCACCGCACGCAATTGGGCCGGGTTGGCCATCATGTCGTTGTACATCGCGCCATGAGGTTTGACGTAGCTCACCCGCCCACCCTGAGCGCGGCAGATGCCATCGAGTGCGCCGATCTGGTAGTGCAGAATGTCTTGAAGTTCCTGGGTGGCATAGGCCATGGAGCGACGGCCGAAACCGACCAGATCCTGATAGGCCGGATGCGCGCCGATCTGCACGCCATGGCTGAGAGCCAGGCTGACGGTCTTGCGCATGATGCTCGGGTCGCCGGCATGGAAACCGCAAGCGATGTTGGCGCAATCGATGAAGGGCATGACCTCGGCGTCCAGACCCATGGTCCAGCTGCCGAAGCTCTCGCCGATGTCGCAGTTCAGTAGCAGGCGGCTCACGATGAACACTCCTGTAGGCTTTATTCTTTTTAGCTGCGGGACATTTCTGATCCCGCAGGTTATCAGTTACTGCGCATCCAGTTGTTTGCCACGGGTTTCCGGCAGGCTCAGGGCCGCGAGGATCACCACGCCGTAGGACACCGCCGCAAAGGCACCGATGCCTACACTCAACGGAACGGTCTGGCTGAGCAGACCGATCAGCAGCGGAAACAACGCCGCCAGCGCACGGCCGATGTTGTAGCAAAAACCCTGGCCCGAACCGCGAATCCGGGTAGGGAACAACTCGGTCAGGAACGCGCCCATGCCGCTGAAAATCCCCGAGGCGAAGAAGCCCAACGGGAAGCCCAGCCACAGCATCACGCCGTTGCTGACCGACAGTTGCGTGTACAGCAGGACGATGGTGAAGGAACCGACCGCGAACAGGATGAAGTTCTTTTTTCGTCCGAGGATGTCAGTCAAATAAGCGCTGATGACATAGCCGACGTAGGAACCGATGATCACCATCGCCAGATAACCGCCGGTGCCGAGTACGCTCAACCCGCGTTCGTTCTTCAGAAAAGTCGGCAGCCAGGACGTGATGGCGTAGTAGCCGCCCAATGCACCGGTAGTCAGCAGCGAAGCGCGAATGGTGGTGAACAGCATGTCGGGGGCGAAGATCTCGTAGAACTTCGACGGATTGCTCGGCTCCTGTTTAGCCTTGGCCTCACGGTAGATTTCCGGGTCTTTCACCAACCGGCGAACGAAAATCACGAAAATCGCCGGCACGATGCCAAGGAGGAACAGTGCACGCCAGGCGTCTTCCGGCGGCAATACCGAGAACAGCAGCGCATACAGAATTGCCGTCAGGCCCCAGCCCAGCGCCCACCCGGATTGCACCATGCCCACAGCCTTGCCGCGGTCCTTGGCACGAATGACTTCGCCGATCAGCACTGCACCGGCCGTCCACTCGCCACCGAAACCAAAGCCCATCAACGTGCGCGCAATCAGCAGTTGCTCGTAGTTTTGCGCGAAGCCGCAGAGGAAGGTGAAGAAGGCAAACCACAACACCGTCAGTTGCAAGGTGCGAACACGACCGATGCGGTCGGAGAGAATCCCCGCTACCCAGCCACCGATGGCCGAGGCGATCAGGGTGCTGGTATGAATCAGCCCGGCCTGCCCGGTGGTGATGCCCCACATCGCAATCAGGGTCGGCACCACGAAGCTGAGCATTTGAGTGTCCATGCCATCCAGGCCATAGCCGATCTTGCAGCTCCAGAAGGTGCGACGTTCTTGCTGATTGATGTTTCGATACCAGTCGAAAGGTCCCGGCCGGGCCGTTGCTTTCGGGATGGCGGTGCTGTCGGGCGCACTCATGGCAAATCTCCGCGCTGATTTTATTGGTATTGTTCTGAGCCCCGACGACGCCTATCGTGGGAACCGGATGCGCCGATTTTTGGTCGCACACCCCTGCTGCGTCCAACTAATAAAAACCCGCCTTAGCCATAAGAAATCTTTATCCCATGAACCTGAAGTTTCTCGAGACCTTCGTCTGGGTCGCCCGACTCAAGAGCTTTCGCCTCACGGCCGACAAGCTCTTCACCACCCAGGCGTCGATTTCCAGCCGTATTGCCGTGCTGGAAAGCGAGCTGGGGGTGAAGCTGTTTCTGCGTGATTCGCGCGGCGTCAGCCTGACGCCCGAAGGCTTGAAAGTGCTCGACTATGCCGAGCAGATGATGGACACCATGCAGGCGCTCAAACAATCGATCGAAACCCGTTCGAGCAAGGCCGGACGTGTGCGCATCGGTGTGATGGACACCGTGATCCACACCTGGCTCAGCCCCTTGGTGGCGCAGATGACTGATCACTACCCGCGGGTGGAAATCGAGCTGGTGGCCGATACCTCGCTCAACCTCTGCGATCAGCTGCAAAAAGGCTTTCTCGATGTGATCCTGCAAACCGACCTGCTGCGTCATGAGAGCGTGCGCAGCCTGGAACTGGCGAGCCACCCGATGGGCTGGATCGTTGCCAGCAATTCCATCTACAACCGTGAGTATTCAGGCATCGCCGATCTGGCGAACGAACGGATCATCACCTATTCGAAAAACTCCCATCCGCATCAGGAAGTGCTCAGCCTGATGCAAGCCAATGGCGTGATGGCGCCTCGATTGAACTGCGTGAATTCGGTGTCGGCGATTACCCGCTTGTTACGCGACGGCTTTGGCATCGGCGCGTTGCCACCGGTGCTGGTGGCCGAAGAACTGGCGCGCGGCGAATTGACCTTGCTCGACATCGAACAACGTCCGCCGAACTTGCAGGTTGTGGTGTCGTGGCGGGTGGGCGTGGAGTGGGTCGAAGAGATTGTGGCGTTGTGTCAGCAGGTGCTGGAGGGGTATGCGCGGAAGGTGGGTGAGGGCTACATCGTTTTAAATCGCTGAAGATCAAAAGATCGCAGCCTTCGGCAGCTCCTACAGATGAGCGCGCTGCCGAAGGCTGCGATCTTTTCTTACAAACCGCGCAAATCCCGTTCTTCAATCGGCCGGCTCTGGCGCAGGCGTTTGCCGCCCAGCACCACCCAGTCGATCAGACGGAACAGGCATTCAATCCCGAACGACAGCAGCAACGCGCCGCTCATGCCCCAGATCATCGCCTCAGGCGTCAGCAGGATCTGATAGCTGTAGCCATTCCAGGTTTCCTTGCGAATGTCCGGATCGGCGGCCAGCACCACTTGCAGGAAGCGGATGTACCACGGGCCTTGCATCGCCTGAAACTGCTTGTCCAGCGCCACCTGGCGGGTCAACAGGTTGCTCAGGCTGTCGGCATCGCTGCGAAAGATCGGGTCTTCACTGGCGCGATAATGGGCAACCAAGGCCTGCATATCGCCCTTGAAAAACTGATTGGCGGTGCCCTGAAACCCACTCAGGCTGGTTTGCGCCTCAATCAGATGCGCCTCGACCCGCTTGGCATAATCGTTGATGAACCCCGGCACCTGGACACCGATCAACAGGCCCGCCGCAAACAACACCAGTCGTAGATAACTGAGCAACATGGGGAACAATCCTTAAAGGGTCTGGCCCTGGCTGACGCATTCGCCGCGTCGCCACAGGCTCCATTGACCCGGTTCGTAACGGGTCCAGGTTTCGTTTTCGGTCAACGGCTCGGTGGCGATCACGGTGACCACGTCATTGGGTGTGGTTTCGGCCTGAAAATCGACGATCACGTCGACATCTTTCAAGCGCGCCGGACCGAATGGAGCACGCCGGGTGATCTGTGCCAGCTTGGTAGAGCAGTAGCAGAACAGCCAGTCGCCATCACTGAGCAGGCAGTTGAACACGCCTTTGCTGCGGTATTCGGCGCAAGCGGCCACCAGGTCCGGCAGCAGCGCTTCGACCTCAACCGGTTCAGGGAACGCCGCCCGCACGCGGTTGAGCAAATCACAGAACGCCGCCTCGCTGTCGGTATCACCGACGGGGCGGTAGAAACTGGCCGTTGGCTGAAAGTCTGCCAATTGGCCGTTATGCGCGAAACACCAATTGCGTCCCCACAGTTCACGGACAAACGGATGGGTGTTGGACAGGCAAACCTTGCCGACGTTGGCCTGGCGGATGTGCCCGATGACCACTTCACTCTTGATCGGATAACGCTGCACCAGGTTGGCGACTTCCGACTCGCTGCTCGCGGCCGGGTCCTGGAACAGGCGCAGCCCGCGACCTTCATAGAAAGCGATACCCCAGCCATCACGATGCGGGCCAGTGCGCCCGCCGCGCTGCATCAGCCCGGTGAAGCTGAAGACAATATCGGTCGGGACATTGGCGCTCATGCCCAATAACTCACACATGCTCGGGATTCTCGCTCAATGACAGGGCCGGGGTTACAGACGGGGTTCGACGCGCATCCGCTGGGGATTGCTCGGCACAGGCGGACGACCGTAGCGATCATCGCCAGCACCGCCGAAAGGATGATCCTCCCCCGACTCGTCGGCACGGGCAGCCGCTTTGGCGGCGGCAGCCTGCTCCTTGCGAGCGCTGGAGGCACGTTCGATAGGGAAGCGGATCGCCACCATCACCAGATAGAGACCAAAGGCGATCATGCCGTACATGAACAGATCGGAAATCGCCCGCCAGGCGTTGTTGCCGACCTTGAACAACAGGTCCAGGGCGGTAATGGCGATGGCCGGTGCAACTTTATCCTTCACCGGGTCAATGATGGTCGGGCTGAACAGCAGCACCACCACCAGCAGCCGCAGCGGCTCGCGCAGCCAACGCCACATCCAGTGGGTAATGCGCATCCACACCAACAGGCAGCCCAAAGCGGCAAAGGCGTAGAGGCCCCAAGCGATCAGATAGTCGTTCTCGGTCATGGTGTCCATGGCAAGGCAGGCAAAGAGGCGCTTATGATAACGGCTTTTCGCCCATCAGGCTGCATCAATGCCTGACAGTTAAGCCGGCCCGCTCCCACAGGTTGCCAAGCCCCCTATTCCGTACTGTTCGAGAGTCCTTCATGCCTCTATCCGCCAACATTCACGACGCCCCGATCGCCCACAGGGCTGAAGGTCCCGACCCGTATGCCTGGCTGCAAGAACGCGACACCGCGGCCGTGCTCGATTACCTCAAGGCTGAAAACAGCTATCAGGAAGCACAAACCGCCGATCAGGCCGGGTTGCGCGAAACGCTGTTCGAGGAAATCAAAGGCCGGATTCTCGAGACGGACCTGTCCCTGCCTTCGCCGTGGGGACCGTATCTGTATTACACGCGCACCACGGCAGGCGACGAATATGCCCGACACTACCGCTGCCCGCGTCCGGCCGATGACAGCCTGACCCTCGACGAAAACCAGGAACAACTGCTGCTGGACCCGAACGTGCTGGCCAACGGCGGCTTCTTTTCCCTTGGCGCGTTCAGCATCAGCCCGGACCATCAGCGTCTGGCCTACAGCATCGACGCCACGGGTGATGAGATTTACACGCTGTTCGTGAAGGAACTGTCCGACGGGCGTGTCAGCGAACTGGAGTTCCAGGATTGCGACGGCAGCATGACCTGGGCCAACGACAGCCTGACGCTGTTTTTCGGTGAACTGGACGACACTCACCGCCCGCACAAGCTGTACCGCTACCGTCTGGACGGCACGGCGGCCGAAGAAGTGTTCCATGAGCCGGACGGGCGCTTCTTCATGCATTGCTACCGCTCAAGCTCCGAACAGCAATTGCTGCTGTCCGTGGGCAGCAAGACCACCAGTGAAGCCTGGGTCCTCGACGCCAACCAGCCACAGCAAGCCTTTACCTGCATCGCACCACGGGTCGAGGATCATGAATATGACGTCGACCACGGTATGCTCGATGGTCAATGGACCTGGTTCATTCGCACCAACCGCGACGGCATCAACTTTGCCCTGTACACGGCTGTCGATACCGGCAGTGCGCCGTTCGAGGCCGACTGGCAAAGCCTGATTGCCCACAGCGACAGCGTGATGATCGACGGTATCAGCCTGAACACCGGCGCCATGACCCTGAGCCTGCGGATCGGCGGCCTGCCGGTGATTGAAGTTCACCCACAAGGTTTGTCGCCCTATCGCGTGCAATTGCCGGACGCGGCCTACAGCCTGCACGTGCAAAACAGCCTGGAGTTCGTCAGCGACCGGATTCGCCTGCGCTACGAAGCGTTGAACCGTCCGGCGCAAATCCGCCAGCTTGAACTGGCGACCGGCGAGCAGAAAGTCCTCAAGCAAACCCCGGTGCTTGGCCCGTTCGATGCCGATGCCTATGTCAGCCAGCGCCTGTGGGCGACCGCGCCGGACGGTACCCAAGTGCCGATCAGCCTGGTGATCAAGCGCGAAAACCTCGGCAAACCGGTTCCACTGTATTTGTATGGTTACGGCGCCTACGGCGAGAGCCTCGACCCTTGGTTCTCCCACGCACGCCTGAGCCTGTTGGATCGCGGCATGGCGTTTGCCATTGCGCACGTGCGCGGCGGTGGCGAACTGGGGGAAGCCTGGTATCGCGCCGGCAAGCAGGAGCACAAGCACAACACGTTCAGCGACTTCATTGCCTGTGCCGAACACCTGATCGCCAATGGCTTCACCACCGCGCCACAACTGGCGATCAGCGGCGGCAGCGCTGGTGGACTGCTGATCGGCGCGGTACTCAACCAACGGCCGGAGCTGTTTGGTGCGGCCATTGCCGAAGTACCGTTCGTCGACGTGCTCAATACCATGCTCGACCCGGACCTGCCGTTGACCGTGACGGAATACGACGAGTGGGGTAATCCTGAAGAGCCGGACGTCTATGATCGGATCAAGGCCTATGCCCCGTACGAAAACGTCACCGCACAAGCCTATCCGGCGACGCTGGTCATTGCCGGCTACAACGATAGCCGCGTTCAATACTGGGAAGCGGCCAAATGGGTGGCGAAGTTGCGCGCGAGCAAAACCGACAACAATCCCCTGCTGCTAAAGACTGAACTCGGTGCCGGGCATGGCGGGATGAGCGGGCGTTATCAGGGATTGCGTGACGTAGCACTCGAATACGCCTTTTTGTTCAAGGTTTTGGGTATTGCCTGAGGAACTTGGGCCGATGAACCGGTCTTAATTCCGCACACCGAATGCCGATACAACACCTGCTCGCTTCCACAGGGGATTTACGGTGATTTCAAATTCGAGTCGGCAACACACACAAAAGACCATGACGACATGTCAGAACCAACCTTTCTAAACAACGAAATTCGCGACTGGCTGATGGACTGCGGCCTGTTCAATCAACTGCTGCCAGCGGACTTTGCCGCAGCATCGGGCTATTTCAGCATCAGCACCATTGCCCAGGGCGAACAGATTTTCCAGGAGGGCGATGCCGGCAGCTTCATGTGCATCATCCACACCGGCCAGGTCTCGGTGCAGAAAACCACCGCTGACGGGCAACGAGTAACCATCGCTACATTGCGCAGCGGTCGCTCGTTCGGCGAAATGGCCGTCCTCGACGGCGAACGGCGCTCGGCCAGTTGCGTGGCGGCGAGCAATTGTCAGCTGCTCAATCTGGGTAAGGACTCGCTGGAAAAAATGCTCAATGACGCACCGAAAATCGCTGCCAAGATCATCCGCGCCCTCGCCGTTTCGCTGTCCAAACGCTTGCGCATGGCCGATGGGCAACTGCTCTCCCAGCAGGTCTAACCGCCCGGTGGCTTGGGTTTCGGTGGGTTAGGCTCCAGCCCCGGCAGTGGCTGGTCCTTGGTCGGCGGGCTCGGCTTGTTGATGGGCACCAACGGCGGACCGCTGCTACCCGGGCCGACCCTGGGCAATGGCGCCGGGCTGATTTGCGGATAGGGCGTGGGCGTCGCGGTACCCGGTGAGCCGGGCATCGCAGCGGGACTGATGGGCGTGGCCTGCAACGGTTGGGCCTGTGCTGCAGTTATCGCGAGCGCGGCCAGGGCAATGACCGTTAGAATGGTGCGCTTCATCAATGGCTCCGTTAGCCTTGTTGTCATAAACAGGCTACTCCCAACTGCGTCTGTTTGCCCCTTCGAGTTCTGCCAATTTTCTTCAAGTGAGCCCCATGAAACGTTTCGTTCTGCTCGACACCACCCCCATCCCGGAAAACGGCGGAGCCCTGTGCCTGTTCGAATACGGTGAGGATTTCGTCATCAAGATCCAGGGCGGTGACGGCGGGCAATTGATGAACACCCGCATGCACGGCTCCGAGGATGCCCTGGCCGAGATCCCTTGCCGCAAGGTCGCCGGTCGGCCGAGTTCACGTGTATTGATCGGTGGCCTGGGCATGGGCTTCACCCTCGCCTCGGCCCTCAAGCACCTGGGCAAGACCGCCGAAGTGGTGGTCGCTGAGCTGGTCCCTGGCGTTGTGGAGTGGAACCGTGGTCCGCTCGGCGAGAAAGCGGGAAACCCGCTTCAAGACCCGCGCACCGTGATCCGCATGGAAGACGTGGCCAAGGTCCTGCAAGCCGAGCCGCAGGGTTTCGATGCGATCATGCTCGATGTCGACAACGGCCCCGAAGGCCTGACCCAGAAAGCCAACAGCTGGCTGTATTCCGCCGGCGGCCTGAGCGCCTGTGCCAAAGCCCTGCGCCCCAAAGGCGTGCTGGCGGTCTGGTCGGCCAGTGCAGACCGGCAGTTTTCCGACAAACTGAAAAAAGCCGGGTTCAAGGCCGAGGAAGTGCAGGTCTTCGCCCACGGCAACAAAGGCACTCGCCATACCATCTGGATTGCCGAGAAGCTCAAGGGCTGAGCTAAACTGGCTGCATAACCGTCATTAGTCTTTCTACAAAGGTGAACCCATGAGTTCGTCCACCCCAACCAACACGTCGAAACTGGACCGCATCCTCGCCGACAACCAGCGCGACAAGGAAATGGGTTACCGCGACAAGGCCCTGAAAATGTACCCGCACGTGTGCGGCCGCTGCGCCCGTGAGTTCTCCGGCAAGCGCCTGAGCGAACTGACCGTGCATCACCGCGACCACAATCACGACAACAACCCGCAGGACGGTTCGAACTGGGAGCTGTTGTGCCTGTACTGTCACGACAACGAACACTCGCGCTACACAGACCAACAGTATTTCGATGAAGGCTCGCTGAGCACACCGAAAATCGCCAAGGCGACACATAACCCGTTTGCGGCGCTGGCTGGCCTGATGAAGAAAGACGACTGAAAATCCTCAGCGCCTGGAATGGCCCCATCGCGGGCAAGCCCGCTCCCACAGTGATTGATGGTGACCACAAATGTGGTGTACACCACAGCACCCTGTGGGAGCGGGCTTGCCCGCGATTTCGATAGCCCGGCCACCACCAATCTCAAACTGAACACCCCTGCCCCATTCCCCGTATAATCGCGATTTTTTCCCGAAAGGCACCCCGCTCGTGGCAGACAAACGGTACAGCTGCATTGGTTTGTATAACCCCAAATCACCGGAGAACGTCGGTTCGGTGATGCGCGCCGCTGGCTGTTATGGCGTGGCGTCGGTGTTCTACACCGGCAAACGCTATGAACGCGCCGCCGATTTCGTCACCGATACCAAGCGTGTCCACTACGACATCCCGCTGATCGGCATCGACGACCTGAAAAAAATCCTGCCGCTGAACTGCGTGCCGGTCGCCGTGGAGCTGGTCGAGGGCGCCCGCCCGCTGCCGGAGTACACCCACCCGGACCGCGCGCTGTACATCTTCGGTCCTGAAGACGGTTCGCTGGATCAAGAGATTCGCGACTGGTGCGAAGACGTGGTCTACATCCCGACCACCGGTTGCATGAACCTGGCTGCCACGGTCAACGTCGTGCTTTATGACCGCATGGCCAAAGGGCTCAACACCCGCTCGGGGCCAAAATTCCGCTGAGCCACCGCACATTCGATGGAACAAGCGACAGGCCCCGGCAGTCAGCTTAACTATCGAGACTGAAGCTGCCCTTCCCTGCCTGGAGATAGATCATGAGCGAACTCAAACGCGTCGAGCGTATCGAATCCACACCGTTCCAGACTCCTTCCGAACAGAACGTCCAGGGCTGGGAGCGCATCGGCTCGATAGCGGGTGGCGTGGTGATGGTGGGCAAGGGCCTGCGTCGCGGCGGGATCTTTGGTTTGATTCAAGTGGCCATCGGCGGTGTTGCCCTGGCCCGTGGTATCACCGGCCACAGTTCGGCAAAAAGCCTGCTGGAGAAAAGCCGACAGGACATGGACAACGTACGGGCGAAAATCCAGCGGGCGGGTGAAGAGCTGAAGACGCTGAAGGCCAATGCCGAGGCAGCAACCAAAACCGCGACGGTTACGGGCAATGATTCATTGAATTCGCCAAAAACCGGCGTTTGATGATTCAAAGTAAAAGATCGCAGCCTGCGGCAGCTCGTGTGTGCGCGCCCTGCAGGAGCTGCCGCAGGCTGCGATCTTTTGATCCCTACTGAAGCAACCCGGTATCAAGGACCTTCGAAGCGTCGCCAATAACACTCTCCGACAGCTGCACAAACGCCTTGGTATCGATGCTCTCCAGCCGTATCGCCGCGCGCAACACATCATCCAGCGAGCGCTTGTTGCGCGTCTTCAGGCGAATCTCGCGATCCAGTTCCTGCAGCATCACCACCGCCCTGGCTACCTGCGCCGGGCTGGCCTGCTCACCGCGCAAGGTCGTGACCTTCTCGCCGCTCTTGAGCAGTTTTTCATGCAGGCTCTCGAACCGCTCATCGCTCATCCCTCCCGCCCGACGCACCCACTCAATCGCGTAATACTCGGCAAGTCCTTCACTGATCCAGTCACTGCGCTGTTTGTCGTTGATTCGCCCGAACACCTGGGCCAGCTCCCGCACCAACGCACTGGTGCCGCTTTCACTGACCAGCGGCAGACGACTGTTAAGGTAGATCGACTCGTGCCCGGCCAGGCTGCCGCGCCACATGGGATCGCTGGCGCCAACAATCAGCAGCTTGGCGGGATGATGAGGGAACACGGCTTGCACTTGTGGCCAGACGAACGTCAACAGCGTCAGCACATCCATTCGGCGCATGCCCTGCCCCTGCGGGGAGCTGACCGTGACTTCCGTTTCCCCCAGACGCGTACGGCGACTGCCCAAGTGGCCAGCGAGCATCCAGCCTGTGGGTCTATCGAACAGTCGGGATGGGTTATCGATACGGAATTTGTTTTTGCCAATCCGCGGCCACGCAGTTTCGACGCTCTTCCAGCCGCCGGGCAGCTCGAACTCAAGACGTGACACCAATTCGACGCCGTCCTGCTGATCGAGCCGGGCGGCGGGCACCAGATCGTCGCCGCGCATCAATGCCCAGTTCGGCGTCATGCGCGTATCGAAACTGCCGCTCTTGCGGCCATGGCTAATGCGAACGCGATAGGTCAGGCTGGCCTTGTCGGCGGCGGGTCTCCAGAGACCGCGAGCCTGCTTGCCGGGGCTCAGTTGCCATTGTCCGTCAGCCTTGAAATCGCTGTAGTGACTGCCGTCGCCAAGGTCGAAATCCAGACTGCGCACCGCTGCCCCCTGGGCCAGGGTCAGACGCACTTCGGCCTGGTCGCTTTGCGGCAACAGGCGCACGTGATAATCCAGATCAACCTTCTGAGCCGCCCACACGGGCGAGCCCAGGGCCAGACACCCAACCGTCAACGCCAGCCGCCATCCCACAGCCATACACACTCCTTCGTGAAACGTCAGATCCGTGGGCGATCAGCCTGCCCGGAAAATCAGATGTTCTTCCCAATCATCTTCCGGCACGCTGCCTTCGGCGAGCATGCGCCCTGACTGGGAAATGCGTTCGTGGTGCACCGCGTCGCGATCACCGCACACCAGGTGATGCCACAGCGGCAGGTCCTTGCCTTCGCTGACCAGGCGATAGCCGCAGGTCGGCGGCAGCCACTTGAACTCATCAGCCTTGCCCGGAGTGAGCTGGATACAGTCCGGCACCGAATCACGACGATTCGGGTAGTCGGTGCACTGGCAGGTTTTCAGGTCCAGCAGTTTGCAGGCAATGCGCGTGTAATAGACGCTGTTGTCATCTTCGTCTTCCAGCTTTTGCAGGCAGCACAGGCCACAACCATCGCACAGCGATTCCCATTCCTCCTGATCAAGTTGATCGAGGGTTTTGCGTATCCAGAACGGTTCTACTTTGGCAGCCATGGTTCGAGCGTCGACATCAGGTGGTGAAAAGGCCGCCAGTCTAGTGCCCGCAGGCCTTGCGGCCAAGCATTGGCGACTGCCGGTAGAACGTGCTTGTCAGTTTTAGCGCCGCCAAGTAGGGTTTTGCGTCGCCCACACCTTCAAACGTAGCAAGGAATCTATTGATGAGTGCCAACCCACGCGTTGCCGAGTACGCCATTCACCCGCAGTTCACCGATCGTTGGTCGCCCCGCGCCTTCACCGGTGAAGCCATTTGCGAAGAAACTCTGCTGAGCTTTTTCGAAGCCGCGCGCTGGGCGCCGTCGGCGTACAACTCGCAGCCATGGCGGTTTCTCTATGCGCGTCGCGATACACCGAACTGGGAGCGTTACCTGGGCCTGCTCAACGAGTTCAACCGCAGCTGGGCGCAGCATGCCTCGGCATTGGTGATCGTGATCTCGAAAACCACCTTTACCGCACCTGGCGCCACCGAAGAAACCCCGGCGCTGTGGCACACCTTCGACACCGGTTCGGCCTGGGGTCATCTGGCGCTGCAAGCGAGCATCAGCGGCTGGCACACCCACGGCATGGCCGGTTTCGATCAGGAGCTGACCCGCAAAGAACTGAACATTCCTGAAGGCTACGCACTGCACGCGGCCGTGGCCGTTGGCAAGCTGGGCGACAAGGCCAGCCTGGCGGAATACCTGCAGGCCCGTGAAGCGCCGAGCCCGCGCCGTCCGTTGAGCGAATTGGCAGCGGAAGGTGAATTCACCCTCTAACCCACACGGCAAAACCCTGTAGGAGCGAGCCTGCTCGCGATGAGGCCGTGTCAGTCAAAGTACATGTGAATGACACACCGCTATCGCGAGCAGGCTCACTCCCACAGGGGTGAGTGGTGGTTCAATACCCGCGATTGAAATCCACTTCCCCGCGCAACGCCTCGCCCGCCTGATACGCCCGCAGGTTTTCGACAAACAACTGCACCATCATCGACGGCGATGTCGGCGCGGAACTGTGGCCGGTCAGCAGTAATCCCCAGGCCGTCCAGAACGGATGGCGCTGCGGCAACGGCTCCTGACGGCACACGTCAATCACCGCCCCCGCCAGATGCCCTTCCTTCAGCGCTTCAACCAGGTCCGCGTCGACCACCGCCACGCCGCGTCCGACATTGATGAACAACCCCGTCGGCTTGAATTGCTTGAACAGCGCGGCATCGTAAATGTCGTGGGTGTCCGCCGTGTTGGGCAGCAGGTTGACCACGAAATCCATTTCACCGACCAGACGCGGCAGATCCGCCAGCGAACCGACTTCGACAAACGGTGCCTGCTCGCGAGCGCTGCTGGCGATTCCGTACAACTCGACGCCAAACGGTACGAGGAATTTCGCAACGGTCTGTCCGATGTCACCGGTACCGACAATCAACACCTTGCGCCCCGCCAGGCTCTGGCCATGGCGACTGTCCCACTTGCGCTCGACCTGGCTGACCAGCCGCGCCAGTACTTCACGCTCATGCCCGAGCATGTACGTGAGCACGTATTCAGCCATGACCTGCCCGAAGATCCCCACCGCGCGGGACAAACGATAGTGTCGCGGCAAACCGTCGGCCAGCAGCGGCGTGATGCCCGCCCAGGTCGATTGCAGCCATTGCGGCTGGTGGCCCTGACGCAACAGCGTCGCCAACAGATCAGGCTGACCGAGCCAGACCGGGCAATCGGCGGCCTGGGCGGCCAATTCAGCAGAGTCGCCGCTGGTCAGCACTTCCAGATCGGGCGCAGCCTCGCGCAACAACCGGGCGTACACGGGGTGGTCGTGTTCAGCAATCAGAACGCGCATGCTTCAAACCTTTCCAAAGCGGAGCGGACGACCGCCGGTGGAGTATCGCTCCATCGATGCGGTCATCGCCAAAATCAATCAGTGTTTCATCGCGGCCCTGAACCGAGCCTGTCTGGCGCTTACATCGGGTCGTTGCGACGCAGCAACTCTTCCGGCAAGTGCTCGATGTACTCGTCTTCAGCCGGCGGCATTTGCAGGTGATAACCCTGCTTATCGAGGTTTTCCAGCACGATCGTGATGTCTTCGCGCGACAGTTTGCGCTCGGGGCTCAGCACCAGGTCAAAGGCATGGATAGCTTTGCCGAAGGCGGCCATCAGCGTTTCCGGGACGCGCTCCAGAGCATCGCTCTTGAGCACATACAGGTACATTTCGTTTCTCTTGGTGCTGCGGTAGATCGAACAAATACGTTTCAAGGCTGTTCTCCGGCGGTGGCCAGGCTGTCGAGCAGCGCCTGGCCCATCAACTCGCGGCGCCAGCCACGCAGCGAATCAGGCAATTGGTAGGGACCATTGGGGAAGCCGCTCTTGAGCAGCGCTTCCAGGGTTTTCTTGCGCAGCATCAGTTCCGGCGCAATGCTCAGGCGCTCGGCCTCAGCCTGGCCGATGGCTTTCATTTGCTTGAGCAACACGGCGGCGTCCACCGGCAATGGCTCCGGCACGGCTGGCGGCCATTGATCAGGCGACACACTGCCAGAGCGCTTGATCAGATCAAGCAGAAACTCACCGTCCTGACGCACGGTACGCGGGTGCATGTCTTCGATTTTCGCCAATGCGCCAAGGTTGTCCGGCTGCGTGCGCGCCAGCGGCCACAGCGAATGCTCGCGGATAATGCGGTTGCGCGGCAGGTCACGGGCGCGGGCTTCTTTCTCGCGCCAGGCGCAGAGCTCACGCAATACGACGAGTTGGGCGCGGGACAGCTTCCAGGCCAGCTTGGCGTCGCGATAGACCTCGTAAGGGTCGATCTCGCGGCGCAGGTTGGCCACCAGTTCGGCGCCGTCTTCCAGGACCCAGGCGTACTTATCGTCCGAAAGCTTCGGGCGCAACTGTACGAAAACTTCCGCCAAGTGCACGGCATCTTCGGCGGCATAGCTGATTTGGGTCTCGGACAGCGGACGTTGCAGCCAGTCGGAACGGGTTTCGCCCTTGGGCAGGTCGATGCCGAGCACTTCCTGCACCAACCGCGAGTAACCCATGGAGAAACCCAGGTTCAGGTAAGCGGCGGCCAGTTGCGTATCGAACAACGACGCCGGCAGGCTGCCGGTCAGGCGCAGCAAGACTTCGAGGTCTTCGCTGCACGCATGCACGACTTTGACCACGGCGGGATTTTCCAGCAACGCGGCCAGGGGCTTCCAGTCATTAATGGTCAGCGGATCAATCAGGTAAGCGCGTTGGCCGTCACCGATCTGCAGCAGGCCGGCAATCGGGTAGAAGGTGTCGACCCGCATGAATTCGGTGTCGAGGGCAACGAATGGCAGCTGTTGCCACTCGGTACAAAACCGACCGAGGCTATCGTTGTCGCGAATCCAGTGAATATCGATGGCCACACGGCTCTCCCTTGAAGAATGGCGCGCAGTATATATCGCCCCCGGCGATTTCCGCGCATCCACTGAACAAGAGGCTTAGCAAAAATGCCTGGTTTTCAGAAGAATAGTCCGTTGAGCTTGGATTAACTTGCCTTGCGACGCTGGTAACGCGAGTTTGTTTGAAGGTCACGTGAAA
This sequence comes from Pseudomonas sp. Irchel s3f7, assembly GCF_900187615.1. GTDB lineage: Bacteria > Pseudomonadota > Gammaproteobacteria > Pseudomonadales > Pseudomonadaceae > Aquipseudomonas. Next base: position 12,347 of record NZ_FYDO01000035.1, on the reverse strand, counting down.
GCGCTGACGCCTCATTTGCCAGCCAATACGCCATCGATCACCGCCCCCCGACACCCGGCAAACATGTCCAGACTCTGGTTGTAGACCTTACTGTTGACCTCCAGCAGCCCCAGCACCGAATGAAACAGGTTGTCCTGGCTCAAGGGTTTTTCACGACTCAATTGCAGGCAATGGGTGTCCACAGAGAACGATTTTTGATAGCTGTCGGAGAACCAGGCCAGCATCGCCACATGTTTCTGTTGCTCCGGTGCCAACATGTAAGGCGTGCCATGGAGGAACAGGTTGTATTCGCCCAGGGATTCTCCGTGGTCCGACAGATAAAGCATGGCTGTATCGACCTTTTCCTGATTATTGCGCAGTAAATCGATCAGGGTCGACAACACATGATCGGTATACACCAGCGTATTGTCATAGCCGTTAATAATACTTTCGCGACTGCAATTGTTCAGCGCGTTGCTTTCACAGACAGGAGTAAAGCGTTCGTACTCTTTCGGGTAACGCTTGAAATACTCCGGACCGTGACTGCCCATCTGATGCAATACCAGCACAGTGTCTTTATCCAGAGTGTCGATAAAGTGCTGCAGCCCTTGCAGCAGAATTTCGTCGCGGCATTCACTGTTGGCGCACAGACTCGGGTCTTTGAGATTACTCACATCCTGAAGGGTGACGCGATCGCAGGTGCCTTTGCAGCCGGACTGATTGTCCCGCCAGATCACATCCAGTCCGGCATGCTTGAGCACATCCAACAAACCTTCTTCGTTCTTTGCCTTGCTCGCGCTGTAATCCTTGCGGCCCATGTTGGAGAACATGCAAGGAACCGATACAGCGGTTTCAGTGCCACACGAGGTCACATCGGTAAAAGCGATCAGCCCAGGTTCTTTATCAAGTTTTGGCGTGGTATCACGGTCATAGCCGAGGATGCCAAAGTTCTCCGCGCGGGCACTTTCGCCTACCACCAGGACCGTCAGGGATTTACGACCATGGGTTTGCCAGCCTGGGTTTAACTGAGCGTCTTCGCCGATTTTCACAAACGGTTGCTGCGCTGACGCCACCCGCTCACCCAAATACCTGACCGTTGCGCCAATGTAATTGCTTGGCACCACCATCAAACGCAACTCATGATGATTGCGAAACAGCGAAGCAAGACCTTGGTAGTTAATCAGTGCAACGCCACCAATGACGGCGGCGGACACTAACGTCACTAACCCTTTACTCAGCAACTCGCGATGCCAGCGACGATAAACAACCGGTGTTCTCCACAACAACAACGATGGCAGGACGCCGAGAAAAACAACATAGACAAACAATTGGACTGATACCAAGTCACGCACTTCCGTGGCATTGGTCTCTGCAAAATTACGCAACATACCAGCGTCGATCAGAACGCCATATTGGCCCATAAAGTAAGCCACGCCAGCACTGATCATGAAAAGCAGCGTCAGGACGGGCTTCAGCAACGGCCGAAAAGCCAGCAGCGTCAATAGAATATTGAACGCTGCAAAAATCATCACCCCGAACGCCACGAACAGAGTGATACCTTTGCTATCTGGCGTGGCGATATCGAAAAGATGCCCCCAGAGTACAGAGTTGAATGCAATTAATAAAAAAGCACTGGCACTCAGCGTCACCCATTCCGGGCGCACGGCTTTAAACTTCAACATGATGATTCGCTGTCCCTGAAAAGGAATGACTGCGGTAAATGTGAAAATTCCATTCACCCAGACAACACTAATTTTAAGCAGCCAACCATCAATTTTTTGTGAAAAATAAGATAACGATTAGTTCACGTCAGCCATTAAGCCAAACCTGCCAAGTATTTGAGAATTGTTCAGCTTTTGTTCAGATCTGACTTAAATAACCTGCGTTTGATCGCTCGCGACCGCCCTCTGAATGTCAGCACTATTTAATTTCCAGATTCCCTCTCGGACTTTCTGATTTGCGGCCTTCAGGCTTGGCGCGCCTAATCGGGACTGGCGCTACACCTGCCCCAATCACTGACTTCGGAATCACCTATGAAAACCACCGGTTTCGCCGCTGCCCACGTTGGCATGCTGCTTTGGGCCTTGCTGGTCGCCGCTTCGTTTTCTGCGGCGGCACAGGTCAGCCAGGCCATCGACCCGATCTTGCTGACCGGATTACGACTGCTGCTGTGCGCCACGGTGTTTTTGCCGCTGCTGTTGCTCAAAGGCGATATCGCCATGACCGCCCGCGGATTGCTCGGGCATTGCGCACTCGGTTTGCTGCTGGCGCTGTATTTCGGTTCGCTGTTCGAGGCGCTGCGCTATACCTCGGCGGTCAACACTGGAACCCTGTTTACGCTCGTACCATTGCTGACCCTGCTTTTCGAAGCCGTGCTGACGCCTGACAGCAGCCTGAAGCAACGGATCTTGCCCATGCTGATTGCCGCTACCGGGGCCGCGCTACTGATCATGAAGGGCAACGGTCCGGACGAACTGCCATCGCTGTACGCATTGACGGTGTATGGCATCGGCTGCCTGGCGATGGCGTTCTATGCGCCGCTTAGCCAACGACTCAAAGGAAGTAGCCTCAAGGGCCGAGGACCGGTGGCGATGACGTTCTGGAACATGTTGTTCGGCGCATTGTTTCTGCTGGTGTTCTGTGGGTTCAGCGGCGGTTGGCGCTCGGCGTCATTGCTGACTGCCCATGATTTTTTCTGGCTGATCTATCTGGCGCTGTTTGCGACGCTGGCGACCTTCTGGTTGCTGCACCGTGCAATCGGTGTGATCGCCCCCTCTTCAGTGATTTCCTACATTTACCTGAGCACGCTGTTCATCACCCTGTTTCACTGGTTATGGGGGCGCCAGGCGCCACTGCCCTTGGAGGTTACCGGCGCCGCATTGGTGGGCATCGGCATGTTGGCACTGTTGAAATCCAGCCGCAGAACCGTGCCGGTCACGGTACAAGGCTGACACCAATACCCATGAAACGTCCCACAAGGCATTCTCCTGACTCCTCCGCTCCGCTAGGATCAATTCCCACAGCTTGCGCACGTTCTGCGCCAGTAGCACTGCGAGACAGAATGGATGCTGAACAGTAATTTGCTCAGAAAGCTCGATATGCAGGACCTCATGGTGTTCGTTGCCGTGTTCGAGCGAAACAACGTAACCGATGTATCCGAGCGGCTTTGCGTCAGCCAGTCCACGGTGAGTTATTGCCTGAAAAAACTGCGCAACTGCTTTGAGGACGAACTGTTCATCAATTCCCGCGCCGGTATGCAGCCGACGGACAAGGCCGGCACGATGTACCCTCACATTCTGAAGATCCTCGACAGCATCAACCAATGTCATGCAGGCTCGCCGATGTTCGACCCGACCTTGCAATCGGTGACGTTCAATCTCTGTGCACCGGAATACTTCGAACAGTTAATCCTGCCGCACTTGTTGAAACGTTTTGCGCTCGCCGATCTTCCGGTGACGGTCAACATGCACAAGTTCGAAGCCGAGATTCCTGTCGACGCCTTGCGCGATGGCAGTCTTGATCTGGTGATTTGCTTCGGCCCGAATTTTCATCGTGACCACGCAGGCCTCAAATCATGGACACTGCTCAAGGACGATCTGGTATGCGTCTTCGACAAACACGCTACACCGCTGGAGCCACGTTTAAACCTGCCGGCCTACGTCGAGCGTCGACATGTGTTTCCGACACCCTGGACGTCCGCCACCAACATGGTCGATGGCTGGCTCGCGCAACAGGGCAAAAAACGTCAAATCGTCGCGCGCGCCAACAGCTACAGCGCAGCGCTCAAGATGATCGCCGGCACTGACTTCATCCTGACCTTGCCTCGGCGCATCCAGCAGTTACTTGCCGCCGAAGCGGCATTCAATCACTGCGAAGTACCCGATGGTTTGCCGGGGTTCAGCCTCGAACTGCAGTGGAGCCAACACCTTGATCAGGACGGCGCCAACCGGTGGCTACGCGAACAAGTGATCCTGGCCTGTACGGAACAGGAAGTCGCCTGAGTCTCAGTTGTTAATGGCCGTCTTGCTGTAGGACTCGCGATCGATATCGAGTATCTCCACACATAGCTGGACTTCGATGCCTGCTGGCCATTCGCACAGGTCCTGCACTACAGCCAGTAAGCTTTCCGACAACTGCTGTTTGATCTGCGCGGAACGGCCGCTCAACAGCGCAAGCTTCACATGCACAAACGCCCGCTCCGCCAAAGCCGTTCCGACCTTGAATGTCTCGACCTTCACTGCACGACTCTTGATGTCGAACTCGACACCGAATTGACCAGAAGCCACCAGCGTATTGTTCAGCCGCATCAACGCTACGTCGGCATTCAGTTCAGGCAAGTTGGCGGTGTATTCCATGTGCAGGTGAGGCATGACATTGATCCTGATGGTGGGTGGAAAGATCCTACATATATCACGCTGTCGCCCTGCTCACTCAGGCAGGGGCAACACAGCGCGCTCGCTCATGAACGCTTCCAGGCGCGCACGCAGCCAGCGCTCGGCCGGGTCGGTGTCGACATGACTGAGCCAGACCATGGACAAGTCCAGGGTCGGCGTCTTGAACGGAAACGGCTCCTTGAATAATTGACCGGAGACGGCCATCGCCTCAGCGGTGTAGTCCGGCAGGCTGGCAATCAGATCGGTCCCGGCCAGCAGGGCCGGCAGCGAACTGTATTGCGGAACGGAGAGCACCACCTGTCGCGTACGGCCGATCTCCGCCAGCCACTCATCGGCGTAGCCACTGACGTTGGCGGTATGGGATACCAGCACATGCGGACGCGAGCAATATTCGTCGAGGGTCAGCGGCATGTCGGAGGCGTCGGCCCGTAAAATGCTGGGCTGGATGTGTCGCAACAACTTGCGTTTGGCATTGGCCGGCAGACCGCGGGTCTGGCTGATGCCCACCGTGATATCGCCGGACGCCAACAAGTCGGGGATCCGCCAGTAATCGACATGCTGCACCACAAACACCACGCTTGGCGCCTCCTGGCGCAATGCACGCAGCAAGGGTGGCAAGAGGCCAAACTCGACGTCGTCGGACAGCCCGATACGAAAGGTCATGGTGCTGCTGGCGGGATCGAAATCATGGGTCAGGCTCAAGGCCACCGACAGCGAGTCCAACGCGGGAGACAGATGTCGAATGATCTCTTCCGCTCGCGCTGTCGGCTCCATGCGATGCCCGACCCGAATGAACAAGGGGTCATTGAACATCGCCCGCAAACGGTTGAGCGCAGAGCTGATGGTCGGCTGACCGAGAAACAGCTTTTCCGCCACCCGAGTCACGTTACGCTCAAGCATCAGCGTTTCGAACACCACCATCAGGTTGATATCAGCCTTGCGTAGCTCGTTACGATTCATCCACTGCCCCCGTCCCTAAGTCTGCCGACAGTTTAGGTAGTGGATGCAACTGGCGTCTATTCACAACCCTGAGATCTGTTGAAACGAAGCTGCTCTGAGCGAGCAGCTTCACCACACACCATCAGACTTCCTTGGTTGGCGTCTGATCGTGCGTACCCTTGATCAAACTGATGGCGTGCACGCAATCAGCCTTGTTGACGTAGGCCTCGCCACTGGCCACCGTTTCATGATTGCCCGCCCTCAAGCGCCAGCGCCACTGACCCCTGCCAGTCTGTAGAGTCCCTCGGATCTGCCTGTAGATTTCAAAATACATCGTTCGCTCCTTGCGATGGCTGGTAACTGCAGATCAGTGATCTGCGGATGCCAGAGTAAATGAAGTTTTTTTACAGCGATAAACTGCAATGTCAGCGAATATTGCGAGAAAGCCCCTCAAACTTGCGAGACAGACAAAGGTTTAAAAGATGGGAAATATGGAGACGTCGTCAAGTAACTTTTCACTCGAACAATCTCACTCCCCTACACAACTGTAATACTTGACGCCCTCATCAGACTACGGACAGCCTTTGACAACCCCAACAACTTGTTTGAGCAGGCGTATAGCGTGCACCGCGTACCCCAGCGCTGCAAAGAAAAACAGATATGCCCCATCCACCCCCACCTTCGCCCACAGCAATGATGAGCAAATACAAAAAAGCACAACCACACCCAAAGGCAAAACCACCATCCACTTTAAGCGGCGTCTTGAACTTATAATCCCGGTCAAATAAATCGCCAAACTGTAAACTGGCATAACAAACAAAGTCCCGACGGCCGTAATAACCAGCAAAAAAATAGCAGCCGGACCATCATTTCCGGAATCATTGCCCTGACTATGCCAAAAAAATGTCACCCACGGAATCAAGGTAACCACGTTAAATAGCAAAACAGAGACAATGAAACCTTCCTCAATTAAACGCTTTTCCGCTCCGGGCATGATTTTCTCGATCAAATTCAGAATGTAACTTCCTAGATCACCTTCGTATGGAGATCGGTAACTCTCCCTGAATGATCACCTGATAAGGCTTACCTTTTTTTATGTTATCCAAGAGCCTCCCACCAGAAGGAAAAGACAGGCTAAACCGCATTAATACCGAGTACTGGCAAAAATACCATTAGCCATGAACCCTCCATGGATTTGAATAGATGATTAGCCCGCCAATCATTGACGAGTTGATGCTAGGTAATCATTCAGATCGATACACAGCAATACGAAACAGCGCAGGAAGATGTAGGACACCTCCTAAAAAAATGCAGTCAATCGATAAGTTGTGGGAGGCGAAATCGGCCTACGAGGATGGTGATGGTCTTCGCCTCCTGATCAAACCCAACGGGAAGAAATATTGGGTACTGCTGTTCCAGCTTGTGGGGAAACGCAGAGAAATGGGCTTGGGCACCTACCCCGCAGTCGGCTTAAAGGAGGCTCGGCAAAACAGCAGCGATAAGCGACGTTTATTGCGGGACGGCATTGACCCGTTGCAGGCGCGTGATGATGAGCGCACAGCACAGCAGGCTGCTGAACACCATCGCATACAGAAATCCGTAACGATCCAAGACGTAGCCAACGATTACATAGAGGCCCATCGTGCCGGTTGGAAAAACGTCAAACATGCTCAACAGTGGACGAATACACTGACTACTTACGCCGCCCCCATTATCGGTGAGCTAGCTGCGCATACTCCAACACCACGTCCAGCGGATGACGCAGCTGCCTGTCGGTTAAGCGCTTTACCTGGCTGCGGCAGGAATAACCCGTCGCCAGCGCTTCGCCCTTTTCATCCAACTTGCCAGCCCATGACTGCTCGAAAATGGTCCGCGAGGTGTTCTGATTCCGCGCCTCATGGCCGTAGGTGCCGGACATGCCACAGCAGCCGGTCGCCTCTGTCACTAGCTTGAGCCCAAGCCGGGCAAACACGGCTTCCCATTGCGAAGTACTGGCCGGGACATTGGTCTTCTCAGTGCAGTGCGCCAACAAACGGAATGTCTGGGTAGCGGGAGGCGAGTTTGCGGGCAACACATCGAACAGCCACTCCTGCGGGAGCAAGACTTTCGGGCAATCATTGAGTCCTGGTACTTTCTGATATTCCTGGCGGTAGACCAGCGTCATCGCCGGGTCCAATCCCACCAGTGCTACGCCGCAGTCGGCGAGAGCCTTGAGCTGATTGCCGTTGCGGATCGCCGCCTTGGCGAACGCTCCGAGGAAACCCTGAACGTGCAAAGGCTTGCCGTTGGGGCTATAGGGCGGCAGAAACACCTGATAACCCAATTGATGAGCCAACTGGATGAAGCTCGCCAGCAACGGCGTTTCGAAGTAACGGGTGAAGGCGTCCTGCACCAACACCACGCTGCGCTCACGTTGTGCCTCGGTCAGTTTGCGCAGAGCTGGCACGCTGGCGACCGCGACGTTGCAGCGGGTCAAAGTGGCCTGCAAGTCATGCCGGTGGATCAGTGGGCTGTCGAGCATGCCGACTTGTCGCTCAAGAAGGCGGCTCACCCATTTCGAGCCCATCACTGCGTTGTACAGGCCCGGCGCGTAAGCCATGTATGGAATCGTGAACTCCAGCGAGCCGATCAGGTAGTCACGCAGAGGACGTTGATAGCGACCGTGGTACAGCTCCAGAAAACGCGAGCGGAACTCCGGGACGTTGACTTTGACCGGGCATTGTCCCGCGCAGGATTTGCAGGCCAGGCAGCCCGCCATCGCGTCATAGACTTCATGCGAGAAGTCCGACTCGCCGTGCGAGCGCGCCAGGTTATTGCGCAACCTCGTCGGCAACCCGCTCAACCATGACCACTTGCCCCGGGCCGCTTGCAATACATCGATATTGGCCGCGCCTTGCAAACGCAACCATTCGCGAATCAACGAGGCCCTTCCCTTCGGCGAGTGCTGCCGCTCACGTGTAGCTTTCCACGACGGACACATCGCATCGTTGGGGTCGTAGTTGTAGCAGGCGCCATTACCGTTGCAGTGCATCGCGGTGCCAAAGCTTTGCCAGACACGCTCATCAATCTGCCGATCCAAATCACCCCGCAGCGAAACTTCGTTAACCTTGAGCAAACCTTGGGCAGCATCTGGGGGTGTGCAGATCTTCCCGGGGTTGAACTGATTGTGTGGGTCGAACGCCCCCTTGAGCGATTGCAACGCCGGGTACAGCTCACCAAAAAACCCGGGAACGTATTCCGAGCGTAAACCTTTGCCGTGCTCGCCCCACAGCAGCCCCCCGTAACGCTTTGTCAGCTCGGCCACAGCATCGGAAATCGGTTTGACGAGTGCAGCCTGGGCCGGGTCTTTCATGTCCAGCGCCGGGCGCACATGCAACACGCCGGCATCGACGTGACCGAACATGCCATAGCTCAGGCCATAACTATCGAGCAACGCACGAAACTCGGCGATGTAGTCGGCCAGTTTCTCCGGCGGCACGGCGGTGTCTTCAACAAAAGGCTGTGGCCGAATCTCGCCTTCGACGTTACCCAACAGTCCGACCGATCGCTTGCGCATGGTGTAGACGCGGGACACGGCTTCGGCGCCGTCCGCCAACGTGTGGCCCAGCCGCTCGATCGTCGTGTCGGCCTTCAGATGCGCCACGAACAACTCTACGTGAGCGTTCACTTGCGTCACGTCTTCACCGCTGAACTCCACCAGATTGATGCCCAGCGTCGGGCGCTCGGCGTCCGTCGGAAAATACTCGGCGACGCTATGCCAGACGATGTCTTTCATCGCCAGCAGCAACACCCTGGAGTCCACGGTTTCGATGGACAACGGCTTGTGCACCAACAACGCATTGGCATCGCGCAGCGCATCCATGAAGCTGCCGTAACACACATTCACCAGCACTGAGTATTTTGGAATTGGCAGCACGTTGAGCTTGGCTTCGACAATGTAGCCCAGTGACCCTTCCGCACCGCAGAGCACGCTGTTGAGGTTGAAACGCCCTTGCTCATTGCGCAGGTGCGCCAGGTCATAACCGGTCAGACAACGGTTGAGCTTGGGAAACACCGCCTCGATCAGGTCGGACTGGGTCTCATGAATACTGCGCGCCACCCGATACACATGGCCGATACGGCCGGGCCGCGTGCAAGCCGCCTCCAGTTCCGCATCTGACAGCGGATGGCTGTGCAAGCGCTCACCACCGAGCAGCACGCTATGCAATTCCAGAACGTGATCACGGGTCTTGCCATAGGTGCAACTGCCCTGGCCGCTGGCGTCGGTGTTGATCATGCCGCCGACGGTGGCACGGTTGGACGTCGACAACTCCGGCGCGAAGAACAGCCCGTGAGGTTTGAGCGCGGCATTGAGCTGGTCTTTGACCGCGCCCGCCTGCACCCGCACCCAGCGCTCGGCGACGTTGATTTCGAGGATGGTGTTCATGTGCCGCGACAGATCGACCACGATGCCATCGGTCAATGACTGCCCGTTGGTGCCGGTGCCACCACCGCGCGGGGTCAGCTTGATCTGGCGAAAGCGTCGCTCGGCCATCAAGGTCGCGATGCGTACGATGTCATCCACATCCAAGGGGAACACCGCCGCTTGCGGAAGACGCTGATAAATCGAGTTATCGGTCGCCAGCACGGTGCGGGTGGCGTAGTCAGCGCTGAGCTGACCGCGAAAGCCGCTGGCACGCAGGGCTTGCAGAAATTCCGGGTACTGTGCCGCGAGTGCAACGGTAGGCAACTGAGCGATCATCGCAGGCGGGTCTCTTGTTGGTCTATTCACGGAAAACTCAAAACACTTGTCGCCTGAGCATTAATGCGGCAGCCTCAGGTCTTCAGCTACACCAATGATCCTGCAGGGTCCGGCACCAGACAAACGGATAATCCTGCCGCTATCGATGACTTTTACGAATGAATTACCGTCACCTCACCCCTTCAATGTCGTTGCTGCTGGCGTTTGAAGCCGCCGCCCGACATGAAAGCTATACCCGTGCAGCGATGGAGCTCTCACTGACTCAAAGCGCCGTGAGCCGGCAAGTCCAAGCGCTGGAGCAGCAACTGGGCCTGACGCTGTTCCGCCGTGAAGGCCGGCAAGTACAACTGACCGATGTCGGTCGTCTTTATCAGCGGGAAATGAGCGAAGCGCTCGGGCGCATACGCAGCGCCACGTTGCAGGCCATGGCTTATCAATCAGGCAGCGGCACGTTACGCCTGGCCACCTTGCCGACCTTCGGCTCAAAGTGGTTATTGCCGCGCCTGCATGATTTCTACAAAACCCACCCAGGCATCCTGGTACACATCAATTCCCGAATCGACGCCATTGACTTTGAAACCAGCGGCATCGACGCCGCGATTGTCGTTGGCAATGCCGACTTTCCAGGCTTGATCAGCCATCGCCTGCACACCGAAGAACTGATGGTGATCATGTCCCCACAAGCGGCCGAAGCCCACGACACCTGGACCCCGGAACGCATTGGCGGTCAGACGCTACTCAACGTCGCGAGCAATGCCAACGTCTGGGGCGAGTGGTTCAGCCACCAAGGCCTGCCCCATCGGATGATGCGGCTCGGCCCGAGCTTCGAACTCACTTCGCACTTGATCCAGGCCGTCAGGGCCGGCATCGGCATCGGTCTGGTACCGCGTATTCTGGTGGCCGACGAGTTGGCCAACAGCGAACTCATCAGTCTCGATCGACCCTTTGCCAGCCAGCGCAGTTATTACCTGGCTTATCCGCCGCGCAACGAAATGCTGCCATCACTCGTCGCGTTTCGTACCTGGCTGCTGACACAGATCTGACGATTACCGACCAAGGAACGCGTAGCCGAAACCAACCACCTTGGCGTCTTCGCCATAGCCGCCCAGGAACGAAACACCGACCGGCAGGTTGCCCTTGATGGTGCCTGCCGGAACCGTAATCTCGGGAAATCCTGTGGCGGAGGCAATATACGACGACGCATAGGTATCGCCGGATGTGCAGACGTAACTGTCATCGGTCACGCCATGCACCACCGACGCCGGGCAGTTGATGGTCGCGAAGAACAGACTGTCGACTTTGTTCTGCTTCATGATCTCCATCAGCTGCGCGCGCAACTGAGGAATCTTCCGGGAGAGGATGGAGATGTACTGCGGCGAATCGGTGCTTGTGGCATTCGCGACCGTTTCCAGTCCGGCCAGGCGTGCCGGGTTCATCCCGTGTGCAGCGTTTTGCGCCTGATTTTGCCTGGCCAGCTCGAGAAACTGCGCAAGCGTTCGCGGTTGGCCCGGATTGAGGGTGGCGAGGTAGCGTTCGAATTGAGGCTTGAATTCGCCCTCTCCCACTGGACCGAGCACATCGCTCCATAAGGTTTCAAAAGCTTTTCGCAGTTCGATGGAGACGACACGAGCGCCGCGCTTGCCGAGGGTTTCCTGAGCGGCCTTGAAGACTGCATCCACCTCTGGATTGGCGCCTTTGAAATTGGTGATCACGCCAATGGTCTTGCCTAGCAACGAGGAACGGCTCAGTGCCGGTTCGAACTGTATTTTATCTGCAGCAAGGTCGAGGGTCGCCGGATCACTTTTGTCCTGGCCCTTGATCGCATCGAGCACGATGGCCTGATCCAGCACGCTGTTGGTGATGACGCCTGCTGTATCGAACGCGAGCGACAGCGGAATAATGCCGCTGCGGCTGATCAACCCCAGCGAAGGTCGCAAACCCACTGTGCCGGTGACGCTGGCCGGCGCGCGGATCGAGCCGCTCGTGTCCGACCCTAGCGCAAACGGTGCAAACGCTGCCGCCACGGCGGCGGCAGAACCGCTGCTGGAGCCGGAAGCATCCCGCTTGGTGTTCCGCGGATTCTGTAATTCCCCTAAGTACAGACGAACGGAATGAGCTCACGCCCTAAGCGATTGGGCTGAGCGTCACAACTACGCAGGATAAAAAGAGGTTCTTCACGGATTACCGGGAAAGACGCTCTTGATCTTCATGAAAAAGAATTCGCTATCCCGGTAACCGTACGCCATCCGCTTGATGACCTTTATTCGATTGTTTATCCCTTCCAGCTGACCCGT
>NZ_FYDO01000016.1 GCF_900187615.1 Pseudomonas sp. Irchel s3f7 | reverse complement strand
GCCCCCAAGCAGATCATCTGTGCGGCGATGCGCAAACTGCTGCATTTCGTTTACGGAGTGCTCAAGTCGGGCCAACCCTTTGACCCGAAACTTGCGCTTGCTCGATGAGAAGCAAGACGGTATCTACGGAGGAATGCGATCTCTGTAGGCGCCGCCGAAGGCTGCGATCTTTCAAGGTTTAACGCGCTTTAGGCGTCGCCACTTTATCGCGCAGATAAACCGGCTGAGCTTCATCGGCGACGATGGCCTCGCCGCGCTCCCAGGCAAACCGCGCCAGGGTCAGCAGATCTTCAGCGTGAGGCAGCATGCCCGCGTCCTGCCCGCTCAGGCTGACAGCGATACGCTCGGCATACCCCCAGCCCGTGCCCGCACCAAACCATTCGCCACTGGCATCGGCCGGCAATGCAGCCGACTCCGGAGGCAATACCGCTTCGGCACCGACCAGTCGCATTTCACCCGCCGTTTCGCGGTAGCAACCCCAATACACTTCGTCCATGCGCGCGTCGATGGCCGCAGCGACCTGGCTGGCACCGTGTTCGCGATAGGCGCGCTGGGCCAAAACGGCGAGGTTCGACACCGGCAGTACCGGGCGCTCCAGCGCGAATGCCAAGCCTTGCACGACACCGATGGCAATACGCACGCCGGTAAAGGCACCCGGCCCGCGACCGAACGCGATGGCATCGACCGCTTGCAGGGTGGTCCCGGCATCAGCCAGCAACTGCTGAATCATCGGCAACAGCTTCTGCGCATGCAGGCGCGGGATCACCTCGTAATGGCTCGTCACTTTGCCGTCATGCAGCAAGGCAACGGAGCAAGCTTCAGTCGCGGTGTCCAGGGCCAGCAAGGTGCTCATCGATGTATCCACAAGAGAGGTCGGAAAAAGTGCGTCAGTATAAACAACTACGGCCCGCAAGCGGGCCGTAGAAGGTGAAGCGATTCAGACTTTTCAGCTCAGCGCTGCAAGCACCTTGGCGGTGATGGCTTCAACCGACCCCACGCCTTCGATGTGGCTGTACTTCGGCTTGCCGTTGGCGGCCGACAGCTTCTGGTAGAAATCCACCAGCGGCTTGGTCTGCGAATGGTAGACCGACAGGCGATGACGCACGGTTTCTTCAGTGTCGTCCTTGCGCTGTACCAGCTCTTCGCCGGTGACGTCGTCTTTACCGGCAGCTTTCGGCGGGTTGTAGACGATGTGGTAAACGCGGCCGCTGGCCTCGTGAACACGGCGACCGGCGATACGCTGGACGATTTCTTCGTCTTCAACGGCGATTTCAACCACGGCATCCAGTTCAACGCCGGCAGTCACCAGGGCTTCAGCCTGAGGAATGGTGCGCGGGAAGCCGTCGAACAGGAAGCCGTTGGCGCAGTCGGACTGAGCGATACGGTCTTTGACCAGCGCGATGATCAGGTCGTCGGAGACCAGGCCGCCGGCATCCATGATGCTCTTGGCCTTGATGCCCAGCTCGGTGCCAGCCTTGACCGCGGCACGCAGCATATCGCCGGTGGAGATTTGCGGAATGCCGAATTTTTCGGTGATGAACTGTGCCTGAGTACCTTTACCGGCCCCGGGAGCTCCCAGCAGAATGACGCGCATCGATGTGCTCCTCAATTTTTTATATAGATAACGTCAGATTCGCCTCGTGGGGCCAATCTCAAAATAGGGTCGTGACCGCCCAAACGGCCAAAGGCTGATCAAGATACACAGCAGGCTGCGACCACACAAGCCGCCGAAAGTCGGAGAAACCGCCGCCTCTTGCGACCATTGCGCGCAGTTCCCCAAGTCGCAACCCCATCATTAACTGTCGCTTGGCAGCACTTTTTGACCTGTCACACGACGGCATCCGACTCAAGCGCCGGATGCCTGATCCCACGACAAAATCGTTAGCCGGTGTTACGCAATCCGGCGGCAATCCCCGCTACAGACACCAGCAGCGCCTGTTCTACCGGGCTGCCCTGCGCCACGTCCTGTTGCCGCGAACGGGCCAGCAATTCGGCCTGCAATAGATGAAGCGGGTCGAGGTAGGTGTTGCGCAACCGGATGAACTCAAGGGTCGCGGGGCTATGTGCCAGCAGCTGTGACTGCCCGGTCAGGCCGAGGACGATGGTGCACGCCTGCGACAATAGGTCGCGTAAGTGCGCGCCCAACGGCAACAGATCCGGCGCGACCAGACGCAAATCATAGGATTGGGCAATCTCTGCGTCGGCTTTGGCCAGGACCATTTCCAGCATATCGATGCGGGTGCGGAAGAACGGCCACTGCTCGCGCATTTGCCCCAACAGCTCACCTTCGCCGCGTTCCAGTGCCTTGCTCAGGGCCGCTTCCCAGCCGAGCCACGCCGGCAGCATCAGGCGCGTCTGGGTCCAGCCGAAGATCCACGGAATCGCCCGCAGGCTTTCAATCCCGCCGGCCCGACGCTTGGCCGGGCGACTGCCGAGCGGCAAGCGCCCCAGTTCCTGCTCTGGCGTTGATTGCCGGAAGTACTCGACGAACTGCGGATTTTCCCGCACCACGGCGCGGTAAGCACTGACGCCGTCTGCTGCCAATTCGTCCATCAAGTGCCGCCACTCTGGCGTCGGCGGCGGTGGCGGCAACAGCGTCGCTTCGAGCACCGCCGCCAGGTACAGATTGAGGTTTTGCTCGGCGATGTCCGGCAGGCCGAATTTGAATCGAATCATTTCGCCCTGTTCGGTGGTGCGGAACCGCCCCGCCACCGAGCCCGGTGGCTGCGACAGAATCGCCGCATGCGCTGGGCCACCGCCACGGCCCACGGTGCCGCCACGGCCATGGAACAACAGCAGTTCCACTTGTTGTTCGCGGCAGATATCCACCAGTCGCTCCTGCGCCCGATACTGCGCCCAGGCGGCCGCCGTGGTGCCGGCATCCTTGGCCGAGTCGGAGTAGCCGATCATCACTTCTTGCGGCCCTTGCAGGCGCGCGCGATAGCCCGGCAACAGCAACAGTTTCTCGATCACCGGCCCGGCGTTGTCGAGGTCGGCGAGGGTTTCAAACAACGGCACCACGCGCATCGGCCGCAACACGCCGGACTCTTTGAGCAGCAGTTGCACCGCCAGCACATCGGAAGCCGCCCCGGCCATAGAGATCACATAGGAACCGAGGGACGCCCCCGGCGCAGCGGCGATTTCGCGGCAGGTCGCCAACACTTCGGCCGTGTCGGCGGACGGTTTGAAGTACGTCGGCAACAACGGTCGACGGTTGTTCAGTTCGCGCATCAGGAAGGCGATGCGCTCCTCTTCGCTCCAGTCTTCATAACGACCGAGGCCCAGGTAATCGGTGATTTCAGTCATCGCAGCGCTGTGCCGCGACGAATCCTGACGCACATCGAGCCGCACCAGGAACAGCCCGAACGTCACCGCCCGACGCAGGCAATCGAGCAGCGGCCCGTCGGCGATCACGCCCATGCCGCATTCGTGCAACGAGTGGTAACAGAGCTCCAGCGGATCGAGCAGTTCGCGATTGTTTTGCAGCACCTCGGCGGGGGCCGGCGTGAGTGTCGACAGCGACGTGTGCGCCCAGTTGCGAGTCGCACGCAGGCGTTCGCGCAATTGTTTGAGCACCGCCCGATACGGTTCGGCGCTGTCCCCGGCCTTGGCTTTCAATTCATCACTGGCTTGCTGCATCGACAGTTCAGCGGCCAGGTGATCGACATCGCGCAGGTACAAGTCAGCCGCCATCCAGCGCGCCAGCAACAGCACCTCGCGGGTCACGGCCGCTGTCACGTTGGGATTGCCGTCACGGTCGCCGCCCATCCATGAGGCAAAGCGAATCGGCGCGGCCTCCAGCGGTAAACGCAGGCCGGTGGCCGCATGCAGCGCCTGATCGGCCTTTCGCAGGTAGTTGGGAATCGCCTGCCACAGCGAATGCTCGATCACCGCGAACCCCCACTTGGCTTCGTCCACGGGCGTGGGGCGCGTGCGGCGGATTTCTTCGGTGTGCCAGGCTTCGGCGATCAGGCGTTGCAGCGTGGTTTTGATCTGATCGCGTTCGGCGCCGGTCAGATCGCGATGGTCCAGTGCGGCCAGTTGCGCGGCGATGGCGTCGTATTTCTGGATCAGCGTACGCCGCGCGACTTCGGTCGGGTGCGCGGTCAGCACCAGTTCAATCTCCAACCGCCCCAACTGTCGGGCCAGGGCTTCGGCCCCGTGCCCTTCGGCGCGCAGGCGAGCGAGCAATTCCGGTAACACGCGAGATTCGAACGGTGCCTGTTGGGATTCTTCGCGCCGGTGAATCAACTGGTACTGCTCGGCGATGTTGGCCAGGTTGAGAAACTGGTTGAACGCCCGCGCCACCGGCAGCAATTCATCGTCGGTCAGTTGGTTGAGGCTGGCGCTGAGTTCGGCGTCCATGGAGCCGCGACGGTCAGCCTTGGCGCCCTTGCGGATCTGCTCGATCTTGTCGAGAAAACCGTCGCCATACTGCTCACGAATGGTATTGCCCAGCAGCTCACCCAACAGGTGAACGTCTTCGCGCAAGCGTGCATCAATATCAGTCATCAGCAGTTCTCCAGCAGAAATCCGGGCGGCCAAGCCCTAGAGAGTGCCGCTCCAGACCGGTTCTTACAAGCCAGACGACGAAGGGCCTTTAAACCTTGCGCGTTGAAGCTAGTCTGAACAGTAGCCGTATAGCGGCTGTCGTCGGCCATGGCCGAACACTCTCCAGACCTGCCACGAGCAGGCGTGCATTGAGGTCTTTATGAAAATCCGCGAGCTCGCCCACCACTGGGAAGAAAACGCCAAGGGTCGTCTGACCGATACCGGTTATGCGATCCATCTGGACGTGGAAGCTGCCGCACGGTTGGCGGCGATTATCGAGATGTACCCCAAGCGGCAGCCTGAAGAACTGCTCGGCGACCTGATCGGCGCCGCGCTGGAAGAACTGGAAAGAAGCTTTCCGTATGTGAAGGGCTCGACAGTGGTCGCCACCGATGAAGAAGGCGATCCGTTGTATGAAGACGTCGGGGCGACCCCGCGTTTCCTTGCGCTGTCCCGCCAGCATTTGCACGATTTGTCATCCGGTCACGACAAGCAGAAACACTGATTCCTTTCCCCGCCAAACTGCTCAAGGTGGGAGCGAGCCTGCTCGCGATGGTCGTCAACGAAAACTGCGTAGTGACTGAAAAAACGCGGTGTCTTGAAGTCCATCGCGAGCAGGCTCGCTCCTACATTTTTTCGGATGAGCTCCCCGCCCATCCAGCCGCATCTTTTTCGATAGCTAGCTAAATTCTCTGAACTTTCAAAAAACGCCTCGGGTCAACCCAAGTAACCACGCCTGGGACGAGCGTTTCAGAACGCCCCGCAAATGACGGTTCAAGCTCCTTGCCCAGGATGGATGTCGACGTTTTTCAGGAGCTGGCCCAATGGAGTTGAAGACCATGAAAACCCGAACTGGCACATCCTCGTTCACTCAACTGCGTAGCCTGAAACTGGCGGCGTTGGCCCTCGGCAGCAGCCTGGTACTGGCCGGTTGCGCCGGCAATCCGCCGACCGAGCAATACGCAGTGACCCAATCGGCCGTCAACGACGCCGTGAGTGCAGGCGGCACCGAATTCGCCGCCGTGGAAATGAAGTCCGCACAAGACAAACTCAAACAAGCTGAAATTGCCATGCACGACAAGCAATACGATCAGGCCCGCCTGTTTGCCGAACAGGCCGAATGGGACGCTCGCGTGGCAGAGCGCAAGGCCCAGGCAATGAAGGCTGAACAATCAGTGAAGGACGCTCAGCAAGGCGTTCAGGAACTGCGTCAGGAAAGCCAGCGCACCGTTCAGTAACCGCGCAGCGAGACGTCATTCCTAATCGACTAAAAAGGACGAAATCATGAAACCTAATCAACTGATGATCCCTGCCCTGCTGGCCGTCACCGTTGCGCTGGCAGCCTGTTCCACACCGCCCAACGCCAGCCTCGAACAGGCCCGCACCAATTACTCCGGCCTGCAAGCCGACCCGCAAGCAGCCAAGGTCGCGGCGCTGGAAACCAAGGAAGCCAGCGATTATCTGGCCAAGGCCGATCAGGCGTACAGGGAAAGGGAGGATGCCGCCAAGGTTGACCAACTTGCCTACTTGACCAACCAGCGGGTTGAAGTGGCCAAGCAAACCATCGCCCTGCGCACCGCTGAAGCAAACCTGAAAAACACCTCGGCGCAGCGGGCCGAAGCGCGTCTGGACGCTCGTGATCAGCAAATCAAACAGCTGCAAAACAGCCTCAACGCCAAGCAAACGGATCGCGGCACGCTGGTGACGTTCGGTGATGTGCTGTTTGCCACCGACAAGGCGGAACTCAAGTCCACCGGTCTGATGAACATCAACAAACTCGCGCAGTATCTTCAGGAAAACCCGGAGCGCAAAGCGATCGTCGAGGGGTATACCGACAGCACCGGCACGGCGTCGCACAACCAGTCGCTGTCGGAACGTCGCGCCGGTTCGGTGCGTGCGGCGCTGGTGAAAATGGGCGTGGACCCGACCCGCATCGTTGCCCAGGGTTACGGCAAGGAATACCCGGTGGCGGATAACACCAGCACCTCGGGGCGGGCGATGAATCGTCGGGTGGAAGTGACGATATCCAATGACAATCAGCCGGTGATGCCGCGCTCGGCGGTGAGTTCTTACACCCAATAAGCGGTCATCACACAAAAAACTGTGGGAGCCAGCCTGCTGGCTCCCACATTGGTTCTGGGCTGCTTTCAGGAATTGATTTACTGCTCCAGCTTCTGCGGCGTTTCCTGCCCCATGCAGCGCACGGCTTTTTTCTTGTTGTTGATCAGCACGCCGGTCAGGCCTTTCTGTTCCATGTCGAACAACACCAGCACGCCATCGATGCACTGCGCCACTTGGGCGGCCGGTTCCAGGGAGACTCGATAGTCTTCGCCCGGCACGGTCTTGAGCATGGTGAATTCGTTGAGCAGCAGCGCATCTTCGGGCTTGGCAAAGTGCAGGTAGCCGTACCACCACAGGGCACCGACGGTGCCGAGGATGGTG
This sequence comes from Pseudomonas sp. Irchel s3f7, assembly GCF_900187615.1. Classification (GTDB taxonomy): domain Bacteria; phylum Pseudomonadota; class Gammaproteobacteria; order Pseudomonadales; family Pseudomonadaceae; genus Aquipseudomonas. The sequence continues at coordinate 150,943 of NZ_FYDO01000016.1, read as the reverse complement.
CAGATACCGGTGATGATCAGCGGGATGGCGTTACGTTCTTCACTCATTGCGGGCTCTCTGGTGGTTCATTTTCAGAATTCGGGGGGGCCGGGTAATTGGGGATTTCACCCAGGCGGCGCAGACCGTTGAAATGTTGCGGGTCTTCAAGGTAACGCAGCATGACAGTGCGCCAGACCGGGTCGGCGAACGTCTGCACATGCCCGCCGCGAGTCAGTTGCAACACCCTCGGCGGCGGCGCAGCTTGATACAGACGGATGCCGTTGGAAAGAGGCACGATCGGATCGTCGATGCTGTGGTAGAGCAGTTTCGGCACGCCATTGAGTTGCGCCATGGAGTTGATCGCACTGTCGCCGTCCGGCACCAGCCACGACAAAGGCACCTGGAACGGCCAGGTCAGCCATGAAGTACTCAACGCAAACTGCCCGATGCTTCGATAGCTGGCGGGCACACCATCAAGGACAAACGCCTTCAGTTGTTTCTGCCGTTCCGGGTGCTGGACCAGGTAATGCACGGCCATTGAGCCACCGAGGCTCTGGCCGAGCAGGATCAGCGGCTTGCCTTTGACCTCCGGCGCCTGGTCGAGCCATTTGAAGGCCGCGTCGATGTCTTGATAGATCGCGGGCAGGCTCGGCTCGCCTTCGGACAAGCCATAACCGCGGTAGTCCACCAGCAACACCTGGTAACCCTCTTTCGGCAACCAATAGCTTCCGCCCAGGTGCATGGGCAGGTTTCCGCCATTGCCATGCAGGTGCAGCACCGTGCCTTTGACCTCGACACCTTGTTTCGCCGGCAGCCACCAGGCGTTCAGCTTGAGGCCGTCGGCAGTGGTCAGGGTGATGACTCGGTATTCGAGCCCGGCTTTTTCCGGGGTGAACAATTGGCCGGGTTCGGGGTAAAACAGCAGCGAACTGCAACCGCTCAAGGTCAGGAGAAGGCAGAGGGTGCCGAGGATTCTCATCCGGTGAAACCTCGCAGATAACGGGATTGGAATGCATCCCCTGTAGGAGCTGGCTTGCCAGCGAAAGCGGTTCAACATGCAACATGGTTGTTGTCTGATATGACGCATTCGCTGGCAAGCCAGCTCCTACAGGGAAGGTCGCCAGGATTACAGGATATTTGAATAATCCGCTTCGATCCGGTCCAGGCTCAGGTGGTTGAGGAAGTTCGAGAAGCACATCCACGCCGACAGCGCGTTCATGTCGCGGAACTGTTCCGGCAGGTACTTGGGCGGTACCACAAGGCCTTCGTCCACCAACTGGCGCAAGGTGCGCATATCTTCCAGCGTGGTCTTGCCGCAGAACAGCAGCGGGATCTGCTCCAGCTTGCCTTTGCGCACGGCCAGCTGAATGTAGTTGTAAATCATGATGAAGCCCTTGAGGTAGGACAAGTCTTTGGTAAATGGCAGACCTGTCGGCACCGAACCACGGAAAACGCGGCTGGTGTTGCTGTAGCTCTCGGGCATTTCGAAACCTTGCTCGCGGAAGAACTCGAACACCTGCAGGAAGTCGGCCCCCTCCTCCACCATGTGAATCGCGCGGGTGCGGTTAGTCAATTTGCGCAGACGGCTCGGGTAAGAGGCGAAGGTGATGATTTCCATCAGGATCGCCAGGCCTTCCTGGGTCACCGTCGACGAGGGCGGACCTTTAGCCAGGAAGGTGCAGATCGGCTGGTTCAAACCATTGAGCGTGGTGCCGACGTGCACCAGCCCTTCGTGGACTTCCAGGGCGCGCACATCACGGTTGTTGAACATCGCATCGGAACGGATCTTGATGTAGTCGGCGCCCGCCGCGGCATCCGCGACGATGCCGTCAGACTCGAACACCCGAATGGTTTCCTCGGCCTCGCCAAACACCTTGTTCAACCGATGCTGGAGCATCTCGACCGCTTCCTTGGCGGTCAGCGTCTTGGGCTCATCCTTGAGGTCGCCACGGCCGTCGATGTTATTCAGGTAATCGGAGAGCATCAGGCCCAGGTCGGACAGGGTCGGGTCGCCGGCATGGAACGCGTCGGACGCGGCGCCGTACAACTCTTGGGAGATCAGGCCGAAGTCCTCGGTGCCGCGCGCTTCGAGCATGCGGATCACCATGCGGTATTCCTTGCACATGCGTCGCATGATCTGGCCGACCGGGTTGAACTGACCGAGCTGGCGGGTGATATCGCGCTCGATGTTCTGGAATTCCAGCTTCACCTTGCTGGAGTCGAACGCCAGCGGCCGGTTGAGGTAATAGTCGCGATCGACCGCTGGCATTTCCTTGCCCTTGGCCTTGAGGAATCCCTGGCGAATGCTGTCGTCCCACTTGACCGCATCAAGGACGCGAATGGGCGTCTGCGCCAGCACAATGCGATCGGACAATATGCGTATCGACTGCTGGTAATCGTCCACCCGAAACTCCTGTAAGTACCTGTTGTGTGCTGGTTATTTGGCCTTGGCCTGGCGCTGATAGCGCACCGCCTCGATGAACACGTCGGAATTGGCCGGGTCGTCGAGGTAAGCGGCGACTTTATCCATGGGGCTGTTGATCAACACGCCTGCGCCGTCCTCAGTCTGAAACGCTTCGCCGCTCAGGGCATTTTGCTTCAGCGCCTGGTTGATCTGTTCGAGGTCGAGGTTGTACAGCACCAGCTCACGCTTGTCGGTCAATTCAAAGCCGCCAATGATGAAATGCCCGCCGAACTGCGCCGGCACCTTCGCCGACAGGTAGCAGCGGCTGCCATGGTGCGAGACCGTGAAGGGATAGGCTTCACGCTCCTTGGGTTTGGCCTTGAAATAGCTGACGGCCTGATAGCGGTTGTCAGCGATGCGCGTCAGTTCCAGATTGACGGGTTCGCCCCAGGCGCTGGTGCTGGTCCATTTGCCGAGCAATCCTTTGGGCGCGGGGTCGCTCGTGGGCAGCGGCTCCTTGAAGGTCACCAGACAGCCACTGAGCAACAGGAACGACAAGGCGATCACAACGACACGCCAGGCTTTCATTCAACACTCCCTTTGAACACATACCGCTTTTGCAGGGGATCAGACTGACGCCAACACCAGATGCATGTACCGCGTCAGATTGCCGAGCATTTCCTCTTCGGCGACCGGATCGGCGTCGTTGAGCAGGCCCTGATATTCCATCCGTCCGATTATGGCCGTCAACACTTTGGCATCTTGTTGCGGCTCATGCGAGCCCAAGACCTGGAAAAGCTGGCAGGATCCCTGCAACAGAATTTGCTGATGCGAGCGCACCAACTCAGCCAGGCGCGGGTTCAACAGCGCTTCCTGACGGAACGCCTGTTCGACCATCAAATGCTCTCGGCGTGTGATCAGTTGCCGGTGAACATAGTCCGTCATCAGCCGCGCAATGTCGTCCGCCAGCGTTGAACGAGCCTGCGGGCTGCCATCGCCACTGGCGATCATGTCGCGCAGCAGGCCTTCGTTGTTCACCCACAGCTTGGCCATGTAGGCGGCGCTGCGTTCCACGTATTGCGCGAAGGTATCGGTGAGCAGGTCATCGATATCCTTGAAATAGTAGGTGGTCGCCGACAACGGCACTTGCGCCTCGGCGGCCACTGCACGGTGCCGCACGGCGCGCACGCCATCGCGCACGACGATGCGCATGGCGGCGTCGAGAATGTCCTGTCGCCGCTGTTCACTGCCCTGTCGGCTGGCCTTGCGACCCTGGTACTGAACACTTTCAGCGACCGCAGTGGCGATATCCGCTGCACCTTCTTGAGCCATTGCACCGTTCACGACAGGAATCCTCTCACTTCAAAAGTAACCAATTGATACGTTTGTACCAGACAGGCAATAAAAAGCCGCCCATTTCAGGCGGCTTTTTAATTGAAACACTTACGCTTGCGGTCGCATGTGCGGGAACAGGATCACGTCGCGGATCGACGGGGAGTTGGTCAGCAGCATCACCAGACGGTCGATACCGATGCCTTCACCCGCCGTTGGCGGCATGCCGTACTCCAGCGCACGAACGAAGTCGGCGTCGTAGTGCATGGCTTCGTCGTCACCGGCGTCCTTGTCGGCCACTTGAGCCATGAAGCGCTCGGCCTGGTCTTCCGCGTCGTTCAACTCGGAGTAGGCGTTGGCGATTTCGCGGCCACCGATGAACAACTCGAAGCGGTCGGTGACGTTCGGGTTGTCGTCGTTGCGACGGGCCAGCGGCGACACTTCGAACGGGTACTGGGTAATGAAGTGCGGCTGTTCCAGCTTGTGCTCGACCAGCTCTTCGAAAATCATCACCTGCAGCTTGCCCAGACCTTCGAAGCCCAGCACCTTGGCGCCGGCCTTCTTGGCGATGGCACGAGCCTTGTCGATGTCATTCAGGTCGTCAGCGGTCAGCTCAGGGTTGTACTTGAGGATCGAGTCGAACACCGACAGACGCACGAACGGCTCACCGAAGTGGAACACCTTGTCGCCGTAAGGCACGTCGGTGCTGCCTAGAACCAGCTGCGCCAGTTCGCGGAACAGTTCTTCGGTCAGGTCCATGTTGTCTTCGTAGTCGGCGTAAGCCTGGTAGAACTCCAACATGGTGAATTCAGGGTTGTGACGGGTCGAGACGCCTTCGTTACGGAAGTTGCGGTTGATCTCGAACACTTTCTCGAAGCCGCCAACCACCAGGCGCTTGAGGTACAGCTCCGGCGCGATACGCAGGAACATGCCCATGTCCAAGGCGTTGTGGTGGGTTTCGAACGGCTTGGCTGCCGCGCCGCCCGGAATGGTTTGCAGCATCGGCGTTTCCACTTCCAGGAAGTCACGCTGCATCAGGAAGCTGCGGATGTGGGCGATGACTTGCGAACGCACGCGGAACGTCTGGCGCACGTCTTCGTTGACGATCAGGTCAACGTAACGCTGGCGGTAGCGTTGTTCGGTGTCGGTCAGGCCGTGGTGCTTGTCCGGCAGCGGGCGCAGGGATTTGGTCAGCAGGCGCACGTTGGTCATTTCGACGTACAGGTCGCCCTTGCCGGAACGGGCCAGGGTGCCTTCGGCGGCAATGATGTCGCCCATGTCCCAGGTTTTCACCGCGGCCAGGGTTTCTTCGGACAGGGTCTTGCGGTTGACGTAGACCTGGATACGACCGGTCATGTCCTGGATCACCATGAACGAGCCACGGTTGAGCATGATGCGACCGGCAACCTTGACCGGAATTGCAGCCTCTGCCAGCTCTTCCTTGGTCTTGTCCGCGTACTGTTTCTGCAGCGCATCGCAGTAGTTGTCGCGGCGGAAGTCGTTCGGGAAGGCATTGCCCTTGGCACGCTCGGCAGCAAGCTTTTCCTTGCGCAGGGCGATCAGGGAGTTTTCTTCCTGTTGCAGGGCTTGCGGGTCGAGTTCTTGGTCGCTCATGTCTTTAAATATTCCATCTGGTTCGTTGTCCCCGGCCTGCGGCCGGGGATCGCCGGCAAGCCGGCTCCTACAGGGGATCGCGGTGTGTCAGTAACTTACAGCCCGGATTTCAGGCTGGCTTCCAGGTATTCGTCGATGTCGCCGTCGAGCACCTTGTCGCAGTCGCTGCGTTCGATGTTAGTGCGCAGATCCTTGATGCGCGAGGCATCGAGTACATAAGAGCGGATCTGATGACCCCAGCCGATATCCGACTTGGTGTCTTCCAGCGCCTGGGACGCCGCGTTGCGCTTCTGCATTTCCTGCTCGTACAACTTGGCCCGCAGCATTTTCATGGCGGTGTCCTTGTTGGCGTGCTGGGAACGTTCGTTCTGGCAGCTGACCACGGTGTTGGTCGGTACGTGGGTGATACGTACGGCCGAGTCGGTGGTGTTTACGTGCTGACCACCGGCACCCGAGGAACGATAGGTGTCGATCCGCAAGTCTGCCGGGTTGATTTCGATTTCCACCTTGTCATCGATCTCTGGCGAGACAAACACTGCGCTGAACGAGGTGTGGCGACGGTTGCCGGAGTCAAACGGGCTCTTGCGCACCAGACGGTGGACGCCGATCTCGGTCCGCAGCCAGCCAAAGGCGTATTCGCCCTTGATGTGCACGGTGGCACCTTTGATCCCGGCGACTTCACCGGCCGACAGCTCCATGATGGTCGCTTCGAAACCGCGTTTGTCGGCCCAGCGCAGGTACATGCGCAACAGGATGTTGGCCCAGTCCTGGGCTTCGGTGCCGCCGGAACCGGCCTGGATGTCCAGGTAGGCGTTGTTCGGGTCCATTTCATGGCTGAACATGCGCCGGAATTCCAGCTTGGCGAGGTTTTCCTCGAGACGGGCCAGCTCGGCGACGACATCGCCCACTGCGCCTTCGTCGTTTTCTTCGACGGCCATGTCCAGCAGGTCGCGGCAATCGGCCAGACCGGTGTTCAGTTCGTCGAGGGTATCGACGATCTGCGCCAGCGCAGCGCGCTCGCGGCCCAGTTCCTGGGCGTATTCAGGTTTGTTCCAGACACTCGGATCTTCAAGCTCGCGATTGACTTCGGTCAGACGCTCATGCTTTTGATCGTAGTCAAAGATACCCCCGAATAGTTTCGGAGCGCTCGGACAGGTCCTTGATGGTGTTCAGGATCGGGTTGATTTCCATGACGGGCAGCACTCGTTGGCGAACTTTTGAAAGCCGGCGAGTATACCGTAATCACACGATCCCGGCAGCCCGCATGGCTGGTTTACCGGCGAATGGTTTCTGTTATTCCTGCCTCGCACCAACCATGAACGCTGCCCTCACCCTGCTCACGTCTTTCAGTGATGCCGCTGTCGACTGTCAGTACAGTACTGATGATCCCCCGAAGGCTGATTCGATACCAAAAACGGAATGGTCTGGGCTACATCAGCCGGCTGACCGTTACGCCGCGGTTGATGGAAAGGGTTAAAGGTCGGCAACGCCCTTGACCGACTCGACTCCCAGTAGGGTGCCTTTAATGGCTCACGCAACTGCCATGGCTAAAAACAACTCGCTCTTGAGCAATGATGCCTTAAACATCTCTCAGAGCACTAATCAACAACAAGATTAAGATCTCGACCGATCTGTAGGAAAACAACTTCAACAATAACGGACCAATCCTACTTAATTGGCAATTGCGCAATGCATCCGCCTTCCCTATAACTATGCAACACAAAAAATTTCTAAAAACTTACTAGCACCATCACCGAAAACCTTAACCCTCAGAAACCCAAGCAAGCTACAGCACCACCACAAAACATGGATAAGTCAACCCAACTCATTAACCAAAGGACTACCATGAAAAAAATCGACAGAATAATAATTGTAGGCTTTGGAAGTATCGCCCAGGCTTTGCTACCGCTACTTTCAGAAAATTACGATTCGGAAATCATCATTTTCGACAAAGAAATCGACGCCACTCGAAAAAATATCGCGAGCGAGTATTCCGCAATATTAATTAATAATCTGATAACCCCAAACAACTTCCACAGTATTTTGTCACCATTATTAAACAACAACAGCTTTCTCTTAAATCTGGCGGTATCTGTTTCCAGCTTAGCGCTGATAAATCTAACCCAGCGATTCAACACATTGTATTTAGACACATGCATAGAGCCTTGGGACTACGCAAACCACAACAACAACCACTTAAAAAGCAATCACTCTCTAAGGGAAAATCTGAAGCAATATGCGCAAACCCAAACCAGCACAACAACAGCAATTGTTGGGCACGGAGCAAACCCTGGCTTTATATCTATACTCCTAAAAAAAGCAATGCTTGAAATGGCACAAAAAAATGGAATACCTGATCAACCGAAAACACAATCCGAGTGGGCCAAACTATCAGAACACCTAGAATTACAGGTCATACAAATATCAGAGCGTGACACACAAATCTCGTCCAAAAAGCGCGCACCAAAAAGTTTTATCTGCACTTGGTCTGTGGACGGACTGATTACAGAGTGCTTGCAACCGGCGGAACTGGGCTGGGGATCTCACGAAGTAGACGTCCCACAGAACGCCAAGAACAACGAATACTCACTCGAACTGATCGAACAAGGCCGAAACGTCATCGTAAAAAGCTGGTCTCCCAATTATTTAGAATTTAATGCATACCTATTAACCCACAATGAGTCGCTATCAATCGCCGAATACTTAACTTTAGACACCCCATCAACACCCAAATATCGACCAACCGTATACTACGCATATCACCCTTGCGACCAAACAGTAGATTCAATGCATTTACTTTGCAGCGGGAATGAAGACCAGATCGAATCAAAGGAAGTAATGAAAGACGATATCGTTTCCGGCATTGACGAACTAGGTATTTTCCTGATCAGCAAAAAATACAAATCACTTTGGCTCGGCTCTAATCTTTCAATAGGCAAGGCAAGGAAAATGGCAAAACATAATAGTGCAACGAGCCTACAAGTCACATCAAGCATCGTTGCCGGCATGAAGTGGGCCGAGCAAAATTCAGAATCTGGGGTTCTGGAGTCCGAAAATCTAGACTGGGAATATATCTACGACTTCGTAGAGCCGTATTGGCAGCCAATAATCATCCAGGAAACTGACTGGCGCCCAAGCTGCAGCGACACTCTGCAATTTCATAGTTTCAGGGTGTACCCAAAAAACTGATAATCCAATGGAAGCCAAACACCATGAACACAAAAGAACCCAGATTCCCCCACCGTTCGACCCCGGACGCTGCCGTGCTGCTGAAAAACTTCCGATTCCCTGATACAAAACTAAGTAATATCGAGCAAACTGAATGGAAGGAAATATTATTCGACTCAATCATTACTGAGTACGATGCACGGCGACTTTATTGGCATTTAAAAACCAAATATCCGACTTACTTTCCGTCACTAGTAGGGGTTCTAAACCCTTGGCTCAGGGACGAAATTGACCACGCCTATGGATTTGCTCTGATCTACTCATCATTCACAGGCATCCCCTTGGATCAAGTTACTCTGGAGGCTGAAGTTAGAAACCATGACTTCAGTGTAATCAGCCCAATAATTGATGACACCTTCAAGCTCCTCATCATGCTGGCCTACGACGAAATCATAACCACACACGTCTATCACCGCAGCATAGAAAAATACGACGAGTTCGACTCACCACAACTTTCAGCCTGGATCAGAAAAACAAAAAAAGATGAAATCGATCACTTCTTTTCGTTTATCGAAAAAGCCAAGGAACTATTCCCCGAGAGGATTAATGAAACCGCTTCAATCTTGGAAGAAATTTTCGCTATAGATTTCGAGAAACCAAATTATTCTGGAACATTTGTTCTGGACCATAACACACCAGACTTCCCCATTAAAAAACAAGAGATAAAAGACTTCATAATCCCTACCATCATAAAAAAAATAAACGCATAGCCCGCACTACAGGAGAAAAAAAATGACCCCATCCTTCCTTACAAAAAGACACTGGAGTTCAAGAGCACTTTTCAGTGAGATATCTGGTAGCGAATGGACAAACCCGGGAATCGACCTAAAGTACAAAAAATTCTTTATGGCAGATTTGTTCGCAGAGTATGACGCCATCAATCTTTATCATCACTTACACCTGCGGAGAGCAGAATTCTCTCCGCACTTCGTCCAGTATCTCGATTTATGGTTTGCAGATGAAAAAAATCATTCCGACGGTTTTCTTGAACTCATCCGCCTTTTATTTGATTCAACCGAGGAGGAGCTTATAGATCAGCTAAAAACAAGAACCGGTAATTTTGACCAACTACAAGAAATATTGACAAGCGAATTCAACCTCCTACTTCTATTTGCTTACGATGAATACACCTCAGTCAAAACATACAAAAAAGACACTTTCTACAACGAGTTCGGGCACCAAAATTTTGGCACATGGATTAAAAACCTGATTGCGGACGAAGCCATACACTTCGGGAATGCAATAAAAATACTGAAATACAACCACCCTTCAAATTTACACAAAGCCGAAGACATACTTCACAGCATTGCCAAACTCGAAAATACACCCTATCAAAACACATTTCTTTTTGATCACGACGGCCCTCACTTTTTGCTCAATTCAAGCGAAGTCGGAGCCCCTGTAGTAGAAGACATTTTATCCATACTAACCAAAGGTTAAAAATGAGAAACCACTACTACATGGCAGCCTCCTTGATACTTATGGTTTTCGGCGAAATACTTACAATTTACAGTGAAGTATACGCCTCCAAACTCCCCGACCGCTCATTGGACACCCCTTTAATATTCGTAAAACCTATAGTACTTATCAGCATTGCTGGCATCAGTCTAATTTTCGCGTACTGGCTAGGATATCAAGCAACTGGAAACATATGGATAGTTACCGTTGCATCGTTGACACTCCTTCTGATTCTTGAACCAATTGTGATATACGCAATGCTAAAGGAACTACCCGAAAGAGGCGCTCTAATTGGCTTCATCTTAGGAGCAACAGGCTTGATCGCTACTATCACACTTTAATCTACCCTCGGGAAAAATCATGTTAAGCAAAGAAAAAATAATGCGGTGCACTGTTTGTGGCTATGAATATGATCCCGCTCTAGGCGACCCTGAGAATGGAATACCACCTGGCACGCCCTGGAACGATCTGCCCGAAGACTGGTTATGCCCAGACTGTCAGATGCCCAAAGAAGATTTTGAGTAAGAACACTTATTGCGGCGCTCCCTTTCACTTTTATTGAACGGGATGCTGCCCTCCTAAGCCTTTATTAAAAGCTGACACGATTATTTTCTGAACGTCGAAAGTAAACTCGCCAGCATTCTTATACATAGCAATAATTAATTTTGTTGAACGACTATCCGTACAACAAACCTCGTGAACTATGCGACAAGCCTCTTTAGTCAAACTCCATGCACAGGGTTTGCGAGGACTTTGTCTTCGGACGCACTCTCGCGGGCTCCGCAGCCGCTAATGCACTACGGAGCGTTGTACCGTCACGCCACACCCACCTGATTACGCCCGTTTTTCTTTGCCGAATACAGCCCCTTGTCCGCCGCCGAGATCAGCTCACGGCAGTTGCTGCCCGCTTTGGGGATAATCGTCGACAGGCCGATGCTGACGGTCAGGCTCGAACCTTCGCCAGGCGAGTTGTGCGGAATTTTCAGGGCTGCGACGGTCTGGCGCAGCTTTTCCGCCACCAGTCGCGCGCCACCTGGCGAGGTGTTGGGCAGCACCAGCGAGAACTCTTCGCCGCCGTAGCGGGCCGGCAGGTCGGAAGGCCGGGAGCCGGCGTCCTTGATCGCCGCCGCCACCTTGCGCAGGGCTTCATCGCCTTCCAGGTGGCCGAAGCTGTCGTTGTAGGCTTTGAAGTAGTCGACATCGATCATCAGCAACGACAATTGGCTCTGCTCACGCAGCGAACGGCGCCATTCCAGTTCCATGTATTCATCGAAATGACGACGGTTCGACAGCCCGGTCAAGCCATCGGAGTTCATCAGGCGTTGCAGCACCAGGTTGGTGTCGAGCAACTGCTGCTGACTGACGCGCAGTGCACGATAAGCCGCGTCACGCTGCAACAGCGTCATGTAGGAACGCGAGTGATAGCGGATGCGCGCGACCAGTTCAATGTTGTCCGGCAGCTTGACCAGATAATCGTTGGCCCCGGCCGCGAACGCCGCGCTCTTGATCAGCGGGTCTTCTTTGGTCGACAGCACAATGATCGGGATGTCCTTGGTCGCCGGATGATTGCGGTACTCGCGCACCAGGCTCAGGCCGTCAAGGCCGGGCATGACCAGGTCCTGCAGGATCACTGTCGGCTTGATGCGCACCGCGTGGGCGATGGCCTGGTGCGGGTCGGCGCAGAAGTGGAAGTCGATATTCTCTTCGTTCGCCAACCCGCGGCGCACGGCTTCGCCGATCATGGCCTGATCGTCTACCAGCAACACCATGGCCGCGTTTTCGTCGGTCTTGAAGTCGTCGAGCTGTAAATCATTCATGGGCGTTCACCTGAATACTGCCTGGGCCAGGACTGCTGAAAAAACCATTCATTTAGTAAATATCTCCAGCAATCGTGGCGCTATCTTGTTCAGCGGACGAATCTCTGCCGCAGCGTCGATGGCCGCAGCCGCTTTCGGCATGCCATACACCGCACTGCTGTTCTGGTCTTGTGCGATGGTCAGGTAACCCTGTTGGCGCATGAGTTTAAGCCCCTGAGCGCCATCACGCCCCATGCCGGTGAGCAAAACACCAACGGCATCACCATTCCAGTAATTGGCCACGCTCTCGAAGAAAACGTCGATGGAGGGCCGATAGATTTCATCGACCGGTTCAGCGGTATACGCCAGCGTGCCGTTTTTCAACAAGCGAATATGGTGATTGGTGCCGGCCAGCAACACCGTGCCGCTTTGCGGCGGCTCACCTTCCTGGGCCAGGCGCACATCAAGGCCACTGGTGCTGCCGAGCCATTCAGCCATGCCGGCGGCGAATACCTGATCAACGTGCTGCACCAGCACAATGGCCGGTGAAAAGTGGCGCGGCAGCCCCTTGAGCAGGACTTCCAACGCGGCCGGCCCGCCAGCGGACGAGCCGATGGCGATCAGGCTTTGGCACGACCCCGTACTGCGTAACGGGGCCGGAGCTTGATTCGGCCGGTTGCCTTTCTCGCCGATCAACCAGCCGATGTTGATGATTTTACGCAACAACGGCGCGGCGGCTTCCTGGGCATTGCCTGCGCCGAGGGCCGGGGTGTCGACCACATCCAGCGCGCCATGGCCCATGGCTTCGAAGACGCGGTGCACGTTCTGTTGACGATCCACGGTGACGATGACGATGGCGCAGGGGCTTTCCTCCATGATCCGGCGGGTTGCCTCGACGCCATCCATCACCGGCATGATCAGGTCCATCAGGATCAGGTCCGGCGTGTCCTGCGCGCACAAGTGAACCGCTTCGCTGCCATTGCCCGCCACCCAGACCACCTGATGCGACGGCTCGAACGCCAGGGCGCGGCGCAAGGCCTCTACCGCCATGGGCATATCGTTGACGATTGCAATCCTCATGCCCTTGCTCCTCCAATGAGCTCGACGACTGCATCGAGCAAGGCGTCATCATGAAAACTGGCCTTGGCCAAATAATAGTCGGCTCCGGCATCCAGTCCACGACGGCGATCTTCCTCGCGATCCTTGTAGGACACCACCATCACCGGCAGCGATTGCAGACGCGTATCCCGACGCAGCAACGTGACCAGCTCGATGCCGTCCATGCGCGGCATATCAATGTCCGTGATCAACAGATCGAATGCCTCCGAACGCAGGGCGTTCCAGCCATCCATGCCGTCCACCGCGACGGCCACATCGTAGCCGCGATTGAGCAAGAGCTTGCGTTGCAACTCTCGCACGGTCAGGGAATCGTCGACCACCAGAATCCGTTTGCGAGCCGCTTCGACCACCTGACTGCTGTGACGCGCAATGCGCTCCAGGCGCCCGGTATTGAGCAGTTTGTCCACCGAGCGCAGCATGTCTTCGACGTCGACGATCAGCACCACCGAACCGTCATCGAGCAAGGCTCCGGCAGAAATGTCCTGCACCTTGCCCAAACGCTCATCCAGTGGCAGCACCACCAAGGTCCGCTCGCCGATAAAGCGCTCGACCGCCACGCCGTAGATCGCATCGCGCTCGCGAATCACCACGACTTTCAGGGTTTGCTGGTCGCTCTGGCTCGCCGGACGCTGCAACAATTGGCTGGCCGCCACGAGGCCGACATGCCGGCCTTCATGCCAGAAATGCTGACGCCCCTCGACCTGCACGATGTCCGAGGGTTCCAGGTCGCACATGCGTTCGATGTGAGCCAACGGGAAGGCGTAAGCCTCAGCGCCGACTTCCACCACCAGGCTGCGCACCACCGACAAGGTCAGCGGTACCTCGAGATGAAAACGGCTGCCCTCGCCCGCCGTTTGTTCCAGCTCCACCGCGCCGCGCAACTGGCGGACCATGTGTTGCACCGCGTCCAGCCCGACGCCGCGCCCGGAGACTTCCGTAACGGTGTCGCGCAGGCTGAAGCCCGGCAGGAACAGGAACGTCAGCAGCTCGTCTTCACTTAACTGAGCGGCCGTTTCAGACGGTGAGAGATTGCGTTCAACGATGCTGCGACGGACCTTTTCCAGATCGACGCCATTGCCGTCATCGCTCAATTCCAGCACCAACAGGCCGGCCTGATGGGAGGCACGCAAACGGATCACGCCTTCCGCCGGTTTGCCCGCCAGCAGGCGTTGTTCCGGGGTTTCGATGCCGTGATCGACTGCGTTGCGCAGCAAATGGGTCAGCGGCGCTTCGAGCTTTTCCAGCACGTCGCGATCGACCTGGGTTTTCTCGCCCTCGATCTCCAGCCGCACTTGCTTGCCCAAGTCGCGTCCCAGATCGCGGACCATGCGCGCTTGCCCGGTCAACACATCGGCGAACGGCCGCATGCGACAGGCCAGTGCCGTGTCATATAACACCTGCGCGCGCTGACTGGCCTGCCAGGCGAACTCATCGAGTTCGGCATTTTTCGCCACCAGCAATTGCTGGGATTCCGCCAGCAACCGCCGCGCATCTTCGAGCGATTCCCGTGCTTCCAGACTCAAGGCGTGATCCTTGAGGTGCACGTTGAGATTCTCCAGCGCGCGCAGGCCGTTGCTCTGCATGCGCTTGAGCCGCTGCATGGTTGCCAGGTGCGGTTTGAGCCGCAGGGTTTCCACCAGGGACTTGCTCGACAAATCGAGCAAGCTGTTAAGGCGCTCGGCCGTGACACGCAGGACCCGTTCGCCGTTTTCGGTGGCGCGCTTGGTTTTGCGCGGTGCAGGCGCTGGCGCGGGTTCTACGTCCGGCGCCGGGGCTTCGATCGTGGGCGCGGGCGCCTCGAGCTGTAACTCGGCCACCACCGAAGCGGCGACCGCCAGCGGGGCTGCCGGGTCCAGCAGCCGCGCCATCAACGCCACGTAGGCGTCGATGTTCAACGACGCCGGATTGTTGTTCGGCGTGGCGATGCGCATCAGCAAATCGGTGCCTTGCAGCAACGCATCAATGTGTTCGGGACTCAGCAGCAGACGCCCTTCCTGGGCACTGACCAGGCAGTCCTCCATCACATGAGCGACGCTGACGCCCGCATCGACGCCGACAATTCGTGCCGCGCCCTTGAGCGAGTGCGCCGCGCGCATGCACGACTCAAGGTGATCGGCCTGGGTCGGATCGCGTTCCAGTGCCAGCAGGCCGGTGCTCAGCACCTGGGTCTGGGCTTCGGCCTCCAGGCTGAACAGCTCCAGCAAAGAGGCGTCACGCATTTGGTCGGGGGTCATGTGAGGCTCCGGGTCACGGCGGACAGTAGCTGTTCTTCATCCAGCCAGCGCAGGCTGCGACCTTTGAATGGCAACACGCCCCGGGTGTACTTGGCACTGGCCTGGGTCCCCGACTGCGACGCGGCATCAAGGATGCGCTCATCAATGGCGTGAATCCCGTCAACTTCGTCCACCGGCACCACGACCGGCCCGCCGTGAGCCGCGATGATCAACATGCGCGGCATGACTCGCGCACCGGTTGCCACGCTGCCGGCGTCTTCGAGCCCGAGCAAATCCACCAACGACAGACACGCCACCAGCGCACCGCGCACATTCGCCACGCCGAGCAAGGCCCGGGAACGCTGGTGGGGCAAGGAATGAATCGCTTGCAGCGGCGCCACCTCCACCAGACTGCGCGTGGCCAGTCCGAGCCATTCTTCGCCGAGGCGGAACATCAACAGCGACCGAGTTTTGACCTCACTCTCGAGCGCGACGGACACGTGCCCGCGATCTTCCTGCTGCAACGCATAACGATCCAGCAAACGCGTCGCCGCCGCCGAATACACCGCGCAGTTGCGGCAATGGATATGCTCGCTCAATAGCGGGCAAGACGTGTCCCCATGGATACCGATGCGGTTCCAGCAGTCGTCGATGGCCTGGGCATCCCGGCTGACGCTAAAGGTGTCGGAGACAATCATCGTTTACGCTCACTGTCGGCGGCGCGTGTGCTGCGGGCGGCACGCTCCTGCAATCGTCTGGCACCCGCCGTGTCGCCCTGGGCTTGCAGCAACGCCGCCAGGTGCATCAACGCTTCGGGATGTTGCGGTTCGAGGTACAACGCCTTGCGGTAAAACCCCTGGGCTTCGAAGGCATTGCCGGCCACATCGCTGAGCAGCCCCAACCAGCAGAACACCTGGGCCACGGGTTCATGGCTGCGCAAATAGCGTTCACAGGCGGCTCGCGCTTCGGCACTTTTGCCTTCGTTGGCCAGGGCTCCGATGTTCGCCAGCAATGCGACGGTGTCGGAGACCGACGTTTTTGGCGCAAAAACCGCGGGTTCGGCGCTGGCAAACGGACGGTTGCGCACCACGGTCGAGGGGCGACTGCGCGGCACCGATGGCACCGGTAACGGCGCGGGAACCAACGTCGGCAGCGGCAATGGCTCCGGCGCCCCTTGCCGACTGAAAGCAAAGGACTGCGCGATACCCATCGAACGCATACCAAAACGCCCCAGCAGACCGCCCTCGGCCGGCCCGATAAACAGCACACCGTCGACGTGGGTCAGGCGCTTGAGCACCTCGAATACCTGCTTCTGCGTCGTTTGATCGAAATAGATCATCAGGTTGCGGCAGAACACGAAATCAAACGCCGGCTCATTGGCGAGCAAGACCGGGTCCAGCAAATTGCCGACCTGCAAACGCACTTGTTCGAGTACCCGTTGATTGAGGCGGTAGCCCTCACCTTCGGCGCTGAAATGGCGATCACGAAACTCGATATCCTGACCGCGAAAGGAGTTTCTCCCATACACCGCCCGCCTGGCTTTTTCCACCGACAACGGGCTCACATCCATGCCGTCAACTTTGAACTGGTGCGGCTTGAGCCCGGCATCGAGCAGTGCCATGGCAATCGAATACGGCTCTTCACCAGTGGAACACGGCAGGCTGAGAATCCGCAGTGCGCGCAAGTTGTTGATCTCGACCAGGCGTTTGCTCGCCAGTTTGGCCAGGGTAGCGAAGGATTCCGGGTAACGAAAGAACCAGGTTTCCGGGACGATCACCGCTTCGATCAACGCGTGCTGTTCGTCACGCGATCCCTGCAACGTGAGCCAGTATTCATCGACTGTCTGCGCTTGCGCAGCCTGACTGCGCTGGCGTACGGCGCGCTCAATGATGGCCGGCCCCACCGACGTCACGTCGAGGCCGATGCGCTCCTTGAGGAAGTCGAAAAACCGCTGATCACTACTCATGACCGTCCCTCAAGCAGCGCCAGGTCCAACGGCGGCGACGGGAACAGCAGCGCGCGAACCTGATCGTCCAGCAAATCGGCGACCCGCACCCATTGCAGCAAGCCTTGCTCGTCCTTGCGAACCGGCCCCAGGTAAGGCGTCTGGCGATTGTCCAGGCCGTAGGGTTGAAAGTCCGCCGGATCGCAACGCAGGGTGTCGGTGGCTTGCTCCAGAATCAGCCCGAGCAATTGTGCTTCAGCGGTCTCATCGGGACGGTAATTGACCAACACCAGTCGCGTGCTGGTGCGTGCCAGGGCAGGCCTACCAAAGGTCAGCGCGCTCAGGTCGATCACCGGCACCACCGCCCCACGATAGGCGAACACCCCGGCGACCCAGTCGGGTGTATGGGGAATCGGTTTCAACGGCAGACACGGCAACACTTCCGCCACCTCGATGGCCTTCAGGGCATACCGTTCGCTACCGATGCGAAACACCAGGAACAACGCGTGCAACGCCTGCTTCACAGCAGGACGTTTAGCCGTGATTTCGCTCATCAGACTTTGAATCGCGAAACGCCGCTGCGCAGCCCGACGGCCACCTGACTCAGCTCATCGATGGCGAAGCTGGCCTGACGCAAGGACTCGACCGTCTGGCTGCTGGCATCACCCAATTGCACCAGCGCGTGATTGATCTGTTCGGCACCGGTGGCCTGGGCCTGCATGCCTTCGTTGACCATCAGCACGCGCGGCGCCAGCGCCTGCACCTGATGAATGATCTGCGACAGCTGCTCGCCGACCTGCTGCACTTCTGACATGCCGCGACGCACTTCTTCGGAGAACTTGTCCATGCCCATGACCCCGGCCGAAACCGCCGACTGAATCTCGCGCACCATCTGCTCGATGTCGTACGTGGCGACAGCCGTCTGGTCCGCCAGACGCCGCACTTCCGTGGCAACCACGGCAAAGCCACGCCCGTATTCACCGGCCTTTTCAGCTTCGATGGCGGCGTTGAGCGACAACAGGTTGGTCTGGTCGGCCACCTTGACGATGGTCACGACCACCTGATTGATGTTGCCGGCCTTCTCATTGAGGATCGCCAGTTTGGCGTTGACCAGATCGGCCGCGCCCATCACCGAATGCATGGTTTCTTCCATGCGCGCCAGCCCTTGCTGGCCGGAACCGGCGGCCACCGAAGCCTGATCGGCGGCGGTGGACACTTCGGTCATGGTGCGCACCAGATCGCGGGAGGTGGCGGCGATTTCACGGGAGGTCGCACCGATCTCGGTGGTGGTCGCCGCGGTTTCGGTGGCAGTGGCCTGTTGTTGCTTGGAGGTGGCAGCAATCTCGGTGACGGACGTGGTGACCTGCACCGACGAGCGCTGGGCCTGGGACACCAGGGACGTGAGCTCGGTCATCATGTCGTTGAAGCCGGTTTCCACCGCGCCGAACTCGTCCTTGCGCTCCAGGTTCAGACGACCGCTGAGGTCGCCGGTACGCATGATTTCGAGGATAGTCACGATGCGATTCATCGGCGCCATGATCGCGCGCATCAACAACAGACCACAAAGCGCGGCGGCCAATACCGCCACCAGCAGGGAAACACCCATGCTGATTTTCGCCGCCGCCACCGCGTCATCAATGGCATTCATTGCGTTGTCGGCGACGACTTTGTTCTCGCGAATAATATCGTTGAGTTTCATGCGCCCCTTTGTCCAGGCAGGCGTCAGCCTTGTTTCGAACAGTTCAATTGCCTGATCGCCCTGGTTGCGCTGGTGCAGATCGAGGACAGCGGCCTGAATCTTGTTGAAGTCCAGCACGTCCTGCTCGAAGAGCGCGAACTCGGTCTTGTCCTCATCGGTGGTGACCGTACTGCGGTAGTTGGCGATCTGCTCTTGTAGACGCGTTTCAAATGCCTTGAAGTCCGCCGCATCCTCGGCGTTGATGCCCTGCCCCTTCTTGAGGCCAAGCAACTCCTGAGTCAGCAGGTAACTGTCGACCCAGGCACTGCGGATCATGGAGCTGTGATACACCCCGGGAATCGCGTCGTCACGCACGCGTTCCTCGCCGGCTTCAATTTTCAACAACCGCGAATACGAGACGACGACCATCAGAAGCATGATGGCGATAATTACCGCAAAGCTCGCCAAAATGCGTTGGCGCAACGTCCAGTTCTTCACAGTCAGTCCTCGGGGCGATTTCGAAATGCGAGGAGTATAGCCGAGGGCGGTGTTTCATTTATAAGACGGTTGCGCGCTGCTTCTCATCCCGCTGAAAAAGCCTGGCACGCCAGTGGCGATTCGGCAGAAACGGGCCGTGAATTGGCCGGCTCAAAGCAAAAGATCGCAGCCTTCGGATGACGCGGATCCCTTAGGAGCTGCCGAAGGCTGCGATCTTTTAAGCAAACAACTTACATCGAAGCCTGGCGAACCTGCTTCTCCAGCTCGGCCTTCAGCCCCGGCTCCAGCTTGAGCTGCCGTGCCAGCTCGTCGAGATAGGATTTCTCCATGAAGCTCTCTTCATCCACCAGCATCACACTGGCGATGTACATCTCGGCGGCCATTTCCGGGGTCCTGGCAGCGCGGGCGACATCGCTGGGGTCCAGCGGTTTGTTGAGCTCGGCGTGCAGCCAGTGTTGCAGTTCCTGATCGTTATCCAGTTTGGTGAACGCGCCTTCGATCAGCTCGCGCTCACGCGCATCGATATGCCCGTCGGCCTTGGCCGCGGCCACCAGCGCCTTGAGAATCGCCTGACTGTGCTGCTCGACCTCGGCCATCGGCAACCGGTCAAGGGTTTGCGGTTCGGTCTTCGGTGCAGTGCCTTGCTGGGCCTGCCAGTTACCGTAAGCCTTGTAGGCGATCACGCCCAACGCCGCGAGGCCGCCATAGACCGCCACCTTGCCACCCACCTTGCGGGCCTTCTTGTTACCCAGCAGCAACCCCATTGCCCCCGCCGCCAATGCACCGCCGCTGGCACCGGTAAGCAAACTGCCAAGGCCACCAGAGCTACTGCTCGCCCCCTTGTTCTGCACGCTGCCGGCCTTGTTTTGCAACATGTCCTGGCCAGACTTGAGTAACTGCTCGAGCAATCCACGGGTGATCATTTGCGCCTCCATAAAAAGGTTTAACCGGTCCTTCAGGCCACCAGACTAGATCGAAAGTGCCCGAAAACTGCCAGCGAGAGTGCTTCCAGATGTTGCTCGACAGCGCGTCAACGCTGACAGGTTGAATCCTCCTTCAGAATTATCGATATACACTGTAACAAATCGATAAAAACAGCCCACCGGGTACCCTCTCCATGATGACCCTGCGTCAAATCCGCCACTTCATCGCCGTTGCCGAGACCGGCTCGATCTCGGCTGCCGCACAAACGGCATTCATCTCCCAGTCGACATTGACCCTGGCGATCCAGCAGCTGGAAGAAGAAATCGGCGTCAGCCTGTTCAGCCGTCACGCCAAGGGCATGACGCTGACCCATCAGGGCCATCAATTCCTGCGCCAGGCACACCTGATTCTGGCCACGGTGGATAACGCCAAGCGCAGCCTGCAACAGAGTACCGACCAGGTTGCCGGGCAGTTGATCATCGGCGTGACCAGCCTGGTGGCCGGTTATTACCTGGCGGACTTGCTCACCCGTTTTCAGCGCGCCTACCCCAACGTTGAAATTCGCGTGATGGAAGACGAGCGCCCCTACATCGAGCATTTGTTGGTCAGCGGCGAGATTGATGTCGGCGTGCTGATCCTCTCCAACCTCGAAGATCGCCACGCCTTGCAGACCGAGGTGCTGACTCATTCGCCCCATCGCTTGTGGCTGCCGGCCCAGCATCCGTTGCTGGAACACGACAGCATCAACCTCGCCGACGTGGTTCGCGAGCCGTTGATCCAGCTGAACGTCGATGAAATGGACCGCAACGCACAACGCATGTGGTCCGCCGCGTCGTTGCAGCCGCGCATCACGCTGCGCACCGCCTCGACCGAAGCGGTGCGAAGCCTGGTGGCTGCCGGCTTGGGCGTATCGATCCAGCCCGACATGACTTACCGCCCTTGGTCGCTGGAAGGCGACATCATTGAAGCGCGGCCGATTGCCGACCTGAACCAGACCCTCGATATCGGCTTGGCGTGGCGTCGCGGCACCGCCCGCCCGGCGTTGGTGGATCCGTTTCTCACCGTCGCGCGTGAACAACCCCACGGCAAACGCAAGCCATCTATTTAATCGAACGCCACCTTCAGTATTTAGTATTTGTCGACCTCGGGGCCGCGCACTAGTCTTGTTACATCTATATAAGACGGCCAGCCCCAGTCACAGGGAGCAGCATGGCCACACAAGAAAAGAGAACCCGAAAAATGGCTGGCGCGCAGACCCCGTTGTTCACCGCATTGTTGATCGATGGTGAATTAGTCGCCGGACAAGGCTGCGTCGAGCCGATTCTCAACCCCGCCACCGGGGAAGTCCTGACACAGATCGCCGAAGCCAGCACCGAACAAGTCGAAGCGGCCATCCTCGCCGCCCACCGCGCCTTCACCGGTTGGTCACGGACCACGCCGCAGCAACGCTCGAACCTGTTGCTGGACATCGCCAACGCCATCGAAAAAAACGCCGACCTGCTCGCTCGCCTCGAATCCATGAACTGTGGCAAGCCGCTGCACCTGGCCCGTCAGGATGACCTGAGCGCTACGGTTGATGTGTTCCGTTTCTTTGCCGGTGCCGTGCGTTGCCAGACTGGCCAGCTCAGCGGTGAATACATGCCTGGCTACACCAGCATGGTCCGGCGCGATCCCATCGGGGTCGTGGCGTCGATTGCGCCATGGAACTACCCGATCATGATGGCCGCGTGGAAAATCGCCCCGGCCCTCGCCGCCGGCAATACGTTGGTGTTCAAGCCGTCGGAACACACGCCGCTGTCGATCCTGGCCCTGGCGCCGGCGCTGGCCGAGATCCTGCCGCGCGGTGTGATCAACATCATTTGTGGTGGCGGTGAAGGCGTCGGCAGCCATTTGGTCAGCCACCCTAAAGTGCGCATGGTGTCGCTGACCGGCGATATCGTCACCGGCCAGAAAATCCTCCAAGCCGCTTCGAAAACGCTCAAGCGCACCCACCTCGAACTCGGCGGCAAGGCCCCGGTGATTGTCTGCAACGATGCCGACATTCAAGCCGTGGTCGAAGGCGTGCGCGCCTACGGCTACTACAACGCTGGCCAGGACTGCACCGCCGCCTGCCGAATCTACGCCCAGGCCGGGATTCATGACCGATTGGTGGCCGAACTCGGCGCAGCCGTCAGCAGCCTGCGCTTTGCCGGCAAACGCGATGCCGACAATGAAATCGGCCCGCTGATCAGCACCCGCCAGCGCGACCGCGTGGCCAGTTTCGTCGAACGCGCCCTCGGCCAGCCGCACATTGAACGGGTAACCGGCGCCGCCGTGCATTCCGGCGCTGGCTTCTATTACCAGCCGACCTTGCTCGCAGGCTGCAAACAGAACGATGAAATCGTCCAGCGCGAAGTGTTCGGGCCGGTGGTTACCGTGACCCGTTTCGATCAACTCGAACAAGCGGTGGATTGGGCCAACGATTCGGAATACGGCCTGGCCTCGTCGGTCTGGACCCAGAACCTCGACAAGGCCATGCAGGTCGCTGCCCGGTTGCAGTACGGCTGCACCTGGATCAACAGCCATTTCATGCTGGTCAGCGAAATGCCCCACGGCGGTTTGAAACGCTCCGGCTACGGCAAAGACCTGTCCAGCGACTCGCTCCAGGACTACAGCGTGGTGCGGCACATCATGGCGCGCCACGGACAGCATTTGTAAAAGAGCACTACGCTAACAATCAGCCGTAAAGGCATTGATGTTGAAACGTTGGAACAAAGCGGTGCCCTTGTAGGCGCTGGCTTGCCAGCGATGGCGTCCATCAGGAGACCGCAAGGTTTGAGGGACTCATCGCCGGCGAGCCTGCTCCTGCAGGATCTTGTTTACGACGTTGAAAACCACGTTCAAAAACTGCCCCGACCATAATTTAAAGAAGAGGGATACCCCATGTTCGTGCACAAGACCGCACTGCTCAGTGCAATCACCACCGCGCTGCTGGCCAGCGTCAGTGTCCAGGCCGCCGAGCCGCTCAAAGCGGTCGGCGCCGGCGAAGGTCAGCTGGATATTGTGGCGTGGCCCGGCTACATCGAACGTGGCGAGAGCGACAAGGCCTACGACTGGGTCACCGGTTTCGAGAAGGAAACCGGCTGCAAGGTCAATGTGAAAACCGCCGCCACTTCCGATGAAATGGTCAGCCTGATGGCCAAGGGTGGGTACGACCTGGTGACGGCATCCGGCGACGCGTCCCTGCGCCTGATCGTCGGCAAGCGTGTGCAGCCGATCAACACCGCGCTGATCCCGAACTGGAAGAGCCTCGACCCTCGCCTCAAGGATGCGCCGTGGTACGTGGTCAACAATCAAACCTATGGCACCCCGTATCAGTGGGGCCCGAACGTGCTGATGTACAACACCAACGTATTCAAGACCCCGCCTACCACCTGGGGTGTGTTGTTCAACGCGGAAAACCTGCCGGACGGCAAGCCGAACAAGGGTCGTGTGCAGGCCTATGACGGCCCGATCTACATCGCCGACGCGGCGCTGTATCTCAAGTCAACCAAACCGGAACTGGGTATCCAGAACCCCTACGAACTGACCGAGGCACAGTACAAGGCCGTGCTCGATCTGTTGCGCGCCCAGCAGCCGCTGATCCACCGCTACTGGCATGACACCACCGTGCAAATGAGCGACTTCAAGAACGAAGGCGTAGTCGCCTCCGGTGCCTGGCCTTATCAGGTCAACGGCCTGATGAACGAGAAGCAGCCGATCGCTTCGACCATCCCGAAAGAAGGCGCCACCGGATGGGCCGACACCACCATGCTGCACGCCGAAGCCAAGCACCCGAACTGCGCCTACAAGTGGATGGACTGGTCGCTGCAACCGAAAGTCCAGGGCGACGTAGCGGCGTGGTTCGGTTCGTTGCCAGCGGTGCCGGCAGCGTGCAAGGGCAGTGAACTGCTCGGCGCCGAAGGCTGCAAGACCAACGGTTTCGATCAGTTCGACAAGATCGCCTTCTGGAAAACCCCGCAGGCTGAAGGCGGCAAGTTCGTGCCGTACAGCCGCTGGACCCAGGATTACATCGCGATCATGGGCGGTCGTTAACGCCTGAAGGTCCTTCGGACCTTATCGCCAGCAAGCCGGCTCCTACACAGTCCACGTACCCCTGTAGGAGCTGGCTTGCCAGCGATAGAGCGCGAAGCGCTCTTCTCTACCGATTCAGATTTTTCAGAAGTCCAGGCAGGGCCGCTGCGACAGCCCTCGCCTTTTTGGAGCACCGCACCATGACGCTTGCAGTCCAATTCACTAACGTTTCCCGTCTATTCGGCGAAGTGAAAGCCGTAGACCGGGTTTCCATCGACATCCAGGACGGCGAGTTCTTCTCCATGCTGGGGCCTTCCGGCTCGGGCAAAACCACCTGCTTGCGCCTGATCGCCGGGTTTGAGCAACCGAGCGCAGGTTCCATCCGTATTCATGGCGAAGAGGCCGCCGGCCTGCCGCCGTACCAGCGCGACGTGAACACCGTGTTCCAGGATTACGCGCTGTTCCCGCACATGAACGTTCGCGACAACGTCGCCTACGGCCTGAAAGTCAAAGGCGTGGGCAAAGCTGAACGTCTGAAACGAGCCGAAGAAGCCCTCGACATGGTTGCCCTCGGCGGCTACGGCGACCGCAAGCCGGTACAGCTCTCCGGCGGCCAGCGCCAGCGTGTGGCCCTGGCCCGTGCCTTGGTTAATCGTCCACGGGTTTTGCTGCTCGACGAACCGCTCGGCGCGCTGGACCTGAAGCTGCGCGAGCAAATGCAAAGCGAATTGAAGAAGCTGCAACGCCAGCTCGGCATCACCTTCATCTTCGTCACCCACGACCAGACCGAAGCGCTGTCGATGTCCGACCGTGTGGCGGTGTTCAACAAGGGTCGCATCGAACAGGTCGACACCCCGCGCAACCTGTACATGAAACCGGCGACTACCTTCGTGGCAGAGTTCGTCGGAACCTCCAACGTGATTCGCGGTGACCTGGCCAAGCAGCTCAGTGGCAATCCGCAGCCGTTCTCGATTCGTCCGGAACACGTGCGTTTCGCCGAGGGTCCGCTGGCCAGCCACGAAATCGAAGTCAGCGGTTTGCTGCACGACATCCAGTACCAGGGCAGCGCCACGCGCTATGAACTAAAACTGGAAAACGGCCAGACCCTGAACATCAGCCAGGCCAACAACCAGTGGCTGGATACCAGCGCGCAGCACCAGACCGGGCAACGACTCAGCGCACGCTGGGCGCGTGAAGCGATGGTCCAGTTGCACGACACCGTTGTCGGCGGGGTGTGACATGAACACCTTGGCTGTTTCTCAATCCCCCTCGGGCGGCTCGCCACTGCGCAGGTTTTCCAACCTGTTGTATCGCCGGCCGAACCTGTACCTGTCGATGCTGCTGGTGCCGCCGTTGCTGTGGTTCGGCGCGATCTACCTGGGCTCATTGCTGACTTTGCTCTGGCAAGGTTTCTACACCTTCGATGACTTCACCATGGCGGTCACGCCGGACCTGACGCTGGCGAACTTCGCCGCGCTGTTCCAGCCGTCGAACTTCGACATCATCCTGCGCACCTTGGGCATGGCGATTGTCGTGTCGATTGCCAGCGCCATCGTCGCGTTCCCGATTGCCTACTACATGGCGCGTTACACCACCGGCAAGACCAAGGCGTTTTTCTACATCGCCGTGATGATGCCGATGTGGGCCAGTTACATCGTCAAGGCCTACGCCTGGACGTTGCTGCTGGCCAAGGGCGGCGTGGCGCAGTGGTTCGTGCAGCACCTGGGGCTGGAGCCGGTTTTGCAATTCGTGCTGGGCATTCCGGGCGTGGGCGGCAGCACCTTGTCGACCTCGCACCTGGGCCGCTTCATGGTGTTTGTCTACATCTGGCTGCCGTTCATGATCCTGCCGATCCAGGCCTCGCTGGAACGTCTGCCGCCATCGCTGCTGCAAGCCTCCGCCGACCTCGGCGCCAAGCCGCGCCAGACCTTCATGCAAGTGATTCTGCCGCTGTCGATCCCGGGCATTGCCGCCGGTTCGATCTTCACGTTTTCGCTGACCCTGGGCGATTTCATCGTGCCGCAACTGGTGGGCCCGCCCGGCTACTTCGTCGGCAGCATGGTGTACGCCCAGCAAGGCGCCATCGGCAACATGCCAATGGCGGCCGCCTTCACTCTGGTGCCGATCGTGCTGATCGCCATTTACCTGTCCATCGTCAAACGTCTGGGGGCCTTCGATGCACTCTGAAAAGGCTTCACTGGGTCTGAAAATCGCCGCTTGGGGCGGGCTGGTGTTTCTGCACTTCCCGATCCTGATCATCTTCCTGTACGCCTTCAATACCGAAGATGCAGCGTTCAGCTTTCCGCCCAAGGGCTTCACTTGGAAGTGGATCGGCGTGGCGTTCTCGCGGCCGGACGTGCTGGAAGCGATCAAGCTGTCGTTGCAGATTGCCTCGATTGCCACGCTGATCGCCATGGTGCTCGGCACGTTGGCTTCGGCGGCATTGTATCGCCGCGACTTCTTCGGCAAGCAAGGCATCTCGCTGATGCTGATCCTGCCGATTGCGCTGCCGGGGATCATCACCGGTATCGCGTTGCTGGCGACGTTCAAAACACTGGGGATCGAGCCGGGGATGTTCACCATCATCGTCGGCCACGCGACCTTCTGTGTGGTGATCGTCTACAACAACGTCATCGCCCGCTTGCGTCGCACTTCCCACAGTTTGATCGAGGCCTCGATGGACCTCGGCGCCGACGGTTGGCAGACCTTCCGCTACATCATCCTGCCGAACCTCGGCTCGGCGTTGCTGGCCGGCGGCATGCTCGCGTTTGCGCTGTCGTTCGACGAAATCATCGTCACCACCTTCACTGCCGGCCATGAACGCACCCTGCCGCTGTGGCTGCTCAACCAGCTCAGCCGCCCACGGGACGTGCCGGTGACCAACGTCGTGGCGATGCTGGTGATGATAGTGACCATGCTGCCGATCCTTGGCGCCTATTACCTGACCCGTGGCGGCGAAAGCGTTGCGGGCAGCGGCGGCAAGTAACCGACAACCTTTTCCAACTGTGGAAAAAAACCTTGTAGGAGCCGGCTTGCTGGCGATAGCGGTAGGTCAACCGGCTTAGATGCTGGATCTGATGACGCCATCGCTGGCAAGCCAGCTCCTACAGGAGAACCGGCTTCCACAGAAAAAAACAATCGTCTGTAAGAGGACACATGCCATGCAAACCAAACTCTTGATCAACGGCCAACTGCTCAACGGCGAAGGCCCCGCCCAAGCGGTGTTCAACCCCGCGCTGGGTCGTGTGCTGGTGGAAATCAACGAAGCCAGCGAAGCCCAGGTCGATGCCGCCGTACGCGCCGCCGACGCCGCATTCGACAGTTGGTCGCAAACCCCGCCGAAAGAGCGTTCGCTGCTGCTGCTCAAACTCGCCGACGTCATCGAAGCCCACAGCGAAGAGTTGGCCAAACTGGAATCGGACAACTGCGGCAAGCCTTACAGTGCTGCGCTGAACGACGAGATCCCGGCGATTGCCGACGTGTTCCGTTTCTTCGCCGGCGCCAGCCGTTGCATGAGCGGTTCGGCCGGTGGCGAGTACCTGCCCGGTCACACCTCGATGATCCGCCGCGATCCGGTGGGCGTGATCGCTTCCATCGCGCCGTGGAACTACCCGTTGATGATGGTCGCCTGGAAAATCGCCCCGGCCCTCGCCGCCGGTAATACCGTGGTGCTCAAGCCGTCGGAACAAACCCCGCTGACCGCCCTGCGTCTGGCCGAACTGGCGTCGGAGATTTTCCCGGCCGGCGTGCTCAACCTGGTGTTCGGCCGTGGTCCTACCGTCGGCAGCCCACTGGTCACTCACCCGAAAGTACGCATGGTATCGCTGACCGGTTCGATTGCCACCGGTTCGAACATCATTTCCAGCACCGCCGACACCGTTAAACGCATGCACATGGAACTGGGCGGCAAAGCCCCGGTGATCATCTTCGACGACGCCGACATCGACGCCGCCGTCGAAGGCATCCGCACCTTCGGGTTCTACAACGCCGGGCAAGACTGCACCGCTGCTTGCCGCATCTATGCCCAGGAAGGCATCTACGAGAAATTCGTCGAGAAGCTTGGCGCGGCCGTCAGCAGCATCAAGTACGGCTTGCAGGATGACCCGTCCACCGAACTCGGCCCACTGATCACCGCGCAACACCGCGACCGCGTGGCCGGTTTCGTCGAGCGCGCCATCGCTCAGCCGCACATTCGTTTGATCACTGGCGGCAAAGCGGTTGAGGGCAATGGATTCTTCTTCGAACCGACCGTGCTGGCCGACGCGCAACAGGACGACGAAATCGTCCGTCGCGAAGTGTTCGGGCCGGTGGTGTCGGTCACCAAATTCACCGATGAAGCACAAGTGCTGGGCTGGGCCAACGATTCGGACTACGGCCTCGCCTCTTCCGTGTGGACCGCCGACGTCGGCCGCGCCCATCGCCTATCCGCCCGTTTGCAGTACGGCTGCACCTGGGTGAATACGCACTTCATGCTGGTCAGCGAAATGCCCCACGGCGGTCAGAAATTGTCCGGCTACGGCAAGGACATGTCCATGTATGGGCTGGAGGACTACACCGTCGTTCGGCATGTGATGTTCAAGCACTAAGAAAAAGCATCGCCAGCAAGCCGGCTCCTACACGTCCGCGTCGTTCCTGACTCACACAAAACCTGTAGGAGCTGGCTTGCCAGCGATAGGGGTCACCTCGGTTTCAAGGCAGAAACCGGCAGTACGCACCACCAGGCTCCACCCCAAAGAAAACAAAACAATAACCACCGATCCGGGCGGCGCCCCCAAGGCCCCGTCACCTCTGTAACCGCCGCTGATCGTAGGATTACGTATTCCCAATATTCGAATAACTAACTGAAAAACTGCACCTCAGGTGCCGCTTCTCTGTAGCAAGTGCAAAAACAGGAAATTCCTACAGATGCAACCTTCCTGAAAAACCCTCGATTCCTACGACACGCGTCGCCAGAGTAGACTTGGCGCCGCGAGTGCCTGACCGATAGGCTTTGTTCCGTCGCTGCCAAATCAGCGGCCCGGAGTCGAAGCCGGAACAAGTCAAAACGGTGCTCGTGTGCCCCCATAGGACTGTGGCTGCTTTATGCCTTCAGTTCTGCATTATGGCGGGCCGTGTGGCGCGGGCCTTTCGGCTTCCGTTTTGACCTGGAAGTGTCCCGACTTCGAACGCCACTCGGTCCGCCACCCAACCCGTCGAAGGGTTGGGGGCGACTTTCCAAGTCAAAACGGAAAATCACGCCATGCCAATGCACTTTCAAGACTCGCCCCTTCCTTATTTCACTCCCACCGTCTTTACCCGCCACAACCGTTTCCTCCACGCCTTCATGCAAGACAACCAAGCCTGGTTCTGCGCCCAGGACCTTGGTCGCCTGATGGGCAAACCGCTCAATGAACGCCTCACCTTGAAACTCGACCCCGACCAGCGTCGCAGCGTCTGGCTGCGCAAGGACGGCAAAACGGTCGAAGCACTGATGATCAGTGAGTCAGGCATGTACGCCCTGCTGGTTCACCACTTCGTCCCGGAAAACCGCAACCTGCGCCAATGGCTGAGCAACGAAGTCATCCCCTCGCTACGTGATGCGAAATCAGCGCCTGTGGAAAACCTGCCAAGCCTGAGTTCCCTGAATTGGGCTGGAGTTTCAGTGCCCTTGCTGCATTACCAACATCACGCCTGGGTCAAATGGCGCGACATGCCTGAGTTGATGCAGGTGCAACGTCCCTATCCGGTTGCAGGCACCTGCCGCTGAGGCTTGAGTCGTTAATGACCACGGGGCAGACGCCACAGCCTGCCCCGTTTGCCGTATGACCACAGCATTGCAGCATCCGGAGAGATGTGAAATGAAAGGCGAGTCGATAACTGCGTCTGCCTCAATGCCAGGACAATCTGCTTACAAGGCAATCACTCGCAACATTTCCCCTACGTCCACTGCGGTATCACTGGCTAGAGTGTCTTCTACCCAAGCACGTGGTGAGGGTTGACGAACATCACGGCACAACCTAGGGTGTTTACGTAGTTTACAGCGTATACACATTGAGGAAAGCCGCTATGGCCTCGCCCGTTTTATCTTTTCGCGTGGAAGAGCTTCTGGCTCAACAGTTAGATCAACTGGCCGCAGCCACTGATCGCGACCGTCAATATCATCTCAAACGTGCACTGGTTCGATATGTGGAAGCCGAGTCCTGGCATCTACAAGCCATCTGCGAGGGTATCGCCGATGCCGATGCTGGAAAACTCACCGATCTGGACGCCGTGAAGGCTAAGTGGGAAAAACGTGCCGAAAGTAGTACTGACGGAAAAAGCTGAAAGCGACCTCGACAATATTCATGAGCACTACCGAGCGTCTGTTGGCGCGGAG
This sequence comes from Pseudomonas sp. Irchel s3f7, assembly GCF_900187615.1. GTDB lineage: Bacteria > Pseudomonadota > Gammaproteobacteria > Pseudomonadales > Pseudomonadaceae > Aquipseudomonas. Next base: position 120,347 of record NZ_FYDO01000016.1, on the reverse strand, counting down.
TCCGCCATAAAGATCATCTCGACGATCTTGCAGTCGTTCCAACAACTGGAACTGTTTCCCGGTTCAGGCAGACCTTCCGTCATGCCCGATGTGCGAGAGCTGGTACTAGATCGTTATCCCTTCATTGCCCCATACCGATTTACCCATGGGCAAATTCAAGTTTTGCGAGTGCTGCATCAGCGAATGGAGCGCTCGCAAGATTGGTAAAAAAGCACCCAGCCGCGACAACTTTGCTGCGACTGAATGCCCCTCCTTTTCAAAACCGCGAAACACTCCTCATCGCATCCACCAGATACCTCATCGCGATCCGGTCGCTTTCCGACAGTTCCCGATAGCGCTCCACCAGTTTCAGCTCTTCGGAATTCAATCGGCGCCTTCGTCGTCCCATGGCCAGGCACGGAAAGATTCCCAACATTTCAGTGATGCCTTGTACTTTCGACATGGACGATGTCCTTCTCTACGTCAAAGAAAACTTCAGAAACCGCATCGCCCTCACCCTTTTTCAGCAGCGCCTCGTGCCAACTGAACCGCACCGGCCCGAAGGGCATAAACCGGTCATGTACACAGGATAGAAATAATCCGGGCGCTGAAAAGTGGTTTTTAGAGTAATTAGTCGAAAAAAGCAGAAATGCCCTGTAATTCAGAAGACGCTGTCGGAAATCTTTCCCGACACTTCTTGTTTCATTCCAGCGCCAGCGTCTTGCCATCAATCAATTTTGCTCTGCAATCGAACGGTTTAAGCTGTTGGGCATCTGTTTAAAAGTCCGTTGTGTTTGGCCGAAGGCATGTCCGAACCGATATTTCTGATCCAGCACGTGCCAGGAACGGCGCGGGATTGTTCACGACAGGTTGTATTTATGCATCGCAGGAATTTGCTCAAAGCGTCCATGGCCATTGCGGCTTACACCGGTCTTTCGGCCACCGGTCTGCTGGCCGCCCGGGCCTGGGCCGCGTCTGACACCGCCGATGGCGAGGCCAGGGCCTTTGATTTCGAAGCGCTGAAAGTGCAGGCCAAGCAACTGGCCAGCAATCGCTATCAGGACACCAAACAGGTGCTGCCGCCGACGCTGGCGACCATGACCCCGCAGAACTTCAATGCGATCCGCTACGACGGCAATCATTCGTTGTGGAAGGACCTCAAGGGCCAACTGGACGTGCAGTTCTTCCACGTCGGCATGGGTTTCAAGCAACCGGTGCGCATGTACAGCGTCGACCCGAAAACCCGGATGGCCCGCGAGGTGCATTTCCGTCCTTCGCTGTTCAACTATGAAAACACCACGGTCGATACCGCGCAGCTCAAGGGTGACTTGGGTTTCTCGGGTTTCAAACTGTTCAAGGCCCCGGAACTGGACAAGCACGATGTGGTGTCCTTCCTCGGCGCCAGCTATTTCCGTGCGGTGGACGCCACTGGCCAATATGGCCTGTCGGCTCGTGGCCTGGCCATCGACACTTACGCCAAGAAGCGTGAAGAATTCCCCGACTTCACCAAGTTCTGGTTCGAAACCCCGGACAAGAACAGCACCCGCTTCGTGGTCTACGCCCTGCTCGACTCGCCGAGCGCCACCGGCGCCTATCGCTTTGATATCGATTGCCAGGCTGAACGCGTGGTGATGGAGGTCGACGCCCACGTCAATGCGCGTACCGCCATCGATCAACTGGGCATCGCGCCGATGACCAGCATGTTCAGCTGCGGCACCCACGAGCGCCGGATGTGCGACACCATTCACCCGCAAATCCACGACTCGGATCGACTGGCCATGTGGCGCGGCAACGGCGAGTGGATCTGCCGCCCGCTGAACAACCCGGCCACGTTGCAGTTCAACGCTTTCGCCGACAAAGACCCGAAAGGCTTCGGCCTGGTGCAGACCGATCACGAATTCGCCAGCTATCAGGACACGGTCGACTGGTACAGCCGCCGCCCGAGCCTGTGGGTCGAGCCCACCACCGCGTGGGGCGAAGGCTCGATCGACCTGCTGGAAATTCCAACGACCGGCGAAACCATGGACAACATCGTCGCCTTCTGGACACCGAAAAAACCGGTGGCCGCCGGCGATTCGCTGAACTACGGCTACAAGCTCTACTGGAGCGCATTGCCGCCGGTCAGCACGCCACTGGCGCGGGTGCAGGCGACCCGTTCGGGGATGGGCGGTTTCACCGAGGGCTGGGCGCCGGGCGAACACTATCCGCCGGTCTGGGCGCGACGCTTTGCCGTGGACTTCAACGGCGGCGGCCTGGACCGCCTGCCGGAAGGGACGGGCATCGAGCCGGTCGTGACCTGCTCGAACGGCGAGGTCAAGGATTTCAGCATTCTGAAACTCGACGACATCAAGGGCTACCGCATCCTGTTTGACTGGTACCCGACCAACGACAGCGTCGAGCCCGTCGAGCTGCGTCTGTTCATCCGTACCAATGACCGCACGTTAAGTGAAACCTGGTTGTACCAGTACTTCCCGCCAGCGCCGGACAAACGCAAATATCCGTGACTGTCACCCCGTAGGAGCCGGCTTGCTGCGGGCGGCGTTCCGACGATGGCGACCTCGAGAGCGCTATCGCCAGCAAGCCGGCTCCTACGAAAAGCAATGCATTACAAGCTCACCATTCGGTTTTCCGAACGCGACCTGCCGGTCGGTTCGGTTAACCGGATCTTTCAATCGGAATATCAGCGCCATAAAAATTTAATTTCCTTATTAATCAATGCTTTGACCATTTCAGACTGGTCTGGCACGAGTCATGCTCTACACTTCTTCGATGAATGACCTTTGCGCACACACTCAATAGCGCTCAGGTAGCTGCAGCACAAAAGGGCCGGTGAACTGGCTCCATAAAAAAAACAATGTCGAGGAAAATTTGATGCGCATCGTTCCCCATATCCTGGGCGCAGCCATTGCTGCCGCTCTGATCAGCACGCCAGTTTTCGCCGCCGAACTCACCGGCACCCTGAAGAAGATCAAAGAGTCCGGCACCATCACCCTGGGCCATCGCGACGCTTCCATTCCGTTTTCCTACATTGCAGACGCTTCCGGCAAACCGGTCGGCTACTCCCACGACATCCAGCTGAAAGTCGTCGAAGCCATCAAAAAAGACCTGGACATGCCCAACCTCCAGGTCAAATACAACCTGGTGACTTCGCAAACCCGTATCCCGCTGGTGCAGAACGGCACCGTGGACCTCGAGTGCGGTTCCACCACCAACAACGTCGAGCGTCAGCAGCAAGTTGACTTCTCCGTCGGCATCTTCGAAATCGGTACCCGTCTGCTGTCCAAGGCAGACTCCAAGTACAAGGATTTCGACGACCTGAAAGGCAAGAACGTCGTGACCACCGCTGGCACCACGTCCGAGCGCATCCTCAAGGCGATGAATGCCGACAAGCAGATGGGCATGAACGTCATCTCCGCCAAAGACCATGGCGAGTCCTTCCAGATGCTGGAAACCGGCCGTGCCGTGGCCTTCATGATGGACGACGCCCTGCTGGCCGGTGAAGCGGCCAAGGCCAAGAAAGCCAGTGACTGGGCCGTGACCGGCACGCCACAGTCGTACGAAATCTACGGCTGCATGGTGCGCAAAGGCGACGAGCCGTTCAAAAAGGCTGTGGATGACGCCATCAAGGCCACCTACGCATCGGGCGAGATCAACAAGATCTACGAAAAATGGTTCATGCAGCCAATCCCGCCAAAAGGCCTGAACCTGAACTTCCCGATGAGCGACGAGCTCAAGGCCCTTATCGCCAATCCGACTGATAAAGCGGCTGACGACAAGAAGTCCTGATTTCTGACTAACCTTATCTCCTGAGAGGGCCTGCGTCCTTTCAGGAGGTTGTCACTCCCTGCTGGCATTTCTGGAAACACTCGGACCGGTGGCTGTCGAGCCGATCGTGTGTGCCTGATCTTCAAGGTTCAGGCGGGAACGGAGCTTCCCCAAGCGGGCATTTGTATATCGATCGATCTGAGGGGAGACCCTAATGAATTACAACTGGGACTGGGGCGTGTTCTTCAAGTCCACCGGCGTGGGCAGCGAGACCTATCTCGACTGGTACGTGACCGGTCTGGCGTGGACCATCGGCATCGCCATCGCGGCCTGGATCATCGCCCTGACACTGGGTTCGATCCTGGGCGTCATGCGTACCGTGCCGAACCGCATCGTATCGGGCATCGCCACCTGCTACGTCGAACTCTTCCGTAACGTGCCGCTGCTGGTTCAGCTGTTCATCTGGTACTTCCTGGTACCTGACCTGCTGCCGGCCGACTTGCAAGAGTGGTACAAGCAGGATCTGAACCCGACCACCTCGGCCTTCCTCAGCGTCGTCGTGTGCCTGGGCCTGTTCACTACCGCCCGCGTTTGCGAACAGGTGCGCACCGGTATCCAGGCGCTGCCAAAAGGCCAGGAATCCGCGGCCCGCGCCATGGGTTTCAAGCTGCCACAGATCTACTGGAACGTGCTGCTGCCCCAGGCCTACCGGATCATCATTCCGCCACTCACCTCGGAATTCCTGAACGTCTTCAAGAACACCTCCGTGGCCTCGCTGATCGGTTTGATGGAATTGCTCGCGCAAACCAAACAGACCGCCGAGTTCTCCGCCAACCTGTTCGAAGCCTTCACCCTGGCCACGCTGATCTACTTCACCCTGAACATGAGCCTGATGTTGCTGATGCGTCTGGTCGAGAAGAAAGTCGCCGTACCGGGCCTGATTTCCGTAGGGGGTAAATGATGGAATTCGACTTCTCGGGCATCATCCCGTCCCTGCCGGGTCTGTGGAACGGCATGGTCATGACCCTCAAGCTGATGGTCATGGGCGTGATCGGCGGGATCATCCTCGGCACTATCCTGGCGCTGTGCCGTCTGTCGCACAACAAACTGCTGTCGAACCTGGCCGGCGCCTACGTTAACTACTTCCGCTCGATCCCGTTGCTGCTGGTGATCACCTGGTTCTACCTGGCGGTACCGTTCGTGCTGCGCTGGATCACTGGCGAAGACACGCCGATCGGCGCGTTCGCCTCCTGCATCGTGGCGTTCATGATGTTCGAAGCGGCGTACTTCTGCGAAATCGTCCGTGCCGGTGTGCAGTCGATACCCAAGGGTCAGATGGGCGCTGCCCAGGCGCTGGGCATGACGTACGGCCAGATGATGCGCCTGATCATCCTGCCGCAAGCGTTCCGCAAGATGACACCGCTGTTGCTGCAACAGAGCATCATCCTGTTTCAGGACACCTCGCTGGTCTACGCCGTCGGCCTGGTGGACTTCCTCAATGCTTCGCGCGCCAGTGGCGACATCATTGGCCGCTCCAATGAGTTCCTGATTTTCGCGGGTCTCGTGTACTTCATCATCAGCTTTTCCGCCTCGCTGCTGGTCAAGCGTCTGCAAAAAAGGTTCGCCGTATGATCTCTATCAAAAGCATCAACAAGTGGTATGGGGACTTCCAGGTACTGACTGATTGCAGCACCGAGGTCAAAAAAGGTGAAGTGATCGTGGTATGCGGGCCATCCGGTTCCGGCAAATCGACCCTGATCAAGTGCGTCAACGCGCTGGAACCGTTCCAGAAAGGTGACATCGTGGTCGACGGCACATCCATTGCCGACCCGAAGACCAACCTGCCGAAACTGCGTTCGCGCGTGGGCATGGTGTTCCAGCATTTCGAGCTGTTCCCGCACCTGACCATCACCGAGAACCTGACCATCGCGCAGATCAAGGTGTTGGGCCGTAGCAAGGAAGAAGCCACCAAGAAAGGCCTGCAACTGCTCGAGCGCGTCGGTCTGTCGGCCCACGCCCACAAGCACCCGGGCCAACTGTCCGGCGGTCAACAACAGCGTGTGGCGATTGCCCGTGCGCTGGCGATGGACCCGATCGTCATGCTGTTCGACGAACCGACCTCGGCGCTCGACCCGGAAATGGTCAACGAAGTGCTGGACGTGATGGTGCAACTGGCCCACGAAGGCATGACCATGATGTGCGTGACCCACGAAATGGGCTTCGCCCGCAAAGTGGCCGACCGCGTGATCTTCATGGACGCCGGCAAGATCATCGAAGACTGCAAGAAAGAGGAGTTCTTCGGCGACATCAGCCACCGCGCCGAGCGTACACAGCACTTCCTCAACAAAATTCTGCAGCACTAAGAAACACACCGCTCCCTGTAGGAGCCAGCTTGCTGGCGATGGCGGTGGTCCAGACGACATCAATGTCCGGGACATCGTCATCGCCAGCAAGCCGGCTCCTACAAGGGTCGGCGGTGGCTTGCAGATTTGTGTGGTGGTTGACCCAAGGCATCTGTGATGAAATGCGACCCCAATCTTTATCGCGCAGCGCCGCCATCACTCGCCGTGAAACCCCGTCTTGTTCGACAGCTGTTCCTGCCGCCGCTGATCATCGCGCTGATGATCGGATTGGGTTACATCGGCTTCTGGGTCAGTGAGCGCTACGGCATCCGCAGCCTCAGCGAAAACGGCCAGCGTCAGCTTGAGCTGCACGCCCGCGCCGTCGAAAGCGAAATCAGCAAATACACCTACCTGCCCAGCCTGCTCGAACTCGAAACCAGTGTTTCGCAGTTGCTGGCCGACCCGACCCCGGAACACCGGCAAACGGTCAACGATTACCTCGAGGGCCTGAACCGGCGCAGCCGCAGTCGGGCCATCTACGTCATGGACACCACCGGTCGCGTCATGGCCACCAGCAACTGGCGCGACTTCGACAGTTATCTGGGTGAAGACCTGTCCTTCCGTGCCTATTTCCAGAGCGCCATACGCGGTCAGCCAGGACGCTTTTACGGCATTGGCAGCACCAACGGCGAGCCCGGTTACTACCTGGCCCATGGCCTGGAAGAACACGGCAAGATCATCGGCGTCGCCGTGGTCAAGGTTCGCCTCGAAGCCATGGAAGAACGCTGGCAGCGAGCGCGCCTGGAAGCCTTCGTCAGTGACGAGAACGGCATCATCATTCTCTCCAGCGATCCGGCCCGCCGCTTGAAGTCCGTGGTGCCGCTGAGCGATGAAACCAAAGAGAAATTGGCCCGTAGCCTGCAGTACTACTGGTTCCCGCTCAACGAACTGCAACCGCTGGCCCGGGAAACCCTGTCCGAGGGCGTGGAGAAACTGACTTTCCCGGCCAACAGCGAACTGGTGTCCGACGATGAGAACATCAGCTATCTGTCGCAAACCCGGCCGTTGAGCGACACGCCGTGGAATTTCACCCTGCTGACGCCGCTGCAGGATTTGCGCCGCGAAGCGATCAACCAAGGGATTCTGGTGGCGGTGGCGTTTGCCCTCCTCGCCTTTCTGTTGATCGCCTGGAATGAGCGGCGCAAGGTGATCGCCACCCGCTTAGCGGCCCGTGAAGCCTTGCAGGAAGCCAACAATCAACTGGAGCGTCGGATTACCGAACGCACCGTCGACCTGCGCGCCAGCAACGAACGGCTCAAGGGTCAGATCCGCGAACGGCGCCACGCCGAAGAGACTTTGCGCCACGCCCAGGATGAACTGGTGCAGGCCGGAAAACTCGCGGCCATCGGCCAGATGTCCACCAGCATCGCCCATGAACTGAACCAGCCGCTGGCGGCGCTGCGTACGCTGTCCGGCAACACCGTGCGCTTCCTCGAGCGCGGGCAACTGGACGTGGCCAGCACCAACCTCAAGACCATCAATGAACTGATCGACCGCATGGGCCGCATCACCGCGAGCCTGCGCTCCTTTGCGCGACGCGGTGACGACAAGGGCCAGGCTTGCCTGGGCAAAGGTGTTGACGCGGCACTGCAATTGCTCGATGGACGGATGAAACACACCCATCTGCACCGTCATTTCGAAGCGGTGCAGGTCCGGATCGATCAAACTCGTCTTGAGCAGATTCTGGTCAACCTGATCGGCAACGCCCTCGATGCCATGCTGGCCCAGCCACAACCTGAGCTGTGGCTCGAAGGTGAAGAATTCGATGGCAAATACCGCCTGCGTGTTCGCGACAACGGCCACGGCATCGACGCCGAAACGCGCAAGCATCTGTTCGAACCGTTTTTCACCACCAAACCCGGCGAACAAGGCCTGGGCCTTGGCCTGACCCTTTCGGCGAGCCTGGCCGCCGCCACCGGTGGACACCTGGGTGTCGAGCACCCGGCCAGTGGCGGTACCGCATTCGTCCTCAGTTTACCGTTGGTAAGCCCCACTCCCGCGAAGCCAATATGAACAACGACCTTAGTGTATTGATCGTCGAAGACGACCCCCATGTGTTGCTCGGCTGCCAACAGGCGCTGACCCTGGAAGACATTCCCTGCATTGGCGTGGGCAGTGCCGAAGAAGCCCTTGAGCGCGTCGGCGACAACTTTGCCGGCATCGTCATCAGCGACATTCGCTTGCCGGGCATCGATGGTCTGGAACTGCTCGGCCGGCTCAAGGAGCGTGATCGCAGCCTGCCAGTGGTGCTGATTACCGGCCACGGCGACATTTCCATGGCCGTCGGCGCGATGCAGAAAGGCGCCTACGATTTCATGGAGAAACCGTTTTCTCCGGAACGTCTGGTGGACGTGGCCCGTCGTGCCCTGGAACAACGCAGCCTGGCGCGGGAAGTCTCGTCCCTGCGGCGGCAATTGGCCGAGCGAGATTCCCTTGAAGGCCGGATCATCGGCCGTTCACCGGCCATGCAGAAACTGCGCGAATTGATCGCCAACGTCGCCGACACCTCGGCCAACGTCTTGATCGAAGGCGAAACCGGCACCGGCAAAGAACTGGTCGCCCGCTGCCTGCACGATTTCAGTCGCCGCCACAGCAAACAGTTCGTCGCGTTGAACTGCGGCGGATTGCCCGAAAACCTGTTCGAAAGCGAAATTTTCGGCCACGAAGCCAACGCCTTCACCGGCGCCGGCAAACGGCGGATCGGCAAGATCGAACACGCCGACGGCGGCACGCTGTTCCTCGACGAAGTGGAAAGCATGCCCCTGCCCCTGCAGATCAAATTGCTGCGGGTGTTGCAGGAGCGCACCCTCGAACGCCTCGGCTCGAACCAGAGCGTAGCGGTGGATTGCCGAGTGATTGCCGCGACCAAGTCCGACCTCGACGAATCGAGCAAGGCCGGCGAGTTCCGCAGCGATCTGTATTACCGCCTCAACGTGGTGACCCTGGAACTGCCGCCGCTGCGCGAGCGTCGCGAAGACATCCTGCAACTGTTCGAGTATTTCTTGCAGCAGTCGTCCCTGCGCTTCGACCGGATCGCACCGGAGCTGGACAACCAGACCGTGTCGAACCTGATGAGCCACGACTGGCCGGGCAACGTGCGCGAACTGCGCAACGTCGCCGAACGTTTTGCCCTGGGCCTGCCGGCGTTCAAAAAGCCCGGTGCTGGCGGCAGCACTCATGGCCTGGCTTTCGCCGAAGCGGTGGAAGCGTTCGAACGCAATTTGCTCGGCGATGCCTTGCAACGCAGCGGCGGCAACCTCACACAAGCGAGCCAGGAACTGGGCATGGCCAAGACCACTCTGTTCGACAAGGTAAAGAAGTACGGGTTGAGTCACTGATCGAGCGGATTCTCAACGCACCGTATTCACGCCACAGTGGCCGTCATGAATTGATCCACACCCCATAACTATGTACCGCCAGCACTGAAAGCGTCGCTCTTCTAATGACAGCAACGCCGGGGTTTCCCGGCCTTCCTGTCATTTGGAGCCTCCACATCATGCTTGACTCCGTTCACCCAGCGCCGGTCGACTTCGACCTCCTGCCCTCCCTCGAATCGCCTCCCACCGACCACAGCCTGTTCCTCATCGCCTGCGAACGCCTGGACGACAGTCGCCGACGCATGCTCGAACTCGTGGCGCAACGCCCTACGGACATCGATCCCCCGCGCATCGACGCGTACTGGCGTGAGCGCGCCCCCGGCACAGCGGTGTCGCGAAAGGATCTGGCTAGCGAATTGTACCGCCAGCATTTCGAAGCAGCCTGTCAGCTGGCTTTTGCCGAGGGACGTCTGAATGTCGAGCAGATGAACGTGCTGCTGGCCATCATCGATCCACCAACCGAAGGCCTGAGGCTTGGCGACCGTACAATCTATGCCGAACAGTTGGCCCTGCAACGGGCTGACAATTCTCGCGCAATATCCGGTGCACTCGTCATCACGGTCGACATGGATCAACCCGTCACCCAGTATTTGTATTTGCCTGCCCAGCAACCGGCATTAACGGTTTTTGAACAGCGCAGCCAGATGGAAACCTGGCTGCAGCAATATCAGCACCTTGCCGTCGTCTCAACGCAACACGAACAGGTGTTGGTTCACTACACCGCGCTGACTGATTCGCCATTGACGGCTGGGGTCGAACAACTGATTGCGAGCCCGGCGGTGACACTTTTGTCTGGCGCGCCTCCTGCACCACTCGCAGACAGTAACGAGGTGGAGCCACTCGACGAGACGATCTCACTCTTTGGACTGCTGAACCCGGATATCCCCTTGAGCATCCGCAGACTCAGCCTGGCCCGGCAACGAACGGCGATAGAAGCCCTTTTTCGAGACAGCCTGTGGAATGTCACAGATGCCCCCCGCCAGCTGAAATTCAAACAGTCGCTCGATGCGCTGGCAGCAGCCGAACAGGCCAGCCAATCGGCTGCTTCCAGGCTGCTGAATGCCAGGGATGGTCTGCGCATGCTCCAATTGCGGCAAAAACCCAATGAACATTACAGCGCCCTTTATCAGGCGCGGTTGGCGGGCCTGCGCGCCGAATCGGACATCCAGTTGTTGTTGAGTCAGATCAGCACCGAGGAGCACGGGATGCTTCAGGCGATTCTCGATCATTCGGATAAAACGCAACGTAGTGCGCCGGTGGTGGTTTTCAGCCTGGCCCTCACCTGCCTGAACCACGAGGGAGAAAACACACAACTGCAATCGCGGGAGCTGGAAGGTGTATTGCTCATCGCCCATCCCTCCCTCCTGATTCCCTCCTCTGCACCGCAAAGCCTGCTGCTCTACTGGCCGGGTGAGCTCGGTGGTTTGCAGCGTTTTGCTTCACTGTCGGCGCTGGAGCGCGAGCTGTTCAAGATCACGCCCAATGACAGCGAGCGGGCGCTGCAACTTTCGGAACAAACGTCAGACCCGTTCGAGCAAGGCCTGCAAAGTCAGCTCTACGCGTGCGAACAATTGGCGGCCAAGGTGATTGCCGACAACCCGGTACCCGCCCGCGCTCAGCACCGTCTGGCGCAAATGGAAAAGTTACGAGAACAAACTCTCACCGACCTGTGCGTTGCGACGCATGCGGCCCGAGACCAGGCCTACAGCCAGATTGTCGAGCAACATCACAGCGGTGTACTGGCGCAAAAACGCCCGCAATGGCTATCCACCCTGACAGACGCGCAGCGCGTTCGACTCAAGGCCATGACCCAGGCTTTCATCGCCGCGATGAAACGGTCTCAGGCGTTACTGGAACGCGAGTTGCCACATCGCCAGGACTTCATCGAAAAGCGCATGGCGGCTCGCCTGCGCCAGGACTTCTCGCTCGAACGTGACTTCGAGATAAAACTGGATCTGCCGGATTCGACCAGTTGGCGCAAAGTAGTCACCGACGGCGCGGCACCAGGCACTCCTCAGGAGAATATTCTGATTCCCAGCAAGAACCGCAGCACCGTATCCATCGCCGAGTTTGTGCTGAACAACATCGACCAATCGACATGGGACAGGTTGGGTTTCATGAAGGTTCTGGTTCAAGCGGACGACCCGATCGAGCGGCACATTCTGCAGACCGGCATCAAACAGCATTACTTGCGCGAAATCGTGCCTGATCTGAACCTGGCGCAAAAGTATGAGGACCTGATCTTCAGTACGTTCATGGGCGCTTCAACGGCCCCGGCGTTCGACAATGCCTATCGCCGCGAATGCCTGATCGAACCCTGGCGCCTGATGCTCAAACTGCAAGGCGAATGCGCCCTCGCACAACGACAGATCAATGCGAAGGGCCGCCAGATACTCGACATCGCCATTGACGCCGACAGTCGCCAAGCCTATGCCATCAATGGCATGAACATTTCACTGCTGCCAGTGAGCCTGACCGTCGGTGGTGCGGATACCCATCAGGAAGGCCCTGCCGGCTTGGCCGGTATCACTTTCATTCATGAACTGAATTCAGGTCTCACCCTGCTTTATCTGCCCGACAGTCCCGACGGCCAACTCCTCAGGCAATACACCAGCCTGGAACATGCCCGGCGCAGCCTGTTCAATCTGTGCCAGCAGACGTCCATGGTCGAATACCTGGCGGGACGCACCTTGCATGGCGACTTTGCGCGCCATGTCAGCCGTATCAACCAGTCAGTGCTGCGGCATTTCGATGCGTTGATCGGGGTCGGCCTGGCCTGGCCAGTGACAACATCGTTGGCAGCCCATCTGCTCAATACGCACATGGGTCGTTTGATCGAGGCCCATCGCTCGACTTCGCGGTCCAACAGGAAGCTGGCGCTGGAACACCATGCGCTGGCGTCCGGTGTGATGCTCAACTATCTGAAAATGGCGCTGGGGATGGTGCCCTTCGTCGGCAGCTCCATCGCTCTTTATGACGCCTGGGACAGCGCCAACCTGAGCGTCGCCGCGTTTTTGCGGGGTGATGTCGGCAACGGACTGGCACAACTCGAATCGGTGTTGCTGTCACTGATCGACGCCGCAATGGACATACTGCCGGGTGGGAATGCCGCCCCCTCCGCCGCTCGCTCGCTCACCCGGCAGCGGCAACTGTCAGGGCTGGCGAGGAAGGCCGGTACGTTATCCCCCACTACGAAACGAAAGGCCCTGCGCACCGCAGAACGTTTCCAGGGTTACGAATATGAGCACGACCTTTCACTGAGCAATATTCGCCCTGGCAGCAGCGGCCTGTATCGCAACGTGTATCGCCATGAACTCGGCGATTTCATCGTCAGTCAGGGTCGGATCTATCGTGTTGAGCAGAGCGGCAATCCGCCATTCTGGCGCTTGAGCGGCAGCCGCAGCAGAAGCTACAAACAACCCATCGCCCTTGATGAAAACGGTAACTGGAATACGCATTTCGCCGTTTATGGCACGCTGATCGAAGGTGGCGGGCTCGGCGGTGGCGGGGTTCTCGGCCATCATCTGGCCGAGGGCCTCGACCCGCTCTGGCCCGCCGCGATCCGGCGATGGCTGCCGCGTTGGTGGACGGACGCGACATTTCGGCATCGACTGAGGCTGGTCAATTCCGTGGACGCGGACATGCGCCGGCTGCAAACGCAAAGAACTGAAATCGAAGCCGAAATCATCGTTTACGAAACAAAAAAACCTGAAGCGCGCCGCGCTCTTCAGCCGGCGCTGGAACGCAAATACGTCGACCAGATCGAGCTGGCGGAATCGAACTTCCAGGAATTGAACGAACTATTGCCCCTGACCAGTGGTGAAAATCACACCAAAGTCCAAAAGCTCCGAAGCTTCTGCGCGCAAACCATCTTTGATCGCACGTTAGACCGATTGCAGTTTGCCTTCGCGCGAATTGATTGGCGACTGGAGGAGATTAGTGACCTCCTTAAACTCACGGACGCCACCCCCGCCCACGAAACCCGCCAACATCTGGCCCTGCTGCAAAAACGAAAAGACATCCGCAAGCTCATCATGTTCGAGTTCGAGCAACGAGACCTGTATATCGAACGCCTTAGTGTCTGGAAGGAAAAAATACCCGGCAAGGCATTGAAAACGGACACGACCAAAGTTGTGCAAGACTTGACCAGCGCTGATCGTGCCGCAACCGTCAGCTACCTTAAAACGGCACATGCCGTGAGAATCATCAACCGGTACGATGTTGTCAGTGATGAGTCCTGGTTCTTTTTTTATGTTCACCACTTGAAGGCACGCGACCACGTCGAACGCGCCCTGCGTACTCAATCCGATCTGCGCAGCGTAGTGAGCAATGTAAACCAGCACAACGCAATCCTTGAAGATTGCCTTGAGGCGTATGCGAAGTTTCGTCGACATCTGATGGCGGCGAATACGGGTTATTCCGAGTATATGGACGCCAAACAGGTCGCGATATTTCTCGGTTATCTTGCAGAGATGGAAGAGTATGCCCGCCGAGCCATCAAAAAACGCCCGGCAATCTCCAACACAAAATCTGCCCGCAAACTGTTCAAGACCGAGGACGACCAGTGGCTGATGGGGAAAGAAGTGGAGGCGTCTGAAACCGCCCCCAAGCATTTCGAGGTTGAAGGTATCGAAGGGCCCGTAGAAAGATGGCTGCCGCATCCCGACGGCAAATACCGTCTCTACCAACCCACCGTTTCTTCACCCGAGACGCCAACCGTGATCAACGTGAAACCCTGGCTGGCAGAAGCCGCAAATCGTCTCGACTCACAGGATGCCTATCGCAGCAAGGTCGAGGCGTATGCCCGACAGAACATGCTGCCGATCAATCTTGAGCACCTGATGACCAGCGAGGCCGAACAGTTGCGTGCACGTGCCGAGCGAATCAAAGCTGTGAAGCCACAAGACCCTGTCATCACGCGATTGACCGACAAGGCCAGGGAGCTGAATGACGCGGGTCGTGCCCTGCGCATCAAACAAACCATGAACAGCCAGACCCCCACGCAACAGTATCTGGACTATCTGGTTGAAATGGGGCTCAAGGACCAGAAGCTCATCGAGATTCGCAAGGTCGGCGACCTGAAAGATTTGGGGCGTGGTACGAATCGTCTTCGCGACTATCTGCAGGAATACGAAGTGCTCGATCTGACGCAGCCTTCGCCCACCCCATTGTGGTACGCCCATTTTCACTACAACTCGGCAAAGTCGACATTCGATGACTTCGTCAAAGCCCATTTGAAGCTGCCGCAGCAACGTAATCTGGGATTGAAGTGGCAACAGGCACAGACTGACAGCGGCGCACAGGTTGAATCCATCTGGCGCGGCGACATTGGCAAGTTACTGGCCAACAAACACTTTGCCGATCTATAAACCGGTACCAGCGGGGCGCGCCCCGCTGACTTGACCGCAAACCATCAGTTGACCGTCCCACCGTTCGCTTCAGCCATGATCTGCCGGATCGCCCTGACGAAACTCTCGACAGGTTGCCCGCCCGTCACCGCGTACTGCCCATTGAACACAACGGTGGGCACCGAACTCACCCCGCGAGACAGCCACAGTTGTTCTTCCTCGCGGGTTTCGTGGGCGAATTCGTCGCACGCCAGTATCGCTTCGGCGCGCTGGTGGTTCAGTCCCACACTGGTGGCAATATTCGCCAATTGCTCAGGATCGGACGGATTGCCGCCATCAGTGAAATACGCTTTGAACAACGCTTCCTTGAGTTGCAATTGCATGCCTTCGAGCCCCGCCCAGTACAGCAGGCGATGAGCGTCGAACGTGTTGTAGATTCGGCTGTTGCCGTCGGTGCGAAACGCGAATCCCAACTCAGCGCCACGCGCGCGGATCATTTCGCGGTTCTTTTTCGATTGCTCGGGTGACGAGCCGTACTTTTCGCTGATGTGCTCGGTGATGTTCTGCCCTTCAGGCCCCATCTTCGGGTTCAGTTCGAACGGCTGAAAACGGATCTCGGCGCGGACTTCGTCACGCAAGATGTGCAAGGCTTTGGTCAGCCCATACAAACCCACGACGCACCAGGGGCAGGACACGTCGCTGACGAAATCGATTTTCAATGCAGTACTCATCACCCACCTCGCACGCTGGAAATGCACCGGAAAACCTGCACGATACACCCCGGATTCCGAGTACGCAGCAGTTCCCCTGTAGGAGCGAGCTTGCTCGCGATGGCGGCACATCAGTCAACATCATCATCGACTGACATACCGCTATCGCGAGCAAGCTTGCTCCTACAGTTGATCTTTGGTGTTAGAGGAGGTTGTGATCGGCCACTGGATCGATCTGTGCCCAGTGTGACGTGTCTTCGCGGTGAGCCCGTAAATACGGCAACACGGCTGCGAGCAATGGCGCCTTGAATGCCTCTTGAAACCTGTGGGCCAACCCCGGAATCAACTTCAATTCGCTGCCCCGCAGATGCGCCGCCAGGTGCACGCCATGCATCACCGGCAACAACGGGTCGGCCGTGCCGTGCACCACCAGCGCCGGAACCCGCAACTGGTTGAGCAACGCCACCCGGCTCGGTTCGGCCAGGATCGCCATGATCTGCCGCTTCACGCCTTCGGGATTGAATGCCCGGTCATAGGATTGCGCGGCCTGTTCGAGGAGAGCCTGGCGATCATCGCTGATCGTCGGGCTGCCCAGCGCCGCCAGCAGATCGGCCTGTTGCTCCAGGGCCACTTGCCGGCTCGGCGCACCACGTCGTGCCAGCAATTGCAGCAGCGCCGCACTCGGTGCGGGCAAGCCTTCGGCCCCGGAACTGCTCATGATCAGGGTCAGGCTCTCGACCCGTTGCGGTGCCATGGCAGCCATGTGCTGAGCGATCATGCCGCCCATGCTTGCGCCCAGCACGTGGAATTGCTCGATGTGCAAGGCGTCCATCAGGCCCAGGCCATCGTCGGCCATGTCGGTCAACGAATACGGGGCCGAAACCGGCAAGCCGAGTTTGTAGCGCAGGACTTCGAAAGTCAGGTTGGCCTCGAGCGGGGCTTGGCGCCAGGTCGACAGGCCGACATCGCGGTTGTCGTAGCGAATCACCCGAAAACCTTGCTGACACAACGCAACGACCACTTCGTCGGGCCAGTGAATCAACTGCCCGCCGAGGCCCATTACCAGCAGCAGTGCCGGGTCCGATTCACGGCCGATGCTCTGGTACGCCAGGCTCACCTGAGGCAGGTCGACCCGTTCGGTCGCCACATTGACGTCACAACGAGCGGCCGCAAAAGTCGGAAGGTTGAACAACAACGCGGCCAAAAAAGCCGCTGTCGATAAAAATCGTGCACACATGACAAAACACCGAAACGCAGAACCCCAGTAGAGCGCGAGTCTGATGATGTTTGTTCAAGCGCGCTGCCACAGTTCCATGACAGTTTGATGAAGAGTGCCGGGCGGTCATTTTTTAAGACCGCGTTATCGCTCATCGTCGGAACGCCGCCCGGAGCAGGCTCGCTCCCACAGGCTCTGGCACACGCCGTTAAATCGTAGGAGCAAGCTTGCTCGCGATGGCGTCCTCAAGCCAACTGACTACGCAACTGCCGCGCCGCTGCCACCATGTTCACCAGCGCCGCCTCCGTTTCCGGCCAGGCGCGGGTTTTCAGACCGCAGTCGGGGTTGACCCACAAGCGCTCAGCGGGAATACGCTTCACCGCTTTGCTCATCAACTTGACCATCTCGGCCGTGTCCGGCACCCGCGGCGAGTGGATGTCATAGACGCCCGGACCGATGTCATTCGGGTAGTCGAACGCTTTAAAGGCTTCCAGCAGTTCCATGTCCGAACGCGAGGTTTCGATGGTAATCACGTCGGCGTCCATGTCGGCGATGGCCTTGATCACATCGTTGAATTCGCTGTAGCACATGTGGGTGTGGATCTGGGTTTCGTCACGCACACCGCTGGCGCTCAGGCGGAACGCTTCCACGGCCCAATCCAGATATGCCTGCCATTGCGCCCGACGCAACGGCAGGCCTTCGCGGAACGCCGCCTCATCGATCTGCACGACCTTGATCCCGGCGTTTTCCAGGTCCAGCACTTCGTCGCGCAGGGCCAAGGCCAATTGCTGCGCCTGGATTTTGCGCGACACATCTTCACGGGGGAACGACCACATCAGCATGGTCACGGGACCGGTGAGCATGCCTTTCATGACCTTGCCGGTCTGCTGCTGGGCGTAAGTGATCCAGTCGACGGTCATGGCCTTCGGACGGCTCAGGTCACCGTAGATGATCGCCGGTTTGACGCAGCGCGAACCGTAGCTCTGCACCCAGCCGAAACGGGTAAACAGATAGCCGTCCAGTTGCTCGGCGAAGTACTCGACCATGTCGTTGCGTTCGGCTTCACCGTGTACCAGCACGTCCAGCCCCAGGCGCTCCTGGATCTGCACGGCGTGGCGAATTTCGTGGCGCATGGCGTCGTTGTAGTCGTTGGCCGACAACCTGCCTTGCTTGAACGCCTGACGGGCGAGACGGATCGAGCCCGTCTGTGGAAACGAGCCAATGGTGGTCGTCGGGAACGCGGGTAATTTCAAGCGCGCACGCTGCTGTTCGATGCGCTGGGCGAAGGGCGATTGACGCTGGCTGTCCCTGGTGCTGATCGCCTTGATCCGCGCTTGCACCTGGGCTTTGTGGATACGCGGCGACTGCGCGCGGCTGGCCTGGATGGCGCGGCTTTCAGACAACGCTTTCTGAACATGGGCGGCTTGCGGATCGTTCAGCGCATCGCGCAACACGGCAATTTCGCCACACTTCTGCACCGCAAACGCCAACCAGCTTTTCAGTTCCGGATCGAGTTGATCTTCACGGCGCAGATCCACCGGGCTGTGCAGCAGCGAACAGGAACTGCTGACCCACAGGTTGTCGCCAAACCGCTCCTGAGCCGGTTGCAGTTGCGCCAGCGCTTGCTCCAGTTCACAACGCCAGACGTTGCGGCCGTTGACCAAACCCACCGAAAGAATCTTGTAGGTCGGCAGGCGATCAAGCACCTGGCCGAGTTGATCCGGCGCACGCACCGCGTCGATGTGCAGGCCTTGCACCGGCAGGCTCACGGCCAGGCCGAGGTTGTCTTCCAGGCCACTGAAGTAGGTCGCCACGAGTTTTTTCAGCGGCGAATACTGAAGGATGTGATAAGCGCGTTCGAACGCACTTTTCCACGCTTGCGGCAGGTCGAGGGTCAGGATCGGCTCGTCGATTTGCACCCATTCCACGCCTTGTGCAGCGAGGCGATTGAGGATTTCGTTGTACACCGGCAGCAGGTGTTCGAGCAGGTCGAGTTTGTCGAAATCGTTGCCCTTGGCCTTGCCCAGCCACAGATAGGTCAATGGACCGATGATCACCGGCTTGACGTTATGGCCCAAGGCTTTGGCTTCGTCGACTTCGTCGAACAGTTGTTCCCAGCTCAGTTTGAATTGCTGGTCAGCGCTGAACTCCGGGACCAGGTAGTGGTAGTTGGTGTCGAACCACTTGGTCAGCTCTTGTGCATATTGCGCTGTGCCGTGTTCGCCACCGCAGCAAGTCGATGTGGCGCCACGGGCCATGGCGAACAGGGTGGCGAGGGTCGGACGGCCATCGGCATCTTTAGTGTTGTCGAAACGCTCGGGGATTACGCCGAACGTCAGCGAATGGGTCAGCACCTGGTCGTACCAGGCAAAGTCACCCACCGGCAACAGGTCGATGCCGGCCCCCTTCTGCAATTGCCAGTGCATGGCGCGCAGTTGGCGGCCGACGCGATTCAGGCTGTCCTGATCAATGTCGCCCTTCCAGTAAGCTTCGAGGGCTTTTTTCAGTTCACGGTCGGCGCCGATGCGCGGGAAACCAAGGGTGTGGGCCAAAGCCATGGTGAGATGCTCCCTGTAAAAGATGGCGCTATTGTCGACAGCCAACCCAACATGAGACAAACTCAACCTTTTCGTGTTGATCACAAGTTTTCCTCATGGAGCTTCCCGGTGCTTGAAATCCGTCACCTCAAGACCCTGCACGCCTTGCGCGAAGCCGACAGCCTGGTGGACGCCGCCGACCGCCTGCACCTGACGCAGTCGGCCCTGTCCCACCAGTTCAAGGAACTGGAAGAGCGCATGGGCATGCAGCTGTTTGTGCGCAAGACCAAACCGGTGCGTTTCACCAGCGCCGGTTTGCGTCTGCTGCAACTGGCCGATGCCACCCTGCCGCTGCTGCGAGCGGCCGAGCGCGACATCAGCCGATTGGCTGGCGGCACTGCCGGGCGCCTGCACATGGCCATCGAATGCCACAGTTGCTTCCAATGGCTGATGCCGACCATCGACCAGTTCCGCGATGCCTGGCCGGAAGTCGAACTGGACCTGGCGTCGGGCTTCTCTTTCGCGCCGCTGCCGGCCCTGGCCCGGGGTGATCTGGACCTTGTGGTGACGTCCGACCCGGTGGATCTGGTTGGCATTACCTATGTGCCACTGTTCACCTATGAAGCGATGCTCGCGGTGGCCAACCAACACAAATTGGCGAGCAAGGCCTACATCGTTCCCGAAGATTTGCTCACCGAGACCTTGATCACTTACCCGGTAGAACGGGATCGCCTGGATATCTTCACCCGCTTCCTGGAGCCGGCCGACATCGAACCGGCCCAGGTCCGCACTTCGGAACTGACGGTGATGATGATGCAGTTGGTGGCCAGCGGTCGCGGCGTGTGCGGCATGCCCCATTGGGCGCTGCATGAATACAGTTCACGGGGTTACGTGAAGGCCAAGCGGCTGGGCGAGAAAGGCTTGTTTGCGACGCTGTATGCGGGGATCCGCGCCGACATGCTGGATGCGCCGTACATGCGCGACTTCCTGCTGACGGCCAAGGACACATCGTTTTCGACACTCGATGGTGTCAGCGCCGTTCGTTAAAGCAATACATCCCCCTGTAGGAGCGAGCTTGCTCGCGATAGCGGTCTGACATTCAACCTCTTCACTGACTGACACACCGCCATCGCGAGCAAGCTCGCTCCTACAGGGGATTGTGTCGGGTCAGGCCATGCGTTTTTGCTCAAGCATCAGGCGTACCGCCAGCGCCGACAGCACAAAACCCATGAGGTAACGCTGCATCGCCAGCCAGGTCGGGTTGTTGACGAACCACGAAGCAATGCCCGCGGCAAACACCGCGATCAGCAGATTAACGCTGAAACTGACGCTGATCTGGGTCAGGCCCAGGATGATGCTCTGGCTGAACACCGAACCGTGTTCAGGCGAGATGAACTGCGGAAATATCGAAAGATAGAACACCGCGATTTTCGGGTTCAACGCGCTGGTCAGAAACCCCATGGTGATCAGTTTGCGCGAGGAGTCCGGCGGTAACTGTTGCGCCTCGAACGGCGAACGCGCGCCGGGTTTGACGGCCTGCCAGGCCAGCCACAACAGGTAAAGCGCGCCAGCCCACTTCAACACTTCATACGCCATCGGCACCGCCAGGAACACCGCCGTCAAACCGGCCGCGGCAGCGAACAGATGTACGAAGAATCCCGCCACCACACCCAGCAACGAAATCACCCCGGCCTTGCGTCCCTGGCAGATCGAACGGGAGATCAGGTAGATCATGTTCGGCCCCGGCGTGAGCACCATCAGCAGTGCGGCAGCAGCGAAGATCAGCAAGTCCTGAAGCGGAATCATGGCGGTTCCTTGGCGTGGATGGTCAGGCGATCGCGGTCAGCGAAGCTCGATAAAACGGCAGAATCAGGTCCCGTGTCAATGGCGCCAGCGTGACACCACCGTCGCTGGCCGGGTCGATCCAGATCACCTCTTCGATTTCCGCCGCCGGGGTGACGCTTGCATCGATGGTCAGTTGAAAGATCTCTGCCTGAACGACAAATCCTGGCTCATTGGCGGCGGGGGCCGAGAACTGTCCGAGGAAAGTGGCCTGCGCCGGATCAATCTCCAGACCCAGCTCTTCTTCCAGCTCCCGGGCCAGTGCGTGAACCGGCAACTCATGGGCTTCGATCTTGCCACCCGGCTGCATGAACGCCTGCGTACCGCGCTTGCGCACCAACAGGGTTCGGCCATCGGGACCGATCAACAGGGCGGCGGCAATGCGGATAAGTCCAGTGGACTGCTCAGGAAACGTCGACATGGAAAAAGGCCTTAGACTCAAAACGGCAAGGATCACATGTCCGCCGCCCGCGAGCAAAGCGAACGGCCTCATCACAGACCTTCACATTGTTTAGGTTTCCTCGGGGCACTAAATCCTGACATAACATTGAAGTGCTTTCCTGCAGGAGCAAGCTTGCTCGCGAAAGCGGTGGTTCAGTAACAATGACGTCGACTGACACTCCCTCACCGCAAGAAAGCTCGCTCCCACAGGTCACTGATAAGTCCGAACCCAAGGAAACCGTATGAGCCTGTCACTCCTGAGCCGCTACGCCTTCTTTGCCGCGTGCGTCATTTTCACCCTCGCCAGCCTGCCCTTTCTTGAACATGACTGGCTCTGGCCGATCACTGCCGTCACCGCTGTTCTCAGCCTCGTCGGCCTGTTCGACCTGCTGCAAAGCCCCCACGCGGTGCGCCGCAACTATCCGATCCTGGGCAATATCCGCTATCTGGTCGAAGGCATCCGCCCGGAGATTCGCCAGTACCTGCTCGAATCCGACAGTGATGCTCTGCCCTTCTCCCGGGCGCAGCGCTCGCTGGTCTATTCCCGAGCCAAGAACGAAACCGCCGACAAACCCTTCGGCACGCTGATTGATGTGTATCAGTCGGGCTTCGAGTTCATCGGCCACTCCATGCGCCCGGCACCGTTGAGCGACCCAAGCAGTTTCCGGGTCACCGTCGGCGGCCCGCAATGCACACAGCCGTACTCGGCGTCGGTGTTCAACATCTCGGCCATGAGTTTCGGCTCGCTCAGTGCCAACGCGATTCGCGCGTTGAACCAGGGCGCCAAGCTCGGCAACTTCGCCCATGACACCGGCGAGGGCAGCATCAGCCCTTATCACCGCGAGCACGGTGGCGACCTGACCTGGGAACTGGGCAGCGGCTACTTCGGCTGTCGCACTGCCGACGGCCGTTTCGATCCGGAACGCTTCGCCGCACAGGCGCAAACGCCTCAGGTGCGGATGATTGAAATCAAGATGAGCCAGGGTGCCAAACCTGGCCACGGCGGCATCCTGCCCAAGCACAAGGTCACCCGGGAAATCGCCGACACCCGCGGCATTCTCATGGGCGAAGACTGCGTGTCACCGTCGCGGCACAGCGCGTTTTCCACGCCTGTCGAAATGATGCATTTCATTCAGCAACTGCGCGAACTGTCCGGCGGCAAACCGGTGGGCTTCAAGTTCTGCCTCGGCCATCCGTGGGAGTTCATGGGCATTGCCAAGGCCATGCTGGAGACGGGCATCCTTCCGGACTTCATCGTCGTCGACGGCAAGGAAGGCGGCACCGGCGCCGCCCCCGTGGAGTTCACCGACCACATCGGCGTGCCGATGCGCGAGGGCCTGCTGTTCGTGCACAACACGCTGGTGGGCCTGAACCTGCGGGACAAGATCAAGCTCGGTGCCAGCGGCAAGATTGTCAGCGCTTTCGACATTGCCAGTGTGCTGGCCATCGGTGCCGACTGGGCCAACTCCGCACGCGGCTTCATGTTCGCCATCGGCTGCATCCAGTCGCAAAGCTGCCACACCAACAAATGCCCGACCGGCGTCGCCACCCAGGACAATCTGCGTCAACGGGCGCTGGTGGTGCCGGACAAGGCTCAGCGGGTGTTCAGTTTTCACCGCAACACCCTCAAGGCCCTGGCAGAAATGCTCGCCGCCGCCGGCCTCGATCACCCTTCGCAACTGTCGGCCAAGCACTTGGTTCGACGCATGTCGGCAACCGAGATCAAGTTGTTCTCGCAGCTGCACGTGTTCCTCAAACCCGGTGAATTGCTGACCGGGGAAGTGAGCGGCGAGTTCTATTCGCGGATGTGGCAGATGGCGCGGGCTGACAGCTTCGAGCCCAATGACGTAGAAGCGGCATAAGCTGAACGGCCCCGGGTTTCACCAGCGCAATGATTTGATCGGGGCCGGCTCTTTCATCACGATGAAACCGTAATCGCCAATCAGGAAAATCCGGTAGTACTGGTTCTCCACCAGCGCCGGATAACCCTGATAGCCAACGCGCGTCGCGTTGCGTCGCTCCTTCTCTGCCACTACGTTGGTGATGCCGACTTTCGGCAGATTTTCGGCCAGCATGTAGAAGTCGATGTTGAGCAGATAGTGCAACACCGGCAGTTGCTTGTACGAGCCGGCCGCGCCCGTCAACCAGTGATCGGAATACGTCACCGACAAGTAAATGCGCTTGGCGTCGCGCAATGGCGGGTGGTTGGCGATGTCGCGTTCAAGGTTGAACAAGGCACTGGTCGCGAAGGTTTTCTGCACGGTCAACACACGCCCATAGGCGAACGACAGCGACAGCATCGCCAATAGCGGCACAACCAGCAGCAGCGGCAATCGCTCATGCACGGGCGCCAGCGCCAGATAACTCAGATAGAACAGCAGCACCAGCAACACCGCAAAACCCATCAGGGTCCGGGCGCCTTCGTTGAAGTCGCGAAAGAACAGCGCCACACCCGACACCAACAGCACCACGACCGGCACGGTCAGCAAACACAACAGACCGATCAGAAGCTTGTTCCTGGTGCGCTCTTCGCGCTGCGCCACGGTCATGCCGAGGCGGACCGCACCGGCAGTGGCGCACAACACCAGCCCGGCAAACACCCAAGCGAATCCGCCGTCAAACAGCAGCACAACCTTTTCCAGCACCCGGGCGATATTGGTGTGGACTTGCAGCCAGGGATGCACTGCCCAATTCAGTAACAACGTGCGGTTTGAGCCCATGAACAGGTAGGCGCTGACGCAGTAGATCAACCAGCCCAAGGTGATCTGTGCCAGTTTCCAGCCAATCAGACCGGGCCATTGCGACCAGGCCATTTTGTCGTTGGCAGCGCGCAATACCTCCAGGCAACACAGACCCAGAAACACATTCAGGCTGACTTGATAAAGCCCAAGCGCCAGCGCGATCAGGAAGGACGGCACCAGCCATTGCACGCTGCGTCTGGGGTGACGAAAAGTAATCGCATAAATCACCGCCACAACACTCAACGCCATGGGTGCGCCGTCGTATTGATAAGACAGGTTTTGCAGGAAGAACGGGTTGTACCAGAGGGGCAACAGCACCAGACAACAGGCGATGGTCGGCTGGCGAAAGTAATGAAAGGTCAGACTGGTGAGCGCCGCCGTCATGGCCAGTGAGGCGATCAACAGGGGCAGCGGAAAGATGTTCGGTGCCGCATCGGTGAATGTCAGAACGTTGTAGAACAGCTGGGCGAACAATCGTCCTTGCGCCGCCCAGGCCATGCCCGCAGACAGCGAGCGCCAGTTGTCATCGATGTAGGGATAGTCCGCAAGGATCAACGGCAACACATACACCAGGGTCGCCAACAGAAAAAACAACCCGACCTGGCGCCGCCCCAGTTCACGAACAAAAAAGTCGCTGAACCGGCCCATGTCAGGGCCCGACCCGGTTTTGACCACGGATGATGTCTTTGACCACGTAGCGCGGCCGGTGCTTGGCTTCAATGTAGATGCGGCCGATGTATTCGCCGAGGATGCCGATACCGATCAATTGCACGCCGCCGAGGAACAGGATCGCCGTCATCAGCGACGGGTAACCGGGCACGCTGTTGCCGAAAAAAATCTTGTCCAGCACCATGTACACCGCGTACAGCACGGCGAAAATCGAAACCGCTCCACCGACATACGTCCATAACCGCAGGGGCACGGTGCTGAACGAGGTCACGCCTTCCAGCGCCAGGTTCCACAGTTTCCAGCCATTGAACTTGCTGCTGCCGGCCACCCGCCCCGCCCGCTCGTATTCCACCACTGCCGTGTTGAACCCGGCCCACGACAACACGCCCTTCATGAACAATTGATGCTCGGGCAGCGAGCGGATCACGTCCACGACCTTGCGGTCCATGAGCCGGAAATCCCCGACGTTTTCTTCAATGCGGGTGTACGCGATGCGGTTGAGCACGTGGTAGAAAATCGACGCACTGTGGCGCCTGAGGTAACCGTCGGCGGATCGACTGCGGCGCTTGGCGAGCACCACGTCAGCACCGTTCTGCCATTGTTCGATCAACCGCGGGATGACGCTGATCGGATCCTGCAGGTCGACGTCCATCGGGATCACCGCATCGCCGCTGGCGTATTCCAGACCGGCGAACAGCGCAGGCTCCTTGCCGAAGTTGCGCGAGAAGTTGATCAGCATCACCAGATCATCGACCTTCGCCAGCGCCGCAGCTTGCTCGGCGGTTCGGTCGGTGCTGCCGTCGTTGATGAAGACGATTTCGACCTCGATGTCGCCGAGCTGCAACCCGCGCCGAACCGCCTGATAAAACAGGTTGATCGCCTGTTCTTCGTTGAACACCGGGACGATCAGCGAAACCTTCATGCATCACGCTCGCGAAACACCACGTATTTGGAATACAGGAAGCCGACCACCAGGCTCAGCGCGGAAAACAGCGTCACGGTCAGCAGACCGTGAAAACGCCAGACGTCGCCGGCATGGCCGACGCCCAGGCTCAACGCGCCCATGCCCGTGATAAACAGCACGTAGCCGATCACCGTAGCCTTGGTGTCGAAGGTGTAAAGCGCGTTCATGTAGAAAGAAAACGAGGCGGCCACGCAGAAGGCGGCAAGATTGCTGACAGCCTGACTGAGGCCGGCGGCAACGCTCAGCAGGAAGAAGATCTGCCAGTGGATCAGGGTGTTGGCGACTCCGATCACCGTGTAGCTGGAAAATCCTTTCCACAACCGTCTCATGAAGTGCTCCCGTTCCAGAACGTTGCACACATAAGTATTTGAGCTTGTCTGCTGTCAGAAATCGCAGGCCAAAGCGCCTTTCAGACCAGCGGTTGAGCGTTGGGGCGACGGTTGAGACATTCGGTAATATCCCGACTTTGCAATCGCCCGCAAATCAGTCCACCCTGCGCGCCGCCGACGGGCACGCCAGCTGTGCACCCGCGGTCAATCCCTTTCATCAGCCGTTCACGAGCCTGCCGACATGACGTCAACGCGCGATCACCGGATCGACTTCTTTCGTGGTCTGGCACTGATCTTCATTTTCTGGGATCACGTGCCCCACAACCCTTTGGGCCAAATCACCCTGCGTAACTTCGGCTTCAGCGATGCCGCCGAAGTCTTCGTGTTCCTGGCCGGTTACGCGGCGGTGCTGGCCTACGGAAAAGTCCTGGCGCGGGAAGGCTTCCTGATCGCCTGCGTGAAAATCCTGCGCCGTGCCTGGGTGCTTTACGTGGTGCACATCTTTTTGCTGGCGATGCTGATGGGTATCGTGTTCTTCGCCAACAGCCACGTGGAAACCCGCGATCTGGTCGAAGAAATGGGCATGCACCATTTCATCAGCAACCCGCAGCAAGCCTTGATCGATGAGCTTTTGTTGCGCTTCAAGCCGAACCTGATGGACCCGCTGCCGCTGTACATTGTGCTGCTGGCGGGTTTGCCGCTGGTGTTGCCGTTGCTGGTACGCAAGGCCTGGGTGGTGGTGGCGATGTCGCTGGCGCTGTACCTGATGGTGCCGTTGGCGGGCTGGAACCTGGCGGCGATCAAGGACGGCGTGTGGTACTTCAACCCCGTGGCCTGGCAACTGTTATTCGTCCTCGGTGGCGCTGCGGCGATTCATGGGCAGCGTCCCCGATTGCCCGAGACACGTCCGCTGTTGCGCCAACCGTTGTTTGTGACCGCATCGGCTTATGTCGTACTCGCTGCTGTGCTGACCGTCCTTTGGCGCTGGCCGGAAATTCACGATGCGGTGGTGCCGGACAGCCTGAGAAGTCTGTTGTATCCCATCAGCAAGACCGACCTGTCCCCCGCGCGCCTTTTGCACTTCCTCGCATTGGCCTACGTCACCGCGAAACTGCTGCCCGACACCGGCTGGACGCAAAACTGGCTGGCGCAGCAAAGCTGCCGCATGGGGCGTTTTTCGTTGGAGATTTTCTGCCTGGGCGTGTTGTTGGCGCCCTTGGCGGACATGATCAACGCCCTGACCGACGATGCCTTTTCCATGCAGATTTTCACCGCACTGGTGGGCGCCGGGTTGATGGCGTTGCTGGGGGCGTGGCTGGAGTTCAACAAGCGTTTGAACCAGCCATTCAAAAGATCGCAGCCTTCGGTAGCGCCTACAGAATCTGATCGTATTCCCCTGTAGGCGCTGCCGCAGGCTGCGATCTTTTGATCTTTAACGCTACCACTTACGAAGCCGAGCGCACTGCACCTTGCGACACATTGGTCGGTTGCAGGACGCCTCGATTGGTTCAGACACACCGCGAACATCTCTTTTACGGCTGCTGCGCAGCCGAACGGGAGCAAGCTCCCTCGCCACAGAAGCACTTCGGCGCTATTGGATTGGTCATCGGGTCGGGAAATTTCACTCAGCAATTGCGGATTCAAGTAGGAAAACGAGGCGCTAACGTGTTCAAACAACACTTCAAGGACGCAACGGAATGCCTCCACATCCAAACTCACACCTGCTGCGACGCGGGCGCTACTCGGAATCGGGACGGGGTTATCTGATTACGGCGGTCGTGCATGATCGCCGCCGAATTTTCGGCGACTGGCGGATTGGGCGTCTGTTGGTTGATGAGTTTCGACGGGCTCAAGAACAAAAAAGGGTCAGCTCAATGGCCTGGGTCATCATGCCGGACCACTTTCACTGGCTGGTACAGCTTGAACAGCGATCGCTGGCGCAACTCATGCAGTCAATCAAATCCCGTAGCACACTCACCATCAACCGCGCCCTGAACCAAAGAGGAGCCTTCTGGCAAACCGGCTACCACGACCGAGCCATCCGCGATGGCGAGGATCTGCTTCCTTTCGCCCGCTACATTGTTGCCAATCCCCTGAGGGCAGGACTGGTTAAAAAAATCGGCGACTACACGCTCTGGGATGCCTGCTGGCTATGAATCCGATTTGTAGACTTACCCCCTTGTGGCGAGGGAGCTTGCTCCCGCTCGCCTGCGCAGCAGGCGCAAAACCGGCGGGTCCGACTTATCAGACCAATCGCAAAAATCATTGGGGCTGCTTCGCAACCCAGCGGGAGCAAGCTCCCTCGCCACAAAAAACGGCAAAAACCCGTCATTTTCCACCACACAATTTTTTCCCCATCGCCAACCACCGTCTAAGCTTCAGACAAGTCCGATCAATCTGCGTGAATGGATCAGTCGACTATGGGCGCTTTGTGGCAAACCGATTCGAGTAAAACTGTGGTCCCGACTGAACGAGTGGATGAAGCGCCAACACCTGAAAAACCCCGTCGCAGTCGGCACGGATGGGGAGCGTTCTGGCTTTTGCTGTTGATTATCGCGGTTGTCGTGGGGCTGGCTGCCGCGAGGGAGATGCGCACCTCGAAGTTTCAGGCCCGGGAAGTCAGCAAATATGCCGCGTCCCTGAGCTATGAACTCAAGCCTGGCCCCAGCGATGCCATCCGCTATCCGGGTGATGGCCCGTTCGACCGGCGTCTGGGTTACAGCTCGCTGGACGAGTTCCTGCCACGTTTGATCAAGCGCGATTTCATCGTTGAAGCGCAAACCCGTTTCTCCCCCGCCTTGATGGATTACAGCGGCAAAGGCCTGTTCGTACCGTATTCAGAAAAAATCCAGGCCGGCCTGTCGATCACCGATTGCCGGGCGGCACCGTTGTACCAGTACAACTACCCGCAACAGCTTTATTCGAGCTTTGCTTCGATCCCACCCGTGGTGGTCAGCAGTTTGCTGTTCATCGAGAACCGCTTTCTGCTCGATCCGAAGCAGCCCCTGGCCAACCCGGCAGTGGATTGGCCGCGATTCGGCATGGCGGCATGGTCCCAGGTCGCCAAGATGCTGCACATCCCCGGCCAATCCGCGGGCGGCAGTACCCTGGCCACGCAACTGGAAAAATACCGGCATTCGCCCGATGGCCTGACCGTCAGTGGCGCGGAAAAAATCCGCCAGATGATTTCCGCCAGCGTGCGTGCTTATCAAGCCGGGCCGCAAACCCTCGAAGCCCGGCAGAACGTGGTTCGCGATTACCTCAACAGCGTGCCCCTGTCGGCTGTACCCGGGCACGGTGAAGTGCACGGCATGGCCGAAGGGTTGCGCGTGTGGTACGGCGCCGACTTCAATAAAGCCAACGAGCGCCTGACCAGCACCGCGACGGATCCAGCCAGCCTGGCGGAAAAAGGCCTGGCCCTGCGCGAGATGCTGTCGCTGATGATCGCCCAGCGTCGCCCCTCCCACTACCTGACCAAGGGGCACAATGAACTGGCCGAACTCACCGACAGCCACATCCGCCTGCTGGCACAAAATGGTGTGATCGACGCTCAATTCGCCGATGCCGCCCTGACCAGCAAAGTGACCTACCGCGACTGGGCGACCCAGCCGACCATTCAACCGATCGAAACCAACAAAGGCATCAGCGTGGCGCGTAGCCGTCTGGCCGGCATGCTCAACCGTCCGCTGTACGACCTCGACCGTCTCGACCTGTCGGCCACCAGCACCCTGCAAGGCGAACTGCAAACCCAAGCCACCGCGTACCTCAAGAAACTCGCGGACCCGGCTTTTGCGACAGAAATCGGCCTGATGGGTGAACGCCTGTTGACCCCCACCAGCACCGCCCAGGTCCGCTACAGTTTTACCTTGTTCGAACTGACCCCGGACGGCTCGCGGGTGCGGGTGCAGACCGACAGCACCGACCAGCCGTTCGACATCAACGAAGGCAGCAAACTGGAACTGGGCTCCACCGCCAAGATGCGGGTGATGACGACCTATCTGCAGATCATTGCCGAGCTGCACGACAAATATGCCGCCATGAGTGTTCCGGATCTGAAGAAAGCCGAAGTACCGGATCAGGACCGCCTGAGCCGCTGGGTCGTCGATTACATGATCGAGAACAAAGACCGCAGCCTGCCGACCCTGCTGGGCGCCGCGCTGGACCGCAAATACTCGGCCAGCCCCGGCGAAGCGTTTTTCACCGGTGGCGGACTTCACGTGTTCCATAACTTCCGCAAGGAAGACAACGGTCGCATACCGACTCTGCGCGATGCCCTGCGCGAGTCGATCAACCTGCCATTCATTCGCCTGATGCGTGATCTGGTGCGCTACACGACCTACTCCGGCCCCAACAACAGCGCCGAACTGCTCAAGGACGATCGCGACCCTCGACGCCAGGAATACCTGGCCTCGTTCGCCGACCGCGAGGGCACTTCATTCCTGCTCAAATTCTGGAAGAAATACAAAAACAAGGACACTCAGGACCGGCTCGAAACCTTCCTCGACAGCATGCGCCCGACGCCGATCCGCCTGGCCGCGGTGCATCGTTACCTGCTGCCACAGGCCAAACAGGAAACCTTCAATACCTTTGTGCGCTCGCACCTCAAAGGCGCCAAGCTGACGGAAAAACTCACCGACGAGCGCCTGGAACGCCTTTACCAAGCCTACAGTCCCGGCGCCTACGATTTGCCGGACCAGGGCTTCATCGCCAAGGTCCACCCGCTGGACCTGTGGATGATGAGCTACTTGCTCAACCATCCGGACGCCACGTTCCCGGACATCGTCAAGGCCAGCCACTTTGAACGCCAGGAGGTTTACAGCTGGCTGTTCAAGAGCCGACACAAAGGCGCTCGCGACAGTCGCATCCGCACCATGCTGGAGATCGAAGCGTTCCTCGACATTCATCAGCGTTGGCAGCAAGTCGGTTATCCGTTCGATCATCTGGTGCCGTCGCTGGCGACCGCCATCGGCAGCTCCGGTGACCGCCCCGCTGCGCTGGCCGAACTGATCGGTACGATTCTCAACGACGGTATGCGCATGCCGACCCTGCGCATCGACAGCCTGCATTTCGCCGCCGACACGCCTTACGAAACGACCCTGATCAACGACCCGGATGTCGGCAAACGGGTCATGCCGTCCGAGGTAGCGGCAGCCATGCGCGAAGCACTTTCGCAAGTGGTCGATGCCGGTACCGCCAAGCGCGTGGCCGGCAGTTTCAAACTGCCTGACGGTACACCGCTGGCCATGGGCGGCAAGACCGGTACAGGTGACAACCGCATCGAGGCCGTCGGTTCGGGCGGACGTATCCTCAGTTCCAAATCGCTCAACCGCACGGCCACGTTCGTGTTCTACATCGGGGATAACCACTTCGGCACATTGACCGCTTTCGTGCCGGGGCGCTCGGCAGAAAACTTCACCTTCACCTCGGCCTTGCCCGTGCAAGTGCTCAAGGGCATGGCACCGATTCTGACGCCGTACCTGCAACCGGGTACGCACACGATGTGCAATCCGGTCACCACAATGGCGAAGCGCTGAACCCAGACCGAAAAACCGCCTGGCATGGCGGTAACTATGTATTTTTCACTCCTGAATTTTGAAAGGTTCGGACCGGTTCAGGCCGTGTTCCGAACCTGTATTTGCGCTTTTTTTGCGCTGGCGGGTTACCTAGGCTGAGCGTTCCAAAGTTGATCAACGGACGATCATGCAATGCCCACTTCTCCCCTGACGATTGTGCAGCCGGATCAGGTTTCACTGGCTGATAAAAGTATTCACTTCGAACACGTCAAAAACGCTCTTCCGAGCTGGTTGGCCCAAGCGACTCCACGGCGAATCGACGAACTGAAGACAGCGCGTCTGAACACGCTCGCCTGGCAAAAAGAAGTACCGGATGCACAGCACCAGCTTTTGAAGAAACTGACGGAACACCACTGGACCGCGCAAAACGCGGTAGACCGGATGCTCAGCGGTTTGCAGGATGTCCAGAGCTTTGCCGAGCCGCTGCTGCGAAAGGCACTGGTTGAGCGCTATGGCATCGACGTCGATGTGAAAGAAACCTGGCTGCTGCTGTACGCACCCGCCAAAACATCCTGGTGGGCTCACGATTTCAAGAGAGGCGTCAAAAGCCTCAAGAAGTCCCTGCTCGATGCGGCGCTGCATAATTTTTCCAGCAACGAAACCTACGCCGCCGATTCGGATTTCATCAGCCGGCCCGATGCCCGCGGGCATTTCCGGGTTGAACCGCTCAGGCAAAAAATCAGCGTCGCACAGTTCATGGCGTTGTGCCGGGAACTGAACATCGGCGCTCAATACCAGAAGCATTTAAATGATTGTTTACTGCCCGCCGATGGGTTGGCTCGCGCCGTCCTGCAACTCAAAGTCATCCGCAGCCAGAAGAGTGCTCTGACGGTTGCAGCCCAAATGGCCTTGGCCAAAAAAGACATCAGCACGCAAGCCTATGACGTCATTCTGGGCATGCTGCATGACCGCGAACACCTGCAATGGAACGGAAAAACCGTCGGCTATCACACGCTCGCGATGATGGATGCGGTACTGACCGGCATCGTCGTGATAGCCCCCGATCCGCAGACCAGCGACAAGCCCCAACCCGTCATCGTGTACGTGCCCAATGACCCGGAACATCCGCTCAAGGAATACCCGTCATCGCTTGAGTTCATGGCCGAACTGACCCGGCAGTTGCGTGACACCTCAATCAAGGCGTCTGAAAGCTACCAGCAGTTTTTCAGCCAGTTCGTCGCCCATCAGCAACGCGGTCATTTTTTCGCCGGGCTGAATGACCGCTTGAGCACAGTAAAGTGGCAGCCCGCCCCACCGGGTTCGGGTTTGCCGAGCTGGCGCGAAACACCTGTGGATAACCCAAACCTGCAATTTCGCCTGGCGAAAATCGAAGAGGATCGCGAGACACGCTTCACCGGCAATCTCTGGGAATACCTGTACCAGCAAAAACTCAACAAGACTCTCAACGATGCCCGGGAGATCGCCATTTCCACCGAGTACGCCGACCGCATGGCCCGCTGGGCGTGGTGGGACAACCTGGAAAAAATGCTCTCCGACATTCTCAACACGGCGTTGCTGGTGGCCATGCCTTTGGTACCCGGCCTGGGCGAATTGATGATGGCGTACATCGCGTATCAATTGACCAGTGAAGTCGTAGAAGGGGTTGTCGACTTGGCCGAGGGCCATTTGGTAGAAGCTGCCGAGCAAGCCATCAGCGTGCTGGAAAGCGTCGCTCAACTGGCTGCATTTGCCGCAGGCGCCACCATTGCCAAGGTTGTACAGGCAAAACTTTCGCCGTTTTTCGAAAGCTTGAAACCGGTGCAAGTAGCCGGTGGCCAGACGCGTTTGTGGAACCCTGACCTGACGCCTTACCAACGCCTGGAGACCGCCCTGCCGAATGGAGCCAAACCCGATGCGTCGGGTATTTACCAGCATCAGGGTCAACGTATCGTGCGTCTGGACGATCAGCACTTCCTTCTCGATAACGACCCTGTCACCGGGCAGCATCGCATCAAACATCCACAACGGCCCGATGCGTATGCGCCGAAGCTCACGCACAACGGTCATGGTGCCTGGATCAGCGAAACCGACAATCCGCGCCAGTGGGAAGGCCCGACCTTGATGCGGCGCCTGGGGCACACCACCGACGCCTTCGATGACGTGCAACTGGAACAGGTTCGAAAAGTCAGCGGCACCGAAGAGGCCGAACTGCGCCGGGTTCACGTGGACAATGCTCCTCCTCCCCCCCTGCTGATCGACACCCTGCAACGTCTCGGAGCGACTGCCGTTCAGGCACCGGTCGAACCCGCCCCGCAAACGGCTTTGCTGTTCGCGGAGTGTCCCGAATTGCCGAGCAACATTGTGGAAAAAATAATGGCCGGTGCCACTCGATCAGAGCGCCAGCAAATCGAAGAGCAAGAGCACCTGCCATTGCGCCTGAAAACCCAGGCCCGGGAACTTCAATTCGAGGTGCAATCGGTCCGTGCTGCGCAGGGCCTGTACAACGAGGCGTTGGCCAACATCGATACTGAACGCCTGGTCTTGGGCACAGTGCGAACCCACACCAACACGTTTGGCGACCTGCGCATCGAGATCCGTCAGGGCGCGATCGATGGCGAGTTGCGTTGCAGTGCGGGATCAGAAGACTCACGTGTGCTCAGGATTCTGGTTCGGGACGAAGCCGGCAAATACACCGTGCGCGATGCCTCCGGCCAACGCCTGCATGAAGCCGACGAGCTCCTGGAATCGCTACTCAATACCTTGGGAACCGAGCAGCGCCGCGCTCTGGGTTATAAACCTGGCGATGGCGAAATGTTCAAGCAGTGGCTTATCGAAAAAACCGCGCCACCGAGTGAGCGCCGAACACTTCTCTCCCGCCCGCCCGTTCGCCCTATTGCCGAACATGAAACGACGTTGCTGGTACGCGGTGGCTTGCTCAGCAGAGGGGGTAAAACCCTGCACGAGCGCGTTCAAGACCTGCATCCGAATTTCAGTGAACACGAGGTCAACGCATTTGCCGAGGCCTTGATCGAAAAAGGTGAGGCGCTCAACGCCATCGAGCAGCTGGAGAATGACCTTGATGAACTGCGAGTGATGTTGAACCGCTGGGAATATCTGCAACCGGACAGCTGGGGACCCGGCAGCCGGTCATTTCAGGACGCCGGGGGCCTTCATATCAGCGAACGCTTGATTGACTGTTTCAGGCGTAAAAACAGAGCACTTGGCAACCGTACCGACCCGGCAATCTATTCACTTGATCTGTCCACGGAACTGCTGCCGATTGATCTGGATCTTTGGTGGTTGAAACACCCTGAGATGACAAAGTTTCTCGAAAAAGTCACGGTATTGAAGCTCGACAACACACTCTTTTCGGCAAGGCCGAACGGCTTGTTGAAAGACTTCCCCCATCTTCGTGAGCTCAGCGCCCACGGCTGTGAACTGACCCAGGTGCCGGAAAGCATCGGCAATTTCCACAGACTCGAACGCTTGCGGTTGAGCAATAACAAGATCGTACTGGACGCACCTGCAGTCGAACGGCTGAGAAACCTGACCTACCTGGAAATACTCAGGCTCGATGACAATCCGTTGGGCAGGCTTGTCGACATCGGCCGCATGCCCCGGTTGAAGGTTCTGGGATTGAAAGAAACCGGCACTACAACCTGGCCACTTGGCACTTTCAGCAAGACCAGGCCACGGGGTTTTCTGCTGGACCTGCGGTCCAACCCGATTGACCAGATTGCCCAAGTGGTTCCCGGCTCTGCGGATGCCTGGGTTGTGGCACGCACGCGTCTGGATGTCGACAAACTGTCGGACATCAATCAGGTGATTTACCGGCAGGTTCAGCGCTCGACAGGGCTGCGCGAGGAACCTGCCGTCACAGACGCCATGCGTGAGCAGGAAGCGCAGATCGGTTCGGGATACCTTCTCGAAAGGTGGAACGAAGTACCGGGCTGGGGCGTTGAGCGGGGCAATCTGTTGTCAGAGCTGATCGATGAACCTGATGCCCAGTCGTTCATGAAGGCACTCCTGAAAGTTCAGGAATCGGCCGACTTCAAATCCAGGGGTGAGCTGCGCACGCAGCTGCTGCAGCGAATATGGCGCATGCTCGACGCCGTGCGTATTGACACCGATCTGCGCAAAAAACTGTTCACCATGGCGATAGCGCCGGTGAATTGCGCCGATGCCGGCGCGCAATTGTTCAACAACATGGGCATCGAAGTGCTGGCCTCGGAGGCGATTTCTTTTTCCACCGACTCCGAACAGTTGGCAAAGAAACTGGTGACGCTGGCCAAAGGTGCTGCGCGTCTGGAACAGGTCAATGATGTGGCTCGCGCCGATATCGAAGAGCGAATCATCGAGCACCGTCGAAGGTTTGCCGCAGCCCGCGAAGCGCAAAACATCGAAATCTCTGAAGAGGACAGCACTGACGATGCTGAGAACGAAATCGCCCAAGAGGACAACCCACAGAACATTCAGGGAAACACCCAACGTAACAACAATGCCAATGCTGAAGATCCCAGTTTCGACGAAGTTGAAATCTACCTGGCTTACCAGACCGGTTTATCGCAACGCCTTGGCCTGCCCTGGCAGTCGGAACGCATGCTCTATCGACCGATTGCCGGTGTCAGTGAGGAGATGATCGATAAAGCGTATGGCACCGTGTTGACGCTGGGCGAAGGCGATGGTCTGGTCAACAGGATGCTCGAACAGGCTTTCTGGGAAAAATACCTGAATGAAAAATTTCCGGTCCGGATCGAAGTCAACAAGCAGCGGTTTCTGC
The DNA here is from genome assembly GCF_900187615.1 of Pseudomonas sp. Irchel s3f7. Lineage (GTDB taxonomy): Bacteria > Pseudomonadota > Gammaproteobacteria > Pseudomonadales > Pseudomonadaceae > Aquipseudomonas. Next base: position 83,734 of record NZ_FYDO01000016.1, on the reverse strand, counting down.
AAAAGTATGAACAGCTTGAAACCTTGCGAACCACCCAACTCGAATGGGTCGAGTCATCGCAGTTCCCCCCGGCGCAACGCAACGGGCTGAGGGATCGACTCGAAGCACTCATGGTGGGTTTCGATGTGTCTGACGCGGCGGTTTTTTCCGAGCAACCGATGAGCGAGGCGCTTTATGAGCAATTGCTCGTGGAAATGGGGTACGAGGAAAAAGCGCTGTATCGACAATTGACCCGCGAGGCTCTAAGGAAGGCCGGGTTGTCGGCATAACGGCCTGCTGCAAACGCTGACACCCTGATGGCCCAGGCTTTCAGGGTGTCTGCTTGAATGACCTTTTGTCACGTGTCAGGCACCCGGCGCTTTGGCGTTGAACAACAACACCACATTGCCGGTGTACTCTCCTGCTTTGAAACCGTTCGCCGGTTTCAGCGTTTCGATTTGCAGCAACACACGTTTGCCCGCCGCCGCTTCGGCGGCCGAGACCACTTCGCGGGGGATGACATCCGTGCTGACCGGCACGCCGTTGAACGTTACGCGCAACTGGATGTTTTGAGTCGGCCAGCCGTTCGACAGATACGGCGTGGTTTCGAGCCGCGCTTCAATGGCGCTGGTGTCATGTCGCACGTCGAAGTATTTCGCCAGCGTGTTGAAATTCCCGGCGAAGTGACTCCACCTCATCTCCTGTGGCAGATGAATCCAGCCTGGCTCGGTCGGCGTGATGTAAAAGGCACGGCTCGGGATGGTCACCGACACATCGAACGTGTGCGATTCGCGCGCCCCCCAGGCAAAAGGCCCCGCCATCAAGGTCGCTGTCATCAGTGCGATGACGGCACAGTGTCTGATCATGTTCGTTACCCACTGCTGTATTGAAAGAACCGGTTTATCGGCTCGCGATTCTCAAGGTTTTCTTATCGGCGCCCTCGACCAGGGTGAACTGATATTCACGGCCCTTGCTTTTGTCGAAACCAAACGTCTTGCCCGCCATGACGTGGTGTTTGGTGGTCGCCTCGCAGTCCGTCTCGACGGCCAACGAACAATTTTTGAATTCATCCACCACCACCACGGTGTTGCCATTGTTGCGCAGCTCATAGCGGCGCTCGGTTTCTTTGATGGTGGTGTCGAAACGAGCATTAGTGGGTCGCACAAAAAAGATCGTGCCGAAACCGGTCATGACATTGAGACCGGCCGAGAGCGCTTCCTTGTAGTCTTCGCGCTCCTCGTTGGTGACCACAAAGGCGTCTTCCTTCTCCGGTATCACGGGTATGAAGCGCACTCGAAAATAGCGCTCACGATCACGCACGCCCATGAACAACAGACGCGTACCCTGCACACCCTGAGCCGGAACGATCAACCGCGCCGGACTGGCCATGAGGCCATTGCGCGAGGCTCCATCGGCAGAGGTTTCAACCGGAATTTCCCGAGATTTGCCGTCGGCGTCATAAACGATTTCCAGCACGTTGACCTTGACGAACGCGGTGGCATCGCCACTGTTGAATACCCGTTTCAGATAGGTACTTTTATCGCCATCCAGGTAGTCGTACACCGCGCCGACATTGATCTGCGGCCCCGCATTGGCAGTGACGCACAGCAGGCTGAATGCCCACAGTAAAAACAGACGGATCATCGTGTTCAACCTCATAAAAAATACCTGCCCCGGATACTTACATCGAATCCCAAATGATGTTGATGGTGCCCCTCAAGGTGTCAGTAAACCCTGGACGCAGCAGCGCATCGATGTCGGACTTGTCCATTTCAAAACGCAACTTGCCCGGTTTTCGATCGATGTAGCGCGATGTTTCGTAGGGTGAACCAATGGACCACTTCCCGTGGTACAGCCGCTCATCGCGCACCGCCGCTCCGTTTCGATTGACGATCCCGTCAGGCATTGTCAGGAACACCTGGACGTTGGCCTCACTGCCTTTTTCACCGCGCAACTTGCACTGGGAGTTGCCGGGAAAACCGTCACAGTTCATCCAGACACTGAACATTGAAGTCGTCGAGATGAGAAACTCCTGTTCGCGGTAGATTCTCGAGGGCTTGCGTCCGCCGTCGATCCATTGCTGCCAACCGCCTTCAGGCTCAAGCGCAACTTTGTCTGCACCCGCGGGCAAATCGACTTTCAAGGTGTGCTGAACATCCAGAACAAAATCGAAGGTCAAATTTTGATCATCAGCGACCATCAGATGCCCGAAATCGAAATCCCTGAGGGAGCCGACCGTATAAGCTGCCGATCCGGTGTACTGACCGTTCATCATGCCCAGGGGGTTTGGGGTTCGCAGTTGATAGGCAAAATCGAGGGTGTCGAAAGACAGTAACGGTATGTTGTATTCGGCTGTTTTGGTGCAGGGGCCTTCGACAGGTGTGCGCCAGAAAAACCGGTACCTCGTAGCGCTATAGCCCCCGGCCCCGCCTTCCAGACAAGGGGGGGGAGCGAAAACCCAACTACTTGCCCCGCCGCCCCAAAGCCAATGGTGCCCGTCGCGTACTGATGGTGCGCCAGTCAGTTCATCGACCGGGCTGCTCAGAACATACTCGGAGCCTATGCCGACAAACCGTATCTCGACTGTTTCGGCCTGCCCTGTAATCTTGTGGAAAACCGTCGCCTGATGCCAATAGGCCGGTACTTTGATCGAAATCATGTCCCGCGGACGTATTTCTCGGTTCGATCTGAAACTCATGGGTACCCGAATACTGAACATGTTGTATTGAGCACAATCCGCCGGATTGGTCGCGCAATAGCCGCTGACGGGCGTTGTGTTCACAAATTCGTTTTTGCTCGGACGAGTAGGGTCTTGTGCAAACTTCGCCGTAATCGTTTGATTCACCGCCATGGCCGACGGAGTCGCCAACGCCAGCAACAATCCCAGCCAACAGGTTGTTCGTTTCATTTTTCAGCCCGCCTTCTGGTCGGTGGAAGTGACGTCAGCCAGGGTGTCTGGCGTGCAGCGCAGATCCCCGATCATCAACACGTTGTTTTCGCTGCGATGGCGATCCGCGTCGAGGCGAAACTGGCACAGCAACTGGTTGCCCTGGCGCACTTCCAGCGTCGGCGTACCGGCATGCATCTCCATCGAGAAGAAACCGTCGACCTCCGTTACCCCCCGACTGGCGTGGTTGATCACGTGATGCCCTTTGAGCGGCTGTCCCTGGCCGTCGACCAGCCGGCCGAGCACCGTCAGGGTTTTCATGACGGTCACCTTGCGATATTCAATGCCGCCCTTGTTCAGGTGATAGCGCGTTCGCGGCGGGTTTATCGCGGCAGCCGGCGCATGATTGCCCTCGAAATCGAAGCCCACCGAACTGTTCTGGTAAGCGGTGATGGGGATGAAGTTGCGTCCCGGCTTGAGCAACGCGCTGCCGCCACTGAAATCATCGGCACGCAGCACAACGTCATCGACATCCGATTCCACGTCGACAATCAACCCGGCACCGCGCAAGTCGCCTTGACTGGTCAGCATCATTTTCTGAGCGCCGATGGCCAATGTACTGTCCACGTTCAACCCTCCCGTGAAATTGCCGTTGTAAGAGGAACGCTGGATAAAACCATCGCCAGTGATCGCATCAGTACCGAAGCTTCCAAAACCGGACATGCCCAAACCGTAGGTATCGCTCAGAGCAGTCACCGAAACGCTTTGCAGAACGTGGTCCTTGAGATCCTTGCGCCAGCCCAGCGAAGCATTGTTATCGCGCCCCCCCTCAATGGCGGTGCGGGAACCGATGCTGCCGGTGATCTGCTGACCCGGTCCGCCGAGTGCCAGGTTGATGCTCAGATCGACCCCGCGATTGCGCTCATCGCCACTGCTGTAACTGCCGGGCCGATCGAACAGCGACAACCGCCAGTTGGCATCGCTGCCAAACAGCACCGTGCGCTGGTTCCAGCCCAGGTCCACACCGACACCTTCGGTGTTGCCCTCGCTGTGGGAGACCCGGGCATTGATCGAGCTTTTGCTGTTGAGCCGATGGTTGAGGGCCAGGGACGAATTACTGGTCTCGCCGACAAACACGTTGCGTTGTTTCACCCGAGTGCCGTCCGGCAGGGTGTCGTAGAGGCTGGTGGTGTCCAGCCAACTGCGGTTGTGGCTGATGACCAGACTGCCCGAGTCATAGTTGTAGAGGCTTTGCACATCCAGGCCGGTGCCGTGGTCCTGCGTCTGATAGACGTTGGCGTACAGACTCAGGCGATCGGCCAGGGTCCAGTCGACGGAGCTGCCGTATTGCAGCTTGTCGCGAATCTGCCGCGTCGACAGCCCGAGAATGACCCGCGGGTGCATCAGGTAATTGACCGACGCCCCGGCGGTGGCACTGCCGCTTTCCTGCTGATCCCAGTTGCTGAGCAGTTTGCTTTCCTGCCCGGCAAACAGGTTGTAGCGCCAGCGCTCGTCGAGGTTGCGCCAGTTGTTGGGCTTGTACACCAACTCCAGGCTGGTGGAAGTGATCTGCCCGTCCTCGATCAGACGCACTTCGACTTCGTAGATGCCGCCGGGTAATGGCCGGGTGTCGAGGGTCTGTAACCCTGCCGGCACCGACTGGGTATTGATCAACAGGCCGTCACGGTAGATTTCAACCGAACCTTGGCGATTAGCCGTCACATAGATCGGGTAAACACTCGGTTTGGGACTGTTGATTGCCAGACTGTCGGAGCTGCCGTACATCAAACCGACCGCCGTGTCAGGGCTGCTGCCGAACGTGCGGGGCTGGCGGGTCAAACCTTCGGAACTGGGCGTGAAATAGCCCAACCGCAGGAAACTGCCTTGCAGTTCTCGCTGGGTATAAAGCTCCTGGACAGCATGGTAGAACTTGTCGTCCGGACCACCGAGGCGCGCCACTTGCAGATTGAGCGCCTGGCTCCAGTTACCCAGACTGGCGCTGGCTTCAAGGCCAAAACGTCCGCCAAGGTCTTGATCCTGACCGCCGTTGAGATTGAGTTGATTGCGCACCATCAGGCCAGTGCTGCCACCCAGGGGCTGGTCATGGAAACGCTTGGCCTCGAGATCACGCTCGGCGTTTTCGCTGAGGATCGATACCAGCGAGTTTTCCAGGTTGTAGTGCACCGCCAGCATCTGATTCGGGCATGAGCCAGCGCAATTGCCCAGCGGTACTCCTTGTTTGAGATATCCCGCCCACTTTTCGCGCTCGAGGGCGCCATAGCGGTTTTCGCTGGTATCGGTAAATTCAAGTAGCGAAATACGGTCGTCTCGGGACAACACCACCATGGCTTCGCCCAGGGGTTGTTGATCGAGTTCCACACGTACCGCCAAAGGCACATCAAAAAAGTGCTCCTCGAAATCGGCCGGCAAACCCTTGGCCTGGGCCAACAGACTCCGCGGTGTCGTTGCAGCGGAATCGGGTGCCGCGAGTGCACTGGCACAAAACAACAGCGCAAGCGCGGCCGCGATGGGTGTCATCGGGAACATGAAAACGTTCTCTGGTTTCGAACTCGGTAAAAACCATCGGGGCAATCCACGCGGCTTGCCCCGACGAATCACATGGGAAAATTAGAGCGAAGTAATTTCTGGTTCAAAGAGCATTTTCACATCACCACTGTAATCACCTGACGCCACCGGCCCAGCGACTTTAGTTGTGATATTCAGCAGGGCACGAAAATTATCGTTAGAATCCGCCTCATTGACAATTTCCTCCGAATTCAAAGTCATTTCTTTATTGTTTACCGTGACTTTCAACAGAACTTGCTTGTTGCTGTTCATGGCGTAGAGCACGGGCGAACTGATCAGCTTTCCAACAATTTTGGCCCCCGTAGCACGCATGTCGAAGTGACCGTTGATATCTTTCAATGCGCCATCTTCCGATTGTGGGCTCATGTCCTGAATCTGGTCGGTCAACCCTGGGCTCGGTCTCACGTAGAAAGAGGTCGTTGGTACTTTGGCGATAATGTTGATGGTCTGGCGGGATTCATCGGCACCGAAGGCCATGGAAGAACCCAGCGCCAGGATTGCCAGTGGCGCGGCGAATGCGATTTTCTTGAACATCATTTAAGTACCTGTCTTTTTAAAAGGATCGATTCATTGAACGTTCAAGATTGGCATCAAGTGTCACGAGCACGTGATGACAACGTTGAACTTTCAATGCCGGCAATGATCCGGCATTCCTTCTTGAAAGTAAGCAGGCAAGTTCCGACAACCACGTAGCCCAAGAACGATCTACTCGGCAGGAAGAATTCTGAAATAACGGAAAAGTCACTGTTTAGCTGTAAGAGAGAGACTACAAACCCAATAACAAACGACGCATCTAAAACACAATGTCACAGCAACTTCTGTAAGACCAATACCACACACCCAACAAACAATAGTGCAAAACTCGCAATTAGAGAGTTAACACTAATTTCTAGTTATTTACTCTAATTAAAAATTGTTCGCTTTCGTAGATTTCAGGGCTCAGCCCTCATCGCGTTGACCTGCTTGACACCCACCGTTGGTCAGAAGCCCTTGCTCTCTCGCAAAGATATATCTTAAGTTGTATCTAAACACGACGAGAGAAGACGAAATGAGAGACCATCATTCCCCCCACCGCGAACACGGCGACGGCCGCGACGGCTTCGAGAAACGCCCCGGCCGCGAGCGCGGTGGTCGCGGTCCACGAGTATTTGCCCCCGGCGATTTGAAGCTGCTGCTGCTGGCCTTGATCGCCGAACAACCGTGCCACGGCTACGACCTGATCCGCCAGATCGAAAGCCTGTTCGACGGCGCCTACAGCCCAAGCCCCGGTGTGATTTACCCGACCCTGACGTTCCTCGAAGAAAGCGAGTTGATCCAGGGCGACGCCGAAGGCGGAAAAAAACGCTACACAATTACCGACGCCGGACGTCTTTCCTTGCAGGACCAAGCCGTTGCGCTGGATGGCGTGCGCATGCGCATCGAGGTGAGCAAACGTTCGTTGCGCGGGCATGATCGACCGCCGGAAATTCATGAGGCGGTGCACAACCTGCGCCACGCATTACAGCTACATCACGGACGCTGGAGCCCGGAAGAAATCCTGCGGGTGCGCGACCTGCTCAACAACACGGCCAAAGCCATTGTCGACGGCCCCGCCGTTCAACCCGTTCAGGAGCAAGCTGAATGACTGAAGTGAGCCAAACCATTCACCGCGTCATGCACGAAATCAAACGCCGTCGCCTGGAAGTGCTGCGGGTGGTTGACCTGACGCCGCGCATGCGTCGCATCACCCTGGGCGGACCAGAGCTTGCGGGCTTCGTCAGCCTGGGCACCGATGATCACGTCAAACTGATGTTCCCGCAGAACGCCGAGCAAGCCGCCGCGCTGGAGACATTGGTCCTGGGGGCAGGCAAGGACAACGGCCCGATGCCGGAAATGCGCGACTACACCCCGCGGCGCTATGACCTGAATACGCTGGAGCTGGACATCGATTTCGTCCTGCACGGCGACGGCCCTGCGTCGACCTGGGCGGAACAGGCGAAACCGGGGCAGTTCCTGTACATCGGCGGGCCTCGGGGTTCGATGATCGTGCCGGATATCTTCGACAGCTATTTGCTGATCGGCGACGAAACCGCCCTCCCCGCCATCGCCCGGCGTCTCGAAGGCCTGGCAGCCAATCGACGTGCATTGGTAATCATCGAAGTGGAGAACGGCAAGGAACAGCAAGTGCTGCAAAGTGCTGCCGAGGTCAATGTGATCTGGGTGCTGCGCGAAGGTGGGCAAGACCATTTGCTGACCACCGTGCGCCAGATGCAGGTGCCCGCTGGCAGTCTGTATGCCTGGGTGGCGACGGAGAGCAAAGTCTCGCGGCAGATTCGTCGGGTGTTGCTGGATGAGCATGGACTGGACGATCAGTACGTCAAAGCCGTTGGCTACTGGAAGCTGGATAGCAGCGACGCGGAGTAGCAACCTGTAGCAGCGAGCATGCTCGCGAAAAACCTGAGAACGCCGCGGGGTGCCAGGCTCGAAGCGTTATCGTTGACGTCCATCGCGAGCAGGCTCGCTCCTACAAAGAGCGGGCGCGCCAGCGATCCAAACCGATCACCACCAACCCAATCACCACAAACCCCACCATCAACCCGCCGGCATTCACAAACACCTGTGGATAACCCAACTTATCCACATCGATGAACGGATAGGGATAAACCGCCAGCAAATGCCCGCGCCACATCGAATAGGCGAAGTACACCAGCGGATAAATCAACCACACCGAAATATGCCAGACACGCAAAGTGCCCTTGGGCACGTAGCACCACCAATAGCCCAGAAACAGCAGCGGCATCACGTCATGCAACAACTCATCGGCCAGCCATTGCCAACCTTCGGGATGCCACAAGTGGCGTAGTAGCACGTTGTAGGTGAGGCTCACCACCGCGATGCTCACCGCAATCGCACTGCTGACCCAGGGTTGCAAAAACCAGCGCCGTGCCGCCGAATCGCGGGACGTGAGTTCACAGGTCAACACCGTCGCCACCAGGGTATTGCTCAGCACCGTGAAGTAGCTGAAGAAGCTGACCAGACCACCGATCAGACTCGCGTCCAGCGTCCAGCGCGAGTGGAAGATCAGGTACATCTGAATGCTCAATCCCACCCAGCCAAGCACGGCCGCCACCGCCACAAAACGACGCCGCACCGACGGATTGACCATGTTCAGAGTGGACGCTTGGTGCGCATCAGCTTCACGTACAGACGCTCGACTTTCTCCCGCGCCCACGGCGTTTTGCGCAGGAACGTCAGGCTCGACTTAATGCTCGGGTCACTCTTGAAGCAGCGAATATCGATGCGCTCGGCCAGCCCCGACCACTCGTAATGTTCAACCAGCGCATTGAGGATCTGTTCCAGCGTCACGCCATGCAGCGGGTCAATGTTGTGTTCGGTCATGCCGGGCCTTCGAGCAGTGTGAGGATTGGGAAGTCGCGCACCTTACGTCAAATGTAGGTGAAACGGAAAAGATCGCAGTCTCGTTTCACTCGACAGCTTCTACATTGGAATGCGTTCACCTGTTGGAGCTGTCGAGTGAAACGAGGCTGCGATCTTTTCCCGCTGACTGTTACCAAATCCGAAACGCTCCATGTCAGCAAAAGCCCTTTCTCTATTTGTAACAGAACATTATCCTTGCGCCCGCCTTAGCTGAAACGCTTCATCCATCAACTGCACTTCCCGATTACTTCCAGAAAAAGATCAAGAATCTCTTCCCTATGCCTTACGTAAAAAGCTTGCGAGACAGCGCTGTCTTACCATCTGTTGCCCATCGAAACGTCATGAATCTGCTCAGTGGGTTCACCGCGCTTGGCGTCGCCACTTGTGCACAAGCGGCGCCGGCCTTCGACAGCGACTCGCCGTGGATGCTCGGCGACTGGAACGGCACTCGCACAGAACTCGCGGAAAAAGGCTACGACTTCAAAGTCGATTACACCGGCGAAATGGGCAGCAACCTGCATGGCGGCTACGACGACGATCGCACTGCGCGCTACAGCGACCAGTTTGCCTTGGGGACCCACCTGGACTTGCAGAAAATCCTCGGCTGGAACGACGCCGAATTTCAGCTGACCATCACCGAACGCAGCGGCAACAACATCAGCAACGACCGCATCAACGATCCGCGTGTCGGCGGCTTCACGTCCGCCCAGGAAGTCTGGGGGCGCGGCCAGACCTGGCGTTTGACACAGATGTGGTATCAGCAGAAGTTCCTCGATCAAACGCTCGACATCAAGGTCGGCCGTTTTGGCGAAGGCGAAGATTTCAACAGCTTCCCTTGCGACTTCCAGAACCTGGCGTTCTGCGGCTCCCAGGTCGGCAACTGGGCGGGCAGCATCTGGTACAACTGGCCGGTCAGCCAGTGGGCGATGCGGGTCAAATATCACCTGACGCCGGAGCTGTACGCGCAAGTCGGCGTGTATGAGCAAAACCCGTCGAACCTTGATCGCGACAACGGGTTCAAGCTCAGTGGCAGCGGCACCCAGGGCGCGATCCTGCCGGTGGAGCTGGTGTGGACGCCGAAGCTCAATGGTCTGTCGGGCGAGTACCGCGCCGGCTATTACTACAGCAACGCCGACGCCACCGATGTCTACAAAGACAGCAACGGCCAGCCTGCCGCCCTGAGTGGCGAGGCCTACCGCAGCGCATCGAGCAAGCACGGCATGTGGCTCGGCATCCAGCAGCAAATCACCAGCCTCGCCAGCGACCATTCGCGCGGTCTGAGCGTATTCGCCAACGGCACGATGCACGACAAAAAGACCAACGCCATCGACAACTATGTCCAGGCCGGCGTCGTCTACAAAGGTGTGTTCGACGCACGCGCCAAGGACGACATCGGCTTCGCCATGGCCCGCGTCCACGTCAACCCGGCTTATCGCAAGAACGCTGAGGCGACCAACCAGGCCCGCGCCGTCTACGACTATGACGATCCGTCCTACCTGCCACCCCAAGACACCGAATACAGCGCCGAGCTGTATTACGGCGTGCACGTCACAAACTGGCTGACCGTGCGCCCGAACCTGCAATACATCCGCCATCCCGGTGGCGTGAACGAGGTCGATGACGCGCTGATCGGCGGGATCAAGATCCAGTCCTCGTTCTAAAAAACACCAAAAACCCTGTAGGAGCCGGCTTGCCGGCGATGGCGGTGTATCAGTCGACACACATGCCCGCTGGCACACCGCCATCGCCGGCAAGCCAGCTCCTACAAGGGATTGCGTCAACCCAATCGGTTTTATCTGAACCATGCCCCAGCAAGATCGTCATCTACAGTGAACTTGCGCGGGACTCTTTGAAACATCACGGAGAATCACACTATGAGCACAGATAGTGCCTTGAGTCGAAGCCGTCTATTGCCGACCCTGCTCGGCATTTTGCTTCTGCTGATGGGCCTGGCCATGCTGGCCGGCGGGATCAAGCTGAGCATGCTCGGCGGCTCGCTGTATTACCTGCTGGCCGGTATCGGCCTGGCACTGACCGGCGCGTTGTTGATCGCCGCTCGCCGCGCAGCGCTGGGCCTGTACGCACTGGTGCTGTTCGCCAGTACCGTGTGGGCATTGTGGGAAGTCGGCCTCGACTGGTGGCAACTGGTGCCGCGTCTGTCGCTGCTGTTCGGGCTGGGCATCGTCATGTTGCTGCCGTGGTTCCGCCGTCCGCTGCTGGTCAGCGGCGGCGCACCGATGGGCACGGGCGCACTGAGCGTCGCCGTAGTGCTCGCGGGCGCGACGGCACTGGCCAGCCAGTTCACCAACCCCGGTGAAATCAAAGGCCAACTGGACCGCGACAGCGTGCCGGGCATGACCAACACCGCCCCGGCCATGCCCGACGGCGACTGGAACTCCTACGGCCGTAGCGCCCACGGCGACCGTTACTCGCCGCTGGCGCAGATCACGCCGCAGAACGCCCACAAACTGGTCGAAGCCTGGTCTTATCGCACCGGCGACCTGCCAGGGCCGAACGACCCGGGCGAAACTACCGCCGAAAACACCCCGCTGAAAGTCAACGGCATGCTCTACGTGTGCACGCCGCACAGCCAGGTGATTGCACTGGACCCGGACACTGGCAAGGAAATCTGGCGTTTCGATCCGAAGCTCTCCACGCAGAACGCGGCGAACTTCAAGGGTTGGGCGCACATGACCTGCCGTGGCGTGACCTATCACGATGACGCCGTGTATGCCTCCGAGCAGAGCCCGACCGGTTCGGCCAGCCCGGCCCCGGCCAACGCTTGCCCGCGCCGCATCTTCCTGCCGACCGCCGACACCCGTCTGATTGCCCTCAACGCCGACACCGGCAAGATGTGCGAAGACTTCGGCGACAAGGGCCAGGTCGACCTGCGCGCCAACATCGGCGGCTTCACGGCCGGCGGTTACTACTCCACTTCGCCACCCGCAGTCACCAAGGACCTGGTGGTGATCGGCGGTCACGTCACCGACAACGTCTCCACCGACGAGCCAAGCGGCGTGATCCGCGCGTTCGACGTGCACACCGGCAAACTGGTGTGGAATTGGGACAGCGGCAACCCGGACGACACCACGCCGATTGCCGAAGGTGAGGTCTACACCCGCAACTCGCCGAACATGTGGTCCATGTTCGCCGTCGATGAAAAACTCGGCATGCTTTACCTGCCGATGGGCAACCAGACCCCGGACCAGTTCGGTGGTGATCGCACCCCTGAATCTGAACTGCACGCAGCCGGCCTGACTGCCCTGGACATCGCCACCGGTCAAGTGCGCTGGCACTTCCAGTTCACTCACCATGACCTGTGGGACATGGACGTCGGCGGCCAGCCAACCCTGATGGACCTGAAAACCGCTGACGGCGTCAAACAAGCGGTATTGGCATCGACCAAGCAAGGCAGCATCTACGTGCTGGACCGCAGCACCGGCCAGGCCATCGTGCCGATCAATGAAGTGCCGGTGCCGCAGGGCGCAGTGGAAGGCGACCACACCTCGCCGACCCAACCGAAGTCCGACCTCAACCTGATGCCGCCGCCGCTGCAAGAGCGCGACATGTGGGGCGTTACACCGTTCGACCAACTGATCTGCCGGATCGACTTCAAATCCATGCGCTACGACGGCCCGTTCACACCGCCATCGCTGCAGGGTTCGATTGTGTATCCGGGTAACTTCGGTGTGTTCGACTGGGGCGGTATCTCGGTTGACCCGGTGCGTCAGATCGCATTCGTGAACCCGAGCTACATGGCGTTCAAATCGAAAATGATCCCGGCCGCTGAAATCGCCGCCCAAGGCCCGCGCAAAAGCGAAACCGAAGGCGTGCAGCCGAACAAAGGCGCGCCATACGGCGTAGTCCTTGAAGCGTTGCTGTCGCCAATGGGCCTGCCATGCCAGGCGCCAGCGTGGGGTTACGTGGCAGCGGTCGACCTGACCACCCAGCAGATTATCTGGAAGCACAAGAACGGCACCGTGCGCGACAGCTCGCCGGTTCCGATTCCGTTGAGCATGGGTGTGCCAAGCCTGGGCGGCACCTTCACCACCGCCGGTGGCGTCGGTTTCCTCAGCGGCACCCTCGACCAGTACCTGCGTGCCTACGATGTGAAAAACGGCAAGCAGCTGTGGGAAGGCCGCCTGCCGGCCGGCGCGCAAACCACGCCGATGACCTACACCGGCAAGGACGGCAAGCAATACGTGCTCGTCGTCGCCGGCGGCCACGGTTCGCTGGGCACCAAGCAGGGTGACTATGTGATTGCGTACAAACTGTCCGAGTAAGATTTAGCGACAGAAAAACCAAAGGCGACGCCCTCACAGGCGTCGCCTTTTTTTGATCGTGTGAAAAACACTGTAGGAGCCGGCTTGCTGGCGATGGCGTGTCAGGCGACATCACCGCAGCTGACACACCTTCGCCAGCAAGCCGGCTCCTACAGATGAATTCATCTGTCACAGTTTCCAGCCAACCTGTCTGTGCGCTGAACACACAGCCAAAACACCTGCTTGCACAAATTGACCGTTGAAACCACCGCCAACCTGCCCCATCTAAGACCCATACCCATTGCGCAGGTGCCCCCATGAGCGACCAGCAAGAATTCCCCGAAGAGCCGAGCGAATACGCCGATCCAGAGAACGCCGAACACCACACCACCGGCAAAGGCCTCGCCCTGCCTGGCCAAAACCTGCCGGATAAGGTCTACATCATCCCGATCCACAATCGCCCGTTCTTCCCGGCCCAGGTGCTGCCGGTCATCGTCAATGAAGATCCGTGGGCCGAGACGCTGGATCTGGTGGCCAACTCCGAACACCACACCCTGGCCCTGTTCTACATGGACACGACCCAGGAAGACCCGCGCCATTTCGACACCTCGGCCCTGCCGCTGTACGGCACGCTGGTCAAGGTGCACCACGCCAGCCGCGAAAACGGCAAACTGCAGTTCGTCGCCCAGGGCCTGACCCGCGTCCGCCTCAAGACCTGGCTCAAACACCATCGCCCGCCGTACCTGGTGGAAGTCGAATACCCGCACCAGCCGAGCGAGCCGACCGACGAGGTCAAGGCCTACGGCATGGCGTTGATCAATGCGATCAAGGAACTGCTGCCGCTCAACCCGCTGTACAGCGAAGAGCTGAAGAACTACCTCAACCGCTTCAGCCCCAACGATCCATCGCCGCTGACCGACTTCGCCGCGGCCCTGACCTCGGCCACCGGCAGCGAGCTGCAGGAAGTGCTCGACTGCGTGCCGATGCTCAAGCGCATGGAGAAAGTCCTGCCGATGCTGCGCAAGGAAGTCGAAGTCGCGCGTCTGCAAAAAGAGATTTCCGCCGAAGTGAACCGCAAGATCGGCGAGCATCAGCGTGAGTTCTTCCTCAAGGAACAGCTCAAGGTCATTCAGCAGGAACTGGGCCTGACCAAGGACGACCGCAGCGCCGACATCGAACAGTTCGAACAGCGGCTGGTCGGCAAAGTCTTGTCACCCCAGGCACAGAAGCGCATCGAAGAGGAAATGAACAAGCTGTCGATCCTCGAGACCGGCTCGCCGGAGTATGCGGTCACGCGCAACTACCTCGACTGGGCGACCTCGGTGCCGTGGGGCGTTTTCGGCGAGGACAAACTCGACCTCAAGCACGCCCGCAAGGTGCTGGACAAACACCATGCCGGCCTCGACGACATCAAGGACCGCATCCTCGAATTCCTCGCGGTCGGTGCCTATAAAGGCGAGATCAGCGGATCCATCGTTTTGCTGGTGGGGCCACCGGGCGTGGGCAAGACCAGCGTCGGCAAATCCATCGCCGAATCCCTCGGTCGGCCGTTCTATCGCTTCAGCCTCGGCGGCATGCGTGACGAAGCCGAGATCAAGGGCCACCGCCGCACCTACATCGGCGCGCAACCGGGCAAACTGGTGCAGGCGCTCAAAGACGTCGAAGTGATGAACCCGGTGATCATGCTCGACGAGATCGACAAGATGGGCCAGAGCTACCAGGGCGACCCGGCCTCGGCCTTGCTGGAAACCCTCGACCCGGAACAGAACGTGGAATTCCTCGACCACTATCTGGATCTGCGGATGGACCTGTCGAAAGTGCTGTTCATCTGCACCGCCAACACCCTGGACTCGATCCCCAGTCCGTTGCTCGACCGGATGGAAGTAATTCGCCTGTCCGGTTACATCACCGAAGAAAAAGTCGCCATCGCCAAGCGTCATCTGTGGCCCAAGCAGCTTGAGAAAGCGGGCGTGTCCAAAGGCAGCCTGAGCATCAGCGACAACGCCCTGAAGGCGTTGGTCGACGGATATGCCCGTGAAGCCGGCGTACGTCAGCTGGAGAAAAACCTCGGCAAACTGGTGCGTAAAGCGGTGATGAAACTGCTCGACGATCCAAAGGCCGTGATCAAGCTCGGCACCAAGGACCTCGAAACGTCCCTCGGAAAACCGGTGTTCCGTAACGAGCAAGTGCTGTCGGGAGTCGGCGTGATCACCGGTCTGGCCTGGACCAGCATGGGCGGCGCGACCTTGCCGATTGAAGCGACACGGATTCACACCCTCAACCGTGGTTTCAAACTCACCGGGCAATTGGGCGATGTGATGAAAGAATCGGCGGAAATCGCCTACAGCTACGTCAGCTCGCACCTGAAGATGTTCGGCGGCGATGCGAAGTTCTTCGATGAGGCTTTCGTGCACTTGCATGTGCCGGAAGGTGCGACGCCCAAAGATGGCCCGAGCGCCGGCGTGACCATGGCCAGTGCCCTGCTGTCGCTGGCCCGCAACCAGCCGCCGAAAAAAGGCGTGGCGATGACCGGCGAACTGACTTTGACCGGGCATGTACTGCCGATTGGTGGCGTGCGCGAGAAGGTCATTGCGGCGCGGCGGCAGAAGATTTTCGAACTGATCTTGCCTGAGGCCAACCGCGGGAGCTTCGAAGAGCTGCCGGAGTATTTGAAAGAAGGCATCACGGTACATTTCGCCAAGCGGTTTGCGGATGTGGCGAAGGTGCTTTTCTGATGTTTCTGTAGTGCCTGCATTACCGCCATCGCGAGCAAGCTTGCTCCTACAGTGATTGGGGGTGCTCACAGATTATGTGTCCACCGCAAAACCCTGTAGGAGCCTGGCTTGCCAGCGATGGCGTCGGCACTGACAACGCCGACTTCCCTGACTGTCACAATTTGTCTCAACTCGGTTATGCTCGCCGTTCGTCGTGAACGCCGGAGCCACTGACCTTATGTCCCCCACTCGCCTGTTGATCCCCCTCGCCCTCGCCTTGCTGGCCGGATGCGCCACGCAACCTGCACAGAACGTGACCGTGGAAAAACAAAGCGAATGCCCGGTGCAGCTCAGCAACGGACAAAACCTGATCCTGACCCTGCCGAGCAACCCCACCACAGGTTACCGCTGGGCCGTCCAGGATTCAGCCGGTGGCGTATTGCACGCATTAGGTCCAGAGGTTTACCGAAATCCGGAGGATGCCGGCGTCGTGGGCGCGGCAGGTGTGTCGACCTGGCGCTTCCAGGCCTTTGCTCCCGGCAACGGGCGCCTGCGCCTGACCTCGCAACAGCCTTGGGCGCCGGAAGTGTTGCCGGTGGAAACCTTCGACTGCGCGATCTCGGTTAACTGACCGTGGGCTGGCTGATTCTGGCGCTGATGGGCGCGGTGACCTTTCTCTACGGCCTAAGCGTCCATGCCTCTTTGCTGTGCCTGCTGGTCAAGCCGCTGCCGGTGCTGGCCCTTCTCGGCTGGCTACACGACGCGCCACCCAGCGATTACCGGCGCTGGATCAGTCTCGGATTGATTTTCTCCCTGCTCGGCGATGTGCTGCTGGCGTGGCCCGGGGATTTGTTTGTGTTCGGCCTCGGGGCGTTTCTGGTCGCGCATCTGGCTTATCTGAAAGCCTACTTGAGCGACTGTCGGCGTCTGGCGCTGTTGCCGCTGATCATCGCCCTCGGCGTTGGCGCGGTGTTGTTGGGGATTCTGATTTCCCACGGGCTTGGGCCATTGCTGGTGCCGGTGATTGTCTATGGCCTGGCGATCAGCGCCATGCTTTGGCGCGCACTGGCCCGGCTCGGGACCGAGGTGCCCAAACGTTCGGCGCTGTTGGCGGCAGCAGGCGCGGTGGCGTTTGTGTTTTCCGATAGCGTGATTGGCATCAGTCGTTTCGTGGTGCCGTTTGATGCCGCGCCTTACGTGATCATCCTCAGCTACTGGCTTGGCCAATGGGGGATCACTGCTTCGGCTTTCAGCCAAAAAACGCACTCAGCATAAAAAAGATCGCAGCCTGCGGCAGCTCCTACGGGGATCGGGTTTCCAATGTAGGAGCTGCCGCAGGCTGCGATCTTTTGATTTTGCGCTTTATCAGACAACCCGCGCATCCCTGCGCCAACTTGGCTAAAATGCCGGCCTTTTCACCGATACCGCCGGAACCGCCGTGAGCAAAGAATCCGATCGCCTTTTCGCCCAGCCTTTGACCCAGGTGCCTGACTTCGCCTTCAACGAGGACGTGGTGCGGGTGTTCCCGGACATGATCAAGCGCTCGGTGCCCGGTTATCCGACCATTGTGGAAAACCTCGGCGTGCTCGCCGCGCAATTCGCCCAGCCCAATAGCGTGCTCTACGACCTCGGCTCGTCCCTTGGCGCCGTGACCCAGGCCCTGCGCCGTCATGTGCGCACCGACGGTTGCCGCGTCATCGCTGTGGATAACTCCGCCGCCATGGTCGAGCGCTGCCGCGAATACCTCAACGGTCAGGATTCGATGTTCCAGGAGTTGCTGCCGGTCGAAGTGATCGAAGGCGATATCCTCGCCCTGCAATTCCAGCCAGCCTCGGTGGTGGCGCTGAACTTCACCCTGCAATTCATTGCCCCGGATCAGCGCACGGCGTTGCTGTCGCGTATCCGCCAGTCACTGTTGCCCGGCGGTGCATTGATCCTCTCGGAAAAACTGCGCTTCGAAGACGAGCAGGAGCACGCGCTGCTCACCGACCTGCACATCGCCTTCAAACGCGCCAACGGCTACAGCGAACTGGAAATTGCCCAGAAGCGCAGTGCCATCGAAAACGTCATGAAGCCCGACAGCCTCGAAGAACACCGCGAACGCCTGCTGGCCGCCGGGTTCTCGAAAGTCGTGCCGTGGTTCCAGTGTCTTAACTTTGCCTCGTTGATTGCCTTGCCATGATTGATCTGTCCCCCCTCGCCCGCCGTCTGGCAGGCACGCCGCTGGCCGAATGGGCCAACACCCTGCAAGCACAACTCGACAAGAAAATGGAGAAGGGTCACGGCGACCTGGAGCGCTGGCAGAGTGCGCTGGATGCCTTGCCGAAAATCCAGCCGAGCGAAGTCGATTTGCTCAACGGCTTGAAGCTCGACACCGATTGCGACGATGAAACCCGTGCACAAATGCGCACGGCGTTGATGGGCCTGTCGCCTTGGCGCAAGGGGCCGTTCGACCTGTTCGGCGTGCACGTCGACACCGAATGGCGTTCGGACTGGAAGTGGTCGCGGGTCGCTCCGCACCTGGATCTGAAAGGCAAACGCATCCTCGATGTCGGCTGCGGCAACGGCTATTACATGTGGCGCATGCTCGGCGCCGGCGCCGACAGCGTGATCGGCGTCGATCCGAACTGGCTGTTCTTCTGCCAGTTCCAGGCGGTGCAGCGTTACCTGTCAGAGCCGAATGCCTGGCACCTGCCCTTCCCGTTCGAAGACCTGCCGCCGAACCTCGAAGGCTTCGACACGGTGTTTTCCATGGGCGTGTTCTACCACCGCCGTTCGCCCATCGAGCATTTGCTGGCGCTGAAGGATTGCCTGGTCAAGGGTGGTGAACTGGTGCTGGAAACCCTGGTGATCGAAGGCGACCAACAGCAGGTGCTGGTGCCGGAGGACCGATACGCGCAAATGCGCAACGTGTGGTTCTTGCCGTCAGTTCCGGCGCTGGAACTGTGGCTGCGCCGCGCCGGGTTCACCGATGTGAAATGTGTGGACGTCAGCACCACCACAATCGAGGAACAGCGCGGCACGGAGTGGATGAAGTATCAGTCGTTGAGCGACTTCCTTGATCCCGAGGATCACAGCAAGACCGTTGAAGGATTGCCGGCGCCGATGCGGGCGGTGATTGTCGCGAAGAAATGATCCACAAACACCTGTAGGAGCTGGCTTGCCAGCGATATCGGTGGTTCAGTCGACATCGCGGTTGTGTGTGCCGACGCTATCGCTGGCAAGCCAGCTCCTACAGAGGGCGGTGTTTAGTCTGCAGGTTTTGCGCGGCGGGCCTTGAAGAACTCGCTCAACACCGCCCCGCACTCCTCCGCCAACACCCCGCCCTCATACAACACCCGGTGATTCAAAAAGCCCTGGGTGAAAAACTGCCCCTGGCTCTGCACAATCCCCGCTTTCGGCTCCAGCGCGCCGTACACCACCCGCGCAATCCGCGAATGCACGATCAGCCCCGCACACATGCTGCACGGCTCCAGCGTGACGTAGAGCGTGCTGCCCGGCAGACGATAGTTGCTCACGGTCTGAGCCGCATTGCGGATCGCAACCATCTCGGCGTGGGCGCTAGGGTCGTTGCCACTGATCGGGCAGTTGAAGCCGCGACCGATGATCTCACCGTCCTGCACCAGCACCGCGCCCACCGGCACTTCACCGAGAGCGGCGCCTTCAGCGGCCAATGCCAACGCTTCGCGCATGAAATCACGATCACGACTGCGATCAATGATCGCGGCGGGACGAATCTGACGCATCACGCCACCTCGATGGCGGCCATCAGGCCGGTTTCCATGTGATCGATCACATGGCAATGGAACATCCAAACTCCCGGATTATCCGCCACCAGCGCCACTTGAGCGCGCTCGTTCTTGCCCAGCAGATAGGTGTCAGTGAAATACGGAATGACCTTGTGCCGGTTCGAGGCGATCACTTTGAAACTCATGCCGTGCAAGTGAATCGGGTGCTGATACTGAGTCATGTTCTTCAATTCGAAAATGTAGCTCTTGCCCTTTTCGAGCTTGGCAATCGGGCGGTCGGCGCAGGTCTTGTCCGTGATGTCCCAGGCCTTGCCATTGATCTGCCACAGGCTGGGCGGCTTGCCGTTGTCGACGTTGACCGACACCGAGCCGACCCATTCGAAATTGAAGTTGAGTTTCTCGGCGTTGGCCAGGTCCGGCTCGGCGATCGGGTTGGCCGGCAGTGCCGGTGGCCACTCGGTCGGCGCGTCGGTATTGGCCACCGAACGGAACGTGCCCAAGCGCACCGGGCCGTTACGCAACGACAACTCTTCACCGGCCGGCGGGGCCTTGATTGCCAGGCAAATGCGCATGCCGGGACCCAGCCAGTATTCCTTGCCCAGTGGGCGCGGCTCGATGGGATTGCCGTCCAGCGCGTAGATCTGCGCTTCGACGCCGGGAATATTCAGGCGATAGGTCAGCGTGTTATCGAGATTGAGCAAGCGCACGCGGGTGACCTGTCCGGCCGGCAATTCGATCACCGCTTGTGGCACGCCGTTGATCGTCGACAGCCGCCCCGCCGTACCGCCACGGGCGGCTTCACGGGGAATGCTGAACGCGACGAAGTTACCCACATCGTCGACATGCCAGCTCTTGAGACTCAAGGTTTTTTCGTACCTGAAACCGGTCGGCTCGCGCTCTTCGATGATCAGCGGCCCCACCAGCCCCCGGCCAAGTTCTTCGCTGCTGTTCACATGCGGGTGGTACCAATAACTGCCGGCATCCGGCACGCGAAACTTGTAGTCGAAGTATTCACCCGGCAATACCGGCAGCTGCGACACATAAGGCACACCGTCCATCTCCAGCGGCAGGCGGATGCCGTGCCAGTGAATGGTGGTCGCGACCGGCAGATGATTGATGAAGCGCACCCGCAGCCATTCACCCTGGCGCACACGCAATTCGGTGCCCGGTGCCGATGGGCCGAAGGCCCAGGCCGGCGTCTTATGCCCGGCCACCAGTTCGACGTCCAGCGGTGCCGCGATCAGTTCGTAATCGTGACCCGCCTCGGCGTCAGCCATCTTGCCCAGCCAGTAGCGCGACGCGCCCCCAGCACCGACACCAACGACAACAAGACCGGCCAGGCCACCGAGGATTTGGCGACGGGTAAACGACATGAACTCAACTACCTCACGTATCAGCAACAGGCCCGGAGGGCCGCAAAAGGCAAATACGATACACCTGCAACTGCGAAACAGTAAGGAATCCTGGATGAAAAAACGCAGGCACTTTGCTTGCCCGGCATGGTGAAGCAGCTTGTTACTGTTGCGATGTACAGCAACCTGACAAACAGGAACAGCCTCCCGTAGAATCCCTTCGTGGCTATGGAACACCTTCCTTCTAAACCTCCTATGACCTAGGGGTTCCGCTCTCCACACCGCGCCTGCTTCTTGCAGGCGTTTTTATATCGGCTGTAGACACGATGCTGCAGCTCGTTCACGACGGAGGCCAAGGGAGAAAATCAAGGATGAATCAGGAGCTGTTCCTGCGTCGCCGTACCAAAGTTCACGTCCCGATGGGCACTGGCGGTGCCACGCCCGCTCAGGTCGCGTCGGCTGTCCGGGAAGTCGCTGCATTCCGATGTGTACTATCAGAGCCTCTGATTGAGCAAATCGGCATGTTGTCAGCGACAGAACTCAAGCACTGGCTGCGCGACATTGTCGGAGTGCTTCGGCGGGAGACTGGCGCTCATGTGCACCACCGGCCGTTTTATCCTGACTTTCCGGAGCAAGTTCTGACGGCCTCAGAGGCGCAGTTGTACCTGAACGCCGTCATCCACTGCCTCACGCTTTGGCGTTTACCACCGACTGGACACTCTCGACCTGCATTGCTTGAAGGCAACTTCATTTCCCGCGTTATCGAACCGGGAAGCGTCTTTGAGTTCGAGTCACTGCTCGAGCCGCTGGTTTCATCGCGTACCTCGCTCTCCGAAGAGGAGGCTGCCGATGTCGTCTGGTTTATTCGAGAGTACAAAAGCGATGTGTTCCGTCTGCTGCCTGAGACCATCCCATTTCGGGAGATCCGTGCACGGGTTGGCGGCGCACTGATCCTGCATGTCGCCAGTGACGCACGGGTGGACGCATTCCTGGAGCGAAACGTCGAAACGGCGACTGACGTGCTACGGCTGGCGGTCGCGCTGAATGGAGGAGACGTGTCGCTGACGACAACTTCGACACGTTTCACCGCGATGAAGCGCTCAATGCGCCGTCTGCTGTTGCGCCTGCTCGAGCACATACCCAACGCTGTAGAAGACGTGATGCGCCATGCTGAGCGCTGGAAACGTCTGGCTGAAGTACTGCATCCGGGCGACTACGCCGATAAGTACCCACGAGCGCTAGCCGCCATCACGGCAGCGCGTCGCAACGAAGCGCCAGCCTCATTTGGATCACGTGTCGAAACATTGCTTGCCCAGCGTCACATCGCCACGCTTGTGCCAATACTTCAGAGCCGTCCTGGTGAGTTCGCACGACGGCTGGACGCGACCCTGCGGCGCGCGACGGAACCAGAGTCGGTTCTCGACGCGTTCGAGGCTGTAGCGACACAAGTGTCGTCACCTGTCCTGCTGCAGTTGCTGGCCCAAGTACGCTCTCCGCGCCCCCTGCCCCTGCGGGCCTTCACACCGAAAGGTTCATTCGCCAAAATCTATGGCATCAAGGATCGACGCGAACCGCTCACACCCGACGTGTTGGCTCGTGCAGCCCGAATCTGTGAAGACGCTCTCGTCAAGCGTTTTGCGTCGCTGCCGCCACTAGGCCGCTGTTTCATCGATCCAGCATTACGCGAATACCGGGTGCCGCTGGCGCAGCGTGCCTCATCGAAATCGCTACGTACGCTGGTGCGGGGCAGTCGGTTGCCTATACCTGACACACGTTTCATTCGTCTGTTCCTGTGGTGGAAAAATGGCTGTGAACGCACGGACATCGACTTGTCCGCCGCATTTTTCGACGCCAACTTCGTGTTCACACAAACGGTCGCGTACTACAACCTGAAGGGT
This sequence comes from Pseudomonas sp. Irchel s3f7, assembly GCF_900187615.1. GTDB lineage: Bacteria > Pseudomonadota > Gammaproteobacteria > Pseudomonadales > Pseudomonadaceae > Aquipseudomonas. The sequence continues at coordinate 60,890 of NZ_FYDO01000016.1, read as the reverse complement.
TTCGGTGGCTACCACAGCGGCGACATCGTCGACGCGCCCGACGGGGCTTCGGAGTTCATCGACCTCGACCTTAATGTCCTCGTCAAGAAAGGTATCCGCTACGTCGTCACGTCTATCAACTCATACACCGAGCAGCCGTACTGCGATCTTCCAGAATGCTTCGCTGGCTGGATGGCCCGCGCCGACGCAGCATCGGGTGAAGTATTCGAGCCGCGCTCCGTGTTCGACCGTATCGATATCGCATCCGACACACAGATCTGCCTGCCATTTGTTATGGACTTGCAGGAACGACGCGTGATCTGGGCCGATCTGGGGCTGACTTCATCTCCCCGGTGGAACAATGTCGAGAACAACCTCAGTGGGATATCGTTGATGCTGCGGGCTTTGGTGCATACACCACGGCCTGATTTGGAAACTCTGTTCGACTTACATGTTCGAGCACGGGGGGAACGAGTGGCTTCGCCGCAGCAGGCACAGGCGGTGTTTGCGCCTGATCAAGGGATAACGCCGTTCGATACGGATTTGATTCGATCACAGTTTCTCTAAAAACTACGCCAGCCTTTGCCATCCACCGAAAACGACGAATCTTGCTTCGGCGCTTTCCACCCAAAAACAAAAATGCCAGTCAGCAAAACTGACTGGCATTGGCTAAAACCCTCCTGCGCCCCTCCGAATCTAACGTTGAACTCTAGAGGGTGCCGGCTTTGTGGGTCGCCTCATCATTCCCACTCAATGGTCGCTGGCGGCTTGCTCGACACGTCGTAAGTAACGCGGGAGATGCCTTCGATTTCATTGATGATGCGGCCGCTGACGGTTTCCAGCAGTTCGTAAGGCAGGTGTGCCCAACGCGCGGTCATGAAGTCGATGGTTTCCACGGCACGCAGGGCCACGACCCAGGCGTAACGACGGCCATCGCCGACCACGCCAACCGATTTCACCGGCTGGAACACCACGAAGGCCTGGCTGACCTTGTGGTACCAGTCGGCTTTGCGCAGTTCTTCGATGAAGATGTGGTCGGCGCGACGCAGCAGGTCGGCGTATTCCTTCTTCACTTCACCGAGGATGCGCACGCCCAGGCCCGGGCCCGGGAACGGGTGACGGTAGACCATGTCGTACGGCAGGCCCAGTTCCAGGCCCAGACGACGGACTTCGTCCTTGAACAGTTCGCGCAGTGGCTCGACCAGTTTCAGGTTCATTTCTTCCGGCAGGCCGCCCACGTTGTGGTGCGACTTGATCACGTGAGCCTTGCCGCTTTTCGCGCCAGCCGACTCGATCACGTCCGGGTAGATGGTGCCCTGGGCCAGGTACTTGATGTTGTCCAGTTTATTGGACTGGGCATCGAACACGTCGATGAAAGTACGGCCGATGATCTTGCGCTTCTTCTCCGGGTCGGCTTCGCCGGCCAGGTTGTTCAGGAACTGATCTTCAGCATTGGCGCGGATTACTTTGACGCCCATGTTCTCGGCGAACATAGCCATCACTTGCTCGCCTTCGTGCAGACGCAGCAGGCCGTTGTCGACGAAGACGCAGGTCAGTTGGTCGCCGATGGCTTTGTGCAGCAGCGCGGCAACCACGGACGAATCCACGCCGCCGGACAGGCCGAGCAGGACGTTGTCGGTGCCAACCTGGGCGCGAACCTGGGCGATGGCGTCTTCAGCGATCTTCGACGGGGTCCACAGCGCTTCACATTCGCAGATGTCGAGGATGAAGCGCGACAGGATGCGACCGCCCTGCTTGGTGTGGGTCACTTCCGGGTGGAACTGCACGCCGTAGTAGCCGCGAGCATCGTTGAACATGCCGGCAATCGGGCAGCTCGGGGTGCTGGCCAGGATGTGGAAGTCTTCCGGCATGCGGGTAACTTTGTCACCGTGGCTCATCCACACGTCGAGGCCGAACAGGCCATCGGCGTCGATGTGGTCTTCGATGCCGTCGAGCAGGCGGCTCTTGCCGACCACGTCTACGCGGGCGTAACCGAACTCACGCAGCTCGGAACCTTCAACCTTGCCGCCCAGTTGCTCGGCCATGGTCTGCATGCCGTAGCAGATACCGAAGACCGGTACGCCGAGGTCGAAGACTGCTTGCGGACAGCGAGGGCTGTTGGCTTCGTGGACCGACTCTGGGCCGCCAGCGAGGATGACGCCTTTAGGAGCGAATTCGCGGATCGCATCTTCGTCCATGTCGAACGGGTGCAGTTCGCAGTACACGCCGATTTCACGCACGCGGCGGGCGATCAGCTGGGTGTACTGGGAACCGAAGTCGAGGATCAGGATGCGGTGGGCGTGAATGTCGAGGGCCATGATTCAGTCTCGTCTAAAAAATTCGGAAACAATCGTGATTCAGAAACAACTCGGGGCTGAATAGAACAGCCCCGGTTGCTTAGCTTGTTGCTTGAAGGCTCAACCTACGCGGTAGTTTGGCGCTTCTTTGGTGATCTGCACGTCGTGAACGTGGGACTCGGCCATGCCTGCGCCGGTGATCCGCACGAACTCAGGCTTGGTGCGCATCTCTTCGATGTCGGCACTGCCGGTGTAACCCATCGAGGAGCGCAGGCCGCCCATCAGCTGGTGGATGATCGCGCTCAGGGTGCCCTTGTACGGAACACGCCCTTCGATGCCTTCCGGAACCAGCTTCTCGGCGCCTGCCGAAGAGTCCTGGAAGTAACGGTCGGAGGAACCTTGAGCCTGGGACATGGCGCCCAGCGAACCCATGCCGCGATAAGCCTTGTACGAACGACCCTGGAACAGTTCGATCTCGCCCGGCGCTTCTTCAGTACCGGCGAACATCGAGCCCATCATCACGCAGGAAGCACCAGCCACGATGGCCTTGGACAGGTCACCGGAGAAACGGATGCCGCCGTCGGCGATCAACGGAACGCCTGTGCCTTCAAGGGCAGCGGCGACGTTGGCGATGGCACTGATTTGCGGGACGCCGACACCGGCGACGATACGGGTGGTGCAGATCGAGCCTGGGCCGATACCGACCTTGACGGCGTCAGCGCCGGCTTCGGCCAGGGCCTTGGCAGCAGCGCCGGTGGCGATGTTGCCGCCGATGACCTGCACTTCAGGGAAATTCTGTTTGACCCAGCGGACGCGGTCGATCACACCTTTGGAGTGACCGTGGGCGGTGTCGACCACCACCACGTCAACGCCGGCGTTGACCAGGGCGGCAACGCGGTCGCCGGTGTCTTTACCGGTACCGACAGCAGCGCCCACGCGCAGACGACCTTGATCGTCCTTGCTGGCCAGCGGGTAAGCCTTGGCTTTTTCGATGTCGTTGACGGTCATCATGCCTTTGAGGGCGAACTTGTCGTCGACGATCAGCACGCGCTCGATGCGGTGCTTGTGCAGCAGTTCACGCACATCGTTCTTGTCGGCGCCTTCCTTGACCGTGACCAGGCGCTCTTTAGGCGTCATCACTTCACGGACAGTGGCTTCCAGACGGTTCTCGAAACGCACGTCACGGGAGGTGACAATGCCGACCAGGTCGCCATCGTGCAGCACCGGAACGCCGGAGATGTTGTGCATGCGGGTCAGGTCGAACAGTTCGCGCACGGTAGCGTCGGCGTCGATGGTGATCGGGTCCTTGACCACACCGGCTTCGTAACGCTTGACCTTGCGCACTTCGGCAGCTTGCTGCTCGATGGTCATGTTCTTGTGGATGATACCGATACCACCTTCCTGAGCCATGGCGATTGCCAGACGGGCTTCAGTGACGGTGTCCATGGCGGCGGAGACCAATGGAATATTCAGTTCGATGCCACGGGTAAGGCGGGTCTTGAGACTGACTTCGTTAGGAAGCACCTCGGAATAACCGGGCACTAGGAGAATGTCGTCGAATGTCAGAGCTTCTTGGCTGATACGCAGCATCGCGGGGGCTCCCGAGCGGGAAAATGGAAGCGCGCCATTATAGTCAGACACCCTCTCGGGTTCAATGTAAAACTCTGTCTATTATCGACGCGGTGATCGACGGGAGATTTGAAGAGCATCGCCAGCAAGCCGGCTCCTACGGATTTGGCGTGATCTTGTAGGAGCCGGCTTGCTGGCGATCAACGATAACGCGGTCCATCAGACGCGCTACAACTCGACCTTCACCCAACTGACCGGCTGATCGAGCCAATCGGCAAACTCATCGAGAAAGCTCTGCTTGAAGCCGGCTTCGGCCCAGTTATTGAAGATGAAACCGAGGTTGGAGAAGCCGCATTCCTGCAGGAACAGAAAGCCGTTGATGTCGTCTTCATGCCCGCATTCCGGGCAGGTGAAGTTATCGGTGCGCCCCGGCATCCAGTCTTCCAGGCTTTCAAACAAGGCCTCGCCCACTTCTTTGCGACACTCGGCGCAGCCCGCTTCTTCAAGGAAACCCTTGGCTGGCGTATAGATGCAACGCTTGGTGACGATCTCCAGGCCGTTGACCGGCTCGCCGAACGGCAGCGCCTCCGGGTGCAGGACCACCGCGCGGGCACCGTCGGCGATGGCATAGGCCATGCGATTGCCGGTGCGTCCACAAGTGGTCAGTTCTTCCTGGATGATGTTCTTGCGCACCAGCCAACGCACGATCGCCCGGGCCCGGGGCTCGTGCACCGCCAGCGTGGAGATTTTCGGGACGATGATGCTTTGCGAATTCATGGGGTACAGGCCTGGAGCATGGATAAATGTCCTGCAGGAGCGAGCCTGCTCGCGATGGTCGTTAACGATAACGCGGGGAGTCTGGTTCCCCGCGGTGTTCTTGAGTACATCGCGAGCAGGTTCGCTCTTACAGGTAAAGCAATGGCGCGATGCCTATAGAAGTTATAAGCCCGCCACCGTTGTTTTTACAGCTCGACAACAACCGCCTGCGAAGCACGGGTCGCCTTGGCGCGAGCGGCTTCGATCGACTCGTCGCGCGCCAGGGCCACGCCCATGCGGCGCTGGCCGTTGACTTCAGGCTTGCCGAACAGGCGCAGCGCGGTATCCGGCTCGCTCAACGCAGCACCCAGGTTGGCGAATGCGGTCTGGGTCGACTGCCCCTCCACCAGGATCACCGCCGAGGCCGACGGCCCGAACTGACGAATCAACGGAATCGGCAGGCCGAGAATGGCACGCGCGTGCAGAGCAAATTGCGACAAGTCCTGAGAAATCAGGGTCACCAGACCCGTATCGTGCGGGCGCGGCGAGACTTCGCTGAACCACACCTGATCGCCCTTGATGAACAACTCAACGCCAAACAGTCCACGGCCGCCCAAGGCTTCGGTGACTGCTTTGGCAACGCGCTCGGATTCCGCCAAGGCAACCGGGCTCATGGCTTGCGGCTGCCAGGATTCCTGATAGTCGCCCTTCTCCTGACGGTGGCCGACCGGCGCACAGAACGTAGTCCCGCCGACGTGACGCACGGTCAGCAGGGTGATTTCGTAGTCGAAGTCGATGAAGCCTTCGATGATCACGCGACCCTTGCCGGCGCGTCCGCCTTCCTGAGCGTAATCCCAGGCTTGCTTCACGTCATCGGCGCTGCGCAACAGGCTTTGGCCTTTGCCCGAGGAACTCATGACCGGCTTGACCACGCACGGGAACCCAAGGTCTTCGACAGCCTTGCTGTAGTCCTCGAAGGTGTCGGCGAAGTGGTACGGCGAGGTCGGCAGGTCCAGCTCTTCGGCAGCCAGGCGACGGATACCTTCGCGGTTCATGGTCAACTGCGCGGCGCGGGCAGTCGGGATCACGGTGAAGCCTTCGGCTTCCAGCTCTACCAGGGTCGCCGTGGCGATGGCTTCGATTTCCGGCACGATGAAGTGCGGCTTCTCGGCTTCGATCACCGCACGCAGGGCGGCACCGTCGAGCATGTTGATCACGTGGCTGCGATGGGCAACCTGCATGGCCGGCGCATTCGCGTAGCGGTCCACGGCAATCACTTCAACGCCCAGGCGTTGCAGCTCGATCACCACTTCCTTGCCCAACTCGCCACAGCCACACATCAATACGCGGGTCGCAGTCGGCGACAATGGAGTTCCGATACGGGTCATCTGAAGGTCCTCAAGATGCGGATCATCGAGGGTCGCGTCGCCAGGCGCGCTTCCCATGGGGAGAAAGCGCGGCATTTTACATGAACTTCAGCTGACGACAGCCTGTTTGCGCAGGCGCCAGGCCATGATCAACCACACGGCCGTGACACCGGCGAACTTTGAACCGAGGGCGGTGAGGATCACACCCGGCGTCAGCGCGTCGATCATGCCGAAGAAGATAAAGGTATCGAGGGGAATGCTCAGGGCCGAACTTATCCACAGGCGGTCGTGCAACGGGCGTTTGGTGATGCTGAACACCAGCCAGTCGATGCACTCGGACACCGCGAACGCCGTGGCGCTGGCCAGGGCGATGGAAGGATCGGACGTTGCATAGGACAGCACCAGCGCCGCCAGCATCGCCACAATCGCGCCATGGCCGAAGCGGGTCTGCACCATGTCGCGCAGGATAAACACCAGACCACCCCAGGCCGACCAGATGATGTCGAGATGCGGGGCGGTGGAAAAGGCGTAGTTGATCAGCACGACGCTGCTGATGTAGGCGATCAGGAAGAGCATGGAAATACCTGTCAGATTGGCGCACAGGATACTGTAGGAGCGAGCATGCTCGCGATGGTCGTGAACGATAACGTGGCAATCCTGACACCCTGCTGCGTTCACGGGTTCATCGCGAGCATGCTCGCTCCTACAGTGAAAGCCGTTCGTCAATTCCCGGGTTTTGCGCCGATCATCCAGACAAGCCCACTGGCCTTCGCCCGCTCATGACACAACCCCAACACCTTGCGGCGCTCGTCGTTGTCCATGCGGCTCCAGCGGGTAATCTCTTCCACGGTACGCTGGCAACCGGTGCAGATGTCATCGTCGTCCAGCGCGCAAATGTTCACGCAGGGCGATGCGACCGGGCGTTCGTTAGTGGTCATTCTTCCTGCTCGGCCAGATCGCGGGCATAGCGCTGGGCGTTGTGCACGTAGTGAGCCGCACCCGCCTCGAGCATTTTCTTCTGCGCCTCGGTCAGTTCACGCACCACCTTGCCGGGCGAACCCATGACCAGCGAACCGTCGGGGATCTCCTTGCCTTCACCGATCAGCGCGTTGGCGCCGATGATGCAGTTCTTGCCGATCTTCGCGCCATTAAGCACGACCGCGTTGATGCCGATCAGGCTGTTATCGCCTACGGTGCAGCCGTGGAGCATCGCGTTGTGGCCGATGGTCACGCCGGTGCCAATGGTCAGCGGGTAGCCCATGTCGGTGTGCATCACCGTGCCGTCCTGGACGTTGCTGTTCTTGCCGATCAGGATCAGCTCGTTGTCGCCACGCAGCACGGCGTTGAACCAGACGCTGGCGCCCTCTTCCAGTTTGACCCTGCCCACCAGCACGGCATTGGGTGCCACCCAGCTTTGTGGGTGAGTTTCGACGCGGGCGTCGCCCAGGCGGTATTTCATCTTGTTGTCCTCAAGGCTCAGGCAGCCGCGGTGTCAGCCATTCGAATGATGGCTTCAGGTATTGATAAAACTTTTGGGAGGCTGGTGCAGACTGATTTTCGCGTCATACAGCAGGTTGATCAACTCGACGATCATGATGGCCGTCAGGCCCCAGATCTTGAACTCGCCATAGCGATAGCTCGGCACGTACCAACTGCGTCCCTGATAGTCGATGCGGTGGGTATGTTCGCGCGGGTCCTTGCGGAAGAATTCCAGGGGCACGCTGAACACTGCAGCGATCTCGGCATCGTTGGCCTGGTATTCGACGAAGTCGGGAATCACCCCGACATAGGGCGTGACCCTGATGCCATGCAGGGAGATCAACGGGCTGAGCGGGCCGATCACTTCGACCAGCCCCGGCGGCAAACCGATTTCTTCCTCGGCTTCGCGCAGGGCAGTGAAAATCAGGTCGGGGTCTCCGGGGTCACGGCGGCCGCCCGGAAAAGCCACTTCGCCACCGTGGGTCGAGAGCCCGCTGGCGCGCAATGTCAGCACCAGTTCCGGCTCGTCACTGCGAGTGATGGGTACCAGCACCGCTGCCTCGGGGAAACGACGGTCAGTCTCCAGCGTACGTGGAATATGATTACTTACCCGATGCAGTAGCTCATCCAGCATGAGTGTTCTCGATCTGTGCCTTACCCTGCATCATGCACCAATCATTGCGGTCGCCCAACCCCCGAAACAGCCCCATGTCGCGAAACGACAACTTGCCGACAGACACCGCCGCACGCCAAGATAGGCGCAGCATTCAGGAACCCAAGCATGAAATTTTGCAGCCAGTGCGGTAACCCGGTGACCCCGCGCATTCCCGAGGGCGATTCGCGCCTGCGTTTTGTCTGCGACAGCTGTCACACGATTCATTACCAGAACCCCAATATCGTCGCTGGCTGCGTGGCGACCTGGGGCACCAAGGTGTTGTTGTGCCGCCGCGCCATCCAGCCACGCCTCGGCTATTGGACCCTGCCCGCCGGTTTCATGGAAAACGGCGAGACCATCGAGCAGGCAGCCATTCGTGAAACCGCCGAAGAAGCCTGCGCCCGCGTGCGCAACCTGAGCATCTATACCCTGATCGACGTGCCGCACATCAGTCAGGTGCATGTGTTCTTCCGCGCCGAACTGACGGACCTGGACTTCGCCCCCGGCCCCGAGAGCCTGGAAGTGCAATTATTCGACGAAGCGGACATCCCTTGGGACGAGCTGGCTTTCCGCACGGTGGGCCGTACCTTAGAATGCTTCTTCGCTGACCGGCGGACCGAGGTCTATCCCGTACGGTCCGAATCGATCCCGCCGCTTGCTCAGCCTGTCATCACTTGATACATACTGGATACTCCTGAAGCCGCCGAAAGATCGCAGCCTTCGGCAGCTCCTACAAAAACACCTATAAATATATGTAGTCGCGACACCTCCTGGGGAATCGTTTCAATGCGCTGGTTGCTTGCCCTATTCTGTTTGTCGTTCGTCTCGGTATCCCAGGCTTCTGCCGTGGAAACCCTGAACGGCAAGGTCATCGAGAAAATTCTGGTTCTCAAGTCTTCCCATCAATTGCAATTGATCAATGACGGCAAGCCGATCAAGACCTATCGCATTTCCCTGGGCAAACGCCCCACGGGTCCGAAGCTGATGGAAGGCGACAAACGCACGCCGGAAGGTTTCTACTGGGTTGACTGGCGCAAGGTCAGCGAACGCTTCAACCTGGCGATGCATGTTTCCTACCCGAACATCAGCGACGCCGCCCGTTCACGGCGCGAAGGGGTTGATCCTGGCGGCATGATCATGATCCACGGGACTCCGGACACCGAAGAAAACCCGGAAAACCTGTTCCACACCCTGGACTGGACCGACGGCTGCATCGCCATGCGCAACATGGACATGCGCGAAGTCTGGAACCTGGTGCCGGACGGCACGATGATCGAGATTCGCCCCTGACCTCGTTGTGAGTTGGGGCTTTTGTGGCGAGGGGGCTTGCCCCCTCGCCACAGAGATCACATTCCTACGGGCATTAAAAAACCCGCTGAAATCGCTTTCAGCGGGTTTTTCGTTTCAACGGCGGGAAGATCAGAAATCCTCCAACCGCCACACCTCATAAGCCGGTGTCTCGTAGGGATGGCTCTGTTTAAGCGCCGCCACTACCGAGTGAATCAGCTCATCGGCGACCACCAGCTCAACCTTCCATTCCTCGACCTGTTCGACCTGCCCCGCTTCGCCAATGAACGGCTGACTGCCGTCCAGTGGGCGAAACTGACCCTGGCCCAACACCTGCCATGCACAGTGATCGTAAGCACCGATCCGCCCGCCACCGGCGGCGAATACGGCACTTTTGACCACGTCGACATGACTGTCGGGAACAAAGAAGCTGAGCTTGTACACGGCTATCAGTTAACCCAGACGCGAGCGTTACGGAACATACGCATCAGCGGAGCATCTTCGTTCCACTCATCCGAACGCCACGAGTTCTGCACGGCGCGGAACACACGCTCCGGGTGCGGCATCATGATGGTTACGCGACCGTCGCGGCTGGTCAAACCGGTGATCCCGCGCGGCGAGCCGTTCGGGTTGGCCGGGTAGCTTTCGGTGACCTTGCCGTGGTTGTCGACGAAACGCATCGCCACGCAACCGGACAGATCGGCTTGCAGCAGCGCCTCTTCGCTTTCGAACTCGGCATGACCTTCGCCGTGGGCGATGGCGATCGGCATGCGTGAACCGGCCATGCCTTGCAGGAAGATCGAGTTCGACTCCTGGATCTGCACCATTGCAACACGGGCTTCGAACTGTTCGGAGCGGTTACGCACGAAGTGCGGCCAGAACTCGCTACCCGGAATCAGCTCGTGCAGGTTGGACATCATCTGGCAACCGTTGCACACGCCGAGGGTGAAGCTGTCGTTGCGCTCAAAGAAACCCTGGAACGCATCGCGGGCACGGCTGTTGAACAGTGCGGATTTCGCCCAGCCTTCACCGGCACCCAATACGTCGCCGTAAGAGAAGCCGCCACAAGCGACCATGCCCTTGAACTCGTTCAGGTCGACACGGCCGGCCAGAATGTCGCTCATGTGCACGTCGATCGCGTTGAAACCGGCGCGATCGAACGCAGCCGCCATTTCCACCTGACCGTTGACGCCCTGCTCACGCAGTACGGCAACCTGTGGGCGAATGCCTTTCTTGATGTAAGGCGCGGCGATGTCCTGGTTGACGTCGTAGCTCAGCTTGACGCTCAGGCCCGGGTTTTCTTCTTCCAGCAGCACGTCGAACTCTTGCTCGGCGCAGTCGGCGTTGTCACGCAGACGCTGGATCTGGTAGCTGGTCTCGGCCCACTGGCGTTGCAGCAGACGACGCTGGCCTTCAAATACGGTGTCACCGTTGAAGGTGATGCCGATCTCGCCATTGTTGATTGGCTGACCGATCACCGACACGCAATCACCCAAACCGGCAGCACTGAACTGCGCGAGGATGTCTGGAGTGGAATCCTGGCGAACCTGGATGACCGCGCCCAACTCTTCGTTGAACAGGATGGCCGCGATGTCGGCAGACGTTTCGGCCAGACCGTCGAGGTTCAGGCTCAGGCCGCAGTGACCGGCAAACGCCATTTCCACAACGCTGGTCAGCAGACCACCGTCGGAACGGTCGTGGTAGGCCAGCAGGTGACCGTCGGCGTTGAGGCCCTGGATCACCGCGAAGAAGGCCTTGAGGTCTTCGGCGTCATCGACGTCCGGAGCCTGGCTGCCGAGCTTGCCGTGAACCTGAGCCAGGATCGAGGCGCCCATGCGGTTCTGGCCACGACCCAGATCGATCAGGATCAGGTCGGTGGTGCCCTTGTCCATGCGCAGTTGCGGGGTCAGGGTCTGACGGATGTCAGTCACTGGCGCGAAACCGGTCACGATCAGGGACATCGGCGACGTGACGGACTTGTCCACGCCTTCATCGTTCCAGCGCGTGGCCATGGACATCGAGTCCTTGCCCACCGGAATGGTGATGCCCAGCTCAGGGCACAGCTCCATGCCGACCGCTTTCACGGTGTCGTACAGACGTGCGTCTTCGCCCGGGTGACCGGCCGCCGACATCCAGTTCGCCGACAGTTTGATGTCGGAGATCTTGCCGATACGCGAAGCCGCGATGTTGGTCAGGGTTTCACCGATGGCCATGCGGCCCGACGCCGGAGCGTCCAGCAGTGCCAGCGGAGTACGCTCGCCCATGGCCATGGCTTCACCGGTGTAGACGTCGAAGCTGGTGGCGGTGACGGCAACGTCGGCCACCGGAACCTGCCACGGGCCGACCATCTGGTCACGGGCCACGAGGCCGGTGATGGTGCGGTCGCCGATGGTGATCAGGAAGCTCTTGCTCGCCACGGCCGGGTGATGCAGGACGCGCTCGACGCAGTTGGCGATGTCGAGGGTCGACGGATCGAAATCGTCGCCCAGTTCGTTTTCACGAACCACCGAACGGTGCATGCGTGGAGCCTTGCCCAGCAGCACTTCCAGCGGCATGTCCACCGGGCTGTTGCCGAAGTGGCTGTCGGTCACGGTCAGTTGCGGTTCGGCGGTGGCCTCACCGACGACGGCAAACGGGCAACGCTCACGTTCGCAGATCGCCTTGAAGCGCTCGAAGTCAGCCGGGCCGACTGCCAGAACGTAACGTTCCTGGGATTCGTTGGACCAGATTTCGTGCGGGGCCATGCCCGGCTCGTCGTTTGGAATGTTGCGCAGTTCGAAACGGCCACCACGGTCGCCGTCGTTGACCAGTTCCGGGAAGGCGTTGGACAGACCACCCGCACCCACGTCGTGGATGAAGCTGATCGGGTTCTTGTCGCCCAGTTGCCAGCAACGGTCGATGACTTCCTGGCAGCGACGCTCCATCTCAGGGTTTTCACGCTGTACGGAAGCGAAGTCGAGGTCTGCCGAGCTGGTGCCGGTGGCCATGGAGGAAGCCGCGCCGCCACCCAGGCCGATGAGCATCGCCGGGCCGCCGAGCACGATCAGCTTGGAGCCGACCAGAATCTCGCCTTTCTTGACGTGTTCTTCACGGATGTTGCCCATACCGCCAGCCAGCATGATCGGCTTGTGGTAACCGCGAACTTCATCACCGTGCGGGGTGGTGATCGATTGTTCGAAGGTACGGAAATAACCGGTCAGGGCCGGACGACCGAATTCGTTGTTGAACGCAGCGCCGCCCAGCGGGCCTTCGATCATGATGTCCAGCGCGGTAACAATGCGCTCAGGCTTGCCGTATGGCACTTCCCACGGCTGTTCGAAGCCCGGGATCTGCAGGTTCGACACGGTGAAACCGGTCAGGCCAGCCTTCGGCTTGGCGCCACGGCCGGTTGCACCTTCGTCGCGGATCTCGCCGCCGGAACCGGTGGATGCGCCCGGGAACGGGGCAATCGCGGTCGGGTGGTTGTGGGTTTCAACCTTCATCAGGATGTGCACCGGTTCCTGCACCGCGCCGTACTGGCGGGTCTCAGGGTCCGGGAAGAAACGACCGGCCACGGAGCCGACGATTACCGAAGCGTTGTCCTTATAAGCCGACAGAACGCCTTCGCTGTGCATCACGTAGGTGTTCTTGATCATGCCGAACAGGCTTTTTTCCTGGCTCTGGCCGTCGATGTCCCAACTGGCGTTGAAGATCTTGTGACGGCAGTGCTCGGAGTTCGCTTGGGCGAACATCATCAGTTCGATGTCGTGCGGGTTGCGCTTCAAGCCGACGAAGGCGTTGACCAGATAATCGATCTCGTCTTCGGCCAGGGCCAGGCCCAGCTCGGTGTTGGCTTTTTCCAGCGCGGCGCGGCCGCCACCCAACACGTCGATGGCGGTCAGGGGCTTCGGTTCGGCGTGGCTGAACAGACCGGCAGCCTGTTCCAGGTTGCCGAGGACGATCTGGGTCATGCGGTCGTGCAGGCCGTCGGCAATCAGCTGGGCTTCAGCGTCGCTGAACTGGCCGGCCACGTAGAACGCGATACCGCGCTCAAGCCGCTGGATTTTCGCCAGGCCGCAGTTGCGAGCGATGTCGCTGGCCTTGCTCGACCACGGCGAGATGGTGCCGAAACGCGGCAACACCAGAAACAGACGACCGGTCGGCTCTTGTACTGGAACGCTAGGGCCGTACTTCAGAAGGCGCGCAAGCACCTGCTGTTCGTCGCCGGTCAGGACGCCGGTGACTTCGGCGAAGTGAGCGAATTCAGCATACAAGCCACTGACAGCCGGAACCTTCTGGCTCAGTTGCTCAAGGAGTTTGCTGTGGCGAAAGGCAGAAAGGGCAGGAGCGCCGCGCAGGATCAACATCTTCGGGACAGCCTCGGGAAGGGGTGTGCTTTGAGGCCGTGCATTCTAGCCTAAACCGCCCGCGACATCACCCGAAACGCTACGCACGGTTGCACTCGAGTGTCGATCTGTGTTTCTGCCTCGAAAGTCAGGTTAATCAGGCGTGACACAACCGCTTATTTTTACTGTAACAAAATGCACGAAAGGCCCATTCCCGTGGGGTTTCGGCCGGTTTTGTGATGTCTAGCAGACAACCCCCTCGCTGTCGAGATATGGCGCCCGTGGTCCTTTGCGTATACTGCGCAGATGTTTTCCCCAACGGCTTTGCGTCCGCGGTACGCCAAATGGCTGATCGCAACCGGACTCTTCCTGGTGCTCGGTGGCTGTGTTGATAAACCCAACACGCTCGAGCGCGTAAAGGAGGATGGTGTGCTGCGCGTGGTTACGCGAAACAGCCCCGCCACCTACTTTCAGGATCGTAACGGCGAAACCGGCTTCGAATACGAGCTGGTGAAGCGCTTCGCCGAGGATCTGGGCGTCGAACTCAAGATCGAGACCGCCGACAACCTCGACGACCTGTTCAATCAGGTCGGCAAGCCCAACGGCCCGGTGCTGGCGGCTGCCGGCCTGGTCGGCAGCGAAGAACGCAAAAAGCAGGTGCGGTTTTCCCACTCCTATCTGGAAGTGACTCCTCAGGTCATCTATCGCAACGGCCAATCGCGGCCGACCGATGCGAAGGATCTGGTGGGCAAGAAGATCATGGTGCTCAAGGGCAGCACCCACGCCGAGCAACTGGCGCAGCTGAAACAGAAATTTCCCGGCATCGAATACGAAGAGTCTGACGCGGTTGAGGTCGTTGATCTCCTGCGCATGGTCGACGAAGGTCAGATCGATCTGACCCTGGTCGACTCCAACGAAGTCGCGATGAACCAGGTGTATTTCTCCAGCATCCGTGTCGCCTTTGACCTGGGTGATGCCAGCAACCAGAGCTGGGCCGTCGCGCTGGGCGATGACAACAGCCTGCTCAACGAAATCAACGACTACCTCGACAAGGTCAAGAAGAACGGCACGTTGCAGCGCCTCAAAGACCGCTACTACGGGCACGTCGACGTTCTCGGCTACATGGGTGCCACCACCTTCGCGCAGCACTTGCAGCAGCGTCTGCCCAAGTACGAGCAGCACTTCAAGGCGTATGCCAAGAAAGAGAAAGTCGACTGGCGCCTGCTCGCAGCGATCGGTTACCAGGAATCGTTGTGGCAGCCCGCAGTCACGTCCAAGACCGGCGTGCGCGGCCTGATGATGCTGACCCAGAACACCGCGCAGGCCATGGGCGTGTCCAACCGCCTCGACCCCAAGCAAAGCATTATGGGCGGCGCCAAGTACCTGGCCTATATGAAAGAGCAACTGGACAACTCGATCCAGGAACCTGATCGCACCTGGTTTGCCCTGGCCGCCTACAACGTCGGCAGCGGCCATCTGGATGACGCGCGCAAACTGACGGCCAAGGAAGGGTTGAACCCGGACAAATGGCTGGACGTGAAGAAGATCCTGCCGCGCCTGTCAGAAAAGAAGTGGTACAGCAAAACCCGTTACGGCTACGCCCGTGGCGGCGAACCGGTGCACTTTGTGGCGAACATCCGTCGCTACTACGACATCCTGACCTGGGTCACGCAGCCGCAGCTTGAAGGCGATCAGGTGGCCGAGGGCAAACTGCTGGTTCCGGGGATCGACAAGAGCAAACCGGCTCAAGAGGCTGCGCCGCTCTGACTCCATGGCGCCTTCAAGATCGCCTTCGCTGGCAAGCCAGCTCCTACAGGGTTAGCCCACCATTGCGGATCGACACAGATTTGTAGGAGCCGGCTTGCCAGCGATGGTAGCGCCCCGATGTCAGCCTTTGAGCGCCGCCGCCAGAATCAGCGCCTTCATCTCCGACACCGCCGACTTGAAGCCCACGAACAACGCATGGGCCACCAGCGCATGGCCGATGTTCAGCTCGTTGATGCCCTTGATCGCCGCCACGGCTTCAACGTTGTGATAGTGCAGGCCATGGCCGGCATTGACGATCAGGCCCTGGGCCAGACCAAACGCCACGCCATCGGCCACACGCTTGAGCTCTTCGGCCACGTCGGTCGGGGTTTCGGCATCGGCATAACGGCCGGTGTGCAGTTCGATGGCTGGAGCACCGACACGGCGCGAGGCTTCGATCTGGCGCTCGTCGGCATCGATGAACAACGACACTTCAGAACCGATCTTCGACAGACGCTCAACCGCTGCCTTGATGCGCGCTTCCTGCCCCGCGACATCCAGGCCACCTTCGGTGGTCAGCTCCTGACGGGTTTCCGGCACCAGACAGATGTGTGCCGGGCGGATGCGCTCGGCGAACTGCATCATTTCTTCGGTGACGCCCATTTCGAAGTTCATGCGGGTTTGCAGCACATCCTTGAGCACCAGAACGTCGCGCTCCTGAATGTGGCGACGGTCTTCACGCAGGTGCACGGTAATGCCGTCGGCGCCTGCCTCTTCCGCGTCCAGCGCTGCCTTGACCGGATCCGGGTAACGAGTGCCCCGGGCCTGACGCAGGGTGGCAACGTGGTCGATGTTCACGCCAAGAAGAATGCGGGTGCTGGTGGTCACGGAAAGCGCTCCAGAAGAAGAGAAAGTTCGGTGCACAGCATACGGTGTGATCAGGGCTTGCGAAACAGCTCGCGACTGACAAGTGGACGTCCGCCCAAATGAACGGCCAACGCCTGGCGCATCAAGCGCTTGGCGGCAGACAGAGCACCAGGGGCAGACCAATCGGCTTCGGCCATGGCCAGCAGTTCGGCGCCATTGAACAGACCGGGTTGCAGCAGATACACCCGCTCCAGCCCCGCATCCACTTGCAAGCGGTAGAGGCCGTCCGGCGCGATGGGGGCGTCGTGGATATCGAGAATCAACGAAAAACCGTAACCGAGATCATCGAGCAAGCGCCACTCGAAGGAGCGCAGCAACGGCTCCAGCGGTCGACCTTCGGCCAGCGCCAGCAGGGTCGCGGCGTAGTGATCAAACACCGAGGGAAGCGGGTCTTCGGCGGGCAGCAGGCGAATCAGCAGTTCATTGAGGTAAAGCCCGCTGAACAATGCTTCGCCGTTGAGCCAGGTGGAAACGCCGGCACTTTCCATGCGCCCGACATTCTTCAGCTCTCCCCTGCCCCGAAACTCGACTTCCAGCGGCACGAACGGCCGCGCCAGTGTCCCGGCCTTGCCCCGCGCACTGCGCAACACCGCCCGTAGCCGCCCTTGCGGCGTGAGGAAGTCCACCAACGCACTGTTTTCGCGGTAGGCGCGGGAGTGCAGGACATAGGCGGGTTGGGCGATGGGCGGAGTTGAGGACATCAAGTCTCACATACTGTAGGAGCGAGCTTGCTCGCGATGGTGGATAACGATAACGCGGGCTTTCTGAATGAACGCGGCGCTCTCAAGTCCATCGCGAGCAAGCTCGCTCCTACAGGGGGGCTTTCGGAGTATTACAGGTCGCCGTAACCCAGCGAACGCAATGCGCGCTCGTCATCGGACCAGCCGCCCTTAACCTTGACCCACAGGTTGAGCATGATCTTGGAGTCAAACAGCAGCTCCATGTCCTTGCGCGCCTCGGTGCCGATGCGCTTGATGCGCTCGCCCTTGTCGCCAATGATGATCTTCTTCTGGCCATCACGCTCGACAAGAATCAAGGCATGGATGTGCAGGGTCTTGCCCTGCTGCTTGAACTCTTCGATTTCGACGGTGATCTGGTAAGGCAGCTCGGCGCCCATCTGGCGCATGATTTTCTCGCGCACCAGTTCGGCGGCGAGGAAACGGCTGCTGCGGTCAGTGATCTGGTCTTCCGGGAAGAAGTGATCGTTTTCCGGCAGGTAACCGGCGATCACGCGCTCCAGCGCTTCGAGGTTGTGCCCGTGCTGCGCGGAAATCGGGATGATCTGCGCGTTCGGCAGCTGCTCCTGCAACCAGCTCAGGTGCGGCATCAGCTCGGCCTTGTCTTCGATGCGGTCGGTCTTGTTCAGCGCGACGATCAGCGGGCCGGTCACGTACTGCACGCGCTCCAGAACCATCTGGTCTTCTTCGGTCCACTTGGTGCGGTCCACCACGAAGATCACCACGTCGACGTCTTTCAACGCCGCCGAAGCGGTCTTGTTCATGTAGCGGTTCAGGGCCTTTTCGCCACCCTTGTGCATGCCGGGGGTGTCGACGTAGATCGCCTGCACATCACCTTCGGTCTTGATACCGAGCATGTTGTGACGGGTGGTTTGCGGCTTGCGCGAGGTGATCGCCAGCTTCTGACCCAGGATGTGGTTCAGCAGCGTGGACTTGCCCACGTTGGGACGGCCGACGATGGCAACATAGCCACAGCGAGTTGCGTTTGAATCAGTCATTGCCATTCTCCACACCCAGGGCAATCAGTGCTGCGGCGGCCGCTACCTGTTCGGCAATACGACGACTCACACCCTGACCTCGGCTTTTTTCATTCAGTAAGATGATTTCGCATTCGACGAAGAACGTCCGGCAATGCGGTTCACCCTGGATATCCACCACTTCGTAACGCGGCAGTTCGCAACCACGGGACTGCAGGAATTCCTGCAGGCGGGTCTTTGGATCTTTGTTGGTGTCGACCAGCGTCAGGCCTTCGAACTCGCCGGCCAGCCAGGCAAGCACACGCTCGCGGGCCATTTCCATGCCGGCATCAAGGTAGATCGCACCGATCAGCGCTTCGAGGGCATCGGCCAGAATCGACTCGCGACGGAAACCGCCGCTTTTCAACTCGCCAGAGCCCAGGCGCAGGTAATCGCCAAGGTCGAAACCACGGGCCAGTACGGCCAGGGTCTCACCTTTCACCAGGCGTGCGCGCAAACGCGACAACTGGCCTTCGCGGGCCAGCGGGAAGCGATCGAACAGCGCCTCGCCAGCAACGAAGTTGAGGATGGCATCACCGAGGAATTCCAGGCGTTCATTGTTACGCCCGGCAAAACTGCGGTGAGTCAGGGCCAGGACCATCAGCTCCTGATCCTTGAAGGTGTAGCCGAGCTGACGCTCGAGACGGCTTAAGGAGACGCTCACGGTTTACCCACGCTGAGTTCGTGGTTGGATTCCACCGCCACCGCCGGGATTCGGCGCAGGCCTGGGACAATTAACGCTGTGTTCAAAAATAACGTCCTGAATATCATTGGCTTCATGCTCCCGGGCACCGATTGTGTCGGTTCCAGAAATGCATTCGGCGCTGTGTTCAACAGCGCCGTGTTTGATTACTTGATCAGGCCAACCCGCGAGAAATTCGGCAGGTGACTGAGTTTGGGTTCCGGCCAGCTCATCCAGACCGCGAAGGCCTTGCCGACGATATTCTTGTCGGGAACCATGCCCAGCAGATCCTTGGGAATGCTCGGATCATCCCAGTAGCGACTGTCGTTCGAGTTATCGCGGTTGTCGCCCATCATGAAGTAGTGCCCGGCAGGCACAGTCCACGAACGGTCAGGCGTGGCGCGGTAGCGGCTCATTTCCTTGCGGATCAGGTGCTCGGCGACACCGAGCTTTTCCTTGTAGAGTTCCGCGCTGCCCAGCGTGCCCGGCTCGGAGCCGAGCAATTGTTCGGCAACCGATTCACCGTTGACGAACAATCGCTTGTCGGCGGTGTAGCGAATCTTGTCACCCGGCAGGCCCACCACACGCTTGATGTAGTTGACGTTCGGATCGCTTGGATAGCGGAACACCATCACATCACCGCGCTGCGGATCACCGACGTCGATGACTTTCTTGTCGATCACCGGCAGGCGAATCCCGTAGGAAAACTTGCTCACCAGGATGAAGTCGCCGACATCCAGGGTCGGCTTCATCGAACCGGACGGAATCTGGAACGGTTCCACCAGGAACGAACGCAGCACCAACACGATGAACAACACCGGGAAGAACGACTTGCCGTATTCAACCAGCAGCGGTTCTTTGTTCAGTTTCTCGACCACGACCATGTCCGGCTGGCTGACGCTGCCCTGATAGGAGGTGATGGCGGCACGCCGACGCGGCGCCAGGATCAACAGATCAAGCAACGCCAACAGGCCGCAGACAAACACGGCGATGACCAGCAACAGCGGGAAATTTAGTGACATAGGACCTAACTATCCAACCTGAGCACGGCAAGGAAGGCTTCTTGTGGAATTTCCACGTTACCGACCTGCTTCATGCGTTTTTTACCGGCCTTTTGCTTTTCCAGCAGTTTCTTCTTACGGCTGACGTCACCACCGTAGCATTTGGCCAATACGTTCTTTCTGAGCGCCTTGACGGTTGTACGCGCCACAATCTGCCCGCCAATGGCGGCCTGGATTGCCACGTCGAACATCTGCCGCGGAATCAGTTCTTTCATCTTCTCGGTCAGTTGGCGACCTTTGTAGTGCGAGTTGTCACGGTGCACGATCAGCGCCAGGGCATCGACCTTGTCACCGTTGATCAGCACGTCCAGTTTCACCAGACTAGCCGATTGATAACGATCGAAATGGTAGTCCAGCGAAGCATAGCCGCGGCTGGTGGATTTCAGACGGTCGAAGAAGTCCAGGACCACTTCGTTCATCGGCAGGTCGTAGGTCACTTGTACCTGAGTGCCGAGGAACAGCATGTCGACCTGTACACCACGTTTTTCGATGCACAGGGTAATGACGTTACCCAGGTGCTCTTGCGGCACAAGAATGTTGGCGCGCACGATCGGCTCGCGCATGTCTTCGATGGAAGACAGGTCCGGCAGCTTGGACGGGTTATCGACGTAGATCGTCTCGCCGGTCTTGAGCAGCAGCTCGAAGATTACCGTCGGCGCCGTGGTGATCAGGTCCAGGTTGTACTCGCGCTCCAGGCGCTCCTGGATGATTTCCATGTGCAGCATGCCGAGGAAACCGCAACGGAAGCCGAAGCCCAGTGCGTCGGAGCTTTCCGGCGTGTATTGCAGCGACGAGTCGTTCAGGGTGAGCTTTTGCAGCGCTTCACGGAAGTCTTCGAAGTCGTCGGAGCTGACCGGGAACAGACCGGCATACACCTGCGGCTGAATGCGTTTGAAGCCTGGCAGCACGTCCACGTCTGGCGTGGTGTTCAAGGTCAGGGTGTCGCCCACTGGCGCACCGTGAATGTCCTTGATGCTGGCGATGATGAAGCCCACTTCACCGGCCTTGAGGTCAGCGGTAGGGGTGTGCTTCGGGTTGAATACACCGACGCTGTCCACCAGGTGGATCTTGCCGGTGGATTTGACCAGGATCTTGTCACCCTTCTTCACGCGGCCATGGCGAACGCGCACCAGGGACACAACGCCCAGGTAGTTGTCGAACCAGGAGTCGATGATCAACGCTTGCAGCGGATCTTCGTAGTTGCCGGTCGGTGCTGGAATGGTGGCGACCAGACGCTCGAGCACTTCATCGACGCCCAGACCGGTCTTGGCAGAGCACGTGACCGCGTCAGTGGCATCGATGCCGATGATTTTTTCGATTTCTTCTTTGACGCGGTCCGGATCGGCCTGTGGCAGGTCGATCTTGTTCAGCACCGGCATCACTTCCAGGCCCTGCTCGATGGCCGTGTAGCAGTTGGCAACCGACTGTGCTTCAACGCCTTGACCGGCGTCGACCACCAGCAGCGCGCCCTCACAGGCAGCCAGCGAACGGCTCACCTCATAGGTGAAGTCAACGTGGCCGGGGGTATCAATGAAGTTCAACTGGTAGTTGATGCCGTCTTTGGCCTTGTAATACAGAGTAACGCTGTGAGCCTTGATGGTGATCCCGCGCTCGCGCTCGAGGTCCATGGAGTCCAGAACCTGGGCTTCCATTTCGCGCTCGGCGAGGCCGCCACACATCTGGATGAAGCGATCGGCCAGCGTCGACTTGCCATGGTCAATGTGGGCGATGATGGAGAAATTGCGGATATGACTCAAATCACTCACGGATCAACACTCAAAAAGGCTGCAGGCATAGCCCGCCGAAAAATAGCCGGGAATTGTACCTGATCCACGGCGCAAGCGTCACGTTCGCAGGTCAGACGGCACGTACAAAAACGCCCCGGCCTTGCGACCGGGGCGTTTCTTTGTCATCAAACGCGGGGTTTTACCCTGCCATCATCCGGCGCGTCGTAGTAACCAGAGCCCCGCCAGGGCACAGACACCGGCCGGCAGCAGTACGGAAAACAGCGGCGGGAACCCGAATACCAGGCTCGAAGGCCCCAACAGATCCTGGACGATGCGGAAGGTGAAGCCCACCAGCACGCCGGTGAAGACCCGCTGACCGAGGGTCACCGAGCGCAAGGGTCCGAAAATGAAGGAAATCGCCATCAGCACGAGCGCGGCAGTGACCAACGGCTGCAACACCTTGACCCAAAACGCCAGCCAGTAGCGACCATTGTTCAGCCCCTGATCCGCCAGATAGTGGATGTAACTCCACAGACCACTGATCGACAGCGACTCCGGCGTCATGACCACGGTATTGAGCAATTGCGGGCTCAACGCCACATCCCAACGCTCGACCGGTGTAGACACCACTTCGGTGTTCTTTTCATGGAACAGCGTGGTGCTGACGTCCGACAGCTGCCAGTGATCCGTGTCGAACTCCGCACGCCTGGCGAAGCTCGCCGACAACATGTGCCGCTCGTTATCGAAGCGATAACGGGTCACGCCGTACAGAACACCGTTGGGTTGGACCGAGTTGACATGGATGAACTCGTCACCCTGACGGTGCCACAAGCCGTGTTTGGCGCTTTGTGAGTCGCCACTGCCCTGAGCCAGCGAGCGGTTGGCCTGGGCAATGGATTCAGAGGCCGGGGCGACATACTCGCCGACCAGCACACCCGCCAGCATCAGCACCAGCATCGGCTTCATCACCGCCCAGACGATTCGGCCAATCGACACGCCAGCGGCGCGCATGATGGTCAATTCGCTGTTGCTGGCCAGGCTGCCAAGGCCGATCAGGCAACCGATCAGAGCCGCCATCGGCAGCATGTCGTACAGACGACGCGGTGCGGTCAGCAACACATAGCTCAGCACATCGAGCAGCGTATAGGTGTCGCTGACGTCACTCATTTCATCAATGAACGCAAACAGCGTGGCCAGGCCCAGGATGATCCCGAGCACTGCGAGAATCGCCATGAACACACTGATACCGATGTAGCGATCCAGCTTAACCACGGGCCACCTCCAGCTTGCTGCGGCGACTCGCCATCTTCAAGCGCAAGGGCTCCCAGTAAAGCAGGCCCAGGCCAATGACCAGGAAGATCCCGTGAACCCACCATAAACCCAGCGCTGGTGGAATCTTGCCTTTTTCGAGGGCGCCGCGGGCGGCAATCAGGATGGACAGATAAGCCATGTAAAGAAGAATCGCCGGCAGCAGCTTGAGGAATCGGCCCTGGCGCGGATTGACCCGCGACAGCGGCACCGCCATCAAGGTCACGATGAACACCAGCAATGGCAGGGACAAACGCCATTGCAGCTCGGTGCGCGAACGAATGTCATCGCTGCCCAGCAAGGTGGCCGTGGTCATGGCATCGCGGTCGGTGACTTCGTCGCTGACATCAGGCTTGGGCAGCAACACACCGTACTCGTCGTACTTGATCGCCCGGTAGTCGGCCTGCCCCGGATTACCGTCATAGCGATAGCCGTTATCGAGGATCAGGTAGCGGTTGCCGTCGGGGCGGATCTCTTGACGACCCTTTTCAGCCACCAATACGGAGATCCCGCGGTCCTTTTTGTCTGAATTGAGGTTTTTCTGGGAAATGAACACTCCGCCCAGATTGACGCGATTATCCGACAGCTGTTCGGTATACGTCACTCGGGTACCGTCGCGCAGGGCCTGGAAACGGCCGGGTTCCAGGGTATCGAACTCGGTCAGTGCATCCTGCTTGTTCAGCAGCAATTGAAATTGATTGGCGCCCTGTGGGGCCAGGCTCAGGCTCAACCAGGCAACGATCAACGCCACCAGTGTCGCCGGGAAAAGGGTCATGCAAAACAGGCGCTGCTGGCTCATGCCAGTGGCCGACAGGACGGTCATTTCGCTCTCAAGATAAAGGCGACCGTAGGAGAGCAGGATCCCCAGAAACAGCCCCAGCGGCAAAATCAGCTGGAGAAAGCCCGGCATGCGAAAACCCATGATCAGGAACAACGAGCCCGGATCGAGTTGACCCGCAGCTGCCTGGGCAAGGTATTTGATGAAGCGGCCGCTCATGATGATGACCAGCAGCACGGCGCTGACGGCGCTCAAGGTCAAGAGGACTTCGCGGGACAGATAACGGAAGACAATCAAACCAGACACTCCAGGGTTGTCAGGCTAAGGCGGCCAAACAAGCAAACGTATCAGACAGCCCGCAAGGCAGGAGCCGCCGAAAAAGATGGCGCATTATCCTGTGATTGGGTGCGCCTGTCACTGCGCAATGCATTGAAGCACCTTGTAGTAGCGAGCTTGCTCGCGATGCTCGTCAACGATAACGCGACAACCCAGAAACCCCACAGCGGTCCGGGGCTCCTCGCGAGCAAGCTCGCTCCTGCTGTGGCCTGCAAACCATGAAGATCGCACAACCGAGGGTTGTCAGGCGCCGGTAGCGAGGTTCAAACTGCGGCCTTTGTCGCCGATCGACCTGGCGTCTTTCTCTTTATAGGCAAGTGGGCGCACATACGGTGTCGGGCACTTGCGAGATCACCATCAATTCAGGGAACCGGACATGGAACTGGTTGTAAAAAGCGTAAACCCGGAAACGTTGAAGACCGCCACGCTGGTGGTTGCCGTCAGCGAAGGCCGCAAGCTCGGCGCCGTGGCCAAACAACTCGATGAATTGAGCGGTGGCGCGATCAGCACCGTACTCAAGCGCGGCGATCTGGCCGGTAAAGTTGGCCAGAGCCTGATGCTGCACAGCCTGCCGAACCTCAAGGCCGACCGCGTGCTGCTGGTGGGCGTGGGCAAGGACGACGAACTGGGTGATCGCCCGTTCCGTAAAATCATCGCCGGCATCCTCAACACCCTCAAAGGCCTGGGCGGAAGCGACGCGGTACTGGCGCTCGACGAAGTCGTGGTCAAAGGTCGCGACAGCTACGGCAAGACCCGCCTGCTGGCTGAAACCCTGGTAGATGGCGAATACACGTTCGATCAGTTCAAAAGCCAGAAAGCCGAACCCCTCGCGCTGAAGAAAATCACCCTGCTGACCATCAAGGCCGCTCAGGCTGAAGTGCAGCGCGCCGTGACTCACGCTACCGCGATCGCTAACGGCATGGCCTTCACCCGCAACCTGGGCAACCTACCGCCTAACATCTGCCACCCGACCTTCCTCGGCGAGCAGGCGAAAGACCTGGGCAAAGAGTTCAAGGATCTGAAAGTCGAAGTCCTCGACGAGAAGAAGATCAAGGCTCTGGGCATGGGCTCGTTCTACGCGGTCGGCCAGGGCAGCGCTCAACCGCCGCGCCTGATCGTCATGCAGTACAACGGCGGCAAGAAATCCGAGAAGCCGTACGCACTGGTCGGCAAAGGCATCACCTTCGACACTGGCGGCATCAGCCTGAAGCCGGGCGCCGGCATGGATGAAATGAAGTACGACATGGGCGGCGCGGCCAGCGTGTTCGGTACCCTGCGTGCCGTGCTTGAGCTGAATCTGCCGATCAACCTGGTGTGCATTTTGGCCTGTGCCGAAAACATGCCGAGCGGCAACGCTGCACGCCCGGGTGACATCGTCACCACCATGAGCGGCCAGACCGTGGAAATCCTCAACACCGACGCCGAAGGCCGCCTGGTGCTGTGCGACGCCCTGACCTACGCCGAGCGCTTCAAGCCGCAAGCGGTGATCGACATCGCCACCCTGACCGGCGCCTGCATCGTTGCACTGGGCTCGCACACCTCGGGCTTGCTGGGCAACAACGACGAACTGATCGGCCAACTGCTGAGCGCCGGCAAAGCTGCTGACGACCGTGCCTGGCAACTGCCGCTGTTCGATGAGTACCAGGAGCAACTGGACAGCCCGTTCGCCGACATCGCCAACATCGGCGGCCCGAAAGCCGGCACCATCACCGCTGCCTGCTTCCTGTCGCGCTTCACCAAGAACCTGAACTGGGCGCATCTGGACATCGCCGGTACCGCATGGATCAGCGGCGGCAAGGACAAGGGCGCCACTGGCCGTCCGGTCCCCCTGCTGACCCAGTACCTGCTGGACCGCGCCAAAGCCTGAAATCAATGATCCAGGGGGCGTTGCTTTCGGGCAACGCCGCCCCGGCTCAGGAACCGCAATGACCAAAGTCGACTTCTATATCCTGCCCAGCGCCGACCCTTCGGCACGCCTGGATTTCGCCTGCAAGCTCACCGAAAAAGCCTGGCGCATGGGCCACCGCGTTTACCTGCATTGCAGCGATGCGACCCAGCGCGATGACCTCGATGCACGCCTGTGGACCTTCAAGGGCGAAAGCTTCGTGCCCCACGGTCCCGCCGAAAATGAACCGGACGGCTTGATCGTGCTGGGTTTTGGCGATGACTGCGGTCAGCATCAAGACTTGCTGGTCAACCTCGACCTGAAAGTCCCGGCCTTCGCCCCGCGTTTCGCCCGCGTGGCGGAAGTGGTGGTGGAAGACCCGACAATTCGCCAGGCCGCGCGGGAGAGTTTTCGTTTCTACCGCGAACAAGGCTATCCTCTGCAAGACCACCGTTTACAGCGACTCTGAGCATTCCGATGGACACTCCAAAACCGCTGCAACCGTCTCACCTGCTGGACGACCTTGAGTCGATCCGCCAGTTGCTCGGCGACGAAAACCTGCAACCACCACTGCTGACCGAAACGGTCGAGGACGACGACCAGGAACAGATTCCCATGTTGTTCGACGCCGTCAGCGAACCCGCACCGAGCGTCGCACCGCCAGCCCCGGCACCCGTTGCCGAACCGGCACCTGCGCCAGTGGCCAGCAAGAACCCGGACGATTTGCTGCACCTGGACAGCGAACTGCGCGCCGCCGCAGAGCTGATCATGCAAGACGTGATCGACGACTTCGCCCCGCACATCGAAACCGAAATCAAACGACGCCTCAGTGCGCGACTGGAACGGCTGTTGAGTCAGTACAACGACTGACGCCCTGCCCCGTCGATCGAACCGCTCTCTTGCGAACCGCAAACTCTGTAGGAGCCCGGCTTGCCGGCGATGAGGCCCTTGAGGACGCTATCGCCGGCAAGCCGGACTTCTACAGAGCGGCGCGAGACATCGCCGTTATCTGTTCAGGTGCTCAAGTAGCGCCCAATCAGGGCTATCCCGCTGGCCAACACCAACCACGTCACCAACCGCACGAATGCCTCTCGGGACAACCTCATGGTCAGCCGCCGCCCGACCCACAGCCCCAACGCCATGGCCGGCAACAGACACAATGCCAGCGCCAGCAGTGGCAAATCCGCGTAGACCCCGGCGATAGCAAACAGGCTCAATCGCACCACCGTGCTGCAGCTGATCAATGCACTCTGGGTCGCTCGCGCCGCCTCCTTGGACAAACGACTGTTCAGATAGATCGCATACAAAAACCCACCACTGCCGAACAACGCGCCAAACATCCCGCCCACGGTACCCATCGGCACTGCCCATGCTGCGGACAATTGCGTCGGCCGGCTTTTCACCCACAGGCTGTAGATCGCATAGGCGCTGATAAACAGCCCCATCAACAACAGCAACAGATCCGACTTGAGGTTCAGCAGAAAAACCACCCCCACGGTGCAGCCCACCGCCATACACGGCAGCAACCGCAGCAACTCCGGCCTGGCCACATCACGCCGCGAAGGCAGCAGATTGCCGAAAGCCGCGACGAAATCCAGCAACACCAGCAGCGGTACGATCTTCGACAGCGGCATAAACAGAATCAGAATCGGCCCCGCCACCAGCGCGGTGCCAAACCCGGCGATGCCAAATACGATGTAGGCCAAGGCAATGCCTGCACCAATCACCAGCCAGTCCATGGCGCCAAACGGCCATTGCCCCAGCAACGTCAATACGCTCATTGCAGCGTTCCTCTATTTAAGTTCGCTGACTTTAGCCATTGCCGAGGGTTGCGACTAATATCGTCAAAGCCACCCACCAATCTCAAAAAGGCATGCCTTGTGCTTTCAATCCGGCAACTGCGTTACTTCGTAGAAATCGCTGAGTGCGGCAGTTTTGGGGCCGCAGCCGAGCGCCTGTTCATCGCCCAGTCGGCGCTGAGTCGACAAATCAAGGACATGGAAGCGCACCTGCAAACCCCGCTCTTTGAACGTACTGCACGCAGGCCCCAGCTCACACCTGCGGGGGAAGCTTTTTTACCCCGAGCCAAAAATCTGTTGAGCGAACTGATCAAGGCCAGCGAAATGGCCACCAAGATCGGTAGTGGCCAAACCGGTACCTTACGCCTGAGTCATTCCAGCACGGTGCCCATGAGCGGCCGACTGCTACGCAGTGTCAGCGATTATCTTGAACATCATCCCGGTGTATCCATGGACATCGCCCAGTTGTCTTCCGAAGCGCAGCTGCAAGAATTGGCAGACGGTCGACTGGATGTCGGTCTATTGCGTTTGCCATTGCTCCGCCAGTGCGAAGGGATACAGATAGAGGTGCTTTACGATGAACCTTTGCTGGTGGCAGTTCCGCCCGATCACTGGTTGGCCGGGGACATACCCGGGCAGCCAATCAACCTGGGACAGTTGCGTGAAGAAGCGTTTATTTCCATCCCTCACCCCCAACGAGGAGGGCTTAGCTACCTGTCTGCGCAGTTGTGCATGCGCCAGGGCTTCTTCCCCAAAGCAGCTCGGGTGATGTCGCGTAAAACCACGCAACTGCAATTAATCCAGGCGGGATTTGGTATCGCCCTTTTGCCGGAATCGATGCAGGACATTGCGCCACCCGACGTCCATTTTCTGCCATTGGCAGACCCCGACAGCCATAGCAGCGTCGCCTTGGCATACCGCAAACACCCAACGACGCTGGTTCAACAGTTCATCGATCATTTGGTGATATAGGGATCGTGCATTCACTTGGAAAATGCCTTTAAACTGCGCCCCATGATTAAAGATCCCTTTGCAAGACTCGGCCTGGACCGCGAAGTCCTGACCGTCAGCCAGCTCAACGGCCGCGCGCGGGTGTTGCTCGAAGACGTGTTCAGCAACATCTGGGTCGAAGGCGAAATCTCCAACCTCGCCCGCCCGGCGTCCGGCCACGTGTATTTCACCCTCAAGGACAGCGGCGCCCAGGTGCGTTGCGCACTGTTTCGGCAAAACGCCGCGCGCGTGCGTCAGGCCTTGAAGGATGGCCTGGCGGTCAAGGTCCGAGGCAAAGTCTCGCTGTTCGAGGGGCGCGGCGATTATCAGCTGATCCTCGACACCGTAGAGCCGGCCGGCGATGGCGCCTTGCGCCTGGCCTTCGATGCGCTCAAGGAAAAACTCAGTGCCGAAGGCCTGTTCAGCGCCGAACGCAAAGTGCCGCTGCCGGCGCATCCGCAACGCATCGGCATCATCAGTTCGCCTACCGGCGCTGTGATCCGCGACATCATCAGCGTGTTTCGTCGCCGTGCGCCGCAAATACAGCTAACGCTGATCCCCACCGCCGTGCAGGGCCGCGAAGCCACCGCGCAGATTGTCCGCGCCTTGAAACTGGCGGATGCCCGCGGCTTCGATGCGTTGATCCTGGCCCGTGGCGGTGGTTCGCTGGAAGACCTCTGGTGCTTCAACGAAGAAGCGGTTGCCCGCGCCGTTGACGCCTGCGGAACACCGATCGTCAGCGCCGTCGGCCATGAAACCGACGTATCGATCAGTGACTTCGTCGCCGACGTTCGCGCCCCAACACCCTCCGCGGCCGCCGAACTGCTGGCACCGGATTCCAGCGACCTGGTACGCCGGGTCGAAAGCCTGCACCGCCGATTGGTGATGCGCATGCGCGACCGTTTGATGCGCGACCGGCTGCGACTGGAAGGCATCTCTCGACGTCTGCGCCACCCCGGCGAACGTTTGCGCCAGCAAGCGCAACGTCTGGACGACCTGGACATGCGCATGCGCCGCGCGTTCGAGCGCAGCCTCAACACGCGTCGTGAACGTTTGATCCGTCTGGAGACACGGCTGGCCGGGCAGCATCCGGGACGTCAACTGGCGATGCTGCGCCAGCGCCTCGACAGCCTGGCCGAACGCCTCCCCCGCGCCATCCGCGAAGGGCTGAAGAGTCGTCGCCTGCAACTGCACAGCCAGATGCAGACGTTGCATGTGGTCAGCCCGCTGGCGACTCTCGGCCGTGGCTACAGCATTTTGCTGGACGAGCGCGGCAAGGCGATCCGCAGCGCCGGGCAAACCCGCACCGGCCAGCGCCTGACCGCCAAACTGGGTGAAGGCGAACTGCAGGTCCGGGTCGAAGACAATCACCTGACGCCTGTCACCCTTTCTTTACTGGACTGATCCATGCCGCGCTTTTTAGCTCCACTGCTGTTGCTGTGCCTGACCTTCAACGCCCACGCCGACAGCTACATCACCCGCCTGCTGAACAAACCCGTGCCGGGCGGCGTGGCCGTGGTCGACCTGGGCGCTTCCGCCCAGGCGCCAAAAGCCAGCTATCAGGGCAAACCGGTGCTGGTGGTCAAGGAACAGAACAACTGGCTGGCCATTGTCGGCGTGCCGCTGACGGTCAAACCGGGCGCACAGTCCATCAGCAGCGGCGGTCGCAATCTGGGTTTCACTGTTGGCAACAAAAAATACCCGGAACAGCGCATCACGCTGAAGAACACGCAACAGGTCAATCCGGACCCGGAGAACCTCAAGCGCATCGAGCGTGAACTGGCTGAGCAGATCACCGCCTACCGCACATTCAGCCCGAACACGCCGAGCAACCTGCTGCTGGACAAACCCGTCGCCGGCCCGCTGTCGAGCAAGTTCGGCGTGCGCCGTTTCTTCAACGGTGAAGAGCGCAATCCTCATTCAGGCCTGGACTTTGCCGTGCCGGCCGGCACACCGATCAAAACCCCGGCTGCCGGTAAGGTGATCCTGATCGGCAACTACTTTTTCAACGGCAACACAGTGTTCGTCGACCACGGCCAGGGCTTCATCAGCATGTTCTGCCATATGTCGAAGATCGATGTGAAGGTCGGCCAGCAACTGGCTCGCGGCGGCGTGGTCGGCAAGGTCGGGGCGACTGGGCGAGCGACCGGGCCGCACATGCATTGGAATGTCAGCCTGAATGATGCACGGGTGGATCCGGCGATTTTTATTGGGGCGTTTCAGCCTTAAGCAAGATCAAAAGATCGCAGGCTGCGGTAGCTCAGGTGAACGCATTACCCTGTAGGAGCTGCCGCAGGCTGCGATCTTTTAGTGCCCTACTCAGCATCCAGATCCTCAATCCCATGAACCTCCCGGTCCGCCAGGCAGTGCCTGACCCATTCCTGGGTCTCCTGCGAGAAACCGCTCAACTCCTGCGTCGTAATCAACTCCCGCGCACATAGCCCAAGCAGATGCGAGCGGGCTTCATGGCGTGAAAACCGAAAGACGCCAAACGCCCAATACAACTCTTTCTGCCCGGCCTTCAGCAGCTCTTCGCTCGCGTCGATCCGCTCGTAGGGTGGGATGCTCTTGTCCAGCACGATCTTTTCGACGTCGGTCATGATGCGGGTGCACATTCGCTCATGGGCGACCGGGCGCAATTCGCAATATCGTTTCCAATCGGACTCGTTCATCACCGACTCCTGCTTGCCAACTGAGGCTTTAAGAATAGCCTCGCTACCCGGTCATGGTGCTTGAGGTTTCGATTGCGCATCGCTTAAACCTTGCGCAAACAAGACAAATATTTATGCAACAAAAAGCAATAAAATCTCGGAAAATACCCGTTCACGAGTATTCCTCTCAATTTTTTTCGACTGCTTGCCATCCTTCCCCCCCAAGGTTAGGGTTGAACGCATGAAAACTTCTCACACCCTCATTCAGCTTCGCCAGCACCGCAGCCTGTGCCTCGTCAGTGCACGACTGCCGGGCTGAATCGTGGTGCCTCGTCCCAAGCGTTAGTCCAAGAACTTTTGATCCACCGGCAGGCCGCCTTTTTTCGGCCCACACAATAAGGATTTCCCGATGAGCATGCTCAAAGACCCGTCTTCGAAATACCGCGCGTTCCCGACCATCGACATTCCGGACCGCACCTGGCCGTCGAAAACCATCACCGCCGCGCCGATCTGGTGCAGTTCCGACCTGCGTGACGGTAACCAGTCGCTGATCGAGCCGATGGACGCTGTCAAGAAGCTGCGCTTCTGGAAAACCCTCGTGCAGGTTGGCGTGAAGGAAATCGAAGCATCGTTCCCGGCCGCTTCGCAAACCGACTTCGACTTCGTCCGCACCCTGATCGAAGACAACCATATCCCGGAAGACACCACCATTCAGGTGCTGACCCAGGGCCGTGAAGACTTGATCGAGCGCACCTTCGAATCCCTGCGCGGCGCGAAGAAAGCCATCGTTCACCTGTACAACGCGACCTCTCCTTCCTTCCGCCGCATTGTCTTCAACCAGGACAAGGACGGGATCAAGGCCATCGCCGTGAACGCCGCCAAGCTGTTCGTCAAATACGCCGCCATGCAACCGGACACCGAGTGGACCTTCGAGTACTCGCCGGAAACCTTCAGCGCCACTGAGCTGGAGTTCGCCAAGGAAGTCTGCGACGCCGTGATCGAGGTCTGGAACCCGACGCCTGAGCACAAGATGATCCTCAACCTGCCGGCCACGGTGGAATGCGCGACCCCGAACATCTATGCCGACCAGATCGAATGGTTCGGCCGTCACATCAATCGTCGTGACAGCGTGATCATCAGCCTGCACACCCACAACGACCGTGGCACTGGCGTTGCCGCCACCGAGCTGGGCCTGATGGCCGGTGCCGACCGTGTCGAAGGCTGCCTGTTCGGCAACGGCGAGCGCACCGGTAACGTCGACCTCGTGACCGTGGCCCTGAACCTTTACACCCAGGGCGTTCACCCAGAACTGGACTTCTCCGACATCGACGGTGTGCGCAAAGTCGTCGAAGAGTGCAACCAGATCCAGGTGCACCCGCGTCATCCGTACGTCGGCGACCTGGTTCACACCGCGTTCTCCGGCTCGCACCAGGACGCAATCCGCAAAGGCTTCGCCCAGCAGAAACCCGATGCAATGTGGGAAGTGCCTTACCTGCCAATCGACCCGGCCGACATCGGTCGCAGCTACGAGGCGGTCATCCGCGTCAACAGCCAGTCGGGCAAGGGCGGTATCGCCTACCTGTTGGAACAGGAATACGGCATCAGCCTGCCACGTCGCATGCAGATCGAGTTCAGCCAGGTTGTACAGCGTGAAACCGATCGCTTGGGCCTGGAAATGACCGCCCAACAAATTCACGCGCTGCTGCACAGCGAGTACTTGCAGGCCAACACCCCGTACGCGCTGGTCAGCCATCGCCTGCAGGAAGAAAACGGCAACAGCGCCGTCGAAGTGGAAGTGGCCAGCAAAGGTCAAGGCGAAACCAACCTGCACTGGCGCGGCAAGGGTAACGGTGCTCTGGAAGCACTGGTAGCCGGCCTGCCGATTCCGGTGGAAATCATGGACTACAACGAGCACGCCATCGGCGCGGGCACCAATGCCAAGGCTGCGGCCTACATTGAGCTGCGTGTGAACGGTGAACGTGCGGTGCACGGTGTGGGTATCGATGAAAACATCACAACGGCCAGCTTCAAGGCGCTGTTCAGTGCCCTGAACCGTTCGCTGAGCCAGCCGGAAGCGAAAGCGGCCTAAGCGTCGCTGAAATGCAAAAGGCCCCAAGGTGCGAACCTTGGGGCCTTTTTTCATTCTGCTGTAGGAGCCGGCTTGCTGGCGATGCTGAGTTCTCGATGCATCTGTCAGGACGCAATCGCTGGCAAGCCAGCTCCTACAGAGTTATCAGGTGAACTCGAAGGTATCCGCATCCAGATTCGCCGGAAACCGTTTGCGATACGCCGCCAGCTCAGCCGCATCCAGCGTCACTTTGAACACCCCATCCGCCTCCCCCGCACTGAGCAATGTCTCACCCTGGAAATCCAGCACCTGACTGTCGCCGGTATAGGCAAAGCCCTTGCCATCAGTCCCGATGCGATTCACCGCCGCCACATAACACAGGTTTTCAATCGCCCGCGCCGGCAGCAAGCGGTTCCAGTGCTGACGACGTGCACCCGGCCAGTTAGCGGTGTAGAGCAACAGGTCGGTGTCCTGGGCATCGCGACTCCACACCGGGAAACGCAGGTCGTAGCAAATCAGCGGCCGTATCCGCCAGCCTTTCAACTCGAACTGAACCTGACGCTCGCCAGGGGTGTAATGGTTGTGCTCGCCAGCCATGCGGAACAGGTGGCGCTTGTCGTAGTGCAGCACCTCGCCATCCGGCCGAGCCCACAACAAGCGATTACGATGACTGCCATCAGCGGCCTGAACGATGATGCTACCGGTGATCACCGCATCAAGCTTCGCCGCCTGAACGCGCAACCATTTGCTGGTCGGCCCGTGTTCCGACTCCGCAAGGGTTTCGGACTCCATGGAGAACCCGGTGGTGAACATCTCCGGCAGAATGATCAGATCAGCGTCACGGGCCTGCTCCAGCAGCGGTACGAAATGTTCCAGATTGGCCTGGCGGTCGTGCCAGGCCAGGGACGTCTGGATCAGCGCCACGTTCAGATTGGGCAACGCACTCAGATCACGCATAGTTTTTCCGCTGCTTCACGCAGGGTCTCCTCGCGTTTGGCAAAGCACAGCCGTACCAGGCGCTGGCCGACTGGCGGCGATTGGTAGAACACCGAGATCGGGATGCTGGCCACGCCGTGTTCGCGGGTCATCCACAGCGCCATCTCGACGTCATTGAGGTCCGGGCGGATCTGCGAGTAATCGACCAGCTGGAAATAGGTGCCAGTCACCCGTTTGAAGCTGAAGCGCGACGGCGCCAGCAGATCGCAGAACAGGTCGCGCTTGGCCTGATAGAAGCCCGGCAGTTCTTCGACGTGTTCAGGATGCTCGGCCATGTAATCGGCCAAGGCGTATTGCAGCGGGGTCACGCCGCAGAAACTGACGTACTGGTGCACCTTGCGCAGCTCTGCCGTCAGGGCCGGTGGCGCGACGACGTAGCCGGTTTTCCAACCGGTGACGTGATAGGTCTTACCGAAGGAGCTGACCACGAAGGCACGCTGATACAGCTCTTCATGGGCCAGCACGCTGACGTGATGCACGCCGTCGTACACCAGGTGTTCGTAGACTTCGTCGCTGATGACATAAATGTCGCGATCGCGGATCAGTGCCGCCAACTGGTCCAGATCGGCTCTGCTGATCAGCGCGCCGCTGGGGTTGTGCGGGGTGTTGAGGATGATCATCCGCGTGCGCGGGCTCAACGCATCGGCGAGCTTCTGGAAGTCGATGCTGAAGTCGTTCACACCCAACTGCACATGCACGCAACGACCACCGGCCAGTTCTACCGAAGGCTCGTAACTGTCATAAGCCGGGTCAAACACGATGACTTCGTCACCGCTGTGGATAACTGCCTGAATGGCGCAAAAGATCGCCTGGGTCGCACCGGGGGTGACCGTCACTTCATGGTCGGCATCGACATTCACGCCATAGCTGCGGGCGATCTTCGTCGCAATCTGCTGACGCAACACCGGCAGGCCGGTCATCGGTGAATACTGGTTGTGGCCGCTGGCGATATGCCGACCGACCGCATCGCACAGGGCTCGCGGGGCGTCGAAATCGGGAAAGCCCTGGGACAAATTGAGCGCGCCGGTCTGAGCCGCGAGCTGAGACATCTGAGTGAAGATAGTGATGCCGACATTCGGCAGCTTACTGGTGATCATCGGTGATTCCCTGCTCTACACCCGGCTCTACGGCGGCACGGGAGAGCCCGAGGATAGCCCATCCGGCGCCCATAAAAAAAGGGCACTCTGGTGAGTACCCTTTTTACTGCCGAACCCTGTAGGAGCCGGCTTGCTGGCGATCCTATCACTGCGGTACTTCAGATGAACCGCGATGGTGCCATCGCCAGCAAGCCGGCTCCTACGCAAGCGTCAACGCTTGTCGCGGCGCTTCTTGTCGGCCTTCTTGTGGTGCGACATCAAGCGACGCTTCTTGTTGACCTGACGGTCGGTGAGCGAGTTCTTGTTGCCTTCGTACGGGTTCTCGCCACCCTTGAACTCGATGCGGATTGGCGTACCGACCAGCTTCAAGACACGCCGGTAAGTGTTTTCCAGGTAACGCACGTAAGACTTCGGCACCTTCTCGATCTGGTTACCGTGAATCACGATGATCGGCGGGTTCGCACCACCCAAGTGGGCGTAACGCAACTTGATCCGGCGGTTGTTGACCATCGGTGGCGCGTGCTCGCCAACCGCATCTTCCAGAATCTGGGTCAGGCGGTTGGTTGGCCAGCGGGTAACCGCCGACTTGAACGAGTTCTGTACGGACGCGTAGAGGTTGCCCACGCCGGTACCGTGCAGCGCCGAGATGAAGTGGATGTCGGCGTAATCAACGAAGAACAGTCGGCGTTGCAGCTCGACCTTCACGAAGTCGCGCTCGCTCGGCGTCATGCCGTCCCACTTGTTGATCGCGATGACCAGCGCACGACCCGACTCAATGGCAAAGCCCAACAGGTTGAGGTCGTGATCCACAACGCCTTCGCGGGCGTCCATCACGAAGATCACCACGTTGGCGTCTTTGATCGCTTGCAGGGTTTTGACCACGGAGAATTTTTCGACTTCTTCGTGGATCTTGCCGCGCTTGCGCACACCGGCGGTGTCGATCAGCGTGTACTTCTCTTCGTTACGCTCGAACGGGATGTAGATACTGTCGCGAGTGGTGCCGGGCTGGTCGTACACGATAACCCGGTCTTCACCGAGCATACGGTTGACCAGGGTCGACTTACCGACGTTCGGACGGCCGATGATGGCGATCTTGATCCCGTCTTTTTCGCTCGGGCCAGGAATGCGCTTGGCTTCCTCGCCTTCGGCAACGATCTCTTCTTCGCCGTCTTCCGGCTCTTCTTCGTCTTTCGGGAAATCGCTCAGGGCGATTTCCAGCATCTGAGTGATGCCACGACCATGAGCACCTGCGATCGGGATCGCGTGGCCCATGCCCAACGGGGCGAATTCGGCGCGGGCCATTTCAGGGTCGATGTTGTCGACCTTGTTGGCAACCACATAGGAACGCTTGTTACGTTTGCGCAAGTGCTCGGCGATCATCTGGTCGGCGGCGGTGAAACCGGCCTTGGCATCTACCAGGAACAGAACAACATCCGCTTCTTCAATGGCCAGCAGCGACTGCTCGGCCATTTTTTCGTCCATACCATGTTCATCACCGGAGATACCGCCGGTGTCGACCAGAATGTAGGAACGCCCTTGCCACTTGGCCTCACCGTATTGGCGATCACGGGTCAGACCGGACAAGTCACCAACGATGGCGTCACGAGTCCTGGTCAGGCGGTTGAACAAGGTGGACTTGCCGACGTTCGGTCGACCCACCAGGGCGATTACGGGAACCATGCGGCTCTCCACTTCGTTATTTCAGAAAATACAAAAGCCGCTGCTAGGCAGCGGCTGGTGCTCGGGGCAACACTGTGCGCTTGTCTGTGGGAGCGAGCCTGCTCGCGAAAAACGCGGGGGCACCGCGTTTATTCGGGACGCAAACGAATTCGTTAACGTCCATCGCGAGCAGGCTCGCTCTCACATTCATACCCACAAGTGAAGCAGCCTGGGGCGGTTAACCCCAAGCATAGTTCTTACTTGATGGTCAGGGCTTCCAGTTTGCCGCTGTTGCCATACACATAAATCGTGTCACCCACCACCAGCGGACGGGCACGCAGGCCGTCGCTGTCGATGCGTTCGCGGCCGACGAAACGGCCGTCCACTTGACTCAGCAAGTGCAGGTAACCTTCCAGGTCACCGACTGCAACATAGCTGGAGAACACTTCCGGAGCCGACAGTTGACGGCGAGCCAGCGAGTCGTTGGTCCACAAGGCTGTGGTGGAACGCTCGTCGACGCCTTCAACGGTGCCCGAAGACAGGCTCACGTAAACAGTGCCAAATCCCTGGGCGACACCGGCATAGCTGGAAGCATCACGCTGCCAGAGCTGGCGACCGCTTTCCAGGTCCAAAGCCGCAACGCGACCCTGGTAGCTGGCGACGTACAGCGTACCGCCGGAGAGCA
The DNA here is from genome assembly GCF_900187615.1 of Pseudomonas sp. Irchel s3f7. Classification (GTDB taxonomy): domain Bacteria; phylum Pseudomonadota; class Gammaproteobacteria; order Pseudomonadales; family Pseudomonadaceae; genus Aquipseudomonas. The sequence goes on along the minus strand of NZ_FYDO01000016.1, from coordinate 23,028 downwards.
ACAAGCCGCCGTCGATATCGACCACACGCTCCAGCTCGGAACGACCTTGCGGGATGGCTACACGCTGCTCCCACACCGGTACGCCGTTGGAGATATCCACAGCGACCACTTTACCGGTCGACAGGCCAGCCACCGCGAGACGGTTGGTCACGATCGGCGCACTGGTACCACGCAGGGTCAGTACCGCAGGGGTGCTGTCATAGATCCAGCGACGGTTACCGGTGGCGGCATCCAGACCGATCAGACGGTCGTCCTGAGTCTGAACCACAACAACGTCACCGTTGTTGGCCGGTGGTGCGAGAACTTCGCTGGACACGCGAGCGCGCCATTTCTCTTCACCGTTGATGGCGTCCAGGGCAACAATTTCACCCTTGATCGTACCGATCGTCAGCAGACCGTAAGCGACGCCAACGGCACCGGAAACAGGCAGCTCAAGATCCTTCTTCCATTTCACGTCGCCGTTGCTGCGGTCCATGGCCATGACCACACCGGTAACGTCGGCGGCATAGATGGTATCGCCATCGATCGCCGGAACCAGCATGTTGTAGGACTCGCCCTGACCGTCACCGATCGAACGACTCCACTGCTTTTGCAAAACCACTTCTTCCTTGAAGTCGACCAGTTCGGCCGGCGGCAGTTCTTTTTTGCTGTTGCTGCTGCAACCCGCGGCCAACAGGGCCAGGGCCAGCAATGCTGCATGTTTCCAACGAATCACGTCACGCATCCCCTTTGGCCAGGTCGTCCAGCTTGATTTGTAGGCCACCGACCGCCGCTTCGTCCGACAGTGCCGCCTTGGCTTTTTGATACGCTGCGTTCGCTTCATCGGTACGGCCCAACTGCACCAGCAGGTCGCCCTTGAGTTCTTCGCGAGTGGCCAGGAACGCCTTGTCGGCATCGCCTTCCAGCAGTTTCAACGCTTCATCGGCCTTGTTCTGCGCACCGAGCACCTGAGCCAGGCGCTGGCGGGCGATTTCGCCCAATGCAGGGTTGGCCGGTTTGGCGATAATGGCTTTCAGCTCAGTGGCTGCGTCGTCCAGCTTGCCGCTGTCGACCGCAACCTTGGCCACGAACAGGCTGCCGTACTGCGCATAAGCGCTACCGGCGAACTCGGTGTTGAGTTTACCGGCCAGGTCCGCAACACGGGCTGCATCAGGCTTGCCGTCGGGCGTCAGTGTGGTTTCCAGCAATTGCTGATAGAGAATCGAGGCGCCTTGCGACTGATTGCTCTGATATTTGTGATACGCCTGCCAGCCGAATACGATGACCAGCGCCAACAGGCCGCCAGTAACCAGGGGCTTGCCGTTGCGCGACCACCAATCCTTCAGATCCGCCAAATTTTCGTCTTCGGTACTCGACACCCCAATACTCCTTAATCGCTAATTCGGCTGTTTAAGACAGCTTCAACCCTGCACGACGCAGGTGGCCAGGTGAGCGGCAAGCGCATCCCAGGCAATGCTTTGTTGTTCGCCCTGGCCACGCAGGGGTTTGAAACCTACCACTTGCTGGGCCATTTCGTCGTCACCGAGGATCAGCGCATACAGCGCACCGCTCTTGTCGGCTTTCTTGAATTGGCTTTTGAAACTGCCGGCGCCGGCATTCACTTGCAGACGCAGGTTGGGTAATTGATCACGTACACGTTCAGCCAGGGTCAGACCGGCCAACTCCGCTTCTTCCCCGAAAGCACAGAGATAGACGTCGACCTGACGGGAGATCTCTTGCGGGATCTGCTCCAGGGTTTCCAGCAGTAGCACCAGACGCTCGATGCCCATGGCGAAACCGACGCCAGCCGTAGGCTTGCCGCCCATCTGCTCGACCAGGCCATCGTAACGACCACCGGCACACACGGTGCCTTGGGCACCCAGTTTGTCGGTGACCCATTCGAAAACGGTCTTGCTGTAGTAATCGAGCCCGCGCACCAACTTCGGGTTGATCACGTAAGGAATGCCGGCAGCATCCAGACGAGCCTTGAGGCCTTCGAAGTGCAGACGGGATTCTTCGTCGAGGTAGTCGGCCATTTTCGGCGCGTCGACCAGAATCGCCTGTGTATCGGCGTTCTTGGTGTCCAGGACCCGAAGCGGGTTGGTCTTCAGACGGCGTTGGCTGTCTTCGTCCAGCTTGTCCAGGTGACCGGACAGGAACTCGACCAGCGCTTCACGGTAGCGGCCACGGGACTCACTGGTGCCCAGGCTGTTGAGCTCGAGCTTGACCGCGTCACGGATACCCAGCTCGCCCCACAGGCGCCAGGTCAGCACGATCAGCTCAGCATCGATGTCCGGACCGTCGAGGTTGAAGACTTCGACACCGATCTGGTGGAACTGGCGATAACGGCCTTTCTGCGGACGCTCGTGGCGGAACATCGGGCCGATGTACCACAACTTCTGCACCTGGCCACCGCCGGTGATGCCGTGCTCAAGCACCGCACGCACGCATGCCGCGGTGCCTTCAGGGCGCAGGGTCAGGGAGTCGCCGTTGCGGTCGTCGAAGGTGTACATCTCTTTTTCGACGATGTCGGTCACTTCACCGATGGAGCGCTTGAACAGCTCGGTGAACTCGACGATCGGCATGCGGATCTGCTTGTAACCGTAGTTATCGAGCAGGCGCGAAACGGTGCCTTCGAAATGACGCCACAGGGGAGTCTGATCGGGCAGGATGTCGTTCATGCCACGAATGGCTTGCAATGACTTGCTCACTTTAAATCCTTAAATTCGTTCGGCTCTTCAGTCAGGTTCAGCCGCGCGCGATAACGGCAGCGTCAGCTTCGACCTTTTCGGCCGCTTTCTGGCGGATCAAGCGTTCCAGCTCATCCACCAGATTGTCATTCGTCAGTTTCTGCGACGGCTTGCCGTCGATGTAAATCAGGTTCGGCGTGCCGCCGGTCAAGCCGATATGGGCTTCCTTGGCTTCACCCGGCCCGTTGACCACGCAACCGATGACCGCAACATCCAGCGGTACCAAAAGGTCTTCGAGGCGCCCTTCCAGCTCGTTCATGGTCTTGACCACATCGAAGTTCTGCCGCGAGCAGCTCGGGCAGGCAATGAAGTTGATGCCACGGGAACGCAGGTGCAGGGACTTGAGAATGTCGTAGCCGACTTTCACTTCCTCGACCGGGTCGGCCGCCAACGAGATGCGGATAGTATCGCCAATCCCCTCGGCGAGCAGCATACCGAGGCCCACGGCAGATTTCACCGTACCAGAACGCAAACCACCGGCTTCAGTGATGCCAAGGTGCAGCGGCTGGACAATTTCTTTGGCCAGCAATCGGTAGGCTTCGACGGCCATGAACACGTCGGAAGCCTTCACGCTGACCTTGAAGTCCTGGAAATTCAAGCGCTCAAGATGCTCGACATGACGCAGGGCCGACTCGACCAGCGCGGCCGGGGTTGGCTCGCCGTATTTCTTTTGCAGGTCTTTTTCCAGGGAGCCCGCGTTGACGCCGATGCGAATCGGGATCCCGCGATCACGGGCCGCATCAACCACTGCACGCACACGGTCTTCGCGACCGATGTTGCCCGGGTTGATGCGCAGGCAGTCAACGCCCAATTCGGCTACGCGCAATGCGATCCTGTAGTCGAAGTGGATGTCGGCAACCAAGGGCACCTTGACCTGTTGCTTGATCTTGCCGAAGGCTTCGGCGGCGTCCATGTCCGGCACCGAGATCCGCACGATATCGACACCGGCCGCTTCCAGACGATTGATCTGCGCAACGGTGGCCGCGACATCGTTGGTGTCGCTGTTGGTCATGCTCTGCACAGCGATAGGCGCATCGCCGCCAACAGGTACGTTACCGACCCAGATCTTGCGCGATTCGCGACGTTTGATTGGAGATTCGCCGTGCATGACTTATTGACCCAACTTCAGGCGAGCAGTCTCGCCACTGGTGAACGGAGCAACATCAACCGCCTGGCCGTTGTAGCTGATCTGTGCGCCACGGGCATAGCCCAGACGTACAGCAAACGGCGGCTTGCCGCTGACAGAAACGTTATCGCCTTTACGCTTGAGACCACTGAACAGCACTTTGCCGCTGCCGTCGGTCACCTGCGTCCAGCAGTCGGACGTGTACTGAATTTGAACCTGGCCCTGACCGGCAACAGGAGCAGTCGCGACAGGAGCGGGTGCGACCGGTGCAGCTGGGGCCGTCACAACCGGAGCCGGAACGGCAGGAGCCGCCGGGGCCGGGGTCACAGGAACTGGCACGGTGTTGTGTGCAATTGCAGGTGCAGCAGGTGCCGGCGCAGTCGGCGCGGCGGGTGCGGCTGCCGGGGTTTCAGCTGGCGCTTCGTCCGAGGTTTCGGCCTGTGGCAACGCCAAAGCCGTTTCGCCTTCAGCCTGACCTTCCGCGACAGCCTGGTCTTCCGGCTCGTCCAGCGGATGAATCTGCGTGGTGCCGTCGGCGCCTTCGACTTCAACGTGTTCCGGAGCCAGGCCGATCAGGTCCTTGGTGCGCAGCGAGGTTTGATCCTGCCACCAGACAAAACCACCGCCAATCACCGCGATCAGCAACAGCAGGCTGACGATTCGCAGAATGGTATGGGAAACACGGACCGGTTCTTCGATTCGCCCCAGGCTGTGGACGCTGCTGCCCTGGGAATCGGTACCGGTGGATTGGTCGAATTGCTGGACCAGAACGGTCTGGTCCATGCCGAGCAACTTGGCATAGGCGCGAATATAGCCGCGAGCAAAGGTATGCCCAGGCAGCTTGTCGAAGGCGCCGGCTTCCAGATTGCTCAGGGAAGTGGTGGTGAGGTTGAGCTTGAGGGCCACTTCGGCCAGCGACCAGCCATTGCTTTCGCGGGCCTGGCGCAAAGTCTCACCGGGGTTAACGCGATTCGCTGCTACAACTTCGGGATGCGCCGCTTTCATCATTGCTCCGACAGGTATTGCTGATATTCCGGCGTACCGGGATAGAGTCTTTTTAGTTGCAGGCCCTTGCTGGCGGCCTTGTCGCGATCTTCAAACACTTTCGCCAGCCGAATGCCGAGCAATAGACTACGTGCATTTTGCTCGGTGAGTTGGCTAAAACGGTCGTAATGGTCACGCGCGGGCACATAATGCCTGTCTTCGTAAGACAACTCAGCCATTTCCAGCAATGCGCGTGGCTGCTGGCGATTCAAGCGCAGTGCTTTTTCCAGCTGTTGTTGGGCCAAATCACGCTGCCCCAACATCGCCGCCGTCATGCCCAGGTTCTCGAACACCCGCGAGCGTTCAGGATACAGGGTATCGGCAGCAGCTTGTTCAAAGCGCTCGTAGGCGTCCTTGTAACGTTTTTGCTCGAACAGAAAACTGCCGTAATTGTTGAGGATTCGCGCATCGGCGGGACGGGAAGACAGCGCCTTGCGAAAATGCTGGTCAGCCAGCTCCGGCTCCATCTCGGCCTGGAACACCAGACCCAGCGCCGCGTTGGCGTCCGGGTCTGCGTCGTCCAGATCCAGCGCTTTCTTCAAGGGTACTTTCGCGCGCTCGGTCATGCCTTGCTGTAAATAACCGATACCCAGCTGCACGTATGCCTCTCGCGCTTCATCACGGCCCTTGCTGGTCTTCATCGGATTGTAATCACCCGAAAGCACGCAGCCAGCACACAGGCTGGCCAACAGCAAAAGCAGCGCAAAGCGCAGGGACATAGAGATCCTCTCTTGGTTACTTGTTCGCAGCGTCTTGTGCCATATCGTTTTCGGCGTTGAGTTCACGCACGGCGATATAACGTTCGCTGCGACGGGTGCGATCCAGCACCTGCCCTACCAGTTGGCCACACGCCGCGTCGATGTCTTCACCACGGGTGGTGCGGACGGTGACGTTGAAGCCGGCATGATGAAGCTGATCCTGGAACCGGCGGATGGCGTTGTTGCTCGGCCGCTCGTAACCGGAATGCGGGAACGGGTTGAACGGAATCAGGTTGATCTTGCACGGGATGTTCTTGAGCAACTCGATCATTTCAACGGCGTGCTCGACCTTGTCGTTCACGTCCTTGAGCAAGGTGTACTCGATGGTCAGCACGCGCTTCTCGCCCAAGGACGACATGTAGCGCTGGCACGACTCGAGCAGCATCTTAAGCGGATACTTCTTGTTGATCGGCACCAATTGGTTACGCAATGCGTCATTCGGTGCGTGCAGGGACAACGCCAGCGAGACGTCGATGTGCTTGGACAGCTCATCGATCATCGGCACCACGCCGGAGGTCGACAGGGTCACACGGCGCTTGGAAATGCCGTAGCCCAGGTCGTCCATCATCAGATGCATGGCCGCAATGACGTTATCGAAGTTCAGCAGCGGCTCACCCATGCCCATCATCACCACGTTGGTGATGGCACGGTCGACGGTTGCCGGGACGCTGCCAAAGGATTTGTTGGCAATCCACACCTGACCGATGACTTCGGCGGCGGTGAGGTTGCTGTTGAAGCCTTGCTTGCCGGTGGAGCAGAAACTGCAATCCAGGGCACAGCCTGCCTGGGACGAAACGCACAAGGTGCCGCGTTTGCCCTGGGGAATGTACACGGTCTCGACGCAGCTGCCGGACGCCACGCGCACCACCCACTTACGGGTGCCGTCGCTGGAGATGTCCTCGCTGACCACTTCCGGACCACGGACCTCAGCAACAGCCTTGAGCTTTTCGCGCAAGGCCTTGCTGACGTTCGTCATGGCATCGAAATCATCGACGCCAAAGTGGTGAATCCATTTCATTACCTGACCGGCACGGAAACGCTTCTCCCCGATTGAGTCGAAGAATTTTTCCATTTCCAGCTGAGTCAGACCCAGCAGGTTAATTTTTACAGTCGATGTAGTCATGGATTCACCTTCACTCTTAAGCCAATGCTTAGCGAGTGGTTACTTCAGTAGCTGCGAAGAAGTACGAGATTTCGCGAGCGGCAGCGGCTTCGGAGTCCGAACCGTGCACAGCGTTGGCGTCGATGGAATCAGCGAAGTCAGCGCGGATGGTGCCGGCAGCAGCTTCTTTAGGGTTGGTAGCGCCCATCAGCTCACGGTTCAGAGCGATAGCGTTTTCGCCTTCCAGAACCTGAACGACAACCGGACCGGAGATCATGAAAGCAACCAGGTCGCCGAAGAAACCACGAGCGCTGTGCTCAGCGTAGAAGCCTTCAGCTTCAGCTTTGGACAGTTGCTTCAGTTTCGAAGCTACAACGCGCAGGCCAGCTTTTTCGAAACGAGTGGTGATCTCGCCGATAACGTTTTTTGCAACAGCGTCAGGCTTGATGATGGAGAAAGTACGTTGAACAGCCATGGTGTAACTCCAGAAACGGTAATTTACGAAAAATTAAACCCGCGAATTATACGCGGGTTCTCGGGTATTGCCTAACCTGCGGCGTGGCTCAGTCGCGTTCTTCGATCCAGTGGGCCTGGATGGCCTCCAGGATCTTTTCGCCACAATGCTCAGGCATGTCGTCGAAATCGGGCAGTTCCATCACCCATTTACGCAGATCGACGAAGTTGACCGACATAGGGTCCACGTCGGGCTTGCTTTCAGCCAGCTGGATCGCGATTTCCAGCACATCAGTCCACTTGAGTTTCATGACAATTCCTTGAATCAGTGCGGTGCTTCGGCTGCGTGGTTGAGCGAGTACTTCGGAATCTCGACGGTCAGGTCTTCGGTACCGACCCTGGCCTGACAACCCAGACGGGACTCACGCTCAAGACCCCAAGCCTTATCAAGGTAGTCTTCTTCCAGCTCGTCGGCCTCTTCCAGCGAGTCGAAACCCTCACGAATGATGCAATGACAAGTGGTGCACGCACAGACGCCGCCACAAGCACTTTCCATCTCGATGTGGTGCTCATGGGCCAGTTCGAGGATGGAAACACCCGTCTCAGCCTCAACAACCATGCCTTCCGGGCAGAACTTCTCGTGGGGCAGAAAAATGACCTGCGGCATCAGATATCCTCGATTTCATTCAGGTTGCGCCCCGACAGAGCGGCTTTCACCGTCAAATCCATGCGGCGGGCAGCAAAAGCGTCGGTCACTTGCGACAGACGCTTGGTCTGCTGCTCGATGGCGTAACCATCGGTACCTTTCATCAGTTCGACCAGTTCCTGCACCTGCATGTCGATGACCATGCGCTCTTCAGCGTCGAGCAAACGCTCGCCGTCGACCTCAAGTGCAGCCTGCACCGCTTCGATCAGGCGCTGAGCGTCGACCTGCTGCTCACGCAGCACGCGGGCAACCTTGTCGTCATTGGCGTGCTGGAACGAATCCTTGAGCATTTTGGCGATTTCGCCGTCGGTCAGACCGTAGGACGGCTTGACCTGGATGCTGGCCTCAACGCCCGAACCGAGTTCGCGGGCGGAAACGCTGAGCAGACCATCGGCATCGACCTGGAAGGTCACGCGAATCTTCGCCGCGCCAGCCACCATCGCCGGAATACCGCGCAGCTCGAAGCGAGCCAGCGAGCGACAGTCGCTGATCAGCTCACGCTCGCCCTGCAATACGTGGATGGCCATGGCCGACTGGCCGTCTTTGTAAGTGGTGAAGTCCTGGGCGCGGGCGACGGGGATGGTGGTGTTGCGCGGAATCACCTTCTCCATCAAGCCACCCATGGTTTCCAGCCCCAGGGACAACGGAATCACGTCGAGCAACAGCAGTTCGCCGCCGTCACGCTTGTTGCCGGCCAAGGTATCGGCCTGGATCGCAGCACCAATGGCTACCACTTGATCCGGGTCGATTTCCGTCAGCGGCTGGCGACCGAAGGCTTCGGCGACAGCTTCGCGAACGCGAGGCACGCGAGTCGAACCACCGACCATGACCACGGCATGTACGTCTTCCAGTTCGATACCGGAATCACGCACCGCACGGCGGCAGGCTTTCAGGCTGCGAGCGACCATCGGCTCGATCAGCGCATCGAAGGCTTCGCGGGTCAGCTCGGCTTTCCAGTCGCCGTGGGCCACTTCGACCGACGGAGCATTGGTCAGCGTTTCCTTGGCCGCACAGGCGGTTTGCAGCAGTTGACGCTGCGCGCCCGGATCGAGATCGGCGGACAGGCCCGCGCTCTCAATGATCCAGCCAGCGATCGCGTGGTCGAAGTCATCGCCGCCCAGGGCGCTGTCGCCGCCAGTGGCCAGAACTTCGAAGACACCGCCGGTCAGGCGCAGAATCGAAATATCGAAAGTACCGCCGCCCAGGTCATAAATCGCGACCAGGCCTTCGGCGTGTTGATCCAGACCATAGGCCACAGCGGCGGCGGTCGGCTCATTGAGCAACCGCAGCACGTTCAGACCGGCCAGCTTGGCCGCATCCTTGGTGGCCTGGCGCTGAGCATCGTCGAAATACGCCGGAACCGTGATGACCGCACCCACAAGTTCGCCACCCAACGTCACTTCGGCGCGTTGACGCAGGACCTTGAGGATATCGGCAGAGACTTCGACCGGGCTTTTCGGGCCCTGGATCGTATCGATGAACGGCATATGCGACTCGCCACCGACAAAACGGTATGGCAGTTGCTCACCCAATTGCTTGACGTCGGACAGACCACGACCCATCAAGCGCTTGACCGACAGCACGGTATTCAAGGGATCGGTAGCGGCAGCCAGCTTGGCGGATTCGCCCACTTCGACGCGATCAGCGTGGTAGCGCACAGCAGACGGCAGGATGACCCGCCCTTCTGCGTCGGCAAGAGGCTCGGAAAGACCACTGCGCAATGCAGCGACCAGCGAATTGGTAGTGCCCAAGTCGATCCCCACAGCCAGACGACGCTGGTGCGGTTGAGGACTTTGGCCGGGTTCGGCGATCTGCAGTAGGGCCATCGTTATCAGGACTTATCTGTATATCAGGCGTGCGACCGGAGCGGCACTGGGTTAATCGTCGAGGCGCTCTTCTAACTGGCGCACTTCGTAGGTGAGCTTGTCGAGGAACTGCATGCGCCGCATCAGGCGTTCGGCCTGTTCGCGTTGCGCGGCATCGTTCCAGCAAGCCGAGAAGCTTTGGTTCAGCCGATCCTGGGCTGCCTTCAGGCGACGCTTGAAGACGGCAACTCCATTCAAGTCTGCGCTGTCCTGCAGGTCTTCGAGCTCTTCGCGCAACTCCATCTGTTGCAGCAGAAACTCCGGATCATGCACCGTGACCTCCAGCGGCAGCTCGCCACCATTCAAGGCGAGCAGGTAACGCGCGCGCTTGGGTGGGTTCTTGAGCGTCTGATAGGCCTCGTTGAGGCTCGCGGATTGCTCCAGCGCCAGCCGCTGCTCACGCTCGGAAGCGTCGGCGAAGCGGTCCGGATGAACACTGCGCGCCAACTCACGGTAGCGCGTAGCCAGCTGATCGAGATCCAGATCGAAACTCGGTTGCAGCTCAAATAAAGCGAAATGACAAGGAGTACCCACGACAAGCCTCAGATGTTGAAGCTTTCGCCGCAGCCACATTCACCGCGCACGTTGGGGTTGTTGAACTTGAAGCCTTCGTTCAACCCTTCCTTGACGAAATCGAGCTCGGTGCCGTCCAGGTAGGCCAGGCTTTTCGGGTCGATAATCACTTTTTCGCCGTGACTTTCGAACACCTGATCCTCTGCAACCACCTCGTCGACAAACTCCAGCACGTAGGCAAGGCCGGAACAGCCTGTGGTGCGAACACCCAGACGAATCCCTTCACCTTTGCCGCGCCCGTCGAGGGAGCGCCGCACGTGTCGAGCAGCCGCTTCTGTCATGCTGATAGCCATCGGTGACTCCTTACTCGTCGCCAAAAATCAGATCAAGCCTTTCTTCTGCTTGTAGTCGCGAACGGCCGCTTTGATAGCGTCTTCAGCGAGTACGGAGCAGTGAATTTTCACTGGCGGCAGGGCCAGTTCTTCAGCCAGCTGAGTGTTCTTGATGGTTTCTGCTTCGTCCAGGGTCTTGCCCTTCATCCACTCGGTGGCGAGGGAGCTGGAAGCGATAGCCGAACCGCAGCCGTAGGTCTTGAACTTGGCATCTTCGATGATGCCGGCGTCGTTGACCTTGATCTGCAGGCGCATCACATCGCCGCACGCCGGAGCGCCGACCATGCCGGTGCCGACATCAGGATCTTCCGCGTCCATCTTGCCGACGTTACGCGGGTTTTCGTAGTGGTCGATGACCTTTTCGCTGTAAGCCATGATTCTAAATCCTCACTCATCAGGGCCGCTCTTGAGACCCTGTAGTTACGCTGCGTTTACCGCCGCGCTGCTACAGGACCTGTATCCGGCGGCTTCTTTGTTTAGTGTGCCGCCCACTCGATCTTCGAGATGTCGACGCCGTCTTTGTACATGTCCCACAGCGGCGACAGAGCGCGCAGCTTGGTAACGGCCTCGCAGACTTTCTGCGCGGCGTAATCGATTTCTTCTTCGGTGGTGAAGCGGCCGAAGGTGAAGCGGATCGAGCTGTGTGCCAGTTCGTCGTTGCGGCCCAGGGCGCGCAGTACGTACGAAGGCTCCAGGGACGCAGAGGTGCAGGCCGAACCGGACGAAACCGCCAGATCCTTGAGCGCCATGATCAGCGACTCGCCTTCAACGTAGTTGAAGCTCAGGTTCAGGTTGTGCGGAACGCGGGCGGTCAGGCTGCCGTTGACGTACAGCTCTTCCAGGTGCTCGACCTGCTTGTAGAAGCGGTCGCTCAATGCCTTGATGCGCACGTTCTCGCTCGCCATGTCTTCTTTGGCAACACGGAACGCTTCACCCATGCCTACGATCTGGTGAGTGGCCAGGGTGCCGGAACGCATGCCGCGCTCGTGACCGCCGCCGTGCATGGTCGCCTCGATGCGCACACGCGGCTTGCGGCTGACGTACAGCGCGCCGATGCCTTTAGGACCGTAGGTCTTGTGGGCGGAGAACGACATCATGTCGACTTTCAGCTTCTGCAGGTCGATCTCGACCTTGCCGGTGGACTGAGCGGCGTCGACGTGGAACAGAATGCCCTTGGAGCGGAGTAGTTCGCCGATCGCTGCAATGTCGTTGATGGTGCCGATTTCGTTGTTCACGTGCATGACCGAAACCAGGATGGTGTCGTCGCGCAGTTCGGCTTCGATCATCTCAGGGGTCACCAGGCCATCGGTACGAGGCTCGATGTAGGTCACTTCGAAACCTTCACGCTCCAGTTGGCGCATGGTGTCGAGGACAGCCTTGTGCTCAATCTTGGTGGTGATCAGGTGCTTGCCTTTGGTGGCATAGAAATGCGCCGCACCCTTGATTGCCAGGTTGTCGGACTCGGTGGCACCGGAGGTCCAGACGATTTCACGCGGATCGGCGTTGACCAGGTCGGCGACCTGACGACGGGCGTTTTCAACGGACTCTTCAGCTTTCCAGCCGAACACGTGGGAACGGGACGCCGGGTTACCGAAGTTTCCGTCGACCAGCAGGCATTCACTCATTTTTTGCGCAACACGCGGATCAACCGGGGTGGTCGCAGAGTAATCAAGGTAAATCGGCAATTTCATGGACTATCTCCTAAATCAGGCTGGCTGTCGTGCCGCTAGCTCTTCGGCTGTCATTCGACGGCGGACGCTTCAATCTTGTCCAGGCGTGGCGCCTTGCTGTTGCAACGGCGCTGGTCCTGACGCTGGGCTACTTCTTGCACCTCACGGCGAGTCACAAGGTCAGCCAAGCTGATACCGCTCAGAAATTCGTGAATCTGCAAGCTCAGGTCGCACCACAAGTGGTGAGTCAGGCAAGTGTCACCGGAGTGGCAATCACCCTGGCCCTGGCATTTGGTTGCATCGACCGATTCGTTCACCGCATCGATCACCTGGGCGACCTGGATACCCTGCATGTCGCGTGACAGCTGGTAACCGCCGCCTGGACCCCGGACGCTGGACACCAGATTGCTGCGGCGCAATTTGGCGAAAAGCTGCTCGAGGTAGGACAGGGAGATGCCTTGGCGCTCGGAGATATCGGCCAGGGACACGGGCCCGTGCTGCGCGTGCAACGCCAGATCGAGCATGGCGGTCACGGCGTATCGGCCTTTTGTAGTCAGTCGCATGGACAATTACCACGGAGTTCGGAATGGGGCGAGTATGCAATTCCCGAGTATTTAAGTCAACTATAAGACCTAGTACTTTAGTCAGGATTACCCGCAAAAGAGCGGGCGCATCATAGCAGGGTCTGCGGCTTAATTGCACACCGGTCAGCGCTCTGCCATTACCTGATTGCGACCCGCAGGAGCTGCCGCAGGCCGCGATCTTTTGATCTTGCCCGTTTAAGATCAAAAGATCGCAGCCTTCGGCAGCTCACAGTGACATCAACCGGCTTTGCTTTCGTCTTTGTCTTTTACGCAGGCGAAGTCTTCTTCGCGCAGCTCAGGCAGATCTTTCGCACAGTAATTACTGCCCAGATCCTTCAGCGCCCCGCACATCCCCTCCAACCGTCCATCGACCGCCTGCAGGTGATCGAGCAGCTGACCAATGGCACGCGCCACCGGGTCGGGCATGTCTTCAGTCACGCCGTAGGCATCGAAGCCGATTTTCTCGGCCATGGCTTTGCGCTTGGCGTCCTGCTCTTCGTCGGGCTTGACGATGATCCGCCCCGGAATACCCACCACCGTGGCACCCGGCGGTACTTCCTTGGTCACGACCGCATTGGAACCGACCTTGGCCCCAGCACCGACCGTGAACGGACCGAGCACCTTCGCGCCCGCCCCGACCACTACGCCATCGCCCAGGGTCGGGTGGCGCTTGCCCTTGTTCCAGCTGGTGCCGCCGAGGGTCACACCCTGATAGATAGTCACGTCGTCGCCAATCTCGGCGGTCTCACCGATGACAATACCCATGCCATGGTCAATGAAGAAGCGACGACCGACTTTCGCACCCGGATGAATCTCGATCCCGGTCAACCAGCGACCGAAGTTCGACACCAGCCGCGCCAGCCATTTCAGGTCCGCGCGCCACAGCATTGCCGACAAACGGTGAATCCAGATGGCGTGCATGCCGGGGTAGCAGGTCAGGACTTCAAAAGCGTTACGCGCCGCCGGGTCTCGATGGAATACGCTCTGGATATCTTCACGCAAACGCTCAAACATCATTAATCCTTCCGATTAAGAAGCTCACCACGGGCCGCTTTTTGGGTTTCCGTGAGGATGCCACGCAAAATATTCATTTCCGCCCGACTGACCGAGCTGCGTCCGTACAACCGGCGCAGGCGCGCCATCAAGTGCCGCGGTTTTTCCGGATCGAGGAATTCGATGGCCACCAGGGTTTGCTCCAGGTGCTCATAGAATCGCTCCAGCTCATCCATGGTCGCCAGCTCAGCGCTTTTGACCGAAGCCACTTCTTCCTTCTCGACCTTGCTTGGCTGACCTTGGGCCGCCAGCCAGGACATGCGCACTTCATAACTCAACACCTGCACCGCCGCCCCAAGGTTCAGCGAGCTGAACTCAGGGTCTGATGGGATGTGCACGTGATAATGACATCGCTGCAGCTCTTCGTTGGTAAGGCCGGAATCTTCACGACCGAACACCAAGGCGATTTCTGCACCCTGCCCGGCTTCCTCGACCACTTTCGTGCCGCATTCGCGGGGATCGAGCAACGGCCAGGGAATGCGACGGTCGCGGGCACTGGTGCCGAGCACCAGATTGCAGCCGACCAACGCATCTTCCAACGTGGCGACGACTTGCGCGTTTTCAAGGATGTCACCGGCACCGGAGGCACGGGCATCGGCCTCGTGATGCGGGAACAGACGAGGCTCGACCAGCACCAGCCGCGACAGGCCCATGTTCTTCATGGCACGCGCAGCCCCGCCGATATTGCCCGGATGGCTGGTATTGACCAGGACGACACGAATGTTTTGCAGCAAGGGAGGCGCTCTCGAACACAATAATCGGGAGCGGAATCTTACAGCGCTCGCTACCGTTAAGCCATGAAAGCGAACGTCGTCCTTCTCCTGTAGAAACTTTCTGATAGAATGCTCGGCTTTCTTTAACAACCTTAGGTGACACATCCATGCAGCCCATGCTGAATATCGCGCTGCGCGCCGCCCGCAGCGCCAGTGAATTGATCTTCCGCTCCATCGAGCGCCTGGATACCATCAAGGTCGACGAAAAAGACGCCAAGGATTACGTATCCGAGGTGGATCGCGCCGCTGAACAGAAAATCATCGACGCCCTGCGCAAGGCTTACCCGAACCACTCGATCCGCGGTGAAGAGACCGGCCTGCACGCCGGCACCGGCATCGAAGGCGAAGAATACCTGTGGATCATCGATCCACTGGACGGCACCACCAACTTCCTGCGCGGCATTCCTCATTTCGCTGTCAGCATCGCCTGCAAATACCGCGGTCGTCTTGAGCACGCGGTTGTTCTGGACCCGGTTCGCCAGGAAGAATTCACCGCCAGCCGTGGTCGCGGCGCTCAACTGAACGGTCGTCGCCTGCGCGTCAGCGGCCGCACCAGCCTGGACGGCGCCCTGCTGGGTACCGGCTTCCCGTTCCGTGACGACCAGATGGACAACCTCGACAACTACCTGGGCATGTTCCGCGCCCTGGTTGGCCAGACCGCCGGCATCCGCCGCGCTGGCTCGGCGAGCCTGGACCTGGCCTACGTGGCTGCCGGCCGTTTCGACGCGTTCTGGGAGTCGGGCCTGTCCGAGTGGGACATGGCAGCAGGCGCCCTGCTGATTCAAGAAGCCGGCGGCCTGGTGAGCGACTTCACCGGTGGTCACGACTTCCTTGAAAAAGGCCACATCGTTGCCGGTAACACCAAGTGCTTCAAGGCAGTTTTGACGGCCATCCAGCCGCACCTCCCGGCCTCGCTGAAGCGCTAAGCGTCCAGCGACAGAAAAAGCACCCTTCGGGGTGCTTTTTTTATGCCTGGAATTCACGATTCCTTTTGCAGGAGCCGGCTTGCTGGCGATTCCATCTGACATTCACTATTGATGTCGACTGTTACACCTAGATCGCCAGCAAGCCGGCTCCTACAGATCCAGCAATGCCCACCCCCTGTAGGAGCTGGCTTGCCAGCGATAGCGGTGCGTCAGGCAAACGGTGTGGCATCATTCGCCAGCAAGCCGGCTCCTACAGATCAGCAATAAGTTGCGCACACAAAAAAAGCACCCCGCAGGGTGCTTCTTTTTTAACCAGTGCCAGCAGATCAATGAGCCGTCTGATTCTCCGACAAGATCAACTTGCCTTCTTTATCCACCGGAATCTGGTTGCCCGGATCACGATCCATGCGCACTTTGCCTTCCTTGCCTTCCAACGAGTACCGCACGTCGTAACCCACTACCTTGTCACTGATGTCATTCACCGTATTACAACGGGTCTGAGTCGTGGTGTAGGTGTCACGCTCCTGCATGCCCTCCTGAACCTTGTTGCCGGCGTAACCGCCACCGACCGCGCCCGCAACCGTGGCAATTTTCTTGCCGCTGCCGCCGCCGATCTGATTACCCAGCAGACCACCCGCAAGTGCACCTACTACGGTACCGGCGATCTGGTGTTGATCTTTCACCGGCGCTTGCCGGGTGACCGCTACGTCCTTGCACACTTCACGTGGAGTCTTGATTTGTGTCTTGACCGGCTCAACGGCGAGTACTTGTGCGTACTCTGGGCCGCTTTTAACCAGGCTGTAGGTGGCGACAGCACCCCCGGCAGTTACACCGACAGCACCCAGCACAGCACCAACCAGCATCGACTTGTTCACATGAACCTCCTGACCATCACATGCGGAACATGTCCGCGCTTCTCCCTGCCTTGGAGCACAAAAAAAGGCGCGAGTTCAACTCGCGCCTTTTTGGACTACACCGCCAGGAGAACTTTCCTTCAAGGACGGTCGTCGACTTCCTTCTCGGTATTAACCGCAGGAATCAAATCCTCAGTGCTCAGGTTCAGCCAGATCAGCACCACGTTCGCGATGTAGATCGACGAGTAAGTACCCGCCAGAACACCGATGAACAGCGCGATGGAGAAGCCGAACAGGTTGTCGCCACCGAAGAACAACAGGGCCGCGATCGCCAGCAACGTGGAGATCGACGTCGCCATGGTCCGCAGCAGGGTTTGCGTGGTCGAGATGTTGATGTTCTCGATCAGGCTGGCCTTGCGCAGTACACGGAAGTTCTCACGAACCCGGTCGAATACCACGATGGTGTCGTTGAGCGAGTAACCGATGATCGCCAGTACCGCCGCCAGCACCGTCAAGTCGAAGGTGATCTGGAAGAACGACAGGATACCGATGGTCACGATCACGTCGTGAATCAGGGACACGATCGCACCGACCGCAAACTTCCACTGAAAGCGGAAAGCCAGGTAGATCAGGATGCCGCCCAGCGCCATCAGCATGCCGAGGCCGCCCTGGTCGCGCAGCTCTTCACCCACCTGCGGGCCGACGAACTCGACACGCTTGACCGTCGCCGGGTTCTCGCCACCCACCTTCTGCAAGGCCTCGGCCACCTGGTGACCCAGCTGCGGGTCTTCGCCAGGCATACGCACCAGCAGATCGGTGGTTGCACCGAAGTTCTGCACGATGGCGTCGTTATAACCGGCACTCACCAGCTGCTCACGCACCTTGGTGACGTCAGCCGGACGCTCGTAGGTCAGCTCGATGAGCGTACCGCCGGTGAAGTCCAGGCCCCAGTTCATGCCCTTGGTGGCGACGCTGAACAAGGCCAGCACCGTGAGGAACAATGTGACGCCGAACGCAAAGTTGCGAACGCCCATGAAGTTGATTGTACGTAACATGGCAGCCCCTTAAATCCACAACTTCTTGAAGTCACGACCGCCGAAGATCAGGTTGACCATCGCGCGGGTCACCATGATGGCCGTGAACATCGAGGTAAAGATCCCGAGGGACATGGTCACTGCGAAGCCCTTGACCGGGCCGGTGCCCATGGCAAAGAGGATGCCGCCGACCAGCAAGGTGGTCAGGTTGGCGTCGAGAATCGCGGTGAATGCCCGGCCGAAGCCTTCGTTGATTGCACGCTGCACCGACATGCCCGCGGCAATCTCTTCACGAATCCGCGAGAAGATCAGCACGTTGGCGTCGACCGCCATACCCATGGTCAACACGATACCCGCGATACCCGGCAGGGTCAGCGTTGCACCCAGCAGCGACATCAAGGCCAGCAGCAGCACCATGTTCACCGCCAGCGCGACGGTGGCGATGACGCCGAAGAAGCGGTAGATGGCCATGATGAACAGCGAGACGAACAGCATGCCCCACAGCGATGCATCGATGCCTTTGGTGATGTTGTCGGCACCCAGGCTTGGACCAATGGTGCGCTCTTCAGCGAAGTACATTGGCGCCGCCAGACCACCGGCACGCAGCAGCAGTGCCAGTTCAGACGATTCGCCCTGGCCGTTCAGGCCAGTGATGCGGAACTGAGCACCCAGCGGCGACTGAATGGTCGCCAGGCTGATGATCTTTTTCTCTTCCTTGAACGTCTGCACCGGCACGTCTTTCTCGACGCCGTTGACCATTTGCTTGACGTAAGTGGTGACCGGACGCTGCTCGATGAAGATCACCGCCATGCTGCGACCCACGTTCGAACGGGTCGCACGGTTCATCAGCTCGCCGCCGTGACCGTCCAGACGAATGTTCACTTCCGGCGTACCCTGCTCACCGAAACCGGCCTTCGCGTCAGTGACCTGGTCACCCGTGATGATCAGGCCACGCTCGATCAGAGCCGGAGGACGGTTGCCCTCACGGAACTCGAAAGACTCGGAAGTGGCTTTCGAAGCACCAGGCTCAGCAGCCAGACGGAACTCGAGGTTGGCCGTCTTGCCGAGGATACGCTTGGCTTCGGCGGTGTCCTGCACGCCCGGCAGCTCAACCACGATGCGGTTGGCGCCCTGGCGCTGGACGATCGGTTCGGCAACACCCAGTTCATTGACGCGGTTACGTACCGTGGTCAAGTTCTGCTTGATGGAGTATTCGCGGATTTCCGCCAGCTTGGCCGGGGTCATCGCCAGACGCAGTACCGGTTGGCCATTGAGGTCGGCCGGAACAATGTCGAAATCGTTGAAGCTCTTGCGGATCAGCGTACGGGCCTGTTCGCGGGCTGCTTCATCAGTGAAGCCCAGCTGAATGGCACCATCGAGTTGCGGCAGGCTGCGATAACGCAGTTTCTCTTTGCGCAGCAGGCTCTTGACGTCGCCTTCGTAGACTTTCAGGCGGGCGTCGAGGGCTTTATCCATGTCCACTTCCAGCAGGAAGTGCACACCACCGGACAAGTCCAGACCCAGCTTCATCGGGTGCGCAGCGAGGTTGCGCAGCCATTGCGGGGTGGTTTGCGCCAGGTTCAGCGCGACGACGTAGTCATCACCCAATGCCTTGCGCACGACGTCTTTGGCCGGCAGCTGGTCTTCAGCCTTGGTCAGGCGAATCAGACCGCCCTTGCCGCCCTCTGCCAGGGTGGCAGCCTTGACGTTGATCCCGGATTCCTTGAGCGCAGCGCTCACTCGATCCAGATCAGCCTGATTGACTTGCAGCGCAGTGCTTGCACCGCTGACCTGAATGGCCGGGTCATCAGGATAAAGATTGGGAGCGGAATAAATCAGACCGACCGCCAGCACCGCCAGGATCAGAATGTATTTCCACAGAGGATATTTGTTCAGCATCACGCCGCCCGTTTATGACGCGGGGCGCCTTGCGCGCCCCGTCGATTGAAAATGAAGATGAAACTTAGATCGCTTTCAGCGTGCCTTTTGGCAGCGTGGCAGCGATGGCGCCTTTCTGGAATTTCATTTCGACGGTGTCGGAAACTTCCAGAACAACGAAATCGTCTGCAACTTTAGTGATCTTGCCGGCGATGCCGCCGGTGGTCACAACTTCGTCGCCTTTCTGCAGGCTGCTCAGCAGATTCTTCTGCTCTTTGGCGCGCTTGGCCTGTGGACGCCAGATCATCAGGTAGAAGATGACCAGGAAACCGACCAGGAAAATCCACTCGAAACCGCCGCCCATTGGGCCGGCAGCAGCAGGTGCAGCGGCGTCAGCCATGGCATTAGAGATAAAAAAGCTCATTTAGCACTCCAGTTGCAAATGTTGAATCTTGGGGTCAGTAAACTCAGTCCAAAGGCGGAACAGGTAACCCGCGTTTGGCGTAGAAGGCATCGACAAAGGCGGCCAATGTACCCTGTTGAATAGCCTCGCGCAAACCAGCCATAAGCACTTGATAATGACGCAAGTTATGGATGGTATTGAGCATGCTCCCGAGCATTTCGCCGCACTTGTCCAGGTGATGCAGATAAGCGCGGGAGAAGTTCTGGCAGGTATAGCAATCGCAGGTCGGATCGAGCGGCGAATCATCATGGCGATGGAACGCGTTTCGGATCTTCAGCACGCCGGTATCAATGAACAGATGCCCATTGCGGGCATTACGGGTTGGCATCACGCAATCGAACATGTCCACACCGCGGCGCACACCCTCAACCAGATCTTCCGGTTTGCCAACGCCCATAAGGTAACGAGGTTTGTCAGCCGGCATCATGCCCGGTAGGTAATCCAGCACCTTGATCATTTCGTGCTTCGGTTCGCCCACCGACAGGCCGCCGATGGCCAGACCGTCGAAGCCGATCTGATCGAGGCCTTCCAGGGAGCGCATGCGCAGGTCCTGGTGCATGCCGCCCTGCACGATGCCGAACAGCGCTGCCGTGTTTTCGCCATGGGCTTCTTTCGAACGCTTGGCCCAACGCAGGGACAACTCCATGGAAATACGCGCGACGTCTTCATCAGCCGGGTACGGCGTGCATTCGTCGAAAATCATCACGATGTCGGAGCCCAGGTCACGCTGGACCTGCATCGACTCTTCCGGGCCCATGAACACCTTGGCGCCATCGACCGGGGAAGCGAAGGTCACGCCCTCCTCCTTGATCTTGCGCATGGCGCCCAGGCTGAACACCTGGAAACCGCCGGAGTCGGTCAGGATCGGGCCTTTCCACTGCATGAAATCGTGCAGGTCGCCGTGCTTCTTGATCACTTCCGTACCCGGGCGCAGCCACAGGTGGAAGGTGTTGCCCAGAATGATTTCAGCGCCAGTCGCCTCGATATCCCGTGGCAGCATGCCCTTGACCGTGCCGTAGGTGCCCACCGGCATGAAGGCCGGGGTCTCGACGGTACCGCGCGGGAAGGTCAAACGACCGCGACGAGCCTTGCCATCAGTGGCCAGCAGCTCGAAAGACATACGACAGGTGCGACTCATACAGTTTCCTCTGAGCCCGATTCTTTAGGGGCAGTCGGCGCAGGATTACGCGTGATGAACATCGCATCACCGTAACTGAAAAAGCGGTAACCGTTGTCGACCGCGGCCTTGTAGGCAGCCATGGTCTCGGGATAACCGGCGAACGCCGAAACCAGCATCAACAGCGTGGATTCGGGCAAATGGAAGTTGGTGACCAGGGCATCGACCACATGAAACGGCCGGCCCGGGAAGATGAAAATGTCGGTATCGCCACTGAACGGCTTGAGCACGCCATCGCGGGCGGCGCTTTCCAGGGAACGCACGCTGGTGGTCCCCACGGCCACCACGCGACCACCGCGAGCGCGGCAGGCGGCAACGGCATCCACCACGTCCTGGCCGACTTCCAGCCATTCGCTGTGCATGTGGTGGTCTTCGAGCTTCTCGACGCGCACCGGCTGGAACGTGCCAGCGCCGACGTGCAGGGTCACGAACGCGGTCTCGACGCCCTTGGCGGCAATCGCCTCCATCAGCACCTGATCGAAATGCAGCCCCGCCGTCGGTGCCGCCACCGCACCCAAACGCTCGGCGTAGACGGTCTGGTAACGCTCGCGATCGGCGCCTTCATCCGGGCGGTCTATATAAGGAGGCAGCGGCATGTGCCCGACGCGGTCGAGCAGCGGCAACACCTCTTCAGCAAACCCCAGCTCGAACAACGCATCGTGGCGCGCCAGCATCTCGGCCTCGCCACCGCCGTCGATGAGGATCTTCGACCCAGGCTTGGGCGACTTGCTGGAACGCACATGGGCCAGCACGCGATGACTGTCGAGCACCCGCTCCACCAGGATTTCCAGCTTGCCGCCGGAAGCCTTCTGGCCAAACAGCCGCGCCGGAATCACCCGGGTATTGTTGAACACCATCAAGTCGCCGGGACGCAAATGCTCCAGCAAATCCGTGAATTGACGGTGTGCCAGGGCGCCGCTGACCCCATCCAGGGTCAACAGGCGACTATTGCGACGCTCGGCCAAAGGGTGGCGGGCGATCAGCGAATCAGGGAGCTCAAAAGTAAAGTCAGCAACGCGCATGATGGGGTGTCGTCTAGCAGGGCCGGGAAGTCTAGCGGAAATATCAAAAATTCTCCATGTACCTGATTGACCAGCGGTTATCTCATCTCTATACTCCGCGGCCATTGCCCTGATGGCGGAATTGGTAGACGCGGCGGATTCAAAATCCGTTTTCGAAAGGAGTGGGAGTTCGAGTCTCCCTCGGGGCACCAAAATTAAGAAAGGTCTTGCTTAGCAAGGCCTTTTTTTTCGCCCGCGATAAAGCCCCTGACACCCCACACACCCTGTGGGAGCCAGCCTGCTGGCGATGCTTTTGCCCCTTGCCCTTACACACCACCCGCACCGCCGGAACATTTCACAAGGATTCCCCCCATGGAATTACACCTGGAAACCGTCGCCCTCTTCTCCCTCAAACTGGCTTATGAATCGGAAGATTCAAGCCCGATTTTGCGTGACGATCTGGTCATGGGTGATTACCAGCGGGATGTGTTTGAGTTGCTGGTGCGGCGAGGGGATATTGAGGGGATTCAGGTGAAGGTGGGTGAGTGTGTGGGGTTGGCGCTGGAGGCTATTGGGGGTGTGGATAAGCCGTTGGGGCGGGAGTTGGGGAGGTTGGCGGGGGAATTTGCCGGGGTTCAGACGATGGAGCAGCTTGATAGTCCGCTAATTGCGCTCAAGGATTATCTGAAAGATATTCAATGAATGAAGGCGGGCGACCTAAAAAACGGGACGGGACTGTCAGATATTTTGTGTGCAGGCCGGTACGGCCTGCCGTTAGGCAGGCCATGCTTTTACCAGGTTGGCCTGATAAATCGATCTCCGTACAGAATCGCGAATTGATTCATCGCACTTTTCCAGTCATGGGCCGCTGAGCCCCAGTTTGCTGTGATGTTGCGCAGCCCAAGCCAGATCAGTTTTGTCGCCGCA
>NZ_FYDO01000050.1 GCF_900187615.1 Pseudomonas sp. Irchel s3f7 | reverse complement strand
GGCAGGCGTCGTAGCGGTAACTGACCAGGGTCTGTTCGGTGCGCCAGGCGTGTTCTTCGGTGGTGGCGCGTTGCCGCACTTGATAGTCGACGGCGATCAGGTGCCGCCGGTCGTAACGCAGTAACAGGGCGCGACCGGCGCCGTTGTCGAGGCGTTGCAGACGATCCAGACGGTCGCGGGACACGCTCAGCCGGTTGCCGTAGGCGTCGCTGATTGCGCTCAGGCGGCCGTCGCGGAAGTGGTAGAAACGCGGCGTGTCGCCGGCCAGGGCGAGGATCAGTTCGTCCGCCACTTCACCTAGATAGATCGCCGCCCGCGACAGGCTGTTGTGGATCACCGGGCGTTCGACGCTCGGTCGCGGAAACGGCGTGCGGCGGTTTTCCGGGTCGATCCAGATCACCTGGTCGCCGTCGATTTCCAGGCGCTGGGCCAGGGAATGGCTCCAGCCAAAACCCAGACCGCTGTCGAGTTCGACGGCGCTGCTGCGATAGAGGCGGGTGAAGTCGAACGGCAAAATGCCGTCGAGCGTACCGTCGGTGAGGGTCAGCAGTTCTTCGCCGGTGACCATCGACACCGGGCATTTGTTGGTGGCGGTGTTATCGACGGTGTCGGCGCTGTCGCCGTTGGGGTTGGTGGCCTGTTTCGGGGCATCCTCGTGGTGTTCGTTTGGCTTGAGCGTGGTGTTGCGTTTGGCATTCCAGCGCAGTTGCATCCGGCCTTTTTTAAGGCCCGCCGCGACACCGCGGGCGGCGACGGTTTTGTAGCGATCGACATAGCCGAGGAACTGCTGGATAAGGCCGAAGATCGCTTTGACGAAACCCTGAACGGCGCTCACCAACCGGGCGCCGTAGCGCGCCAGGCGCATCGCCAGATAGGCCATCCCCGCCCCGGCCGCGGTGAAGGTGAGGACGACGCCGATCAACAAATCAATCAGCAGATCCACCACCACGACCGCCAGCGTCTCGGCGGCTTGCCCGGCCATCAGGCTCGGCGGCAGCATTTCCAGCCACAGACTGCTGGCGCGCAGCAGCAGGCACATCGCGGCTTCGTCGCTGGCCAGCAGTTGCAGCCTGGCCATCGTCGCCGGAAACTGTTGCGCCAGATCGGCCAGCTGACCCGCGCCACTGCCCAGGCGCTCGGCGAACTTGTGCGGATCCTGGAGGATTTCCGAGAGCTCACCGAGGCGGTCCCACACCCCGATAATCGCCGTCCAACCTCCGGCCAGCAGCCCATTACCGGCCGCGGCAACACCCGACTGCGACCATTGCGGCTTGAAACCCGCCCACTCATAGCGCAACCAGCCTTCCAGCGACTGGGTCAGTGCAGCGTAAGACTTGAACAGCTCACCGACTTGCTCCGGGGTGACCTGACGCTGGACATGCACCTTATAAAACTTGCCCGGCGTGCCGCTGAATTGCCCTCGCCCCTGTTCATCCAGGGTGATGACGGTCCGCTCGCCTCCCTCCTGCGCCACCACCTCGACCTGAATGTTCCCCAGCGGAATGTCGTACACCGACTCGAACTTGCTCTCGATCAGCAGCGGGCCACTTTGCGGGCACTGCGCCACCGTCGAGAAAAAATCTTCGTCACCGCTGCTGACCACCGTGCTGCTATCACCGAACTTGATCACCCGTTCCATGCCCATCAGCGAGGGCAGGTCCAGCGCGTGGCTGACCTTGTCGGTAGTGCGGTTCAGGAAGCGCCCGAGTTGTTCGCGGTACAGGTTCAGGGTCTGTGGGAAATGGTCGAGCTCTTGCTCGATGCGGGCGATCTGATCCATCAGCGCACCGCACAGCGGGAGAATTCAAGGAAAACCGGGGCAAGCATGAACACTCCCTCGCACAGAAAAATGAGTGCGAGGGACTTTGCGGAGGATCCGCGAGGAAAGAAGTCAGGAAAGGATGATGTTGCTGTAGGGCGATTCGCTAAAGGAGAAACGTGGCGTAGGGACCGCTCTCACATCAGGTCGATTTGTCAGACGAGTCCGTGAAACCTGTAGCGTTGCGGGAAGCCAATTCTTCCAGTTTGATCGGCGCCAATGGATGTCCGGCTTTCGCCGCGATGGTCCAGAACCGTGCCGCTTCAGCAGGATCCGGCGCCCTGCTCGGTGTTCCCGCCAGGCTGATCACGCCGATCTGATACGCCGCCTTGCCATCGCCCGCCAAGGCCGCCAGGCGCAACAAGCGCACGCCCTCCTCACGAGCACCGAGGCCAACGCCGCGAAACGTCAGGATGTGCCCATAGAAGCTCTGAGCGCCGACATCGCCCAGGTTGGCCATAAGTGCGAACTGGCCTTCAAGCCAACTCCAGCCGCGCGGTTGACGGACAAACCACGACCAGTGAAACAGCCGGCGAGCGAGCCAGTAACCGACTCGCGTCTTCAATTGCAGAAACACTCAGGCTTCTGCCGATTCCGGGTATTCGTATTCAAATACCCGCACCACTTCCGAGGCATGCCAGGATGCCGCGGCAACACCGTCGGACGGGCCGGAAAAACGCCCCAGGCGCTCAACACACTCGAAGAACCCGGTACGCGGTAAACGGCTTGCTCCCTGGCTGATCACCAGCGAACTGCGCAACGGCTGTTCGGCCCGGGCGTCGAGTGCAGCCAGATGCTCAAGGGCCGCCGTCAGGGTTTGCATGGCCGGGGTCGGCAACTGCAAACGTTCCAGCAACGCCCGATAAGTCAGAAGATGGCGCTGACGACGCGCCTGATCCAGTTCGCCCAGCAATCCATCCCAATGTTGACGACTGATGCGTACGCTCACGATTCATCCCT
This sequence comes from Pseudomonas sp. Irchel s3f7, assembly GCF_900187615.1. GTDB lineage: Bacteria > Pseudomonadota > Gammaproteobacteria > Pseudomonadales > Pseudomonadaceae > Aquipseudomonas. Next base: position 10,754 of record NZ_FYDO01000050.1, on the reverse strand, counting down.
CCACCCAGGCACCGTCAACTCCCAGGCCAGGCTGCGGCGAATCGCTGCGTCGGGCAGGCGCTCGCCACTTTCGATCATGGCTAGGTAAGACGGGCTGATGCCTACCGTGCGGGCCAGCGCCTCGATGGCGATGCCCTTCCCTTCGCGCAAACTGCGTAATTGATCCAGCCCCGGAAGAACCTGATCGGGTGCTGCTGCTTGAAGCTTCGCGGCTTCAGGCGACGGTTGCTCCTTGATGCCTGCCGCTTTCAACAACGCCTGATATTGAGCCCATGGCAGAACCGCATACTCGGGCTCGCCTTCGCGTGTAATTATCTGAATATCCATGACTACCCCGTAGGACAACAACACTTAGCGAGTCGGCACTTTTCCCTAGAAGTGTAATCCTAACAGCGGCCAAGGTCGCGAGGGGCATCAATCTGTGGGCGAGACGGCATCGAATTCAGTTTTTTTTCGGGCCTTGAAGGTGCAGTTGTGCCGGGGTGTCAGGCAAACGCTCGACTACCGCAAGCTTCTCGGGCATCTGACGCTTGCGCCAGGCACGGAAGGCGTTGAGTTCATCGTCGAGAACCTTCATCAGCCAGGCCAGCACGGCGATGTCATCGATCATGCCGAAGAGGGGAAGAAAATCCGGAATCGCATCCACCGGGCTGAGGAAATACATCAAGCCTGCGACGACCGAGACCAGTGCCTTTGGGCTTATGGCTCGATATTCACCTCGCCAATAAGCCAGGCAGAGTGCCTGCAACAGGCGCAGGTCGTCCTTGATTTTACCCAGGCGATTGCCTTCGCTAGCGCCTTTGCTGGCAACAGCGAACAACAAAGTCGGCAAACGCCCGCGTGCCAGCAAGCGCCCAGCCAGCGGCAGGAAACGAGCGAAACTCCAGGGTGTTTTCATCATTCCTCCCGTTGAAATGTTATCCACACAAATTGTGGATAACCTTGTGAACAGAGCTGATTTTCAGGGCTGGAAGCCCCGTTTCACAAGGGCTCGGCTCAGATCGGGCGTTTTTTGCCCATCCAAAAAATCCCATAATTTCATTGACTTGGCAGGCCGACGCGGCTACCCCCACCGTCTACATTGGCTATGACTGCCGCCTGGAGCATCTGTTCGCTTTTGTTTACCCGTACCGAACGCCAGATGCAACAACGCCCCGCATAAGCGAGGCGTTGTTCTTGAAGCAGTCGCTGATTACTTGGCAGCGGCGTCTTCTTTTGCCGGATCCTTGATCGCCAGCAGTTCCAGGTCGAATACCAGCACCGAGTTGGCTGGAATCGCCGGGCTTGGGCTTTGCGCGCCGTATGCCAGGTCAGCAGGAATGTACAGTTTGTACTTCTCGCCAACGTGCATCAGTTGCAGGCCTTCTACCCAACCCGGAATCACACCGCTGACTGGCAGATCGATCGGGCTGCCGCGCTCGACGGAGCTGTCGAATACGGTGCCATTGGTCAGCTTGCCGGTGTAGTGAACGGTCACTACGTCAGTCGGCTTAGGCTGAGCGCCGTCGGCTTTCTTGACGACTTCATACTGCAGACCCGATGCAGTAGTGGTCACGCCGGTTTTCTTGCCATTTTCTTCGAGGAATTTCTTGCCGGCGGCTGCCGACTCTTCGCTCATTTTGGCCATACGCTCTTCAGCACGCTTTTGCAGCGCGGCGAACGCTTCAACCAGTTCATCATCTTTGAGCTTCTGCTCTTTCTTGCCGACGGCATCTTCGATGCCCTGGGCGACAGCTTTGGAATCCAGGTCATCCATGCCTTCCTGAGCCAGGCTCTTGCCCATGTTCAGGCCAATGCCATAGGAAGCTTTTTGCGCCGGAGTTTTCAGCTCTACGCTGGTCTGCGAGTCACAACCCGCGAGTACCAGGCTAACCAGGGCTACCGCCGCCGCCAACCGATGCTGTTTCATGCTATTTCCTTGTTCATGCGCCTAAAGGGCAATCGAGTAAAGCCGCGAGCTTATCAGGCCGCCACGACCAATGGCTACCGGCATGAGAGCTGGAAACCTCTGATAAGTTCAGGTGTTTAAACGCTTTTCAGGAATCTGGCGATGAAGCTTCTTTTATCTTTCTCCCCTGTAGGCAATTTCTGAACCTACAGCATCTGGCGTAATGGCCTCTTGCCGCTCCGTGGACACTCAGGCATAAACGAAAGATAACTCGACAAGGATGGTCATCTTGCGCCTATTTTTCCGCCTGTTGGCTCTGCTGGCAGTCCTGCTCGGACTCGTTCTTGCAGTGGTGCTCTATTACGTCGCCAACCCGAAACTACCGGCCTGGTCGCCCGTGCAGCAGGTGCATTACCTGGAGCAATGGAGTGCCACCGACCGCGAAACCTACTACTTCACGCCTCAGGGCACCCAAGTCAAAGGGTTGCATTACGACTGGTTCACTGCCCTCGAACTGCCCTTTTCGCAACAACGATTTGCCTCGCCTGAATACCTCGCCCGCTTCGGCTTTCTGGTTGATCCCAACCAAAAACCGACGCAGAACAACCCCGGCAACCTCCCCGTAGGCTTTTCCCGCCACCAGAATCCAGACAATACGGATATGTTTCTGGATATCACCTGTGCGGCCTGCCATACCGGCGAATTGCGATTCCAGGGCCAAGCCGTGCGCATCGACGGGGGCTCGGCGCAACATGTCCTGCCTTCCAGTGTTCCTACGCTCAGAGGAGGCAGTTTCGGACAAGCCCTTGTAGCGAGTCTGACCTCGACATATTACAACCCGTGGAAATTCGAGCGTTTCGCACGCAACGTACTGGGTCAGGACTACGACGCTCGGCACAAGGAACTGCGCAAAGCATTCAAATCCTCACTCGACACCTTCTTGAAAGTCGCCTGGAACGACACCCATCGCGGGCTCTATCCGACCGAAGAAGGCCCAGGTCGCACCGACGCGTTCGGGCGTATTGCCAACGCCAGTTTCGGTGATGCGATTTCCCCCGCCAACTACCGCGTAGCCAACGCCCCGGTTGATTATCCGCAACTGTGGAGCATGTGGACGTTTGACTGGGTGCAGTGGAACGGCTCGGCACAACAACCCATGGCCCGCAACATCGGCGAGGCATTAGGTGTCGGCGCCACGCTGAATTTCTTCGACAAGAACGGTCAGCCGCTGATGGGCGAAACGCGTTATCCCTCCAGCGTTCGCGTACGCGATTTGCACCTGATCGAAGAAACCCTGCAACGACTCGCGCCACCGGCCTGGCCGGAAAATCTGCTAGGGGCAGTCGACAAACCGCTGGCGGCGAAGGGTCGCGCGCTGTTCGCCGAGACCTGTGCAGGCTGCCACGTTCCGCGCACGACCCAAGGCGAAGGACGACAGGTGCAACACCTGAAAATGCTCCCCGTGGACGCCATCGGTACCGACCCGACGGCAGCCAACAACATTGCCGACCACCGCTTCGACCTGACGCCATTGCAATGGAATCAGGCAGAGTTGGCGGAACTGGACGTTGAGCCAAAACCCACCGAACAACTGGACATGAGCAAAATGTCCGTCGCCAAAGGGCTGGCTTACGTCACGGCATTTGTATCGAACCGGGCCTACCGCGAGGCCAACATCACCCCCGCCGAGCGACCTGCAATGGACGGTTTCGGCTTGCCGATCGGTGTGCGCGAACTGCGCGCCTACAAGGCCCGCCCATTGGCAGGCGTCTGGGCGACACCACCGTTTCTGCACAACGGCTCGGTACCCAGCCTCTATCAATTGCTGTCGCCCCAGGATGAACGCTCGACCTCTTTCTACAAAGGCACATTCGAGTACGACCCGAGGCATCTGGGGTATCGCACAGAAGCCTTTACCAACGGTTTCGTGTTCGACACAAGGATCACCGGCAATCACAACAGCGGTCATGAGTTCCGCGCCGGCAAACGCGGCAATGGCGTGATCGGTCGCTGGCTGCAGCCAGAAGAACGCTGGGCACTGCTGGAGTATCTGAAAGTGTTGGGCGGTCCGCTGGAAGCGCAACTGCCATGACCCCCGACCATCGTCAAAAGGAGTTTCCCATGCTGAAAACACTTTGGCTGCGTCTGGGCGCTTTTCTCGGCAAATTGCTGCTGTGGCTGGTTGCTCTCGGGCTGCTCGCCTGGGCCCTGAGCAGTGCCTGGTATGTCTGGCAGCATCGCGGACCGGTTTCGGCGCAGGAGTTGATTCCTGACGGTGAAGCGGCGATGACCCAAGACGTCATCCAGACAGCTGTACGCATCGTTGACCAACACCGAGAAAGCACCCGCTATCTGCGTGACGCCCACGCCAAAGCCCACGGCTGCGTGAAAGCTGAAGTCCAGGTTCTGGCGGAACTGCCGAGCGAGCTGCGCCAAGGTGTCTTCAGCGAACCGGGCAAAACCTGGCAAGCGACGATGCGCTTGTCCAACGGCAACGCGTATCCCCAGTTCGACAGCATTCGCGATGCCCGAGGGATGGCGATCAAACTGCTCGATGTGCCGGGGAAACAATTGCTGACCGATCAACCGGGGCGGGGCGAACAGGATTTCGTGATGTTCAGCCATCCGAATTTCTTTGTCAGCGATGTCGCCGAGTATCGTCAGAACGTCGCCGCTCAGGCAGATGGCAAGAAAATCATGGCGTTCTTTCCCGGCTGGGATCCACGCAGCTGGCAAGTTCGGCATCTGTTTATCGCCTTGGCGACGCTGACCCCTGCTCCACCGAGTCCGACGCAGACCACCTACTTTTCAGTTTCGCCCTATAAGTTCGGTGAGGCCAACGCCAAATTTCGGGTCATGCCCGACCCGGAAAACTGCCCGGTCTACAGCCTTGCGGAGCAAAACCGCAATCTGCCGAACTTCCTGCGCAGCGCCCTGAATCAACAGCTGTCAACCGATCGAGTACCGGCTTGTTTCGTTCTGCAGATCCAGCGCCAGGATGCGAACAAGTACATGCCGATTGAGGACACGAGCATCGAGTGGAAAGAAAGCGATGTACCGTTCGAGACCGTCGCACGCATCAACGTGCCCGCGCAGGATTTCGACACCCCGGCGCTGAACCTGCAATGCGATAACCAGTCGTTCAACCCTTGGTTTGGCATTGAGGCCCACCGGCCCATTGGCGGAATCAACCGTCTGCGCAAAGCGGTTTACGAAGCGGTCAGCGATTACCGGCATGCGCGCAATGGCGGGCAGTAATCCTGTAGGAGCGAGCTTGCTCGCGAAGGGTGGAGCGAAAACGCTTAATCCAGAGGCCTAGCGTCGGCCTTGAGTTTTTCGCGAGCAAGCTCGCGCCTACAAAAAAGCCAAACGCCAGACAGCAAAAAGCCCGCATTTAGCGGGCTTTTTGTGGTGACCTGGCGTTCAGTGTTCCAGGTTACCGAATATGGCGCAGCGGACGGGACTCGAACCCGCGACCCCCGGCGTGACAGGCCGGTATTCTAACCGACTGAACTACCGCTGCGCGTAGCGTTGAAAGTAAGTGGTGGGTGATGACGGGATCGAACCGCCGACATTCTGCTTGTAAGGCAGACGCTCTCCCAGCTGAGCTAATCACCCTTTACCTTCGTTGCGGGGCACATTATGCCACAGGTTTTTATAAAGTGTTGATTTAATTGAAGTTTTTTTCAAATAAATCTAAAAACCGGTGAAACAACGCGACCTGCAGGAACAACGTACAAACTTGGAGCAGAAAAAAACCCGCGTTAGCGGGCTTTTCCGTGGTGACCTGGCGTTCAGCGTTCCAGGTTACCGAATATGGCGCAGCGGACGGGACTCGAACCCGCGACCCCCGGCGTGACAGGCCGGTATTCTAACCGACTGAACTACCGCTGCGCGTAACACTTGAACGAATGGTGGGTGATGACGGGATCGAACCGCCGACATTCTGCTTGTAAGGCAGACGCTCTCCCAGCTGAGCTAATCACCCTTCGCTTCGGTGTGGCGCGCATTCTACGGAGCGACCCAACCTCTGGCAAGCACTTTTTTAAATAATTTTCTCAGGCCTTCCAAAGGCTTAGAGAAGGGTTGGCCTATGGCACGGCGAAGACAATAATGCCCCCCTTTGCATATAAGGAGAGACTTACCCCATGTGGTTCAAAAACCTGCTTATCTATCGCCTGACCCAAGATCTGCCTGTTGATGCCGAGGCGTTGGAAACTGCACTGGCCACCAAACTGGCGCGTCCATGTGCAAGCCAGGAGTTGACCACCTACGGTTTCGTCGCGCCGTTCGGCAAAGGCGAAGACGCTCCGCTGGTGCATGTCAGCGGCGACTTCCTGCTGGTTTCCGCTCGCAAAGAAGAACGCATCCTGCCGGGCAGCGTCGTGCGTGACGCGGTCAAGGAAAAGGTCGAAGAGATCGAGGCCGAGCAAATGCGCAAGGTCTATAAGAAGGAACGCGATCAGATCAAGGATGAAATCATCCAGGCCTTCCTGCCTCGTGCCTTTATCCGCCGCTCGTCGACCTTCGCTGCCATCGCACCGAAACAGGGTCTGATCCTGGTCAACTCGGCCAGCCCGAAACGCGCTGAAGACCTGCTGTCCACCCTGCGTGAAGTGATCGGCACCCTGCCGGTACGTCCGCTGACCGTAAAAATGTCTCCAACCGCGACCATGACCGAATGGGTCACCACCCAGAAAGCCGCGGACGACTTCTTTGTGCTGGACGAGTGCGAACTGCGCGACACCCACGAAGACGGCGGCATTGTGCGCTGCAAGCGTCAGGACCTGACCAGCGAAGAAATCCAGCTGCACCTCAGCACTGGCAAAGTGGTCACTCAGTTGTCGCTGGCCTGGCAGGACAAACTGTCGTTCGTGCTCGACGACAAAATGGTGGTCAAGCGCCTGAAGTTCGAAGACCTGTTGCAGGATCAGGCGGAACAGGACGGTGGCGATGAAGCCCTCGGCCAGCTGGACGCCAGCTTCACCCTGATGATGCTGACCTTCGGCGACTTCCTGCCGGCGCTGGTTGAGGCGTTGGGTGGGGAAGAGACGCCGCAGGGCATTTAATGCACTGATTGGCGATGCCTGTAAAAGATCGCAGCCTTCGGCAGCTCCTACGTTGATTCGGTTGGCCGCAAATAATGCGGATTGACCTGATTCCTCTAGGAGCTGCCGCAGGCTGCGATCTTTTTTTGTAAGCCGCGTATGCTTAGCTCCCTAACGCTTTCACTCTAATAAGGAACAAGCCATGCGCGCACTGGCTGCTTTAAGTCGCTTTGTCGGCAACACTTTCGCTTACTGGGTTCTGATTTTCGCCGTCGTGGCCTTCCTGCAACCGGCATGGTTCCTCGGCCTCAAAGGCGCCATCGTGCCCTTGCTGGGGCTGGTGATGTTCGGCATGGGCCTGACCCTCAAACTCGAAGACTTCGCCGAAGTCGCGCGCCATCCGTGGCGTGTGGCGCTGGGCGTGGTTGCGCATTTTGTGATCATGCCCGGTGTGGCGTGGTTACTCTGCCAGGCTTTTCATTTACCACCGGAAATCGCGGTCGGCGTGATTCTGGTCGGGTGCTGCCCGAGCGGTACGTCTTCCAACGTGATGACCTGGCTGGCGCGCGGGGATCTGGCGCTGTCGGTGGCCATCGCTGCGGTCACCACCCTCCTCGCTCCGTTGCTCACACCAGCGCTGATCTGGCTGCTGGCCTCGGCCTGGTTGCCGGTCTCGTTCATGGAGCTGTTCTGGTCGATCCTGCAAGTGGTCCTGCTGCCAATCGTGTTGGGCGTGGTTGCCCAGCGTGTGCTCGGCGACAAGGTTCGTCATGCAGTGGACGTATTGCCGTTGGTGTCCGTGGTCAGCATCGTGATCATCGTGACGGCCGTGGTCGCCGCCAGCCAGGCGAAGATCGCCGAATCCGGTCTGTTGATCATGGCGGTCGTCATGTTGCACAACAGCTTTGGCTACCTGCTGGGTTACTTTACCGGTCGCGTATTCAAGCTGCCGCTGGCTCAGCGCAAATCCCTGGCACTGGAGGTCGGCATGCAAAACTCCGGATTGGGCGCTGCTTTGGCCAGTGCGCATTTTTCGCCGTTGGCGGCGGTGCCGAGCGCGCTGTTCAGCGTCTGGCACAATATTTCGGGGGCACTGCTCTCGACGTATTTCCGCCGCATGAGCGAAAAAGAAGATCGTGAAGTCGCAACCCGGCAGGCGACTGACTGATTTGCAAACTTGATCCCCCGGTTAATGCTGGGCACTATATTGCGCAACGCGAGGACGACCTCGCGGCTCAATCGAGTCATTAATCTGGGGACGACCCCGTCAATCGATGGAGGTCTCTCTTGTCCTGGATCATTCTGTTTTTCGCCGGTCTGTTCGAAGTGGGCTGGGCCGTCGGCTTGAAATACACCGACGGTTTCAGTCGCCCGGTCCCCACTGCGCTGACCGTTACGGCCATGGCCATCAGCCTTGGTTTACTGGGCCTGGCCATGAAGGAATTGCCGCTGGGCACGGCTTATGCGATCTGGACCGGTGTCGGTGCTGTCGGCACGGTGATCGCCGGGATCATTCTGTTTGGCGAGTCGATGGCGTTGTTTCGGCTGGCCAGTGTGGCGTTGATCATTGCGGGGCTGGTTGGGCTCAAGGTCAGCGCTTAGGCCACTGACGCTATTGCTAGCAGGCTAGCTCCCACATTGGAATGCATTCCCCTGTGGGAGCTAGCCTGCTAGCGATGAGGTCCGCACAGACACCTATTATCTGACTGCCCCGCGCAACTCACCGACCAATGCCTGCAACTTCACCGGTTCTACCACCTCGAACGCCACCGCCGGCCCCGCCACCAATGTCACCCGCGACCACAAACGACGAAACCATCCCTTGCCCGGATCACGGCTGAAGAAGCTCCCCCATAACCCCTGCAAGGCCAATGGAATCACCGGCACCGGCGTCTCCTCGAGAATCCGCGTGAGGCCGCCCTTGAACTCACTGATCTCGCCATCAGTCGTCAGTTTGCCCTCAGGGAAGATGCACACCAGTTCGCCATCCTTCAGATACCGGGCAATTCGGGTGAAGGCTTTTTCGTAGATCTGGATGTCTTCGTGACGCCCCGCGATCGGAATCGTCCCGGCCGTGCGAAAGATGAAATTCAGCACCGGCAGGTTGTAGATTTTGTAGTACATCACAAAGCGAATCGGCCGACGCACCGCGCCACCGATCAACAGGGCATCGACGAACGACACGTGATTGCACACCAGCAATGCCGCGCCTTCATCGGGGATCAGATCGAGATTGCGATGTTCCACGCGGTACATGGAATGGCTGAGCAGCCAGATCATGAAACGCATGGAGAACTCGGGGACGATCTTGAAGATGTAGGCGTTGACGCCGATGTTCAGCAACGACACCACCAGAAACAGTTGCGGAATCGACAGCTCGACGACACTCAGTAAAACGATCGAGACAATGGCCGAAACCACCATGAACAACGCGTTGAGAATGTTGTTGGCGGCAATCACCCGCGCGCGCTCCTTCTCGGCGGTGCGCGACTGGATCAGTGCATACAGCGGCACAATATAGAAACCACCGAAAACGCCGAGCCCAAGGATGTCGAACAGCACCAGCCAGGTGTGGCCGAAGCCGAGAATTTCGATCCAGCCATGCCCCGTGGCGCTGTCCGGAATCCCACCGGAATGCCACCACAACAGTAAGCCAAACACGGTCAGGCCAAACGATCCGAAGGGCACCAATCCGATTTCGACTTTGCGTCCGGAGAGCTTCTCGCAGAGCATCGAACCCAGGGCAATGCCCACCGAGAACACCGTCAGGATCAACGTCACCACGGTTTCGTCGCCGTGCATCCACTCCTTGGCGTAGGCCGGGATCTGCGTCAGATAGATCGCCCCGACAAACCAGAACCACGAGTTGCCGACAATCGACCGTGACACGGCCGGGGTTTGCCCCAGCCCCAGTTTCAACGTGGCCCAGGACTGACTGAAAATATTCCAGTTCAGGCGCATTTCCGGCGAAGCGGCTGCGGCCCGGGGAATGCTGCGGCTGGCGAGGTAACCGAGCACGGCGATGCCGATGATCGCGGTGGAAACGATGGGCGCGTAATGACCCGACGACATCATGATCCCGGCGCCGATGGTGCCGGCCAGAATGGCCAGGAACGTGCCCATTTCCACCAGACCGTTGCCCCCCACCAACTCATCTTCCCGCAAGGCCTGGGGCAGGATCGAATACTTCACCGGCCCGAACAGTGCCGAGTGGGTACCCATAGCGAACAGCGCCACCAGCATCAGCGACAGGTGATCGAACAGGAAGCCGACCGCACCGACCACCATGATGGCGATCTCACCGAGCTTGATCAGGCGGATCAATGCGTCCTTGGCAAACTTTTCCCCGAACTGCCCGGCCAGGGCTGAGAACAGAAAAAACGGCAGGATAAACAGCAGCGCACACAGATTGACCCAGATCGAGCGATCCCCTTCGATGGTCAGCTTGTACAGAATGGCCAGGATCAACGACTGTTTGAAGACGTTGTCGTTGAATGCCCCCAGCGACTGAGTGATGAAGAACGGCAGGAAGCGCCGGGTGCGCAGCAAGGTGAACTGTGAGGGGTGACTCATTCCATGTGTCCCTGATGTGGGTAAGAGTGGCCTGGATTCTTTTATTGGGGGACTGTCAGATATTTTGTGTGCAGGCCGGTAACGGCCTGCCGTTAGGCAGGCCATTCTTTTACCAGGCTGGCCTGATAAATCGATCTCCGTACAGAATCGCGAATTGATTCATCGCACTTTTCCAGTCATGGGCCGCTGAGCCCCAGTTTGCTGTGATGTTGCGCAGCCCAAGCCAGATCAGTTTTGTCGCCGCA
>NZ_FYDO01000039.1 GCF_900187615.1 Pseudomonas sp. Irchel s3f7 | reverse complement strand
GCCCCCAAGCAGATCATCTGTGCGGCGATGCGCAAACTGCTGCATTTCGTTTACGGAGTGCTCAAGTCGGGCCAACCCTTTGACCCGAAACTTGCGCTTGCTCGATGAGAAGCAAGACGGTATCTACAGGGAAATGTGCACGAGCTGCCGACCAGGCCGGCCGGTCGGCCGCCTCGAGTGCTTTTGATTCTTTTGCCCCCTCGAGAGGCTGAGTGGAGGTTCTGCGCAGTGGGCAACCCGGCATGGATGCCGGGTTAGCCGCCCCCGGCCATGGATGGCCGATGGCGGCGGCCCACGGAGCAGGACCGGAGCGAGGGCATGCCGAGCATTAGCGAGGCACCGAACGAAAGGGGCAAGAGCCCTTGGTTACTTGGGGCTCTTCCAAGTGACCCGCTGTAAGAGCGGAACCATAGGTGGTCGTTACCGCAGCAATGGATATGTACACCATAAAAGACACAATGCCATCGCGAGCAGGTTTTTGATGGTGTTCAGGTCATGCGTTCACCCGCGGTTCGCGCGGCATGCCCAGGGCCCGCTCGGCAATCACATTGCGCTGAATCTCGTTACTGCCACCGTAAATGGTGTCGGAGCGGGTGAACAGGAACAGCGACTGCAAGCGGCTGAGCTGGTAGGGCGCGGCGTCGAGGATTTCCCCGGCGTCGCCCAGCACGTCCATGGCAAGTTTGCCCAGATCGCTGTGCCAGGTGGACCAGGCCAGTTTGTAGATCATCGATTCGCGTCCGAGGTTGCCGTCTTGCGCACCTGAAAGCATACGCAGTGAGTTGTAGCGCAGCACCTTGAGACCGGCCCAGGCCTGGGCGATGCGCTGGCGTAGCAGCGGGTCGCGGGCGGCACCGTTGGCGCGGGCGATGCGGATGATCTCGTCGAGTTCGTTGTGGAACTGCATCTGCTGGCCCAGCGTCGATACGCCACGCTCGAAGCCCAGCAATGCCATGGCGATCTTCCAGCCATCGCCCGGTTGGCCGATCAGGTTGTCGGCACTGGTGGCGGTGTGGTCGAAAAATACTTCATTGAACTCACTGGTGCCGGTCAGTTGCTGGATCGGTTGCACGCGGATGCTGTCCTGGGCCATCGGCACCAGCAGGAACGACAAACCGTGATGCCCCTGGCTACCAGGCTCGGTGCGCGCCAGCACGAAACACCAGTCGGCCTCGTGCGCCAGGGAGGTCCAGACCTTCTGCCCACTGATCAGCCAGTGCTCGCCCGTGGCATCGAGTTTCGCCCGGGTCTGCACGTTGGCCAGGTCCGAGCCGGCACCCGGTTCCGAATAGCCCTGGCACCAGAACTGGCTGCCGTCGAGGATGCCGGGCAACAGGCGCTGCTGCTGGGCCGGGGTACCGAAGGCGGCGAGTGTCGGGCCGACCAGGCCTTCGCCGATATGACCCATGCGCCCGGGGCCACCGGCACGGGCGTACTCCTCATGGAAGATCACCTGCTGGCTGATGCTCAGTCCGCGTCCGCCGTGATCTTTCGACCAGCCCACGCCGATCCAGCCACCGGCAGCCAGTTCGCGTTCCCAGGCTTTGCGTTCTTCGGGAAAGCTGTGCTCATCCCCCGGTCCACCGCGAAAGCGCAAGGGCGAAAACTCGCCGCTCAGGTGTTCGGCCAGCCACTGGGCGACTTCTTCGCGGAACACTTCGTCTGCACGACTGAAACCGATTTTCATGCTTGTTCTCCCAAGAGATGAGCCGCCAGGCGCTCGCGGTGCAACGCCGGACTGCCCAATAGGTGTTCGCCGGCGCGGGCACGTTTGAAGTACAGGTGCGGATCGTATTCCCAGGTAAAACCGACGCCGCCATGCAGTTGGATCGACTCGGCAGCGCAATGGAAAAACGCCTCGCTGGCGTGGATTTTCGCAGTGGCGGCGGCTTGCTCAAGCTCTTTGGCCACAGTGGCATCGCCTTTCGGGTCCAGGCGTTCCTGGGCCACGCAGGCAGCGTAATAGGCCGCCGACCGGGCGCATTCGACTTGCAGCATCATGTCGGCGCAGCGGTGCTTGATTGCCTGGAAACTGGCAATGGTGCGTTTGAATTGCTGGCGTTCGGCGATGTACGCCAGGGTCAGGTCCAGGGCCTGTTGCGCACCGCCGGTCTGCTCGGCGGCAAGCCCGATGGCGGCGATCAACAAGGTGTCGCGCAGCACTGTCCAGCCTTGTTCGGGGCCGCAAAGTAGCTGCGCCTCGCTGACCTTCACCTGATGCAATTCAATGCATGCCAGGCGGCGGGTCTGGTCCAGAGTGGCCAGGGGAGTGCGGACCACGCCCGGCGTATCGCCCGGCAAGACAAACAGGCTAATGCCCTGTTCGCCCTGAGTGTCGGGGGCACGAGCGGCGACAATCAGCAGGTCGGCCGAGGCGCCATCGATAACTTGTGCGTACTGGCCGTCAAGGGTCCAGCCGCCGAGGCGCGGTGCGGCCACGACTTGCACGCTGCGAGCCTCCAGCCCCGGAACACTGGCGAAGGCCAGGGTGGCGCGGGTTTCGCCGGCGGCAATCGCCCCCAGCCAGTACTCCTGAAGGGCTTCATTGTGCCCCAGCAACAGGGCGGGGGTGGCCAGGCATGCCGTCGCGAATAGCGGTGAGCCGAGCAGATAGCGACCGCTTTGTTCCAGCAGGATCGCGAGTTCGACAAAACCCAGGCCCATGCCGCCAAAGCGCTCGGGCACCATCAACGCTGGCCAGTAAAGCTCCTGACCAATCCGCCGCCAGACCTCGGGATCATGCGCATCCGGGCGGTTCATCGCGGCACGCACGGCATGCGAGTCGCTGGCCTGGGCGAGAAAACGCTCGGCGCTGTCGCGAATCATCAGGTGCTCTTCGGTAAAAGCGAACTCCATGGGGGCGGTCTCTGCAAGGCGGATGGATGCGCAAAGTCTGAGCGGGTGGGAGCGGTGTTCGAATCACTAAAACGGACTAGGGACACTGCGTCATCGTGCTTCGCCCTGTAGGAGCCCGGCTTGCCGGCGAAGGCGTCCGTGAAATCGCCTTCGCCGGTAAGCCGCTCTCCCACAGATGCTTAGTCTCAACGGACGATGAAGTGCAAGGCGGCGCTTCGCACAATGCCAGCCACGTAAGCCATTCAGCCAACGAGGACCCAGGCATGATCGACATTCGCGGTTTGAGCTATTTCGTCTCGCAGATCGAAAACCTCAGCCATTGGCAGCGTTACGCCGAAGACGTGCTGGGCATGCAGGTACAGCCAGCGCCGGGCGGTGGCTTGTACGTGAAAATGGACGAGCGTCCGTTTCGCATGCTGATCGTCGAAGGCAGCGAGGCGCGTTATCTGGCTTCCGGTTGGGAGCTGGCCAATGAGCCGGCATTCCAGGCCGCACTTGAGCACCTGAGCGCGGCCTGCATCGAATGGCAGCCGGGCTCTGCCGCCGAGATCGATCAGCGCGGTGTACAGGCGCTGGTCAAAGTCACCGACCCCTCCGGCAACTGCCATGAACTGAGCTGGGGCCATCGCTCCGATTGCCTGCCGTTCGTGTCGCCCCAAGGTGTGCCGCGCTTCATCACTGGCGACATGGGCCTGGGCCACACGGTGCTGCCGGCGCCGAACTTCGACGCCACCCTGGCGTTCGCCAAGGATGTGCTCGGTTTCGAGCTGTCGGACATTTTCAACTTTCGTCCTGGCCCGTCGGCACCGCCGATCCGTATTCACTTCCTGCATTGCCAGAACGCCCGTCACCACAGCTTGGCACTGGCCGAGTACCCGGTGCCGTCTGGCTGCGTGCACGTGATGGTCGAGGTCGATTCGATGACCGAAGTCGGCCGTGCCCATGACCGCCTGCATGCCCACGACGTGAGCCTCTCGGCCACCCTCGGCCAGCACCTGAACGACCGCATGACCAGTTTCTACATGAAGACGCCGTCCGGGTTCGATCTGGAGTACGGGTTTGGTGGGTTGCAGGTCGACTGGGCCGAGCATTCGGCATTCGAATTCACTCGCGTGAGCATTTGGGGGCACGACTTTTCGGTCGGCCAACAGTAAGGAATGATCAACATGAACAAACAACTGACAGCGGCCGATGCGGTCGCTCAATTGCGCGATGGCATGACCATCGGTTTCGGCGGCTGGGGCCCGCGGCGCAAGCCGATGGCCATCGTGCGCGAGATCCTGCGTTCGCCGGTCAAGGACCTGACCGTGGTCGCCTACGGTGGCCCCGAAGTGGGCATGCTGTGCGCTGCCGGCAAGGTCAAGAAGCTGGTGTTCGGCTTCGCCACCCTTGATGCCATTCCGCTGGAACCCTACTACCGCAAGGCCCGCGAAGCCGGCGAGCTGGAGCTGATGGAGCTGGACGAAGGCATGTTCCAGTGGGGCCTGCGCGCCGCCGGCCTGCGCTTGCCGTTCCTGCCGACCCGTTGTGGCCTGGCAACCGATGTGACGCGCCTGAATCCGGAGCTCAAGACCATCCAGTCGCCTTATGCCGATGGCGAGGTGCTGCTGGCCATGCCGGCACTCAACCTCGACGTGGCGTTCTTGCATGCCAACGTCGCCGATCGCTTGGGCAACTGCCTGGTGACCGGTCCCGACCCATATTTTGACCACCTGTTCGCCCGCGCTGCCAAGCAATGCTTTGTCTCCTGCGAACGCCTGGAAGAACGCCTGGAGCTGAGCGCCGATCAGGCCCGCTTCAACACCTTCGAGCGTTACTTGGTGACCGGCGTGGTGCATGCGCCCCTCGGTGCGCACCCGACGCTCTGCGCCCCCGACTACGGCTGGGACCTCAAACACCTGAAAAACTATGTCGCCAGCAGCCAGGCGGACAACGGCTGGCAGGACTATGTGCAGACCTACATCGCCGGTGGCGAGCAGGCCTATCAGGCACAGAACGGTGGTGCCGACTCCATGGGCGCCTTGCCCCTTCCCGTGTTCTGAGGATTAGCGACTATGTCTGCAACCTGTGATTTCACCCTCGCTGAACTGATGATCGTCGCCGCCTCCGAGGCCTGGCGTGGCAATGGCGAGGTGATTGCCTCGGGCCTGGGCGTGATCCCGCGTCTGGGCGCTAGCCTGGCCAAGCTGACCCACAGCCCGGAACTGCTGATGACCGACAGCGAGGCGTTCCTGGTCGAAGAACCGATCCCGCTCGGCCCGCGTGGTGACTATGTGCCGCGTTACTCGGGGTACATGTCGTTCGAGCGGGTCTTCGAATGCGTCTGGGGTGGTCGCCGTCACGCGATGATCGGCCCGACCCAGATCGACCGTTGGGGCCAGACCAATCTGTCCTGCGTCGGCGACTATCAAAAGCCCAAGACCGCGATCCTGGGTGTGCGGGGCTTGCCCGGCAACAGCATCAACCACCTCAACTCGTTCTTCGTGCCCAGCCATAACACGCGGGTGTTTGTCAGCGGCGAAGTGGACATGGTCTCCGGTGTCGGCTTCAAGGCCGAGCGCTGGCCCGAAGGTGCGCGCCGCGACTTGATGGACATCCATTGCGTGGTCAGCGATCTGTGCGTCCTGGATTTCAATGGCCCGGAGCGTGCGGTGCAGGTGCGTTCGTTGCACCCCGGCGTGAGTTTCGAGCAGGTTCAGGAGAACACCGGTTTCCCGTTGCTCAAGTCCGCGCAGTTGCACGAAACCGTGCACCCCACCCCTGAGCAGTTGGCCCTGATCCGCCGCCTCGACCCCCACGATTACCGCGCCACCACGATCAAGGGCAACCCGCCCGGCATCCGTACGGCCTGAGACAAGGAGGCGAGCATGCACAGCAGCGACAGTGAATTTATCGTCCGCGAGGACAAAGCCATCTACGAGACGGACACCCCGGTGCTGTACAGCGTGGCCGAGGGTATCGCCACGCTGACGCTGAACCGGCCAACCTTCAACAACGCGCAAAACTCGCAGATGACCTACGCCCTGGATGCGTGCTTTCGCCAGGCGGTGAACGACGACAGCGTCAAGGTCATCGTCCTGCGGGGCAACGGCAAGCACTTCTCGGCGGGCCACGATATAGGCACTCCGGGGCGCGATATCGACAAGCCGTTTGAGCGCGCGCACCTGTGGTGGGATCACACCAACAAGCCTGGTGGCGAGCAGCTGTATGCCCGCGAGCAGGAGGTGTACCTGGGCATGTGCCGACGCTGGCGTGAACTGCCCAAGCCGACCATCGCGATGGTCCATGGCGCGTGTATCGCGGGTGGGCTGATGCTGGCCTGGGTCTGCGATCTGATCGTCGCCAGCGACGACGCGTTCTTCCAGGATCCGG
This sequence comes from Pseudomonas sp. Irchel s3f7, assembly GCF_900187615.1. Classification (GTDB taxonomy): domain Bacteria; phylum Pseudomonadota; class Gammaproteobacteria; order Pseudomonadales; family Pseudomonadaceae; genus Aquipseudomonas. The sequence continues at coordinate 48,040 of NZ_FYDO01000039.1, read as the reverse complement.
TGGTGCGCATGGGCATTCCGGGGGTGGAGTACTTTGCCCATCCCTACGAAATGAACCCGCGTATTGCCAAGGAATTTCTCTTCACCGGTGACCGCATGAGCGCCAACCGCGCCTGGCAAGTGGGCATGGTCAACCGCCTGGTGTCACGTGAAGAACTGGAGTCGGCCACCTATGCCCTGGCCGCCGGCATCGCCCGCCAGCCGCGCATGGGCCTGGCGCTGACCAAGCAGGCGATCAACCACGTTGAAGACCTGCAAGGCAAGCGCACGGCAATGGATGCCGTGTTCGCCTGGCACCACTTTGCCCATGCCCATAACGAGCTGTTGTCCGGTGACAAACTCGGCGGTTTCGATGCCAAAGGCATGGCTCGGGCCAACAAGCAGGACGAGGACAAAAGCCAATGAACAGCTGGCTCGATACGCCGCTGACCGAGGCCCTCGGTTGCCGTTATCCGATTGTGCAAACCGCGATGGGCTGGGTCGCCGACGCCAATCTGGTGATCGCCACGACCCAAGCGGGAGGTTTTGGTTTTCTGGCAGGGGCGACCATCGCGGCGGATGAACTGGAAGGCGAAATTCTCAAGGTGATCGACGCCACTGGCGGCAGCAACTTCGGACTCAATTTCCATATGTTCCAGGACAACGCCACGCAGTGCGTCGACCTGGCGATCAAGTACCGCTTGCGCGCCGTGAGTTACGGACGCGGCCCGGACAAACAGACCATCGCGCGCTTCAAGGCAGCCAAGGTGTTGTGCATTCCCACTGTTGGTGCATTGAAGCATGCGCTGAAGGCGGTGGAACTGGGCGCCGATCTCATTACCATTCAGGGCGGTGAGGGCGGTGGCCACACCGGTGGCGTACCCAGTTCGATCCTGCTGCCCCAGGTACTGGCGGCGGTCAAGGTGCCGGTGATCGCGGCCGGTGGGTTTTCCACCGGACGTGGCCTGGCCTCGGTGTTGGCTGCTGGCGGCGCAGGCATCGCCATGGGCACGCGTTTTCTCATGACCCGTGAATCGCCGACCCCGGCCGCAACGCTCGAACACTATCTGAAGGTAAACGATCCGCAGCAAGTGCGCGTGACCACGGCGGTCGATGGCATGCGCCACCGCATGATCGAAAACCGCTTCATCAATCACTTGGAACAGGCGGGTTCCTTCGGTCGCCTGCGCATTGCTCTGGGCAGCGCCTGGCAGTGGAAGCAGCAGACTGGCATGAGCCTGGGACACATGGCCGCAGTGTTTGTTCGCGCGTTGCGTGAAGACCCTTCCGCGTTGTCGCAAGTGGTGATGGCCGCCAACCAGCCGGTGCTGTTGCAGCGCTCGATGGTCGATGGCGCACCGGACGAAGGCATCTTGCCCAGTGGCCAGGTTGCCGCCGCCATCGGCGAGTTGCTCAGTTGTCGTGAAGTCATCGAAGGCATCGCCAGCGAGGCCCAGCAATGCCTGGATGCGCTCCTGGCACGTAGCCAGGCACGCCCCTCTCACCATCCTGCCAGCATTGGAGAACCCCTATGACCCCGGCATTTACCACGCAACTCAATCAGGGGATCGCTGAGCTGGTGATCGCCAAACCACCGGTCAACGCCCTGGACAGCCAGGAGTGGCAAGCCTTGGCGCAACAGATCGAAACCCTTGGTGCCAACCCCGAGGTGCGGGTGATCGTTATCCGCGCCGAGGGCCGCGGATTTTGCGCGGGTGTCGACATCAAGGAACTGGACAAGTACCCGGAGCGCATCGTCGAGGTCAATGCCGGTAATTACGCGACCTTCAAGGCCGTGCACCGCAACCCGGTGCCGGTGATTGTCGCAGTGCATGGTTTTGTCCTCGGTGGCGGCATTGGTATCACCGGGGCGGCGGACATCGTTGTCGCTTCTGAATGCGCGACCTTCGCCTTGCCGGAAGTCGACCGTGGGGCCATGGGGGGCGGTGCACATCTGCAACGTCTGTTCCCGGTGCAGAAAGTTCGCTACCTGTTCTTTACCGGCGACAGCATCGGCGCACCCGAAGCCCTTCAGTACGGCTTTATCGAACGGATCGTCAGCAAGGACCAGTTGCGTGAAACCGCCTTGGGCATCGCGGCAAAAATTGCCGAAAAAAGCCCGGGGATGATTCGCATCGCCAAGGAAGCCTTGAACGGCATCGAAGACGGCAATCTGGAAGATAAATACCGCTGGGAACAGGGCTTCACCATGCAGGCCTACAGCAGCCCGGACTCCGCGGAAACGCGCCGGGCCTTCGTCGAAAAACGCGACGCCAAGTTCTGAGATAACGCCATGGACCTGACTTATACCCCCAAGCAAAACGCCTTCCGCGCCGAAGTCCGTGCCTGGCTGGCCGCCAACCTGCCACGCGAGCCCCTGGCGAGCTATGACACCCGCGAAGGCTTTGAACAGCACCGCGCCTGGGAGGCCAAGCTGTTCGAGAGCCGCTGGTCGATGGTGATGTGGCCGGCCGAACTCGGCGGTCGCGGTAGCGACTTGATCGAGTGGCTGATCTTCGAGGAAGAGTATTACGGTGCCGGCGCACCGATGCGAGTCAACCAGAACGGCCAGTTGCTGCTGGGACCAACGCTGATGGAATTTGGCACCCCGGAGCAGAAAAAGCGTTTCCTGCCACGCATGGCCGCCAGCCTGGACATGTGGGCGCAAGGTTGGTCGGAGCCCAACGCCGGTTCCGACATGGCGGCGATCACCAGCAAGGCGCTGCTCGACGGCGATCATTACGTGATCAATGGGCAGAAAACCTGGTCGACCCGGGCGATCTACGCCGACTGGCTGTTCGGCCTGTTCCGCAGCGAGCCAGGATCGGCTCGTCACCACGGCCTGTCGTTCATCATGGTGCCGCTGGACACGCCGGGGGTGAGCATTCGCCCGATCAAGGCGCTCAATGGCAAAGATGCTTTTGCCGAAGTGTTTTTCGACGATGTGCGAGTGCCGGTGGCCAACCGCATCGGTGACCAAGGACAAGGCTGGCACGTGGCAATGGCCACCGCCGGTTTCGAGCGCGGGCTGCTGTTGCGTTCCCCGGCGCGTTTCCAGGCCACGGCCCGCAAGCTGGTCGAACTGTATAAGGCGAACCGCGCCAGTGCCGACCGCGACCCGGGTCTGCGCGAGGCGGTGTTGGAGACCTGGATGGGCGCCGAGGCCTACGCGCTGTCGGCCTATTACACCGTCGGGCGTTTGAGCCGAGGCGAGCAGGTCGGCGCCGAGTCGAGCATCAACAAAATCATCTGGTCGGAGCTGGACCTGAAGATGCACGAGACCGCCATGCGCATTCTCGGCACGCGTGGAGAATTGCTGGACAAGGGCGCGCAGGCAGGTGATGCGGCGGGTTGGCTGGAGGGCTTCCTGTTCGCCCAATCCGGCCCGATCTACGCCGGCACCAACGAAATCCAGCGCAACATCATTGCCGAGCGGATGCTCGGCTTGCCGAAATAAGGAGCCGCCCATGGACTTCACTTTTAACGATGACCAGTTGGCGTTCCGCGAAGCCATCAGTCGTTTCCTGATGACCGAAGCTGCACCGGAAATGCTCAGGGAAATCTGGGAGACCGATGCCGGGCGTTCTCGGGACTTGCGCAACAAGATCGCTGATCAGGGCCTGACCGCCTTGTCGGTGCCCGAGGCTGAAGGTGGCCTTGGCATGGACGATGTGACCTGGGCGCTGATGACCCAGGATCTGGGTTACTACGCCATTCCTGATTCCTTGGCCGACACCGCCTATGTCGCCAGTGGCTTGCTCGCCGCTCTGCCCGCGGGGCATCCCGCCCGCGCCGATCTGTTGCCACGGATCGCCGATGGCAGTTTGCGCATGGCAATCAGTCATCCAGTCAATGCCCTGGTCAGCGACGCGCAACTGGCCGAAGTGTTGATACTCACCGACGGCGACGACATCCACGTGGTGCCGCGAACCGAAGTGGACGTGGAAAACCACCCGAGCATCGATGCTTCGCGACGTCTGGGCCGGGTGAGCTGGACTCCGTCCGCGGCGACCTGCGTGGCCAGCGGCGAGCAGGGTCGGGCTTTGCAGGAACGCCTGTTGGACCGTGGCGCGCTGTCGGTGGCCGGGCAACTGTTAGGGCTGGCGCAGCGCATGCTCGACCTGTCGGTGGACTACGTGGCCCAACGCAAACAGTTCGGCAAACCGATCGGCAGTTTCCAGGCGGTCAAACATCACCTGGCCGACGTGGCCCGTTACATCGAACAGGCCAAGCCGGTGCTGTACCGCGCCGCCCATGCCTTGGCTCGAGGCGAAGACAACGCTGGCGTCTGGGTTTCCCAAGCGCGTCTGGCGGCGAATGAGGCGAGCTGGATTGCCGCGCGCAAAGGCATCCAGGTGCACGGTGCGATGGGGTACACCTGGGAAGTGGATCTGCAAATGTTCATGAAGCGAGCCTGGGCCCTCGATGCGTCCTGGGGGGACCGCGGCTTCCACAAAACCCGTGTCAGCGACTACCTGTTCGCCGACGCCACCGGCCTGGGGCCGGGGCATACTTTCGAGGAATGAGTCATGGCACAGGCCTACATTGTTGATGCACTGCGCAGCCCTACCGGCAAACGCAAGGGAGGGCTGAGCGAGATCCACGCGATTGACCTAGGCGCCCATGTGCTCAAGGCGCTGGTGGAGCGCAATGCGATCCCTGCGGAAGATTATGACGACGTGATATTCGGTTGCGTCGACACCATCGGTTCCCAGGCCGGCGATATCGCGCGCACCAGTTGGCTAGCCGCCGGTTTACCCCTGACGGTGCCCGGCACCACAGTCGATCGCCAGTGCGGGTCGTCGCAACAGGCGCTGCACTTCGCCGCGCAGGCGGTGATGAGCGGCACCCAGGATGTGGTTGCGGTGGGCGGGGTACAGACCATGACCCAGATCCCGATTTCCTCGGCGATGCTCGCCGGCCAGCCGCTGGGTTTTGCTGATCCGTTCTCGGGCAGCGTCGGCTGGCGCGCGCGGTTTGGCCAGCAGCCAGTGAACCAGTTCTACGCGGCACAACGGATTGCCGATCACTGGCAGATCAGCCGCGAGCAAATGGAAGCGTTTGCTTTGCAAAGCCACGAGCGCGCTTTGGCGGCCATCGCCAGTGGCCGCTTTGCCCGGGAAATCGTCAGCTGCCAGGGCCTGGCGGTGGATGAAACCCCGCGCCACAGCAGCCTGGCGAAGATGGCCGAATTGCAACCGGTGGACCCGCAATTTCCCTCGATCACCGCGGCCGTTTCCAGCCAGACCTGCGACGCCTCGGCGGCGTTGCTGGTGGTGTCCGAGGCGGCGCTCAAGCGCTACGACCTGACGCCACGGGCACGGATTCATCAGTTGACGGTGCTCGGTGACGATCCGATCTGGCACCTCACTGCCCCGATTGCGGCTACCCGCCGGGCCTTGGCCAAAAGCGGCCTGAGCATGGCCGACATCGACCGCGTGGAGATCAACGAAGCCTTTGCCTCGGTGGTCATGGCCTGGGCCAAGGAGCTGGATTACGACCCTGCGCGCACCAACGTCAATGGCGGTGCGATTGCCCTCGGCCATCCGTTGGGCGCGACCGGCGCACGACTGATGACCACGCTGCTCAACGAACTGGAATGCAGCGGTGGCCGCTATGGCTTGCAAACCATGTGTGAAGGCGGCGGCCAGGCCAACGTGACCATTATCGAACGCTTGTGATTTTTTTGCCGGCCGCCGCTTCGGGCGTGCGGCCATCCATTTTTTAAGGAGTCAAACATGGCTATGTGTGCAGACCGCACCGTGATCATCACCGGGGCCGGCGGCGGACTCGGTCGCGCCTACGCCCTGGCGTTCGCTGCGCAAGGGGCCAACGTGGTGGTCAACGATATTCGCGCCGAGGCTGCAGAAGATGTGGCAGGTGAGATTCGCGCCAACGGTGGTCAGGCGATTGCCAACAGCGACGACATTACGACCCTGGCCACCGCGCAGCGCATCGTCGATGCAGCATTGGCGGCGTTCGGTGAAGTGCATGTGCTGATCAACAATGCCGGGGTGTTGCGCGACCGCATGTTCATCAGCCTCAGTGAAGAAGACTGGGACATGGTTATGCGCGTCCATCTCAAGGGGCATTACTGCCTGGCCAACATCCTGGGCCGACGCTGGCGCGACCTGACCAAGGCCGGTACACCGGTCGACGCGCGGATCATCAACACCAGCTCCGGCGCCGGCCTGCAAGGCTCGGTGGGACAGTCCAATTATTCGGCGGCCAAGGGCGGCATTGCTTCACTGACCCTGGTGCAAGCGGCGGAACTGGCTCGCTACGGCGTCACCGCCAACGCGCTGGCACCGGCCGCACGCACCTCGATGACCGAGGGCGCCATGCCCGACGTGGTGAAAAAACCCGAGGACGGCAGCTTTGATGCTTGGGCCGCGGAAAACGTTGCGCCGCTGGTGGTGTGGCTGGGAAGCCCTGCGTCGGCTCACGTCAGCGGTCAGATCTTCGAAAGTCAGGGCGGGCGAATTTCCCTCGGTGACGGCTGGCGCACCGGCGTCACTCGCGACAAAGGTGCGTTGTGGCAGGCAGAAGAAATCGGCGCGGCAGTGGATGCGATCCTCGCCGAAGCGCCGAAGGCGCAGAAAGTCTGGGGCACTTGAAGCCCCGCCTCACTCGCGGACTCACTCGATCAACTGTAGGAGCTGGCTTGCCAGCGATGGCGACCTCACAACCGACCCATCTCTGGCAGCTGTACCCGATCTACTGTAGGAGCTGGCTTGCCAGCGATAGCGGCCTGACAGCCGACCTGGATTTTGACCGAGTAAATATCCATTCCTGCGGTAACGGCTACTTACGGTTCCGCTCTTACAGCGGGTCACTTGGAAAAGCCCCAAGTAACCAAGGGCTCTTGCCCCTTTCGTTCGGTGCCTCGCTGTGGCTCGGCATACCCTCGCTCCGGTCCTGCTCCGTGGGCCCGCCGCGATCGGCCATCCATGGCCGTGCGCGGCTAACCCGGCATCCATGCCGGGTTGCCCACTGCGCAGAACCTGCGCTCGGCCTCTCGATGGGGCAAGAAGATCAAAAGCCAAAGCCAAAGCCAAAGCGAGGCAGCCTACGGGCCGGCCTGATCTCTGGTGAACGCATCCCCCTGTAGGAGCTGGCTTGCCAGCGATAGCGGCCTGACAGCCGACCTGGATTTTGACCGAGTAAATATCCATTCCTGCGGTAACGGCCACTTACGGTTCCGCTCTTACAGCGGGTTACTTGGAAAAGCCCCAAGTAACCAAGGGCTCTTGCCCCTTTCGTTCGGTGCCTCGCTGTGGCTCGGCATACCCTCGCTCCGGTCCTGCTCCGTGGGCCCGCCGCGATCGGCTATCCATGGCCGTGCGCGGCTAACCCGGCATCCATGCCGGGTTGCCCACTGCGCAGAACCTGCGCTCGGCCTCTCGATGGGGCAAGAAGATCAAAAACCAAAGCCAAAGCGAGGCGGCCTACGGGCCGACCTGATCTCTGGTGAACGCGTCCCCCTGTAGGAGCTGGCTTGCCAGCGATGGTGGCCTGACAGCCGACCCATCTCTGGCAGCTGTACCCGATCTACTGTAGGAGCTGGCTGCCAGCGATAGCGGCCTGACAGCCGACCTGGATTTTGACCGAGTAAATATCCATTCCTGCGGTAACGGCCACTTACGGTTCCGCTCTTACAGCGGGTTACTTGGAAAAGCCCCAAGTAACCAAGGGCTCTTGCCCCTTTCGTTCGGTGCCTCGCTGTGGCTCGGCATACCCTCGCTCCGGTCCTGCTCCGTGGGCCCGCCGCGATCGGCTATCCATGGCCGTGCGCGGCTAACCCGGCATCCATGCCGGGTTGCCCACTGCGCAGAACCTGCGCTCGGCCTCTCGATGGGGCAAGAAGATCAAAAACCAAAGCCAAAGCGAGGCGGCCTACGGGCCGACCTGATCTCTGGTGAACGCGTCCCCCTGTAGGAGCTGCCGAAGGCTGCGATCTTTTGATCTTGCTAGCACCGCAGTGTATCCGTTGCACCACGTCATCCTTCTCCACCTTCATACCCCATTTTGACGATGCGCCCGCATCGCTCCCTCCGTACAACTGCAGCGTATTGATTTCTTCGGAGGTAGACGCTGTGAAACAAGCCCCCCCTTATGTGCCTGGTCATCAACTGCTGGCTGGAAAAACGGTGCTGATTACCGCTGCCGCCGGCGCTGGCATCGGTTATTCGGCGGCCCGCCGCAGTGCTGAGGAAGGCTGTCGAGCGCTGATGATTTCCGATGTGCATTCGCGGCGCCTGGAAGACGCAGTGGAGCGCCTCAAGGCCGAGACTGGTCTGCAGGCGATTTATGGCCAGCTGTGCAATGTCACTGTCGAAGACGAAGTCCAGGCCCTGGTGGCTGCCGCCGAAGAGGCGTTGGGCGGGGTCGATGTGCTGATCAACAACGCGGGCTTGGGTGGTCAAAAGCGCGTGGTCGAGATGAGTGACGAAGAATGGTTGCGGGTGCTGGATGTGACCTTGACCGGTACCTTCCGCATGACGCGGGCGATGTTGCCGCACATGCAGCGCCGTGGTTCGGGCGCCATCGTCAACAACGCCTCGGTGCTCGGTTGGCGGGCACAGAAGGAACAAGCCCATTACGCCGCCGCCAAGGCCGGGGTGATGGCGCTGACCCGCTGCAGTGCGCTTGAAGCCGCCGAGTTTGGTGTGCGCATCAATGCGGTATCGCCATCGATTGCCCTGCACGACTTCCTCAAGAAAGCCTCCAGTGAAGAGTTGCTAGCCAGTCTCGCCGGGCGTGAGGCGTTCGGTCGCGCCGCCGAAGTCTGGGAAGTGGCCAACGTGATGATGTTCCTAGCCAGCGACTATGCCTCCTACATGGTCGGCGAAGTGCTGTCCGTCAGTTCGCAACAGGCTTGAGGACTCAATCATGAGTCACGTTTTCAGCAGTGCCCAGGCGTTGCTTGCGGCCGAAGGCCTGGACCTGGGCCACACCGAATGGCTGACCATCGACCAGCAACGCATCGACCTGTTCGCCGAAGCCACCAGTGATCACCAGTGGATTCATGTCGACCCGGTGCGTGCCGCCAGCGGTCCTTTCGGTGCCTGCATTGCCCACGGCTACCTGACTCAGTCCCTGGCCAATCTGTTCATGCCGCAGCTGATGACCATCGAAAACATGGCCATGGGCGTCAACTACGGCAGCGACCGGGTGCGCTTCCCTGCACCGGTCAAGGTCGACTCGCGAGTGCGCGGCAGCGGCCAGATCATCCGCGCCGAAACCCTAGGCGACGCCGTGCAACTGGTGGTGCGCATGACCATGGAAGTCGAGGGCCAGACGCGCCCGGGCTGCGTGATCGACACCATAAGCCGCTACACCTTCAACCCAATTTCCGAGTGAGTTGCCCATGGACCTGAATGAAGTTGTCATCGTCGCCACCGCCCGTACCGCGCTGGCCAAGTCGTTTCGCGGATCCTTCAACGATACCGAGGCCCCGGTGCTGGGCGGCCATGTCGTGCGCGCGGTGGTCGAGCGCGCCGGCATCGAGCCGGCTGACGTCGAGGATGTGATCATGGGCGCGGCGGTCCAGCAGGGCACCCAGGCCTACAACATCGGTCGGCTCTGTGCCTACACCGGTGGATTGCCGGACAGCGTGCCGGGTATGGCTCTGGACCGGATGTGCGCTTCCGGCCTGATGAGTATCGGTGTGGCAGCGAAGGGCATCATGACCGGCGAGATGAACATCGCCATCGGCGGCGGCGTGGAATCCCTGTCGCTGACCCAGACCAAACACAAGAACAGCTTTCGCGCGCAGTCTGAAGCCGTGCTGCAGGTGATGCCCAGCGCCTACATTCCGATGATCGAAACCGCCGAGATTGTCTCGCGCCGCTATGGCATTAGCCGCGCCGCCCAGGATGAATACTCGCTGCAAAGCCAGCTACGCACCGCTGCCGCCCAGCGTGATGGCCTGTTCGACGAGGAAATTGTCGGCCTGAGCGTCGACAAGCTGCTGTTCGCCGCCGATGGCCAGCCCAATGACCATGAACGCGTGGAGGTCCTGCGCGACGAGTGCAACCGGCCCAATACGCGCCTGGAAGATCTGGCCGGATTGAAGCCGGTGTGGAAGGACGGCAAATGGATCGAGCAGGGCGAGTTCGTCACCGCTGGCAACGCCTCGCAATTCTCCGACGGTGCCGCGGCCAGCCTGCTGATGAGCCGCGCCGAGGCCAAGCGTCGGGGACTGACGCCGCTGGGCATCTACCGCGGTATTGCCGTGGGCGGCTGCGCGCCAGAAGAAATGGGCATCGGCCCGGTGATCGCCATTCCCAAGCTGCTCAAGCGATTTGGCTTGGGGGTCGCGGACATCGGTCTGTGGGAGATCAACGAGGCCTTTGCCAGCCAAGTGTTGCATTGTCGCGATGCGCTGCAGATCCCGGCTGATCGCCTGAACGTGAATGGTGGGGCGATTGCCATCGGGCATCCTTTCGGTATGTCCGGCGCGCGGATGGTCGGCCACGCCTTGCTCGAAGGACGGCGGCGCGGTGTGCGCTATGTGGTCATTGCCATGTGCATCGGTGGCGGCATGGGCGCCGCAGGCCTGTTCGAACTGCCGTGAGGCGAGCGGAGCGCCGCGCCGTCGCGATTCAATCCATGGGGGCCCGCTGGTCGGGCCCGCTGCTGGGGAATGGTTATGCAAAGTCACATGCCCAATGCACAGGTCCTGGCGCAAATGGGCCTGGAGCTGGCCGAGTACGAACGGATTATCGGCAACATCTACGAAGCGGCGATGAATACTCGCTGCCTGAGCGACTCGTTGCGCGAGATCCGCGCATTGTTCAAGGCCAATTTCGTTACCCTGATCCTGCGGGTCCAGGACGAGCCGCTGTTGTCACCGATGGTGGTTGCCGGTGATATCGAACTGGGGCAGGGCGGGATTAACCATTATGCCTACTACGCCAAATCCACCCTGTTCGAAGGCTTGCCCACCGACACCGTGTTCACCATCGATGAACTGATGAGCGATGCCGAGTGGGCCAGTTCGGCGTTTTACCTGCTGTACTGCCAACCCTACGATTGCTACCACATGCTCGGTGCCGATATCCGCATGCCGGATGGCGGCACGGTGCGCTTTCGGATCAATCGGCCGCAGGGTCAGCCGGCTTTCAGTGAGACCGAGCGGGCCATGTGCGCCATGTTGTTACCGCACCTGCGCCGGACCTTGCACCTGTATTCGCAGCTCGACCGCAGTGAGTCCCTCGGCAGTCTGTATTCGCAGACGATCAGCCGCCTCGCGGTGGCGACCATCGTGCTCGATGAAAACGGCAGCGTGGTGCAACTCAATCCCGTGGCCCGGGACATTCTCGACAGTCAGGACGGCCTCAAGGTGGTGGGCGGTCGGCTGGAGGCCACGTATCCCAGTGACAATCGTGAATTGACTCGCCTGGTGCGAAATGCTTTTCAGCGAGCCAGGCAGGGTGTCGGCAAGGGTGTGCAGGTGGCCGAGGCGACGTCGATTTCCCGTCCTTCCGGACAGGTCAGCCTGGGGGTTGTGGTGGAGTTGATCCCCTCCCGGGATCTGCTCGAAGGCAACGGCAAGCCGACGGTGGTGGTGTATGTGCGCGATGCGGTGAGCAAGTCGCTGGTGAGTACGGTGTTGACGTCGCAACTGTACAACTTGACCCCGGCGGAAACTGCACTGGCCCTGGAACTGGCCAACGGTCTGTCGTTGGAGGAAGCCTCGGAACTGCTCAATATTCGCCGTAACACCGCGCGTGCGCACTTGCGTTCGATTTTCTCCAAGACCGGTGTGCGGCGCCAGACCGAGCTGGTGCGGATCATGCTCAACAGCGTGGTGGCGCTGGGTGCGCCACAGCCGGCCGGGGCCCGGTTGTGAGGTGCGGCTGCGTAAAAATGCGTTAGTCCGTGCGGACGATGCTGCCGGGTTCCTGGGCTGTCGATACTGGGCAACCGTTGTCGAACCTAAGGAGAATAAAAATGACCGGCAGTAATCAGTCCCCTGGCTGGGCCTTGGTGTTGTTATTGGGGTGCAGTGCCATCGGCACGGTGCACGCCGCACCGGAAGACATCCCGCGCTTGGGCAACGACTTGACGTGCCTGGGCGCGGAAAAGGCCGGCAATGCCGACGGTAGCATTCCAGCGTTCAGCGGCAAGTGGCTGGGTGCACCGCCCCACGTCGATTTCAAGGGCACGGGCAACCATCCGGTGGATCCGTACCCGGACGAAAAGCCGCTGTTCGTGATCACCGCGCAGAACATTGCGCAATACAGCGACTACCTGTCCGACGGCCAGAAAGCGCTGTTCAAGCTGTACCCGGGCACTTACAAAATGCCGGTCTATCCCTCGCATCGGGATTTTCGTTACAACGACGCGGTCTGCCAGGCCACGCGTGAAAACGCCAGTGTCGCGCGTTTGGTGGATGACGGCGAAGGCGTGGTCGGCAAGACCGGCGGCACACCGTTCCCAGTACCGCGCAGCGGCCTGGAACTATTGAAAAACGCCTCGACGTTTACCTTGCGCGCCTGGACCGAGGAATATGTCTCGGATAACGCCTACGTGCTCAAGGACGGCAACATCAACTGGGGTCGCGTGCATTCGCGCAACCTGGCGCCGTCGCTGGAGCCGGGCAAGATTGGCGAAACCTCCGGCAACTCGTCGTTCTATCTCAACGAGACCTTGCTGCCGCAACGGGACAAGGGCGAGATCAATACCGGCACCGAGTTCTGGAACGATAAGACCGAACCGCGCCAGGCCTGGCGTTACGATCCCGGCACCCGCCGTGTGCGTCAATCGCCGGGTTATGGTTTCGACATGTCGTTCCCTGGCAGTGGTGGCTCGATCACGGTGGACGAAGTGCGCCTGTTCAACGGTTCGGGCCAGCGCTACGACTGGAAGATCGTCGGCAAGCGCGAGATGTACATTCCCTACAACACCTATCGCCTGCACGCGGGCAATCTTAAGTACGCCGACCTGCTGACCCCCGGCCACATCAATCCCGACGTCATGCGCTATGAGCGTCATCGTGTTTGGGAGCTGGAAGGCACTCTCAAACCCGGGTATCGCCACTTGTATGGCAAACGCAAGTTGTATGTCGACGAAGACACCTGGTTCCCGATGCTCGCCGACAATTACGACAACCGTGGCGAGCTGTGGCGTACCTCAATGGTCAACTACTTCTACGCCTACGAAAGCCAGCGCCAGCAAGCAGGCGTCGGCCTGTATTACGACCTCAATGCCGGCAGCTACCTGGCGTTCAACCTGATCAACGAGCAGCGCAACGGTTACCTGTTGAACAAACCCGGTTTCAGTCCCCGCGACTTTGGTCCGGAAGCCGCTCGGCGCTTCGGCCAATAACCCTCAAGCACGGCGCCCGTCGGGCCATGGGCGCCGATTGAGAGTGGCTCGCATTTGATCTAGTCCAACTGAAGGATGATCTGCTTGCGCGACTCCTCAATGATGTTCGCCATGGGATCACCCTGTATTTCTTGGGGGCATTGCCTGCCCCGAAGTCTGCACTCGAGGAACAATAACAATGACGAAACTCGCTGAAATCAACATCGAGAACGCCCAGCGTACCCACCGTTACGCGCGCGGCTGGCACTGTCTGGGCAATGCCAGCGATTACCGCGATGGCAAACCCCATACCCTGGAAGTCTTCGGCACCCGCCTGGTGGCCTTTGCCGACAGCCAGGGCACGATCAGTATTCTGGATGCCTATTGCCCGCACATGGGCGCGGACCTGTCCCAGGGCACCATCGAAAACGACAAGCTGGTCTGCCCGTTCCACCATTGGAAGTACGACACTGGCGGTAAGTGCGTAGAGATTCCTTACTGCAAACGCATTCCACCCAAGGCCAAGACCCGCAGCTGGTTGACCTGCGAGGAAAACAACCTGCTGTTCGTCTGGAACAACCCCGAAGGCCGCCCGCCAAAAGAGGGCGTGATCATTCCACATATGCCTGAGATGGATGATCCGGATTGGGTTCATGACTGGAACATCGACACCATGCACATCGAAACCAACCCACGGGAGTTGGTTGATAACCTGGTAGATGCCCAGCACTTCGGGCCGGTGCACGGGACGCCGACGAAGTATTTCGCCAATGTGTTCGAAGGGCATATCGGCCATCAGATTTTCCATGGCGATTCCGAACGCCTGGGCGGTGACCTGATCGCGCCATCGGCTTACTACGGCCCGGCCACGCACTTCACGCACATCAGCTCGATGTTCGGCGACGTGCGCATCCACGCGATTTTGCTTAACAGCCACGTACCGGTGACGCCGAACAGCTTCGACCTGCGCTTTGGTTGCATGGTCAAGCGCGTACCAGGCTGGACTGAAGAACAAAACCAGGAAGTGGCCAAGGCCTATGTCCAGGGCAACCGCGACTCGTTCTATCAGGACGTGGTGATCTGGAAGCACAAGATCCGTATCGACAAGCCGGTGCTGGCAGAAACCGACGGCCCGGTTTACCAGCTGCGCGAGTGGTACGAGCAGTTCTTCACCAATGAGGACGACGTGCCGGCATTCATGGCCGAGCGTCGCGAGTTCATTACGGTCGACGAGCGTTGACAGAGCAACAAGGCGCCTTCCCGCGATAAGCATTTGTCCTCGAAGGCGCCGCGCGCGGCGGCACTGCCACCCTGCAAGGCATGGCAGTGGAGCAGGTCGGATTCAAAGGTCATGAGAGCACTGACAATGAAAATAAAAAGTCTTCTTGCCTATGTCGTCCCCTTGTTTGTCCTGTTTTCCCTGGTGGTGACCGTGCAGGTTTCGGTACCGCCGGAATCCCCCAGCGTCCTGGCCTGCAAGCGTTATGCGAGCTGTGTCGCGATGAGTTCGAGTGTCCCGAACTGGCTTAATCTCCGTTAGGTAACGGTTATTGATCCTTGTCTACATCCACTTCCTTCCAACTGGCATCCGGATCGAAGCGCTTCATCGCTTGCCCGATTTTTTCTCCATCGGGCCCCAGGTCCTTCTCGAACACCTGACCTTCATGACTGATCATGAAGCTCATCACTCCGGTGTCGTTGTATTTCGCTGGCCAGGCGATCAGCGCAAAACCTCGGCTCATCTTGTCGCCGATGAGATAGTTATAGGCGCCACCGGGCGCCGAAGGGCCCTGGCCTTTAAGGATGCGAAAGCGGTAGCCGCGCCATTCTTCGTCGGCAATGGCTCTGCCGAACGAAGGCCCGAGCGGGCTGATCTGGCCGCTGCCGTCGTCTGCCCAGTAGAGTCCGTCGTGCTTGCCTTCGGTGCTGAAGATTTTCTGTGCGTATTCGAGGGCGCCGTCACCGTCACGGTCCACTGCCGCGTAGTCCATCTGGGCATCGTGATAGGCCAGCACCGATTGCACCGCGTTAAGCTCGTTGCGGCCAATTCGACGTGCACGGATTTCGGCACTGCCGGCCTTCGTGTCGAAGCGCCAGCCATTGGCGTCTTCGACCAACGGAATAGGCATTGTCCAGTGGTCTGCACCGACGTCCAGAACAGCCTTTCGATCACCGGTTTTTTCAATCCGGTGTTGCTCGCGGTAATGCTGCAAAAATGCATCCACGTCTTTGCGCTGTACGCCTTCGCGCGGGATGAAGCTGTGCCATTCGCTGCCCAGCAACTCTGTCAGGCGTGCCTGGTCGGCGTGCTCCGTGCCCAATGCTTCGACGAACGCTTCGACAGCCTTTTCTGGCGTTGGAAATACCTGCTGTGCCGATGCGATACACGACCACAGCAAGCCGGCCGTCAGCGCAAGCACCTGAGGGAGCGAGCCCATGAGTCGTTTCACTTGAGGATGATTTTTCAACGGCGGCCCCCCCTTTGACGCGATGGTGGATTGGACGGCCGACTGACCTGCTGACCGGCCGATCGCGAGGCTTGGGGACGTTGGGCAGAGGCCTGGCTGGCCCGGCCACGGTTGGCCTGAGCTTGAGTCCTCGACGGTGAGCGGGCGCCGGCGAACGCATTGTTGCGGGCACTACCGGTACTGGCTTTGGGCCGCTTTTGGCTGGCTTGCCGCGTTTGCGCTTGACCGTCTCTACGCTGATTCAACTGAGAGGACTGATTTCTCTGTTGCTGATTATCCCGAGTATTTCTGGCCGTGCCCTGGCTTCTGTCAGCCGTTCTAGGCCGGTCTGCTCCTGCTTGTGCCCGATTTCTGTCCGAGGTTCCGGCTTGGGCTCTGCGTGCTTGGTCACGGGCTTCGAGGTTGCTGGTGGGCGGTCTTTCGATACCGGCCCGGTCCATGGAACTGCGGGCGTTTTCACGAGCCTGGGCACGTTGGGCGTTGTCGCCTCGGTAGGCTTCACGCTGATTCGCACCGTTGAGTTGGCGACCGTACTGTTCCCGGCTCTTGCCGTCGCGATAAGGCACGCCGTTGCGGTGAACCGGGTTGTGTTCCCAGTTACCGTTGTTGATTCGATTGTTGGCATTGATGTTGTTGTAACGGTCGACGTCGATGTCGACGTCGTTATCGTCCCAGTCACATTCGCCCCACAACGCCCCAACGATAGCCACACCGGTCCCGAATGCCAGCCCGGCCATCAAAGCCTGACCTGGGTAATACGCAGGTGGCGGTGGATAGTACGCGGGAGGTGACGCCGGGTAAGCCCAGGTGCCGTACGTGGTTGTCGGGTTATAGGTGGGCACGTACACCACCTGCGGATCGGCGGGCTGAATGATGATGGTAGAGCTGCTGGCGGGGGCTGGAGCAGGGGCTTCCTGTGCGGGGGCCGGCGCCGGTGCGGGACTATTCTGGATGGTCACGTTCTGATATTGATTGCTCTGCAGGTTGCCTGCCGCCTGCGCCTGATGACGCAAGCGTTGCACGCCCTGCATGACATCGTCGGGCTGTGCCAGGAAGGCATCCCCCAGGCGTTGTACCCAGACGGGATCTTGCCCCAGCGTTGCCAGAACCTGAGGGAAAGCGACCAGGGCCTGCACGCTCGGATCCCAGGGCTGGCTCGCCACTTGTTTGACCGCATCGTCGCCCTTGGCGTCCGGATGAGCCTTCGACCAGGCTACCGCCTCCGTGATCTCGCCGGGGTAGGTGGTTGCCATCAGTACCTGGGCCAGCAACGGGTCCGGGTAAAGCGCAATGGGTGCCAGCATCTGATCCAACTGTTCCTGGGTAAACACCGGGGTTTTGGCCAACGCCGCGGCGGGTGCCGGGCTGACGACGTTGGCGGGTGCGGTCGTTGACTGCGCCAGGCAGGTGGATCCGCTCAAAAACAGTACAGCTGACAACGTGTAAAGGACTGGAATGCGCATTGCACCCCCTATGTGGTCAGGCAGGCTTGAAGTGAGTGGATCAATGTCAGGCAGGCAAAAACCAACCCTGCGAGCCCTTGAGCTTAGCTTCAATGCGGTTTTTTGAAGGGCGTAAACAAACAATTTTTGCCAATGATGCATTGCCGCACTGATTTGAGCGGTTGGCGCAAAGATTCACGGGTGTTTACGGGAGGCAACGGGAGGGCGAAATGTGCGCAGAAGAGGTCGATTCCTGCCAATACCCTCTGACAGGAATCGATCTCAAAGAAGTCAGCGCTTGATAAGGGAAATCTTCGTACCCTCGATACTGATCCCGGCCATCAACCCTTGTTGGTCGAAGATGAAGGCATAAGCGTCGTCTTTGATCGTCGAGCTGGACAGGTTTTTCGCAACCCCTTCATCCACCACGACAACGGTGGGGCCTACACCGATTTCCCAGCCTTTGGTTTCGGTGATGTATTTCAATGCCTTGTCGGTCATCAGAAACACCGCATAGCCATACGACTGGGCGCCGGCCTGCAGCCCCCACGACCCGCTGACCGAGTTGTAATAGTTCTCTACTTTAGTGCCCTTCATCAGCACGCCTTCGCCATAGCTGCCACCGAACACGAGTCCTGCTTTGATGATTTTCGGGAAGACCAGTATGGCTTTGGCCTGGCGTGAGAGGGTTTCGGCAGTTGGATTGCTCTTGTAGAGCAGTTGCAACGCTTGGCGAGCGTCGGCATTCAGGTCCTCGGCACTGGCCGCTGCTGCAGTGTTCAGCAGACTTGCCGATGCCAGTGTTGCAACCGCGAGGAAGAACGACAGAAAGTACCGCATTGATTGAGTCATTTCCGTACTCCGAAGAGGGAGCATTGGATGCAAGGCAGCGATCAGCACCTGCCTCAGACAGGGACCGAGTTCGCTGAACGTTATCCGGCGCACCCTACAGTGTGTGAAATGCAGCTTCGCGCTTGAATGAGGCCCAGGGCCGCTGATCCATCGCGATGCCATCACCTGTTATGACCACCGGGCAATGTGCGGGTTCGTGTTCAAATGGTTTTTCATCAGGATTGGGTGCCTGGCGCCAGATTACATGGTGCTCAGCGCGTGCCGCGATCATCCGGCGTTGCTTGTTTTACGCGTTTGATCGCCGTTCAACGTTGAAGGATCGTTCCCACGGCGTGGGAACGATCTCTGAGGCGGGTTTAGTCCTCGCGCTTCACCACCAGCGTCAGGATGTCATAGCTGGCCACCAGCTCTCCCAACTGGTTGGTGACTTCCACGTCCCACGCCACCACCCCTTGCGGGATGCCTTGCGGGCTAGTCTTGCCCTGGTCGATCTTGCGCTTGCAGGTCAGGCGCGCCTGGATGGTGTCGCCGATGCCCACCGGGTTGATGAAGCGCAAAGTGTCCAGGCCGTAGTTGGCCAGTACCGGGCCGACGCCAGGGGAGACGAACAGACCGGCTGCCGCCGAGAGCACGAAGTAACCGTGGGCGATGCGCTTGCCGAATTGCGATTCCTTGGCCGCGATATCGTCGAAGTGCATATAGAAGTGGTCGCCCGACAGGCAGCCGAAGTTCACCAGGTCCGCTTCGGTGACGGTGCGACGGTGGGTCAGCAGCGACTCGCCGATCTGCAGGTCCTGGAAGTGGCGGCGGAACGGATGGACTTCAGTCTCGATGACTTTCGCGCCACGGACGAATTCGCCGGTGACTGCTGCCAGCATGGTTGGCGAGCCTTGCACCGCTGCACGTTGCAGGTAGTGCTTCACTGCTCGCAGGCCGCCGAGTTCTTCACCACCGCCAGCACGTCCCGGGCCGCCATGCTTGAGTTGTGGCAGCGGCGAGCCGTGGCCGGTGGATTCGCCAGCGGACTCGCGATCCAGCACCAACAGACGACCATGCAATGCGGCCGCTACCGGGATGGCTTTGGCGGCGATTTTCGGGTCTTTGGTGATCAAACTCGCCACCAGGCTGCCTCTGCCGCGTGCGGCCAGGGCCAGTGCTTCGTCCAGATCGTCGTAGGCCATCAGGGTGCTAACCGGGCCGAACGCTTCGATATCGTGGGCGCCGCCTTCGGCGTGTGGGTCACGGGCCTGCAACAGGGTCGGGGCGAAGAACGCGCCTTTGTCGACATTTTCACCGCGCGGTTCGAAACCGTCGCGGGCACCGAACAGCATGTCGCTGCTCTGCAACAGCGCTTCCAGACGTTCGCTCACGTCTTTCTGCTGATCGTGGGAAGCCAGTGCGCCCATGCGCACGCCTTCCACCGACGGGTCGCCGACCACGACTTTGGCCAGACGAGCGCGCAGGCGGGTAGCCACGGCGTCGATGTGCTTGGCCGGGACGATGGCGCGGCGGATGGCGGTGCATTTCTGCCCGGCCTTGGTGGTCATTTCCCGGGCGACTTCCTTGATGAACAGCTCGAACTCTTCGTCATCCGGGGTCACGTCCGGAGCGAGGATTGCGCAGTTCAGCGAGTCGGCTTCGGCGTTGAACGGTACCGAATTGCGGATCAGGTTCGGGTTGACCCGCAGCTTGGCCGCGGTGTCGGCGGAACCGGTGAAAGTCACCACGTCCTGGCCTTGCAGACGGTCGAGCAGGTCGCCGGTGCCACCGATGATCAATTGCAGGCTGCCCGCCGGCAACAGGCCGGATTCGTCCATCAGGCGGACCACGGCTT
The DNA here is from genome assembly GCF_900187615.1 of Pseudomonas sp. Irchel s3f7. Lineage (GTDB taxonomy): Bacteria > Pseudomonadota > Gammaproteobacteria > Pseudomonadales > Pseudomonadaceae > Aquipseudomonas. Next base: position 28,152 of record NZ_FYDO01000039.1, on the reverse strand, counting down.
CAGTCAGGTAACTGGTGGCGCTGGCCGGTTTGACGATGCACGGCATGCCGGCAAGGAAGCTCGGGGCGAATTTTTCCAGCATGCCCCAGATCGGGAAGTTGAACGCGTTGATGTGCACGGCCAGGCCGCCGCGTGGCACCAGAATGTGCGTACCGGCGAAGGTGCCCAGTTTGCTCAACTGCATCGCCGGGCCTTCGTGGACGACGTTGCCCGACGGCAGTTCACGGGAACCGAGGCTGGCGTAGGTGAACAACGTGCTGTTACCGCCTTCGATGTCGATCCAGCTGTCGGCCCGGGTTGCGCCGCTGTGGTGGGAAATCGCGTAGAGCTGTTCCTTGCGCTCGCTCAGGTACAGGGCCAGGGCCTTGAGACGCTGGGCGCGCTGCTGGAAGTCCAGCGCCATCAAGCCGCTGATGCCTTGGCGGCGGCCATGCTCGATGGCTTCGGCGAAATCCGGGCGCTCTTCGTGGGTACGGGCGATTTCATGGCCGTCGATGGCACTGCGCAGCACTTGCGCGCCCTGTTGGCCGATCCAGCGACCAGCGATGAAACTCTGCAGGGTAGGGGCATGCGGGGTAGGGGCGTGAGACATCACGATTGCTCCTGATTGTGAAAAGTGTAAGTGCGGCCGCAGCCGCACTGTTTCGGAATTACCAAAGCGCCAGGGTGTAACCGACGATCAAGCGGTTCTCATCGATGTCGGTCGTCAAGCCATTACCGGAACGGAAGGTCACGTTGCGCCAGCGCAAGCTGACGTCCTTGAACGGGCCGCTCTGGATGACATAACTGATGTCGGTGTCGCGCTCCCATTCGCTGCCGTTGTCGACCCTGCCCGCCTTGACATGGCTGCCGTCGGTGTAGCGGGTCATGAAGGTCAGGCCGGGAATGCCTTGCGCCGCGAAGTCATAGTCGTAACGCAGTTGCCAGGAGTCCTCTTCGGCGCGGGTGTAGGTGTTGTAGGTCACCAGGTTGACCACGTACGGATCGCCACCGTTGAGAAACGGGAAGGCGCTGTCGCCGGACAATTGCTGGTAGGTCGCGCTGACCTTGTGGGCGCCGTGGGACACGGTGAACATGCTGTTGAAGTTGCGGTTGTCGATGCGTCCGGCCTTTTCGGCGCCATCGCCGCGACTGTCGAAGTAGCGTATGTCGCTGCGCAGGTTGAAGCCGCTGCCCAAAGGTTGCATATGCACCAGCCCGACGAATTGCTGGCGATAGATCTGTTCAAGCTTGCCGTAGTAGTAGCTCACGTTCAGTTGCGGGCTGAATGCGTAGCTGCCTCCGCCGAAATCGAAGTGATCACTGCTGGCGGCGCCGTAGCCGATGTCATCGTTGCTGGAAGAATCCCGCAGGTTGGCCTTGGTCAGACGTCCGGCGTTCAGGGTCAGGCCATTGATGTCCTGACTCGTCAACAAGCCGCCCTCGAAGGTCGAGCTCAAAAGGCGTGTGTCGTTATAGGTCGCGACCGGCAGCAAGGGTTGCAGGGTGCCGAGTTTCAATACGCTTTTGGATACGCGCAGTTTGCCGGTCAGCCCCAGTTCGCTGTACTCGTCGTCGGGCTCATGGCTCTGCGGGCCGAACGGCAGCAGCCCGGTGCCACGGCGATCAGGACTGGAGTCGAGCTTGAGCCCCAGTTCGCCCAGTGCGTCGAGACCGACACCGAAAGTACCGTCGGTGAACCCGGACTCGATGCGCGCAGTGAATCCCTGGGCCCATTCTTCGGCCTTGGATTGCGGCGCGTTGTCCTGACGGAAATCGCGATTGATGTAGTGATTGCGCATATCAATGCGGGCCTTGCTGTCGCCGATGAAGTCGGCCATGGCGCAGGGCGCGATCATGGGCAGGCTCAATGCGGCGGCCAGCGAAAACAGTGATTCAAAAGGTGCAGTACGTGCGGGTTTCATTATTTTTATTCCCTACCAACTCATCGGTCGTTATTCAGTGTTTGCTGGCGCCAGAGGCACCAATGCCAGTCATCGAACGGATGAACTGCGCCAGATAACGACCGCGCTCAAGGGCTGCACGGGGCGAGGTATCGGTGACGGAAAACAGCCATGCACTGAAGAACGCCAGGCTCATGGAAAACAGCGCTGGGTTGGAGTAAGGGAACAGCGCCTTGTCGTGATGCAGCACGTTGACCCACACCGCCGGGCTCAGCACCAGCAACACAATCGCCGACACCAGGCCCGCCAGGCTGCCGGTGACGGCGCCACGGGTGGTCAGGCCTTTCCAGTACATCGAAAGGAACAGCACCGGGAAATTCACCGACGCGGCGATGGCCAGCACCAGGCCCGAGAGGAAGGCAATGTTCTGCGATTCGAACAGCAGGCCAAGGATGATCGCCAGCACACCGATGCACAGGGTGGCGATGCGCGAAACGCGGATTTCCTGTTGCTCGGTGGCCTTTCCTTTACGCATCACGCAGGCATACAGGTCGTGGGACACCGCCGAGGCGCCGGACAGTGCCAGCCCGGCCACCACCGCCAGAATGGTGGCGAAAGCGACCGCCGAGATGAAACCAAGGAACAGGTTGCCGCCTACCGCCTGGGCCAGGTGCACGGCGATCATGTTGCCGCCGCCGATGATCGCGCCGTTGGCGTCACGGAACGCCGGATCGGTGCCGACCATGACGATGGCGCCGAAGCCGACGATGATCAGCAGCAAGTAGAAGTAGCCGATAAAACCGGTGGCGTAGAACACGCTTTTACGCGCTTCCTTGGCATCGCTGACGGTGAAGAAACGCATCAGGATGTGCGGCAGGCCGGCGGTGCCGAACATCATTCCCAAGCCCAAAGAAATCGCATCGATCGGATTGGACAGCAAGCCGCCGGGGGCCATGATCGCGTTGCCCTTGGCGTGCACGGCGGTTGCGCCGGCAAACATCGCTTCAGTGCTGAAGCCGAAGTGCTTGAGCACCATGAATGCCATGAAGGTGGTGCCGAACAGCAGCATCACCGCCTTGATGATCTGCACCCAGGTGGTGGCGAGCATGCCGCCGAAGGTCACGTAGAACACCATCAATACGCCGACCAGCATCACGGCGTAGAGGTAGTCGATGCCGAACAGCAATTCGATCAGCTTGCCGGCGCCGACCATCTGCGCCACCAGGTACATCAGGGCCACGGTCAGGGTGCCGAAGGCAGAGGTCAGGCGCACCGGGGTCTGTTCCAGTCGATAGGAAACCACGTCGGCAAAGGTGTACTTGCCCAGGTTGCGCAGGCGCTCGGCAATCAGGAACAGGATGATCGGCCAGCCAGCCAAAACGCCCAGTGCGTAGAGCAAGCCGTCGTAGCCATTGAGGAACATCATCGCGGAGATGCCGAGGAACGAGGCCGCCGAGATCATGTCGCCGGCAATCGCCAGACCGTTCTGGAAACCGGTCATGCCGCCGCCAGCGGTATAAAAATCGCTGGTGGAGCGGGTGCGAAGTGCCGCCCAGCGTGTCACGCCAAGGGTGAACAGCACGAACACCAGGAACATGCCGATGGCGTTCCAGTTCAGTGGGCGGGCGGCGCCGTCGGCGGCCAGCGCAACATCCGTGACAGCCGCCAGCGGCAGCAGGAACAACGCGATAAGGCGGCTCATCGGGCGCACTCCTGCTTGAGTTTTTCATTCAGCGGATCGATCACGTTGTTGGCGCGATAGACATAGAACCCGGTCAGCGCAAAGGCCAGCCCGACAATGACGACACCCACCAGCATGCCCACGGTGGTCACGCCGCCGTTCAGGGATTGGCCGAGGGTAGAAGGGGAGAAAGCCACCAGCAGCACGAAGCCGTAGTAAATCACCAGCATGGCCAGGCTCAGCGACCAGTACAGCTTCTGTTTACGGCGAACCAGCTGGATGAAATCCGGGTGCTGGCGGATGAGTTCTACTTCTTGCGGGCTCATGGGTAGCGTCCTTTTTTTGTTTTTTTTGGGGTGACCACGGTTTTCCCCCTGTAGGAGCCGGCTTGCTGGCGATAAGGCCGGTGAAATCACCGGTGAAATCATTGGCCTTATCGCCAGCAAGCCGGCTCCTACAGGGAGGTGTTGCTTTTCAGAGCTGATCGAAATCCAGTACCACTTTGTCGCTGATCGGGAAGGCCTGGCACGACAGCACATAGCCGGCGGCCACTTCGTAGTCTTCCAGGGCGTGGTTGCTGTCCATTTCCACTTCGCCTTCGATGACCTTGCACTTGCAGGTCGAGCACACGCCGGCCTTGCACGAGTAGGGCAGTTCCGCACCTTGCTCGTTACCCGCGTCGAGGATGCTCATGCTGTTGCGCGGGAGGTCGAAGGCCAGGGCGCGGCCGTCGCTGATCACGGTGATCTGGCTCACCGCTGAATCCACTTGGCGCGCCGCCTCACGGGCTTCGCGTTTTTGCTCGCTGCCGGCGGCGGCGAACAGTTCGAAGTGGATGCGCTCGGGTTGCATGCCCTTGGCCTTGAGGCTGTCGCGCACGGTCTCGGTCATTTCCTGCGGGCCGCAGATGAACGCGGCGTCGAGGGCCTTGACGTCGAGCCAGCGGCTGAACAGTTGCTCGCACTTGTCGGCGTTGATCCGGCCGTTGTACAGGTCGACGTCCTGCTGCTCGCGGCTGAACACGAAGATCAGGTTCAGGCGTTGCAGGTAACGGTTTTTCAGATCTTCCAGTTGCTCGCGAAACAACGCGCCGGAGCTGGAGCGGTTGCCGTATAGCAGCGTGACGCGGCTGTGGGGCTCGGTTTCCAGGGTGGTCTTGATGATCGACAGGATCGGCGTGATCCCGCTACCTGCCGCCACGGCCAGGTAATTGCCATGGCGCGCCGGGTCGAGTTCAACGCAGAAGTGCCCGGCCGGTGGCATCACTTCCAGGGTGTGTCCGGCTTTCAGTTGTTCGTTGGCAAACGCCGAGAAGCGCCCACCCGCCACACGCTTGATGGCGACACGCAACTCACCGTCGTTGACCCCGGTGCAGATCGAATAGGATCGACGAACTTCTTCGCCGTCCAGTTGGGTGCGCATCACCAGGTGCTGGCCTTGGGTGTAGTGAAAGCTGTCTTGCAATTCCTGCGGAATCTCGAAGGCGATGGACACCGCGTCACGGGTCTCGGCGCGCACGTCCTTGATGGTCAGGCTGTGAAATTTGCTCATTGTTATTCTCCAGCTGGGACGGCCGATTCGCCGCTCAGATGCACTTGAAATAGTCGAACGGTTCCCGGCAATCGACGCAGCGATACAACGCCTTGCACGCGGTGGAACCAAACTCGCTGAGCACCTCGGTGTGGGCGCTGCCGCACTGCGGGCACACAACCTGCGGGCTTTCACCGAGCAGGCTGCGCTTGCTGGTGCTGCCCTCGGGCGGTGCGATGCCGTAGGCGCGCAGACGTTCGCGACCGCTGTCGCTGATCCAGTCGGTGGTCCAGGCCGGGGTCAATTTGCGTTCCAGTTGCGGCGCCTTGAATCCGGCGAGTTCCAGCGCTTCGCGGATGTCGCTCTCGATCACTTCGGTGGCCGGGCAACCGGAGTAGGTCGGCGTGACCACCACGTGAAGGTGACCGGCCTGCCAGTCGAGGTCGCGGACGATGCCCAGGTCAACCACGCTGACCACCGGCACTTCCGGGTCCATGATCTCAGACAGAATCGCCCACGCAGCCGCCAGGTCGGTCGGTTGAGCCGGCCGGGCGCCGAGGTCGCTGGCGATCAAATCACCAGGTTGCATCGGGATACGCTCGTGGCAGGAACTGCATTTCAGCCAGCAGAATGCCCAGGTGTTCGGTGTGCAGGCCGGTACGAGCATTCAGGTAGAAATAGCTCGGCGCGGCAGGCACGGGCAGGGTGGCGCTGGTGAAAATCTGCTCGACCTTGGCTTGCCATTGGGCAGCCACGCTGGCGATGTCCGGGGTAATGCCGGCTGCGTTCAAGCGTTGTTCACTGTCATCGGCGGCGATGAGTTCGATGGTGAAGCGCCAGACTTCGGGGATTGCCGCGAGCATGCGCTTGTGGCTTTCCTCGGTGCCGTCACCCATGCGCTCGATCCATTCGCCGGAGCGGCGCAGGTGATAGGTCACTTCCTTGACGGCTTTGGCGGCGATCCCGGCGATGCGTTCGTCGCTGGACTGGCTCAGACCTTGCACCACCGGCAAGTGCCAGGCGTCGTAGAGGAACTGCTTGAGCATGGTCACCGCGAAGTCGCCGTTGGGTTGTTCCACCAGCAGCAGGTTGCGATAAGCGCGTTCGTCGCGGCGGAATGCGAGGTCATCGGCATTACGGCCGTCGTCCAGCAGTTCAGCGGCGTATTCCAGCCAGTTGCGCGCCTGGCCCACCAGGTCGAGGCCGACGTTCATCAGCGCCAGCTCTTCTTCCAGTGCCGGGGCCTTGCCGCACCATTGGCACAGGCGCTGGCCCTGGATCAGGGCGCTGTCGCCGAGGCGCAACAGGTATTCGATCAGATCAGTCTTGTTGTCCATGGTCGACCTCACATGTGCCCGACTTCGGCCGGCAGCTCGTAAAAGCTGGCATGGCGGTAAACCTTGTCGTCCGACGGATCGAACAGCGGGTCTTTTTCATCCGGCGACGAGGCGGTGATCAGCGCCGAAGGCACCACCCACAGGCTCACGCCTTCGCTGCGACGGGTGTACAGCTCGCGCGCGTTCTCGATGGCCATGGTGGTGTCGGCGGCATGCACGCTACCGACGTGCTTGTGGTTGAGGCCGTGCTTGCTGCGCACGAAAACTTCGAAGAGGGTCCACTCGGACATTTCAGTTACTCCACATCAGGTGGCCGACTCAGGCGGCGTTCTTGTTTTGTTTTTTGCGGGCGTGGGCGACGGCGGCTTCGCGAACCCAGGCACCGTCTTCAATCGCCTTGCGGCGGGTGGTGACGCGTTCCTGGTTGCACGGGCCGTTGCCCTTGAGCACTTCGTAGAACTCGCTCCACTGGATGTCGCCGAAGTCGTAGTGGCCGGTTTCGGCGTTCCACTTAAGGTCCGGGTCTGGGCAGGTGCAGCCCAGCAACTCCAGCTGCGGAATGGTCTGGTCGATGAAGCGCTGGCGCAGTTCGTCGTTGCTCTGGCGCTTGATCTTCCAGGCCATGGATTGCGCGCTGTTCGGCGAGTGTTCGTCGCTTGGGCCGAACATCATCAGAGACGGCCACCACAGGCGGTTGATCGCGTCCTGGACCATGTCTTTTTGCGCCTGGGTACCGTGGCGCATCATGGTCAGGAGGATTTCGTAGCCCTGGCGCTGGTGGAAGCTCTCTTCCTTGCAGATGCGCACCATGGCCCGGGAGTAGGGGCCGTAGGACGTACGCTGCAGCACCACCTGGTTGACGATCGCCGCGCCATCCACCAGCCAGCCCACCGCGCCCATGTCGGCCCAGTTCAGCGTCGGGTAATTGAAGATGCTCGAATACTTGGCCTTGCCGCTGTGCAGCTTGGCGATCTCTTCATCGCGGTCGGCACCGAGGGTTTCCATGGCGCTGTACAGGTACAGGCCGTGGCCGGCTTCGTCCTGGATCTTGGCCATCAGTTGCAGTTTGCGTTTGAGGCTTGGCGCGCGGGTGACCCAGTTGCCTTCGGGCAGCATGCCGACGATTTCGGAGTGGGCGTGCTGGGAAATCTGCCGGATCAAAGTCTGGCGGTAAGCATCTGGCATCCAGTTCTTGGCTTCGATCTTGATTTCTGAATCGATTTTTTCCTGGAAGGCGCGTTCCTCTTCGGACATTTCCGAGAGGTCCTTGATGCGCTTGACGCCTGTTTCTACGAGCTGTGCGTACATTTTTGTTCTCCCGCCTTGAATCTGTTCTGAGGCATGGAGAACTTTATAAGCGATACGGAAATTAATATCAAACACAAAATGACGTGTCGTATTTGTTTTTTGTATCGCTTTGGATGGGGGGTCGCTTTTTTGGGGGGGTGTACATATCCGTTGCTGCGGTAATGGCGACTTATGGTTCCGCTCTTACAGCGGGTCACTTTTGGCAAACGCCCGGAGTGCCGGCCCAGCCAAAAGTAACCAAAAGGTCTCGCCCCTTACGTACGGCCCCTCGCTGAGGCTCGGCTTTCCTTCGCTCCGGCATTCATCCGGGGGCATTGCCCTCCGGTCTGCTTCGCTACGACCTACATGCAATGAGTTCGACTGCGTCGAACGGCGCTGCGCGCCAATCCCCGGATGAACACCTCCACTCAGCCTCCCGAGGGGGCGGGTGGATCAAAAGCGAAAGGCGAGCTAACGCTCGGCCTGATGAGTGGTGAGAAGCGTGGTGTACGCCAATCAACTGTAGGAGCTGGCTTGCCAGCGATGGCGGCCCAACAGCCGACCTGAATTCGCGGATGTATCACTTTCCCGAGATCAAAAGCGGAAGGCGAGCTAACGCTCGGCCTGGTGAGTGGTGAAGAGCGTGGGTGTACGCCGATCAACTGTAGGAGCTGGCTTGCCAGCGATGGCGGCCTTACAGCCGGCCTGAATTCGCGGATGTATCACTTTCCCGAGATCAAAAGCTGCAGGCGAGCTAACGCTCGGCCTGATGAGTGGTGAGGAGTGTGGAGGTACGCCGATCAACTGTAGGAGCTGGCTTGCCAGCGATGGCGGCCCAACAGCCGACCTGAACTCGCGGATGTATCACTCCGTAGGAGCTGCCGAAGGCTGCGATCTTTTGATCCTGCCTGTAAAAAAACAGAGTCAAAAGATCGCAGCCTCGTTGCACTCGACAGCTCCTACAGGGGGGCGCGTACGCATCAGAACCAGGCCGGCCGGTAGGCCGCCTCGGGCGCTTTTGCGGTGTACGCCCCCTCGTGAGGCCGAGTGGAGGTTCTGCGCAGTGGGTAACCCGGCATGGATGCCGGGTTAGCCGCCCCCGGCCATGGATGGCCGATGGCGGCGGGCCCACGGAGCAGGACCGGAGCGAGGGCATGCCGAGCCACGGCGAGGCACCGAATGTCAGGGGCAAGAGCCCTTGGTTACTTGGGGCTTTTCCAAGTGACCCGCTGTAAGAGCGGAACCATTGGCGGCCGTTACCGAAGAAACGGATATACACACGAAACCCAAAAAAAACCCCGCAATAAGCGGGGCCATAAAGGGTGCAGCAGTCATGCTTTAGGACGTTTATCCAACACGTGGCAAGCCTTGCCCTCCGACCGTTTGATCGAATGAAACGGCTGCAAAACAATCCGCGAGCTGATCCCGATGTACGTCTTGATGTGCTTGCTCAGCTCCCCGCAAACAGCCTTCTGCTGTTCCTCGGTCAGATGCTGGTGCTCAGCCTTGAGCTCGACATGCACATCCACGCTGTCCAGGTTGCCATTGCGATACAGATGGATCTCATAGCATTCGGCAAGTTGTTTAACTTTGAGAACCTGTTCCTCGATCTGCGTCGGAAACACGTTAACGCCACGAATGATCAGCATGTCATCGCTGCGCCCGGTGATCTTGTCGATGCGCCGCATCGGCCGTGCGGTGCCCGGCAGCAGGCGCGTCAGGTCGCGGGTGCGGTAGCGGATCATCGGCAGGGCTTCTTTGCTCAATGAGGTGAACACCAGTTCGCCCATCTGTCCGTCCGGCAGCACTTCGCCGGTGACCGGGTCAATGATTTCCGGGTAGAAGTGGTCTTCCCAGATGGTCGGGCCGTCCTTGGTTTCGGCGCATTCCATGGCGACACCCGGCCCCATGATTTCCGAGAGGCCGTAAATATCCAGCGCCGTAATGCCCAGGCGGTTCTCGATGGCGCTGCGCAGTTCGGCGGTCCACGGCTCGGCGCCGAAGATACCCAGGCGCAGGGCCAGTTTGTGCGGGTCGATGCCCTGGCGCTCGATTTCATCGGCGATGTTGAGCATGTAGGACGGCGTGACCATGATGATGTCCGGCTGGAAATCCTTGATCAGCTGTACTTGTTTTTCGGTCTGGCCGCCGGACATCGGAATCACCGTGCAACCCAGGCGTTCAGCGCCGTAGTGCGCGCCGAGGCCGCCGGTGAACAGGCCGTAGCCGTAGGAAATGTGCACCTTGTCGCCACGGTGGCCACCGGCGGCGCGGATCGAACGCGCCACCACGTTGGCCCAGGTGTCGATGTCGTTCTGGGTGTAGCCGACCACGGTCGGTTTGCCGGTGGTGCCGCTGGATGCGTGCAGGCGCACGATGTCGTTCATTGGCACGGCAAACATGCCGTAGGGATAGTTGTCGCGCAGGTCGGCCTTGGTGGTGAAAGGGAATTTCGCCAGGTCGTCGAGGGACTTGATGTCATCGGGGTGCACGCCCAGCGCATCGAAACGCTGACGGTACAGCGGCACGTTGTTGTAGGCGTGGTTCAGGCTCCAGCGCAGACGCTCCAGCTGATGCTGGCGCAGCTCGTCGATGCTGGCGGTTTCCAGCGGGTCCAGCACAGGATTCAGCACGGCTTGGGCTATTGGCATGTTCATGTGTTCACTCGAATTGTTTTTGTGTTCCAGCCCTTTTGCGCAAGGGCTTTGAGTGCATGCCCCAAGGATACCTCTCGGCTCCTTGGGAATCGCGATTCTTTAGTGGGATAGACGCTCAATGATCAGCGCAATCCCCTGGCCGACACCGATGCACATGGTGCACAGGGCGTAACGGCCATTGCGTTCTTCCAGTTCGTGCAGGGCGGTGGTGACCAAGCGTGCGCCGCTCATGCCTAACGGATGACCCAGGGCGATGGCGCCGCCGTTGGGGTTGACCCGTGGATCGGTGTCGCTCAGGCCCAGTTCACGCAGCACCGCCAGACCTTGTGCGGCGAAGGCTTCGTTGAGCTCGATCACGTCCATGTCGGCCAGGCTCAGGTTGGCCACTTCCAGCACTTTGCGCGTGGCCGGGACAGGACCGATGCCCATGATCCGTGGTTCAACGCCGGCGGTGGCCATCGCGACAACGCGGCCCCGTGCGGTCAGGCCGTGACGCTTGGCGACTTCCGGGCTGGCCAGCAGCAATGCGCAAGCGCCGTCGTTAACCCCGGAGGCATTGCCAGCGGTAATGCTGCCGCCTTCGCGGAACGGCGTACCGAGTTTCGCCAGCTGCTCAAGCGTGGTGTCGCCACGGGGGTGTTCGTCGTGCTCGACCACTTTGGCCGGACCTTTACGCTGCGGAATTTCCACCGCGACGATTTCCTTGGCCAGACGCCCGTTGGCCTGTGCGGCAGCGGCGCGTTGCTGGCTGCGCAGGGCGAAGGCGTCCTGATCGGCGCGGGAGATGTTGAACTGTTCGGCGACGTTCTCTGCCGTTTCTGGCATGGAGTCGATGCCGTAGGCCTTTTTCATCAGCGGATTGACGAAGCGCCAGCCGATGGTGGTGTCGAAGATCTCGGCTGACCGGGAAAACGCCTGCTCGGCCTTGCCCATCACCAGCGGTGCGCGGGACATGGATTCCACGCCGCCCACCAGCATCAAGCCGGTTTCGCCGCTGCGAATGGCGCGGGCGGCGGTGCCGATGGCATCCAGCCCGGAACCGCACAGGCGATTGAGGGTGGTGCCCGGCACGCTGACCGGCAACCCGGCCAGCAGCGCCGACATGCGTGCGACGTTGCGGTTGTCTTCGCCAGCCTGGTTGGCGCAGCCGTAGATCACGTCGTCGACCGAGGTCCAGTCGACTTGCGGGTGACGGCGCAGCAGTTCGCGCAAGGGTACGGCGCCGAGGTCGTCGGCGCGCACACCGCTGAGGACGCCGGCGTAACGGCCAATCGGGGTGCGGACTGCGTCGATGATCAGGGCGTCATTCATTGGGAGTCTCCTGCGCCAGCACCGGGCCGCGCACTTTGTAGGATTTGCCGTGGAACAGGGCGATCAACTGACCCTGCTGGTTTTCGATGCGCACGTCATAGTTGCCGGTGCGACCGGAACGGCTCTGCTCGATGCAGTCGGCGTTCAGCGTGTCGCCCAGGCGCGCCGGGGCGATGTAGTCGATGCTGCAACCGATGGCCACGGTGGCTTCGTTGTAGCTGTTGCAGGCAAAGGCGAACGCCGAGTCGGCGAGCGCGAACAGATAGCCGCCGTGGCACGTGCCGTGGCCCTGGACCATGTCGGCCCGCACGGTCATGCCGACCCGGGAGCAACCGGGGCCGGCCGAGAGCAGGCGCATGCCCATTCCCAGGCTGGCGGCGTCACGCTGGAGCAAAGCCTGGGCGCATTCGCTGGCCAACGTCATGGCTTCATGATTAGTCATGGAGGTTTCTCCCTTCGGCGACGCGACGGCGCAGCAGCAGCGACGGCCGGTAGCGTTCTTCGCCATAACTGGCTTGCAGGTTTTCCAGCGTTTGAAGAATGTGCGACAGGCCAATGGCATCGGCCCAGGCCAGCGGCCCTTGCGGATAATTGACCCCGGCGCGCATGGCCAGATCGATGTCGGCGGCCGAGGCCACGCCTTGCAGCAGGGCGTCGGCCGCTTCGTTGGCGAGCATCGCCACGGTGCGCAAGACGGCGAGTGCCGGGCTGTCGCTGAGCAGGCTGACCTTGAGGCCGGCCCGTTGCAGCAGGGCAACGCCTTGTTCGAGCGCGACCGGATCGATCCCGGCCGAGTAGCTGATAGCGATGCGTTTGGCTTGTCCATAATCTGACGCCAGATCCAGCAGAATCAGATTGCGCAATCCATCTTCCTGGGCGCGCTGACAGGCCATGCGCCCGTCGCTCAGGGCCAGTACGGCATCGCCGACGCGCAGCAATCCTTGGCCGTCGCGCTGGATGATTTCGATGCCGTGTTCCTGCATGCGTGGAATCAGGCCCCGGGCGATGCCCAGATGACCTTCGATCACGCAGGTCTGGATTGCCGCGTCACTGCTTATTTCGGCAGGCTGTGGGCGCACCGCACCCTCGGCATAACTGTAGAAACCCTGACCGCTCTTGCGTCCCAGGCGTCCGCCGTCCACCAGTTCTTTCTGGATCAGCGACGGCAGGAAGCGGGTGTCCTGGTAATAGGCGTCGAACACCGAACAGGTCACGGCGTAGTTGACGTCGTGGCCGATCAGATCGGTCAGCTCGAACGCGCCCATGGCAAAGCCGCCGGCTTCGCGCATCAGGGCATCCAGTGTCGGGCAATCGGCGGCGCCTTCCTGCAACAGGCGCAGGCTTTCGGCATAGAACGGCCGGGCCACGCGATTGACGATAAACCCCGGCGTCGAGCGGGTGTGCACCGGTTTTTTGCCCCAGGCCTTGGCGGTGTCGTACAGGCATTCGGCGAGTTTCGGATCGCTGGCCAGGCCGGAGACGATTTCCACCAGCGCCATGACCGGTGCCGGGTTGAAAAAGTGCAGGCCGAGCAGGCGATTTGGATGTTCGAGTTGCGCGGCGATGCTGGTGATCGACAGCGACGAAGTGTTGCTCGCGAGGATGCAGTGCTCGCCGCAAATACCTTCGAGTTGACGGAACAGGGCGCGTTTGACCTCAAGGTTCTCGACGATGGCTTCGATGATCAGATCGCAGTCAGCCAGGGTTTCGATGGTTTCTGCCGCTTGCAGGCGGGCAATCGTCGCGCTACGCGACTCGGCGGACAGCTTGCCGTTCTCGACTCGCTTGCCCAGTTGCCGATCGATACCTTCAATCGCTTGAGCGGCAGCGCCGGGACGATTGTCCAGCAGTAATACCGGATGGCCGGCCTGGGCCGCGACCTGGGCGATACCGGCACCCATGGCCCCGGCGCCGATCACGGCGATGCGTGCGTTGGTGTTCAGTGCGGTCATGACTCAGCGTCCCTTGAAGCTTGGGGTGCGTTTTTCCATGAATGCGCCGACGCCTTCGCGGTAGTCCTCGCTGCGCCCGGCCAGGCGTTGCAGGTCTTTTTCCAGTTCCAGCTGTTCGTCGAAACTGTTGCTCATGCTGGCGTTGAGGCTGCGTTTGATCAGTGCCAGGCCGTAGGTCGGTTGGGTCGCCAGATGGCGGGCCAGTTTCAGCGCTTCGTCGCGTAAATCGGCGTCGTCCACGCACTGGTAGATCAAGCCCCATTGCTCGGCTTGTTCGGCGCTCAGGCGATTACCCAGCAGGGTCAAAGCCTTGGCGCGGGCCATGCCGACAAGGCGCGGCAGGGTCCAGGTGCCACCGGAGTCAGGGATCAGGCCGATCTTGCAAAATGCCTGAATGAAACTCGCCGAACGCGCCGCCAGCACCAGGTCGCAAGCCAGCGGAATGTTGGCGCCGGCGCCAGCGGCGACGCCGTTGACCGCGCAAATCACCGGCATAGGCAGGTCGCGCAACTGGCGGATTAGCGGGTTGTAGAACTTTTCGATGGACTCGCCCAGGTCCGGCACAGCGCTGCCTGGCGCGACATTGCGGTCGCTCAGGTCCTGCCCGGCGCAGAAACCGCGGCCTTCGCCTGTCAGCAGCAGCACGCGCACGTCCGGGTTTTGCCGAACTTGCTTGAGTGCTTCCTTCACTTCGCCATGCATCTGGGTGTTGAAGCTGTTGAGCTGGTCCGGCCGATTGAGGCTGAGCAGCGCGACGCCGGCGTCGATGGAAAACAGGATGTGTTCGAAATTCATGGTCTTGGCGCTCTCTTGGCGGTCGTTCGAGTTCTGGGATTACTGGCCGGTGAAGGTCGGCGTGCGCTTTTCCTGAAAGGCAGCGATGCCTTCGTCGCGGTCACGGGTGCCCGCCAGCACGGTGAAGGCATGGCGTTCGAAACGCAGGCCGCTGGCCAGGTCGGTGTCCATGGCCTTGAGCAGCGCTTCCTTGGCCAGGCGCACGGCCAGCGGTGCCTTGGCCGCAATGTTGCGGGCGATGTGCAGGGCGCGTTCGACGGTGAATTCCGGCTGGGTGACTTCGCTGACCAGGCCGGCGCGCTGGGCCTGGCGGGCGTCGATCGCCTCGCCGGTCAGCACCATTTGCATGGCCATGGATTTGCCAACGGCGCGCAGCAGGCGTTGCGTGCCACCGGCGCCGGGCATGATCCCGAGATTGATTTCCGGCTGGCCGAAGCGGGCGTCTTCACCGGCAATGATGATGTCGGCGTGCATCGCCAGTTCGCAGCCACCGCCGAGGGCGAAGCCGTTGACGGCGGCGATCAGCGGTTTGCTAAAGCAGGTAATGGTTTGCCACGAAACCTGGCGCGGGTCGTCGAGGATGCCGACCAGGTTGCGTTCGGCCATTTCCTTGATGTCGGCGCCGGCGGCGAAGGCCTTGCGACTGCCGGTGAGGACCACAGCGCGGGTGTCGGGGTCGGCTTGCGCGATATTCAGTTCAGCGGCCAGTTCGCCCAGCAACTCGGTGGTCAAGGCGTTCAGGGCTTGCGGGCGCTGCAGGGTAATCAGGCGGACGCCAGGCTCGATCAATTCGACGGCAAGGGTCAGAGGCATGGCGGATGCTCTCGCGGTGCACGCTCGGCGTGGTGCCGGCTTGTTATTGGATCGGCCGCGGGGGCCGGTTTTGCCCAAGTATAGCTATAACGTGATACGTAAATGCAATACGAAAATAGATTTAATGTGTCCTAATGGTGTGGTTTTTGGTTTTTCATCTTCCTTGTAAAGGGATGCTGGCAGCAGGAATATTCCAGAAAACATTGGGTTTTGTGGCGATTTTAGAGACGTCATGGCATTCGTCGGAAAGGTGTATTTCAAGTGATACGGTTTTTAGTCTTTGTGCTGTTAAAAGTGATGTGATACAAAATGAGTCATTATTCGCATCGCTTTGTGAAGGAAGTCTCCATGACCTGCTACAGCCTTGATGGCCTGACTCCGGTGGTTGATCCGAGCGCTTATGTGCACCCGTCCGCCGTATTGATCGGTGACGTGATCATCGGCCCGCATTGCTATGTCGGTCCGCTGGCCAGCCTGCGCGGGGACTTCGGGCGAATCGTGCTGGAAGAGGGCGCCAACTTGCAGGACACCTGCGTGATGCACGGTTTCCCCGACAGCGACACGGTGGTCGAACGCAACGGCCACATCGGCCACGGCGCGGTGTTGCACGGTTGCCGGATCGGTGCCGACGCGCTGGTGGGCATGAATGCGGTGGTGATGGACAACGCCCGCATCGGGCCGCGTTCATTCGTTTCGGCGGCAGCGTTCGTCAAGGCCGGGTTCGAATGCCCGGAGCAGTCGCTGGTCATGGGCGCCCCGGCCAGCGTCAAGCGCACCCTCAGCGATCAGGAAGTGGCCTGGAAGATGGCCGGCACCCGGGAGTATCAGCAACTGGCCCAGCGTTGCCTGACGCAGATGCAGGTCTGCGAACCGCTGAGCGAACCGGAGCCGGATCGCCCGCGTATTAGTGACAGCGGGTTACGCCCAAAAGGCAGCAACGCATGAACACCGACCCCCTGTAGGAGCCGGCTTGCTGGCGAAGCGGTGTCAGCTACCTTGGTGTCGACTGACACACCATCGCCAGCAGGCTGGCTCCCACAAGGGATTGGGCTTAACCCCATAGCTTTCGGTATATTCCTTTTCTTTTTTTGCACGGAACGCCCATGTCGTCCCTGACGCCCTTGAACCATCTGATTACCCGCTTCCAGGAGCAGACGCCGATCCGCGCCAGCTCCTTGATCATCACGTTGTACGGGGATGCCATCGAACCCCATGGCGGCACTGTCTGGCTGGGCAGTCTGATTCAGTTGCTCGAACCGATCGGCATCAACGAACGGCTGATCCGCACTTCGATTTTCCGCCTGACCAAGGAAGGCTGGCTGACCGCCGAAAAAGTCGGTCGTCGTAGCTACTACAGCCTGACCGGTGCCGGACGCCGCCGTTTCGACAAGGCCTTCAAGCGGGTCTACAGCACCACGATGCCGGCATGGGATGGCTCGTGGTGTCTGGTGATGTTGTCGCAACTGACCCAGGACAAGCGCAAGCAAGTGCGCGAAGAATTGGAATGGCAAGGCTTCGGCGCGATTTCGCCGATGGTGCTGGCCTGTCCGCGTAGCGACCGTTCCGACGTCAACGCGACGCTGCTCGACCTCGGCGCCCAGGAAGACACCATCGTTTTCGAAACCACCGCCCAGGACGTGTTGGCCTCCAAGGCGCTACGCCTGCAAGTGCGCGAGAGCTGGAACATCGAAGAGCTGGCGACCCATTACAGCGAGTTCATCCAGCTGTTCCGCCCACTGTGGCAAGCACTTCGCGAGCAGGAAAACCTGCAACCGGCCGATTGCTTCCTGGCGCGGATCCTGCTGATTCACGAATACCGCAAGCTGCTGCTGCGCGACCCGCAACTGCCGGACGAGTTGTTGCCCGGCGATTGGGAAGGCCGCGCCGCCCGACAGTTGTGCCGCAACATTTATCGTTTGATTTACGCCAAGGCCGAAGAGTGGCTCAACAGCGCACTGGAAACGGCCGACGGCCCGTTGCCGGATGTCGGTGAAAGCTTCTATCGACGTTTCGGCGGACTGAAGTAACACGTCATTGTTCCGGGAGTGGTGCGGTTCAGGAGACTTGAAGCATCCCGATGTCGTGTGGATTGACGTAGACAATAAAAATAAGCCTGCGTGAGGCCTGACATGATTTCTACAACTGCACAGCGCCATGATGGGTTCGACCTGTGGATCCATCAGATCAACCAGATCTGTGGCGCCTTCAACGCACAACCCCTGGGCAACGAGTTTGCCGGTCGTATCCGTGAATACCAGAGCGATGCGCTCAAGCTCAGTTTTGTCGACGTATGCCAGGCCCGCCTGTTTCGAACGCCCCAAGAGGTCGCGGCGGGTGAGGGCGGCAAGTACTTCGCGGTGTTCCAGCTCGAAGGTTCGGCGGGCATGGCCCAGGGCGACGACAAGGTGTTGCTGTCACCCGGCGACATCACGCTGATCGATGCCGCACGGCCCAGCGATTTCACCTACGGCGAAAATTCCCGGCAGCTGTCGTTGATCCTGCCGCATCAAGTGGTCGAGCAAACCCTGCGCTTCAATCAGATCAAATGCGGTCACCGGATCGCCGCGTCATCCCCCATCGCGATGTTGTCACACCGGTTGATCCTGGATGCCAGCCGTCAACAACACCTGACCCGGGAGGAAAGTGAAGCGACGCTGGAGGCGATTGTCAGTCTGTTGCGCCCGGCGATCAGCCAGAGCGACGACTGCACCGATCCGCATGAGCGCATTTTCCGCAAGACCTTGAGCTTTATCGACGCGAACATTCGCTCCGAAGAACTGTGCCCGGAATGGCTGGCACGGGAAGTCGGCATGTCGACCCGTGGCCTGTACCGGATGTTTGCCAAGAAGGGGTTGGTGGTGGCGCGTTACATCAAGAACCGTCGCCTGGATTTGTGCGCCGAATCCCTGCGGCGTTCGGGCAAGGAGCAGAAGTTGTCGGTGCTGGGTTATTCGTGGGGTTTTTCTGATTCGAGCTATTTTTCGACGGCGTTCAAAACGCGCTTCGGCATTGCGCCGGGGGAGTATCGCAAGCAGCACGCGTGATTGTTGTGCATGAACACCACCTGATCCTGTAGGAGCCGGCTTGCCGGCGATGGCGGTCTTGAGTCGTACGTCGAACTTTCGGACGCCATCGCTGGCAAGCCAGCTCCTACAGGGGTTACTGCGTGTCTACTTCGGTGCGTTGAGGTTCAAGGTCGGCGTTTCATCGAAGAAGTTCCACGGCTTCAACAGCACATGCACCCACTCCGTCGGCATGATCGGCCATTCCTCGGCCCGGGCGATGTGGGTGGTGCCGGTGGTCAGCCAGACCACGTCGTCGGTGTTCTCGATGGACTGGTTATCCTGAGTGAACTGCCCCAGCCCCGAGTCTTTGTCCGAGCGGTTCGGGTACTTGCCTTCCGGGTACTTTTCCTCCGGGTTGTACTGCGTCACCCACAACTGCTTGTCCATGAAATTCAGGCGATGGTAGAGCCACTCGTCCTTGCCGAAGTTGGCGCCCTTGGCCACCGGATGCGTACCGCCGGCATACGGAATCAGTTGATAGGAAACGGTGTTGCCGACCTTGTTTTCCTTGCCGGGGTTGCTCAGCAGGCGCACGGTCGACGGGTCGAATTTCTGCGCCGCTTGCTGTTCGGTGGTGACCACTTTGGTGTCGGTCTGCATGGTGCTGGTGCGCGGGCCGCCACGGTCGTTGGGCAGCACCACCGGGTTCACTTCCACCAGTGAGTTCTGCTCGCCGTCCACGTCCATATCGAGGCGGAAGTTATAGATGTGCTGGTGCGTGGTGCCGACGATGTTGTGGTCCAGCAAGGTGCCGTAGCGCGTGTCTTCCTTGGCGGTGTCTTCGTGCATGGTCTTGGACTTCACGCCCTTGACCGCTTCGATGCCGGTGGCGCCGGCATCGATGCCGATGGTGCCGTTCTGCTGGAAGACCCAGTCGAAGATGTAGTCGTAGTTGCCGACGGTGCTGATCCAGCGCACTACCAGTTCACGGCGTTCGGTACTGAGGTTGGGTTGGCCCATTTCCTGGTGCTTGTATTCCGGGCCGGCGTAGCGCTCGAACACCGCCATGGCGCGCGGGATCGAGGTTGGGGCGCCAGTGTAGTCGGCGATGGTGGCGTCCAGCAGCACGGCGTTTTCCGGGGCGTCTTTGCCACGGGCAATCGGCGAGGTCAGCGTGCCCATGCCGTAGTCGCCGGAGTCGAGGTACGCCTTGAAGTACCAGCCGACATCCGGGTCGCCGTAAGGCACGATCATGCCGCCCAGCGAGCCTTCGTACATGATTTTGCGCTTCTTGCCCTTGTCGTCATAAGTGACGGTGGACAGGATCGGGCCGACCCGCGAATCGAGGCGGACGTGGAAATCCCAGTTCTGCCAGTGAATGCTGTTGCCGGTGATGGTGTAGTTCTTGCCTTCGGGCTCGGTGATTTCCAGCGGCTTGACCGTCACGCCCTTGCGTCCGCGGCCGTCATACGGCGTCGGTTTCATCGGCACCGGAATGAGCGCATCGTCTTCGATCTTGATCAGCTTCTTCTGTTCCAGATCAACAATCGCCACCAGGCCTTCGATCGGGTGCGCCCAGTAGTTGCCGTCATCGACATTGAGGTAGCTGACGATTTTCAGTAATCGCTTGTCCTGCGCCAGGCCGTCCTTGCCATCGAAATAGCCGACGGTCAGCGGTGTGGCCACGACTTTCTTCACGTCGTTGATGCCGCGCTTGGCCAGGGCCTGCGCGTATTCGGGGCTGTTTTCCACGGCCGTTTGCACCGCGACGAAATCGTCGAGCAGCACCATACCGTGGGCGCCTTCGATCGGCTTCCAGGACTTGAGCTGTTTGCTGTCCAGATCCACCAACGCTTCGATCACATGCTTGCCGTCCAGCACCACAATATTGGCCTGGCGCGGCTGCGTGACGTTTTGCCCGGTGTAGACGAAATTCCACACCTGATCCTTCGGCGGCGTCTTGACCGAGATTTCGGTGAAGCGGAAACCGGGTTTGTAGTTTTCCGATTGCTTGACGATGTCCACCGCCGCCGTGATTTCGGCTGCGCTCAGAGGATTGAGCGGGTTGGGGCGGGTCTCGACGACAAAGGTCGTGTCCAGGCCGGACTGGAACACCTGATTGATGAAGTCCTTGGACATGAAGGCCGTCTTGTCCTTGAACACCACCGGTACCGTCAGCTCCATGCGCTTGCCGTTGAGCATGGCCACTTTGCTGTTCGGCTTGACCTTGAGGTAGACCCCGTCCTTGGCGATGGTGAACAGGTTGGCATAGTCGTCCCACTTCACCGTGGCGCCAAACTCCTCAAGCCCTGCTTGCAGTGGCACCATTTCGGCATGGCCGCCATGGGCCTGGGCATTGCTCGCCCAAAAAGGCAGGCCGAGTGCGCTCAGGGAGATGGCCAGGGCGAGCCGGGCAAGGGGGGATCTTTTTGGCAACGCTGTGGGGTTGAACATAGGGGAGATCCTGAGGAGAAGCCGGGTACGGGTGTTTTTGTACTGTGCTACAACTCGCGCAGTTCTGCTTTGGAATTGCTGCCAGATTCCTTTGGCTCTGTGCCGTCAATTGAATCGCCCGAGTGATCCTGCATGAGGATTGACACCCGGAGGGTGAGCCTGAGGGTGTTGCTGCGCATTTCGATCATTAACTTGTGAGTTTAGGTCATTGAGTGAGAGCGAAGCGGCTCTTAGTCTGTCGGACATGTCAGATGGGGGCCGTAGAGCTCCTGCATATTTCCGTGATCGCTCGAAGTGGAGTTACCGATGACCGCCGCTCATTACCCGCACCTGCTGGCTCCGCTGGACCTGGGTTTTACCACCTTGCGCAACCGCACCTTGATGGGTTCAATGCACACCGGCCTTGAAGAGAAACCGGGTGGCTTCGAGCGCATGGCCGCGTACTTCGCCGAGCGGGCCCTTGGCGGCGTCGGCCTGATGGTGACTGGCGGAATCGGCCCGAACGAAGAGGGGGGCGTGTACTCCGGTGCAGCCAAGCTGACTACCGAAGAGGAAGCGCTCAAGCACCGCATCGTCACCCGTGCCGTCCATGATGCGGGCGGCAAGATCTGCATGCAGATCCTCCATGCCGGTCGTTATGCCTACAGCCCGAAACAGGTGGCGCCCAGTGCGATCCAGGCACCGATCAACCCGTTCAAGCCCAAAGAGCTGGACGAGGAAGGCATCGAGAAGCAGATCAGCGATTTCGTCACCTGCTCGGTACTGGCGCAAACCGCCGAGTACGACGGCGTGGAAATCATGGGCTCCGAAGGTTATTTCATTAACCAGTTCCTCGCCGCTCACACCAACCACCGCACCGACCGCTGGGGCGGCAGCTACGAAAATCGTATGCGCCTGCCGGTGGAAATCGTGCGTCGTGTGCGTGAAGCGGTAGGCCCGAACTTCATCATCATTTTCCGCCTGTCGATGCTCGATCTGGTCGAGGGCGGCAGCTCCTGGGAAGAAATCGTGCTGTTGGCCAAGGCCATCGAACAGGCTGGCGCGACCATCATCAACACCGGTATCGGCTGGCACGAAGCGCGGATTCCAACCATCGCCACCAAAGTTCCGCGCGCGGCCTTCAGCAAGGTCACGGCCAAGCTGCGTGGTTCGGTCAATATTCCGCTGATTACCACCAACCGTATCAACACCCCGGAAGTGGCCGAGCAGATCCTGGCGGAAGGCGATGCCGACATGGTGTCCATGGCGCGGCCGTTCCTGGCCGATCCGGATTTCGTCAACAAGGCCGCCGAAGGGCGCGCCGATGAAATCAACACCTGCATCGGTTGCAATCAGGCCTGCCTCGATCACACCTTTGGCGGCAAGCTGACCAGTTGCCTGGTCAACCCGCGTGCCTGCCATGAAACCGAACTCAACTATCTGCCGGTGCAGCAGTTGAAGAAAATTGCCGTGGTCGGTGCCGGCCCTGCCGGTTTGTCCGCCGCGACCGTGGCCGCAGAACGTGGTCACCAGGTGACGCTGTTCGACTCGGCCAGCGAAATCGGTGGTCAGTTCAATATCGCCAAGCGCGTGCCAGGCAAGGAAGAGTTTTACGAAACCATTCGCTACTTCAACCGCAAGTTGCAGACCACCAACGTCGAGGTGTGCCTGAACACCCGTGTCGACGTCGCTGTACTGGTCGAAGGCGGTTACGACGAGATCATCCTGGCCACCGGCATCGCGCCGCGCTTGCCGGCGATTCCGGGCGTGGACAACGCCAAGGTGCTGAGTTACCTGGACGTGATCCTTGCGCGCAAACCGGTCGGCAAACGTGTCGCGGTGATTGGCGCCGGTGGTATCGGTTTTGACGTCTCGGAATTCCTCGTCCATGAAGGCGTAGCGACCAGTCAGGATCGTGCTGCGTTCTGGAAAGAATGGGGCATCGATACGCACCTGGAAGCTCGCGGTGGGGTTGCCGGTATCAAGGCTGCGCCTCACGCGCCGGCCCGCGAAGTGTTCCTGCTGCAACGCAAGAAATCCAAGGTTGGCGATGGTCTGGGCAAGACCACTGGCTGGATTCACCGCACCGGTCTGAAGAACAAGCAGGTACAAATGCTCAACAGCGTTGAGTACTTGAAGATCGACGACGAGGGCCTGCACATCCGCATTGGTGAAACCGGCGAGCCGCAAGTGCTGCCAGTGGACAACATCGTGATCTGTGCCGGGCAGGATCCATTGCGCGAGCTGCATGACGGGCTGGTGGCGGCGGGGCAGAACGTGCACCTGATCGGCGGCGCGGATGTCGCGGCGGAGCTGGATGCGAAGCGGGCGATCAATCAGGGTTCGCGGTTGGCGGCCGAGCTGTAACACACATTCAGACCACCCACCAAGGTGCTGCTAAGATGCCGGATCTTTCCAAAGATCCGGCATCATGCTTTCTTCTCCAGACAACTGGCTTCCTCACGCTCCCCTCGAACCCCTTCACCTCGACTGGCTGGCCCGCGCCGGCATCGAAGTCGCGATCCTGCGCCTGGATCAAATCGATCCGCTGATCAGTGGCAACAAGTGGTTCAAGCTGATCGAACACCTCAGGGCGGCAGAAGTCGCGGGCGCCGAGGGCATCATCAGCCTCGGTGGCGCCCATTCCAATCACCTTCATGCGCTGGCGGCGGCGGGCAAACGATTCGGTTTTTCCACCGTCGGGCTGTTGCGCGGCCATCCACAGCAAACCCCTACGGTGGGGGATTTGCAGGCATTTGGCATGCAGTTGCACTGGTTGGGTTATGGCGGATATCGCGCCCGGAATGAACCGGGTTTCTGGCAGCCGTGGCAAACCCGATATCCGACGTTGCATGCGGTGCCTGAAGGGGGCGGTGGTTTGCCCGGTGCTCGGGGTTGCATGCAGTTGAAGGAAACGGTTTGCGCGCAACTGGAGGGTTTGGGCTGGAGCGACTACGACGGCTGGTGGCTGGCCTGCGGCACTGGCACCACACTGGCCGGTCTGGTGCTGGCTGAGGCGGGGGAACATCCGGTTTACGGCGCGTTGGCGGTGCCTGATGACCATGGCGTGGCGCAGCAGGTCGAATTGATCATGGAGCAAGCGGGGGCGGTGGACCCCGTGTATGAACTGTTCGATGCCAGTCGCGGCGGCTTTGCGAAGGTCGATCCAATGCTGCTCGACTTCATCGAACAGACCGAGCAGGTCAGCGGCATTCCACTGGAGCCTTTGTATACCGGCAAGGCTTTGCTGGCGCTGGAGCAGCAAGTCGAAGCAGGACAGTTTGCCAGGGGCACACGACTTGTCTTTATCCACACGGGCGGCTTGCAGGGGCGTCGCGGGTTTGATTCACCGATCTGAAGGGCATCGCCAACCAGTGTGGGAGCGAGCCTGCTCGCGATGAGGTCAGGTCATTCAATACATCTGTTGAATGATAGGGCGCCATCGCGAGCAGGCTCGCTCCTACAGTTTTACAGGTGGTCTCAGGTATCGCGGTTCACCCGTTTTGGCATCATCCGCAACAACGTGTTATCGCCCACCACATAATGGTGATACAGCCCGGCAACAGCATGCAGGCCGATCAGCCAGTAGCCAATGGTGCCACCGAGCACATGCCAGCCTTCCAGTTGTTTGGCGAACGCCTTGTCTTCGGCCACCAGCAACGGCAGGTCGAAACCGTAGAACATCACCTGATTGCCTTTGGCGCTGGTGATCAGCCATCCGAGAATCGGCATGGCGATCATGAAAACATACAGCGCCCAATGCATCAGCCTGGCCAGCACCGTTTGCCAGCGCGGTGAGGCCGGAAAGATTTGCGGGGCCGGGCCGAGGCTGCGCGCGAACAATCGCAGCCAGACCAGAACGAATACGGTCAGGCCGAGCATGAAGTGTGATTCGACGATCAGCGTGCGGCCGCCACTGCCCTTGGGAAAAATCCCTCGAAGCTCGATACAGGCGTAAACCAGCACCAACAGGACCAGCATCAACCAATGCAGCGCAATCGATACGGTGCTGTAGCGCGAGGCGGAGTTTTTCCATGGCATACAGTGTTCCTCAGAGGTCCGGTTTAAAGCCACCGTTCTTGTTCGACGGTGTGCTTTAACTCTAAGCCCGTTTCACTGGGTTTGCCTGAGGCTATTGGTCGCGGGATGCTCTGATTCAGCTAATAGACAGGAAAAACGCACCGCCCCCTGTAGGAGCGGTGTTTTGTTGTGATCAACTCGACTGCGGCACCTCGCCATTGGCCAGACGCTTGTTGATGTCAGCGATCACTTCCGGCAAATCGGTGATGGTGTCGATCATGTAGTGCGGGCGCGAGCCTTCGAACATGGCGTGGATGCGCTTGCGTTCGCTGTCCAGTTTGTCACTGGCCAAGGCGCGATAACCTTCGTAGTCCAGACCCAACGCGTTGCCCGAGCAGATCAGTGCCACGGTCCACATGCCGGCACGACGGCCTTCAAGAATGCCTGGCACGGTGTCGTCGATCTTCACGCAAGCGGCGACATCGTCGATACCCAGGGCGATGACGTTGGCCAGCGCCTGGGCCGGCCATGGACGGCCGTTCGGCACTTCGTCGGTGGCGACCACGTGGTCGGCAACGTAGCCGTTGGTGGCGGCCAGTTCGACCACTTTGTCCATGACCTGCTTCGGGTAGCCGGAGCAGGAGCCGATCTTGATCCCTTGTTGGCGCAAGTTGGCGATGGTGTCCAATGCCCCTGGGATCAGCGCCGAGTGCTCGGCGATTTTTTCAATCTGCAGCGGCATGAAACGCTGGTAGATGGCGGTGACGTCATCGTCGGTCGGCGTGCGGCCGAACACCTTGCGATAACGCTCGGCAACTTCGGGCTGATCGCAGAGGGTGCGGATGTGATCCCACTTGCCCATGCCCATCGGGCCACGCGCTTCTTCGATGGACACCTGGACGTCGAACTCGGCGAAGGCTTCGACGAAAATCTGGGTTGGCGCGAAGGAACCGAAGTCGACGACGGTACCGGCCCAGTCGAGGATGGCGGCTTGCAGCTTGGTTGGGTTGGTGTAGTTCATGTCTGGAAATCCTTTGGCAACTGACTAATGGGGGCTGCTTTTACTGTGGGAGCCAGCCTGCTGGCGATGAGTGCCTGACATTCAACGGATGTGTTGGCTGACAGTCCGCTATCGTGAGCAGGCTCGCTCCTACAGGGGGAATGTGGTGTGGGTTAGATCTCTAACACTTCCATCTCGCGCAACACTTCAGCAATCGCGGCCACGGCTTCGCGCATCTCGGCCGGTTGGACGTAGCCGATGCAGCCGACGCGGAAGGTTTCGACCTGGGTCAGTTTGCCGGGGTAGAGGATGTAACCCTTGGCCTTGACCCGTTCGTAGAAATCCTTGAACGCGTAGCGCGGATCTTTCGGGGCGTGGAAGGTGGCGATGATCGGCGCCTGGATAGCGGCCGGCAGGAAACTGCGCAGGCCCAGTTTGCCCATCTCTTCCATCAATGCCTGGCAGTTGGCAACGTAGCGCTTATGCCGGGCCGGCAAGCCGCCTTCTTCGTTGTATTGCAGCAGGGCTTCGTGCAGCGCGGCGACCACGTGGGTCGGCGGAGTGAAGCGCCATTGGCCGGTCTTGGCCATGTAGGTGTGCTGGTCGTAAAGGTCCATCGCCAGTGAATGCGAGTTACCGGCGGCGCTGGCCAGGGATTCTTTGCGGGCGAAGACGAAGCCCATGCCCGGCACGCCTTCCAGGCATTTGCCTGATGCAGCGATCAGCGCGTCGAACGGGATGTGTTGCGCGTCCACCGGCAGGGCGCCGAAGGAACTCATCGCGTCGATGATCAGGCGTTTGCCGTGTTGTGCAATGACCTCGGCGATTTCCGGCAGCGGATTGAGGATGCCGGTGCTGGTTTCGCAGTGAATCAGCGCCACGTGAGTGATGTCGGCATCGGCGCGCAGCAGACGGTCGACGTCGGCGGCGGTGGTCGGTTCGTCTTCAGCGGTTTCAAAGGTGCTGAAAGTGCGGCCGAGCACTTCGCAGATTTTTGCCAGGCGTTTGCCGTAGGCGCCGTTGATCAGCACCAACACCTTGCCGTCGCGAGGCACCAGCGTGCCGATTGCCGCTTCGACCGCGAAAGTGCCGCTGCCTTGCAAAGGCACGCAGTGGTGGGTGGCGGCGCCGTTGATGATCGCCAGCAGTTGCTCGCACAGGCTGGCGGTCAGTTGATTGAAACGGTCATCCCATGAACCCCAGTCAACCATCATTGCCTGACGGGTGCGGGCCGACGTGGTCAACGGGCCGGGGGTGAGCAGGATGGGGGCGGCAATACTCATTCTCGTGTCCTCGCATTCGATGGGATGAAGCTACGGGGCTTAAATTGCAATTTGCCGACTTATCAATCAAATTGTTTATTGTTATGCCAGCCATCAGTGAGGGTTATCCATGAACCTGTTCCAGCTCCGCGCCTTTGATGCCGTGGCCCGGGAAGGCAGCTTTACCCGGGCGGCCGCACGGTTGTTCATCAGTCAGCCGGCAGTCACCGGGCACATCAAGGCTTTGGAAGAGCACTACCAAATCACCTTGTTGCGCCGCACCGCCCGACGGGTGGAGCTGACGGAGGAGGGCACCAAGCTCGCGGCGATCACCCGGGCGATGTTTGGCCTGGCTGAAGAAGCTCAAGTGATGCTGGAGGCCAACCGACAATTACTGACCGGACGCCTGGAAGTGGCGGCGGACGGTCCGCACATGGTCATGCCAATGCTCGCAAGCCTGCGGGCACGTTATCCGGGGATCACCGTGAACCTGCGCTTGGGCAATGCCCAGGAAACCCTGGCAGCGTTGTTGTCCGAGCATGCCGACGTGGCGGTGCTGACCGAAGTCGAGCCGCGCAAGGGCTTGCACTTGCAAGCGCTGAGCGAATCGCGGATTTGCGCGCTGGTGCCGCACACGCATCCTTGGGCGCAGAAGCCCAAAGGCGTGCAGCTCAAGGAACTGGATCAGGTGATCATGGTGTTGCGTGAACCGAGTTCGATTACCCGGCGCACCTTCGATGAGGCGTGCGCCCAGGCCAAGGTCAATCCACGGGTGTTGCTGGAACTGGACAGCCGCGAAGCGGTGACCGAGGCCGTGGCCGCCGAACTGGGGGTAGGGGTGGTGTCATCAGTGGAGGTCAGCCACGATCCACGGGTGACCGCGGTGCCGATCATTGGCGAGGGGCTGGTGAACCGGCACATGATGGGGTGCATGGAGCGGCGCCGGGATTTGCGTTTGATTCAGGCGTTTTTTGGGTTGGCGCCAGCGTAGGAGCTGCCGAAGGCTGCGATCTTTTGATCTTCGCTTTTAAAAAAAAATCAAAAGATCGCAGCCTTCGGCAGCTCCTTGTATCTCGACTATCGCTCCATCAGGAGCGATAGTTCTCGACTGATCATCGAGGGAGGGTTCTGGAAGCCGTGCAGCTCCTTAGGCTTTATGCCTGTGACGTAGATTGTGCTCCAGCCC
>NZ_FYDO01000027.1 GCF_900187615.1 Pseudomonas sp. Irchel s3f7 | reverse complement strand
GAGCCGATGCATTCCTTATCGGCGCATTAGGTGAAGGGGTGGGACGATGTCTCCCACGGTCTGTACTGGTCAGAGTCAGAAGCGAGGCTTTAGTCCCACCCACCCCTTCAAGTCTAAACATACAAGCTGGCTTGCCAGCGATGAGGCCGGAACAGGCACCTCAAGACTTGGCGGTATACTCGCGGTGCATCTGGTCGAGCAACGCATCCTTGTCCAGCCACAGCTGATTGATCCAGCCCTGGAACTGCAATCGGTACTCACCGTCCTGGTCGTAGTTCTTGCCAATGAACTGCGGCGGAATCTTCAGCTCTTCAAAATGCGCCACGACATCAGCCACATTCCCGCACAGCAAATCCCAGAAACCTGGGCGCCCGGCCGGATAGTGGATGGTCACGTTGACGATCGATTCCAACTGCTCGCCCATGGCATCCAGCACAAAAGCGATGCCGCCAGCCTTGGGCTTGAGCAGATAACGGAGCGGTGATTTCTGCTGGGCATGTTTGCCCTCGGTAAAACGTGTGCCTTCAACAAAGTTGAAAATGCCCACCGGGTTGTTGCGAAACTTAGCGCAGGTCTTGCGTGTGGTTTCCAGGTCTTTGCCTTTCTTCTCCGGGTGCTTCTCCAGATACGCCTTGGAGTAGCGCTTCATGAACGGAAAGCCCAGCGCCCACCACGCCAGACCAATCACCGGCACCCAGATCAGTTCCTGTTTCAGAAAAAACTTCAGCGGCTGGATGCGCCGATTGAGCACGTATTGCAGCACCAGGATATCGACCCAGCTCTGGTGGTTGCTGGTGATCAGATACGAGTGCTGATAGTCCAGGCCCTGCAGCCCGCTGACGTGCCAGCGAGTACGCCGCACCAGGTTCATCCAGCCTTTGTTGAGGCTGATCCACGCTTCGTGGGTATGGCTCATCAGCCAGCCCGCGAGGCGCTGGGTGAGGGCAAACGGCAATACTTTGACGAGCGCCACACAGAACAGAAACGAGCAAAGCAAAATCGTGTTCAGGGCCAACAGCAACGCGGCAATCACACCGCGTAGCGGAGCAGGTAGGAAATCCAGCATTTACACATCCATAGGTCGGTTGGCGGCTTGAATCGCGGTCAACGCGATGGTGTAGACGATGTCGTCGACTTGCGCACCGCGCGGCAAATCGTTCACCGGTTTGCGCAAGCCTTGCAGCATTGGTCCGAGGCTGACGCAGTCGGCGCTGCGCTGCACGGCTTTGTGGGTGGTGTTGCCGGTGTTGAGGTCGGGGAACACGAACACCGTGGCACGACCGGCCACCTGACTGTTCGGCGCCAGTTGTCGGGCCACGGTTTCGTTGGCGGCGGCGTCGTATTGCAATGGGCCGTCGATCAGCAGCGAGCTTTGCTGTTCATGGGCGAGGAGGGTCGCTTCGCGGACCTTCTCGACTTCTTCGCCGCTGGCCGATTCGCCACTGGAATAGCTGATCATCGCCACCCGCGGCGTGATGCCGAAGGCCGCCGCCGAATCCGCGCTTTGCAGGGCGATCTCGGCCAGTTCGCTGGCGCTTGGGTGCGGGTTCATTACGCAGTCACCGTAGACCAGCACTTCCTCTGGAAACAGCATGAAGAACACCGACGACACCAGCGTGCAACCCGGCGCCGTCTTAATCAGTTGAAGGGCAGGGCGAATGGTGTTGGCGGTGGAGTGAATCACGCCCGACACCAGGCCATCGACTTCATCGAGCGCCAGCATCATGGTGCCGATCACGACGGTGTCTTCCAGTTGCTGCTCGGCCATTGGCGCGTTGAGGCTTTTGCTCTTGCGCAGGGAAACCATCGGCTCGACGTAGCGTTCGCGGATCAGGTCCGGATCAAGTATTTCCAAGCCTGGCGGCAGCTCGATCCCCTGGGCGCGGGCGACGGCTTGCACATCCTCGGGTTTGGCCAGCAACACGCAACGCGCGATGCCACGGGCCTGACAGATTGCCGCGGCTTGCACGGTCAGCGGCTCGCATCCTTCGGGCAACACGATGCGTTTGTTCGCGACCTGGGCACGCTGGATCAATTGATAGCGGAACACCGCCGGCGACAAACGCATTTCACGCGGGGTGCCGCAGCGCTGGTGCAGCCAGTTGGCATCCAGATGGCTGGCGACGAAATCGGTGATGATCTCCGCACGCTCGCGGTCGTCAATCGGGATTTCCTTGTTCAGGCCATTGAGCTGGTTGGCGGTGTCGTAGGAACCGGTGCTTACCGACAACACCGGCAGACCGGCCTGCAAGGCGCCACGGCAAAGGTCCATGATGCGCGGGTCGGGCAGGGTGTCACTGGTCAGCAACAGGCCGGCCAATGGAACGCCGTTCATGGCCGCGAGGCTGACGGCGAGGATGATGTCGTCGCGATCGCCGGGGGTCACCACCAGCACGCCGGGCTTGAGCAGCTCCACGGTGTTGCGCATGGTGCGGGCGCAGATGATGATTTTGGTCATGCGCCGGGTTTCATAGTCCCCGGCGTTGAGCACTTGTGCGCCCATCAAGTCGGCGACGTCGCGGGTGCGCGGGGCGTTCAGTTCCGGCTGGAACGGGATGCAGCCCAGCAGACGGAAGTCTCCGCTACGCAGCAACGGCGAATGCTCTTTGAGGCGTGAAGCGAAGGCCTCCATGCTTTCGTCAGTCTTGACCTTGTTGAGAATCACGCCGAGCACTTTCGGGTCTTTCGGGCCGCCAAACAGCTGCGCCTGCAACTCCACGCGACCGGAGAGTTCGGTCAGCACTTCGTTTTCCGGCGCCGAGACCAGGATCACCTCGGCGTCCAGGCTCTTGGCCAGGTGCAAGTTGACCCGCGCAGCGTAACTGGCGCTGCGGGTCGGGACCATGCCTTCGACGATCAGCACGTCTTTGCCGACCGCGGCTTGCTGATAAAGCGTGATGATTTCTTCGAGCAACTCATCCAGCTGACCGTCGCCAAGCATGCGCTCGACGTGGGCCAGGCCCAATGGCTGAGGCGGTTTCAACCCGTGGGTGCGCGCCACCAGTTCGGTGGATCGCTCAGGTCCCGTATCACCGGGATGCGGCTGAGCGATGGGTTTGAAAAAACCAACCTTGAGCCCGGCCCGCTCAAGTGTGCGCACCAGCCCGAGGCTGATGGAGGTCAGACCGACACCAAAATCGGTGGGCGCGATAAAAAAAGTTTGCATGCGGATTCTCTGGAGGTGCATGGCAATGGTGAAAGCCTATAACTGGCGATCTACCGAAATTCAGTCGCCAAGGTTATCGCTAACCGAGCCTTGTGCGCACCAACCGCAGTCAAAGGACTGGCCTATTTTTTCCAGGCGTTGCGCGGGGTCCATCACCCAGGCCCGGGATTGCCAGGGTGGCTGGTGTCGCAGATGTTGGGTATGGCCGCAGGAAAGCTCGGCCACCCAGTGGCCGTCTTCGTCCTGATGGAAGCCGGTGATCGTCGAATCCCGTCTGTCCGGGTTGTGTTCGCTTTCGGACGATTGCTTCGCTAAACTTGGTCTTTCAATATTCTTATGCAAAAGGTCTCGCCCCATGCTGATCGCCGCCAATAAGGCTGTCTCCATCGACTATACCCTGACCAACGACGCTGGTGAGGTCATCGACAGCTCCGCCGGCGGCGCGCCGCTGGTCTACCTGCAAGGCGCAGGCAACATCATCCCGGGCCTGGAAAAAGCCCTGGAAGGCAAAGCAGTCGGCGACGAACTGACTGTAGCCGTAGAACCTGAAGACGCTTACGGCGAATACGCTGCCGAACTGGTCAGCACCCTGAGCCGCAGCATGTTCGAAGGCGTTGACGAACTGGAAGTGGGCATGCAGTTCCACGCATCCGCGCCAGACGGCCAGATGCAGATCGTGACCATCCGCGATCTGGACGGCGACGACGTGACTGTCGACGGCAACCACCCGTTGGCGGGTCAGCGCCTGAACTTCCAGGTCAAGATCATCAACATCCGTGATGCCAGCCAGGAAGAAATCGCCCATGGTCACGTCCATGGCGAAGGTGGCCATCACCACTGATTTCTGCGCTAAGCTCAGATAACTGGAGAGGCGCCCGAGGGCGCCTTTTTAGTCTGCGGCCGACACCGCCAAGAGGCTGTATCGAGAAGAACACGGGAATCTGGAGTACGTCATGAGTGCTTTTCACGACCTTAAATTGACAGCCCTGGATGGACAGGAGCTACCGCTGGCGCCTTTCAAAGGGCAAGTCGTGCTGGTGGTCAATGTCGCCTCCAAATGTGGCTTGACCCCGCAGTACGCAGCGCTGGAAAACCTCTACCAGCAATTCAAGGCCAAGGGTTTCAGCGTCCTGGGCTTGCCGTGCAACCAGTTTGCCGGGCAGGAACCAGGCAGCGAACAAGAGATCAAGGATTTCTGCAGCCTCAACTATGGCGTGACGTTTCCGCTGTCCAGCAAGCTGGAAGTCAACGGGCATGACCGTCATCAGTTGTATCGCCTGCTGGCGGGCGAGGGCGCGGAATTCCCGGGTGACATTACCTGGAACTTCGAAAAATTCCTGCTGGGCAAGGACGGTCGTGTGTTGGCGCGGTTCTCGCCACGTACCGCTCCGGACGATCCAACCATCGTTCACGCAATAGAAAAAGCGCTGAGCTGATATCTCCCCCCCTGTAGGAGCTGGCTTGCCAGCGAATGCGGTGTCCCTGACACACCGCGTCGTCTGATTCGCCAGCAAGCCGGCTCCTACGTTATTGACGATCTTTTAGTGCTAAATCACTGCAATCAATAGTGCTGTTCAACGCGGCGGACTCTCCATATTATAGTCGTCATAAAGTCATTCTTCCGTGGAGCGTCCCATGCCTGTCAAAGCCCTGTTCAAACCGTTCCACCTCGGCACCCTCGAACTGCCGACCCGCGTCGTCATGGCGCCGATGACCCGTTCCTTTTCCCCGGGTGGCGTGCCTAATTCGAAAGTGATCGAATACTACCGTCGTCGCGCCGCGGCAGGTGTCGGCCTGATCATCACCGAAGGCACGACCGTCGGTCACCAGGCTTCCAACGGTTACCCGAACGTTCCGCATTTCTACGGTGAAGCCGCACTGGCTGGCTGGAAAAAAGTCGTCGACGCGGTTCACGCCGAAGGCGGCAAGATCGTTCCGCAACTGTGGCACGTGGGCAGCGTGCGCCGTATCGGTACCGAGCCGGACGCCAGCGTGCCGGGTTACGGGCCGTCGGAAAAAGTGAAGGACGGTCAGGTCGTGGTGCACGGCATGACCAAGCAGGATATCCAGGACGTGATTGCCGCGTTCGCCCAAGCGGCCAAGGATGCCCAGAGCATCGGCATGGACGGGGTGGAAATCCACGGTGCCCACGGTTATCTGGTCGATCAGTTCTTCTGGGAAGGCAGCAACCAGCGTACCGACGAGTACGGCGGCAGCCTGGCCAACCGTTCGCGCTTCGCCATCGAGTTGATTCAGGCTGTGCGGGCAGCGGTCGGCGAAGGCTTCCCGATCATCTTCCGTTTCTCCCAGTGGAAGCAGCAGGATTACACCGCGCGCCTGGTACAAACACCGGAAGCCCTGGGTGATTTCCTCAAGCCGCTATCGGATGCCGGCGTGGATATTTTCCACTGCTCGACTCGTCGCTTCTGGGAGCCGGAATTCGACGGTTCCGAACTGAACCTGGCTGGCTGGACGCGCCAACTCACCGGCAAACCGACCATCACCGTGGGCAGCGTCGGCCTGGATGGCGAGTTCCTGCAATTCATGGTCAACACCGACAAGGTCGCGCAACCGGCCAGCCTGGAAAAACTGCTGGAGCGCCTGAACAACGAGGAGTTCGACCTGGTAGCGGTCGGCCGTGCGTTGCTGGTGGATCCGGACTGGGCGCAGAAAGTGCGGGATGGTCGTGAAGAAGACATCCTGCCGTTCAGCCGTGAGGCGTTGATGACGCTGGTTTAAGCGGCGTCTGCATTGACGCCATCGCCAGCAAGCCGGCTCCTACAACTTCTCAGAATCTGTAGGAGCCGGCTTGCTGGCGATGGCGATCTCAAAATCACAAAAAATTAAGGAATAGTTGGTACATCCGGCACCACCATCTCCCCGGCACAAGCCCCGCGCAACTGCCCCTCAAACTGCTCGATAATCGTCGCCCAACCCTGGCGGCTGGCATGCTGGCGCGCATTGAGCCGCACGCAACGCAAGGTTTCCCGGTCTTCCAGCAGCCACGCCGCGGCATCGCAAAACGCCTCTTCATCTCCTGGCATCGCCAGCACGCCGTTGTAACCGTGACGAATATGCTGAGCCGCCGCCGCTTGATCGTAAGCGACCACGCCAAGCCCCGAAGCAAGCGCCTCCAGCACCACATTGCCAAAGGTTTCGGTCAGGCTCGGAAACAGAAACACATCCCCGCAAGCGTAGTGACAGGCCAGGGCTTCACCGCGTTGTGCGCCACAGAAAATCGCCTCGGGCATTTCCTTTTCCAGCGCCTGACGCTGCGGGCCGTCACCGACCACGATCAATTTCAGATTGCGCTGTGGATAAGTCGCCATGAGGTTATCGAAGGCACGCTTGAGCAGACCAAGATTCTTTTCCGGGGCCAGGCGCCCGACGTGGATGACCGCAATGTCTTCCTCAGCCAATCCCCATTGTTCACGCAGGGCGCTCAAGCGTTTGGTCGGGTGAAACAACTGGCTGTCGACCCCTCGAGACAGCAGCGCCAGGCGTTCGAAATTTCGTCGCTCCAGTTCCATGCGCTGGCTGACGCTGGGCACCAGAGTCATGGTCGAGCGGTTATGGAACCAGCGCAGGTAGTGGGTCAGCAGCCGCGTCAGCAGACCGAGCCCGTACTGACTGGAGTATTGCTGAAAATTGGTGTGAAACCCGCTGACCACCGAAATCCCCAGGCGCCGTGCTGCACGCAACGCCGACAGGCCCAACGGCCCTTCGGTGGCGATGTACAGCACGTCGGGGCGATGGCGCTTCCAGCGTCGCAACAGCTTGTGCATCGACGACTGACCCCATTGCAAACCCGGATAACCTGGGAGCGGCCAGCCCCGGCACAGCATCAACGCATCGTCGCTGTTCAGTTGCTGATCGCAACCCTGACGCGGCCGCACCAATTCCACCTGATGCCCGCGCGCGCGCAAACCGTCGCACAAGCGGCCCAGGGTGTTGGCCACGCCGTTGATTTCCGGGGGGAAGGTTTCGGTGATCAGGGTGATATGCAGAGCTGTCGTCATGACCCCAGTGTCGACTGGGGCCATGTCGTCGTTGTGACGGTGGGATGATGGATTTGTGAACGACTCAGCGTTGTGTCACCAGATTCTCGGCACCGCGCTCGCGCACCCAGAACAACGTCGCCCCGGCCACGGCTGCCGGCATCATCAGGATGTTGACCACCGGAATCAGCAGCACCAGATAAACGCTGCCGCCGAAACTCATGCTCTGCCAGCGCTTCTCGCGCAGCCAGGCGAGCATCTCGTTCCAGCCGAGCTTGTGGTTGTCCGCCGGGTAGTCGATGTACTGGATCGCCATCATCCACACGCCGAACAACAGCCACAGCGGCGCGGCGATGATGTTCACCACCGGGATGAAGGACAGAATGAACAGCCCGATCGCCCGCGGCAGAAAGTAGCCGAGCTTGCGCATTTCCCGGACCAGCGTGCGCGGGATCATCGCGATGAGCTCGCCCCAGCTGAAGGCCGGGAAGTCGTCGGTGCCGCGTACCACCACTTCGACTTTCTCCGCGAGAAAACCGTTGAACGGCGCGGCGATGACGTTGGCGAGCATGGTGAAGGTAAAGAACACCATGAACACCACCAGCACCACGAAAATCGGCCAGAGGATGTAGCTGAGAAAACTCAGCCAGTCGGGCAGCGATGGCATCAGCGTATCGACCCACAGACTGAACTGGTGGCTGGCCAGATAGATCAATCCGACGAACAGCACCAGGTTGATCGCCAGTGGCAACAGTACAAACAATCGCAGACTGGGGCTCAACACCAGCTTGAGGCCTTCACGCAGGTATTGCGGGCCGGACAGAACAGGGGCGGGCATAACGTGCTCCGAGCAAAGGGAAAACGCGCCGACCTTACCGACTTTGCCTGACGGGCGAAAGCGCGGCAGCGGTATCGACATTCACTGTAACAAAGACGTCTATATAGTCACGGGAATGGGATAGAGACCACCTATGAGCTGGATTGTTAAACCGTATTTCCTTAATCTTCGCCCCCTCGATACGCTGCACCCAATCTTTTTACAGGACGGTCGTGTTCAAGCCTTCCCCAAGCGCTTCAACCGTTCTTTTTTATTCCCGCCGGCAATCCGGCGTTCCGCGCCAGGTGTTTCGGGCCGGTCAACAGGAGCAGGTCATGTCTGAAGTCCGTCATTCGCGAGTGATTATTCTCGGTTCCGGCCCTGCCGGTTACAGCGCCGCGGTGTATGCCGCCCGTGCCAACCTCAAGCCGCTGCTGATCACCGGCATGCAGGCCGGTGGTCAACTGACCACCACCACTGAAGTCGACAACTGGCCGGGCGACGTCCACGGCCTGACCGGCCCGGCGCTGATGGAACGCATGAAAGAGCACGCCGAGCGTTTTGAAACCGAGATCGTTTTCGATCACATCAACGCCGTGGACTTCGCTGCCAAGCCGTACACCCTGACCGGCGACAGCGCGACTTACACCTGCGATGCCCTGATCATCGCCACCGGCGCCAGCGCTCGTTACCTGGGCCTGCCGTCCGAAGAGGCGTTCATGGGCAAAGGCGTTTCGGCCTGCGCGACTTGCGACGGTTTCTTCTATCGCAACAAGCCTGTGGCTGTGGTCGGCGGCGGCAACACCGCTGTTGAAGAAGCCCTGTACCTGGCCAACATCGCCAGCAAAGTGACCCTGATCCACCGTCGCGAAACTTTCCGCGCCGAGAAGATCCTGATCGACAAGCTGAACGCCCGTGTGGCCGAAGGCAAGATCGAGTTGAAACTGAACGCGACCCTGGACGAAGTCCTGGGCGACAACATGGGCGTGACCGGTGCCCGCCTGAAGAACAACGACAGCAGCTTCGACGAAGTGACTGTCGACGGCGTGTTCATCGCCATCGGCCACACCCCGAACACCTCGTTGTTCGAAGGCCAGTTGACCTTGAAAGACGGTTATCTGGTGGTGCAGGGCGGTCGTGAAGGCAACGCCACGGCGACCAACCTGGAAGGCATCTTCGCCGCCGGTGACGTGGCTGACCACGTGTACCGTCAGGCGATCACCTCGGCCGGCGCGGGCTGCATGGCCGCACTGGACGCCGAGCGTTACCTCGACGACCTGCAGAACGCTTGATTCTGCCTTCGTTGAAATGAAAAAACCGGCTTCGGCCGGTTTTTTCATGGGCAAAAAAACAAATCTGTAGGAGCCGGCTTGCTGGCGATAGCGGTACATCTGCCAGTATCGACGGTGCCTGGCACACCGCTATCGCCAGCAAGCCGGCTCCTACGGGATTGGGTTCAGGACAGTTTGGCGAGGCACTCTTCGAGAATGTCCAAGCCTTCCTCCAGCACTTTCGCTTCGATGGTCAGCGGCGCCAGCAGGCGAATGATGTGGCGCGATTTTCCGCTGGGCATCAGCAGCAGACCCGCATCTCGGGCCAGGGCCAGCAGTTGGGTCAATTGTGCTGAAGCGGGCGAGCCGTCGGCGTTGATCAGTTCGATGCCGCGCATGGCACCAAAACCTGTCAGGCGCCCCAGATACGGCGTTAACTTGTTCGCGCACCAGCTTTCGTAGTGACCGACGATGGCCTCTTCCTGCTGCGCACGCCAAGCGTGCAGGTTGGCATCGCTCATTTCATCCAGCGTCGCCAGTGCGGCTGCGCAGGCGATGGGATTGCCGGAGAAGGTGCCGCCAAGCCCGCCCTTGGGCAAGTTGTCGAGCAGCGACTTGCGCCCGACCACCGCGCCCAGCGGCACGCCACCGGCGATGCTTTTACCCAGCAGGATAAGGTCTGGCTCGATGCCCAGTCGTGAGAACGCGAAACGCTGGCCGGTGCGGCCGAATCCGGACTGGATTTCATCGGCGATCAGCACGATGCCTTTGTCGTTGCAGAACGTGCGTAACTTCTGGGCGAACTCGACGTCCATGGTGAGAAACCCGGCTTCACCTTGCACCGGTTCAACGATGAAACAGGCAACGTCATCGACATCGATTTCAACACTGAACAAACGCTCCATGGCCTTGAGAGCATCAGCACAGGTCACGCCATTGTCCTTGCTGGGATACGGCAGATGAAAGACCGGCCCCGGCAGCACGCCGACTTTCTGTTTGTAGGGTGCGACCTTGCCGTTGAGATTGAGCGTGGCCAGCGTGCGGCCGTGGAACGCGCCGTCGAAGGCGATCACGGCGCTGCGTCCGGTGGCGCCACGAACGATTTTCAGGGCGTTTTCCGCCGCTTCCGCGCCGCTGTTGGTGAGCATTCCACTGACCGGGTAATCCACCGGGATGAACGCGCTCAGGCGATCCATCAGTTCGATGTAGGGCATGTGGGGCGCAGCGTTGAACGCGTAGTGGGTCAGCCTTGTGGCTTGCTCGCGAATGGCTTCGACGATGCGAGGATGGCAGTGACCGAGGTTGAGCACGCCAATGCCGCCGACAAAGTCGATGTAGCGTTTGCCATCGGTGTCCCAGACCTCGGCGTTTTTGCCGTGGCTGAGCGTGACGGGGTGAACGATGTTGATCGACTGGCTGATGGTTTCGCTGTGCATGGAGGACCGGCTCGCAAGAAGGAGGACTTCTTTTTATCTAAGCCGTGAGCAGTGGTACGGGGCAAACGAAATAAAGTTGCCGGGTCAATCTTAAAAGTCGGAATGTGCGCTCCATACTGGAAACACTAACCTGTAGGAGCGAGCGATGGACGTGAACGATAACGCTGGGAGCCTGATACCCCGCAGCGTTCTCAGGCTTATCGCGAGCAGGCTCGCTCCTACAATTTGATTCAGCGGCGGGTCAGTGGCAGTTGGGTGAATTTCACACCGCCCAGACCGTGGGCAATCAATGCGCGGATGTTGGCGTGATCGCTGCCTTCTGGTGTCGCCACCACGGAGCGGTAATGTTCACCGAAGGCCAGCAGCGCTTCTTCATCGCTCAAGCCTTCCAGCAGTGCCAGACCCAAAGTCTTGCAAGAGCCTTCGTTCTGCCCGGCTGCGTTTTCTACGCCGCCGTTGTTGAAGGACTGAGGCTGGTACTCGTAACCGGCGGCAATGAACGCCAGGGTATCGGCGAAAGCATGTTCGCCAGTCTTGAGGCTGGCGCGCAGGGTGTTCAAATCACTCATTGGGTTTTCCTTTGGCGAACGCCGCTTGTTGTTCGGCGCTGGCTTCTTGCTGATATTGGGCTTTCCACTCGGCGTACGGCATGCCGTAAACCACTTCACGGGCGTCATCGAGGCTGACCTCGATCTGGCGTTCGTCGGCGGCGGCCTTGTACCACTTGGACAGGCAGTTGCGGCAGAAACCCGAAAGGTTCATCAGGTCGATGTTCTGCACATCCTTGCGGCTGTCCAGATGGGCCACCAGCCGGCGAAAGGCGGCGGCTTCGAGTTCCAGGCGTTGTTGATCGGTCATGGGTTTTCTCTTGCGCGCTATGGGCAAAGTCGTGGAAAGGTGCGTGTATTAAAGGGATGGAGGCATGCTTTTCAAGCCGCTGCGTTTCTGTTTTGCTGATCAGATAACGCAGGCATTTTCGAGTCAATCATTGACGATTCCTTTCTTGATGTGGCGCCCGCCATTGATGACGACGCTGGTTCCAGTGCTGTAGTTGGTATTGAGCAAAAACATGACGGCGTCGATCAACGGTTGCGCGCCGGGTTCAAACTCGAGAAGGGCTTTCTTCAGGGTTCGTTGAACGTATTCCTCGGTGCTGTTTTCCTTGAGGATGAGCAAGCCGGGAAGGATGGCGTTTACCCTGACCG
This sequence comes from Pseudomonas sp. Irchel s3f7, assembly GCF_900187615.1. Taxonomy (GTDB): domain Bacteria; phylum Pseudomonadota; class Gammaproteobacteria; order Pseudomonadales; family Pseudomonadaceae; genus Aquipseudomonas. Next base: position 86,335 of record NZ_FYDO01000027.1, on the reverse strand, counting down.
TGGGCGCGTATTTCTCTGCGAACGACAGCACCATGTTTTGCAGGGCCGATTTGGTAGCGGCATACCCAATATGGCTTTTGCTGCCTCGCGACGAGGTTTCATCGCAGATATGGATAATGTCGGATCTTTCCAGTCGTTGCAGATGTGCCCCCAACTCCAGATTCAAATGATAGGGCGCTTCGACATGGAGTTTGAACATGGTGTTCAGGTTTTCGAGGCCATCGTCCAGCCACAAAGAGGCGTTGTGGATCACTGCACGCAAGCTGTCGAAGTTGGTCCTGATATAGGCAATCAACGCTTCGCGATCGCTCTGGAGTTCAAGGTCCGCCTGGAATGGCAACATATTTGGGTGCAGTGACTCAACAGGACGGGAGCGGCTGACGCAGATAACGATATTGCCGGCCTCTGCCAGAGTAGTGGCAAGTTGGAGGCCGACGCGCTTGCTGGTGCCGGTAACAAGTATTGGACTATTCATGGATGTGCGATCAGCTTCAGTAGGTCTATGCACGGGCTAAATACATGCAGCATAACTGAAGTCTTCTCGCTAGCGGCGACCTTCTCCCGCCTCCCGCAACAGCTGTGACGTTTGCGACTCATTCGCAGCATTGAGTTTTTACGGAAATTTTACGGAGGCGGGGGTTAGAATGAAATCCGGACGATACATGGACGTTTTTAAATGATGCCTGTACTGACTGATGTGGCTTCAGGTGTACCGCAGGGCTCCTCTCTTGAACAGGAAGAGCTGTTCCCGATTCGCGAGGTGGCACGTCTGACCGGCGTCAACCCGGTCACGCTTCGAGCATGGGAGCGGCGATATGGTCTGATTGTGCCAACCCGCACCGACAGTGGGCACCGGTTGTATTCGATGGCCGATATCGAGCGCGTGCGCAGTATTCTGGAGTGGATCGAGCGTGGCGTTGCCGTCAGCAAGATCGGTAAGATCCTCGCAAAAACAGCTCCCCTCAAAGCGTTGTCGCACCTCATCCCGAGCGACCTGGTCCAGGCCGATTACACACAATGGCAGCAACAGGTTCAGGCGGCGGTGAGTGCTTTCGACGAAGCTCATCTGGAGCAAGTCTATGGGCAGATATTTTCCAGTTATCCGCTGACAGTCGTGTTCCAGGACATCCTGATCCCGCTTTGGAAACAATTGCTGCTGCGCCAGGACACGTTCGGCCAGGCCAGTGAGTGGCTGTTCCTGGATGGCTTTCTCCGATCTCGCGTGCTGCAGCGCTTGCTGCTGGTAAGGAGCCTGCAACCTCGTCGAGTGATTGTCTGCGCGCTGTTCGACCAGTGTCGGGAACTCGAGTTACTGATCACCGCATTGTTTCTGAGCAGTGTCGATTCGGCTATTCAGGTTCTGGCGATCGGCCAGCCACTCGATGAGTTGACGCTGATCTGCGAGCGAATCAAGCCTAAGGCGTTGGTGCTTTTTTCCAATCACGCGCCGACGTCGGATTTGCCAAGGCATTTGAATCGCCTGGCCATGAGCCTCGACTGTCAGCTGCTGTTGGCCGGTGATGCGGCCGATCTGGCGCAGTCTAGCCTGGCCGAATCATCGATTGGCTGTCTGGGAAGTGAGGGCAGTATCATGCGCCAGCGACTGAAACAGTTCCTGGCGGGTAATCTGGATACCTGAGTCTTAAAGGTGCAGCGCGGGATGGGTCAGGCGATGCTGTTGCAGAATGTACTGGCGCAGGCGCTCGGTTTCGTCCGAGTCACTCTGATTCAATTCGTAGGCGTAGAAACCCTGTTCGGTTTCTTTCTCGAAAGTGCCCCGCAACGCAATCCGCTCATAGCCTGACGGGCTGAACCACAACGCGAAATGCTTCGGTGGCTTGGTCTTGTTGCGCACTTCCAGCAAGACCCCTTTGCATGACACCTCATGAACCCACATCGTGCCGGGATGGCCTTTGGCATTTTCCAGGGCCACCGGCTCCTCGAGGACCAGGCGCCAAGGCCGGACCATGGGGCCGTCTTCATAGATGCTGGGAACACCGAGACGCAGGTGCATCGCATGAAACTCGTCTTCCACCAGATGCAGGGGGAAGGTCATTTGCTGATTTTCGAAATTGGCCTGGATGGTGACTTGCTCATGGGCTGCCAGGCGCGTGAGCAAGTCGCGGATTTGCGATCCGCCATTAACGAGCAGGCTCGACGTTGCGTCCCGCACATTGAGTTGGGGGTTGTGTTGCATGGTCTGGATGAAATCCAGCTCATCTTGCGTCAGGAGTGCGTCGCGCTGCATGGCCAACTCGAAAGAAATAGTTACAAAAGCATTGGTGATTGTAGTTAATGACCATTAATTCGGTGTTTTGTTTTGGCCGTTCGTCGCTTTAAGTGCAGCCAGTTCGGCCTGTACGTCGGCCAACTGTGCTTCGAGTTGCGCAACCCGCTGCTGTGCCTTGACCTGGACCGTGACGTCCTTTTGCACACCGACGAAATAAACCTGGCCATCGTGCGGATTTTTTACTGTCGAAAGGGACAGTTCATTCCAGAAGGGAGTGCCATCCTTGCGATAGTTTCGGAGGATTTCCCGGCACGAACCTTGACTGTCCAATGCCGTGCGAATCAATGGCAAGGCCTCCTGGTCGCGGTCGCCGGACTGGAGAAAGCGGCAATCCTGATAGAGGATTTCTTCGCTGGAGTACCCGGTGAGGCGTTCGAACGCCGGGTTGACGTAAATCAGGATGTTGTCCTGCTCGCCTTCTTTCTCGGCGATCACGATGCCGTCGTTGGAAGCGTTAATCACCATTTGCAGCAGCTGTGCGTTAATCATCGTAGCGTCCCTGGCTGATTGATTGTCGATTGCATTCTAAGAGAACAATCAAGAACGTGCTGTTAATATCCCGGTCCTTTCACTCGGATTCAGGATCAGATTGATGAAAGTCGCCATCATTTCCGGCTCGGTGTACGGCACGGCTGAAGAAGTCGCCCGGCACGCGGCCAGCATTTTGAACAAGGCCGGTTTCGAAACGCTGCACAACCCACGTGCGACCCTTGCCGATATTCAGGCTTTCGGCCCCGAAGCTTTTCTGGCCGTGACATCGACCACTGGCATGGGCGAATTGCCGGACAACCTGCAGCCGCTGTACTCGACCATTCGTGATCAATTGCCGGCCGCCTGGCGTGGTTTGCCGGGTGCAGTCATCGGATTGGGCGATGCGAGTTATGGCGACACGTTCTGCGGTGGTGGCGAGCAAATGCGTGAATTGTTCGCTGAACTTGGCGTTCGAGAGGTCTTGCCGATGCTGCGTCTGGATGCCAGCGAAAGCGTGACCCCTGAAACCGACGCCGAGCCTTGGCTGGCAGATTTGATCAGCGCCTTGAACGCTTGACGGTGTTCTGACTGAGCGCTGAAAACGGCACGTATGGCCATGTTTGACGTCGGTACTTTGACATGGCCATGATTTCGCCAGCGCAGTGACTCGTCAGGCCATCAAGCTGGCTGCCAATGCAACTATACGAACCCCGTGGGGTGACTAGACTCGATCTATTGGAAACACTCCATAATAAAAAGATCGAGGTTCCTCGCCGTGAACATAGCCCCCACCCAATCGCCACGCAGTGTCAAAGACCGGGTCAGTGCAGCCGAATGGCAAACCCGTGTTGACCTCGCGGCCTGCTACCGACTGGTTGCGCAACATGGCTGGGACGATCTGGTTTTCACCCACATCTCGGCCAAAGTGCCTGGTACCGAAGACTTCCTGATCAACCCGTTCGGGCTGATGTTTCACGAAATTACCGCATCAAGCCTGGTCAAGGTCGATCAGGCCGGCAACAAGTTGATGGACAGCCCTTACGAGATCAACCCGGCGGGCTACACCATCCACAGTGCGGTGCACGAGGTTCGCCACGACGTCGAATGCGTGCTGCATACCCATACGGCGTCAGGCGTTGCGGTGTCGGCGCAGAAACAAGGCGTTTTGCCGATCAGCCAGCAATCATTGTTTGTCCTTTCCAGCCTCGCTTACCACGCCTACGAAGGCGTTGCGATCAATCACGACGAGAAAGCGCGACTGCAAGCCGACCTCGGAGAAAACAACTTCCTGATGCTGCACAACCACGGCCTGTTGACCTGCGGCAGCACCATCGCCGACACGTTTCTGATGATGTTCATCTTCCAGCGTGCCTGCGACATTCAGGTCATGGCGCAGAGCGGCGGCGCTGAACTGATTGCCATCGAACCGCAGATCCTGGCCGGTGCCAAGGCCATGATCGCGGGTGTTACCAGAAGTGCTCAAGGAATGGGTGGAGCGCTGGCCTGGCCGGCGCTGCTGCGCAAACTCGATAAACTGGACCCGGGTTATAAACTCTAATGGCACTCACCGAGATCCCCCTGTGTGTCTGGCGCAAGCGCAGCCAGACGTTCATGTTCCGTGGTCATGGCATCCATTACTGGACGGCAGGGCAGGGTGACCCGTTGTTGCTCATCCACGGCTTTCCGACCGCCAGTTGGGACTGGCATTACCTGTGGCAGCCACTGTCCCAGCGTTACCGTGTGATTGCCTGCGACATGCTCGGCTTCGGCGATTCGGACAAACCGGCCAATCATGAGTACAGCCTGCTGGAGCAGGCGGATCTGCAACAGGCGTTGCTCGCTCACCTGAGTGTCGAGCAACCGGTGCACCTGTTGGCTCACGACTACGGCGACAGCGTGGCCCAGGAACTGCTGGCGCGGCATTACGAGTCGCATGGGCAGCTGGCCAGTTGCGTGTTTCTCAATGGTGGCCTGTTTCCTGAAACCCATCGTCCGGTGCTGATGCAAAAACTCCTGCTCAGCCCGTTGGGCTGGATGATCGGTCGTGCCTTCAGTCGAGACGGGCTGGTGAAAAGTTTTCGGCAGATTTTCGGGCCGCAGACCTGTCCCAGTGAAAGTGAGATGGATGATTTCTGGAGCCTGGTCGAGCGTCATCACGGGCCACGGATCATGCACAAGCTGATCGGCTATATCCCCGAGCGCCGCGTCTGTCGCGACCGCTGGGTGGGCGCGATGCAGCGGGGTGAAGTGCCGATGCGGGTGATCGATGGCGAAGTCGATCCGATCTCCGGCGCGCACATGGTCGAGCGGTACCGGGAGTTGATTCCGGACGCAGACACGGTCCTGTTGCCCGGGATTGGCCACTACCCACAAATTGAGGCGCCGAGCCTGGTGCTCAAGCATTACCTGGCATTTCGAGATCAATTACTTTCGGCGGAACGCAAGGTGGCGTGTTCCTGAAAAGATCGCAGCCTTCGACAGCTCCTACGGAGATAGGCATGCACCCTGCAGGCGCTGCCGAAGGTGCGATCTTTTGATGGCCGCTTGAAAACCCTCCCGCATCATCCCCCAGCCTTATCGCGCACCATTCAGCCTTGCCCCTGTTCATTGTGACCCGCTGCGCCGTGCCTGACACTCAGCCCCATAGTCCCTTGGCCTGCTGGAGTCCCCCCATGAATGAGTCTGTGCGTTTCGAAGATAAAGTCGTGATCATCACCGGTGCCGGTGGTGGCCTGGGACGGGCCCACGCGCTGCTGTTCGCCAAACAGGGCGCCAAAGTGCTGGTCAACGATCTCGGTGGTTCGGCCCAGGGTGAAGGCGCCAACGCTTCGGCCGCTGACCGTGTAGTGGCGGAAATCCGTGAGGCCGGCGGCATTGCCGAAGCCAACCACGACTCGGTCACTGACGGCGACAAAATCGTCCAGCATGCCCTCAACGTCTTCGGCCGTGTCGACGTAGTGGTCAACAACGCCGGGATCCTGCGGGACAAGACCTTCCACAAAATGGACGACGCCGATTGGGACCTGGTTTACCGCGTCCACGTCGAAGGCGCCTACAAAGTTACCCGCGCCGCCTGGCCGCACATGCGCGAGCAAAACTACGGTCGGGTGATCTTCACCGCGTCCACGTCAGGTATTTACGGTAACTTCGGCCAGTCCAACTACGGCATGGCCAAGCTCGGCCTCTACGGCCTGACCCGCACACTGGCCATCGAGGGCCGCAAGAACAACATCCTGGTCAACGCCATCGCCCCCACCGGCGGCACGCGTATGACCGAAGGCCTGATCCCGCCACAGGTGTTCGAGCAACTCAAACCGGAACTGGTCAGCCCGCTGGTGGTGTACCTCGCCAGCGAAAACTGCCAGGACACCTCCGGCCTGTTCGAAGTCGGCGGCGGCTGGATGGGCAAAGTCCGCTGGGAACGCAGCCTCGGTGCCGGGTTTGATCCTCGGGCCGGTTTCTCTCCGGAAGACGTGGCGGCGCACTGGCAACAGATCTGCGACTTCGAAGGCGCGGCGCACCCGAAAGACAACATTGAAGCGCTGAAGGAAATGATGGGGAACTTGCAGAAGTACTCACTTTAACGCCGAGGGCAAGGTCGTGTTGAATGACCTTGCCGCTTTTGAGTACGTCGATCTGGAAGAGTGACCGGCATGGGTCAGCCAGGAAAATACTTGGACACCAATGCTGCCAGATTGGCTGCCGTTTGCGTATCCATCACCCCGTCGTAGTTTTCCGGACGAAAGTGCAACTGAAATGCCCGGACCAGTTGTTGGAAGCCATTGTCGCTCGACGCCCCCGTTACATCGTATCCGTATGTCTTGAACAGTCGCAGCAATTCGCTCCGGGCCGGAAGGCCGCAGGTATTGAAACGCTGGAGGAAGTTGTTTCGGGTTGCCTCATCGAACCACGCTCCAATACCTTTCAAGTAAAGCGCGTGCCAAGGAAACATTGGCCCCGGATCGCTTTTACGCCCGACCGCAATATCGGAATGGCCCAACACCTTTGTGGGGGTGATGTCCGGGTATCGCATGAGTATGTTCAGCGCCAATTGTTCAATCGCGACAATCTGTTCGCAGTGGTACGGCGGAAAAGTAAACGCACCCTCCGTGAACGAGGCCTGGTTGAAGATTTCAATGCCGATTGATGTGTCGTTCAAATTGCTGCGGTTACCCCACTGGCTGACACCCGCGTGCCAGGCGCGCTGAGTTTCATCGACAAGGTTGAAGACTTCCTGCTCGGTATGATTGGCTTTTAAGTAACTGGGGTCAGTTATGTCCGGAATCAAATAATGAGCGCTGACATTAGGCCCGGTCAGCGCATTTATGGAGCTGGAAAAGTTACCGGCCGTATAGTGAAAGATCAAAAAATGTACACGACTGTTAACGCTTCGGTTCGAGCGGTGTTGCTTGTAATCGACGGGTTTCATTAAGTGACTCGCAGTGAATGAATGTACCGTCAGTCGAAGATGAGAAGCTGACGGGCTTGTCGTTCACCTTAATTGCTCGAGTGCCTTCTGTGATTACATATGCGTGTAGGTGTTTTCTGAGGGTTATGTAGGCGTGATTAGTTCAGTGCTTCTGCAGTTTTTAATCGCAAACATTACCAATAAAAAACCCACCCATAAAAAAGGCCGCTGCAAACGCAGCGGCCAATAAGACGTTGGATCCAGGAGCTACAAATCAACGTCAGTGTACCCAGGGCGATGAACCGACACTGTCAGCTCATCTGAAGTCTTTCGGCGATGGCAGATGCCGTTGCCGGGCTTTCAGCGATGTTCCGTGAAAGCCCGACAAGAATAAGCCCTTGGTCACGAAGGAAAAATACTGATTCCGGACATGCACTGTTGCAGCCCCGGCAACAGTCAGGGTTTCTGTGTCTAACGCCTGGGTGATGCCGCTGTGCCAGTCATCCTTAAGAGCTACACCGCGAATACCTCCTTGGTGCGCTTATCGACCCCGTTGCCCGGCAGTAGGGTGAGGCCTTCTGTCACTCACCGGGGAAGACGCATGACAAAAACAACAATGCGCGCCATCTTCACACCACAGGCGCTGGCCGCTGCGGTGGCTTTGGGTTGCTGTGCCCAGGCACAGGCTGTTTCGTTCAATATCGGGGAAATCGAGGGGACGTTCGACTCCTCTCTGTCGGTCGGCGCAAGTTGGGGCATGCGTGACGCGGATGATGCCCTGGTGGGCACTGTCAACGGCGGTTCCGGCCAGGCATCGACCGGTGACGACGGGCGACTCAATTTCAAGAAAGGTGAAACTTTCTCGAAGATCTTCAAGGGTATTCATGACCTTGAGTTGAAGTACGGCGACACCGGTATGTTCGTTCGTGGCAAGTACTGGTACGACTTCGAACTGAAGGACGAAGACCGCGAGTTCAAACCCATCAGCGATCACGGTCGCAAGGAAGGCGCCAAGTCTTCCGGCGGGCAGATCCTCGACGCGTTCGTCTATCACAACTACTCGATTGCCGATCTGCCGGGCACCGCGCGTGTCGGTAAACAGGTGGTCAGCTGGGGCGAGAGCACCTTCATCGGCAACTCGATCAACAGCATCAACCCGGTCGACGTGTCCGCGTTCCGCCGTCCCGGTGCCGAGATCAAAGAAGGCCTGATTCCGGTCAACATGCTGTTTGCCTCCCAGGGCCTGACAGACAAATTGACCGTGGAAGGCTTCTATCAACTGGAATGGGACCAGACCGTCGTCGATAACTGCGGCACCTTCTTTGGCGTCGACGTGGTGGCTGATGGCTGCAACAAGGGCTACACCGTCGCCAACCCGGCCATTGCCCCGTTGCAGCCGATTGCCGCAGCGTTTGGTCAGGGTTTCGAGGTCAGCAGGGAAGGCGTGATCGTGCCCCGTGGCGGTGACCGCGATGCGCGGGATTCCGGGCAGTGGGGTACGGCGCTGCGTTGGCTCGGGGACGATACCGAGTACGGCTTGTACTTCATGAACTACCACAGCCGCACACCTAACGTCGGGACCAGCACGGCCGGCCTCGGCACGCTGGCGAGCATTCCGGGGATTGTCGCCGCCGCCAACCGCATCGCCCCCGGCAGCGGTTCGGGGCTGGCCCAGAGTGTGATGCTCGGTCGCGGTCAGTATTACCTCGAGTACCCGGAGGATATTCGTCTCTATGGCGCGAGTTTCTCCACGACCTTGCCCACCGGCACCGCGTGGACCGGCGAAATCAGCTATCGCCCCAACGCACCTGTTCAGGTCAACACCAACGACCTGACCCTGGCCATGCTCAACCCGATCGCGGGCGGCGCGGCATCACCCATTGCAACCTCACCAGGCGCCGACAACAAAGGCTATCGGCGCAAGGAAGTGACGCAAATCCAGAGCACCCTGACGCACTTCATCGATCAGATCGCCGGCGCAGATCGCCTGACCCTGGTGGGCGAGGCGGGCGTGGTGCGGGTTGGTGGCCTGGAGTCGCGAACCAAGCTGCGTTATGGCCGCGATTCGGTATACGGCCAATATGGATTCGGCGGCGACACTGACGGTTTCGTGACCTCGACGTCGTGGGGTTACCGCGCCCGCGCCATTCTTGATTACAACAACCTGATCGCCGGGATCAACTTCCGTCCCAACCTGTCGTGGTCCCATGACGTGAACGGCTACGGCCCCAACGGGCTGTTCAACGAGGGTGCCAAGGCCGTCAGCCTCGGCGTCGACGCGGACTACCGCAACACCTACACCGCCAGCCTCAGTTACACCGACTTTTTCGGTGGCGACTACAACGTCCTCGAAGACCGCGACTTTGTAGCGCTGAGCTTTGGCGTGAACTTCTGATCTGGCTGAAAAGGATGAATTCAATGCGCAAGATGATTCTGCAATTCGGCACCGTTCTGGCCCTGAGCCTGCTCGCAGTCAATGTGATGGCCGCTGTCTCGGCGCAAGAAGCTGACAAACTCGGCACCAGCCTCACCCCGCTGGGTGCCGAGAAGGCTGGCAACGCCGATGGCTCGATTCCGGCCTGGACCGGTGGCATCCCGAAAAACGCCGGTGCGGTCGACAGCAAAGGTTTTCTGGCCGACCCGTTCGCCAACGAGAAACCGTTGTTCATCATCACCGCGGCAACGGTCGACAAGTACAAGGACAAACTCTCTGACGGCCAGATAGCGATGTTCAAACGCTACCCCGAGACCTACAGGATTCCGGTCTACCCGAGCCATCGGACGGTGGCCCTGCCAACGGAAATTTATGAGTCGGCCAAGCGCAGTGCACTGAACGTAACACCGATCAACGACGGTAACGGCCTGGCCAATTTCACCGGCAATCGCTACTACGCCTTCCCGATTCCGAAGAATGGCGTGGAGGTGATCTGGAACCATGTCACCCGTTATCACGGTGGCAATCTGCGCCGCACCATCACCCAGGCAACGCCGCAGTCCAATGGCGATTTCACCGTGATCCGCTTCAAGGACGAAGTCGCCGTGCCTTCGCTGCTCGGCGATCTGAAACCGGGCAGCGATGACAATGTGCTCAATTACTTCAAGCAGGAAGTGACTGCACCGGCACGGCTGGCGGGCAACGTGTTGCTGGTTCACGAGACCCTCGACCAGGTCAAGGAGCCGCGCAAGGCCTGGATCTACAACGCCGGCCAGCGTCGGGTGCGGCGTGCACCGCAAGTGGCCTATGACGGCGTCGGTACCTCGTCCGATGGACTGCGTACTACCGATAACTTCGACATGTTCTCCGGCGCGCCGGATCGCTACGACTGGAAGCTGATCGGCAAGAAGGAAATGTACATTCCCTACAACAGCTACAAACTCGATTCGCCGAACCTCAAGTACACCGATGTGATCAAGGCCGGGCACATCAATCAGGACCTGACCCGCTACGAGTTGCACCGAGTCTGGGAGGTCGTCGCCACGGTCAAGCCGAACGAGCGGCACGTCTATGCCAAGCGTCACATGTACATCGACGAAGACAGTTGGCAGGTAGCCCTGGCCGATCACTACGACGGTCGTGGCCAGCTCTGGCGTGTTGCCGAAGGGCATGCCCAGTTCTATTACGATCATCAAGTGCCGGCTTACACAGTCGAGGCGCTGTATGACCTGATTGCCGGTCGATACATTGCGCTGGGGATGAAGAACGAGGAGAAGCGCAGCTTCGAATTCAACATTGATGCAAAAGCCGGGGACTACACGCCTGCGGCCCTGCGGAGCACGGGGGTTCGGTAGTCTTCCTACAGGCTCCTACACAAGAAGGTGACTTTTCGGTCACCTTCTTTATAGGGGGCGATCAGTGTGTTGAATACTTCTTCAACAAGTGCTCGGGAGAGGTCTAGGGTGGCGCCAGAATGATAAAAAAGGCGCACCACTATGACTGCAATGACGCACTGTCTGGATCGCCCTGGATTCCTGCCTCGACTGTCATCCCATCACCTGTCACGTAAGCGATTGATTGAGCCCATGCTGGTCTCGACGGCGCGGGTGAAATTGCTTTGTGCACCGCCCGGCAGTGGCAAGAGTGCACTGCTGACCGAATGCTTGTTGCGGGCACCGGAGCAATGCCGTGTCTGTTGGCTGCCATTGGCGGGGGAGTCGTTGAGCGCGGCCGATTTTCTTATGCGTCTGTCGCAATCGCTGGGTCTGGAATCGGCGAATGAACCTGGGTTGCTGGCGCATCTGGCGCGATTACAGGCGCCGACCTGGCTGTTCCTTGATGATTACTGCCGCACGGCCAACCCGGAACTCGATCGCCTGCTCGATCGCCTGTTGGCCGTCGCCAGCCCGGCACTGACCTGGTGGCTGGGTTCCCGTCGACGGCCGCCCTGCAACTGGCCGCGACTGCTGCTGGACGATGAGTTGTACGAGTGTGAGGGCCGAACGCTGGCCTTTACCGAGGCGGAAGTGGTGCAGTTGCTCGGTGATGTCGAGCCCGGCCTGGCTGCACAAACCGCCAAGAGGGTTGTTGAGCGCAGCGGTGGCTGGTGCGCTGGTGTGCGGATCGCCTTGCTCAATGGTTGCCCGTGGTCGGGTGAACAAGGGCGCTCGGCGACGCTGCTCGATTATTTGCAACACGAATTGTTCAACGCCTTGCCAACGGAGTTGGTAGAGGTTTGGCACGTGTTGGTTCATCTGCCACGTTTCAACGCCAGCTTGTGCGAGCATCTGTTCGGCGCGGGTGAGGGCGCGCTGTGGTTGCAAGCGCTGCAGGAAATGGGTTGCTTCATCGAGCCTTGGGAAGACTCCGTCGAATGGTTACGGATTTTCGAACCATTGGCCCAGACGATACGTGAAGAACCAGCCCCGGCCGGTCGATCCTGGCATCGCCGCGCGTGCCAATGGTTCTGCGCCAACGAGGATTGGCAGGCAGCGTTCGAGCAGGCACTGCTGGCGCAAGAGCACGAGGTCGCGGTCAGCCTGTTGCAGCACTTCAGCTTTGAGCATTTATTCAAGCGTCAGAACGTCAGCTTGTTACTCAAGCTGCACGAGCGGCTGGGCGAACAATTGACCCTGGGCACACCGCAACGAGTGGGATTGATCACGGCGGCGTTGCTGTTTGCCGGGCGATTTGAGCAGGCGGCTGCGTGCATCGGACAACTGTCACGGTTTGCCCCGCAACCGACGGCTTCTTTGCAGCGCCAGTTACTGGCGCGCTGGCAAGCACAACAGGGTTGGTTGCTGCATTTGCAGGGGCGCATGCCGGCAGCGCGGACGCACTTTACAGAAGCCCTGAGTGAACTGGCTGCCGATGCCTGGCCTGCGCGTTTGTTATGCCTGTCCGGGCTGACTCAGCAAGCGTTGCTCATTGCCGACCTCGATGCCGCTCAGGCCTTCAATCGTGACGCCTTGTGCCTGGCTCGGGCGCAAGGTTCGTTGTTGTTCGAAGGTCTGCTGGAACTCGATCACGCGCAATTGCTGGAACAGCGCGGAGCACCGCAAAGAGCCGAAGATTTGCTGGCCGATATCGAGGCAATGCTAGGGCGGCAGGCTGATCGACCGACACCCTTGCTGGGGCGAATCGCCCTGCGGAGGGGGCGCCTGGCGCTGTGTCAGGGGCAGGATGAACGGGCGGCCGGCTTTTTTCAGGCCGGCCTCGATGATTGCCTGCAAAGCCAGGACAAACATGTGTTGTACGGGTTTCTCGGGCAAGCGCAAATGGCGGCGAATCAACGCGATTATGCCCATGCGTTTGATCGTCTACGCGAAGCCGAGCGATTGATGCAACAACGGCAGATTCCCGATACGGTTTATCGAGGCGTTCTGCTACAAATCAGCAGTCATTTCTGGCTGCAACAAGGGCGACCGGAACTGGCCCGTGAGGCGCTGACCCGTGTCTTGCGTCATTACCGCGGCCCCAACGCGCGCCAGGCTCCCCCGGCTACGCTGCAGTTGATTGCGCGAATCGAATACCAATTGGTGTTGGCCGAAATGCATCTGCAACTGGCGCAAGATCCCATGGAGCAGCTCAAGGCGTTACTTGAGCACGCACAGCAACACGCCATGCTGGCGCTGGAGGCGGAGTTGCAATTGGCAATCTGCGAGGCGGCGATGCTGCTGGGCGAACCGGCCGTAGCCAGCGCGGCACTGGAGACCGGCCTGGCATTGGTTGACCGATGTCATGGTCAACAGGCATTGCGCGACTTGAGGTTACGGCAGCCAAACTTGAACTGTCGTTTGCGAGGGGAGGCGTCGGTGAGCGCGATGGCCGTGGATGCCAGTCTGTTGAGCGCTCGGGAGCTGGAAGTGCTGGACCTGATTGCCCAAGGCAACTCCAATCAACAAATTGCCGAGCAATTGTTCATCTCATTACATACGGTTAAAACCCACGCCCGAAGAATTCACAGCAAATTGGGAGTTGAACGTCGAACACAAGCCGTTGCGATGGCCAAGAAGTTAGGGTTGGTACTACAAGGTTGAGTAAGAAAATAACAGCTGTTCAATGCGTCGTAATTAATTTAAATGTTTTGTCGGGTGCATTGAAAAGGTTTTAAGTTAGTATGTGGGTGGCGCAGATAAACAGGCAGATAACATGTTCTGTAATAGGTCGCTACTCATTAATCTGGAGTTGTTGAGTCATGGAAGAACTGAATGTCGAGCGAGTGCACGCCATGCTGCATGCAAGGATTGGCGGGCGTGGAATTGATGTCGATAAAGTATATATCAATGGTGTCCTTTCGTTGGATAATCCACTGGTTACTTATTCTGAAACCTTGGTGTGGGCACTATTTTTAAAGTTGCAGGAAGGTGAAATTCCTTGTTTCGAGGGCGAGAATTTTGGGGTTTTTTCTGAAGGCTACACATTTGATCCGATGTATCGCTTCAAAGCATTGGATTTTGACGAAATTAATGGATTGGCTTCAAGCATTGCCCAAGTGTTTCTCGGCGAATCGGTAGCTTGACGAAAATGACAGTGCTGACTCGTTAGTTGGCACTGTCGCTTTTTTCAAGTTGCCGGTGCAGCAGGTTCAAACCCCATGCGCCAGCTCACTGCCCGGGTGGCGGATAACAAACGCTGCGCCGCTGGACCGTTTTCATCGGCATGAAACAGCGAGGTCGGTCCGACGACCGTGAGCACAGCCGCAATCTTGCCCATTGCATTGAACACCGGTGCCGACAGCGCATCCACGCCTGGCATCAACAATCCATGCACATGATGCAGACCCCGTTGACGGATCTGCTCGCACATTGCTGTGTACGCCTGATCATCCGCCAAGGCGTGAGCCGTGCTGTTTTGTAGTTCCTGATCACGAAGGTCCACGGTTTCACGCGTAGGCAGGTAGGCGCCGAAAACCAACCCGGTGGAGGAACTGAGCAACGGCAACACCGACCCCAACTGCGTCACTACCGTCACCGCACGCACCGCCGGTTCGATATGCACCACGGTTGCGCCCTGATTACCCCACACCGCCAAAAAGCAGGTTTCGTTCAGGTCATCGCGCAGCTCGGCCAGTGGCAGGGCGGCGACTTTAAGGACGTCCATACTGTTAAGTGCCGCCAGCCCGACGCGCAAGGCTTCACGGCCCAGTCCGTAATGGTTGGTGGCAGCGTTCTGTTCGGCAAAGCCGCTGGCAATCAATGCCTGCAGATACCGATGAACCTTGCTTGCTGGCATCTGCACGTGTTCGGCCAGGCGCGACAGTGAGGTCGAGGGCGACAACTCGGCCAGTGCCTTGAGGATGTCGGTGCCGACTTCGGCCGAGCGGACTTTCTGCTTGCCGTTGCCGTTGCTGTCGCTGGTCTTTTCCATGGTGGTGCCGGGATCTCGGGACGAATGGGCGTCTTTATAGCTTGACGGTCAATACCAATCAAATTACGTTAAGCGTAATTGAATTACGATAAAAATAACCCCGGCGTGCCACGACCTCGATTCTGGAGTGATGGGCCATTGCCGACTCCCTGTTCAGGAGGCTCCATGAACTCCGATTCAACCCTGGCCTATCAGTCAGGCTTCGGCAACGAATTCAGCAGCGAAGCATTGCCTGGCGCATTGCCTATCGGTCAGAACTCCCCGCAAAAAGCCCCGTACGGCCTCTACACCGAACTGTTTTCCGGCACCGCATTTACCATGGCGCGCAGTGAAGCGCGGCGGACCTGGATGTACCGCATTCAGCCGTCCGCCAATCATCCGGCATTCGTCAAACTTGACCGGCAACTGGCCGGCGGACCGTTGGGTGAAGTGACCCCCAATCGCCTGCGCTGGAACCCGTTGGAGATCCCTGCCGAGCCGACCGATTTCATTGAAGGTCTGGTGAGTATGGCGGCGAACTCCGGTGCGGATAAACCGTCGGGGATCAGCATTTACAACTACCGCGCCAACCGTTCCATGGAACGTGTGTTCTTCAATGCCGACGGTGAACTGCTGCTGGTGCCGGAGCTGGGACGCCTGCGCATTGCCACCGAACTCGGCGTGCTGGATCTGGAACCCCTGGAAATCGCCGTACTGCCGCGGGGCTTGAAGTTCCGCATCGAACTGCTCGACCCACAAGCCCGTGGCTACGTCGCCGAGAACCATGGCGCGCCGATGCGCTTGCCGGATCTGGGCCCGATTGGCAGCAACGGCCTGGCCAACCCGCGGGATTTTCTGACCCCGGTGGCGGCTTATGAAAACCTGCAACAACCGACGACGCTGGTGCAGAAATTCCTCGGTCAGCTGTGGGGCTGTGAGCTCAATCATTCGCCGCTGAACGTGGTGGCCTGGCACGGTAACAACGTGCCGTACAAATATGATCTGCGCCGCTTCAACACCATTGGCACCGTTAGCTTCGATCACCCGGACCCGTCGATTTTCACCGTGTTGACCTCGCCAACCAGCGTCCATGGCCTGGCCAATCTCGACTTCGTGATCTTCCCGCCACGCTGGATGGTCGCCGAGAAAACCTTCCGTCCACCATGGTTTCACCGCAACCTGATGAACGAATTCATGGGCCTGATCCAGGGCGAATACGATGCCAAAGCCGAAGGCTTCGTACCCGGCGGTGCGTCATTGCACAGCTGCATGAGCGCCCACGGCCCGGATGGCGAAACCTGCACCAAAGCAATCAACGCTGACCTCAAACCGGCGAAAATCGACAACACCATGGCCTTCATGTTCGAGACCAGCCAAGTGCTGCGTCCGAGCCGTTTCGCATTGGATTGCCCGCAACTGCAAACTTCCTACGACGCCTGCTGGGCCACGCTGCCCGCCACTTTCGACCCGACCCGGAGATAACCCATGACGCAGACTTCCATCACTCGCAGCTGGGTTGCCTCCGCAAACGGCCACGCTGACTTTCCACTGCAAAACCTGCCATTGGGCGTGTTCAGCATGAACGGTTCGGCACCGCGCAGCGGTGTGGCCATTGGCGAACATATCTTTGATCTGCAAGCGGCGCTGGACGCCGGGCTATTCGAAGGCGCCGCAAAAGCAGCGGTCGAAGCCACACGTGACGGCCAGTTGAACGCTTTCTTTGAATTGGGTCGCGAGGCGCGTGTTGCCCTGCGTGAGCGCCTGCTGGAGTTGTTCGCCGAGGGCAGCACCTTGCACGGCAAGATCGAAGCCCAAGGTGCAAAGCTGTTGCCACTGGCGGCGGATTGCGAGATGCACCTTCCAGCAAAAATCAACGACTACACCGACTTCTACGTCGGTATCGAGCACGCGCAGAACGTCGGCAAACTGTTTCGCCCGGACAACCCGCTGCTGCCGAACTACAAGTATGTGCCCATCGGCTATCACGGCCGCGCCTCGACCATTCGCCCATCCGGTACCGACGTGCGCCGTCCGAAAGGCCAGACCTTGCCGGCCGGCCAGACCGAACCGACGTTTGGCCCTTGTGCGCGTCTTGATTACGAACTGGAGCTGGGAATCTGGATCGGCCAGGGCAACGACATGGGCGACTCCATCGCCATCGGTGACGCGGCCGATCACATCGCCGGTTTCTGCCTGCTCAACGACTGGTCGGCACGGGATATCCAGGCTTGGGAATACCAACCGCTGGGTCCATTCCTGTCGAAGAGTTTCATCACCAGCATCTCGCCGTGGGTGGTGACGGCCGAAGCGCTGGAGCCGTTCCGTCGTGCCCAGCCGGCACGCCCAGAGGGTGACCCGCAGCCGCTGGCGTACCTGTCCGACAAGCGCGATCAAGCGGCGGGCGCCTTCGACATTGAACTGGAAGTGTTGCTGCTCACCGAAACCATGCGCGAACAAAACCTGCCGGCCCATCGTCTGACGTTGAGCAACACTCAGCACATGTACTGGACCGTGGCACAAATGGTCGCGCATCACAGCGTCAACGGTTGCCAGTTGCAGGCCGGTGACCTGTTCGGTTCGGGCACGTTGTCGGGGCCGGAAAACGGGCAGTTCGGCAGCCTGTTGGAAATTACCGAGGGCGGCAAAAAGCCGATCGAACTGGCCTCGGGCGAAGTGCGTAAATTCCTTGAGGACGGCGACGAAATCATCCTGCGTGGCCGTTGCCGCCGCGAAGGTTTTGCCTCCATCGGCTTCGGCGAATGCCGCGGCAAAGTGCTGCCGGCGCGTTAAGAGGGACGGGCATGGAACTCTATACCTATTACCGCTCGACTTCGTCCTACCGGGTGCGCATTGCATTGGCGCTCAAGGGGCTGGATTACCGGGCGCTGCCGGTCAACCTGATTGCACCGCAAGGTGGCGAGCATCGCCAGCCGCCGTATCTGGACGTCAACCCGCAAGGTCGTGTTCCGGCCCTGCGCACCGACGAAGGCGAACTGTTGATCCAGTCACCCGCGATCATCGAGTACCTGGAGGAGTGTTATCCACAGGTACCGCTGCTTTCCAAAGATCTCGCTGCTCGCGCCCATGAGCGGGGAGTGGCGGCGGTGATTGGCTGCGATGTGCATCCACTGCACAACGTCAGCGTGCTCAATAAGCTGCGACAGTGGGGTCATGACGAACCGCAGGTGGTGGAGTGGATCGGGCACTGGGTCAGCCAGGGGTTGGCGGCGGTGGAAACGTTGATCGGTGATGAGGGTTACTGCTTCGGCCCTGAGCCGGGCCTGGCGGACGTCTACCTGATCCCGCAGTTGTACGCAGCGGAGCGGTTCAACGTCTCCCTTGAAGCGTATCCGCGAATCCGGCGAGTGGCGGCATTGGCGGCCACGCACCCGGCGTTCATCAAGGCGCACCCGGCGAATCAGCCAGATAGCCCTTGATCCAAAGAGATCGCAGCCTTCGGCAGCTCCTACGAGAATGGGCTGTGATCTTTTGCTTTTAGTGGACGATGGAGTTGGGCGGTAAATGCCCCAACCGTTCCGTGAGGCGAATCCGCTGGATCGGGTCGTCGCTGAGCAGTAATGCATGTTCCAGGTCGAAGCGTTCGGCGTTCGGGCAATCCAGACGTTGGTACAGACTGGCGCGGGCCAGGTAGTCCGAGGCGTTGGCGCTACCCAGTTCCAGCACGCGCTCGGCATCAATCAAGGCACCGATAAAATCGTCATGGGATAAGTGCAGCTGGCGCAGGTTGCGAGACAGGCGTTGCAGCATCTGCGCCGGCTCGGCGGTCAACAGATGCTCGGCGCTGAGTTTCATGTTCGGGCCGTACTGGCGGTACAACAGTTCCCTGCAATCGTTCGGATAAAGGCGACGGCCACCGCAAGGGTCGAGCAAATGATCGGCGCCCGGTACGCGCAACAGAAAGTGCCCGGGGAAGTTGACCCCAACCAGGGGGATCTCCAGGCCATGCGCCAGCTCCAGTGCAATCAAGCCCAACGTCAGCGGTTGTCCGCGTCGGCGCTCCAGTACTTTATCGAGCAGTGCGACTTGCGGGCGCAAGGGGGTGGCATCGTCCTGGGCGAATCCCAGGTCATTCAGGCGTCGTAACAGCGGCTGGGCCAGCTCGCCTACGGGTAGCATCGGCAAACCGCCACTGACCCGTTGTTGCAATTGCTTGAAGTCCGCCAGAATGGTTTCGGGCTTCACCTCGTTGTCATGCTCGACTGCAATCCACAGCGCCGCCTCGAACAGCGCGGGCGGTGAACGTTGCAGACAGGCAAAAAACGATTGGCGCGGGGTCATCAGAATCTCCGGGCAATGCCTCGTTTTAGCCTCGTCTGCGGCATTCGTCCAGTCCCGCGCAAGGTGGTTGCGGGTTATTTCCGAAAGCTTCTATAGCGGGCTCGCTTATTCCGGTGCGCTTCTGCAATTTTTGAGCGCAAGCCTATACTGGCGACTACAAGAAGTGATTCGGGAGCCTTACGATGTTCGCTCTCATGCAAAGCACTCGCCTTGAATCGCTGCACCTGAGCGTCGACCCGGTGACCGGGTTGAAGGCGGTCATTGCCATTCATAACAGCCGACTCGGGCCTGCCCTGGGTGGTTGTCGTTACCTTGCCTATCCCAGCGACGAATCAGCCGTCGAAGACGCCGTGCGCCTGGCCCAGGGCATGAGTTACAAAGCCGCGTTGGCCGGTCTGGCCCAGGGCGGAGGCGTCGCCGTGATCATGCGCCCGGTCCATGTGGAAAGCCGTGCCGCGTTATTCGAATCCTTCGGGCGTTGCATCAATCAACTCGACGGTCGCTACATCACTGCCATCGACAGCGGCACGTCGGTGGCAGACATGGATTGCATCGCCCAACAGACCCCGCACGTCACCAGCACCACCTCGGCAGGTGACCCGGCGCCTCACGCGGCGATGGGCGTGTTCGCCGGTATCCGCAGCACGGCGATGGCCCGACTGGGCAGCGATAATCTGGAAGGGTTGCGCGTGGCGATTCAGGGGTTGGGCAATGTCGGTTATGCATTGGCCGAACAGCTGCATGCGGCCGGGGCTGAACTGTTGGTCAGCGACATCGACCACGGCAAGGTCCAGTTGGCCATGGAACAACTTGGCGCACATCCGATTGCCAACGACGCACTGCTCAGCACCCCGTGCGACATTCTCGCACCGTGTGGGTTGGGCGGCGTGCTCAACAGCAACAGCGTGTCGCAACTGCGCTGCTCGGCGGTGGCGGGTTCGGCGAACAATCAATTGACCCATCTGGAAGTCGCCGACCAACTGGAGCGGCGCGGCATCCTGTATGCGCCGGACTACGTGATCAACTCCGGCGGGTTGATCTATGTGTCGCTCAAGCACCGTGGCGAAGAACTGCCGACCATCACCGCGCACCTGTCGAAAATCAGCTCGCGACTGACCGAAGTCTTCGCCCATGCCCAGGCAGAAAAACGCTCACCGGCCAGGGTGGCGGATGAGTTGGCGGAGAAAGTGTTGTATCGATAGGTGATCAAAAGATCGCAAACTTCGGCAGCGCCTGCGAAAGGCTGCGATCCATTGATTCTGAAAATGAAAAAGGCCCTGAGCCATTCGACTCAGGGCCTATTCAATTCGGATGTCACTTCGCGGCTTTAGGTGCCTTTGCGGGTTTGACCGCTGGCGCTTCGGCTTCGGCTGATTCAACAGACTCAACCACCGGGGCCACCTCAACCGGTGCCGTCAGCAACTCGGACAATGCGTCCGGCTGGCTCTTGAACGCCTTGGCGAACACATCGCGATTCTTCGCCATGTAGATCCCGGCTTCTTCCACTTGCTGCTCGGTCAGGGACGGAACGGCTTTGTGCAGTACCTCTGCCAGCAATTCAGCCAGTTCGAGCATTTTGTCATGACGGTCAGCTTCGGCTTTATCCATGAACAAGCGCTCCAGATCTCGGCTGCTGCGGTATACCACTTCGACGGCCATTTACCACCTCACATGCCTTCACATTAGTTGTCTGATTCGACTACTGTATTTATATACAGCGAAAAGGATAAGCGAAACCCTGCGCTTTGGGTAGTGGCTTTTTAATGTAGTTCGGATTCAGAATTTGTCAGGTGGACCAGCCGCTGCCCAGCAGAGGTGCGACCAAACGCCACGGCGCGCATTTCCGAGTGGCTAGCCATCATGGGCTGGCCTTCTTTCTGCATGCAGAAAACCGTCACGTCCAACCCGCATCATCCGGTCGAGCCGACCTAAGGAAGCATCATCGTGAAAATCAACTGGGCCGAAAGGCTGCGGCAGAACGTGCATGAACTGGCCGAGTCCCTGGGCAATCTGTTCGTCGAAACCTTTCACTACCTGGCGCTGTTCGCCATTGGGGCCGTGACTGCATGGGCGGCGGTGATGGAGTTCCTGGGAATGCTCGAACAGGGGCACATCAAGATCGATGACATCTTGCTGCTGTTCATCTATCTGGAACTGGGAGCGATGGTCGGGATTTATTTCAAGACCAACCACATGCCCGTGCGCTTCCTGATCTACGTGGCGATTACCGCACTGACGCGGTTGTTGATTTCGAATGTCTCGCACCACAACCCACCCGACCTCGGCATCATTTACCTGTGCGGCGGGATTCTGTTGCTGGCGTTTTCGATTCTGGTGGTGCGTTATGCGTCGTCGCAATTTCCATCGGTGAAAATTGAAAACCCGCACCGCAAGATTGGCGCGGGTTCCAGTGAACATTCCGAGGTCGAGAAAGGCGAACTTTAAAGGCCCAGGGTCGGGCGGTGCCGGCCGTTGCCTCGAGGTGGCGGCAGGTTCCGGGTGTCGCCGCCGGTCATGGCATCCAGGATGGTCATGGCGCTGTGGCCCTGTTCGATGGCGATACCAAACTGAATGCTTTGCACCAGGCGTTTGAGGCGTTGGGGGTCGTTGCGTTGTTCGGTGCTGATCAGCCGTTTGGCCACTATGCGACCGCTGTTGGAAAGGGTCAGCATGATGCTGCCGTCCAGGCCCTGAATGCTCAGGTTGATCTGGTAATCCGGTGCAAAGGCATCGGTAATGAGTTGAAAAGGGTTGTCCATGATGCGTCACCGCCTGATTGAACGTGCAGTTGTTGACCGGCCGTAATCCGGTTGGTTCGCAACGTCAGACCACCGGCCATATCACCATCATTGTTCCAACAGGGTTGTAGCAAGAGACATGCCCAAGGCAGGCGGAGCGAGCGTGCTCGCGATGGTCGTCAACGATAACGCTGTTAGCCAGGCACGCCGCCGCGGCCTCAGGTTCATCGCGAGCAAGCTCGCGCCTACCAGTCATCACTTGCCTGCCCGTTTCAGGGCAAAAAGCGCAGGTGTGCAACCAAACCGGTCAGCATTCCACCCAATTCACCGCCAGTCCGCCTCGCGAAGTTTCCTTGTACTTGTCGTGCATGTCGGCACCGGTGTCGCGCATGGTACGGATCACCCGATCCAGGGAAATGAAATGTTTACCATCGCCGCGCAGGGCCATTTGTGTGGCGTTGATCGCTTTGACGGCAGCAATCGCGTTGCGCTCGATGCATGGCACCTGCACCAGGCCGCCGACCGGGTCGCAGGTCAGGCCGAGGTTGTGTTCCAGGCCAATTTCGGCGGCGTTTTCCAGTTGCTCCGGCGTGGCGCCAAGCACCTCCGCGAGACCGGCGGCAGCCATGGCGCAAGCAGAACCCACTTCGCCCTGACAGCCGACTTCGGCACCGGAGATCGACGCATTTTTCTTGCAGAGGATGCCAACGGCTGCCGCACCCAAAAAGAAGGCGACGACGTCATCGTCCGAGGCGTCGGGATTGAACTTCATGTAGTAGTGCAGCACCGCAGGAATGATCCCTGCCGCACCGTTGGTCGGCGCCGTGACCATGCGCCCGCCGGCGGCGTTTTCCTCGTTCACGGCGAGGGCGAACAGGTTCACCCATTCCATCGCGGACAAGGTGGACGTGATGACATTCGGCTTGCCGATTTCCAATAGGCTGCGGTGCAGTTTCGCGGCGCGACGGGGAACATTCAGACCGCCCGGCAGGATGCCCTCATGACGTAGCCCTTGCTCGACGCACTCGCGCATCACCGACCAGATGTGCAGCAGTCCCTGGCGGATTTGCGCATCGCTACGCCACGCCCGTTCGTTGGCCATCATCAATTCGCCAACGCGCAGGCCGTGCTGGTTACAGAGCTTGAGCAATTCGGCGGCGCTGGAGAAATCGTAAGGCAGCACCACATCGCTCGACGGTGCGATACCCGACTCGGCTTCCGCCGCTTCGATGATGAAACCGCCACCCACCGAGTAATACGTTTGCTCGAACAGTTCACCGGTTTCGCCGAAGGCTGTCAGGGACATCGCGTTGGGGTGGTAGGGCAGGCTCTCGTCGAGCAGTAGGAGATCGCGTTGCCAGTCGAAGGCAATGTTCGCTTTGCCGGCCAGCAGCAGCTGACCGGTTTCGCGCAGGGTGTGAATGCGTGGATCAATGGTGGTGGGGTCGATGCTGTCGGGCCACTCGCCCATCAGGCCCATCACGCAGGCGCGGTCGGTGGCATGGCCGACACCGGTGGCCGATAAAGAGCCATACAGTCGGATCTCCACTCGCCGCACGTCGGCGGTAAAACCCTGATCGACCAGGGCTTGGGCGAACGTTGCAGCCGCCCGCATCGGACCGACGGTATGGGAGCTGGACGGCCCGATGCCGACTTTGAAGAGATCGAAAACACTGATAGCCATGCTAAAGCCTATACAAAGCAATGGAGGAGGAATCGCTGCCATTTTTGTAGGACAAGCGCAATGTGGGTGATACTGCCTGCCAAGGTCCTACGTGACCAACGAAAATTCCTAAGATATCCTTTAGCAGGACTAAACGATGAGCCGCCAATTACACGCCCAGACTTATGTCTGGCTGAACGTGTTCGCCTGTGCCGCGCGACACCTGTCGTTTACCCGGTGCGCCGAAGAACTGCACATCACACCCGGGGCGGTCAGTCAGCAGATTCGCCAACTCGAAGAGCGTCTCGGGTTCCGCCTGTTTCACCGGCGCGCCCGTGGCGTGGAACTGAGTGCGCAGGGGCAACGACTGGCCATCACCGTCAACGAGGCCTACGGCAGCATCGATGCGGAGTTGCGACGACTGGACGCGGGTATGATCAGCGGGATTCTGCGGGTGCGTTCGATTCCATCCTTTCTGAGCAAATGGCTGACCCCGCGCTTGCCACGTTTGCAGCAGCGTTTTCCGGACATTCAATTGCGTCTGGTGGCCGAGGACAGCAGCGTGCCGTTGCACGAAGGGGATTTCGACCTGGCCATCGACTTGAACGACGGCAGTTACCCCGGATTGTTATCCACAGCCTTGCTCGATGAGCAGATTTTCCCGGTGTGCGCGCCGAGCCTGCTGCGGGGGCGCCCGCCATTGCATGGTCCGGCGGACTTGATTCATTTCCCCTTGTTGCACGACATCACCGCCTGGCGCGGCAGCTACGAATATGCGGAATGGGAGTTTTACTTAAATGCCATCGGGTTCGAAGGGGCCGATGTGCGACGCGGCCACACCTTCAATCGCAATCACCTGACGATCGAAGCGGCCATTGCCGGGATGGGCGTGGCGATTGCCCGACGAACTCTGCTCAACGATGAGTTGGAGCGCGGGGCGTTGATCGTACCGTTTGGTCTGGCAGTGCCCAATCACAAACGCTACATGTTGCTGTACGCGCCGGGTGCGCTGAGCCATCCGGGTGTGCGCGCGGTGCACGATTGGTTGGTGGAGGAGGCAGGGATTTTCCGAAACTTGCACCCGTTGGGGGAGCAGCAAATGTGAGCAATTATTACCTGAGGGCAGGGCGACCCAACTCCCGACCTTACCAGCGCTTTTACCGGTTGTCCGGCTTTTTTTGCGATTAGATATTTATCTTTTATCAGGGGTTGAATTGTTCAGCGTACAGACCGATTGTGTAAGTAAGAGGTCACGGTGATGACGCCCAAGGGCTTAGCTGACCGGCCTCTCGCGAGCTAGCTGAAATAAGGGATGAACTATGCAAATCCAAGTCAATAGCGATAACCATATTCAAGGCAGTAAACGACTGGAGGAGTGGGTACGTACTACCATTGAGAGCACGCTCGAACGCTACGAAGAAGACCTGACACGTGTCGAGGTCCACCTGCGGGACGAGAACGGCGACAAGCCCGGTCCCCACGATATACGCTGCCAACTGGAGGCGCGGCCAAAAGGCCATCAACCAATTTCCGTCACCCATAAAGCCGCCAACCTGGAACTGGCGATAGACGGGGCTGCCGACAAGCTCGAGCATGCACTGGAACACCTGTTCGGCAAATTGCGCGGCAAGCCACGCGCCGCTGTCGTACCGTTCGAGCGCCGCGCTGATGAGCTGCTGGAAGAAGAGTTTCTTGAGAACGAACAGGCAGCGCTTAACGGCTGACACCTGATTCACTTTTACCTTCCCACTAAAAACGGGCCTGCGAATGCAGGCCCGTTTTGGTTTGTGCCCTGTAGTGAGTGAGTTTTTTGTGGCTGCGCTTGTGGAGGTGCTCGTAGACCGCGTTATCGTTCATCGCGAGCAAGCTTGCTCCTACAGGAAAAGCAGTCCAGAGGTGGGGGCACCGGGGGGCTAACGCAAGAACGCCTGCCGATATTCACCGGGTGTCCCGCCGAGCGCCTGGCGAAACCGGTTGGTGAAATGGCTGGCGCTGGAAAACCCACAGGCCAGCGCAATCTCACCCAACGGCTGGGATGTCGAACGCAGCAGCTCCCGCGCCCGGTTCAGACGCCGCGCCAGCACATACTGGTGGGGTGGCAGGCCAAAGCTTTCGCGGAACATCCGCGCAAAGTGGTACTCGGACAGTGCGCAAAGCGCCGCCAGTTGGCCCAGGCTGATGGCGTCGGCCAGGTGGCTGTCGATGAACGCCACCAAGTGCCGACGTTGATGCGCGGCCAGCCCGCCCTTTAGGCGCAAACCCTGACGCACGTTGACCTGACTGAGCAGCGCATGGCTGAGCATTTCATGGGCCAGACTGCTGGTGAGCACGCGTTCACCCGGCTCATCCCAGTTGAGGGCGATCAGCTGTCGAAAGCGCTGGGCTTGCTGTGGGTCTTCGAGAAACGTTTGCTCGCGCAGCTGCAATTCCCGGGGCTCGCGATCAAGCAGAGTGACGCAACCCAAGGCAAATTGTTCGGCACTGAAATACAGGTGTGCCAGGCGAATGTCACCGTTGATTACCCAGCCTGACTGGTGATCGGCCGGCAAGATGCACAATTTGTTCGGGCCACCCATGTTGCCGGGCTGGTCGCGGCGAAAGGTCCCGGTGCCGCCGGCCAGGTAGCAAGACAACGTGTGGTGGCTGGGCGCTTCGTAATCCTGGGCGTCGTGATGATTGCTCCACAAGGCTGCGGACAAGCCGTCACCGAGCTCGGCGCTGTGCTCGAGGCGAGCATTGGGCGAGCGGTTGAGGGCTTGAAAAACTTGTAGGGTATCCAGTGCAGCCATGATCGTTGCTCTCTAACACCTGCATCCAACGCCTTGCATCCTACTCCGTAGCCGTTCGCCTGCCAGCCCGGCGCCGGACAAAACCGCAAGTTTATGCAAGTGCACCGAGGCGAGGCGCAGGACACTGATTCCCTATCGAGGAGCTTTGTCATGAACCTGTCTTTGTATTTGCTGACGGTGCTGATCTGGGGCACCACCTGGATTGCCCTCAAATGGCAACTGGGCGTGGTCGCGATTCCCGTGTCGATCGTTTATCGCTTCGGCCTCGCTGCGCTGGTGTTGTTCGTGATCTTGCTGTTGAGCCGACGGCTGCAAGTGATGAACCGGCGTGGGCATCTGATCTGTCTGGCGCAAGGTGTGTGCCTGTTTTGCATCAATTTCATGTGCTTTCTTACCGCCAGCCAATGGATCCCCAGCGGTCTGGTCGCGGTGGTGTTTTCCACCGCCACGTTGTGGAACGCGCTGAACGCGCGGGTGTTCTTCGGCCAGAAAATCGCACGCAACGTCTTGATGGGCGGTGCGCTGGGGCTGTTCGGGCTTGGTTTGTTGTTCTGGCCTGAACTCGCGGGGCACACTGCCAGCCCGGAAACCTTGCTCGGCCTGGGGCTGGCGTTGTGCGGGACCTTGTGTTTTTCGGCGGGCAACATGCTCTCGAGCCTGCAGCAGAAGGCCGGTCTCAAGCCGCTGACCACCAACGCCTGGGGCATGGCTTACGGTGCAGCCATGCTCTCGGTGTGGTGCCTGGTCAAAGGCATTCCGTTCGACATGGAATGGAATGCACGCTACATCGGTTCGTTGTTGTATCTGGTGATTCCGGGCTCGGTGATCGGGTTCACCGCCTACCTGACGCTGGTTGGGCGCATGGGGCCGGAGCGTGCCGCGTACTGCACCGTTCTGTTCCCGGTAGTGGCGCTCAACGTGTCAGCGTTTGCCGAGGGCTATCAGTGGACTGCGCCGGCATTGGTGGGTCTGTTACTGGTGATGGCGGGCAACGTCCTGGTGTTTCGTAAAGTACGAGTACCGCAGGTGCAGGGAAGCGGCAAACTGGCCTAACGCTGCGAGATCGAGCGCCTCACTACTCAGCGCTCGATCTTGCAAGCGGTAAAGAACAATAGCGGTAATATGAAGTCGACAATGTTTCGCGCCCAATCCTTATAGTTCCAGTCTTTTGATTCATCCATGTTGAACCATTCGATGCCGATCACTTGAAAGCAAATGTAATAAAGAAAGATTGCAATCAGTAATCCAATAATGGCGGGCTTTTTTGATTCGTGAAATGCCTCGTCGCTGGTGTTTATGTTTCTGTAGAGATTAAAAGTTCCGATGATGCAGAGTGTGGTGTAAATGACCTCCAATGTGATGATCAACCAATAAATTCGATGGTGGAGCATCGGCGAGGTAATGGCCCGGTAGCTGTATTTCTCGTTATCGGTAGTGGTGTTCATGCTCAGTATGTGGCCGAGGTATTCGTAATTGGTGGAATAGTCGGTGAAGTTGCTGTGCATCATCAGCAGCCCAAATAGGCTGAAGAAAAGCATCAGGGCGACTTTGCTGATTTTGATGAGTTGGTTGGTGGTGAGTTGATTCAACTTTTAGTTTCTCCATTTAATTCCGGTCAGGTTCGGAAAGTTAAATGGAGTCTATCGCGTGGTGCGTTTGTTTGATGGCGGACTGAATTTCAGAGTGTGTATGGGTTGTTTGTTTGGCGTTGTTTTCAAGTGGCATCATTCTGTTTGTAGTTGGGCAGGTGTTATCAACACCTGCCCCTTTTTACATCAACCTTTCCAGACTTGCGGGTTGACCAGGTCCTGAGGGCGTTCGCCCAGCAAGGCACTGCGCAAGTTGTCCAGGGCGCGATTGGCCATCGCGTCGCGGGTTTCATGGGTGGCTGAACCGATGTGCGGCAACGTTACGGCGTTTTTCAACTGGAAGAGCGGCGACTCCGCCAGGGGTTCCTTCTCGTAGACGTCCAGCCCTGCACCGCGAATCCGATTGTTTTGCAGCGCTTCGATCAGTGCCGGTTCATCGACTACCGGGCCACGGGCGATGTTCACCAGAATGGCGCTGGGCTTCATCAGCGCCAGTTCTCGGTGGCTGATCAAGTGTCTGGTTTTTTCGCTGAGCGGCACCACCAGGCAGACGAAATCAGCTTCGGCCAGCAATTGATCGAGGCTGCGGTACTGTGCACCGAGCTCCTGTTCCAGCTCGGTTTTGCGGCTGTTGCCACTGTAGATGACTGGCATGTTGAACCCCAGTCGACCGCGTCGGGCGATGGCCGCTCCGATATTGCCCATGCCGACGATGCCCAGGGTCTTGCCGTGCACATCGCAACCGAACAGCGGCGCACCGACAGTGGCCTGCCATTGCCCGGCCTTGGTCCAGGCGTCGAGCTCGGCAACGCGGCGGGCGCTGCTCATCAACAGGGCAAACGCCAGGTCGGCGGTACTTTCGGTGAGCACGTCCGGCGTGTTGGTCAACATGATCCCGCGTTCGTTGAAGTAGGCCAGGTCATAGTTGTCGTAGCCCACCGAAACGCTGGAGACGACTTCCAGTTTGGTGGCGTTTTCCAGTTGCGCACGGCCGAGCTTGCGACCCACACCGATCAAGCCGTGGGTATGGGGCAGTGCTTCGTTGAACTGGGCATTGATGTCACCGTTTTTCGGATTCGGCACGATGACGTCGAAGTCTTGTTGCAGACGTTCAACCATTGCAGGAGTGACGCGGCTGAACGCAAGGACAGTCTTTTTCATGGGAGGCAGGCTCGTCGGGGCGGTGAAGAATGCTTAGCAAGCTACAAGTTTCAAGCGGCAGGCTGCAAGTCAAAAAGCCGCTCCCATTGCTTTTAACTTGAAGCCTGCCGCTTGAAGCTTGTCGCTGCCGTTCCGTTTATACTGGCGCCTTTCGCGGCTCGCTCACCGGGCCCGACACTTTATGCATCACCCGGAGCTTTCATGACTTCCCCGAAACAACCGCCGGTCGCCGACGCTTTGAGCGACGAACAGGCAGAGCTGCCAGACAGCGTCGACTCCAGCGCCGACAGCGAAACCCAAGCCGAGATCCCCGCGTTCAAGTTCCCGTTCAAACCGGGTGAGCTGGCGTCCGCCAAGGGTTCCAACCAGCCGTGGTACAAAAACGGCGCCAAGAACGGCCACACCAAAACCCCGGGAATGGCACCGCCGGGGACTCGTCGGTCGATGGGTAAGCGCTAGGCCTTCGACACATGGAACAGCCATTCGCTGCCCCACTCAGGCAACGTTTGCCCAGCCAGGTCGTCGACAATAAACTCGGGCTCTTTTTCCCCGGATTCTGGCGGACACTCCTTCACGGCGGTGTTCAGGGGAATGTGCGAGTTGATTTCCATCGGATAAATGCGCATCCGAGGTCATGAGACGGCGATTCAGCGGAATCAGAGTGGAATCGGCTCCCGGCGGATCGCACGCATGCCAACGCTTTCATACAATCGCCGCGCCTGAAGGTTGTCTTCCCTCACCTTCAGGTCGACAAAACCCTCGCGCCGCTGCTGGAACACCTTGAAGGCCTGCAACAGCAGCGCTCGCCCCAGTCCCCGCCCCTGGAACCGTGGATGCACCACCAGATTCTTGATGTAGGCGCTGGTCCAGCAGTGGCACACGCCCACGACACCTTCGTTGTCCAGGGCGATGAAACACAGCGCCGGGTCATATTCCGGGTCGGTTTCGAATTGCCGTTGCCACATGTCCAATGTCGCCACGCGACCGCCGCCATCGAGATAACCGAGTTCCATCAAACGGTGCACGGCGTCGGCGAGTTCGGGGCGGTATTCAGTCAATTGCAGATCCGCAGGCCAATTGATGGCCGGCACGGCTTCAGTGAGGTCGCGCCGCATTAACCAACAAAAATCTTCAGTCAAGACTCAATAACCCTGCTCGGCGACAGCCTTGGCCGCGGTGATCAGGCACTGGGTCAGTTCTGGTGATGAAAACTTGGTCAGCACCGCGTTTGCTCCCGCCACTCGAGCTTTCTCGGCATTCATCGCGCTGTCCAGCGAGGTGTGCAACAGTACATAAAGGTGGGCGAAATCCGGGGTTTCGCGCAGGGTGCGGGTGAACGCGTAGCCGTCCATCTCCGACATTTCGATGTCCGAGACGATCAGGTTGATCTGCTGGGCAGTGCCTTGCAGGTCCAACAAGCAGTCGATGGCTTCCTTGGCGCTGCGGGCAGTGTGGCATTGCAGACCGAGGTTGCGCAGGGTGTGCACCGATTGTTGCAGGGCGACCTGGCTGTCATCGACCACCAGAATTCGCGCGCTGCCCAGGATTTCGGCGTCTTCCATGCTCAGTTCGGTCGGGGCTGCTTCGATTTGCACTGGGGCGATGCCGTGGATGACTTTTTCGATGTCCAGCACCTGCACCAGCGTGCCATCGACCGAGGTGACGCCAGTGATGTACGCCCGCCCGCCGCCCGAACCGAAGGGCGGTGGGCGGATGTCGGTGGTCAGGCAATGAACGATCTTGCTCACGGCTTGCACGTGCAGGCCCTGCTTGGAGCGGCTGACGTCGGTGACGATCAGGCAGCCGCCGTTCGGGTCTTCCAGCGGCCGCTCGCCGATGGCACGGCTGAGGTCGATCACCGACAGCGACGCACCGCGCAGCGTGGCGATGCCTTTGACGTGGGGATGGGACTCCGGCAGCTTGGTCAGCGGCGGGCAGGGAATGATTTCGCTGACTTTGAGCAGGTTGATCGCCATCAACTTGCCGCTGCGCAAGGTAAACAGCAGAAGCGAAAGTGAATCTGCGCGGGCTTTGGTGGTGGACATAAGAACCTTCTCGGGAAAAAGGTGATGGGCTGTCGCGGGATCGACGACAGCTATTGATGCCGGGTTATCGACTTGTTTGGGGCAGGCTTTAGGGGGAGTGCCTCATCTCGGACCAAACGGTGAAACTTTGTGGCGAGGGAGCTTGCTCCCGCTGGAGGGCGAAGCACTCCCCCCTGCATTCCATCAGGCAGAGCTCGGCGGCAACAAATACGACTGCTGCGCAGCCGAGCGGGAGCAAGCTCCCTCACCACAGAAGTGGCTATCGCCAGATACACTCATTTACTTCATCCCCAACCGCTTGGCCATCCGCCCCAGGTTCGCCCGATCCAAGCCTAGCTCACGGGCCGCACTGGCCCAGTTGTGGTGATGCCGCTCCAGGCAGGCGCCGATCAGTTGGCGTTGGTAACGCTCGGTGGCCTCGCGCAAATCGCCCGTTACGGCATCCATCATGGCAGCGGCGGGTTGTACTTCGGCGGTTTCGGCGCTGGCGTTGGGCAAGTCCAGATCGGCCGCACTCAGGCTGAGGATTTTCGGTCGCTCCTTGCAGCTGCCCAAGGCTTTCAAGGCGCTGCGGCCGATCAGGTGCTCCAGTTCGCGCACGTTGCCGGGCCAGTCATAGGCCAGCAGTGCCGCCTGCGCATCGGCGTTCAGGCGCAGGCTGTTGAGGCCCATGCGCGAGCGGTTCTGCTCCAGGAAGTAGCCGCTGAGCAACAGCACATCACGGCTGCGATCACGCAGGGCCGGGACCAGCAGTGGATAAACGCTGAGGCGATGATAAAAGTCGGCACGGTAGCGGCCGCTGCGCACTTCTTCGGCCAGGTCGCGGTTGGTGGCCGCGATCAGGCGCACGTCGACCTGATGTTCCTTGTCCGAGCCCAGTCGCTGCAATTGACCGCTTTGCAGCACGCGCAGCAATTTGGCCTGGACCGTCAGCGACAACTCGCCGACCTCATCGAGAAACAGCGTGCCGCCATTGGCCAGTTCGAATTTGCCGCGACGGTCATTCATCGCCCCGGTGAAGGCGCCGCGAACATGGCCGAACAACTCGCTCTCCACCAAGGTGTCCGGCAGTGCGGCGCAGTTGAGGCTGATGATCGGCTTGTCGGCGCGGGGCGAGGCGGCGTGAATGGCCTGGGCCACCAGCTCTTTGCCGACCCCGGTTTCGCCGGTAATCAGCACGGTGAGATCGCTGCCGCCGACCAGATTGATTTCCTCCACCAGCCGCTTGTGCGCCTTGCTCTGGCCGATCATCTCGCGAGTCTGCTGACCGCTGGCCTGGCGATAGACCTCGGCGCGCTGGTGCTCGTCCTCCACCCGATTGTTCAATCGCTCGATGCGTTCTGCGGCGTTGACGGTCGCGGCGGCTAGGCTGGCGAAGGCTTGCAGGGCATCCAGTTCGATCGGTTCAAAACGCTCGGGGTCGAGGGCGTCCAGTGTCAGCAAACCCCACGGACGCTCATCGATAAACAGCGGGCAACCCATGCAGTCGTGGACTTCCAGATGATCATCCAGGCCATCGACCAAACCGTCATACGGGTCGGGCAGATCGCTGTCGGCGGCGAAACGGGTCGGTCCCGGGCTGGCAAGCAGCGCTTCGAAACGCGGGTGCTCGCTGACTTTGAAGCGTCGGCCCAGTGTGTCGGTGCTCAAACCGTCAACGGCCAGCGGCACCAGCCATTCGCCATCGAGGCGCAGCAGCGCGGCCGCGTCGCACGGGAGCAGGGCGCGCATCGCTTCGAGCAGGCGTCGATAGCGCTCGCCTTCGGGGAGTTCGCGGGACAGGTCAGAGACCAGTGGCAAGAGTGCGGTCAGCAGGGATTTTGCAGTCATAGTGACTCCATGTAGTCGGTATGACTATAAAGCACGTCGTGTCTAAATGACTATAGAGTTATCAAGCTGTTGATTTATAACGATTTAATAGTTGGCATGGAAACTGATACGTATACAGCAAACAGTCAGTCGTCCTGGAGTCACCTTATGCTGAGCGTTCAAGACCGTGCCATCGTCAAATCCACCGTGCCGTTGCTCGAAAGCGGTGGTGAAGCGCTGATCACTCACTTCTACCGCATGATGCTCTCCGAATACCCGCAAGTCCGCCCGTTGTTCAACCAGGCCCACCAGGCCAGCGGTGATCAGCCACGGGCGCTGGCCAACGGCGTATTGATGTATGCGCGCCACATCGACCAGCTCGACCAGTTGGGCGACCTGGTGGCCAAGATCATCAACAAGCATGTGGCCCTGCAGATTCTGCCGGAACACTACCCGATTGTCGGCAGCTGCCTGTTGCGGGCCATCGCCGAAGTGCTGGGCGAAGAAATCGCCACACCAGAAGTGATTGCGGCGTGGGGCGCGGCCTACGGTCAACTGGCGGACATCCTGATCGGTGCCGAAGCCAGCATCTATGACCAAAAGGAACAAGCACCGGGCGGCTGGCGCGGAGCGCGGGAATTCTTCGTCGCGGCCAAGGTTGAAGAGAGCGCGGAAATCACCTCCTTCTACTTCGAGCCGGCGGACAAAGGCCCGATTCTGGCGGCTGAACCCGGCCAGTACATCGGCATGAAACTGACCCTTGATGGCGAAGAAATCCGTCGCAATTATTCGCTGTCGGCGCTGGCGAACAAGGGCCAGTACCGCATCAGCGTCAAGCGTGAAACGGGTGGTCGTGCCTCCAACTTCCTGCACGATCAGTTGCAAGTCGGTGCGAGCATCCAATTGTTCCCGCCAGCGGGCGATTTCACCTTGAGTGCCAGCGACAAGCCGTTGGTGCTGATCAGTGGCGGTGTCGGCATCACCCCGACCATTGCGATGCTCGAAGCGGCGCTGCAAACCCAGCGGCCGATTCACTTTATCCACTGCGCACGCAACGGCAGTGTCCATGCCTTCCGTGACTGGATCGACGGGCTGGCCGAGCGTCATCCACAACTCAAGCGCTTCTATTGCTACTCCGAGGATGACGGCGTGAGCCCGGCGGCGGACAAGGTCGGGTTGTTGAGTCAGCAGCAGTTGCATGAGTGGCTGCCGCAAGAGCGCGATCTGGATGCCTATTTCCTTGGGCCGAAAGGTTTCATGGCGGCCGTCAAACGCCACCTGAAAGCCTTGGGTGTGCCGGAGAAGCAGAGCCGTTACGAGTTCTTCGGGCCGGCTGCGGCGCTGGAGTAAGTCGGCGGGCGCGGTGATCCAGACTCATCGCGTCGCCTTCATCGCGGGCAAGCCACGCTCCCACAGGGTTTTGTGTCGTTCCCATCTATCAGGACCGACACAAAACTCTGTGGGCGTGGCTTGCCGGCGATTGCATCACCTCGGTCTTGAGCTGAAGAAAGTTGGAAAGTTAATCCCTTCTTAACCGCCTTATCGTTTATTCCCCCGAATCCCCCGGACACGTTCCTGACTCTCAAAGGTCCGGATCAGCGTGTAGACTGGCGGGCATTCGGATATTGAAGGGAAACACGATGAGCGAGGAAACCATGCGGTTGGGCCGTGAACGGCGCTATCTGGTGTTGCTGGGCATCATTTGCCTGGCGCTGATCGGCGGTGCGCTGTACATGCAAATTGTCCTGGGCGAAGCGCCTTGCCCGCTGTGCATCCTGCAACGGTATGCGCTGCTGCTGATCGCAATCTTTGCCTTCATTGGTGCGGCCATGCGTTCGCGTCGCAGCATCACGGTATTTGAGACCCTGGTGGTGATCTGCGCGCTGGCCGGTGTCGGCGTTGCCGGGCATCACGTCTATACCCAGTTCTATCCGGCGGTCAGCTGCGGCATCGATGTGCTGCAACCGATCGTAGATGGCCTGCCGTTGGCGAAGATCTTCCCGTTGGGCTTTCAGGTCGACGGTTTCTGCTCCACGCCGTACCCGCCGATCCTCGGTCTGTCGCTGGCACAGTGGGCGCTGTTCGCCTTCGTGCTGATCGTGGTGTTGGTACCGCTGCTGACCTCGCGAAACCGTAAAGCACTGCGCTAAGGTCTGCTGCTGACGCATTTTTGTCGGACAAAAAAAGCCCCGGCCCTCGATAAAAGGGCCGGGGCTTTTTCGTATGGGCGAACGCATTTCAGGGCTCGAGTGAGAAGACCGTGACAGGCGTCAGTCGAGGGTGCGACACGTGTGCGACACGTTGTCACAGTGCGTGTGTCGCAGGGCATTACAGAGTGCGGGATTAGCGCCTGATTACGTAACGGAATTGGCCGCATTCGGGAATTTCACGATTTAGTCATGTCGATCTGAAACAGCCCGTTTTAACAATGCCTGACGAATTGCCAAAGCCCTTGTGACATAGGGGCTCTGGCGAGGTCGTGGGCGCCGGCAAAGCCTTCCGACCTGTCTGAATCGCGGAAGGTAGACCTACTAATTTTGGTGTTTTTGTTGAGAATGTATTTCGATAAGATGCGCCACTTTTACGAAAATGGTGAATGATTGTTGCCGGTTCGGATAAAAATTATTTCGGGATGAGACATGGTTTATAAAACGTTACATATCTACAATCGCCCGCACTGAATTCCCGGCACTGCTCAATCCTTAACCAGGTGCTGAGCAGGAGAAGTGTCGAGAGAGCTTCACGCGACGCCCAGGTGTCGGTGCCTCCAACTATCCGCACCAAATGGAATTGGTCTGTAACAAGGCCTTTGACCACGAATTCGAATAAGAACTCACCGCTAGCCCAGGATTTGTCGAAACGCGTCTGACGCACGACGGGCAGGCCCTTATTCAATCCAAGAAAAATGCCAACCCTTGGCAGGGTGAAGTGTTGGCGATCAAAACCCAACTGCATTGCGCAAGCTGCTTTAGAGGTCGTGAGATGAGTAAAAACAGGTACCCCAGACTACTAGGCTTATTGCCGCTGATCGGCACGTTGCTGCTGTCAGGCTGCAACATGACCTTGCTCAATCCCAAGGGCCAGGTTGGTCTGGACGAGCGAAACCTGATCATCACCGCAACGCTGCTGATGCTGTTGGTCGTGGTTCCGGTCATCGTCATGACGTTCCTGTTCGCCTGGAAATACCGCGCGTCCAACACCAACGCTACCTACACCCCGAAATGGAACCACTCCACCAAGATCGAGATCGCGGTGTGGGCTGTTCCGGTGCTGATCATCATTGCCCTGGGTTACGTCACCTACAAGTCGACCCACGCCCTTGACCCGTACAAGCCGCTGGAATCCGACGTGAAGCCGGTGACCATCGAAGTGGTCGCGCTGGACTGGAAGTGGCTGTTCATCTACCCGGAACAAGGCATCGCCACGGTCAACAAGATCGTGTTCCCGGCACACACCCCGATCAACTTCAAGATCACTTCCGACGCCGTGATGAACTCGTTCTTCATCCCTGCGCTGGGCGGCCAGATCTACGCGATGGCAGGCATGCAGACCAAGCTGCACCTGATCGCCAACGAAAACGCTGAAATGGACGGTATCTCCGCCAACTACAGCGGCGCCGGTTTCACCGGTATGAAATTCAAGGCGATCGCCACTTCCCAGGAAGAATTCGACGCCTGGGTAAGCGAAGTCAAAAAGGCACCTAAACAGCTTGAACAAGCTGAATACGCAGCCCTTGCCAAGCAGAGCCAGAACAACCCAGTCGAGCTCTACTCCTCGGTGACGCCGAACCTGTTCCAGACCATCGTCGACAAGTACGAAGGCATGAAACCAGGTCCGAAAGTGAAGCACGAGAAGAAAGAGAAGGAAGTGGCCGCTACGGACATGGACTCGCATTCAGCTGCCGGGGCAGAGGAGTAAACGATGTTTGGTAAATTAAGTTGGGAAGCGGTCCCGTTCCACGAGCCGATCGTAATGGTGACCATCGCCATGATCGCGCTCGGCGGTCTGGCACTGTTCGCGGGTATCACTTACTTCAAGAAGTGGACCTACCTGTGGACCGAGTGGCTGACGTCGGTCGACCACAAGAAAATCGGCGTGATGTACATCATCGTCGCCATGGTCATGCTGCTGCGCGGCTTTGCCGACGCCATCATGATGCGTACCCAGCT
This sequence comes from Pseudomonas sp. Irchel s3f7, assembly GCF_900187615.1. GTDB lineage: Bacteria > Pseudomonadota > Gammaproteobacteria > Pseudomonadales > Pseudomonadaceae > Aquipseudomonas. The sequence goes on along the minus strand of NZ_FYDO01000027.1, from coordinate 49,121 downwards.
GGCCATGGCCACCGAGGGTTCGCCTGGCTACCTGCCTCCTGAACACTATGACCAGATCTTCACCGCTCACGGTGTGATCATGATCATCTTCATGGCGATGCCATTCTTCACCGGCCTGATGAACCTTGCAGTGCCGCTGCAGATCGGCGCGCGTGACGTTGCCTACCCGTTCCTGAACTCCCTGAGCTTCTGGCTGCTGGTGTCCGGCGTGGTGCTGATCAACCTGTCCCTGGGCGTCGGCGAATTCGCCAAGACCGGCTGGGTTGCCTATCCGCCGCTGTCGGGCCTGCAATACAGCCCTGGCGTGGGGATGGATTACTACATCTGGGCGCTACAGCTATCGGGTCTGGGGACAACGCTGACGGGGGTCAACTTCCTGGCCACCGTGCTGAAAATGCGTACCCCTGGCATGAAGCTGATGGACATGCCGATCTTCACCTGGACCTGCACCTGGGCCAACGTCCTGATCGTGGCTTCGTTCCCGATCCTGACCGCTACCCTAGCACTGCTGACGCTTGACCGTTACATGGATTTCCACATTTTCACCAATGAACTTGGTGGCAATCCGATGATGTACGTGAACCTGTTCTGGGCATGGGGTCACCCTGAGGTGTACATCCTGATCCTGCCAGCGTTCGGTATCTTCTCCGAAGTCATCTCGACCTTCACCGGCAAGAAACTGTTCGGCCACCACTCGATGGTCTACGCATCGGGCGCAATCTCGATCCTGGGCTTCATGGTTTGGCTGCACCACTTCTTCACCATGGGTTCGGGGGCCAGCGTCAACGCCTTCTTCGGTCTGGCGACAATGCTGATTTCCATCCCGACGGGTGTGAAGCTATTCAACTGGCTGTTCACCATCTACCAGGGCCGTTTGCGCTTCACCAGTCAGGTGATGTGGACCCTGGGCTTCATGGTGACCTTCGCCATCGGCGGCATGACCGGCGTACTGCTGGCCATCCCGGGTGCTGACTTCGTTCTGCACAACAGCCTGTTCGTGATCGCGCACTTCCATAACGTGATCATCGGCGGCGCGGTATTCGGCTACATCGCAGGCTTCGCGTTCTACTTCCCTAAAGCGTTCGGCTTCAAGCTGCACGAAGGTTGGGGCAAGGCAGCGTTCTGGTTCTGGATTACCGGCTTCTTCGTCGCGTTCATGCCGCTCTACGTATTGGGCTTCATGGGCATGACCCGTCGTCTGAACGCCACCACCAACCCTGAGTGGGTGCCGTACCTGTACGTCGCCATGTTCGGTGCGGTGATGATCGCTGTCGGCATCGCTTGCCAGCTGATCCAGTTGTACGTCAGCGTGCGTGACCGCAACAAGCCGGAAAACATGTGCGAGCACGGCGACCCGTGGAATGCACACACCCTGGAATGGTCGACCTCGTCGCCACCTCCGTTCTACAACTTCGCCGTACTGCCAAAAGCCGACTGCGTCGATCCGTTCACCGAAGCCAAGGAAGACGGCACCGCGTACAAGGCCCCGGCCAAGTACCAGCCGATCCACATGCCAAACAACACCGCGACCGGTGTGGTCATGGGTGCTCTGTTGACCGTGTTCGGTTTCGCGATGATCTGGCACATCTGGTGGCTGGCAATCGCTAGCCTGGCCGGCACCGTGATCTACTTCGTGATCCACGCGGCCCGTGATGATCAAGGCTATATGGTGCCGGTCGACGTGATCGAACGCATCGAAGCCGAGCAGCACAAGCGTCTGGTTGCGGCAGGGAAAATCCCGGCCACCGCCACCCGTGTTGAAACCTCGTTGGAACAGGCTTAAACCATGTCGAACTTAGTGACCAATGCTGGACACACCCATGTCGATGGACATGGGCATGATGACCATCACCACGACTCGGGCGAGATGACCGTATTCGGTTTCTGGCTCTACCTGATGACCGACTGCATTCTGTTTGCGTCGATCTTCGCGGCGTACGCGGTACTGGTTAACAACGTAGCGGGTGGCCCGTCGGGCCACGACATCTTCGAACTGCCATACGTACTGGGCGAAACCGCTCTGCTGCTGTTCAGTTCGATCACCTACGGTTTCGCCATGCTGGCGTTCTACCGGGGCAACAAGAAACAGGTCCTGGGCTGGTTGGCCCTGACCTTCATGTTCGGTGCCGGCTTCATCGGCATGGAGATCAACGAGTTCCACATCTTGATCTCCGAAGGCTACGGCCCTAGCCGTTCCGGCTTTCTGTCCGGGTTCTTCACCCTGGTCGGCACCCACGGTCTGCACGTGACCAGCGGTCTGATCTGGATGGCGATCATGATGTATCAGGTGCAGAAAAAAGGCCTGACGGCGACCAACAAGACCCGTCTGAGCTGCCTGAGCCTGTTCTGGCACTTCCTGGACGTTGTGTGGATCTGCGTATTCACCGTTGTTTACCTGATGGGGACTATGTAAATGGCTAACACACACTCCCATGACAGCCACGACGCCGGTCACGGCAGCGTCAAGTCCTACGCCATCGGCTTCATCCTGTCGGTGATCCTGACCCTGATCCCGTTCGGTCTGGTGATGTACCCATCGCTGCCGAAGTCGATCACCCTGTTGATCGTGCTGGTCTTCGCCGTGATCCAGGTGCTGGTGCACCTGGTGTACTTCCTGCACCTGGACCGCTCGGCCGCTCAGCGTAACAACGTGATTGCGTTTGTCTTCGCCGCGATCGTGATCGTCCTGCTGGTTGGCCTGTCGCTGTGGATCATGTTCAGCATCCACACGTTCATGATGGCGAAGTGAGGTAAGTCCGCATGTCCCTCAAGCACTTTATCCAAATCACCAAACCGGGGATCATTTTCGGTAACGTGCTTTCTGTGGCAGGCGGATTTTTCCTGGCCTCCAAAGGGCATGTCGATCTGGCCATTTTCCTGGCCGCGATGATCGGCACGTCCCTGGTGGTTGCCTCCGGTTGCGTGTTCAACAACTGCATCGACCGCGACATCGACCTGAAGATGGAGCGCACCAAGAACCGGGCGCTGGTTCAGGGCTTGATCTCCCTGAAACTGGCCCTGATCTATGCGACCGTCCTGGGTGTCGCCGGCGTTGCGCTGTTGTACAAGGTGGCAAACCCGTTGGCTGCTTTGTTCGCGGTCATCGGCTTCGTGATCTACGTCGGCTTCTACAGCCTGTACCTCAAGCGCAAGTCGGTTCACGGCACGCTGGTGGGCAGTCTGTCGGGCGCCATGCCGCCGGTGATTGGTTATGTCGCCGTCAGCAACACCTTCGACATGGCCGCGCTGACCCTGCTGGTGATGTTCAGCCTGTGGCAGATGCCGCATTCCTACGCCATCGCGATCTTCCGCTTCAACGATTACCTGGCCGCATCGATTCCGGTGTTGCCAGTGAAGCGCGGCATCCAGGTGGCCAAGAAGCACATCCTGCTCTACATCCTGGCCTTCCTCGTGGCGACCTTGATGTTGACCTTCAGCGGCTACGCCGGCATGAGCTACCTCGCCGTCGCCGCGGCCATGGGCATGTACTGGCTGTACATGGCCTGGACCGGCTACAAGGCAGTGGATGACACGGTCTGGGCACGCAAACTGTTCGTGTTCTCGATCTTCACCATTACCGCGTTGAGCGTGATGATGTCCCTGGACTTCAAAGTGCCGAGTGAGTTGCTGCTGACGTACGCGCCTTAAGCGTCGGATGCTGTAAAGAAAAGCCCCGCCTTTGAGAGAAGAGCGGGGCTTTTTGTTGGGGCAAATCGCAAGGACTGCTCGTCAGGAAGATGATTCGTCGGTTGCATGACTATAAGCAAGTTGACTATATTTTGCTGATGCGAACCGTATTCTTCGAAACCACATCCTTCACTGCAACCGTTGGCGATTATCTGACGGACGATGAGTATCGTGCTTTGCAGTCGCACATGCAGTTGAACCCGCAAGCGGGTGATGTCATGCCTCGAACAGGCGGTTCCGAAAGCTGCGCTGGGCAGATGGACGCCGAGGTAAAGGTAGGCGAGGTGGCTTGCGGGTTATCTATTATTGGCTTATGAATGATGGCCAGTTCTGGATGTTTGCAATTTATGACAAAGATGAGCTTGAGAACTTGACCGCCGACCAAGAGAAGGTGCTCAAGAAAGCCATAGAGACAGAGTTGAAAAAACGAGGTACCCCATGAAAAAACGCGACCTGTTTGCAGAGTTGATGCAGGGCGTTGATGAGATGGCGGCTCAACGCGAAGGCAAGATTACGCTACGCAATACGTCCATCGAGGACATTCCGGCTCCAGAAGTGGGGGCGCAAGAAATCGTCGCGCTACGGGAAAAGCTGCACATGTCTCAAGCGGTTTTTGCCAAACGTATTCGAACCAGCCCCAGCACCTTGAGAAACTGGGAGCAGGAAAAGTCGAAGCCCAACGCTCAGGCTGCCTTGTTGATCAGGCTGGTGGAGAAATTCCCGGATATGGTGGATCGACTGGCAGTGGTTTGATTGAGTCAGCGAACACCTGAAAAGCCCCGCTTTCGAAAGAATGGCGGGGCTTTTTCATTTACGTGCGGTTGTTACACGGTGCATCGAGCACCTTCACCACGTCGTCGATGATTGCTTTGCTCATGTCCTGCAAAAAATGCGAGGCCCAGGCGTGTCGGTCGGAGTCGCGGACCATGGCGGCGTCTGAGGCGAGCAGTTTGGCGAGGTGGAGCAGGTCGGAGGCGTGTGAGAGGGCCTGAATGATCGGGACTCCACGGTTGATGCGAAACAGTGGTTCGTTAGCGAGGTAGGAGAAAGGGGTGAGGCCGATGGTTTTCAGGTCTTGGGGATTGGTCATTGAGCAACTCCTATATTTCAGTAGAGCTGCCCCATTCGTTCTCAGGCGAATGGGTGGCAGCTATGCGCAGGCTGAGAACCGGGAAATATAGAAACCGGCAGACCCGAAGGCCTCCCACGCACAGCCGCCATTGCACGAAGTCAGATATCCAAAAGTCTGTAATCGTGTTTCGACATTGAGGCGCCGATATATTACCCGGGTTCTCAGGCCCGGTCGCTGAATTGGCAGCGACGGGTCGAAGTTAGTCGGCGAGGGTGAGCTCGGCAATCGTAGCGATCTGGTGGCCGGGGGTGTCAGCGGTCGTTTGGACAGCGCAAACCCCCTGTAGGAGCGAGCCTGCTCGCGATGGCGGTGTGTCAGGCGACATTGATGCTGGATGTGACGGCCCTATCGCGAGCAGGCTCGCTCCTACAGGGGATAGGCGGTGGTCGGTTATTTTTGGGGCTTGTCCAGCAATCGGAAAAACCGCTCCCGCACCTGCACGTGATCGCTGTGCGCCACGTTGAACCGCAGAAACTGATTGGCATCCGCCGCTTTGCTGAGCAAGGTTCCCGGTGCCAAAACCAGGTCTATTTCCAGGCCCTTTCTGGCCAGGGACTCGGCCTGGAATCCATCCGGCAATCGCGTCCAGATGTACAAACCTTCGCCGGGCAGCGACGACGCCGAACACCCGGCTTCGCCCAGCCACGCCGCCACGCGGCTGTTCGACTCATAGAGCCGATCCACCGTGCGACGCATGTGTTTGGCATAGCTGCCGTCGCTGAGCATGGTGCAGATAATCTGCTCGGCCATTTCCGAGGTCATGCCACCGCAGGCCATTTTCAGGGTCACCATCCGCGCCGCCAGTAATGGTGAAACCACCGCGAAGCTGACGCGGCTGTTGGCCGTCAGGGTCTTGGAGAACCCTGAGACATAAGACACGTTGTCCAACCCGCTCGCGGCCAGGCGCGGCGTTCGGCGTTGCTGCATGTCGCAGTACAAATCGTCTTCGAGGATGTGAAAATTGTAGCGATGGCTCAACTCCAGCAAGCGGTAAACCTGCGTCGCAGTGAACGAATGCCCGGTCGGGTTGTGCAGGGCATTGTTGGTCATGTAGAGCACGGGGCGATGGGTGATCAGCAGTTGCTCGAACGCTTCCAGGTCCATGCCGTCGCAATCGCGGCGGATGCTGATGACCTTGGCGCCGTGCCAGGCCAGATTGGTGTGCATCGTGAAATAACACGGGTCGTCGAGCAGCACCGTGTCGCCGGGTTTGACCAGCAGGCGCATCTGCATGTCGATGGCTTGTACGGTGTTGGCGGTGGTGATGATCTGCTCGACCGGCACTTCGATGCCCAAGGTCGACATCTTGACCTGCAAGGCCTGGCGCAGTGGCAGGTAACCGCTGGCGTTACCGTATTCACCCATGCGCAGGGCCGTCGCGCGAAGGGTGCCGCGCACGGCTTTGAGCAACTCTTCGGCAGGCAGCCACGAAGAAGGCAGGAAACCGGCACCCGGACGCAGCGCGCCGTTGTCCTGAAGTACGGCGCGACGGACCACGCTGGGGGTGTCTTGCGGGAGCAGGTCCGGGCTGGTATCGGTCTGGACCGTGGTGATGGAGCGATGCACGTAGTGCCCCGAGCCCTGGCGTGACACCACCAGGCCCTTGGCGCGCAAGCGATCCAGAGCGTCAACCACCGTGGATTTACCCACGTTCATCAAGTCGGAGAGCTCGCGAATCGGCGGCAGCCTGGAGCCGTGGGGCAGGCCGCCCTGGCTGATCGCCACGGCCAATTGATCAACGATCTGCTGCACCAGCGGCACACCCGGCTGGAACTCGATCGCGGCGATCACTGCGCGCTGAACCTGCATTTTACTGGTCTCTCCGGCAGTAAAGTTCGTTGGATTCTATACGAACTTGCTCTGACCAAGACAGGCATCTCTTTCTACTATCACTTTGGAGAGTTTGCGGATTGTCGACCGTTGCCGGGTTGCACAGTCACCCGGTTCAAGAGGTGTTGGATGAGTGTAGAAACAGCCGCCGTCGTGGCGAAACCGGTGATCAACCTGCGGTTGTTCACCATTCGGATCATCACGGCCGTGGCGCTGTTTGCGGTGCTGGGCAAGGCCAACGTCTGGCTCGATACCGCCACCAACAGCATTCTGGCCCTGGGTTATCGGGCCTTGTTATTGCTGTTGCCGTTGACCTTGCTGGTCCTCGGTCGCCGTTCCTTGAGCGTCACGCTGCTGTGCGCTGCCCTCGGGCTGGTGCTGCTGGCGGTGACTCACAATCAGGGCGTCATCATGTTTGCCGCGGCGTTGTTTGCCTACGGCATTGCGATTGCCGGTTACCTGATCAAGAGCGAAGCGGCGCAAACCAAGGAAGGTGCGGCCTACAACCGTGTCGCCATGAACATGGGCAGCCTGTTGGCAGGGCTCATTTTGCTGTCGCCGCTACTGACCCCAACGATGTTTTTCCTCGGCGCCGCCAGTTTCGTCCTGCTGTGCCTGCCCATCGCGATGGGGGCAACGTTCACCACTGAAGCCGCAGTGGCCCGTCCGGCCAGCCAGGAAGGCAGCGGCTGGCGCAACAAACTGCCGTGGATCATTGCCGGCATCATCATGGGCATCAAGCTGTTCGGTGTGTTCTCGATCCTGCCGCAGGCGATCCTGCTGGAGACCGGCGAATTGCCGGCCTGGTATGGCCTGATGCTGATCCTCAACAGTGCCGTCGTGGTCTTCGCGCAAGTGCCGGTCATGAAGCTGATCGAGCGCACCGGGCGCTTCAAGGTCTTGGCGGTGATCGGGATCATCGCCGGCGGATTTGCCGTGCTGTCTGTCCCTGCCGCGTTCCATGTCGAAACCCTGGTCGGCGCGTTGATCTGGGTGGCGCTGCTGTCCATCGCCGAATGCGCGTTCAGCCACCTCGACTACTTCTCGGTCAAACAAAACAACATGTTCGTCAAAGAGGTGTCCCTGGGCGTTGGTGCCGGGCTGACGGTGCTGATCATGCGGGTCATGCCGCCGCCCTACAACGCTCTGGTGCTGGCCGCTATCGGCGCTGGCGGGATCCTGGTCTGGTACTGGCTCAATCGCAAGTCCATTGCGTCGCTGCATGACTGAGTCATCACCGCGTCGGTTTTCAATTTGCAAGTCGGGGGCATTATGAATACGACTTCATGCGTAGTGGTGGTGGGGTACAACGGCAGTCGGGTCCACGATATCCAGAAGCTGCGCGATCTCTGCAAATCGATGTACGACGCGAGGCTGATCCTGCTGGTCGAGCACATTCAACCTCATGATGATCAAGTGGCCGATCATGTCTGCAGCACATCGCTGGCGGAGAGCGACGTGGCGGCGTCCCTTGAATGGGTGGTCGGTTGCCTGAATGCCGACCGCTGGAAATTGATCGGCGTGTTGCCGTTCTCGGATCGCGGCGTGTTGCTGGGGGCGGCTCTGGCCAGTCATTTCGGCTTGCCTGGTATCACCCCGGCCGAGGCGCGGGCAGGTTTGGATAAACAGATCTTCCGCAGGCTCGAAGCCGCGGCCACTACCTCGCCCGAGGACTACCGCCCGGTGTTGTCCATTCGGGTCGAGAGCCTTGCCGAACTGCGCCAACGCGTCGTCGAACTGGGCGGCAAGGCGTTCATCAAGCCCGCCTGCGAAGGTGCCAGCCGCGGCTGCCGCGTCATCCGTCACCCGTCCGAATGCGACGACGCCTGGCAAGCGCTCAAGCCTTATCGCGAGGGCGGAATCGTGCTCGAAGAGCTGATCCAGAACGCTCGCGAATACAGCTGGGACTTTGTCGCCGGAAGCACCTGGATCACCGAAAAAACCACCACCGAAGGGGCCTATCGCGCCGAGATCCAGCAAGTGGTCCCCGCGCCGTTGACGCCCGATGTGCAGATTCGTCTGATGGCCGCCGGCCGCCACATGGCCGGGTTGGTTTCGCAGGACAACGGTGCCTGGCACAACGAAATTTTCCACAGGGCCAACCATCGCACCTCGGCGGTGGAAACCAACATGCGCCCCGGCGGCATGCACATCTGGGACCTGGCCAAGCGCGCATTCGCCGATTTCGACCCATGGCAGCGCTGGGTTCGCTGGGCCGTGGAAGGTCAGGTCGTCAGCCATGATCCGGTGCCTCGCGGCTATTGCGGCATTCGCCTGCTCCGGGCGACGGCTGTCGGGCTTTTGCGCGATGTGCCGGATGTCCAGTCGCTGGCCCGGTCGATGAACATCGATCTGGTGGAGGCGGTGCTGAGCAAGCAAATCGGTGACTCGGTCACCGCCGAGGTGAAAGACAACTTCTCGTTCATCGGCCACATCGTGTTGTTCAACGAACACTACGAACAGCTCAGCGACGACCTATTGCGCCTGGCCGAGGCGATCGAATCAAGGGTGGGTATCACCAGCCTGGCATCGCCGGCCAGGGCTGTGAGTTGAGTCGTCAGGATTGATATTTTTTTTGCAGTACTGAAAAGAGGGTTGGGTAAATGATTGAACACATGACCTGTGATGAACGCTTCATCGCGCTGGCAAAGGAATTCGGCTATGACATTTACGGTGAGAACACCGCGGGTGGGCATTACGCGCCGCTGATTCGCCACCACGATGAACTGTATATCAGCGGTCTGGTGCCGCGCATGAACGGCAAAATCCACTATCCGGGCCGGGTGGGACGAGACCTCACCATGGCGGATGCGCAAGCGGCCGCCAGCATCAGCGCGATGCGAGGGTTGGCGCTGATCGTCGATGCCATTGGTTCGCTGGACAAGATCAAGTCGCTGATTCGGGTCACGGTGTATGTGCGCTCCACGGAAGATTTTGTCGACCTCAGTGAAGTCGCCAACGGTGCGTCGGATGTTTTCAGTCACGTATTGGGCGACGCCGGGAAACATACACGGACCACGGTGGGTGTTTATCAGCTGCCAAAAAATGCAGCGATTGAAGTTGATATGATCGTGGCGTTGCGGCCGTCGGTGTTATGAGTGTTAGTTGCTCGCTTTACAGTGCTGAAGGGTTCGCCTAAGGTCAAGAGACTCATTAGCGCAGACGATGTTGGAAACGGAAATGAATAACGTTAAAGGTGCGTTTTTTTCATATAAGGACTTTCGTCAAAGTTTAGAACAACAGCCGATCAAACCCCGCGTGTGGACGGGGGCTGAACTGGCCGATATGCGCGCAACTCTCGAAACCAGCGACGTTGATATTGTTGCCCTGGCCCATGAGAAAAGCCTCGAGGGTTGCCAGTTGACCCCCGGAATGGCGGTGTCCATGCAATGGCTGATACCCGGTTCAACGCTCGATGGGCATGCGCATGCCTGGTGGCACCTGTTCATCATTCAGTCCGGCAGCGGCGCGTTGACCTTGGGCGATGCCGATGCCGTGAACATCAGCCCTGGCGACGTGTTGCTGGTGCCGGCCTGGACCCGGCACGGCTTCGCCAATACCAGCGCCACCGAGCCGCTGGCCATGCTTAACATCAGCAACATGCCGCAGATGGCACTGCTTTCCAATCATGCCGACAATGTGGGTTTGATCCCCCGCCAGCTGTAATTCCCCCTCTGCTGCACACCAGGGAGTCCGCGTTCGCTGACTCCCTTTTTCGTTTCTGTCGTGTTCACAAAAAGCCGTCTGGTGATTGACGCTTTTCAGTGTCTGTATCGATAGAAACAGACATTTTCTGTATCTGTTCAGCGCCTGATCGACTTACTACGATCGCTTCACATGCAACGGATTAATGCGGTTAGTGCAAGGGAGCCTTAAATGGAAAGTGCAAAGTTTAAACTGTATCTTGGTGCGGATTTTGTCAGCGCTTTTGCAATGTCAGCGTTTGTGGCGCTCAAGGAGAAACAACGTTCATTTGAACTTGTAACGCTTGACTTGAAGACGCGTGAACATTATCAAGCGAATTACCGTGATCTTTCGTTGACCTGCAAAATTCCGACGTTAGTTCATGAGGCGTTCGCACTGTCAGAATCCTCGGCCATTGCCGAATACCTGGACGAACTCTCCCCAGGCCCCAAAAAACTCTACCCGCAAGACCCCCGACAGCGCGCTCGCGCCCGCCAGCTTCAGGCGTGGCTGCGCAGTGATTTGCTGGTCGTTCGCAAAGAGCGGCCATTTGACCTGGTGTACTTCGGCAAAAAAGACACGCCGCTGTCTGACGACGCCCAGACCGCCGTCGAGCGCTTGTTCTTCGTCGCCGACCGTTTGCTGGAGGAGGGTGCCGAGCACTTGTTCGGTGACTGGAGCATCGCCGACACCGACCTGGCAATCATGCTCAACCGACTGGTCGCCAATGGCGATCCAGTGCCCTCGCGACTCGCGGCGTATGTGCATCGCCAGTGGGATCGCGACAGCGTTCGGGCATGGATGGACATCGCGCGCAAAGCGCCGGCCATCGCGTAAAACGATCATCAGGAGCGCTGTCATGCAAGGACTGTCAGAGCACGAACGCTACAAGCCCTACAACGCACGCACCATTCGCGACACGCCGTATTGGCACCGACTGACGCCGGCCTTGCAGGAAGCCATGACCGTCGTGGCCCGCGTCATGCCGTTTCGCACCAACGACTACGTATTGGGCACGCTGATCGACTGGAACAACATCCCGGATGATCCGATTTTTCGCATGACCTTTCCCCACAAGGACATGTTGTTGCCGGACGAATACGCATCGCTCAAGCACTTGATCGAGCAGGATGACCACGCCGCAATCAAGCGTCGGATCGAGGTGATCTGGCTGCGCATGAATCCGCATCCGGCGGGGCAGTTGACCCACAACAGCGTCGTGCTCGACGGAAAAGCCCTACCGGGCATCCAGCACAAATACCGCGAGACCGTGCTGTTTTTCCCCGGTGCCGGCCAGACCTGTCACGCGTACTGCACGTTCTGTTTCCGCTGGGCGCAGTTCATTGGCGAGGAAGAACTGAAGTTCAACGCCCGTGAATCCCTGGAGCTGGTGAGCTACCTGCGGGTACACCCCGAAGTCACGGACGTGCTGATCACCGGCGGCGATCCGATGATCATGAACACCCGTTCGCTGGCCGGGTACATCGAGCCGCTGCTGGCATTGCCACACCTCAAGAGCATCCGTATCGGCACCAAATCCGTGGCGTACTGGCCGCAGCGGTTTGTCAGCGACAAGGACGCACCGGAGTTGCTGGCACTGTTTCGGCGGATTATCGCGGCGGGGAAAAACCTGTCGATCATGGGCCACTACAACCACCCGGTGGAGATCCGCCAAGACATCGCCCGGCAAGCTATCGAGTGCATTCGCGCCACGGGCGCGACCGTGCGCATGCAGGCGCCGGTGATCCGCCACATCAACGAAAACCCGGCCGATTGGGCGGCGCTGTGGACCGAAGGCGTGCGGCTCGGCGCGGTGCCTTATTACATGTTTGTCGAGCGGGACACCGGCCCCAGCCACTACTTCGCGATGCCGCTGGCCCGGGCGTTCGAGATCTTTCAGGCGGCCTATCGCACGGTGTCCGGGCTGGCGCGCACGGTGCGCGGGCCGTCCATGAGCACCTTCTACGGCAAGGTGTTGATCAACGGCATCGAGACCGTTGTCGGGGAAAAAGTCTTCGTCTTGCAGTTCTTGCAGGCACGCAATCCGCACTGGGTGTTGCGCACGTTCTATGCGCGTTTCGATCCGCACGTCACCTGGTTCGATGACTTGCGACCGGCGTTTGGCGAGCGCTCGTTTTTCTTTCAGAACGAGTTCGCAACGGCGCCCGAATTGATACCGGTCCTGCTGCAAACGGCGTAGGACGATTCAGAGGAATAAGGATATGAGCGGCATTCCGTTTGATCAGCGCGAAGGCGTGATCTGGCTCGACGGCGAGTTCGTCGAATGGTCACGGGCGCAGTTGCATGTGCTGAGCCATGGCCTGCATTACGCGAGCACGGTGTACGAAGGTGAGCGCGTGTACAACGGCAGGATTTTCAGGTTGCGCGAGCACACCGGACGGCTATATCGCTCGGCGCAGCTGATGGACTTTACGATCCCGTTTGAACCCGCCGAGCTCGAAGCGGCCAGTCGCCAATTGCTGCATCGCAACAACGTCGTCGATGGCTATCTGAGGCCGGTGGCCTGGCGCGGCAGTGAGATGATTTCCACCTCGGCGCGTTTCAATCGCGTGCATGTGGCGATCGCCTGCTGGCAATGGCCGAGCTATTTCGACCCGGCGGCACGCATGGCCGGCATTCGCTTGAAAACCGCGACGTGGCGCCGTCCGCCACCGAGCAGCAGCCCCTTCGAAGCCAAGGCATCCGGGCATTATCAGATCGCCACGCTGAGCAAGCACGACGCCGAGAACAACGGCTACCACGACGCCTTGATGCTCGACTGGCGTGGTCATGTCGCCGAAGCCACCAGCGCCAATGTGTTCTTCGTCAAAGGCCGGACGTTGCACACGCCGGTGCCGGACTGTTTTCTCAACGGCATCACCCGCCAGACCGTGATCGAACTCGCCAGGGCGCTGGACTATCAAGTGATTGAACGCACGATGTTGCCTACGGAACTGGGCGACTTCGACGAGTGTTTTCTCACCGGCACCGCCGCCGAAATCACCCCGGTGCAGAGCATCGACCAGCAGCACTATCGACCGGGCAATGCCTGCCGCGACTTCATTGCCGCTTACACCTCAACCGTCAACGCCGAATAACCTGTCAGGAACCTCGCCATGTCAGATCAAGGGATTGTTGCGTCTCAACTTTACGTTTCGCTCGGCCATCGTCATGAAGAATTATCGACCCTAGGCTGGACGGTGCTGACCCCGGACGAATTTGCCGATGATGTCGTAGGAACCTTGCACGAGTTTGGTCCGATCATTCCGCAGTTCAACGGTCAGACGGCGTTCGCCATCACCCGCAAAGCGGGCTACGAAGATCTGCCGTATTCGCAGAGCATGAACGGCATCGGTCCGCATACCGAGGCGCCGGTGTATGGACCGCCGCCGCGTTATCTGGCGCTGCATTGTCATCAGCAGGCGACCTGCGGGGGCGGGCATACGGGGTTGGTCGACGGTTACGCGTTCTTGAAGTCGCTTGAGCGATACGAACCGGAACTGCGTGAATGGCTCGACGACACGCCTGTGGAATTCGTCGCCACCGCCAAACCGGGCGAAGCGGCGCAAACCCGGGTCAAGGCATACATCCTTACGCCGACCGAAGACGGGGATATTTTCCGCTTCAGCTACAACCAGTTTCACTACGGCGATGTGAATCCTTCGAAAGAGGCGTTGCAGCAATCGCAGGTCGCCCACAACCTTTCTCCACTGGCCAGATTTGCGCTGCTCGGCGAAGCGTACTTCGTCGAGCATAACGTTCCGGTGCTGATTCCCGACGGTTGCCTGCTGATTTGGGACAACTGGCGAATGATTCATGCCCGCAGTCGTTACACTGACCCGGCGCGCAACCTGACCCGCTACTGGCTGGCCTGATTTTTCCGTCGCCCATTATTCTTTTGGCGTCCCCCTTGGCGGGTACGCGTCCTACAGGTATCGCGTCATGCAGACAGCAATCGAGATCGCCCAGGTCGATCATCAACTGATCGTGCGGCTCAATCAGGCCTGGACCAAGCGTGCCACGGTGTGTTCGCCGGACAGGGGCCAGGTCGACGAAGTGTTCGACCCGGCGCGCCCGGATTATCCGGAGTGCATGGTGCCGTTTTTTCATCACCCCAAATTCCAGTCGCTGAGCGATGAGCTCAAGAACCGCGTCGTGACCTGGGGCTGGATCGGCTACAACCTGCGCACCGTCACCGCCGAAGAGCTCTTAGTGAACCCGGCGCTGAGCGTCATTGCCAATCAATACCTGGGCAAGGACGACTGGCATTTTCGCGAGGCGATGCAGCAGACCTTGATCGATGAGCACTACCACACGCTCATGCATTTGCGTGCCATCGAGCGAACCAGACTGGATCGCGCACTTGATCAGGATCTGGACCTGCCGCCCTCGGTCACGTACTTGCGCTTAAAGGCCCAGCGCGAAACTCTGCCCGAGCAATGGCAGCGGGATTTGGCAGCGATCACCTTCGCGGTGGTGGCCGAGATCAGCGTTAACGCTTATCTGGATTTGCTGGCCGACGACCAGACGATCCAGCCGCAAAACCGCCGCGTCGCCGAACTGCACAACCGCGACGAATACGCCCACAGCAAGGTGCTGGCGGAAGTGGCCAAGGTCATGTACGCCAACATGCAGCCCGAGCAGCGGGCATTTTTCGCACGCAACCTGTCGGTGGCGCTGAGTGCTTTTATCGCCCAGGACTACTCGATGTGGGAGGCGATCCTGACGCAGCTTGGGGTCGAGGACGCGGCGCTGATCATTGCCGATACTCGCGAGAGCAACAAAAACGCGACGATCATGCGCGACTACAGTGGCCTGCATAAATTGGCGCAGGACCTGGGCATCAGCGACCAGATCGACTTCGACTTCCGTCCGACCCTCAAAGCCACGGCTGCGGCCTGATCCCCGGAGGTGTTCATGTCCGTTCCTGTGTACGAAGTGTTCGCCATCCGTGTGGGCGCCAATGCCCAGCGCACCGCCAAGGAGAACTTTCTCTACGACGCCTGTTGTGGCGATCCAAATGCGCCGATGCCGCTGGACTATTACTTCTGGGTCATCCGCAACGAGGAGCAGGTGATCGTGGTCGACACCTGTTTTCAACCGGCCACGGCGGACCGGCGCAATCGTCAGCTGTACCGCCTGCCGGAAGATTCCCTACGGCAACTGGACATCGATCCGACGCAGGTCGAGCACCTTGTCCTCACGCATTTGCATTGGGACCATGCCGGCAATCTCGGGTTGTTTCCCAAGGCGACGGTGCATTTGCAGGAAGCGGAACTGCGCTTCTGCACCGGTCCGAAAATGGCTCATCGCACGGTGAATAAAACCTACGAAGTCGAGGATGTGATGTCGGCGCTGCCACCGTTGTTCGAGGGGCGGATGCGCTTGCACAACGGCATGGTTGAAGTACTGCCCGGCGTGACGTTGCACCCGGTGGGCGGTCATACACCGGGCAGTCAGGTGGTGCGGGTGAACACGGCGCGTGGCTGGATTGTGCTGGCGTCGGATGCCGCGCATTTGTGGGTCAACATTCGTGAACGCAGCCCGTTTCCGATCCTCGATGACCTGGCGCAAACCCTTGAAGCGTTCAGCGAGATCGACCGTCTGGCCGATGGCGAAGACCACGTCATTCCCGGTCATGATCCGCTGATCGCCGAGCGTTTTGCGCATTGGAAAGATGACCCGCATATCATCTGCCTGCACCAGCCCCCAGTCTGAGTCACATTCAAAACCTGTAGGAGCCGGCTTGCTGGCGAAGGCGGCGGCCCATTCAGCATTGATGTGACTGACACGTCGCTTTCGCGAGCAGGGTTTGGGTCAACCTTGATGTTTGAGGATTTTGCCCAACGTCTCCAGCGCCTCATCGATCCGCGGCGAGTACGGTGCCCCGCAACCCATTCGCACGAAGTGATCAAAGTGCCGGGTATTGGAAAAGATATCCCCAGGTGAAATCTGGATGCCGACCTTCAGCGCTTCATGAAAAAACGCCATGGATGAATGCCGACGGGGCAGTTCCACCCACAACAGCGTGCCACCTTGTGGGTTGGTCACGCGGGTGCCGAGCGGGAAATATCGGGTAATCGACTCGCTCATCTGCCGACGTTGCAGTGTCAGGGTTTTCCTCAAACGGCGCAGGTAACGTTCGTAGGACGGCGTCTTCATGAAGGCTCCGACGGCCAGTTGCGACAAGGTTTCGCAGCCTCGGGACTGGGCGTGTTTAAGCATCTCCACGCGGTCATGCCATTTTCCGGCGCTGATCCAGCCCAGTCGTATGCCCGGGGCCAGGGTTTTGTTCAGCGAGGCGCAATAGATCACGTTGTCGGTCTGGTCCCAGTGTTTGAGCGTGGACAAAGGTTGCTCGGTGTCCACCAGGTCGCCGTAGGTGTCGTCCTCGATCAGCACCGTGTCGTGCTCGGCGCACAGCATCACCAGCCGTGCCTTGTTGGCGTCGGGCATGATGCTGCCCAACGGATTGTGCAGATTGGGAATGACGATCAACGCCTTGATCCGCTCGGGGCCTTGCAGCAAAAGTTGCAGGGCCGCCAGGTTGATTCCCGTGTGGGCCGAGGCTGGGACTTCCATCACCCGCAGGTTCAGGCTTTCGAGAATTTGCAGCAGGCCGTAGAAGGTCGGCGACTCCACGGCGACGGTATCGCCGGGCTGCGTGACGGCGCGCAAGGCGAGGTTGATCGCTTCGGTCGCGCCGTGGGTGATCACGATTCGCTCGGCGACCAGATGAGTCTTGGTGGTCAGCGCACGCCTCGCCAGGACGTTGCGCAACGCGCTATTGCCGCACGTCGAACCCGTCGCGCCGAGCAGGTGCGAGTCGTAGCGCAGCGACTTGATCAGGTTGTCCTGAAGTGTCTTCAGCGGATAGAGCTCAGCTGCGCAATAGGCACTGGCGAAGTTGACCTTGATCGTTGCCCGCTGGCTGGCCTTGAGCACCGAGGACACCTGTTCATGAATGCCGACGTAAGCCCCGGAATCCATCGTTGGCGGGAGGGGTATCGAGGTGGATTTGGGCAAGGTGTCGGGCTGGCGGATGTAGTTGCCCGAGCGTGGCCGCGCCTCCAGCACGCCACAATCCTCAAGTTCCCGGCACACCTGTACGGCGGTCGACAGGCTGACCGCGTGTTTTTCCATCATCAGGCGGATCGAGGGCAAGCGTTCGCCGGTTTTCAGCGTGCCGCTGCGGATGGCATCCAGGTAATGGTTGGCCAACTGACGGTACAAGGGCGTCGTGTTCATGAAGACCTCAGCAGGTTGCACCACTGAGGTCTTGGGCTGGAAAGTGAGTTGACGCTCCCCGCAGGCGGACCCGTGATGCAGAGGGGTGAAGGGAAGTGTTGTCCTGCTGTGGATACTGGAAGACTAATCGCGGTTTTGCCCGAAACCCGGGCAATAAAAAGCCCCGTTTGGATGGCGGGGTTCTTGCGTCAGTCGCTGAGGAATGTGTGGCGAGGGAGCTTGCTCCCGCTTGAGTGCGGAGCACTCACAAAAATCGGCTGTACTTTGAGATTTTTGGGGCCGCTACGCTGCCCAGCGCGAGCAAGCTCGCTCGCCACAAGTGTGAGAGGTCGGGTTACTGCGCGGCGATGCTATAGCCGTCGAACGCGGTCTGCTGTTGCAGGGCGGTGATGATGTTCTTGCGGTTGACCGCTTGCTCGGCGCCACTGTTGTCCAGGAACGTCTCGCTTTCCAGTTCTGCTTCGTCGCCTTCGCCCACGAAAGTGAACCCGAGGAATTCCAGCGCTTCACGGTCAACGCTCAAACGCGAGCGTGGGGTGCGCAACGGCAAGGTCACACTGATGCCGTCCTTGCTGATGGTGAACACTTCGAGTTCTTTCTTGGCCTTGGCGGCTTTGCTCTTGCCGCTGCTCGGGTTGCTGATGGCTTGATGCGTCTGGTTCAGCACCTTCAGTGCCAGACCGTAGACGATTTCCTGAAACGCCGGGTCGTCCTTGAAGCTGGACAGGATGCGGCTGATCGGGAATTTGCTGCTCAGGTCTTCCAGTGCCGCAATGTCTGCAGCTTCGGCGTCCTTGAGCTGTTTGAGTTCGCCCATCAGTTCGTAGGCTTTGTCATCGTCGAAGCTGTCGTGGGCCTGGCGGATCGCGGCGCGCAGCTCGCGGATCTGGTCGCTTTCGCGGGTGGACTGGAAAGCGTCCAGCACCATCTCGCTGATGGTTTTGGCCTGGGGCACGTGTTGTGAAAGATTGATGGAGTTTTCGTATTCCGCTTTGGACGACAGGTTGGCTACGGTTTCGGCGGTGTTGGAATCGGACATTGAAATTTCACTACTTCTATAACTTGAATAGGGGCGAAAAAGCCCGGGGGCTTTTTCAGGTCGCCTAATCTATTGGACCGGGGCGGCGTTGTCACGGATGAACAGGCGGCTGGTCATCTTTTTGCTTTTCTGTGGGAGCCTGTTCGCGATGGCCGCGCCACGGTGTGTCAGGCCTGCCGCGGTGTATTGAGGTTCATCGAGCGCACCGCCAACGCTGTCGCCGTTTCCTCATCGATCGGCAACGAGAATCGAAAGGTCGCCCCGCGCCCCGGCACGTCGATCAACTGAATCTCGCGCCCATGCAATTGCAGGATGCGATGCACGATCCGCAGTCCCAACCCGCCATCGCGCCGGGCGCCGCCAATGTTGAACGGCCGCAAGAACAATCCTTCACGCAGTTCCGCAGCGATCCCCGGTCCGGTATCGCTGACCGTCACTTCGATGAACGCCCCTTGCACACGCAAGCCCAGTTCGATTTCGCCCCCTGGCGGTGTATGGCGCAGGGCGTTGTCGAACAGATTGGTAAGCACCCGCTCGATCAACCCCAGGTCGGCGCAGGCTGCCGAAACGTTGGGGGCGAACGTGGCCTTCAATTCGACCTGACGCGCCTCGGCGGTCAGTTCGAATTTCTGGAAAATATCCTGGGCCAGATCGGTCAGGGAAAAGCGCTCCAGCACCGGTTGCACAAAGCCATGTTCCAGGCGCACCAGCTCCAGCAGCGATTGCGCCAACCCGCCGACCTTGCGACTTTGATCCAGTGCGATGCCCAGGTAGCGGCGACGGTCGTCGGGGGACAGGGTCGCGTCTTTGAGCGACAGGGTTTCCAGATAGCCGTGCAGTGAGGCCAATGGTGTGCGCAGGTCGTGGGAGATGTTCGCCACCAGTTCGCGGCGCTCCTGGTCCTGGCGGGTCAGGGAGCGCCATTGCTCGCCGAGGCGTGCCTGCATCTGGCGGAACGTGGCGTCGAGAATGGCGATTTCATCGTGGCTGGCGGTTTTATCCACAGCGACGGGCAGGGCCGGGATGACCGGGACGCCATCGATGTCGAACTGGCTGACGGTCTCGGTCAAACGGCGCAAGGGCCGGGTGATCAACCTGAACGCCGTGAGACCGGCAATCAGGCACAGCAACGCGACAAGACCGATGGACAGCAGGGCGGTATTGAGTGCCGCGCTGGTCGCACCCCGCGCAGCCAAACGGTCGTGGTCTTCGCCGAGCAATACCACGTAGAGATAACCGGCCGGTTTGCCGTCGACCTTCAACGGCGCGGCGCTGAACACCTTGCGCGTATCGACGCTGCGCGGGTCGTCGCCGAGGATCGGCAAGGCATCGCCCCGCAGCAGGCGCTGGATCGGCGCGAGGTCGAGCCGTTCCCGGCGTATCCGGCCTTCGGGCGCGGCGCTACCGACAATCTTGCCTTCGGTATCGAGCAAGTACACCTCGACACTCGGGTTGACCTGCATCAGCTTGCTGAACAGATCACGCACGGCGTCAGGCATCAGGCCTTTGTTGTCCATCAGCACGGTATCGCTGGCGATGTGCTGGGCCAGGTCCCGGGACAAGCCTTGCACCACCTCCTGTTCATGCAGCTGGTTGGAGCGCACCTGCAACCACGCCGAGGTGCCGCAGCACACCAGCAACAGCACGGCGAACACCAGGGACAGGCGTTGCGTCAGGGTCAGCCTCATGGTTGCGCTTGCTCCCCGGTGGCGAACTTGTAGCCGCGGCCCCACACCGTGAGGATGCGCACCGGTTGCGCCGGATCGGTCTCGATCTTGGCGCGCAAGCGGTTGATGTGCGTGTTGACCGTGTGCTCGTAACCTTCGTGGCTGTAGCCCCATACGGCGTTGAGCAAGTCCATACGCGAAAACACTTTGCCGGGCTGGCGCGCGAAGAAGTACAACAAGTCGAACTCCCGGGGCGTGAGGTCCAGGCGACGGCCGTCGAGGGACACTTCGCGGGTGATCGGATCGATGGCCAAACCGTCCACAAGCAAACTGCCGGCGTCCATCTTCAGGTTGCGCGCCATGGCTTCGACCCGGCGCAACAGCGCTTTGACCCGGGCCACCAGTTCGAGCATGGAAAACGGCTTGGCCAGGTAATCGTCGGCCCCCAGTTCGAGGCCGAGAATCCGGTGCACTTCGCTGGAACGTGCGCTGGTGATGATGATCGGCGTGTAGCGCGCCATGGCCCGGGCGCGGCGGCAGATTTCCAGGCCATCGACGCCGGGCAGCATCAGGTCGAGGATCAACGCATCCCAGTTGCCTTGCTGCAACAGGCGCATGCCTTCGGTGCCGTCGGCGCTGTGCACGACCTCGAACTGCTCATCACGCAGATGCAGGCAGATCAGGTCGGCGATATGCAGGTCATCCTCGACCACGAGGACGCGTTTGGTCTGTTCCATCCAGCTCATCCTTTGGCGAGGTTTGTGCGTAATGGCGCTAACGAAAACCTTGTAGGAGCTGGCTTGCCAGCGAAGACGGCGGCACGTCCACAGTTGATGTGACTGATACATCGCCTTCGCCGGCAAGCCGGCTCCTACAAGGACAGCAATCGCAAGGTTCAAAATTGCATGACGCATTGTGCGGGTTTTTCGGGGGCCGAGTTATCACGAATTGTTTAACTTCCCGTGAGGATTTGGCGACCCCCTCAAGCCTAGGCTGTGTTCCATCAACGGCCCCTGGAATTTTTGGAGACGGTCATGTTTTCACGACGGCAATTTTTGGCAGTCAGCGGTGGAGTGGGGGTGGCAGCCTTGGCGATCGGCCTGTTGCCAAAGTTTTCCACAGGCGCTGCGCTGATCAGTGAAGCCCGCGCAGAGGAGGCATTCGAAGTGACCCACAGCGACAGTGAATGGCACGCGATTCTGAGTGACGAGCAATACGAAATCCTCCGCGAAGAGGGCACCGAACGCGCCTTCAGCAGCCCGCTGAACAACGAGCACCGCGACGGCACGTTTGCCTGCGCCGGTTGCGAGCTGCCGCTGTTTTCTTCAGCGACCAAGTTCGACAGCCGCACCGGCTGGCCGAGTTTCTGGGCGCCATTGGACAAGGCCGTGGCGACCCGCCAGGACCGCTCCTATGGTGTGTTGCGTGAAGAGGTTCACTGCCGGCGTTGCGGCGGGCATTTGGGGCATGTCTTCGATGACGGCCCGAAACCGACCGGGCTGCGTTACTGCATGAATGGTCTGGCGCTTAAGTTCGAACCCACGACTCAGGAGTCCGCCTCATGAAAAATCTTTTCACGTGGCGTCGCACGTTGTTGGCAATGGTTGCTGCCGGCGTTATCGGGCAATGCTCGGCGCTTTCTTTCGGCGCGGCAGAGGCTGTCCTGCTGCCGCCACCGACACTCGACGAAAGCACCCAGGCGCGCAGCGAAACCGCAGTTTTTGCAGGCGGTTGTTTCTGGGGTGTCCAAGGGGTGTTCCAGCATGTCAAAGGCGTTAAAAACGCGGTCTCCGGGTATGCCGGTGGTGCGGCCAACACCGCGCAGTACGAGCGGGTCAGCGATGGCAATACCGGGCACGCGGAATCGGTCGAGGTGACCTTCGATCCGAGCCAGGTCAGCTACGGCACGCTGCTGCAAATCTACTTTTCGGTGGCCCATAACCCGACCGAACTCAACCGTCAGGGCCCCGACACCGGGACTCAATATCGTTCAGCCCTTTTCCCCCAAAGCGCCGAGCAGCAAAAAGTCGCGCAGGCCTACATCGCCCAACTCGACGCGGCCAAGTCGTTCAGTAAACCCATCGTGACCAAACTGGAAACTTTCAACGGCTTCTACCCGGCAGAGGAGGAGCATCAGGACTTTCTCACCGAGCATCCGACCTATCCGTATATCGTGATCAACGATTTGCCGAAAGTGGCGCAGCTCAAACAGCTGTACCCCGAGCGTTATCAGGACAAACCGGTGTTGGTGAAGGCGGGGAGGTAGGCGTTATCCGGAGATCACATTCTTGCCGGCGATTTTCGACCGATACAGCGCCTGATCGGCCCGGGCCATCAGGCCGGTTTGCTGTTCATCGTCGAAGCGCTGGACCACGCCGAAGCTCATGGTCACGTTGAAATCGCCGACTGGCAGCAAATCCACAAGGCCGTGGCGGATTTTCTCGGCCAGGGTTCTGGCTTCGGCCAGCGACGTGTTGGGCAGCGTCATGATGAATTCGTCGCCACCCCATCGCGCCAACAAGTCGCCTGCGCGCACGAAGCGCTTCACGTTGTCGACCACATGCACCAGGGCAGCGTCACCCAAGGCATGACCGTAGTGATCGTTGATGATTTTGAAGTCGTCGATGTCCATGGCAATCAGCGACAGTGGCTCGCGAAAGCGTTGGGCGCGCTCGCAGGCCTGGGGCAGCACCTGTTCCAGGCGATAGCGATTGGCGATGCACGTCAGGGTGTCGGTTTGCGCCAGCTTGCGGTTTTCATCGAGTTGCAGCTGTAGCTGCAGATTGACCCGCGACAATTCGCGGGTGCGCTCTTCAATCAGTGCTTCGAGGGAGTGATTGCGCCGTTCGAGTTCTTCGAACAGGCGTCGCTTGTCTTCGATGCTGCGGTGGGCGCCGATCATCCGCGCCACCGAGCCGTCAGCATTGCGCGCCAGGATGTGGCCGCGGTCTTCGATCCAGAGGTATTGGCCGTCCTGCATGCGGCAGCGATACTCGGCTTGATAACCCGGCGCCCGCTCGCTCAGGTAGTCGTCAAACACGGCCATGACCCGCGGGTAATCCTCGGGGTGGATGAGGTTCTCCCAGGTCAAGACGTTGTTGTCCAGGGAGTGAGGCGTATAGCCGAGCATCTCGTACCACCGCGCTGTGCGGTAGACGAAACCGGTGTTGGCGTTTCAGTCCCAGATCCCGTCGCTGACCAGCTCCAGGATGGTGTGCAACATGTCGTCGTTCATGTCCGACACGTTGAATTTAAACGGCTCGATACTCGATGCCTCACCCATCTCGCTCTCCCTGCGTCCTGATGTCTGGCTGATAAGCGGCAGATTAGTGCATGAGTATTGTGGCGGCTAGTGTTTGCCCCACATCTGCAGGGCGAAATCGACGAAACGGCGCAATTTTGGCAAGCGGTAACGATCCTGTGCGTACATCAGGTTCATCGGACGGCTCGGTGGACAGTAATCCGGCATCAGGGCCAGCAATTTTCCGTCCCTGAGATCTTGTTCGACCAGGGCGTCAGGCAGCATCACGATGCCCATGCCGGTGCGCGCAGCTTGATGCAGCCCGGCCGAACTGTTGATCAACATCGGACCACTGACCGCCACCAGAACGTCGCCGTCCGGTCCGGCCAGGCGCCATTCCTTTTCCACCGAATGCCAGTCATCACCGGCCGGATAGGCGAACGACAGACAGTCGTGGTGTTGCAGGTCTTCAGGTATTTGCGGGGTGCCCCGGCGTGCCAGGTACGCCGGTGATGCGCACATGGTCAGCGTGTAGTCGATCAGCGGCCGGGCGATCAGGTTGGAGGCTTCGAGCTCGCCGAGGCGGAAAGCCACGTCGAGTCCGTTTTCGAGCAGGTCCGGGCGTCGATTGGTCAGCGTGACGTCCAGTTTCACCCGCGGGTTGTGCAGGCTGAACTCGCTCAGGGCCGGGGCCAGGCGTTCAGTGCCGAAGGTCAGCGGCGCGGTGATGCGCAGTGTGCCGCTTGGTTCGTCGAGGGCCTGTTCGGCCAACCGCTCGGAATCGGCCACCAAGCCCAGCACTTCCAGGCAGCGCTGGTAGTACGCCGCGCCGAACTCGGTGAGCCGCTGGCGTCGCGTTGTCCGGTTGAGCAGACGCACACCCAGGCGTTGCTCCAGCGCCTTGAGGTGATTACCGACCATGGTCGTGGACATTTCGCACTGCAAGGCAGCGGCCGTCATGCTGCCGGCTTCCACCACTTTCACGTAAACGGTCATTGCCTGGAACAGGTCCATTATCAATCCATGGTTGAAGATGATTGAAGTTTTATCGCGTTTATCCAGCTCGGGTGGCTAACCATACTGCAAAAACACCGACCCTTGCTGGAGCTTGATGTCATGACCGCCGCCTGCCTGATGAGCACTTACCAACCGCTTGCCCTGAGCTTCAACAAGGGCCTGGGCACACGCCTGTGGGATCAGGCCGGGCGTGAATACCTGGACGCGGTTGCAGGCGTGGCGGTAACCAACGTCGGCCATTCCCATCCGAAAATCGTCGCCGCCATCACGGAGCAGGCCGGGTTGCTGTTGCACACCTCCAACCTCTACAGCATCGACTGGCAACAGCGGCTGGCGCAGAAATTGACGGCGTTGTCGGGCATGGACCGGGCGTTCTTCAACAACTCCGGTGCCGAGGCCAACGAAACAGCACTGAAGATTGCGCGCTTGCATGGCTGGCACAAAGGCATCGAGCAACCGCTGGTGGTGGTCATGGAGAATGCGTTTCATGGGCGCACCCTCGGCACGTTATCCGCCAGTGACGGCCCGGCCGTGCGCCTGGGCTTCAACAAATTGCCGGGGGATTTCATCAAGGTGCCGTTCGGCGACCTGAAGGCGTTGGATCGCGTGCAGCAGGCGCATGGCTCGCGCATCGTGGCGATCCTGATGGAACCGATTCAGGGCGAGAGCGGCGTGCAACTGGCGCCGCCCGGTTACCTGAAAGCCGTGCGCGAACTGTGCAACCGGCGCTCGTGGCTGCTGATGCTCGACGAAATCCAGACCGGCATCGGCCGCACCGGCCAGTGGTTCGCGTTTCAGCACGAAGGTATCGTCCCGGACGTCATGACCTTGGCCAAGGGCCTGGGCAACGGCGTGCCGATTGGTGCCTGCCTGGCCCGTGGCAAAGCCGCCGACCTGTTCACGCCCGGCAGCCACGGCAGCACCTTCGGTGGCAATCCGCTGGCCTGTCGGGTCGGTTGCACCGTGCTGGATATCATCGAAGAACAAGGCCTGCTGGAAAACGCCCGGCTTCAGGGCGAACATTTGCTGAGCAGATTGCGCATGGAATTGGCGGACCACCCGAACGTCTCGGCGATCCGTGGGCAGGGCCTGATGATCGGCATCGAACTCAAGCAACCGATCCGCGACCTGAGCCTGATCGCCGCGCGGGATCATGCCTTGCTGATCAACGTGACGCGTGGGCAAACCATTCGGCTGCTGCCGCCGTTGACCCTTGATGAGCGGGAGGTGGAGATGATTGTCAGAGGGGTGAGTCGTGTTGTGAAAGCGGCGTGAGGATGGCTTCAGTAATGGTATCTGCACATTACGATGCGTAACTCTCCGTCCTCGATGGTGTAGACCAAGCGATGCTCAGCGGTAATTCGTCGTGACCAGAAGCCACTCAGATTGTGTTTGAGTGGCTCTGGTTTTCCCGGGCCATCGAACGGCTCGCGCTGAATTGACTTGATCAACAAGTTGATTCGTTTGAGCCCCGCCTTGTCGTTTTGCTGGAACCAAAGATAGTCGTCCCAGCCTTCAGGAGTGAACTCGGTTTTCATTCTTCGATAAGTTGCCTGGCTTTGGTTTTTCCGGCCCGCAGGTTGCCGATTGATTTGATCAGGCGTTCAGCATTGGCGGGGGAGCGAAGCAGGTAGGCGGTCTCTTCAAGGGCGTTGTATTCCGCCAGGGACATCATCACCACCGGTTCACCTTTCTGACGGGTGACCAGCAATGGTGCTTGGTCCTCGTTGACCCGATCCATGGTCTCTGCCAAGTGTGCGCGTGCGGTGGTGTAGTTAATGGTTTGCATGGTGCAGTCCTCGCTTGATGCAAAGAACGTACAGAAATGAGTACAGGATGACAAGGCGATACCTCTCAGTGGTCGTTTTTGCTTTTGCGCATGAACGTTTGTACTGAGTGTGGACGAAACCTCATCGGGACGTTTCTGTGAGCGGCGTAGTCCTTGTCTGATAGACCGATGTGAAGATGATCAATCGCTGAGCCGAATTATTTTAGCGAGATCCATGATTTGAACCCGGTCCATCAACTGAATCCTTGAACCGCCAAACCCTTCGATCACCCAGCGTTCTTCATCGGCCGCGATCCGCGCCATGCCCAAGGCTTCGGCGCGGGGTCGGGCGATGCTGTGTTCGTCGCTCAGCCAATGAAGCGAATCCAGGTCGACCCAGGTCGCTTGCAGTGGCCCGGCCAGTTGCTGCGCGAGCCAGCTTTTGCCCGAGCCGGAGTTACCAATGATCAGCGTTCGGGTGAGGTCCATGAGCGATACCGATCAACTGTAGGAGGGTTTTTGCGCTCAATCATCGCTTTCGGGTGCGACCATTCGTGTCTTCGGCGAGCCATTCGAATTGTGCTGAAAGATATCCTGCGGCTGGCCGCTGTCATTGAAAAACACTTGGCCGATCCCCGCTGAATTCCATAACCGTTCGCCCGCTTCAGCATGTTCCGGCACGTGCGGCACGATGCGCATGCGCCGACGTTTGGTCAGCCAGTTCAGCGGTGAGCGCGGCGAATACAGCCAGCGGTTGAGGCGGTCGAACCACTCCAGCAGGGTTGGCGGGAACTCGTTCTTGATGCCGCTGCTGGTGATCTGCCAGATTTTCGGACCGGCCTTGCGATGGCGGATCAGCACTTCGTAGACGAAGGAGTAATGCACATCCCCCGACAGCACCACGTAGTTTCCCGGTGTGCGCGAGTGGCGGAAGATGTTCAGGATCACTTGCGCGGCACCGCGATGGGCCATCCAGTTTTCCGCGTCCACCAGCAGGGGGAAACCGCACCAACTGAACACCCGCTGCACGGTTTCGATCAGTTTGACGCCGAAGATCGGCGCCGGCGAAACGATGATGGCGCTCGGATGGTCCAGCAGTTCCTGTTGCAGTTCGCTGAGGGCTTCCCAGTCCAGCAGGCCGGAGGGTTGCTTGAGGTTCATCTCGCTGCGCCAGCGCCGGGTTCGGGTGTCGACAACGACGACCGCCGGGGTGGTGGGCAGTACAAAATGCCAGTTTTGAAACTTCAGCAGGTCATCGATCAAGTCGTCCTGAACCGGGCTGTCGAGGTAGCGGTCGTGCCCGGTGGCACTGAACGCGCGGGCCTTCTCCACGACGTCACGGAAGGCGTCCGGGTTGTTGCCCCAGCCCTGGCACAGCATGTAGGCAATCAACGCATTGCCGATGATGCGTTTGGAGAACGGATGGCCGTAGGCCGTTTCTTCCCATTGCGCGGAAAGATTCCAGTCATCGGTAATGTCGTGGTCGTCGAAAATCATCAGCGTCGGCATGTGCGCCAATGCCCGGGCGACGTTGCCCAGCCCGGCCTTGAAGCCATCGATGTACGTCTGCTCCAGCGCGTAGCGCTCGCGGCGTTGCGCTGTCAGTACCGGTGGTTGCGGTGCAATCAAGGTCCAGGGAGTTGACGACCAGACCAGCAAGTACATGGCCATGACTTCGGCGAACGTCACCAGGTGGTTATCGGCACTGCTGCTGGTGAAAATCGGTTTGCGTGCACCACCGAAAAACCGATCGCGCAGGGTTTCGTTGCTCTCCAGCGCCGGTAGCAAGTCGGCGCGGTGGTAGTAGCTGGCGGGGTGTTCGTAAAGCTTGGCGCTGTCGCTGACCACGGCGCCTTCGAGGTGTTCTTCGAACAGTCCCAGTCGCTCGATCAAAGCATGAATCGCCCGCAGCATCGGCCCCGCGACATCGTCGGCGTAAACCTGATCGCCGGTCATGATTAGCAGGGCAGGGCGATCCAGGGCTTCATGTTGTTGCGCCAACAGCTCATCGACGCACAGCAAACCGTCGGTCGCCGGGTGATGAGGCTTGCGGCAGGAGCCGTGCAGCAATTGATCCACCCGTGAGCGCAGTACGAAGTCCGGGCGCACGGCATCGCCGTACAGCAGGTGCGGTGCCCAGTCGGCGATACCTTCAACGCCGTCGATGAGCAGGTCGTATTCGATCCGCTCGTCACAGGGCAGGGCGGTTTCGAGCGATACGTCGATCAAATGAACGAAGGCATGGGCGCCCACCGCCACCACGGTGCAGTGCGTCGTATCGAGGCGGATGTCACCGATACCCTGCACGCGCAAAGTCAGCTCCAGTGCCCGCGAGCCGACCAGCCACAGCACCAGACGCGAGGGCTCCAGTCGTCGCAACAGCGGGCCGGCCAGGACTGGTGGCAGGGAAGTGCATTCGTCGGGCAGTGGCAGCGTCGCGGACATCCGGATTCAAGACTCTTGGGGCACAGAGGCGGGCGATGATAGCGCAGGTCGAGGGCTGACAGGCTAATGGGGCGTGTCTTGTCATGTCATGCCTGTCACGAAATGAAAAGCCATTGTCGTCTGATGAGAAGCGTGCCGACAGGCCTCGTCCTACAGTCCAATCAGTGCAATTCGATGCCACGCCAACCTGCTGATCGGAGAATAAGAAAAATGGCCAAAGCTGTACGCTTTTACGAAACCGGTGGTCCTGAAGTCCTACGTTACGAGGACGTCGAAGTCGGCGATCCCGGTCCGGGCCAGGTTCGTCTTCGCCACGTAGCAGTTGGCCTGAACTATGCCGACACCTACTTCCGCAATGGTACTTACCCGATCCCGATGCCGAACGGCATGGGCGTTGAAGCCTCCGGGGTGGTCCAGGCCATCGGCGAAGGCGTGACCAACGTCCAAGTGGGCGATCGCGTCACCTACACCGGTTTTCTCAATACCCTGGGTGCCTATAGCACCGAGCGCCTGATCGCGGCCGCACCGCTGATCAAGCTGCCAGAAACCATCAGCTTCGAAACCGCCGCCGCGATGACCATGCGTGGCTTGACGTCTTCGTACCTGATGCGCCGCATCTACGACTTCAAGCCAGGCGACAGCATTCTGTTGCACGCCGCCGCCGGTGGTGTTGGCATGATCGTTTCGCAGTGGGCCAAGCTGCTGGGCCTGAACGTGATCGGTACGGTGTCGACCGAGCAAAAGGCCGAAATCGCCCGCGCTCACGGTTGCGACCATACGATCAATTACAGCCATGAAGACGTTGCCGCTCGCGTTCGCGAATTGACCGACGGTGTGGGCGTCAACGTGGTGTTCGACAGCGTTGGCAAGAACACCTTCATGGGTTCGCTGGATTCGCTGAAACCCCGTGGCCTGATGGTCTGCGTGGGCACTGCGTCCGGCCCGATCCCGGCGTTCGACCCGGTGATGCTGGCGATGAAAGGTTCGCTGTACCTGACCCGTCCGGCCCTGGCCAACTACATCAGCGACCCGGCCGAAAAAGCCGCCCTGGCGGGCGAGTTGTTCGACCACGTCGGCAGCGGCCGGATCAAGATCGAGATCAACCAGCACTACGCCCTGCAGGACGCTGTGCAGGCGCACCGCGATCTTGAATCTCGCAAGACTACCGGCTCGTCGATTTTCGTCGTTTAAGGAGCTACCAGCCATGAAAGTCGAACAATTGACCTACAGCATTGGCGCCGAACTGATCGGCGTCAACCTGGCCGACGCAATACATGATGACGGTCTGTTTGCCGAGATTCGTGCCCAGCTGCTCAAGCACCGCGTGGTGTTCCTGCGCGATCAGGACATCTCCCGCGCCGAACACGTGGCGTTCGCCCGTCGCTTCGGCGAGCTGGAAGATCACCCGGTGGCCGGCAGCGATCCGGATCACCCGGGGCTGGTGCAGATCTTCAAGCGGCCGGATCAGCCGATGGACCGCTACGAAAACGCCTGGCACACCGACGCCACCTGGCGCGAAGCACCGCCGATGGGCTGCGTACTGCGCTGCGTGGAATGCCCGCCCGTGGGCGGCGACACCATGTGGACCAACATGGTCGCGGCTTACGCGAACCTGCCGGAAGACGTGAAGGTCAAGATCGCCGACCTGCGTGCCCGCCACAGCATCGAAGCGAGCTTCGGTGCCGCCATGCCGATTGAAAAACGCCTGGCGCTCAAGGCGATGTACCCGGACGCCGAGCACCCGGTGGTGCGCACCCATCCGGAAACCGGCGAGAAGGTGTTGTTCGTCAACGCCTTCACTACCCACTTCAGCAACTACCACACCCCTGACCGGGTGCGCTTCGGCCAGGACGCCAACCCTGGCGCCGGCGAGTTGCTGCGCTACCTGATCAGCCAGGCGTACATCCCTGAGTATCAAGTGCGCTGGCGCTGGAAGCCGAACAGCATCGCTATCTGGGACAACCGCAGTACCCAGCACTACGCCGTCATGGATTACCCACCGTGCCATCGCAAGATGGAGCGCGCCGGGATTATCGGCGACAAGACGTTCTGATCGAGCGCCACCTGCATCGCACTCGTAAACACGTCCGCCCGGCATGGCCCCGGGTGGGCGGGACAATCATAAGAACTGGAGTAACCCATGCAATTTTTCGACGATTCCCTGCACCCGGAAAACATGGATAAGGTAGTCATTACCGTGGCCCCGTACGGCCCGGAGTGGATGCCGGAAGATTTCCCGGAAGACATCCCGTTGACCATGGATGAGCAGGTTCAGAAAGCAGTTGAATGCTATGAAGCCGGCGCCACCGTGCTGCACTTGCATGTGCGTGAACTGGACGGCAAGGGCTCCAAGCGTCTGTCGAAGTTCAACGAACTGATCGCCGGTGTGCGTGAAGCCGTGCCAGACATGATTATCCAGGTGGGCGGTTCGATTTCCTTCGCCCCGGAAAGCGACGGCGAAGCGGCCAAGTGGCTGTCCGACGACACCCGTCACATGCTGGCCGAACTGACCCCGAAACCGGATCAGGTCACCGTGGCAATCAACACCACGCAAATGAACATCATGGAGTTGTTGTACCCGGAGTACCTCAAAGGTACCTCCCTGGACAACCCGTTGATTCACGCTGCCTACAGCGAAATGACCGTACCGGCAGGTCCGGGCTGGGTTGCCGAGCACCTCAAGCGCCTGATGGGCAACGGCATCCAGCCACACTTCCAGCTGACCGGCATGCACGCCCTGGAAACCCTTGAGCGCCTGGTGCGCCGTGGCGTTTACAAAGGTCCGCTGAACCTGACCTGGATCGGCATCGGCGGCGGTTTCGACGGCCCGAACCCGTTCAACTTCTTCAACTTCATCCACCGCGCTCCGGACGGTTGCACGCTGACCTCCGAATCGCTGCTCAAGAACGTCATGCCGTTCAACACCATGTCGATGGCCATGGGCATGCACCCGCGTGTGGGCAACGAAGACACTATCATTGATCACAAGGGCGACCGTTTCGGCTCGGTTGCACAGATCCAGCAAACCGTGCGCATTGCCCATGAACTGGGTCGTGAAATCGCCACCGGCAAAGAAGCCCGCGAGATCTACCGCATCGGCGTGCAGTACGACAGCATCGAAGAAACCCTGTTGGCCAACGGCATGGCCCCCAACCGCAAGGCTGGGCAGAAAGGTGTACCGCAACGCGGTTAACCTAGGGGTCGGGACGAGAGGCCGTGACCACTCGTCTACCCGACCGCTGCATGCTTGATAACAAAAATAAAACAAAGCTCTTGAGGAGGCTGAATGGCCTTTCACCCAATCGCCGCTGGCGATGACGACTCCGGTGGAGTCGGCGTTGCGCGCCAATATGCCTGGATCGTCTTTGCATTGACATTCGGCTTGTTGATTTCAGATTACATGTCGCGTCAGGTACTGAACGCGGTGTTCCCGCTGCTCAAAAGTGAGTGGTCGTTGAGCGACGGACAGCTCGGTTTGCTCAGTGGCATCGTTGCCCTGATGGTGGGCCTGCTGACGTTTCCCCTGTCGTTGCTGGCAGACCGTTTCGGCCGGGTCAAAAGCCTGGCGCTGATGGCGTTCCTGTGGAGCGTGGCCACACTTGGCTGTGCGCTGGCACAAGATTATCAACAGATGTTCATTGCGCGGTTCATGGTCGGCGTCGGCGAAGCCGCCTACGGCAGCGTGGGCATCGCCGTCGTGATCTCGGTGTTCCCCAAAGAGATGCGGGCAACCCTGGCCAGTGCCTTTATGGCGGGCGGGATGTTCGGCTCGGTGCTGGGCATGGCGCTGGGCGGTGCAATTGCCGCCAAGCTGGGCTGGCGCTGGTCGTTCGCCGGTATGTCGCTGTTTGGTCTGTTTCTGGCGGTGCTGTACCCGCTCATCGTCAAGGAAGCGCGTATTGCGCCACAACGTGCTGCCCAGGTTGCGAACAAAACCGCAGCGGCGGTCAAGCGTCCGCTGCGTACGCTGTGGTCCAGCCGTTCGGTGGTGTCGACCTACATCGCCAGTGGCTTGCAGTTGTTCGTTGGCGGCACCGTGATGGTGTGGATTCCCAGCTACATGAACCGCTACTACGACATGCCCACCGACAAGGCTGGCGGCATGGCGGCAATCATCGTGCTGTGCAGCGGTGCAGGGATGATCCTGTGCGGCATCCTCAGTGACCGTCTGTGCCGGAATTCGCCTGATCGCAAGGTCAGCCTGGCCATCTTTTTTTGCCTGGGCAGTTGTCTGCTTTTATCGGCCGCGTTCGCGCTGCCGGCCGGGCCTTTACAACTGGTGCTGATCTGCCTGGGCATGTTGATTGCCACGGGCACCACCGGCCCTTGCGGCGCCATGGTTGCCAACCTGACGCATTACTCGGTCCACGGCACGGCGTTCGCTACGCTGACCCTGGCCAACAACATGCTGGGCCTGGCGCCGGGGCCGTACATCACGGGCAAGGTATCGGACCTCATCGGTTTGCATGCCGCGTTCCAATTGGTGCCACTGGTCAGCCTTGCGGCCGCAGCGGTGTTCTTTTATGCCAAGTGTCACTACCACAAAGATATTGCCCGTCTTCAGGGTCAGAGCGTGTCTGACCCCGTCAATGAAGCCGGATTAGAGGTGAAGTTGTGAGTCGTCGTTTACGTATTGATGTGTTTTTCGATTTTATTTGCCCCTGGTGCCTGATCGGAAAGCGCCAGCTGGAGCATGCACAGGTCCAGTTCCGCAGTCGCCATCCGGATGTGCAGATCACCACGGTATGGCATGGCGTGCAGTTGCTGCCTCAGTTGCCGGTTCAAGGTGAACCCTTTGCCGACTTCTATCGCAAGCGTCTGGGCAATGCCGATGCGGTGGCGATGCGTCAGGCCCAGGTACAGCAGGCCGCTGCGACGGTCGGGTTGTCGATTGACCTGAGCCGCATCGCGACGATGCCCAACACCGCTGACGCCCATCGTTTGTTCGAGCGTGCCAGCACGCTGGGCAACGTTGCCCAGCGTGAGATGTTGCTTGAACGGTTGTTCGCCGCGTATTTCAAGAAAGGCGAAGATTTGGGTTGCGGTGAGACGTTGCTCGCCATTGCCCGCGATTGCGGCATTGACGTAAACGACGTAGCCGACGCCTTGCTGGGCGACGCCACGCCATTTGAAGGAGCGCCCGGCGCAAGCAGCGGCGTGCCAAGCTTCCAGTTCGACCGCCGGATGACGGTGGTGGGCGCGCAACCTGCCGAGTCATTGCTCGCGGCCATGAGCGAAGCGCTGAAAGAAAGTGACCGTGAGCGGCAGACGGCATGACCCGGCGCATTCCCGTACCTGCCGGCAAGCACCCGCAGGCCGGCGGTCGGGCGCTGTTCGAGTTCGAAGATAAAAGCCTGGCACTGTTCAACGTCGACGGGCAGTTGTATGCCATCGACGACAGCTGTCCGCATCAGGGCTCTTCGCTCTGCGGCGGGCGCCTTGAAGGGCGGGTGATTCAATGCCTGGCCCATGGGCTGCGCTTCGATTTGCACAGCGGTTACCTGCTCAATTCCAAGCAGGTCAAAATCAATAACTACCCGGTCGAGATCATCGACGGCCAGGCGTTTATCGTCATCGCTACCGAGGAGTCCGCGCCATGAGCGCTTTAGCTCTCTCCCGCATCCAAAGCCGCACCCGCGAATTGGCCCCGGGGTTTATCGTCAGTCTGATTGTCGCGGCCGCGGCGTCGTTCTTGTCCGAGCACTACGGTGCGCCGGTCATGCTGTTTGCCTTGTTGCTGGGCATGGCCCTGAATTTTCTGGCCGATGACGGCCCCTGCAAGGCCGGTGTCGAGTTCACCGCCCGCACGGTGCTGCGCATCGGCGTAGCGTTGCTGGGCATGCGCATTACCCTGGAACAGATGGCGGCGCTGGGTTGGAAGCCGATTGCACTGGTGGTGATCCTGGTGGTAGTGACCATCAGCGTGTCTGTGATCGCCGCCAAGGCCCTGGGCTTCCAGCGTCTGTTCGGTATGCTCACCGGTGGCGCGACGGCCATCTGTGGCGCCTCGGCGGCCCTGGCACTGGCAGCGGCGCTGCCGAACCATCCGCAGAAAGAGCGCGCCACGCTGTTCACGGTGATTGGCGTGTCGGCATTGTCGACCATGGCGATGATCGTCTACCCGATGATCGCCAACTGGCTTGAGTTGTCGCCGCAGGTCGCGGGCGTGTTCCTCGGCGCCACGATCCACGACGTGGCCCAGGTGGTCGGCGCCGGTTACAGCATGTCCACCGAGACCGGCGACACCGCCACCGTGGTCAAGCTGATGCGTGTTGCCATGCTGCTGCCGGTGATCGTCACCGCCGCCATGATCACCCGCATGCAAGGCGCGGACACGAGCGGTAAGCGTCCGCCGCTGCTGCCGTGGTTTGCCGTCGGCTTCCTGATTCTGGCGTGCATCAACAGCACCGGCTGGATCGCCCCGGCGGTGCAGGGTTCGGTCAACGAATTGTCGCGCTGGTGCCTGGTGATTTCCATCAGTGCCCTGGGCATGAAAACCCGGCTCAAAGAGCTCGCCGCCGTCGGTATCAAGCCGATCCTGCTGATGGTGGGAGAGACGGTGTTCCTGGTTGTGCTGGTGCTGTTGCTGTTGCGCTGGGGACTCTAAGCAAGCGATTCAAATGTGTTATGGCAGGGTCCTACGGCGTCGACTCCTCATGCTGTGGGGCTCCAGTCCGGTGTCACAAACACCGGTCTTTCACGGCGACTGTACCAGCAGTCGCCGTTTTTTTTTGCCTGGCGATCAGGTGTCTTTGGCGTCGCTCGGGGATTTTCCGCCCGCCAGTTTTTGCGAATTGCGCCACGCCGCCGGCGGCATGCCGAACTGGCTGATGAACCACCGCGTAAACGAACTCGCCATGGAATACCCAAGCATGTCGGCGATGCGGCTGAGCGAGTAGGCCGGGTTGTCCAGATAACGCAGCACCAGGTCGCGACGTACATCGTTGATCACGTCGTTGAAGGCGCAGCCGTCGTCCTTGAGGCGACGTTGCAGGGTCCGCACGTTCATGCCCTGGCTTTGGGCGACCTGTTCGATGGTGGCGCGTCCCATGGGCAGCAGCAGGTAGATGGCTTTGCGCACTTCGAACAGCATCGAGGTGTTTTCGTTGCCTTGCAGCGTGTCGAGGTAGCTCTGGGCGTAGCGGGCCATTGTCGGGTCGGCATTGGGGTTGGTTATGTCGAGGCTGGCGTCGGAACAGACGATGCCGTTGAACTCGCTACCGAACTCCAGGGTGCACCCGAACAGGCGCCGATGCAGTTGCAGGTTGTCGGGGGGCTGGTGCATGAAGTTGACGCTGTAGGGGTGCCAGTGCGAGCCGAGCAGGGCGGAGCACAAGCGGAACAACACGCCGATGGCCAGCTCCGTGGCCTGGCGGCTGGGCATCGGCGAATCGGTGACCACCTCTTCGCGAATGATCACCATCTTGCCGGCCTCTTCAATGAAAATGGCCAGCGAATCGTTCATCAAGTGCCGGTATTGCTTCACCACGTGCAAGGCATCGCGCAGGGTCCGCTGGTGGCTGAGCAGCAGGCTGACCACGCCGAAATCCGAAAGCTGGCGCGACTCGGCCATACTCAGGCCAAACGTCTGACAGCCGCTGGCGGTCGCCGATTCTTCCAGCAGGCGCACGGCGGCATCGATGTGGATGCGGTGTTCGGGGGCCTGCAGTTGCGACCTGCTCAGGCCGACAGCCGCCAGCACGTCGCGCGGGTTGAATCCCAGGTATTGGGTGACCTCAAGGTAGTTGGTCAGTACGGCGGCGCGAACAAGCTTTGACATGCGAAAGTCTTCCCTGGTGCCGATGGCGATTGGCATGAGCGTGGCGACTATATCCAGCGCATAGGCGGTTGAACAGTTGTCATATTGTGTGTGGTTTACCTGTTGCCGTGTCGCGAATCATCTACGCTGTGAGTTGTCATTTGGATCCATCCGTTGATTACAGTGATCCTGCGCCAACCTGCGGGGATTTTCGACCAGTGGTTATCTTGTCCCAATGTCTGACAATTTGTCATCAAAAGAAAAGTGCATGACGTCCAATGTAAAGCGCCTTGGCTGGGCGCTCTTTAATGTCGACACAACAAAAAGACTCTGGCGAAAACAGCCAGTCGAGTCACCGAAAAAATGAAGGTGTTGACGTGGACAAACTGCAAACTGGCGCTACCGTTCTGATCGTCCCGGGTCTGCGTGACCACGTTGCCGAACATTGGCAGACGTTGCTTGAAGCCAGGCTGAGCAAAGTGCGCAGTGTTCCGCCACTGGAAACCGACAAACTCGATTGCATGGCCCGTGTGCGGGCGATCCAGCACGAGCTGGAGCAGATCGACGGGCCGGTGATTCTGGTCGCCCACAGCGCCGGCGTACTGATGGTCGCGCATTGGGCGAAGCATTACAGCCGTCCGATCAAAGGCGCCTTGCTGGCCGCGCCACCGGATCTCGATGCCGTCTGGCCGTCAAACTATCCATCTTCCGAGACCCTGCGCAGTCAGGGCTGGAATCCTCTTCCTGAAGGTCCGCTGCCGTTCCCGAGCATCGTGGCCGGTAGCACCAATGATCACCTTGCCAGTCTTTCTGCCGTCACCCGAATGGCGGAAGGCTGGGGCTCCGAATTGCTCAATCTGGGCGATGTCGGGCACCTGAATCCGGCCGCAGGATTTGGCCATTGGCAGCAAGCCGAGGCACTCATCCTGCAGCTAGACAAGTTGGACAGCTAAAACAGGAACCGGTCTGGCAATACGCTAACCGGCATTTGCCCTCACTCCTGGAAACGCAAACCCGCAGAGGAATGCGCGAGGGCGGCTGCGCTTAAAACAAAGACAAAAAGGCGGAGACAACGCAATGCACAACAATAAGAGTTACGGCTTCACCACTCCACGCTATACCTTGCTGGCTTCGGCCATTCTCGCGGCAACCGTGCCGGCGGCCCATGCGGTCGAGATCGATACGGGCAACGCGGACTGGAACGTACGCGTGGATAACACCATCAAGTACAACTACGGTGTTCGCACTGAAAGCGCCGACAAGCGCATGTTGGCAACGCCGAACAACAACGACGGCGACTACAACTTCCGCAAGGCCGGGACCAACATCACCAATCGCGTCGACTTGCTGACCGAGATGGATGTGGTCTTCAAAAACGCCATGGGCTTTCGCGTCAGCGCCGCCAGCTGGTACGACAAGGCCTATGAGAACGTCGGCTCCAATTCCAACCCGTTCGTCAACGGCAACGATGCACGTTCGGGCCTGGTCGCCAACGATCCACGCCTGGCCGGGGTCGTCAATGACAACGTCGGCAATGGCAGCTCGCACCTGAGCAACTATGCCTCGCGTTACTACACCGGTCCTTCCGGTGAAATCCTCGACGCCTTCGTGTTCTACAGCACTGAAGTTGGCGAAGAGTCGATGTTCAGCGCCAAGGCCGGCCAGCACAACGTGTTCTGGGGCGAGACCATTCTCAACCCAGTGCATTCGATGAGCTACGGTCAGTCCGGGCTCGACCTGGCCAAACTGGCCGCGTCGCCGGGTACCGAAGCCAAAGAACTGTTTGTACCGCGTAACCAGCTGTCGATGTCGTTCACCGTCAATCCGGAATTGACCGTGGGTGCCCAGTACTTCCTGAATTGGGATGCTGCGCGTCTGCCGGAAGCCGGCACTTATTACGGTGGTTCCGATCTGGTCGGCTTTGGTGCGCAATCGTTCCTGTTGGGCAACACCAACGGCAGGGTTCAGGGCAGCCCGCTGGGTTGTGGCCTGGCGCCATGCAACGGTTTGACCAACGTGCGTCGCGGTAAGGACCTGACGCCGCATGACAGCGGCGACTGGGGCATCATGGCCAAATGGTCGCCGACCTGGCTGGATGGCACCCTCGGCGTTTACTACCGCGAAACGTCGGAAATCCTGCCGCAAGCCTATCTGGATGCCCGAGGTCTGACCTCGGCCAACCCGAACGGCACCCGTCCGGCCGGGCAAGTGCCTGCAGTGGTCAACACCCTTAACTCCCTGAGCACCGCCTCCTACCAACTGGCCTATGCCGACAACATCAAGATTGCCGGCCTGAGCTTGTCCAAGGACGTGGGCGGGGTGAGCGTGGGTTCGGACCTGAACGTTCGCCACAACATGCCGTTGGCCAGTATTCCGGCGATCGTCAGCACCACCAGCCCGCTGGGTCTGGGTAAAGGCCTCGGCCTATTGCCTGCACGTACGGACGCCACCGGTGTGGTCTATGACGCCCCGAGCCGTGGCGACAGCATGAGCGCCACCGGCGACACCTTGCACTGGACGCTCAACGGTCTGATGACCTTCCCGAAAACCCCGATGTTCGACCAGGCGACTGTGCTGGCCGAGCTGTACTACAGCAACCTGCTCAAGCTCGATAGCGAAAACGAGGCGCTCTACAAGGGCAAGTCCAGCTATCGCGGCATTGACGCACCGACCCGTGACAACTGGGGTCTTGCGGTCAACTTCACCCCAACCTGGTACCAGGTGTTCCCGGGTGTTGACTTCAACGCACCGATGTCCGTCAACGTCGGTCTCGATGGCGTGTCCCCGGTCACCGGTGGCGGTGCCAAAGACACCGGTACCTATGCCCTCGGCGTAGGTGCCGTTGTGTACAACAAATACTTTGTCGACCTGAAGTACGTGGACTCCTTCGGCCAGACCGACAAGTGCGAAAAAAGTGGTGTGAGTACCGGCCCAACCGGTGGTGACGGCTCTACCCCGAACGCCTTTAGCGGCAACGAAAACTACGCCTGCTACGCCGGTGGCTACTCAGCCTTCTCCGGTGGTGGTGCTACGACTGAGGATCGTGGCGCGGTGTACCTGACGATGAAAACTACATTCTGATTCACCACTGATTTGCTTAACGCAAGCAGGAGAATAACAACATGAAATTTGTAAAAACCGTGTTGGCCGCTTCGCTGGCCATGGTCTTCGCCGCTCAGGCACAGGCTGCTGTTTCACCTCAGGAAGCTGCCAAGCTTGGCGCTAGCCTGACCCAGGTAGGGGCTGAAAAAGCCGGGAACGCTGATGGTTCCATTCCTGCCTACAACGGTGGCTTGACCACTCCACCGGCCAGCTTCAAGACCGGTGACAGCATGCGTCCGGATCCGTTTGCCAGTGAAAAACCTGTGCTGGTGATCGACGGCAAGAACGTTGATCAGTACAAGGGCTTGCTCACAGCGACCACGGTTGAACTGGCCAAGCGTTTCCCGACGTTCCGTGTCGACGTGTTCCCGACGCACCGCACCGTGTCGCTGCCTCAAGCGATTCTGGACAACGGCGTGAAAAACGCCGTCGGTGCCAAGTCCCTGGAAGGTGGCCTGGCCATCGACAACGTTCTGCCGGGCATTCCGTTCCCGATTCCGCAGACGGGTAACGAAGCGATGTGGAACTTCCTGTTGCGTTATCAGGGTGTGAGCATCAGCTCCAAGTACGACTCCTGGAACGTCGACTCCGCAGGCGTTCCGACCCTGGCGACCACCGGGCAAGCGAACATCTCCTACCCGATCTATGAAAACCTCTCGCAGCCGATCAGCAGCGCCGACGTGTACTACCAGATGAAGCTGGCGTACACCGGTCCTGCGCGCCGTGCCGGTGAGGCGATCATGCTCAAGGACGCCGCCAACCCGTTGCAGCAACCGCGTCGCGCCTGGCAGTACTTGCCGGGGCAGCGTCGAGTGAAACTGGCGCCGAGCCTGGCTTACGACACGCCTAACCCAGGTACCGCCGGTGCGGGCACCTACGATGACGTGTTCGTGTTCAACGGTGCACTGGATCGCTACGACTGGAAACTGGTCGGCAAGCAAGAAATGATCGTGCCTTACAACACCTACAAGCTGACCTACGTGCAGGATCCGAAGTCGCTGACCACCGCCAATCACCTGTCACCTGACTTCGTACGCTGGGAAAAACACCGCGTATGGGTCGTGGAAGGCAACCTCAAGGCCGGTGCACGTCACATCTACCAGAAGCGTCGCTTCTACCTCGACGAAGACAGCTGGACCGCTTTGGCCTCGGATCAATATGACGCTCGTGGTCAGCTCTATCGCGGTTCCTTCGCCTTCCTCAGCCAGAGCTATGACAAGCAGGTTCCGGACTCCACCCCGTTCATGATCTATGACCTGGTAGGCGGTTCCTACAACATCAACGGTGTAGTCGGCCCTTACGGCGGCATCAAGTACATCGAGCCGCTCTCCAAGGCCCAGTGGTCCTCGGAATCCCTGGCCGGCGCCGGCATTCGCTAAGCCAATCGCAAAAAAATGCGCCCGTTCGGTCCACCGCCCACAAGGCGGTGAGACCGTCGGCGGTCGGTTCGCGCCGATCGCTACGAACGCCAGGTTTTAACGTCAGGCACACCTGTGTGTGCCCCGGCGCGGTTTTCCGAAGAGGACGCAGTATGTGTTCGTATAAAAATAATAGGTTGCAACTGGCGCTTGGCGTTGTGCTCTGCCTGTCGCAGGGCGTCACCCAGGCGGCCGATTATGTCGACGTGCTGGACCTGCCCGCCAAGGTGAGTGCCTTGGCCATCAAGAGCCCGTTGTCCGGCATGACCCGTGCCGGTGAGCGCGTGATTACCGTTGGCCAGCGTGGCCATATTCTGTTTTCCGATGATTCCGCAAAGCACTGGCAACAGGCCGTCGTGCCGGCCAGCGCTGACCTCACTGCGGTGAATTTTCCGACTGCCACCCAAGGTTGGGCGGTGGGTAATGACGGCGTGGTGCTGCACAGCAGCGACGCCGGTGCGACTTGGCAAAAACAGCTCGACGGCCGCCAGATCGGCGCCTTGCTGGTCAAGCATTACACGGCGCTCGCCAGCGCCGAACCGGGCAATGAGCAATGGCCCCAGTTGGCCATGGAAGGCCAACGACTAGTCGATCAGGGCGCGGACAAACCGCTGCTCGACGTCTGGTTCGCCAACGAAAAAACCGGCTATGTAGTCGGCGTGTTCAACCTGATCCTGCGCACCGACGACGGTGGTCAGACCTGGACGCCGTATCAGGACCGTACCGACAACCCCCAGGGTTTCCACCTCAACGCCATCGCTTCCACTGGCGACAGTGTGTACATCGCGGGCGAGCAAGGCTTGCTGCTCAAGTGGGATGAAAGCGCCCAACGTTTTGCCGCCGTGCCGACGCCTTATCAGGGCAGCTTCTTCGGTGTGATCGGCAAGCCCGGCGAAGTGCTGGTGTATGGCCTGCGCGGCAACATCCTGCGCAGCACCGATGGCGGCCAGAACTGGACCGCGCTGGACAGCGGCCTGCACGTCAGCATCACCGCCGGACTGATCGATGACCATGGCAATTACCGCCTGTTCACTCAGGGCGGGCAGATGTTGGTCAGCCAAGGGACTGGTGCGCAATTGCGCCTCAAACAGCAACCTGCGCGCACACCGGTTGCCGGTGCCACCCAGTCCGCCGATGGCGTATTGGTGGTAGCGGGCAGCCGTGGCGCCCAGACGCTTGCCGTCGATCCAGCCCTCGAACCCTAAGAGCGAGAACCCAGACATGGGCAATATCAAACAAGACGCCATGCCGGTGATCCGCGATCTGCGTGATTTCGATCAGCAATCCGGCAACCTCCTCGAACGGCTGGTGTTCAACTACCGCCCGCTGTTCATGCTGCTGATGGCGCTGGCGACCGTGGTGCTGGGCTTCATGGCCGTGACTCGCCTGGAGTTGCGCCCAAGCTTTGAAAAAATGATTCCGCAGAGCCAACCCTATATCCAGAACTTCCTGGAAAACCGCGCGTCACTGCGCGGCTTGGGCAACTCGGTGCGCGTGGTGGTCGAGAACACCAAGGGCGATATTTTCGACCCCGAATACCTCGACGTGCTCAAGCAGGTCAACGACCAGCTATTCCTCACCGAAGGTGTCGAACGTGCGTGGATGAAGTCGCTGTGGAGCCCGGCCGTGCGCTGGACCGAAGTCACCGAGGACGGTTTCCAGGGTGGCCCGGTGATGCCCGACACCTATTCGGGGCAGCCTGAGCAGATCGAACAACTGCGTCAGAACATTTCCCGCGCCGGCATCGTTGGCAGCCTGGTGGCCAGCGACTTCAAGTCGACCATGCTGATCGTGCCGCTGATGGACAAAGCCGCCGCCGGTGGCCAACGCATCAACTACCACGAATTCTCGCAGATGCTCGAAGAGCAGTTGCGCGACAAGATCGAATACGGCGGCGACAGCGCTGCGCGTAAATCCGGTGTCGAAGGCACCGGTCATTACAAGGTCCGGGTGATCGGCTTCGCCAAACTGATGGGCGACCTGATCGACGGCCTGATCCAGGTGATGATGTTCTTCGGCCTGGCCGTGGTCACTTCGCTGATCATCATTTATGCCTACACCCGTTGCGTACGCAGCACCCTGCTGGTGGTCGGCTGCTCGCTGATCGCGGTGGTCTGGCAACTGGGCATCGTCGCCTGGCTCGGCTACGCCATCGACCCGTATTCGGTGCTGGTGCCGTTCCTGATCTTCGCCATCGGCGTGTCCCATGCCGCGCAGAAGATGAACGGCATCATGCAGGACATCGCCCGTGGCACCCATAAACTGATCGCTGCGCGTTATACCTTCCGTCGCCTGTTCATCGCCGGTGTCACCGCGCTGCTGGCCGACGCCGTGGGCTTCGCCGTGCTGATGCTGATCGACATTCCGGTGATCCAGGACCTGGCAATCACCGCCAGCATCGGCGTTGCGGTACTGATCTTCACCTCGCTGTTGTTGATGCCGGTTGCACTGTCCTATGTGGGCGTTGGCGCGAAAGCCGCCGAGCGTGCGCTGAAAATCGACAACCGCGCCGAGAAGCACAAAGGCTTTGGCAGACTGTGGGACGCGCTCGATCGCTTCACCACGGCCAAGTGGGCCAGCGGCGCTGTTCTGGTTGCAGTGTTGATGGGCATTGGCGGTTTCGTGGTCAGCCTGGACCTGAAGATCGGCGACCTGGAAAGCGGGGCGCCGGAGTTGCGCGCCGACTCGCGCTACAACCGCGACAACGCCTACATCACTCAGCATTACGCGCTGTCCAGCGACCTGTTCGCGGTGATGATCAAGACCGCGCCGGAAGGCTGCCTGAACTACAAGACCCTGGTGCTCGCTGATCGCCTGGCCTGGGAGCTGCAACAGTATCCGGGCGTGCAGGCGACGTCTTCGCTGGTCAACGCGGTGCGACAGATCACCGCCGGCACTTATGAAGGCAACCCCAAGCTCAACAGCGTCCAACGCAACCAGGACGTGCTCAACTACGCCGCGCAACAAGCCTCGGTCAACTCCCCGGAGCTGTTCAACACCGATTGTTCGCTGATGCCGGTGATCGCCTTCCTCAAGGATCACAAGGCTGAAACCCTCGATGCCGTGGTCGCGATTGCCGACAAGTTCGCCAAGGAAAACAGCACCGAAGATCGCCAGTTCCTGCTCGCTGCCGGCAGCGCCGGGATCGAGGCGGCGACCAATATCGTGGTGCGTGAAGCCAACCACACCATGCTGCTGTACGTGTATGCCGCGGTAACGTTGTTCTGCCTGATCACCTTCCGCAGCTGGCGCGCGACGCTGGTGGCCCTGTTGCCGCTGGTGCTGACCTCGATCCTCTGCGAAGCCTTGATGGTAGCCATGGGCATCGGCGTGAAAGTCGCGACCCTGCCGGTGATCGCGCTCGGGGTGGGGATTGGCGTGGACTACGCCTTGTACCTGCTCAGTGTGCAGTTGCACTTCCAGCGACAGGGCATGCCGCTGTCCGAGGCCTACCGCAATGCCGTGTCGTTCACCGGCCGCGTGGTCGGGCTGGTGGGCATCACCCTGGCGGCAGGCGTGGTGTGCTGGGTCTGGTCGCCGATCAAGTTCCAGGCCGACATGGGCATCCTGCTGACCTTCATGTTCCTGTGGAACATGCTCGGCGCGCTGATCCTCATTCCTGCGCTGTCGTACTTCCTGTTGCGTACGCCGGTGCTGGAGCGCAGTGACGCTACCGACGG
This sequence comes from Pseudomonas sp. Irchel s3f7, assembly GCF_900187615.1. GTDB lineage: Bacteria > Pseudomonadota > Gammaproteobacteria > Pseudomonadales > Pseudomonadaceae > Aquipseudomonas. Next base: position 4,404 of record NZ_FYDO01000027.1, on the reverse strand, counting down.
CGACGAAGCGTCCACCGACAACACCGAAACCACTCAACGTCCCGGCATACCCAATGCCCTGACTATTCCCGAGTAAGCCAAGATGTCTGATTACAAAGCTCCTTTGCGCGACATGCGCTTCGTCCTCAACGAGGTTTTTGAGGTGTCCCGGCTGTGGGCCAATTTGCCTGGCCTGGCCGACGTGATCGATGAAGACACCGCCGCCGCGATCCTAGAAGAGGCCGGCAAGATCAGCGCCGGCGTCATCGCGCCGCTCAACCGCGCCAGCGACGAGCAGGGCTGCACCTGGAGCGAAGGTGCAGTCACCGCGCCGGACGGTTTCATCGCGGCTTACCAGGCCTTCGCCGAAGGCGGTTGGGTCGGTGTCGGCGGTGATCCGCAGTTCGGTGGCATGGGCATGCCCAAGGCCATTTCGGCGCAGGTCGAAGAGATGGTCAACTCGGCCAGCCTGTCGTTCGGTCTGTACCCGATGCTGACCGCCGGCGCCTGCCTGTCGATCAACGCTCACGCCAGCGAAGAACTGAAAGCCACCTATTTGCCGAACATGTACGCCGGCACCTGGACCGGTTCGATGTGCCTGACCGAAGCCCATGCCGGCACCGACCTGGGCATGATTCGCACCAAGGCCGAACCTCAGGCCGACGGCAGCTACGCCATCAGCGGCAGCAAGATCTTCATCACTGGCGGCGAACACGACCTCACCGAAAACATCATCCATCTGGTACTGGCTCGCCTGCCCGATGCACCCGCGGGGCCGAAAGGCATCTCGCTGTTCCTGGTACCGAAAGTGCTGGTCAATGCCGACGGCTCGCTGGGTGAAAACAATTCGCTGTCCTGCGGTTCCATCGAACACAAGATGGGCATCAAAGCGTCCGCGACCTGCGTGATGAACTTTGACGGCGCGACCGGCTGGATCGTCGACGCACCGAACAAAGGCCTGGCGGCGATGTTCACCATGATGAACTACGAGCGTCTGGGCGTTGGTATTCAAGGCCTGGCGCAGGGTGAGCGTTCGTACCAGAACGCGCTGTTGTACGCCCGTGACCGCCTGCAAAGCCGCGCACCGACCGGCGCGCAGCACAAGGACAAAGCGGCCGACCCGATCATCGTGCACCCGGACGTGCGCCGCATGCTGCTGACCATGAAAGCCTTGAACGAAGGCGGCCGTGCATTCTCCAGCTACGTGGCCCTGCAACTGGACATCTCCAAGTTCAGCGAAGACCCGGCGGCCCGGACCCGCGCGCAGGAACTGGTGTCGCTGCTGACCCCGGTGGCCAAGGCATTCCTCACCGACATGGGCCTGGAAACTACCATTCATGGCCAACAGATCTTCGGCGGCCACGGCTATATCCGCGAGTGGGGCCAGGAGCAACTGGTGCGTGATGTGCGCATCACCCAGATCTACGAAGGCACCAACGGCATCCAGTCCCTGGACCTGGCCGGGCGCAAGATCGTCGGCAGCGGCGGTTCGCTCTATCGCCTGTTCGCTTCGGAAATTCGCGATTTCACCGCCAACGCTGGCGCTGACCTTGCCGAGTTCACCCAGCCGCTGAACGCCGCCGTCGACACCCTCGACGAACTGACCGCCTGGTTGCTCGACCGCGCACCCAACAACCCGAATGAAATCGGCGCGGCTTCGGTCGATTACCTGCAAGTGTTCGGCTACACCGCCTACGCCTACATGTGGGCGTTGATGGCCAAGGCCGCGCTGGGCAAAGAAGGCGAAGACGATTTCTATGCCAGCAAACTCGGTACCGCACGGTTCTACTTTGCCCGACTGCTGCCACGTATCCACTCGTTGAGCGCGTCAGCCAAAGCTGGCAGTGAATGCCTCTACCTGCTGGAAGCCGAGCAGTTCTGAGCCCACATAACAAGGATCGGGAATCACATACATGATGGCGACAAAAATAATTCCGCCCGCTGACGGCGCCTATGCCTATCCGTTGCTGATCAAGCAATTGCTGCTGTCCGGCGTGCGCTACGAGCCGGGCCGGGAAATCGTCTACGCCGACAAACTGCGCTACAGCTACGAGACCCTCAACAAGCGTATTCGCCGCCTGGCCAATGCGCTGACCGCCGCCGGCGTCAAGGCTGGCGACACCGTGGCGTTGCTCGACTGGGACAGCCACCGCTACCTGGAATGCTTCTTCGCCGTGCCGATGATCGGCGCGGTGTTGCACACGGTGAACATTCGCCTGTCGCCGGAGCAAGTGCTGTTCACCATGAACCACGCCGAGGATGACCTGGTGCTGGTGCATGATGATTTCCTGCCACTGGTCGAGCAGATCCACGGCCGCCTGGAAACCGTCAAAGGCTACCTGCAACTCACCGATGACGAGGCGACCAAGACCTCGCTGCCGGTGTTGGGCGAGTACGAGCACGTGTTGTCCCTGGCTTCGGAGCAGTACGACTTCCCCGACTTCGACGAGAACTCGGTGGCAACCCTGTTCTACACCACCGGCACCACCGGCGACCCGAAAGGCGTGTACTTCAGCCATCGCCAACTGGTCCTGCACACCCTCAATGCCGTCGGCACGCTGGGCGTCTATCAAGGCGCGCCGCTGTTGCGCTCTGACGACGTGTACATGCCGATCACGCCGATGTTCCACGTACATGCGTGGGGCGTGCCGTATGTCGCGACGCTGATGGGCATCAAGCAGGTCTACCCCGGTCGCTACGAACCCAACAGCCTGGTCAAGCTGTACCGCGAAGAGAAGGTGACCTTCTCCCACTGCGTACCGACCATTTTGCAGATGATCCTCAACTGTGAAGAAGGCAAGGCGACCCGTTTCGACGGCTGGAAAATGCTCCTCGGCGGCAGTGCGCTGACCCTGGGCATCGCCACCGAAGCCAATGCCAAAGGCATGGTGGTACACGCCGGTTACGGCATGTCGGAAACCTGCCCGCTGCTGTGCCTGACTTACTTGCGCGACGCCGACCGTCAACTGTCCGCCGAAGACCAACTGCCGACGCGCATCAAGACCGGGACGCCGGTGCCGATGGTCGATCTGAAAATCATCGATGCCGATGGCAAAGATGTCGCCCACGACGGTGAAGCCCTCGGTGAAATCGTCGTCCGTGCACCTTGGCTGACCCAAGGCTATTTGAAAGAACCGGAAAAAGGCGCTGAGCTCTGGCTCGACGGCTGGCTGCACACCGGTGACATGGCCTCGATCGACCCGCTGGGCGGCGTGGAAATCAAGGACCGCATCAAGGACGTGATCAAGACCGGCGGTGAGTGGATCAGCTCCCTGGAACTGGAAAGCCTGATCAGCGAACACCCGGCGGTCATGTCGGTCGCGGTGGTGGGCATCGTCGATGAACAGTGGGGCGAACGCCCGATGGCCATGGTCGTCTGCGAGCCAGGGCAATACCTGGACCGCAAGATCCTGGAAGTGCATCTGCAAGCCTTCGTCGACGGCGGGCGCATCAACAAATGGGCGATCCCGAAGCAGTTCAAATTCGTGACCGAAATCCCCAAGACCAGCGTCGGCAAGATCAACAAGAAGCTGATTCGGGAAAACGCAGCGAACTGAGGGATAAACCTGCCACTGCTGCTGTAGGAGCGAGCCTGCTCCGGGCGGCGTTCCGACGATGGACTGGAGAGCGCCGCGTTTAGCCAGAAAACACGCGTTTTCGTTAACGACCATCGCGAGCGTGCTCGCTCCTACAGGAATTCACCGCTGTCAGGCGGTTTCTGGATAGCGTTCAGGGCCTCATCTTTGTCATAGTTCTTCGCCCCGTAAGTCGCAGTTTTCAACGTTTGTGCCAAGCTGAACGGGGTATTGAACCACCGCGCACTCCATTGCCGGTCAGTCAAACCCCAGGAAGCTCCCCATGAACGTCTCCCGTGCCTCAAACATCCGCCAAGAGTTCTACAAAGCCGTCTGGTTCTACTTCAAAGTGGTATGGCCGATCTTCTCGATCCTGCTGCTGGTGATCATCGCGTGTGGCCTCATCATCGCCCATCTGGAAGGCTGGACCGCGGGTGAAGGTGTCTACTTCGCGTTTGTGACGGGCCTGACCATCGGCTACGGAGAGTTCGTGCCCAAGCTGGGTGTCTCGCGCTTTTTGGCGATCCTGCTGGGTTTCAACGGCGTACTGATGACCGCGACCTTCGCGGCGATCGCCGTCCGGGCGATTGAAGTGACGGTGACGGCGTCGCGCAAGGATAAAGAGTAGAGTCCCAACCCAAATCCCCTGTAGGAGCGAGCAGGCTCGCGAAGGTCTCAAGGACACCGCGCTTATCCAGGATTCGCGCGTTATCGTTGATGACCATCGCGAGCAGGCTCGCTCCTATGTATGGACTCGCCCCCACTGTCTACCTGCTTTTTAAACACTGCTACCCGGTTGCATCTATGTATAAGGCCTATTCGAGGAAGCCATCTTTGGCTTCTGGCCAAC
>NZ_FYDO01000047.1 GCF_900187615.1 Pseudomonas sp. Irchel s3f7 | reverse complement strand
AACCACTTGCGCTTCAGATCTCTCATCAGCGGGAGGCGAATTCTACAGCGTTACCCGCTGTTGTCAACACCTCTTTTTCAACTTCCTTTTGGCTTCGATGAACTGAAGCAACCTGCTGCCGAAAACTGCGTAACTCTTTGTTTACCAAGGAGTTTTCCATTTCGACTGCGCCGGAAGTGGGGCGAATTATAGGCTTCTAAAATTCGCCGTCAACCCCTTATTTCAGGCTTATTCGGATTTGAGCGTAATTCGCGCAAATGCCTTCTTGCCAGCCTGGCAAACGTGGGTCGCACCCAATGCATATATAAAGGTGCGATCAACAACCTCACCATCTATACGCACACCACCGGAACCCAGGAGATCTCGAGCGACAGCCGAGTTCTTCACCAAGCCTGCCTTATTAAGAACAGCGGCGATCGGCATATCTTCAGCAGCAGTCAATTCAATCTCAGGCAGATCATCCGGCAGCTCGCCATCCTTCATGCGGTTACCGGCAGCACGATGGGCGTTGGCCGCTGCCTCTTCACCATGGAAACGCGCAACGATCTCTTCAGCCAGCTTGATCTTGATGTCACGCGGATTTGCACCCGCCTCCACATCAGCGCGGAACGCATTGATCTCATCCATGGAGCGGAAGCTGAGTAGCTCGAAATAACGCCACATCAGCGCATCAGGAATGGAGACCAGCTTGCCGTACATCACACCCGGCGCTTCCTGGATGCCGACGTAGTTGCCCAACGACTTGGACATCTTCTTCACGCCATCCAGACCTTCCAGCAACGGCATGGTCAAAATGCACTGAGCCTCCTGACCGTAACTGCGCTGCAGCTCACGCCCCATCAGCAGGTTGAACTTCTGATCGGTACCACCCAATTCGACATCCGCACGCAACGCAACCGAGTCATAACCCTGGACCAGCGGATAGAGGAACTCGTGAATGGCGATGGGCTGATTGGTGGTGTAGCGCTTATCGAAGTCATCGCGCTCGAGCATGCGAGCCACGGTGTACTGGGAAGTCAGGCGAATGAAGTCGGCCGGCCCCATCTGATCCATCCAGGTGGAGTTGAATGCCACCTCGGTTTTGGCTGGATCCAGAATCTTGAAGACCTGAGTCTTGTAGGTCTCGGCATTCTCGAGGACTTGCTCGCGAGTGAGCGGCGGGCGCGTAGCACTCTTGCCGCTCGGATCACCGATCATGCCGGTGAAGTCACCTATAAGGAAGATCACCTGATGCCCCAGCTCCTGGAACTGGCGCAGCTTATTGATAAGCACGGTGTGACCCAAGTGCAAATCCGGCGCAGTCGGGTCGAAGCCTGCCTTAATACGCAGCGGCTGGCCACGTTTGAGCTTTTCGATCAGCTCGGACTCGACCAACAGTTCTTCCGCACCACGTTTGATCAGCGCTAGCTGCTCTTCAACCGACTTCATAACAGACCCGCAAGGCTCGAATTCAAAGGGGACCAACCATACAAGATCGGGCGTCAAATACAAGGTTTGCCCGGCACACGGAGGCCAATCCACAGACGGAGCGTCCGCAGACTTGCTTCAGAGATGATTTGGTTATATTTTATACAGTTATTTCATCTTCATCATGTCATTCATCTTTTCCAATTCATCTTTTCAAAGTCAAAACACTACTTATGACCAAAGAATCGTCTAAAGCGCCTCCGCTTTACCCGAAGACCCATCTGCTCGCAGCAAGTGGCATCGCCGCCCTCTTGAGCCTGGCGCTTCTGGTATTTCCATCCAGTGATGTAGAAGCCAAAAAGACAACCCTGAGTCTTGAACTGGAAAGCCCTGCTGAACAACTGACACAAGATCAAGACGCTGCTGAAGCCGTTGAAGCCACAAATGAGTCAGCAGCTTCTCCTTTTGCACAGATTGAAAATGGCGCAGAAGAGACTCAGGAAACCGCCGAAGCAGCTCCAGAGCCAGCGCCAGCAGTGGCGAACGTCGAAGAAAAGAAATCGGAAAGCCACCGGGAAGTGATCGTTGCCAAAGGCGATACCCTCTCCACATTGTTCGAAAAAGTAGGTCTTCCAACTACCTCGGTGAATGACGTCCTGGCGAGCGGCAAGCAGGCCAAACAGTTCACTCAGCTCAAGCGCGGGCAGAAACTCGAATTCGAACTGGGCCCGGATGGTCAGCTGACCAATTTGCACAGCAAGGTCAGTGACCTCGAAACCATCACCCTGACCAAGAACGAAAAGGGCTACACGTTCAACCGCGTTACCGCCAAGCCTACCGTGCGCTCGGCCTATGTTCATGGCGTGATCAACAGCTCCCTATCGCAATCCGCGGCCCGCGCAGGCCTGTCTCACAGCCTGACCATGGACATGGCCAGTGTGTTTGGCTATGACGTCGACTTTGCCCAGGACATTCGCCAGGGCGACGAATTCGACGTGATCTACGAGCAGAAGGTGGTCAACGGCAAGGCTGTCGGCAATGGCCCGATCCTGTCCGCACGCTTCACCAACCGCGGCAAAACCTATACCGCCGTGCGCTATACCAACAAGCAGGGAAACAGCAGTTACTACACCGCTGACGGCAACAGCATGCGCAAAGCGTTCATCCGCACGCCGGTGGACTTCGCCCGCATCAGTTCCAAGTTTTCCATGGGCCGCAAACACCCGATCCTGAACAAGATTCGCGCCCACAAAGGTGTCGACTACGCAGCCCCGCGCGGTACGCCGATCAAAGCTGCCGGTGACGGTAAAGTCTTGCTGGCCGGCCGCCGCGGCGGTTACGGCAACACCGTCATCATCCAGCACGGCAACACCTACCGCACGCTGTATGGCCACATGCAGGGCTTCGCCAAGGGCGTCAAGACTGGCGGCACGGTCAAGCAAGGTCAGGTCATCGGCTATATCGGCACCACCGGCCTCTCCACCGGCCCGCACTTGCACTATGAATTCCAGGTCAATGGCGTGCATGTTGATCCGTTGGGCCAGAAAGTAGCGATGGCCGATCCGATTTCCAAAGGTGAACGTGGGCGTTTCCTTGCTCAGAGCCAACCGCTGATGGCGCGCATGGATCAGGAAAAATCCACGCAGCTAGCTTCGGCCAAGCGCTAAGCCATGGCGCTCTACATAGGTGTGATGTCCGGGACCAGCCTTGATGGCCTGGACATAGCGCTGATCGAGCAAGCGCCGGCGATCAAGCTGATCGCCACCCATTACATTCCGATGCCTGATTCACTGCGCGCCGAGCTGCTGGGCTTGTGCGCCAGCGGGCCAGACGAGATTGCCCGCTCCGCAATCGCTCAACAGAATTGGGTAAAACTGGCCGCGCAGGGCGTGAATGCCCTCCTGACTCAGCAGCACATCAAGCCAGAAAGCATTCGTGCGATTGGCAGCCACGGCCAGACCATTCGCCATGAGCCGGCGCGCGGCTTCACGGTGCAGATCGGCAATCCAGCCCTGTTGACGGAGCTGACCGGCATCACCGTCGTTAGCGACTTTCGCAGCCGCGATGTCGCCGCTGGCGGGCAAGGCGCGCCGTTGGTCCCTGCCTTTCATGAAGCCCTTTTTGAGGAGCAGCCGGGGAATCGCGCAGTCCTCAATGTCGGCGGTTTCAGCAACCTCAGCCTGATCGAGCCCGGCAAGCCCGTTGCAGGTTTCGACTGCGGTCCGGGGAATGTGCTGATGGATGCGTGGATTCAACAGCAGCGCGGCGACAACTACGACCGAGACGGCCAATGGGCGGCCAGCGGCAAGGTGGAACCGCTCCTGTTAAAAGCATTGCTCAGCGATCCGTTCTTCGTGACCCAAGGCCCGAAAAGTACCGGTCGTGAAGTGTTCAACCTGCCATGGCTGATGCAGCACCTGTCCCAATTGCCCGCCTTTGCCGCCGAAGATGTCCAGGCAACGTTGCTGGAGCTAACCGCACTGACCATCATCGAATCACTGCAAAGTGCTCAGTTGAACACCCGGGAATTGTTGGTCTGTGGAGGCGGCGCGCGCAACGCAGCATTGATGAGTCGCCTGGCCAGCCTGCTGCCGAACGCAAAAGTCAGCAGCACCGCCGCTTATGGCGTCGATCCAGATTGGGTTGAAGCGATGGCCTTCGCCTGGCTCGCCCACTGCTGCCTCGAAGGCATCGCGGCCAACCGGCCCAGCGTCACCGGAGCCCGTGGATTGCGCGTACTCGGCGCCATCTACCCCGCATAAACGCCGGACAGTAAAACGCCGCAGGGCTGTGAGGCCATGCGGCGTTTTGATGATACCGACGCGCAGATCAGATCGAGAACGATGAACCGCAGCCACATGTAGTGGTCGCATTCGGGTTCTTGATAACGAAACGCGAACCTTCCAGACCTTCCTGGTAATCCACCTCGGCACCCGCCAGGTACTGGTAGCTCATCGGATCGACAACCAGACTCACACCTTCGCGCTCGACAATGGTGTCGTCATCGGCCACTTCTTCATCGAAGGTGAAGCCGTACTGAAAACCTGAACAACCACCGCCCGTAACGAATACGCGCAGCTTCAAGCGATCATTCCCCTCTTCATCGACCAGGCTCTTCACCTTGTGCGCGGCACCGTGGGTGAATTGCAAAGCCGTGGGGGTGAAGGATTCGACGCTCATGCAGACTATCTCCCGGCGTTACGCCGCCATAATGCGTGATGACGCGCATTATCCGCTTCTCCTAGAAAAGCGGTCAACTATTGTTATGGTATATCAACCAATCCAATCGCCGCCCCAGAATGCAAAAAGGCCCGTTCAACGGGCCTTTTTGCTGCTCGGAATAAGCCTTACGGCAACATGCCGGCGTGGGACAGACCCAGGCGCTCATCCAGCCCAAACAGGATGTTCATGTTCTGTACCGCCTGACCCGACGCACCTTTGACCAGGTTGTCGATCACCGACAACACCACCACCAGATCGCCATCCTGAGGACGATGCACAGCGATTCGGCACACGTTGGCACCGCGCACGCTGCGGGTTTCCGGGTGGCTGCCGGCCGGCATGACGTCGACGAACGGTTCGTTGGCATAGCGCCTTTCAAACAGCGCCTGCAGATCGACTGAGCGATCAACCACTGTCGCGTACAGCGTCGAGTGAATGCCACGGATCATTGGCGTCAGGTGAGGAACGAAGGTCAGCCCGACGTCCTTGCCTGCTGCACGACGCAAGCCCTGGCGAATTTCCGGCAAGTGACGGTGACCTTTGACGGCATAGGCCTTCATGCTTTCCGACGTCTCGGAGTACAGCGAACCTACAGAGGCGCCACGACCGGCGCCGCTGACACCGGACTTGCAGTCGGCAATCAGGTGCGATGCGTCGGCCAGACCTGCCTCGAGCAAAGGCAGCAAGCCCAACTGCGTGGCGGTTGGATAGCAACCCGGCACCGCAATCAGGCGCGCCTTCTTGATCTGCTCGCGATTGACTTCCGGCAGGCCGTAGACCGCTTCGTCCAGCAGCTCCGGTGCGCCGTGCGGCTGGCCGTACCACTTGGCCCATTCATCCGCGTCTTGCAGACGGAAGTCGGCCGACAGGTCGATGACCTTGGTCCCGGCCGCCAGCAATTCGCCCGCCAGGGCATGGGCAACACCGTGCGGCGTGGCGAAGAACACCACATCGCAAGCGCCCAGAGTCTTGATGTCCGGAACGCTGAACGCCAGGCCGTCGTAGTGGCCTCGCAGGTTCGGGTACATGTCGGCCACGGCCAGGCCAGCCTCGGATCGGGAAGTGATGACAACCACTTCAGCTTGCGGATGTTGCGCCAACAGACGCAGCAGTTCGACACCGGTGTAACCCGTGCCGCCGACGATACCGACCTTGACCATAAACCTGCCCTCAACGAACCCACTGGAAAGCCGTCGATAATAGGGGCCGCGCGCGCCTGCGACAACCGTCAAGGTGACGTGCGGACGCTCAAGCCTCTACTATTCCCGCTACCGTGAATCCTGGAATAACCAAAATGCTCTATCTGTGGCTCAAAGCTTTTCACATCATCAGCATCGTTTGCTGGTTTGCCGGCCTGTTCTACCTGCCGCGCCTGTTCGTTTATCACGCTCAAAGCGAAGACAGCGTCAGCAAAGAACGCTTCAGCATCATGGAGCGCAAGCTGTACCGGGGCATCATGGGCCCGGCAATGATTGCCACGCTGATCTTCGGTGGCTGGCTGATCAGCCTCAACCCGAGCGCATATTTCACCCAGGGTGGCTGGATGCATGCGAAGTTGACGCTGGTGGTGCTGCTGATCGGCTACCACCACATGTGCGGCGCCCAGGTAAAACGTTTTGCCCGTGGCGAAAACACCCGCAGCCATGTCTTTTATCGCTGGTTCAATGAGGTTCCGGTTCTGATATTGCTGGCAATCGTAATTCTGGTCGTGGTTCGGCCGTTTTAAATCCTACTGATCGTGATTTTCGGGGTACTTCCAATGTCGCTGCCCGCTTTGCTCGAACAACGTTTGCGTTTGCCTGTGGTGGCAGCGCCGATGTTTCTCATCTCCAACCCGCAATTGGTGCTGGCCTGCTGTCGCAACGGCGTGGTCGGCAGTTTTCCGGCCCTGAACCAACGCGAAAGCAGCGGGTTCAAGGCCTGGCTGGAAGAGATCGAAGCCGGGTTGGCGACCATGGACAACCCCGCACCCTACGCCGTGAACCTGATCGTCCATAACAGCAACCCACGGCTGCAAGCGGATCTGGAGATTTGCGTCGAACACAAAGTGCCGATCGTGATCACCAGCCTCGGCGCCGTCAAAGAACTGGTCGACGCGGTCCACAGCTACGGTGGACTGGTATTCCACGACGTCACCACCCGACGCCATGCCGAGAAAGCCGCCGAAGCCGGCGTGGACGGATTGATCGCTGTGGCCGCCGGTGCCGGTGGGCATGCCGGGACCTGGAGTCCGTTTTCGTTGATTGCCGAAATCCGCCAGTTCTTCGACAAGACCCTGCTGCTGGCTGGCTGCCTGAACCACGGTCACGAAATTCTCGCCGCGCAGTTGCTCGGTGCGGATTTGGCCTACTTCGGTACGCGCTTTATCGGCACCACCGAAAGTCATGCGCCTGACGCCTATAAAGAGATGCTGCTGGCAGCCAGAGCTGCTGACATCATCCATACTCCAGCGGTGTCAGGCGTTCCGGCGAGTTTTATGCGTCAAAGTCTGGAAGCCGCCGGTTTCGATATGTCTGCGCTGCAAGGCAAAGGCGAGATCAACTTCGGCTCCAAGCTCAAACCCATCAGCGATGAAGCCAAAGCCTGGAAAACCGTGTGGTCCGCGGGCCAGGGTGTCGGTGAGATCGATGATCTGCCAAGTGTTGATCAATTGGTCGCGCGTCTTGATGCGGAGTATCGCAAGGCACTTGAGCACGCGGCACAGCTACCCAAGCGCTGGCCACGTTGACAGTAACCCTTGGCCAGCCTGAATCGGCTGGCCTTGTGCGCGCCCAGGCCTGGATTTATTTTTTCAATCACTCGCGACAAGGATGCTACGAACATGGGCGAAAACCGTTTCAAGATCGTATTCGAAGGTGCGTTGCAGCCCGGTGTTGATATCGCCACTGCAAAGCTCAATCTTGCCGGGCTGTTCAACAGTGACGTGACGGCGATCGAACGCCTGTTCACCGGCCGACCGGTTGCACTCAAACGTGACCTGAGCCAGGTTGACGCTCAGGCCTATCTGCAAGCGCTGAACAAAACCGGGATCGACGCCCGCATCGAGACCGAGCCATCTGTAGAGCCGAACCTTGACGAGGTTCACGAGCATCACGGTGCTACTTCCGTCGATCCTCTGTCGCCTTACGCCCCACCCCGCGCAGACCTTGGAACAACCACCGCAGAATTCGCCACGCTCAAGCCATTCAGTTTCGAAGGGCGTATCGGTCGCTTGCGCTACCTGGCCTGGACGATGGTCCTGACCCTGATTCTCATGGCGGTTTGCGGGGTGTTTGTAGTGCTCGCCCTGGCCTTTATCGGTACCGACTCAACCGCAGGCCTGATTTTGGGTGGCCTGTTCGCTTTGATCCTGTTTGTCGCGTTCGTCTTCGTCGGCATTCAGTTCGCTGTCCAACGACTGCACGACATTGGCTGGTCGGGCTGGTTGTGGCTGATCAATCTCGTTCCGTTTGTAGGCAGTTTCTTTCCGCTTGTCACCACGGTAATGCCCGGCAACACTGGCCCCAATCGTTATGGTCCGCCACCTCCGCCCAACAGCACCGCGGTCAAGGTGCTGGCTTCGTTGTGGCTGGCGTTCGTAGCGCTGATGGTGGTGAGTATGTTGGCCGGTGGCTTCTCGACCCTTCAGCGAGGATTTGAAAACGCCGCTCAGAGCAACTACGACAGCAGCGCAGTCATCACCGAAGAAATCGACGTCGAGGCACAACCGGTGCCAAATTCCTCCGACGATGCAGCCGAAGACACCCCGCCCCCTGTAGACTCTGCGAAAGAATGAACAGCGCTCCTGGCCCGTGACACCTGCGTCGCGGCGTGGAGCTGTTGCGATGGAGAACTGCATGTCCCGTTACGCTCTGATCACTGGCGCATCCAGCGGCATCGGCCTGGCAATGGCAGAAGCCCTGGCACGGCGCGGCCGAAACCTGATTCTGGTGGCCCGACAACGTGATCAGCTGGAAAGTATTGCGATTGAACTGACTCAGCGCTTTGGCGTGGAAGTGCTGTTTCGCGCCTGCGACCTGGGTGAACCGCTGCGCCTGTCCGGGTTCCTGCTGGAACTGGAAGAAGGTGAGCGGCAGATCGACCTGCTCGTCAACTGTGCCGGCATCGGTACATGCGGCCCGTTCCTGGCCCAGGACTGGATGACAGAGCAGGACTTGATCGAAGTGAACATCCTCGCCCTTACCCGCCTCTGCCACGCCATCGGCAACAGCATGGCGTTGCAGGGCGGCGGGCAGATTCTGAACGTCGCCTCGGTGGCGGCGTTCCAGCCGGGACCGTGGATGAGCACTTACTACGCCAGCAAGGCCTATGTGCTGCATTTTTCCGAAGGTTTGCGAGTCGAGCTGGAAAAATGTGCGGTAAAGGTTTCGGTACTCTGCCCCGGCCCCACCCGCACGGCGTTTTTCCGCACGGCGCAGCTGAACACGGAGAAATTGACCGACAGCAAATTGCTGATGAGTCCTGAAGAAGTGGCGCTGTACACCGTGCGCGCCCTGGAAAAGAATCGGGCGATCATTATTCCGGGACGACGCAATCGCTGGCTCGCCTTCCTCCCCCGTCTCGGCTCTCGCTGGCTGACCCGCACCATCGCCGGCATGATCAACAAGGCTTACTGCCCGCGCTGATCAACATCAAGGTAAAAGGCTGGGCGCTGGCATAACCCGTGAGTACACTCAGGCCAGCCCAAACAACGGAGAAAACAGCTGTGGATACTCTGTTCACCAAGATCATCAACCGGGAAATCCCGGCGAAGATCATTTACGAGGACGACCAGGTTCTGGCCTTCCACGACATCGCCCCGCAGGCGCCGGTGCATTTTCTGGTGATCCCGAAAAAACCGGTGCGCACCCTGAACGACCTGACCGAGGCCGACAAGGCATTGGCCGGGCACATTCTGTTCACCGCCCAGCGCCTGGCCCTGGAACTGGGGTGCGAAAAAGGTTTCCGCGTCGTGATGAACTGTAATGAAGAAGGCGGACAAACTGTCTATCACATTCATATGCATGTGCTGGGTCAGCGCCAGATGCATTGGCCGCCGGGCTGAGTCCAGGCTCGCAAAAAATCGCAGCCTTCGGCAGCTCCTTGTATCGCGAACCTGCCGAAGGCTGCGATCTTTTCATCTTGACCCAGCGCAAACCTTCCTCGGCCGATTGGGTTAAACTGGCCGCCGAGATTCCTCCGGAGGTCAGCATGACTACCCAACGTCACTACTCGCCAATTGACCGTCTTCTGCTGCAAGCAGACGCCGCGATGCGTACTTTGTTGCCCTCCAGTGGCCACCCGTACCGTCCGTCGCCGGCCATCGTGCAGCCGGACGCAAAAATGAGCGACGAAGACACCCGCCACGTTGCCGGCCTGATGCGTATCAACCATACCGGCGAAGTCTGTGCCCAGGCGCTGTACCAAGGCCAGGCGTTGACCGCCAAGCTGCCGCAAGTGCGTGCCGCCATGGAACACGCCGCCGAAGAAGAAATCGACCATCTGGTCTGGTGCGAACAACGCATCCATCAGTTGGGCAGCCACACCAGCATTCTTAATCCGCTGTTCTACGGCATGTCGTTCGGGATTGGTGCCGTTGCCGGTTTGATCAGTGACAAGGTCAGCCTGGGTTTTGTCGCAGCGACTGAAGACCAGGTATGCAAGCACCTGAACGAACATCTGGAACAACTGCCGGCCGAGGACGAAAAGTCCCGGGCGATTCTCAAGCAAATGCGCATTGATGAAGAGCAGCATGCCGAAAGCGCGCTGGATGCGGGCGGGTTCCGTTTTCCGGCGCCGGTGAAGTTCGGGATGAGTCTGATGGCCAAGGTGATGACCAAGAGTACTTATCGGATCTGAGGGTTCTGTTGCGTGACAGGGCCTCTTCGCAGGCAAGCCCGCTCCTACAGGGGTTTGCGACGGACATGAAAAAGGCGACCGAGGTCGCCTTTTTTTGTGTTCGAGAATCTTACGACATGTTGCGTGCGTAGAAGATTTCGAGCATTTCGTGCTTCACCCGCTCGGTCACCTGAGTGCGCTGCCCAGAGGACAGGCTGCTGGTGGCGTCGCCGAACAGGTAGTTATCCAGTTCGAAGTTCTTCAGCAGCATTTTGGTGTGGAACAGGTTTTCCTGGTACACGTTCACGTCGGTCATCTGGTACGCGTCGCGAGTGTCTTCGGAAAGGTAGTTCTGGATCGAATTGATCTCGTGGTCGATGAAGTGCTTTTTGCCTTCAACGTCACGGGTGAAACCGCGCACACGGTAATCCACAGTCACGATGTCCGAATCGAACTGGTGAATGAGGAAGTTGAGCGCTTTAAGCGGTGAAATAACCCCACAAGTCGACACGTCGATATCCACACGGAAGGTTGCAATACCGTCGACCGGATGGATTTCCGGGTAGGTGTGCACCGTGATGTGGCTCTTGTCGAGGTGGGCCAGGATGATTTCCGGCAGCGGGCCCGGGGACTCTTCGATCTGACTCTCGGTCGGGGTTACCGGCTCTTCGGAGATCAGGATCGTGACGCTGGCGCCCTGTGGCTCATAGTCCTGACTGGCAATATTCAGGATGTTGGCACCAATGATATCGACAACTTCCGTGAGGATCTGCGTCAGGCGTTTGGCGTTGTACTCTTTATTGATGTACTCGACGTAAGCCTGTTGGTCTTGCGGGGTTTCCGCGTAGCAGATGTCATAGATGTTGAAGCTCAAGGTCTTTGTCAGGTTATTGAACCCGTGGAGCTTGAGTTTGCTTTTCACCGTTAGAAACTCTCTGTGTGTTTGCGGCCCGGCCGCGTGATCAAGCATGCCCGTCAGATGCGAACAACGCACCTGCGTAGGACGGTTAACACCTCTTCGCGATGGCGATTTTGGTTGTCTGTTCGGATGCGCAACCAGTCGGATGACCAGCTACGACCCTGAAAAAAGTGGCGCATTATGCAGACGTCCGCTTGGGATCGCCAGAGTCTGCACTGCTTTTATGATAGTTGAATGTCGATTCAACCGAGTTCGATGATCTCGTAGTCGTGGGTGATCGCCACGCCTGCCGCACCGAGCATGATCGACGCCGAGCAATATTTCTCGGCGGACAGCTCGATGGCGCGTTTGACCTGGGCTTCTTTCAAGCCGCGGCCCTTGACCACGAAATGCATGTGGATCTTGGTGAACACCTTTGGATCTTCGGTCGCACGCTCGGCTTCGAGGAAGGCTTCACAGCTTTCCACTGCCTGGCGGGACTTCTTGAGGATGCTGACCACATCGAAATTGCTGCAACCGCCGACACCCAGCAGGAGCATTTCCATCGGCCGGACACCCAGGTTACGACCGCCGGCATCGGGCGGACCGTCCATGACCACGACATGACCGCTACCGGATTCGCCGAGGAACATGGCTTCGCCAGCCCATTGGATGCGTGCCTTCATCGCCAAGACTCCACTGTTTAAAAAAGGGTCGCCAGCTTAGCACAGGGCCCTTGATTGGCAGCGGTTGCGTTCCTAGGACATAACCATTAGCCCCATAGGTAATTTCTCGAATATTGTAGGAAGTGTCTGATAAGCTGGCGCCAATTCGCTGACGCAGCGTCAGCCTTGTCGCTGTTTTTTCCGCTCATAAAAAAACCAAATACACCGTGCAGTTTTTTCGGGATACAACCATGGTTGCTCTTGCCCCCACCCCCAGGATCAAAAACCTCGACAAGCTGTTGATGCATTGCCAACGCCGTCGCTATCAGGCCAAGAGCAACATCATTTGCGCCGGTGACCGATCGGAGACGCTGTTCTTCATCATCAAAGGATCGGTCACCATCCTGATCGAAGATGACGATGGTCGGGAGATGATCATCGCGTACCTGAATGCCGGGGACTTCTTTGGCGAACTGGGCCTGTTCGAACAGGCAGGCCTGGAGCAGGAGCGAAGCGCCTGGGTGCGGGCAAAGGTCGAATGCGAAGTCGCGGAAATCAGCTATGCGAAGTTCCGTGAATTGTCGCAGCTGGATCCAGACATTCTTTACGTGCTGAGCGGACAAATCGCACAACGCCTGCGCAACACCACACGCAAGGTCGGTGACCTGGCGTTCTTCGACGTCACCGGTCGCGTTGCGCGTTGCTTGCTGGAGCTGTGCAAGCAGCCGGACGCCATGACTCACCCCGACGGGATGCAGATCAAGGTAACCCGTCAGGAAATCGGGCGGATTGTCGGTTGCTCGCGAGAGATGGTCGGTCGCGTGCTCAAGGATCTGGAAGAACGCAACCTGGTGGACGTCAAAGGCAAGACCATGGTGGTCTTCGGCACGCGATAAGCTCGAAAAGCTAGCGGCTGAACATCTGCTCGAGCACCAGCCGGTAAAGCTCATCGAGACGCGCCAGCGCATCCGGTGCGGTGTATTTCTCATGCAGGGCGATGTGGCTTTCGGCGCGCACCCGTTGTTCGAGCCCACACGCCTCGTTGAAGCGGTTGACCGCCGCAACCATCGACTCTCGCTCGTTATCGATCAACATCGCACCGTGCACCAGTCCCACCGGACGTTGACCGCCCTGACTCTGACGCCAGCGCTGGGCGGTACCGACCATCTTGCGTCCGTCCAGGTTGACGTTGAAGCGGCCATCGCAGAACGCTCCCTCGATTTCACCCAGGGACGATCTGCCGCCCAACTCATCCAGCATCTGACAGATCGGATCGCACAAACGGCGGTAGCCGGATTCGATGCGGTTCAAGTCGCCTTCGCTGCGGGGTGGGGCGTAGACCAGGGCGATGTTGATCGTGGTGGCTGATTGCGGGACAGGTTCGCCACCGGTATCGCGCAACAACACGGGCCAGCCTGCTGCCGCCGACACCTCACATGCCGATTCAAAACCTGGCAGGCGACTCAAGCGGCGCGGCATGACCAAGGCTTGATCGCTTGGTTGCCAGAACAGCAGGCCGAAATTGTCGTCGCCGGCACAGACTGATGCCAGCAAGTCCTGTTCGGCTTGCAAGCCCGCTTCGATGGTCAGGGAGACAGGTGAGGTCATAAGGGAATCCGTCGGACACAACGTCTGTGGTGTTTCTTATGCCGCTATCGCGAGCAAGCTCCTACAGGGGATTTGCTTACGCCAAAAATCCAATGTAGAAGCGCACTTGCTCGCGATGCTTTTTAGTCGAGGGTCGAACCGCTGACAGGCACGCCGCGCTCAGGGAAGAACAAACGCTGCAACTCAGTGCCCGGGCTTTCAGCGCGCATGAATGCTTCACCGACCAGGAACGCGTAGACGTCGCTGATTTCCATCAACTCGACATCGGCGCGGTTGAAGATGCCGCTTTCGGTGATCACCAAACGATCGCGAGGGATACGCGGCAGCAGGTCGAGCGTGGTTTCGAGGCTGACGTCGAAGGTGTGCAGGTTGCGGTTGTTGATGCCGACCAGCGGAGTGTCGAGGGTTTTCAATGCCCGCTCCAACTCGTCGCCATCGTGGACTTCCACCAGCACATCGAGATTGACGCTTTTGGCCACGGCCGCCAGCTCGGCCATTTTCACGTCATCCAGTGCGGAAACGATCAACAGCACGCAATCGGCGCCCAAGGCGCGCGCTTCGACGATCTGGTACGGATCGATCATGAAATCCTTGCGGATCACCGGCAGGCTGCACGCCGCTCGTGCCTGTTGCAGATACGCGTCAGCCCCCTGGAAGAAGTCGATATCGGTGAGCACCGACAGGCAGGTTGCGCCGCCCTTCTCGTAGCTTTTAGCGATGTCGGCGGGAACGAAGTTCTCACGGATCACGCCTTTGCTCGGCGAAGCCTTCTTGATTTCAGCAATGACTGCCGGCTGTTTCAGCTTGGCCTGAGCCAGCAGCGCCTTGGCAAAACCACGGGGTGCATCGGCCGCCTTGGCCAGACTTTCCAGCTCGGCGAGGCTGACGCGAGCGCGACGCTCGGCAACTTCCTCAACCTTGCGCGCCAGAATGTTTTCCAGAACCGTCGGCACACTCATCCCTCATTCTCCACTTTGAATACCGCGGTAAACGCACCCAGCTCCTCGAGTTTTTCCCGAGCGAGGCCGGTGTGCAGCGCATCGTGCGCCAAGGCAACGCCTTCTTTGAGACTGCTGGCATGGTCGGCGGCGTACAGCGCGGCACCGGCATTGAGCATGATCATCTCGGCAGCCTTCTGACCGTTTTCGGTCTTGCGCTTGCCCAGGGCATCGCGAATCAGTTCCAGGGACGCCTCCGGGCTTTCGACCGCCAGCCCATGCAGACTCTGGCTCTTCATGCCAAGGTCTTCCGGTTCGACCCAATACTCGGTGATCTGGTCGTCTTTCAGTTCGGCGACAAAGGTCGGCGCTGCGAGGCTGAACTCGTCCAGACCATCCTTCGAATGCACCACCAACACGTGCTTGCTGCCCAGGCGCTGCAACACTTCAGCCAATGGCCGGCACAGCGTTTGGGTGAACACGCCCACCACCTGGTGTTTAACACCGGCCGGATTCGTAAGCGGGCCGAGCATGTTGAACAAAGTGCGCAAGCCCAGGTCCTTGCGCGGACCCGCGGCGTACTTCATGGCACGGTGGTGAGTCTGGGCAAACATGAAGCCGATGCCGACGTTGTCGATGCAACGCGCGACTTGCACCGGCGTCAGGCTCAGGTAGATACCCGCCGCCTCCAGCAGGTCGGCACTGCCGCTCTTGCCCGAGACCGCGCGGTTGCCATGCTTGGCCACGGTGCAACCGGCCGCCGAGACTACGAAGGCCGAAGCCGTCGACACGTTGAAGATGTTCGCGCCGTCGCCGCCGGTGCCAACCACATCGACTACACCGTGGAGGGTCTTGAGCTCGACCTTGTCTGCCAGCTCACGCATGACCGATACGGCGCCGACGATTTCGTCGATGCTTTCGCTCTTCATGCGCATGGCCATCATGAACGCGCCGATCTGCGCGTCCGTGCATTGTCCGGTCATGATTTCACGCATCACATCGCGCATTTCTTCGGTGCTGAGGTCGAGGTGTTCGACGATACGGCCCAGGGCTGTCTTGATATTCATGAGTCGTCCTTAGCGCGTGCCGCCGGTTTGTTTGAGGAAGTTGGCGAACAGTTCGTGGCCCTGCTCGGTGAGGATCGACTCAGGGTGAAACTGCACGCCCTCGATGTTCAAGGTCTTGTGGCGCAGGCCCATGATCTCGTCGACCGAGCCGTCTTCAAGCTGGGTCCAGGCGGTCAGCTCGAGGCAATCGGGCAGGGTTTCGCGTTTGACGATCAATGAATGATAGCGCGTGACCGTCAGCGGACGGTTCAAACCTTCGAATACACCTTTGTCCTCGTGGAACACCGGGCTGGTTTTGCCGTGCATGACCTGACGGGCACGCACCACATCGCCGCCAAAGGCCTGACCGATGGACTGATGGCCCAGGCACACGCCCAGAATCGGCAGCTTGCCGGCGAAATGCTTGATCGCTTCGATCGAGATGCCGGCTTCGGTCGGGGTGCAGGGACCGGGCGACACAACAATGCGCTCAGGGTTGAGGGCTTCGATTTCGGCGATGGTGAGTTCATCGTTGCGCACGACTTTGACCTGGGAGCCGAGCTCACCAAGGTATTGCACAACGTTGTAGGTAAAAGAGTCGTAGTTATCGATCATCAGCAACATGGCGTTAAGAACCTCTTGAATTCACTGACTACTAATACGGCGCTCGATTGCATCGCCCGCAGCGTCCAGCGCTTGATCGCTCAAGGCGGCCGGCATACGGGCAGTCATCGGTCAGCCTTGCGGAGTTTGTTCAGCCAGCGCCACGGCGCGGAACATGGCGCGGCGCTTGTTCAGGGTTTCTTCCCATTCCAGCGCCGGCACCGAGTCGGCGACGATGCCGCCACCGGCCTGTACGTGCAGTTCGCCGTCCTTGATCACCGCCGTGCGGATCGCAATCGCGGTGTCCATGTTGCCGTTCCAGGCGAAGTAACCGACCGCGCCGCCATACACGCCACGCTTGACCGGCTCCAGTTCGTCGATGATTTCCATTGCACGAATTTTCGGTGCGCCAGACAAGGTGCCCGCCGGCAGAATCGCCCGCAGTGCATCCATCGCCGTCAGCCCGGCTTTCAATTGCCCGGTGACGTTGGACACGATGTGCATCACGTTGGAGTAACGCTCGATGACCATCTTCTCGGTCAGTTTCACCGAGCCGATTTCCGAAACGCGACCGGTGTCGTTACGACCCAGGTCGATCAGCATCAAATGCTCGGCGATTTCCTTGTCGTCGGACAGCAAGTCCTTTTCCAGCGCCAGATCCGCCTCTTCGCTGGCGCCCCGTGGACGGGTGCCGGCAATCGGGCGCACGGTGATCAGGTTGTCTTCGACCCGCACCAGCACTTCTGGTGAACTGCCGACGACGTGGAAGTCGCCGAAGTTGAAGAAGTACATGTATGGCGTCGGGTTGAAGCAGCGCAGCGCACGGTACAGATCAATCGGCGCGGCCTTGAAGTCGATCGACATGCGCTGGGACGGCACGACCTGCATGCAGTCACCGGCCAGGATGTATTCCTTGATGGTGTCGACGGCTTTTTCGTAATCGTTCTGGGTGAAGCTCGAACGGAAGACTGGATCAGCCGACTGTTGCTGGCTGAAATCCAGGCCACGGCGCGGGGTGATCGGCTGACGGAGTTTTTCCAGCAGCGCCTCCAGGCGGGCGCGACCTTGTTCGAAAGCATCTTCCTGCGCCGGATCGGCCAGGACGATGGCGTGCATCTTGCCAGCGAGGTTGTCGAACACCACCACGGCGTCGGACACCATCAGCAGAATGTCCGGCACGCCCAGCGGATCCGGGTTCGGGCACTTGCCCAGACGCTTCTCCACATAACGCACGCAGTCATAGCCGAAGTAACCCACCAGGCCGCCGTTGAAGCGCGGCAGGCCGGCGATGGTCGGCACGTTGTAGCGGGCCTTGAAGGTCTCGACGAAGGCCAGCGGGTCTTCGACGTCGTGGCTTTCGGTCTCGATGCCATCGACGGTCACGCTGACGTGATGATCGTGAACCCGCAGCACGGTGCGGCACGGCAGGCCGATGATCGAGTAACGGCCCCACTTCTCGCCGCCCTGTACGGATTCCAGCAGGTAGGAATTGGGCTCGTCGGCCAGTTTCAGGTAGATCGACAACGGCGTGTCGAAGTCAGCCAGGGTTTCACAGGCAAGCGGGATACGGTTATAGCCGGCAGCGGCCAAACGCAGGAATTCTTCGCGGATCATGAGGTGCCTCGTGGCATGAGGGTCAAACGGTCAGGTGTGCAAACGCGCCGGATTACCGGCCAGGATCAAGTCAGGCGCGCCAACGCCAGCGGGCCAGGGCCTTCATGACTTTCATCCAGAGTTTGCGAGTGACCACCACGATGGCGTTTCCAGAAGGGGGTTTAACAGCGTCGGCCAACGTTATCTCAGCGGCCGGATCCAGGCAACCGGGAATTAGCATGCGCAGATCATCGATCACCAGGGCCGGTGACTCTTCGGCAATCGGTCGTCCGTGGTTATAGCCGTAGCTCAGGGCGACGCACTGGACCCCCGCGGCTTTCGCCGCCAGCACATCGCTGCGCGAATCGCCGACGAACAAGGACTGCGACGCCGGAATGTTGGCCATTTTCATCACGAAAAACAGCGCAGCCGGGTCGGGTTTTTGCTGTGGCAGGGTGTCACCACCGATGATCCAGCGGAAATACCGGCCGATCTTCATCTGATCCAGCAGCGGCGCGACGAATCGCTCCGGCTTGTTGGTGATCAGCGCCATCTCGACACCCTGCTTTTTCAGCCAGCGGAGGGTGTCACGAACGCCGGGATAGACCACGGTCAGCTCATGGCTTTCGCCATAGGCCTGCATGAAATACTCCAGCGCCCGCTCGGCTTCGCTGTCATCAACCGCCGAATGATCGATGCCGCCGGCCAGTGCACGACGCACCAGCACCGGCGCGCCATTGCCGACCCATTCGCGCACGGCCCCAAGGCCCGCAGGCTCGCGACCGAGTTTGAGCAGCATGTTATCCACAGCCGCCGCCAGGTCCGGGACCGAATCGATCAGCGTACCGTCCAGATCGAACATCACCAGCCGTGGCAGACGCCCCGGAAAAAGCTGCTCAAAACCACTCATGGGCGCGCCAGTGCCAGTTCGGAGCGCATCTTGTCGATGACTTCCTGATAGTTCGGCGCATTGAAAATGGCCGAGCCGGCGACGAAGGTGTCAGCACCGGCCGCGGCGATTTCACGAATGTTGTTCACGTTCACGCCGCCGTCGATTTCCAGGCGGATGTCACGGCCCGAAGCATCGATCAATGCCCGCGCTTCACGCAGCTTGTCGAGGGTGCCGGGGATGAATTTCTGCCCGCCGAAGCCTGGGTTGACGCTCATCAGCAAGATCATGTCGACCTTGTCCATCACGTACTTGAGCACGTCCAGCGGGGTCGCCGGGTTGAACACCAGGCCCGACTTGCAGCCGCCTTCGCGGATCAGTTGCAGGGAGCGATCGACGTGCTGGCTGGCTTCCGGGTGGAAGGTGATGTAGGTCGCACCGGCTTCGATGAAGTCGCCAACGATGCGGTCCACAGGGCTGACCATCAGGTGCGCGTCGATCGGCGCAGTCACGCCGTACTTGCGAAGCGCCGCACAGACCATCGGGCCGATGGTCAGGTTGGGCACGTAGTGGTTATCCATGACATCGAAGTGCACGAAGTCGGCGCCGGCGGCCAGGACGTTATCCACTTCTTCACCCAGGCGGGCGAAGTCGGCGGAGAGAATCGACGGAGCAATTACGAAGGGCTGCATGACGCACCTTTTCTGAGCAGAATCACGATGGCGCGCATTGTATACCTCATACTTTGGCGCGCGCACCGTGAGCGCGATGATTGGACCTGGCCATCATCCCTGATCAGCGAAGGCCCTAGTACGCCGCGCGATAGATCTTTTCGATATCGACGGCATTCAGCTTGCGCGGATTGTTGCGCATCAGGCGCTCGATCCCCGCCGCTTCCACGGCCATGGCCGGGATGGCGTCTTCGGGAACGCCGAAACTGCGCAACCCCTGTGGAATCTCCACTGCCGCGCACAATTCAGTCATGGCAACCACGGCTTTGTCCGCCGCCTCATTGGTACTCAGGTGAGCGGTCTGCACCCCCATGGCCTCAGCGATATCCTGCATGCGCTCGACACAGGCCATCTTGTTCCAGGTCATGACATAGGGCAGGAGCAAGGCATTGCTCACCCCGTGCGCAATGTTGAACCGCCCGCCCAGCGGGTACGCCAGCGCATGCACCGCGCCGACCCCGGCATTACCGAATGCCATGCCCGCCATCAGGCTGGCGGTGGCCATGTCTTCCCGGGCTTGCAGGTTCGACGGGTTGGCGTATGCCTTGGGCAATGCCTTGGTGATCAGTTTGATGGCGCCAATCGCCAGCGCGTCGGTAATCGGCGAGGCGTTGACCGACAGATAGGATTCGATGGCATGCACCAAGGCATCGACACCACTGGCGGCGGTGACGCTGCGTGGGCACGTCAGGGTCATCTGCGGGCTGACCAGCGCCACATCGGGCAGCAAATAATCGCTGACGATGCCCTTCTTCAGCTGCGCGACCTTGTCGGAAAGAATCGCCACATTGGTCACTTCCGAGCCGGTGCCGGCAGTGGTCGGAATGGCGATCAGCGGTGGGCCTTTGCGCGGCACCTGGTCGACGCCGAACAGATCCTCCAGCGCGCCGTGATAACCCGCATAGGCAGCCACACTCTTGGCGATGTCGATGGCACTGCCGCCGCCGAGGCCGATCAAACCGTCATGCCCGCCATCGCGATAGACCTGCATGCAGTCTTCGACGATGGCGATTTCCGGGTCCGGCAACACGCGATCAAAAATTTCGTACGTCCGCCCCCCGAGCTGCGCCAGAGCGAGCTCTACCGTGCCGGATTTGACCAGCGCGGCGTCGGTGACGATCAGTGGGTTGTCGATATCCAGACGCGTGAGTTCGGCAGCGAGTTGCTCGATAGCCCCTGCGCCGGTGATCAGTTTGTGAGCGATTTTGAAAGAGGAAAGACCCATGTGCGCAGCCTCTTATAGGTAGGGGAGCTGGGCACAATAGTAGCTGGGGATTGCGGGTTGTCTGCCATTCAGGTCATGAATGACCCACGCCTGACACGACCCTGTAGGAGCCGGCTTGCCGGCGAAAGCGGTGTATCAGGCACACCGCGTTGCACCATTCGCCAGCAAGCCGGCTCCTGCAAGAAGCGGTATCAGACCTGCGCGGTACGCAGTTTTTCGCTACGGCCTCGCAGCCATTCCAGGGTCAGCAACAGCACCACCGAGAACGCGATCAGCAGCGTCGCGGCGGCGGCGATGGTCGGGCTGAGGTTTTCGCGGATGCCGCTGAACATCTGCCGTGGCAAGGTCGCCTGCTCGGGACCAGCGAGGAACAGTGTCACCACCACTTCGTCGAACGAGGTCGCGAAGGCGAACAGTGCACCGGAAATCACACCCGGCGCGATCAACGGCAACGTCACGCGACGGAACGCGACCAGCGGCGAAGCACCGAGGCTCGCAGCGGCACGCACCAGATTGTGGTTAAACCCCTGCAACGTCGCCGACACAGTGATGATCACAAACGGCACACCCAGCACCGCATGCACCACGATCAACGAGAAGAAGCTGTTACCCAATCCCAGCGGAGCAAAGAACAGGTAACTGGCCACACCGATGATCACCACCGGCACCACCATCGGCGAAATCACCAACGCCATCACCAGCGCTTTGCCGGGGAAGTCGCCCCGGGTCAGGCCGATCGCCGCCAGTGTGCCGAAGACCATGGCCAGCACGGTGGCCGCCGGGGCGACAATGATGCTGTTCTTCAGGGCGCGCATCCATTCTGCCGAGGCGAAGAAGTCTTGGTACCACTGCAGCGAGAAGCCTTGCAGCGGGTACACCAGGAAACTGCCGGAGTTGAACGACAGCGGAATGATCACCAGCACCGGCAGGATCAGGAACAACAGAATCAAGCCGCAGAGAATCCGCAAGCTGTAGAACCACACCCGTTCGATGGGCGACATGTAAGGACTCAGCATTTCGTTTTCCCCTTAGCTCAGGCGCAGGCGGCTCGCGCCCACCAGCCAGCTGTAAATCAGATAAAGCACGACCGTCGCCAACAGCAGCAGCCCACCGAGTGCGGTCGCCATGCCCCAGTTGATGCTGGTGTTGGTGTAGAAGGCGACGAAGTAGCTGACCATTTGATCGTTCGGGCTGCCCAGCAGAGCCGGGGTGATGTAGTAGCCGATGGCGAGGATGAACACCAACAGGCAACCGGCGCCGACACCGGCATAGGTCTGCGGGAAGTAGACCCGCCAGAAACTGGCGAACGGATGGCAGCCGAGAGAAATCGCGGCGCGCATGTAGGTCGGCGAGATGCCTTTCATCACGCTGTAGATCGGCAGGATCATGAACGGCAGCAGGATGTGCACCATCGAGATGTAGACACCGACGCGGTTGAACACCAGCTCGATCGGTTTATCGATGATGCCCATGGCCATCAGGCCGCTGTTGATCAGGCCACCCGATTGCAGCAACACGATCCACGCCGCGACCCGCACCAGGATCGACGTCCAGAATGGCAGCAGCACCAGAATCATCAGCAGGTTGCTCTGCCGCGACGGCAGATTGGCCAACAGGTACGCCAGTGGATACGCCAGCACCAGGCAGATCACGGTAATGACCAGACCCATCCAGAAGGTGCGGGCGAAAATGTCGAGGTAGATCGCCTGGTCCGGGGTGGCCGGGGCGATTTCGCCGAGGTCGTCGATGCGGTGATCGACAGCCGCGAGCAGGTAATACGGGGTGATGCTGCTGGTGTTGCGGCGAACTGCTTGCCAGTAGGCCGGGTCGCCCCAACGCTCGTCGAGACCTTCCAGCGCTTCTTTATAAGAAGCTGGTTCGGTGGCGAACGGCAAGGCGCGGGCGGTTTTGGTCAGCAGGCTGCGGTAGCCGGCCAGTTCCATGTTCAGGCGTTTGGACAGATCGCCCAGGGTCTGATTCTTGCGAGCCTCGGCGAGGTCTTCGGCCGCTGCTTTATAAACCGGTTCAGCGGGCAGGCCTCGGCCATCCCAGCTGGCGATGGCGGTCACGGTGCGCGGCATGCCGCCGACCACTTCGGGGTTGCCAACGCTTTTGTAGAGCAGCGCCACGATCGGCACCAGGAACACCAGCAACAGAAACAGCACCAGCGGCGCGATCAGCGCCTGGGCCTTCCAGCGGTTGACCCGCTCGGCGTGCTTGAGCCGTTGCTTCAAGGTGGGGTCAGTGCCCGCGTTCACGGGAACGGCGATAGCCATGGCGTACTCCGGAAATCTTTGATCGTTACAGAGGTGGCGCTTCTTGAGGACAAGGCCACCTCTGTTCTTGATAACACTCATCACCTGTAGGAGCCTGGCTTGCCAGCGATGAACGATAACGGGGTCTGGCTGATACACCGTGTCGCCCGGATCGCTGGCAAGCCAGCTCCTACAGGTTCAATCGCTGCTTACTTCGCCGCCCAGGAATTGAAGCGCTGTTCCAGTTGCTCGCCGTTGTCAGCCCAGAAGCTGACGTCGATCTGCACCTGGTTGGCGATGTTTTCCGGGGTGGTCGGCATGTCTTTCAGGACATCCTTGGCCAGCAACGGTACGGCCTGGATATTCGCCGGGCCGTAAGCGATGTTTTCCGAGTAGGTCTTCTGCTGCTGCGGCTGTACCGAGAAGGCGATGAATTTCTTCGCCGCTTCGGCGCGCTTGGCGTCCAGACCTTTTGGAATGGCCCATGCGTCGAAGTCGTAGATGCCGCCGTTCCACACCACTTTCAGGTTGCTTTCTTTTTGCACGGCAGCGATGCGGCCGTTGTAGGCCGAGCTCATGACCACGTCACCGGAAGCGAGGTACTGCGGCGGTTGTGCGCCGGCTTCCCACCACTGAATGCTTGGCTTGAGCTCATCGAGTTTCTTGAACGCGCGGTCCTGACCCTCTTTGCCGGCCAGCACTTTGTAGACGTCTTTCGGCGCAACGCCGTCGGCCATCAGTGCGAATTCCAGGGTGTACTTGGCGCCTTTACGCAGGCCACGCTTGCCCGGGAACTGCTTGGTGTCCCAGAAATCCACCCAACTGGTCGGTGCGGTTTTCAGCTTGTCGGCGTTGTAGGCCAACACGGTCGACCACACGAAGAAGCCCACGCCGCATGGCTGGATGGCGCCTTTGACGTAGTCTTCGGTTTTGCCGAACAGCGCCGGGTCCAGTTGCTCGAACATGTCTTCGTCGCAACCACGGGACAGTTCTGGCGACTCAACCTCTACCAGGTCCCAGGACACGCTCTTGGTGTCGACCATGGCTTTGACCTTGGCCATTTCACCGTTGTACTCGCCGGCGACGATCTTGCCGTTGCCTGCCGCTTCCCACGGTGCGTAGAAGGCTTTGACCTGCGCGGCCTTGTTCGCCCCGCCAAATGACACCACGGTCAGGTCCGGGCCCGCGGCCATTGCGCCAGACGCGCCGATCATGCCCAGTGCCAATGCGGTGAATTTCAGGGATCTCAACATTTATTGTTCTCTCCACGTGCAGGGTTGGTGTTGGTATTGCCGGGGCGATCAATGCGCCTCTAGAAGTGGATCGAGCGCGCGAACGTGCTCAACCTGCCAGCCAAGCGGTACCACGTCGCCGACGGCGAGCGAGGGATCAAGCTCGGCAATCGGCTGTTTCACAAAGAAGTCGGTCTTGCCGCAGACTTCCAGGCGAACCCGGACGTGGTCGCCCAGATAGATGAATTCCTCGACACGCCCGGAGAAGCGGTTGACGCATTGGTCGCTGGAGCCGTTGAGGCTCACGCGCTCCGGACGAATCGACAGGGTCACCGGCTCGCCGGTCTGGCCGACGTTGACCGCCAGGGCCTCCACCTTCTCGCCGCGTCCGAGTTCGACAATGCAACGGTCGCCGGTCTGGCTGTGCAGGCGGCCATTGAGACGGTTGTTCTCGCCGATGAAGTTGGCGACGAACGTGTTTTTCGGCTCTTCGTAGAGGGTGCGCGGCGGCGCGATCTGCTGGATTTCGCCCTGATGGAACACCGCCACGCGGTCGGACATGGTCAAGGCTTCGCCCTGGTCGTGGGTCACGTAGACCACGGTCACGCCCAGTCGCTGGTGCAGGTGTTTGATCTCCATCTGCATGTGTTCACGCAGTTGCTTGTCGAGGGCGCCGAGGGGTTCGTCCATCAGCACCAGTTGCGGTTCGAACACCAATGCGCGAGCCAATGCCACTCGCTGCTGCTGACCGCCGGACAGTTGTGCCGGGTAACGCTGGGCGAAGGCATCGAGCTGCACCATGCTCAGCACACGCTTGACCTTGTCGCTGACGTCACTCTTGTTCATGCCGCGCACGGTCAGCGGGAAGCCCAGGTTCTCGGCCACGGTCATGTGCGGGAACAACGCGTAGTTCTGGAACACCATGCCGATGTCACGCTTGTGTGGCGGCACGTTGTTGATGGAGCGCCCGGCCAGCAGGATTTCGCCCGCGGTCGGTGTCTCGAAACCGGCGAGCATCATCAGGCTGGTGGTCTTGCCGGAGCCGGACGGCCCGAGCAAGGTGAGGAATTCGCCTTTGCGAATGTCCAGGTTGAGGTCCTTGACGATCAGGTTCTCGCCGTCGTAGCTCTTCTGCACTCCACGAAAGCTGACCAGAACATCATTGGCCCCTGCGCTTGAATCGACCTGGCTCATACCCACACCTTTGTTGTTGATGACTGCTGTGGACTAAGCCTAGTGGACGCTGGGGACCACGCAAATCGGGGCGCAAGAGAGATTGGCCTCAGCCGGATGGAAGGTTGGGGGTAGGGATTGCCCTACAAGGATGGCGCGATTGGATAGAGGCAGCGGCAAGCTTGCAGCTACAAGCCGCAAGCACAGGCAAAAGCAATGTTTTGAGGTGTCGCAAATGGATATGCCAGCACGAACCCTGTAGGAGCCGGCTTGCTGGCGATAGCGATTTCAATGACGCCATCGCCAGCAAGCCGGCGCCTACAGGAGATTCGGTGCGCTCAGAGGAGCTTGTGTTCCATGGCGTACTTCACCAGTTCCGCCAGCGACGTGATGTTGAGCTTCTGCATTAACCGCGCCTTGTGGGTGCTGATGGTCTTGCTGCTGAGCGCCAGTTGCTGGGCGATGTCGTTGACGTTGGCGCCCTGGGCCAGGCGCTCGAACACCGAGAACTCGCGCTCCGAAAGCAGCGAGTGCAATGGACGCGAATCGGTCAACCCCACTTCGAAGACCATGCGGTCCGCCAGGTCCGGGTCAATGTAACGCCCGCCTGCCGCCACCTTGCGAATGGCCATTAGCAACAACGACGGGTCGCTGTCCTTGGTCGCATAACCGGCCGCCCCGACTTTCAGGGCTCGCGCAGCCATCTGCGCTTCGTCGTGCATCGATAGCACCAGAATTGCCGGAGGATTGTTCAGCGCACGAATCCGCGGAATCGCCTCCAGACCGTTGACGCCCGGCATGGAGATGTCCAGCAGCACCACTTCGCAGGGCACATGACGCAAGGTTTCGAGCAACTGTTCGCCGTTGCTCGCCTCCCCCACCACCAGCAGATCCTTGGCCAGGCCGATCAACTGCTTGATGCCTTCACGGACGATGGTGTGGTCTTCGGCTACCAGTACACGGATCACGTTCTTCTCCAGATTCAAGATCATTCGCGAGCTTGTTCGCAAAAGCGTCAGCACAGACACCACAAACTCTTCAGGCTTCGTCCAAAGGCACGCGCACCTCTAATGTCGTGCCCTCACCCGGTTCACTTTGCAGCGACAACTCGCCGCCCAGGATCAAGACCCGCTCACGCATTCCGACAATCCCAAACGACGTCGGCCTGCCAAGCGCGGCGACAAATCCTACGCCATCATCACTGACCGTCAGACACAACTCGTCACCTTCCAACGCCAGTGTCAGCTCAACAGTATGCGCCTGGGCGTGACGCATGACATTGGTCAGCGCTTCCTGAAGGATCCGGAACAAGCCAATGGCCTTGGCATCACTGAGTACCGGCAGATTGTCCGGCACCTGCACCAGACACGGAATCTGCGTACGCGCCTCGAATCGTCGAGCCTGCCATTCAATGGCCGAAGCGATGCCCGCATCGAGAATCGGCGGACGCAACGCCGTCGCCACATCACGCACCAACTGGAACAACTGCGCGATCAGGCGCTTCATGCTGGTCAACCGCTCATTCAGACCGGGGTCGAGCTGGGCGTAGGCCAATTCGCACATCGACGTTTCCAGTTTGAGCACCGTCAACATCTGACCCAGCTCGTCGTGAACTTCCCGGGCGATGCGCGCCTTTTCCTCTTCCCGCACGCTCTCCAGATGCGCGGACAACTCGCGCAGTTGCTCCCGGGAACTGGCCAGTTCCAGCTCGATACGCTTGCTCTCGCTGATGTCCCAGACAATTCCGTCCCAGACATAAGCACCGTCTTCAAGCTGACGGGTGATCGCCTTGATTTCCGCCCAGCGCTGCTCGCCCTGACGCGTGAGGATGCGACCTTGCCAGGACCAGTCGCTGTCGGTGTCCAGCGCATGGTCCTGAGTCTGGCGATAGCTGGCCTTGTCGTCCGGATGCACCAGGCTGCGCAAGCCTTTGTCACGATGAGCGAGGGTCGCCGGCGAGTAACCCACCAGGCTCTCACTGCCTTCACTGATGTAGGCAAAATCGATCTGACCGGTCACCGGCGCCCGCTCCAGGCGAAAGACCAGTCCAGGCACGTTCGCCGCGATACCTTGCAGCCGCGCTTCACTCTCCTGCAACGCGGCCAGTGCGCGGCGACGTTCGGTGACGTCGTTGAGGTAGACCACCAGATACTCACCCTCGCGAAAGCGCAGGAAACTCAACGAGACATCGGCTGGCAGGAGGCTGCCATCGGCACGCACGCAGGTGGTTTCGAAACTTTGCGGCCCTTCGTCACTGGCGCGGGCGCGCTTCCACAGGTTCAACCAGCGGTCCATGTGCAGGCCCGGTTCGAAGTCGATCAACGGCCGATCGATGATCGCGCCCGGTGCATAACCGAGCATGCTTTCCGCCGCACGATTGGCATAGCGCACGTGGCTGTCCCAATTGACCCACAGGATGCCGACGGTGCTTTGATCAATCGAAAACTGCGTGAGCCGCAACGCCTCTTCGCTGGCGGCACGCAAGGCAATATCTTCCTGAGCGGCCGACAGGCGCAGCTCCAGGCTGTGCTGCTGGCGGCGTTGCCAGGCCACGATGGCCATGCAACTCAGCGCCAGCACGACCAGCAGCAGGCACAGGTTTTGCCAAAACCCGGGGGACTCGGTCAGCCGTGGATACTTGGGTTGCAGCCATTGATTGTGCAGTTGCTCAAGATCCTTGGCCGGGATGGCCCGCAACGCGCTTTCGACGATGCCGGCGAGCTCCGGTTTGTCGCGCCGAGTGGCCACGCGCAACAATTGCGGCAGGCCGATATCACCGACCACCACCAGCCCGGCGAACTCCGGTTCTACGGACAACCGCCCCAGTTGCGCCTCATCCACCACCGCATAACCGGCCTGCTGGCTTGCCAGCAGTTGCAGTGCCTGACGTTCGACCGGCACGCCTTGCAGGTTCAAGTGAGGATAGTTACTACGCAGATAGTCGGCGGTGGCGCTGGGCATGCGCACGGCGACACGGGTCTGGCTGTCGAGTTTTTCCAGCTCCACCGCACCGGTGCTTTTCTGGTCGCTGACCACCAGTTGCGGCACGCGCATGTACGGATCGGAAAACTGCCAGAGACGCAGGCCGCCAGGAGTCTGTGTCAGCCCGGGAGCGATATCGATCTCGCCTTCACGCGCGGCGGCTTCCAGTTGTTCAAGGTCAGGAAAATTGCGCCAGCTCAGCTCGACATTCAGGGTCTTGGCCAGCCATTTCATCAACTCGACATTGGCCCCTGACAGGCGCTGCAAGCGGCGATCGTATTGCGCATAGGGCACCTGTAACACCAACCCGACCCGCAACTCACTCTGCTGCGCCAGCCATTGCTGTTGTTGCGGCGACAGCTGCGCAACATGCGCCGGGGGCGCGGCGGCCGCCCAACCCATCAAGGGAAACCACAAACAGCCGATAACCCACAGGCAGCGAAAACGCATCATCGAACTCTCACACACTGACAAATACTGACCAACCCATTAGGCTGCCGGAATAACTTCTGGCCTGGAAAATCCGATGCTCCCTGTCTATCGCCTGGCACTGCCAGCATTGTGCCTGTCGCTGATCCTGCCTTGTGCTTTTTCCGTTCAGGCCGCCGATCTGGCGCCTGCCGCAACGGAAAAACCTGCCGAAGAAAAACCGCTCGAACGTCAGCCGTTGCCTGAGCGTAGTCAGGAAGAGGCGACAGCACTTGTACGAAAAATTCCGACTCAGGAACAGCAACAACTGCAGGCCGGTACCGACACGTTTCTGGCTCTGTGGAAACCTGCCAATACCGCCGAACCCAAAGGCGCGGTCGTTATCATCCCCGGCGCTGGCGAAACCGCTGACTGGCCGCAAGCTATCGGACCGCTGCGACGCAAGTTGCCGGACGCCGAGTGGAGCAGCCTGAGTATCACCTTGCCGGACCTGCAAAGCGATGCCATTACGCCACGAATCGCAGAAGCGCCCCCCGCGCCCAAGGCACCCGAGGTCGGCAGCAAAGACTCGACCACCGCGACCCCCATCGAACAGGCTGCCGGTGGTGAAGCAGAGGTACCCGACAAGGTCATCGCCGAAACCAGCGAGGAGCAGAGCAACGCCGATGCCGAGCGCATCTTTGCCCGTATCGACGCGGCGCTGGCCTTCGCGGAACAGCAAAGCGCTCGCCGCATCGTGCTGTTGGGTCATGGCACCGGCGCGTACTGGGCGGCGCGCTATATAAGCGAGAAGCAGCCCTCGCAAGTCGAGCGCTTTGTCATGATCGCCGCGCAAACACCTGTTCAGGCGAAACCCGAACTGGATGCACTGGCGCCGAACCTGAAACTGCCGACCGCCGATATTTTCTACATGGACAAGCCGCTGGATCGCAATGCAGCGCTGGCCCGCCTGCAAGCCAGCAAACGGGTGAAGACGTCGGCATTCAGCCAGGTTTCGCTCAAGGCATTGCCTGACAAAAAGGCTGAGCAGGAACAACTGTTCCGTCGGGTACGGGGCTGGTTGAATCCTCAGCCGGCGACAGACTGACAGATTGCGCCACCTTCATCGCAGGCAAGCCACGCTTGTATGTTTAGACTTGAAGGGGTGGGTGGGACTAAAGCCTCGCTTCTGACTCTGACCAGTACAGACCGTGGGAGACATCGTCCCACCCCTTCACCTAATGCGCCGATAAGGAATGCATCGGCTC
>NZ_FYDO01000002.1 GCF_900187615.1 Pseudomonas sp. Irchel s3f7 | reverse complement strand
AAAGGGACCGAGGCGCTGGTGATACTTGCCAGAAAACTGGCTCGGGTACTGTTTGCCTTGATGAAAAACCAAAGTGAATACAAGCCTATTTCTATGTTTGGGGGTTCCCCCCAAACATAGAATCTCCCACAGGTATCTCGGTTATACGCCAATGTCGAGTACATCTAATAACCCTGTGGGAGCGGGCTTGCCCGCGATTGCATCACCTCGGTCCTGAGTGAGCCGAGGCATGCGGATCACCTCAAACCCTGAACTTGCCCACCAACATCTGCAAATGCGTCCCCAACCGTGCCAGCTCAACGCTGGAGGCCGCTGTCTCCTCACTGGCAGCGGAAGTCTGATCCGACACATCACGCACATTCAGCACGCTGCGGTTGATCTCCTCGGCCACGGCGCTTTGCTGTTCGGCGGCAGCGGCAATCTGCTGGTTCATCGCCTGAATCGCCGAGACCGTGCGGGTGATGCTTTCGAGTGAACCACCGGCACGGCGGGTCAGTTCGACGCTGCTGTCGGTCAGGGCGCGGCTGTTGTCCATGATGGTCGAGACCTGCTGGGTGCCGTTTTGCAGGCCGACGATCAGCTCTTCGATTTCTTCCGTGGACTTCTGGGTGCGCTGGGCCAGGCTGCGGACTTCATCGGCGACCACGGCAAAACCGCGTCCGGCTTCACCGGCGCGAGCGGCTTCAATCGCGGCGTTGAGTGCCAGCAGGTTGGTTTGCTGGGCCACGGATTTGATCACGTCGAGCACGCTGCCGATCTTGTCGCTTTCGCGCTTGAGTTCGCCCATTGCCTCGGTGGAATGACCCACTTCCTTGGCCAGGCGCTCGATCTGCGCGATGGCTTCACCCACTACCTTGTCACCTTCGCGAGCTTGCTGGTCAGCGGCGACGGCGGCTTCGGAGGCTTCCTCGGCATTGCGCGCGACTTCCTGCACGGTGGCGGCCATCTCGTTCATGGCAGTGGCGACCTGGTCGGTTTCAATCTTCTGATTGTTGACCCCGGCGCTGGTCTGCTCGGTGACGGCGGACAACTCTTCGGCGGCGCTGGCAATCTGCGTCACGCCATCGCTGATGCCGCCGATCAGTTCGCGCAAGCCTTGGGTCATGCTCTGCATGGCGCGCTGCAGCTGGCCGAGCTCATCGCGACGCTGAGAGATCAGGTTTTGGGTCAGATCGCCGCTGGCCACACGCTGGGCCACGGCCAGGGTCTGGTTCAGCGGAATGATGATTTGGCGGGTGATCGCCCACCCGGCCAGCAGGCCGAAAGCTGTGGCGAGCACGGTGGCGAGGGTCAGCATGTTTTTGGCATGGGCAGCGTCGGTGTCGCGGATAACGGTTTGCGAGGTGGTGAGTTGGTTGCTCACGTCCAGCAGGATGTTGCCTTGGGCAGCCATGCGCACCAGTGCCTTGGCGCTGGCGGACTGTGAGTCGCGGAACTGGCTGACGGCGGCACGATAGGCCTTGAGCGAGTCTGTCGCCTGTTGCAGGTTGGCGAGATGTTCCTCAGGCAGTTTGGCCGGCAGGCTTTCGAGGTTTTTCAGGGCGTCATCGATAGCGTTCAGCGCGGGCTGTTCGGCGTCGCTCTTGCCGCTGTAGGTGTAACCGCGAACCTGGAAGCGCGCCTGCTGGATCAGTTTGCTCAGGTCGATCACGCTGTTGAAGGCGCTCACGCTTTCACCCTGGAGCATGGATTTTTCCACGTCGGCCACGCGGGCTACGGCGTTGTCGGCGGTGCTGCCGAGTTTGCTGCGGGCATCTTCGCGGTCGGCGCCGGCCTGGATCATTTCGCTGAACGCGCGACGGTACTCGGCGAGTGCACTCAGTTGCTGATCGACCTTGGCGGCATCAGCCGGTTGCTCGATCAGGGTGCGGGCGGTCTGAAGGCTGGTTTCGAGCTTGCCCAGCAAGTCGTTGACGACGCCCGGGCCTTGTTCGCCGCGACGCATTTCGTAGTCCAGGCGCGCGATGCGCAGATCTTTGGTCAGCCCATTGATCTCGGAAATGAAACCCAGTTTATCGCCGCGACTGATCACGTCGCTCAGGCCGGTCCAGCCGGTAAAGGTGATCAACAGGGTCAGAGACAGCACCAGACCAAACCCGATCCCCAGTTTGCGTTTGACGCTGACGTTTCCCAGACTCTCGGCTAGCCATTGGTACATGCTGAAAACTCCCCGGACCATCATTTGGTTTTATGGGAGATGTATCGGCTGCACTGGGCGTATCTGAAGGTGCTGAGAGTTTTTCAGATGCGTGGTGAACTGTGGCGAGGGGGCTTGCCCCCGTTCGGGTGCGCAGCAGCCGTAAAAGTGGTGCATGCGGTTTGACCGGAGCAACAGCAGTGGCCGCTTCGCGACCAAGCGGGGAAAAGCCCCCTCGCCACAGTGATTGTGTCGGGGGTTTAGAAAAGGCGTGCCAGCAGCGCGGTCACGGCGGTTTCGACGCGCAGGATTCGATCGCCCAGTTGTACCGCTTGCAGGCCGGACTTGCCCAGCAAGTCGATCTCGTAAGGAATCCAGCCACCTTCCGGGCCGATGGCCAGGGTCACCGGTTCGCTGAGGCCGCGGGGGCAGGGCGGGTAGTTGCCGGGGTGGCCAACCAGGCCGAGGGTGCCTTCGGCGATCGCGGGTAGACGGTCTTCAACGAACGGCTTGAAGCGCTTCTCGATCACGATTTCTGGCAGCACAGTGTCCCGGGCCTGTTCGAGGCCAAGAATCAACTGTTCACGAATCGCTTCAGGTTCAAGGAATGGTGTCTGCCAGAAGCTCTTCTCGACGCGATAGCTGTTGACCAGCACGATCCGCGGCACACCCATGGCCGCCACGGTCTGAAACACCCTGCGCAGCATTTTGGGCCGTGGCAGTGCCAACACCAGGGTCAGCGGCAGCTTGGCCGGTGGCGGTTGGTCGAGGGAGACGCGCAGTTCGGCTTCATCGGCGTCCAGGCGCAGCACCTCGGCCGAGCCCATCAGCCCACCGATTCGCCCGACGCGCATGCTGTCGCCGACTTCACAGCGGTGAACTTCCTGCATGTGCGTCAACCGGCGATCACGCAGGATCGCCCGGTCGGCCGCAATGAAATCGGCCTCTTCGAGGAGCAGCAGGTTCACGCTTGGGTCGCTGGCGGCTGGTCGTTGTGATCGTCAGCCGGTTGATCGTCCGGATGCTCGCCACGCTTGCTGATCAGGCTGCCAAACAGGATGCCGACTTCAAACAGCATCCACATCGGTATGGCCAGCAGGGTCTGCGAGAAGATGTCCGGCGGCGTCAGGATCATGCCGACCACGAAGCAGCCGATGATCACGTACGGGCGGATTTTCTTCAGGTACTTGACGTCGACCACGCCGATCCACACCAGCAGCACCACGGCCACCGGGATTTCGAACGCCACGCCGAAGGCGAAGAACAGCGTCATGACGAAGTCGAGGTAGCTGGTGATGTCGGTCATCATTTCCACCCCGGCCGGGGTGGCAGCGGCGAAGAACTTGAAGATCAGCGGGAACACCAGGAAATAGGCGAACGCCATGCCGGCGTAGAACAGAAAGATGCTGGAGACCAGCAAGGGCATGGCGATGCGTTTTTCATGCTTGTACAGGCCAGGTGCGATGAAGCCCCAGATCTGATGCAGGATCACCGGGATCGCCAGGAACAGCGAGACCATCATGGTCAGCTTCAGTGGCGTCAGGAACGGCGACGACACATCGGTGGCAATCATCGTCGCGCCAACGGGCAGGTAAGCACGCAGCGGCGTCGAGACGAAGGTGTAGATCTGCTGGGTGAAGGCAAACAGCCCGGCAAAAATGATGAAGATCGCCGCTACGCAGCGCAGCAGGCGGGTACGCAACTCGGTGAGGTGCGAAACCAGCGGCATGTGCTGGTCATTTTCAGGGAGATCGCTCATGGGGCTCGCGGCGGCAAAGTGGTGTCAGTAGGCGCTGGCGTTGTCGGCGCGGCGGCTGGAGCAACGGGTTCAACCGGCATTGCTGCCACAACCGGCGCAGGTTCCGCTATCGGAGCGGCTGCCGGTGGGACAGCGGCGGCAGGCGTTTGAATCGTCTGCTCGCCCACGTGCTCGACAGGTGTCGGCTCTTGCTGGGTCGGCGTGAAGATCTTCCGCGCTTCCTGCTCAAGCGACAGGATGTGTTCGTTGTGCAGTTGCCGACGAATTTCGTCAGCACCGATTTCACGTTCAACTTCCTGTTTGATCGCATTGAAGCTGCGCTTCAGGCGCCCGACCCACAGGCCGGCGGTGCGCGCTGCGCCCGGCAGGCGCTCGGGACCCAGCACCAGCAGGGCGACGAGGCCGACGAGCAGCAGTTCAGAGAAGCTGATACCAAACATTAGTCAGTGCTCACACGTCTTTGCGGATCGGCTCTTCGACTTTCTGCGCCTGCACGTCGATGGTGTGCGGCTGGTTCACAGAAGCTTGTGGCTGAACAGGCGGAACCGGTTGGGCCGGGGTCGCGTTCGGGTCGGCCGGTTTTTCGTCATCGTTCATGGCTTTGCGGAAGCCCTTGATCGACTCGCCGACGTCAGTGCCGAGATTTTTCAGCTTCTTGGTACCGAACACCAGTACGACAACAACCAGGATGACGATCCAGTGTTTCCAGTCAAAAATGCCCATGTTGCTGCTCCTCTCTAACAGTTATTCAGGCGGACGGGCGCGAGGCTTTCTCGGCGTGTCCGGACAGACCGAAGCGACGGTCCAGTTCATCGAGTACAGCCTGAGGATGCTGCCCCAGTTGGGCGAGCATGACCATGCTGTGGAACCACAAATCGGCGGTTTCGTAGATCACATCGCTGCAGTCACCGCTGATGGCGGCATCCTTGGCGGCAATGATGGTTTCGACCGACTCTTCGCCGACTTTTTCCAGAATCTTGTTCAAGCCCTTGTGGTACAGACTGGCGACATACGAGCTGTCGGCGGCGGCGCCTTTGCGCTCCTCCAGTACCTCGGCCAGACGGGTCAGAGTGTCACTCATGTTTGTGTCCTGCGGAATAGATGGCGTGCGGATCTTTCAGAACCGGGTCGACTGTTGTCCAGTCGCCGTTCTCATAGACGCGGTAGAAGCAGCTCTGACGGCCGGTATGGCAGGCGATGTCGCCGATCTGCTCGACCATCAGAATGATCACGTCGGCGTCACAGTCCAGGCGCATCTCGTGCAGGGTTTGCACGTGGCCGGACTCTTCGCCCTTGCGCCACAGCTTGCCACGGGAACGCGACCAGTAAATGGCACGGTTCTCGGCAGCGGTCAGTTCCAGTGCTTCGCGGTTCATCCAGGCCATCATCAGGACGCGCCCGGTCTTGTGATCCTGGGCAATCGCCGGCACCAGGCCGTCGGCGTCCCACTTGATCTCGTCCAGCCAGTTTTTCATCTTCGACTCCGACAGCGGGCCCGACACTTCATTAGTCGAACCCAACGTTCAAACAGTGTGCCAGTCGTTAACCCAACTGGCTATCGACGAACGACCAGATACAAACCGACGGCCATCATGATGCCAGCCGGCCAATAGGCCAACTGATTCAATGGCCCGCCAGCGGCCAGGATGGCGCCGCCAGCCAGATGCGCGGTGCCGAGCAGGCGCAGGAACCAGTCGTCGCGGCGTCGATGCCACGGTGGCGGCGGGTCGTAGGCGTGGGGCTGGGACATGCGTTCGAGCAGGTCGCGGGCCATGTTGGCCAGGTGCGGCAGCTGTTCGAACTGGCTGTGCACGTTGCCGAGCAAGGCTTTGGGGCTGACGCGCTCGCGCATCCAGCGTTCGAGGAACGGTTGCGCGGTGTTCCACAAGTCGAGGTCCGGATACAGCTGACGCCCCAGACCTTCAATGTTCAGCAGGGTTTTTTGCAGCAGGACCAACTGTGGCTGCACTTCCATGTTGAAGCGGCGCGCGGTCTGGAACAGGCGCATCAACACTTGGCCAAATGAAATGTCTTTTAACGGTTTTTCGAAGATCGGCTCGCACACGGTGCGGATCGCGGCTTCGAATTCGTTGAGCTTGGTTTCCGCCGGGACCCAGCCCGAGTCGATGTGCAGCTGCGCTACACGACGGTAATCGCGCTTGAAGAAGGCGAAGAGGTTGCGTGCGAGGTAATCCTGGT
This sequence comes from Pseudomonas sp. Irchel s3f7, assembly GCF_900187615.1. Taxonomy (GTDB): domain Bacteria; phylum Pseudomonadota; class Gammaproteobacteria; order Pseudomonadales; family Pseudomonadaceae; genus Aquipseudomonas. The sequence goes on along the minus strand of NZ_FYDO01000002.1, from coordinate 316,064 downwards.
CTTCCGGGGTCAGGCTGCCGACGATGCCGCAGTCGATCGCGATGTATTGCGGGCTCCACGGAGTCACGGTGCTGACGAAAATGTTGCCGGGGTGCATGTCGGCATGGAAGAAGCTGTCGCGGAACACCTGGGTGAAGAAGATCTCCACGCCGCGTTCGGCGAGCATTTTCATGTCGGTGCGCTGGTCGGCCAAGGTCGTCAGATCGGTGACCTGGATGCCGTAGATGCGCTCCATCACCAGCACTTTCGGGCGGCACCAGTCCCAATAGACTTGCGGCACATACAGCAGTGGCGAGCCTTCGAAATTGCGCTTCAACTGGCTGGCATTGGCCGCTTCGCGCAACAGATCGAGTTCGTCGTAGATGGTTTTTTCGTAATCGCTGACCACGTCCACCGGGTGCAGCAGACGCGCATCGGACGAGAGTTTTTCGGCGGTGCGGGCAAGAATGAACAGCCACGCCAGGTCCTGGGCGATGATCGGCTTGAGTCCCGGGCGGATCACTTTGACCACGACTTCTTCGCCGGTTTTCAACTGTGCGGCATGCACCTGGGCCACCGACGCAGAGGCCAGCGGCTCAACGTCGAAACGGCTGAACACTTCGCTGATTTTCTTGCCGAGCTGTTCTTCGATCAGCTTGACCGACACCTGCGAGTCGAACGGCGGTACGCGGTCCTGCAGCTTCATCAGCTCATCGGCGATGTCTTCGGGCAGCAGGTCGCGACGGGTGGACAGGATCTGCCCGAACTTGATGAAGATCGGCCCCAGGTCCTGCAACGCCAGGCGCAAGCGTGCGCCACGGCTCAGGTCCAGGGTCTTGCGCGGGAACCAGCGCCACGGCAAGGCATAACGCAGCGCCCGCAAGAACCAGGGCAGCGGCAGGGCGAACAGCAGGTCATCGAGGCGGTAGCGGATCACGACGCGCTGGATGCGCAACAAACGGCGGACGGCAAGCAGCTTCATGCGTTATCGCTTGGGTCGAGGGATCGGGAAAGGCGCTCGAAACGCGCCTCGAGACGTTCCAGATCAAGTTTGATCCGGTCCAGTTCACTGAATCGGGCTTCGGCTTCGCGCTGACCGACGAGGGTGCGCGATTCTTCGGCCAGGTATTCGCTCAGGTTCTGCCCCAGGCTGGCGAAGCCTTGCTGATACCAGCGGGCGCGGCTGCGCAGGTGACCGCCGACCAGTTGCGTGGCCACGGGGCCGAGCCAGCGCGACAGCTCGTACTCCCAGTCCAGCTCCAGGTCCTGAAGGATCGCCGCCAGTTCCAGCAGCACGCCGCTGTCGCCGTCGAGTTCGACTTCAGGGCCGTGCAGGATCGAAGTCTTGTCCTTGCTCATGGCCAGTTTCAACAGGCTCGAGGCCGGTGCACGCAAGGTGCAGTCGGCGCCGGTTTCCCATTGGGAGGCGAGCATCAGGCCTTCGTCGCTGGGCAGGATGAACAGTTGCAGCGCCGGGCTGCGACAGTCGACCGCAATCACTTTGCCGGTCAGATGCGCCAGCCGCGGCAGCGCCGTGCTGTCGAGACGCAGCACCCGGTTGATGCCGAGTTCAACGCTGGCGAGCAGGCCGGCGAGCAGCATCAGGGCTTGATGCCGCGGTGCAGAGCGACGATGCCTGCGGTCATGTTGTGATAGGTCACGCGGTCGAAACCGGCCTCGACCATCATCGACTTCAGGGTTTCCTGGTTCGGGTGCATGCGGATCGATTCGGCGAGGTAACGATAGCTTTCCGAGTCGTTGGTGATCAGCTTGCCCATCAGGGGCATGAAGGCGAACGAGTAGGCATCGTAGGCCTTGGACATCAGCGCGTTGGTCGGCTTGGAAAATTCCAGTACCAGCAAACGACCGCCCGGCTTGAGCACGCGCAGCATGGAACGCAGGGCGTCTTCCTTGTGCGTGACGTTGCGCAGGCCGAAAGCGATGGTCACGCAGTCGAAATGGTTGTCCGGGAACGGCAGCTTTTCAGCGTCGGCCTGGACGAACTCGACGTTGCCGGCCACACCCAGATCCAGCAGGCGGTCGCGACCGACCTTGAGCATGGATTCGTTGATGTCGGCCAACACGACCTGGCCGGTCGGGCCTACCAGATGCGAGAACTTTTTGGTCAGGTCGCCCGTGCCACCGGCGATGTCGAGCACGCGGTTGCCGCTGCGCACGCCGGATAATTCGATCGCAAAGCGCTTCCACAGACGGTGCATGCCGCCCGACAGGAGGTCGTTCATCAGGTCGTACTTGGCGGCTACCGAATGGAAAACCTCAGCGACTTTTTCCGCTTTCTGGCTTTCCGGAACGTTTTTGAAGCCGAAGTGAGTGGTGGGTTCGGCATCGCTGCCTTTGCGCTGATCAGTCATATCGCTGTCACCAAAAGAGAATGCGCGACATTCTAATCCCCAAGGGATGCTTTGTCTTGGCAAGGCTGAAGGTAAGATGGATCACCCTCGGGACGTTTTGCCGCAGTGGCGGTCAAGATTCACCGAACAAGCATTCATAAAGCAGGAGTCATTCAATGGCCCATATTAGTGTTGAACGTACCCACGGCCTGGGTAAGGAAGCGGCCCGCGAGAAGGCTGACAAGCTGGCGCAGAAACTTTCCGAGCAGTATGGCCTGGAGCCGCAATGGTCCGGCGACACCTTGAACCTCAAGCGTTCGGGCGTGAAAGGCGCGGTGCATGTCAGCGAAGATTTGATCAAGGTCGATGTGGAGCTGGGCCTGATGATGTCGGCCATGAGCGGCATGATCAAAGCGGAAATCGAAAAGGCGCTGGATAAAGCCCTCGCATAAACGCGCTCTTGTAGGAGCAAGCTTGCTCGCGATGCAGGCAACTCGATATTTCAGTTGCACCGAGGTGATGCCTTCGCGAGCAAGCTTGCTCCTACAGTCAGAGGCAACCCTCTATCTATGTCAGTTGTTAGGGTGCCGTTTCTAATTTTTCTCCCTACCTTTGTGCCCAAGCCCGACACTTCTTGCGGGCAGTTCCTCAAACCTTCTGCGCGTGAGGTGCACCATGGCCAAAGTTATTCTGAAGAAAAAAATCGACGCATCGACCACTGCTCTGGGCGACGTCAAATCCTATGCCCGCAAGATCTGGCTGGCAGGCCTGGGTGCTTACACCAAGGTCGGTCAAGAGGGGGGCGAGTACTTTCAGGAACTGATCAAGGCAGGTCAGGTTGTTGAAAAGAAAGGCAAAAAAGTAGTCGCTGAGAAACTTGAAGCAGCGAATGCCGAGATCGATGAAGCCAAGACCGAAGTGAGCACTTTCAAAGGCAAGGTCGAAGTTCAACTCGATCGTGTCGAGAAGGCGTTTGACACTCGTGTCGCAAGTGCCTTGAATCGTATCGGCATTCCGTCTAAACATGACGTTGAGACACTCTCTGCTAAGCTCGATGAGCTGACGGCATTGCTCGAACGTGTCGCGCGTAAATCTTAAGGAGAACGGGATGGCTGGCAAAAAGACTACTGACAAAGAAGGCAGCTCGTGGATCGGGAAAGTCGAAGACTACTCCCGCAAAATCTGGCTGGCTGGCTTAGGCGTGTACTCGAAGATCGACACTGACGGCAGCAAGCTCTTCGATGCATTGGTTAAGGACGGCGAGAAAGCCGAGAAGCTCACCAAGAGCGCTGTTGGCAAGACCGTCGACGCCGCCAAGGACTCCGCTTCTTCGGCCAAGTCGCGCATCAGCGGCGTGAAAGACCGTGCGCTGGGCAAGTGGGATGAACTGGAAGGGGCTTTCGACAAGCGCCTGAACAGTGCCATTTCGCGCCTGGGCGTACCGAGCCGCAATGAAGTCAAGGCACTGCACAGCAAGGTCGATACCCTGACCAAGCAAATCGAAAAGCTGACCGGTGCCAAGGTTGCGCCTGTTGCAGCGAAAACTGCAGCAGCCAAACCAGCAGCCAAAGCCGCTGCAAAACCACTGGCTAAAGCAGCTGCAAAACCAGCGGCCAAGACAGCGGCAGCAAAACCTGCTGCAGCCAAGCCAGCGGCCAAACCAGCTGCCGCGAAAGCCGCCGCTAAACCGGCTGCCAAGCCAGCAGCTAAACCTGCGGCCAAAACCGCAGCGGCTAAACCTGCTGCGGCGAAAAAACCAGCTGTGAAAAAGCCGGCTGCGCCGAAAGCAGCAGCGCCAAAACCAGCAGTGGCTGCCGCCAAACCGGCAACCCCGGCACCTGCAGTCAGTTCGTCGAACTCTGCAATCGCGCCGACCCCTGCTGTAACCCCGACTGCCGCGCCAGCTCCATCGACGCCAACCAGTCAGTCCTGATTTCAGGGCTCATGAAAACGCCCGGCCTGTGAAGGTCGGGCGTTTTTGTTTGTATGGAAAAAAATCGCAGCCTTCGGCAGCTCCTACAGATCTCATTGGTCTTCCAGATACTCCATCGCCATCTGTTCGGTCGCCGCCTTCATCGACGCAAGCAGGTGCGGCGCCACCAGCATCATGATCTGGTAAATCACCAGTCGCACTTCACCTTCGCGGCCGAGAATTCGCTGGTAGTCCAGTGAAAACAGCAATGTCATGGTGATCTGTTCCACCAGTTGCCCAAGCGCCTGGGTTTCACTGACCAGCAAGCCTTGCGCCTGCAAACGCGCCAGCAACGACGCCAATGTGCGCTTGAGTGAATTGAGCAGATTGCGAATGCCCTTGGCCAGTTTCGGCAAGCGCCCGGCGAGGTTCGACAGGTCCTGGAACAGAAACCGGTAGTGCGACAGGCGTTCGACGATCAGGTGCAGGAACAGCCAGTAATCCTCGGGTGCCAATTCGACATCGGGCGGAGGGTCGAGTAGTGGCGCGAGTTCGCTTTGAAAGCGTTCGAACAGTCCGAGAATCAGCGGTTCCTTGCCGTGAAAGTGGTAGTAGAGGTTCCCTGGGCTGATGCCCATTTCGTTGGCAACTTCCATGGTGGAGACATTCGGTTCGCCCTTTTCATTGAACAAACTCAGGGCACATTCGAGGATCCGGTCGCGGGTTTTCATCCAGTCTTCTTATCGATCAGGTCATGCCACGGCAGGCAGCTGCCGTGGCTCGTTGAACGTCAGCGCACGTGCACGTAAGTGCCGGGTGCCGCCTCCATCGGTGGATAGTTCTGGTTGCCGAGCGCCGCGTGTGTTTCTTTTTGCGCGCCCGAGCGTTCCTGGATCCAGCTCAGCCATTGGCCCCACCAGCTGCCCTCGACTTGTTTGGCGTCGTAGAGCCAGGCCCGTGGGTCGCTGCTCAGCTTGGCGCCCTCGACGTAGTTGGCTTTCGGGTTGCTCGGTGGATTGAGAATGCTTTGTATGTGACCGCTGTTGGACAGCACGAAGCGTCGCTCGCCACCCAGCAGCAGCGTTGAGCGATACACCGCATCCCACGGCGTAATGTGGTCGTTGATCCCGGCAACGCTGAAGCTGTCGACGGTCACCTTCTGCAAATCAATCGGCGTGCCGCAGACTTCGAGACCGCCCGGATGGCTCAACGGGTTGTGCTTGAAGAAGTCGAGCAAATCACCGTGCAGGGCGGCAGGCAGGCGCGTGTTGTCGTTGTTCCAGTAGAGGATGTCGAATGCTGGCGGTTCTTTGCCCAACAGGTAATTGTTGACGAAGTAGCTCCAGATCAAATCGTTGGGGCGCATCCAGGCGAAGACCTTGGCCATGTCGCGCCCGTCCAGCACGCCCTTCTGGTAAGAGCGGCGCTTGGCGGCTTCCAGGGTCTGTTCGTCAGTGAACAGGGTGGCAGGCGAATCCAGTTGACTGTCGAGCAGGCTCACCAGGTACGTCGCGCTGGAGACCCGGCGCAGCTGTCGCTTGGCCTGCAAGTGACCCTGCAACGCCGCAATGGTCAGCCCGCCGGCACAGGCGCCCATCAGGTTGACCTCTCGGGCACCGGTGATGGCCCGGCAGACGTTCATGGCTTCTTCCACGGCCTCAACGTAAGTCGACAGCCCCCATTCACGGTGGCGCACATCCGGGTTGCGCCAACTGATCACGAAGGTTTGCAGGCCATTCTTGAGTGCGTACTGGACGAAGCTGTTGTGCGGGCTCAAATCAAAAATGTAGAACTTGTTGATCTGCGGTGGCACCACCAGCAGGGGTTTTGAGTACTGTTTTTCGCTCATGGGCTTGTACTGGATCAGCTCCAGCAGCTCATTGCGAAACACCACCGCACCGGTGCTGGTGGCGACTGTTTTGCCGACCTCGAACGAATGCTTGGTGACTTGCCGGGGCAGGCCATCGTTGTGCAGGAGGTCGTCCACCAGGTGGCCCATGCCGCGCACCAGGCTGTTGCCGCCGGAATTGAAGATTTCCTTGATCGCCAGCGGATTGAGCAGGCTGTTGGAAGGTGACATGGCGTCGTTGATCAAGGCAAAGGCGAAGTGCGCACGGGCACGGTCGTCCGGGCTCATGTTGCTCTCGTCGATCCACTGACTGACCTGTTTCTGCCAGCTCAGGTAGGCCTGCAGGCTGCGACGATAAAACGGGTTGAGGCTCCATGCCGGGTCCGCGAAACGGGCGTCCTGCGGGTTGGTCGGGTGCAGGGTGTCCCCCAGCAACACGCGCCCCAGTTGACCGCCCAGTTTCAAGGCATGGCGTGCCGTGTGCACCGGGTTTCGCAAACCGTGAGCGGCCATACTGCGCAGAGTCGACAGCAGATCCCGGCCGCGCAGACCGGTGATCGCACTTTGTGCGTTGATGAACGTGGCGGGAGTGGGTAGAGACTCCCTCACGGGTTTATCGCGCATGACTCAACACTCCTTCGTCTTCAGGCCAAATACAAATACCGAACCAGAACACCATAGACGCTGTAATGGGTTGTTGCGCGGCACGGCGTCCTGCCGTTCCCTTTCAATCAAGGTTTAGCCGCCCATTGGCGCCGGATGCGGATGCATCACCGCGCGCTGTCGCTCCTCTTCCAGGAATTTCATGATGATCGGGGCGACCGCTTCGGCCCGGGTGATCAGGAACAAATGCCCGTCATCGATGATGTGCAACTGGGCGTTGGGAATCCGCCAGGCCAGTACGCGCATGTTGATCAGCGGGATCAGCGGGTCATCATCGCCCGCCAGCACCAGGGTCGGCTGCTTGATCTTGTGCAGCCAGTGGATGCTGGTCCAGCCAACGCCGGCGAACAGTTGCCAGTAGTAACCGAGCTTGCCGGCCGATCGCACTTTTGCGGCATGGCTGGCCGCCAGGGTCGGGTCGCGACGGAACGAGCCACCGTAAATCAACGGCGCAATGCGGATCACGTGGGACGGCTGAATGTAACGCCGCGGGCTGGCCATCAACCAAAGCACTTTCGGCTTGCCCGGCACCATCACCGCACCGGCCGCGGTGGCGGCCAATACGAGCTTCTTGCAGCGCTCGGGATAGTCAAAGGCAAACTGCTGGGCGAGCGCGCCACCCCAGGACACACCGATCACGTTGACTTGCCCGTAATCGAGGTAGTCGAGCATCCGCGCCGTCAGCTTCGCCAGACCCGGAAACCGAAAAGGCCGGTTCGGCGTCGACGAGCCGCCAACACCGGGCACGTCGAAAGCGATGACTTCCAGGTCCGGGTCGAGCGCCGCGATGAACGGAAATACCAGCTCCAGGTTGGCGCCGATGCCGTTGAATATCAGCAAGGGCGTCAAGTGAGGCTTGCCGGGGCGTACCGCCGTGCGGAGCGTCTGGCCATCCAGCTCGACGGTACGGAATATAAAGGGTTGCGGCATGCTTCGGGGCCCTGTGGGTCGCATTGTCAAATTCTTCCCCGATCCCCTGTAGGAGCGAGCTTGCTCGCGAAAAACGCAAAGGCAACGCATTCATCCAGACAGCGCGCGTTATCGTTGACGTCCATCGCGAGCGAGCTCGCTCCTACAAGGGGCGAGGTGTGTCAGTTACCGCTCATGTACATAGGTGCCGGGTGCAGCTTCACCTGCCGGATGGGCCTTGTTGCCCAGTTTCAACGGTGCCTTTTTCAGGTTGCCCGAACGCTCGGCCTGCCAGGCCTGCCAGTGCAGCCACCAGGAGTCGGTATGTTTGGTCGACTCCAACTGCCAGTCATCAGCGTTGACGGGCATTTCGGTGCTGGTCATGTAGCGCGATTTCGGGTTGCCTGGCGGGTTCAGGATGCTCTGGATATGCCCGCTGCTGGACAGCACGAATTCAACCTTGCCGCCGAACAGTTGGGCCGACTTGTAGCAGGAGCGCCACGGGGTAATGTGGTCGCTGGTGCCGGCCAGGGCAAAGATGTCGGCAGTGACCTGCTTGAGATCGATCGGCGTGCCGCACACTTCCAGTGCGTTCGGGCGGATCAATGGATTGTTTTTGAACATTTCGATCAGGTCGCCGTGGAACGCGGCAGGCAGGCGAGTGGTGTCGTTGTTCCAGAACAGAATGTCGAACACCGGCGGCTCGTTGCCCAACAGGTAGTTGTTGACCCAGTAGTTCCAGATCAGGTCGTTGGGGCGCATCCAGGCGAAGACTTTCGCCATGTCGCGGCCTTCCAGCACACCGGCCTGGTAGGAGTGACGCTTGGCGGATTCGAGGGTTTGCTCGTTGACGAACAGGGCAACGTCGCTGTCCAGGGTCGTGTCGAGCACGCTGACCAGCAGGGTCAGGGCATTCACCTTTTTTTCGCCGATTGCCGCGTAGTGGCCCAGCAGTGCGGTGCAGGTGATCCCGCCGGAGCAGGCGCCGAGCATGTTCACGTCTTTGCTGCCGGTGATTGCAGTGATCACGTCGACGGCTTCTTTGAGCGCCTCAATGTAAGTCGACAGGCCCCACTCGCGTTGCGCCTTGGTCGGGTTGCGCCAGCTGACGATGAACGTCTGAACATTGCTGCGCAGGCAGAACCGCGCCAAGCTCTTTTCCGGGCTCAGGTCGAAAACGTAGAACTTGTTGATCTGTGGCGGTACTACCAGCAGTGGGCGCTCATAGACTTGTTCGGTGGTCGGCTTGTACTGGATCAGTTCCAGCACGTCGTTGCGAAAGACCACTGCGCCTTCGGTCACGCCCAGGGTCTTGCCGACCTCGAACGCGCCCATGTTGACCTGGCTTGGCATGCCGCCGTTGTGCACGATGTCCTTGGCCAGATGGGAGAGACCGTCGAGCAGGCTTTTGCCGCCGGTTTCGAAGAAGCGTTTGACCGCTGCGGGGTTGGCCGCCGTATTGGACGGGGCGAGTGCTTCGGTCATGAGGTTGATGACGAAATGCCCGCGCCCGACGTCATGCGCCGGCAGATTGCTTTCGTCGATCCAGGTGTGGAGCTCCTTGCGCCACGCCAGGTAAGTCTGCAGATAACGTTTGTAGAGCGGGTTCTGGCTCCAGGCCGGATCAGCGAAACGACGGTCTTCGTTGGTCGGTTGCAGCTCGGATTTGCCAAGCAGCACGTTCTTGAGTTCAAGGCCGAAATGCGCGACATGCTTGGCACTGTGAATCGGTTGCCTGACGGCCTGTCTGAGCACCATTCGAGCAGAAGCCAGTAGATCTTTTCCACGCAGTCCAACGACAGGATTCAGCCCCAAGGTGTTTTCGGAGGCTTGATACTTCAAGTCATCGTTATTCTTGTTACTCATCTACGACGCTCCATTGTCCTGAGACGAGTACCGGGTCGCGCTGTGTAGTCTCACAGCTAATGCCAGGTACTGCTGCTCGGGGTGACCGTTAATACTGCATCGCTGCTTTTTTAATGCAGAGAGCACTGCAGGGAACTTGCCAGTTCCATTGGTTACCCGAGTTTAATTTTTTTCGCAAGCAGACCAATCAGAGGTCCTGGAGCGGAGCATTCAAACAGATGAAATTAGAAAATGCCTTCTAATGAACAAGAGGCTCGGGCTAGAGCATCAGTTTGACGACGTATTCGTTCGGATCGCGGGTTTTTCCGGCCGCTTTGAGCTCGGCAAGATAGTCTTCCCACAGTGCGTCATAACGTCGCGCCAGTTCGTAGAGGTATTCCCAGGTGAACAGGCCGCTGTCGTGGCCGTCGTCGAAAGTGAGTTTCAGTGCGTACTGACCGGCCGGTTCTATCTTGGTCAGTCCTACGTTGATCTTGCCAAATTGCAGGATAGGTTTGCCGTGGCCCTGGACCTCGGCGGAGGGGGAGTGCACCCGAAGAAACTCGGCGGGCAGGGTGTATTCCTCGCCGGTCGCGTATTTGAGCGACAGGGTTTTCGAGGCTTTGTGCAGTTTGATGTCGGTGGGGAGTTGGGTCATGACCGGATGTCCGTTGGTATGCGTGATCTGACCCTTGCAGGAGCCGGCTTGCTGGCGATGGCGATCTTGGGTGCGTCATCGCCGGCAAGCCGGGCTCCTGCAAGGAATCACATTACCTACAGGATATAACGGGACAGGTCTTCGTTTTGCGCCAATTCGCCCAAGTGGCTGTTGACGTAGTCGGCGTCGATCTGGATCACCTTGCCGTCATGGGTGCTGGCCAGGTCGCCGGCGCTGAACGACACCTCTTCGAGCAGGCGCTCAAGCAGAGTGTGCAGACGACGGGCACCGATGTTTTCGGTTTTTTCGTTGACCTGCCAGGCAATCTCGGCGATGCGCTTGATCCCGCTTGGCTGGAACTCGATGCCCAGGCCTTCGGTTTTCAGCAGTGCGCAATATTGCTCGGTGAGTGATGCATGCGGTTCGCTGAGGATGCGCTCGAAGTCTTCCGGGCTCAGGGCCTTGAGTTCCACGCGGATCGGCAGACGGCCTTGCAGCTCAGGCACCAGGTCGCTCGGCTTGCTCAAGTGGAAAGCACCGGAGGCAATGAACAGGATGTGGTCGGTCTTGACCATGCCCAGTTTGGTGTTGACGGTGCAACCTTCGATCAGCGGCAGCAAATCGCGCTGCACGCCTTCGCGGGACACGTCGACGCCACCGGAGTTGCCGCGCTTGGCGACCTTGTCGATTTCGTCGATGAACACGATACCGTGCTGCTCGACCGCCTCCAGCGCCTTGGCCTTCAACTCCTCATCGTTGACCAGGCGACCGGCTTCTTCGTCACGGACCAGCTTCAGGGCTTCCTTGACCTTGAGCTTGCGGGCCTTCTTCTTGCCCTTGCCCATGTTGGCGAACAGGCTTTGCAGCTGGTTGGTCATTTCTTCCATGCCAGGTGGCGCGGAGATATCGACGCCGGCCATTTCGGCGACTTCGATTTCGATCTCCTTGTCATCCAGCTGACCTTCACGCAGGCGCTTGCGGAACAGCTGACGGGTGTTGGAGTCGGCAGTCGGGGCGTCGTCGTTGCTGAAGCCCATGCGTGCCGGTGGCAGCAGAGCGTCGAGGATACGTTCCTCGGCAGCGTCTTCGGCGCGGTGACGAACCTTGACGATTTCCTGTTCGCGCAGCAGCTTGATCGCCGCATCGGCCAGGTCACGAATGATCGATTCGACGTCGCGGCCGACATAGCCGACTTCGGTGAACTTGGTCGCTTCGACCTTGATGAACGGCGCGTTGGCCAGTTTTGCCAGGCGACGGGCGATCTCGGTTTTACCGACACCGGTCGGGCCGATCATCAGGATGTTCTTGGGGGTTACTTCAACGCGCAGCTCTTCAGGCAGCTGCATCCGGCGCCAGCGGTTACGCAGGGCAATGGCGACGGCGCGCTTGGCATCGTCCTGGCCGATGATATGGCGATTGAGTTCGTGGACGATTTCACGGGGAGTCATGGACATAATATTTAAAGGACCTCAAGCAAGAATGAGCCGTGGCACGGGGCCGAGACAGGCTTACTCGGCGCAGTCCTGCTCCTCAATGGTCTGGGTGTGGTTGGTGAATACACAGATGTCGCCGGCGATGCCGAGGGCGGTTTCGACGATTTCGCGGGCCGACAGATCAGTCTTTTTCAGCAGTGCGCTGGCGGCCGCTTGAGCGTAAGCGCCGCCGGAGCCCATGGCGATCAAGCCGTCTTCAGGCTCCACCACATCGCCGTTACCGGTGATGATCAGGGAAGCGTCTTTGTTGGCGACGGCGAGCATGGCTTCGAGGCGGCTCAGGGAGCGGTCGGTGCGCCATTCTTTGGCGAGTTCGACGGCGGCACGGACCAAATGGCCCTGATGCTTTTCAAGCTGGCCTTCGAAACGTTCGAAGAGGGTAAAGGCGTCGGCGGTGGCACCGGCAAAACCTGCAATGACCTGGCCGTGGTACAGGCGGCGAACTTTTTTCGCGTTGCCTTTCATCACGGTATTACCAAGGGAAACCTGGCCGTCGCCGCCCATGACGACTTTGCCGTGGCGGCGAACTGAAACGATGGTGGTCAAGGGAAGAGTCTCCACGCAGCGGGGCGAAAATGCCTTATGCCCATTCATATGGGGGTGGTGGGGCGTTTTTCAACTGCGAGGCGGGAGAAGGGACGAGCGGTGTTTCGTGCACAAGGTTGTGTTGTGTGGTCTGACGCCATCGCCAGCAAGCCGGCTCCTACAGGTTGTGTGACTTTCACGGATACGGTGAACCGTGGACTTCACGGCGTTCGCGATACCGCGAACGATACATAACCTGTGGGAGCCAGCCTGCTGGCGAAGAACGATGACGCGGTGTTCCTTAAGGACTCAGCGGTTCTGGCGTTGTTGTAACAACAAGTTGCTGAAGCCGGCACCCGCCAGTTGTTTCTGGGCGGTGGTCAGTTGTTCGCGATTGCTGAACGGTCCGACCAAAACCCGATACCAGGTTTCGTCCTTGACTGTGCCGGACTCGACCGCCACAGCCTGGCCCAACAGAATGATCTGCGCGCGCACCTTGTCCGCATCAGCCTCTTTACGGAACGAGCCGGCCTGCAGGAAGAACTTGGTCACCGGTGCAGCCTTGACCGGTGGCGCGGGTGGCGGCGTAATCCCGGCGAGGGCTGCCTGGGCGCGTGCGGTGTCGATCTTCGCCGCTTCGGCCGGGGTCACCGGCGTAGTCGGAATCGCTGGCACCTGTGGCGTCGGCAGGGTCTTCTCCGGCACGGCGTCCGGCGGCACGATGACTTCCGATTCCGGCAGCAAGGTGTAGAAGTCGTACTTCGGCTTCACCGGTTGCGTCGGGCTCGGCGGGGTCTTGTTGGCCTCGGCGATCTTGGTGGCTTTCTGTTGCTCCACTTTCTCGCGTTTGACCGTATCGCTGCCCTTGCCCGGTTCCAGTTTCATCAGAAACACTAGGAACGCGCCGACCGTGAGGCCGATAACCATCCACAACCAACCCGGAATCGGTTGCTTTGCAGGAGCTTGGTAACGGCTGGCGCCACGCTTGGGTGCAGGTTTTTTCTTGGCGGCCAACTTACATACGCTCCAGAGTTTCCAGGCCCAAGAGTTCCAGGCCTTGCTTGAGGGTGCGTCCGGTCAGTGCGGCGAGACGCAGGCGGCTCTGCATTTGTGCCGGGGTGTCGGCGGCGAGGATCGGGCAGTTCTCGTAGAAGCTGGAGAACAGGCCGGCGACGTCGTACAGGTAAGTGCAGAGGATGTGCGGCGTGCCTTTCTCGGACACGTTGTTCAGCACTTCGCCGAACTGTGCGAGTTTCGCAGCCAGCTCGTGTTCGTGCGGTGCTTCGAGCACGATCTGGCCTTCGACTTCGCTGAAGTCCTTGCCGAGTTTGCGGAACACGCCGGCCACGCGGGTGTAGGCGTACAGCAGGTACGGCGCGGTGTTGCCTTCGAAGTTGAGCATCAGGTCGAAGTTGAAGCTGTAGTCGCTGGTGCGGTGCTTGGACAGGTCGGCGTATTTCACCGCACCGATGCCCACGACCTTGGCGATGTTGCGCAGCTCGGCTTCGGCCAGCTCGGGGTTCTTGTCTTTCACCAGGGTGTAGGCGCGTTCCTGGGCTTCGGTCAGCAGGTCGATCAGCTTCACGGTGCCGCCATCACGGGTCTTGAACGGTCGGCCATCGGCGCCGTTCATGGTGCCGAAGCCCATGTGTTCCATTTCCATCGGATGGGTCACGAAACCGGCCTTGCGCGCCACAGCGAACACTTGCTGGAAGTGCAGGGCCTGGCGCTGGTCGACGAAGTACAGCGCGCGATCAGCCTTGAGCTTGCCGCTGCGGTAGCGCACGGCCGCCAGGTCGGTGGTGGCGTAGAGGTAGCCGCCGTCGGCCTTGACGATGATCACCGGCAGCGGGTCGCCGTCGGCGTTCTTGAATTCATCGAGGAACACGCACTGGGCGCCGTTGCTCTCGACCAGCATGCCCGCCGCTTTCAGATCGTTGACCACATTGATCAGGTCGTCGTTGTAGGCGCTTTCGCCCATCACGTCGGCCATGGTCAGTTTGACGTTGAGCAGTTCGTAGATCTTCTGGCAGTGGGACAGCGAGATGTCCTTGAACTTGGTCCACAGCGCCAGGCAGTCGGCATCGCCGGCCTGCAACTTGACCACCAGGCCACGGGCGCGGTCGGCGAATTCTTCGGATTCGTCGAAGCGTTGCTTGGCGGCGCGGTAGAAGTTTTCCAGGTCCGACAGCTCATCGCTGGTGATCGGGTTTTCCTGCAAATAAGCCATCAGCATGCCGAACTGGGTGCCCCAGTCGCCGACGTGGTTCTGACGGATGACTTCGTCGCCGAGAAATTCCAGCACGCGGGCTACGCCGTCGCCAATGATGGTCGAACGCAAGTGGCCGACGTGCATTTCTTTGGCCAGGTTCGGGGCCGACAGGTCGACCACGGTGCGCTGCACCGGACCGGCCTTGCGCACGCCGATGTGAGTGTCGGCCAGGGCCGCGTCGAGGCGCGAGGCCAGGGCATCGGTGTTCTGGAAGAAGTTCAGGAAGCCAGGGCCGGCGATTTCGGTCTTGGTGATGTTTTCGTCGGCCGGCAGCGCGGCGATGATTTTTTCCGCCAGATCGCGCGGCTTCATACCGGCCGGTTTGGCCAGCATCATGGCGATGTTGCTGGCGAAGTCGCCGTTTTTCTTGTCGCGGGAATTTTCCACCTGGATCGCCGGCGACAGGCCTTCAGGCAACACACCTTCGTTGACGAGTTGGGTGATGGCTTGTTGGATCAGCTGGCGAATGGTGTCTTTCATGGTCTTCTCTTTCGACCGCTGGCGCGGCGGCGCATCATGCGCTGGTGGAAAAACTGGGCATTATCCGTTGCGAAGACGGGCTTGCCAACCTTAGCAGGCAGGTTGTGGATGTGTGGTGACAATTGGGCCGCTATCGCTGGTGTTCACCTAGGCAGGTATCACCACAAAACCCCTGTAGGAGCTGGCTTGCCAGCGATAGCGATCTCCCGATCAATACAAATCGACCGGATCAACATCCAGCGACCAGCGCACCGCCCGCCCGCTCGGCATCTGCTCCAGCACCAGCAACCAACTGGCCAGCAACCGGTGCAGCGGCGCCCGTGCTGTCGCTTGCAACAAAAGCTGAGCGCGATAACGTCCGGCCCGGCGTTCCATCGGTGCGGGCACCGGCCCCAGTAGCTCGATGCCGGTCAGGTTCTGTTCCGCCAGCAATCGCTCGGCTTCGCTGCAGGCTTCATCTAGAAAACCTTCGGCCTGCCCCGGTTTATGCGCTTCGGCCCGCAACAACGCCAAATGTGCAAACGGCGGCAGGCCGGCAGCGCGACGCTCGCTCAAGGCTTGCTCGGCAAATGCAAAGTAGCCTTGCTCGGTCAGCTGAATCAGCAGCGGATGGTCGGCGAGGTGTGTCTGAATGATCACTTTACCGGGCTCTTCAGCGCGACCTGCACGGCCCGCGACCTGGACGATCAGTTGCGCCATGCGCTCGCTGGCGCGGAAGTCGCCGGAGAACAGCCCGCCGTCGGCGTCGAGAATCGATACCAGCGTCACCCGTGGAAAGTGGTGCCCTTTGGCGAGCATTTGCGTGCCGATCAGGATGCACGGCTGGCCCTTCTGAATGGTTGCGAACAGCTGGTTCATCGCGTCCTTGCGTGAGGTGCTGTCGCGGTCGACGCGCAGTACCGGGTAGTCCGGGAACAAAATCGCCAACCGTTCTTCGGCCCGTTCGGTGCCGGCACCCACCGGGCGCAAATCGACCTTGTTGCACTTCGGGCATTGGCGCGGAACGCGTTCGACGTAGCCGCAATGGTGGCAACGCAGCTCGCCATAACGTTGATGCACCGTCATGCGCGCATCGCAGCGCTGGCACTCGGACATCCAGCCGCATTCGTGACACAGCAGGGTCGGCGCGAAACCTCGGCGATTGAGGAACACCAATACTTGCTGGCCCGCAGCGAGGGTCTGACCGATAGCTTGTTGCATCGGCCCGGATATGCCGCTGTCCAGCGGACGGCTTTTCACATCCAGACGCAGGAACCGTGGCTGCTTCGCGCCGCCGGCGCGTTCGTTCAATCGCAGCAGGCCGTAGCGACCGGTGTAGGCGTTGTGCAGGCTTTCCAGCGAAGGTGTCGCGGAGCCAAGGACGATCGGGATGTTTTCCTGTCGCGCCCGCACCAGCGCCAGATCGCGGGCGTGGTAGCGCAAACCTTCCTGCTGTTTATAAGAACCGTCGTGCTCTTCGTCGATGATGATCAGGCCAGGGTTCTTCATCGGTGTGAACAGTGCCGAGCGGGTGCCGATGATGATGTCGGCCTCGCCGTCACGGGCGGCGAGCCAGGCTTCGAGGCGCTCGCGATCATTGACCGCCGAGTGGATCAGCGCGATGCGCGCATTGAAACGCTGCTCGAAGCGCGCCAGGGTTTGCGGGCCGAGGTTGATTTCCGGGATCAGCACCAGCGCTTGTTTGCCGGCCTCCAAGGTTTCGCGGATCAGCTGTAAATACACTTCGGTCTTGCCGCTGCCCGTGACGCCCGCCAGCAAAAACGCGTGATAACTGTCGAACCCGGCGCGAATCGCTTCATAAGCGGCGTGCTGTTCCGGGTTGAGCGGCAACTCGGGTTGCGCCAGCCAGTGTTCATGGCGTGCGCCGGGTGCGTGTCGACGGATCTCGACTTGCACCAGGTCCTTGGCCAGCAACAGGTCCAGGCTGTCTTTGCTCAGCATCAGTTTGCTCAACAACTGATGGGCGACGCCGTGGGGGTGTTGGGCCAGCGTTGCCAGGGCTTCCCGCTGACGCGGGGCGCGGGCGATGCGCGGGTCATCAAGGCTGGCGCCGGGTGCGGCGGACCAGAAACGTTCCTGGCGCGCTTCGGCCAGTTCGCCTTGACGCAGCAGCACCGGCAAGGCCCAGCTCAGCGTGTCGCCAAGGCTGTGCTGGTAATACTGGGAAGTCCACAGGCACAGCTTGAACAGCGCGGGCGGTAGCGGCGGCGTGGCGTCCAGCAGCGCCAGGGCTGGCTTGAGCTTCTCCGCCGGGACTTCACTGGTGTCGGCGACTTCGACCAGAATGCCGATCATCTCCCGCCGGCCAAACGGCACCCGCAGGCGCATGCCGGGGTGCAACTGCGCGCGCAGCACGCCGGCCGGCGCCCGGTAGTCGAACAGGCGGCGCAGCGGCGAAGGCAGGGCGAGGCGCAGAATGGCGTCGGGCACGCGGGGGGATCTCGATTAGCGAAAGATAAAAGCGGGGTTGCATGTCCCCCTGCAGGGGGGCGCGTATTGGTCCGGGAGCCTAGCAGACGGTCGGTCTCAGGGACAGCTTGCGTGATTGGCATTGTCTGGTAGAATCCGCGGCCTAATTACGTGCGGTATTCAACAATAGTGTTGGGTGGCGGCACGCTAGCCCGAGGAAGACACCATGAAAGCTGATATCCATCCAGAATACCCAGCAGTTGCTGTTACCTGCAGCTGCGGCAACAAGTTCGAAACCCGTTCGACCTTCGGCAAAGCCCTGGCGATCGACGTTTGCAACGAATGCCACCCGTTCTACACCGGTAAGCAGAAGACTCTGGACACTGGCGGCCGCGTTCAGCGCTTCGCAGACCGTTTCGGTGCTTTCGGCAAGAAAGCTCCAGCTGCTGCAGAGTAAGGTTAAAGAGCCTTATGGGCTTTTCCTTGCTGTTAAAAAAGGCGTCCCTTGCGGGCGCCTTTTTTGTGTCCGCGATTTGGCTTTCCGGCGCCCAGGCGTTCTGCCCGGCACCCGAGGGGCTGGCCTCTGTCGCCGTGGAGCGGGTGGTCGATGGCGACACCTTGCGCCTGGACGATGGTCGCAATGTGCGCATGATCGGCCTGAATACGCCGGAGCTGGGCAAGAAGGGCCGTTCCGACGAACCGTTCGCAGTGGCGGCGCGCAAGCGTCTCGAAGCGTTGGTGGCGGCCAGCGATGGGCAGCTCGGTTTGTTGCCCGGTAAAGAAAGCAAAGATCGCTACGGCCGCACCCTGGCCCACGTCTACGGCGCTGATGGCGCCAACCTTGAGGCGCAAATGCTCGCCGAGGGCCTCGGTTTCCTGGTGGCAGTAGCACCGAATGTCGATCTGGTCGCGTGTCAGCAGGCCGCGGAGCGCAGCGCCCGTCAGGCCGGGCTCGGTGTGTGGCGCCAGTCACCTGTACTGAAGGCGGATCAGATCAGCGCGTCCGGGTTTGCCGTGCTCAGTGGTCGTGTGAGCAAGGTTCAGCGCAATCGCGGCGGGGTTTGGATCGAGTTGCAGGATTCAGTTGTACTGCGTGTTGCACCCAATCAACTGGCGCGATTCGATATCGCCTCGCTGGAACGCCTGGAAGGCAAGCAGGTCGAGGCGCGTGGCTGGGTGCTGGACCGTTCGCGCCGTGGCGGACTCAAGGAGGGTCAGCCGCGCTGGATGTTGCCATTGACCGATCCGGCGATGCTGCAAGCGTCGCAGTGATAAAAAAATTGTAGACATTTTTTCGCTCGATTGTGAGCAGTCGATCCCTTGTGTTCCGCGGCTCTTGGCCCAAAGTCGTAGGGCAGGGCGCTTGACAGGGGTGACCGGTCAGTCTTGTGGGGACTTTGCGAGGCGCGTATCCTCGCTGACCAGTCTGTCCAACAGTAAAAAGCGGAATGCCAAAATGTCTGATCTGAAAACTGCCGCTCTCGAATATCATGCCCATCCTCGTCCAGGGAAGCTGAGTGTCGAGCTCACCAAGGCCACTGCTACCGCTCGCGACCTGTCGCTGGCGTACAGCCCGGGCGTAGCCGAACCAGTACGCGAGATCGCCCGCGATCCTGAACTGGCCTACAAGTACACCGGCAAAGGCAACCTGGTTGCAGTCATTTCCGATGGCACCGCGATTCTCGGCCTGGGTAACCTCGGCCCACTGGCTTCCAAGCCAGTGATGGAAGGTAAAGGCGTACTGTTCAAGCGCTTCGCCGGCATCGACGTTTTCGACATCGAAGTCGACTCCGAAAGCCCGCAAGCCTTCATCGACACCGTCAAGCGCATCTCCATCACCTTCGGTGGCATCAACCTGGAAGACATCAAGGCACCTGAGTGCTTTGAGATCGAGCGCGCTCTGATCGAACAGTGCGACATTCCGGTATTCCACGATGACCAGCACGGCACCGCTATCGTGACCGCTGCGGGCATGATCAACGCCCTGGAAATCGCTGGCAAAACCCTGGCTGACGCCAAGATCGTCTGCCTGGGCGCGGGCGCTGCCGCTATCTCCTGCATGAAGTTGCTGGTGAGCATGGGCGCCAACATCGAAAACATCTACATGGTCGATCGTACCGGCGTGATCCACTCCGGCCGTGACGACCTGAACCAGTACAAGGCTGTGTTCGCTCACGCGACCGACAAGCGCACCCTGGCTGACGCCCTGCAAGGCGCTGACGTGTTCGTGGGCCTGTCCGGTCCGAACCTGCTGAGCGCTGAAGGCCTGCTGTCGATGGCGCCGAACCCGATCGTGTTCGCGTGCTCCAACCCTGATCCGGAAATCTCCCCGGAACTGGCACACGCTACCCGTAACGACGTGATCATGGCCACCGGTCGTTCCGACTACCCGAACCAGGTCAACAACGTACTGGGCTTCCCGTTCATCTTCCGTGGTGCCCTGGACGTTCGCGCCAAGCGCATCAACGAAGAAATGAAAGTGGCTGCGGCCAACGCCCTGCGTGAACTGGCCAAGCTGCCGGTTCCTCAGGAAGTGTGCGACGCCTACGGCGGCATCAAGCTGGAATTCGGTCGTGAGTACATCATTCCGAAGCCAATGGATGCTCGTCTGATCACCCTGATCTCCGACGCTGTGGCCAAAGCCGCAATCGAGACCGGTGTGGCGACCCTGCCGTATCCGAAGAACTACCCGCTGAAAAGCGTGGATGACGTGTTCAACGGCTAAGTCGTTGTAGCGCTTCAACCCAAAAGCCCCGGCTCGTGAGTGTCGGGGCTTTTTTGTGCCTGAGATTTTGGTGTTGGCTGTGCGCGTCTCTTCGCTGGCAAGCCAGCATCCTGCTGATGCACGCGGTCCTTGTAGGCGCTGGCTTGCCAGCGAAGGGGCGGCTAAGGCGATACAAAAAGGGCAGGTAAAAAAGCCCCGCACTTCTCTCGAAGGCGGGGCTTTTTTGCGGCTCAGGATCAGAACAAATCGATCGGTGCCGCTTCGTCCGCTGGCAGTGGGCTGCCCGGTGCTGTGCCGTTGCTCAGTTCATTGACCGATGGCGGCGTGTCCTCGGCCTTGAACAGCTCGAAGTAGGCCCCAGGCGTGCCTGGGCTCGCTGCACGCCCGCTGATCGGGTCGACCCGCAGGCTGAGAAGGCCTTCCGGCTCCGCTTGCGTGTGTGGCGGCTTGTCCTTGAGGGCGGCGCCCATGTAGTTGATCCAGATCGGCAATGCGACGGTACCGCCGAACTCCTTGCGCCCCAGGCTTTCAGGCTGGTCGAAGCCGGTCCAGACCGTGGTCACGTAATCGGCGTTGTAGCCGGAGAACCAGGCATCCTTGGATTCGTTGGTCGTACCGGTTTTGCCTGCGATGTCGGAGCGGCCCAGCGCCAGTGCGCGACGACCGGTGCCGAGCTTTATGACGTCCTGGAGCATGCTGTTGAGGATGTACGTGGTGCGCCCATCGACAATGCGTTCGGCCACGGCCGGTGTTTGTGGTGCGGGCGTTGTGCCAGGAATTTCGCTCGGGGTTGCATTGACCGTGATGGCTTCAGTCGCTGGCACGGCAATACCGTCGCTGGCAGCGCCACCCTGAGGCACGCTCGGCGGGTTGGCGCGGAACAGCGTATCGCCGTTGCGGCTTTCGATCTTGTCGATGATGTACGGGGTGATCTTGTAGCCGCCGTTGGCGAAGGTGCTCCAGCCGGTGGCGATCTCCATAGGCGTCAGGGTTGCGGTGCCCAGCGCCAGGGACAGGTTGGGCGGCAGATCCTGCTTGTTGAAGCCAAAGCGGGTGATGTAGTCAATGGTCTTGCCAACGCCCATCGCCTGCAGCAAGCGAATCGATACCAGGTTGCGCGACTTGTAGAGCGCTTCACGCAGGCGGATCGGGCCAAGGAACGTGTTGGTGTCGTTCTTCGGGCGCCAGACCTTGTCCAGGTACTCGTCAACGAACACGATCGGCGCGTCGTTGACCAGGCTGGAAGCGGTGTAGCCGCTGTCCAGCGCTGCACTGTAGACGAACGGTTTGAAGCTCGATCCGGGCTGGCGCTTGGCCTGCATGGCGCGGTTGTAATTGCTCTGCTCGAAGGCGAAACCACCGACCAGCGAACGAATCGCGCCGTTCTGCGGATCAAGGGAGACCAGCGCGCCCTGAGCCTGTGGAATCTGACTGAATTTCAGTGAATTGTCCGGCTGGCGCTGCACGCGAATCAGGTCGCCAACCTGCGCCACGTCCGAAGGCTGCTTCGGATTGGGGCCCATGCTGTTGGTGTTCAGGAATGGGCGAGCCCATTTCATGGTGTCCCAGCTGACAGTTTCCTGGCCAGTGCGGGTCAGTACTTGCAGGCCGTTCTTGTCGACCTGGGTCACGATGGCCGGCTCAAGGCTGCTGATGGTGCGCTGCTTGGTCAATTCCGTTGCCCAGGCTTCGCGAGTCTTGCCCGGCAGACGCGATTCCGGACCACGGTAGCCATGGCGCCGGTCGTAAGTTATCAGGCCTTCGTGGAGGGCGGTGTTGGCCAGTTCCTGAAGGTTGCTCGGTACCGTGGTGGTAACGCGGAAACCTTCGGTGTAGGCGTCGCTGCCGTAGCGGCCGACCATTTCGGCGCGGGCCATTTCAGCGATGTACGGCGCGTTCACTTCCGGTGTCGGCACGTGATAACTGGCGTTCAGCGGTTCGTTGACGGCGGTGGTGTAGTCGGCTTCGGTGATTTTACCGAGCTTGTACATGCGGCCCAGGATCCAGTCGCGACGTTCCTTGCTGCGGGCCGGGTTGGCCAACGGGTTGAAGCGCGACGGTGCTTTTGGCAGGCCGGCGATCATTGCCATCTGCGCCAGGCTGACGTCGCGGATCGACTTGCCGTAATAAACCTGCGCCGCCGCCTCGATACCGTAGGCGCGGTTACCCAGGTAGATCTTGTTGACGTATAGCTCAAGGATCTCGTCCTTGGTCAGCTGTCGTTCGATCTGCAGGGCCAAAAGGATTTCGGTGGTTTTGCGCGAGAAGCTGCGTTCGCTGGTCAGGAAGAAGTTCTTCGCGACCTGCATGGTGATGGTGCTGCCGCCGGACTGAATGTGTCCGCTTTTGATCAATTGGGTCGCGGCACGCATCAGGCTGCTCGGATCGACGCCGTAGTGGTTGGCGAAGTTATCGTCTTCAGCACTTAGTAACGCATTAATGAAATTGGGGGGAATGTCGGCGAAACGGATCGGAGTACGGCGCATTTCGCCAAACTCTGCGATCAACTTGTCGTCGCTGCTGTAGACGCGCAGGGGAATCTGCAACTGGATGCTTCGCAGGGCCTCCACGGAGGGTAATCCAGGGCTAAGGTAGAGAAACGCCCCGCTCAGACCCAGAAGGAGTCCGCAGAAAACCGCGACGATGGACCAACCGAAAAACTTCAGCAGACGAATCAAGGCTTTGGGATATCCAGGGCAAAAAATGAATTGGGCATCAGGGTTCAGGGTAAAGGAAACGAACCACGCTTGAGCAAATGCGAAAAAAAACGCTGGGCATTATAAGCATTTTTCTGTCGGGCAGCGTCATTTGCACAGCTGTCAAGACGGGCGGGTTGAACGCAATGGACATTGCAGAGTCCGTAACTCACGGATAGTCATAGGGAATTGGTAGTGCTAGGACTCTTCAACAAAAAAGCCAAAACGCTGTTAGGCATCGACATCGGATCCACCTCAGTGAAATTGCTCGAATTGAGCCGTCAGGGTGATCGCTACCGGGTCGAGGCCTATGCGATCGAGCCGCTGCCGACCGGTGCCGTGGTCGAAAAGAACATCGCCGAACTCGAAGGGGTGGGGCTCGCGCTTGCTCGCGTGCTGGTCAAAGCCAAAACCGGACTGAAGAACGTCGCCGTGGCGGTGGCCGGTTCAGCGGTGATCACCAAGACCATCGACATGCAGGCTGGCCTTTCTGACGATGAAATGGAGACCCAGCTGAAGATCGAGGCTGACCAGTACATTCCCTACTCGCTGGATGAAGTCGCCATCGACTTCGACGTTCAGGGTGCATCAGCGCGCAATCCCGAGCGTGTGAATGTGCTGCTCGCCGCCTGTCGCAAGGAAAATGTCGAAGTCCTCGAAGCGGCCCTGACGCTGGCCGGCCTCACGGCTCGTGTGGTCGATGTCGAGGCGTATGCGCTGGAGCGTTCGTTTGGCTTGCTCGCCAGCGGGTTGGCAGCCTCCGACGAGGGCTTGACGGTGGCGCTGGTCGATATCGGTGCCACCATGACCACCCTGAGCGTGCTGCACAGCGGGCGGATCATCTACTCGCGGGAACAGTTGTTCGGTGGTCGACAGCTGAACGAGGAGATTCAGCGGCGCTACGGCTTGAGCGTGGAGCAGGCAGACCTGGCGAAAAAGAATGGTGGGCTGCCGACGGACTACGTCAATGAAGTGTTGCAGCCCTTCCGCGAGGCATTGGTGCAGCAGGTTTCCCGTTCGTTGCAATTGTTCTTTGCCTCGGGCCACTCCAAAACGGTTGACCACATCTTGCTGGCCGGTGGCACCGCATCGGTCCCGGGGCTGGATCGCTTGATCGAACAGCATTTGAACACGCCGACCCGGATCGCCAATCCATTCTCGGACATGGTTCTGGGCGGCAAGGTCGATGGCGTTGCTCTGGCCAATGATGCGCCCGCGTTGATGATTGCCTGTGGGCTGGCCCTCAGGAGTTTCGACTGATGGCGCGCATCAATCTTTTACCTTGGCGCGAAGAGCAGCGTGAAATCCGTCGCAGGCGCTTTTTAGGCGTTCTGGTTGCCGTGCTGATGGGGGCCGCTGGTACCGTAGCGGTTGCGAATCAGATCATCAGTGGCGCTGTCGAGCGGCAAGTCGCCCGCAATGATTACATCGGCAAGCAAATAGCGACGGTCGATGAGCGGATCAAACAGATCAGCGATCTCAAGGAGCGTCGCCAGCAATTGGTCGAACGCATGCGCATCATCCAGGACCTGCAAGGCAATCGCTCGATCAACGGGCGCGTCTTTGACCAGTTGACCCGCACCTTGCCCGACGGTGTGTATTTCACCGAAGTCAAAATGGCCGGCAAGGTGCTGTCCATCACTGGCGCAGCGGAGTCCAACCATCGGGTTTCTGACCTGATGCGTAACCTGGACGCTTCGGACTGGTTCGATGCGCCGAGCTTGACCGAGGTCAAGGCGAGCGCGGTCGGTCGGGTTGATCAGGCCAGCGTCTTTCAACTGACCGTGCGTCAGGTTCAGCCCGCATCGCCGGAGGCGGGAGAATGAGTCTCTCGGAGTGGTTCGACGGGTTGCGAAAAATCGACATCAACGATCTGGACAGCAGCAACATCGGCTCCTGGCCCCCGGCAATCAAAGTCCTGGTGGCCTGCTTGCTGATGATTCTGGTGCTGGCAGTGGGCTATAGCTTTTCCATCAGCGAGCTGGAGGGGCAGCTTGATCTGAAGCGCGAGCAAGAGTTGCTGCTCAAGGAACAGTTTGCGGCCAAATCGCGTATGGCCGCGAATCTGCAGCCCTATACCCGGCAGATGGAGGAAATGGAGGACGCCTTCAGCGTGCTGTTACGGCAATTGCCCAGCGACACCGAAGTGCCCGGTCTGCTTGAAGACATCACGCGTACCGGCCTGGACAGCGGCCTGGAGTTCGAAGAAATCAAACTGCTGCCGGAAGTCTCCCGGCCGTTTTACATCGAATTGCCGATCCAGATCACCGTCACCGGTGGTTATCACGATCTTGCGATGTTCGTCAGCGGCGTGGCGCGCTTGCCTCGAATCGTCACCTTGCATGACTTCGAGCTTGCACCGGTCAATCCCGAGGGCGGGACGAAGTTGCGCATGAGCATTCAGGCCAAAACGTATCGCGACAACGGCAAGGGGTTGGCGCAATGAGCCTGCGTAATCTGGCGATTGTCCTGCTGTTGGGTGTACTCGGCGGGTGTGGTGGCGATGATGACGTCGCTGACCTGGATGCGTACATGAACCAAATGCGCTCGAGTGCGCCGGGCAAGATTGAACCAGCGCCGACATCCCGGTCTTACCCGGTATTCACTTACAGCGCCGGGAACCTGCGAAGCCCGTTTTCGCAGCAGGTGCGAATCGATCGGGCGGGTCAGAAACAGGGCTCTCGCAACGTCAGCCCCGACCCTGATCGGGTCAAGCAATACCTCGAAGGTTTCAACATCGAGCAATTCGAAATGGTCGGCACCCTCTCCAATGCAGCGGGCTCTTTTGCGTTGCTGCGCGGGGCGGGGGGTGTGCATCGACTGAAAGTCGGCGATTACCTGGGGCGCAACGACGGACGGATAGTCGCCATCAGCAGCTCGCAAGTCGATGTGATCGAAATCGTCCCGGACGGTGAGGGCGCGTGGCTGGAGCGACCCCGGACCCTCCCTTTGAAAGAGCACTCATAGTGGAACAAAAATAATGAACAGGATTTTTTCCACCCTCGGTCTTTCGCTATGGATAGCGATGTTGTCGCCGATGGTACAAGCGGCCAGCCTCAAAGCGCTGGATGTCGACGCGCTGCCAGGGGGGCGCGTTGAGTTGAAGTTGTCATTCGATGGGCCGCCTCCGGTTCCTCAGGGCTACACGACAGAATCACCCGCCCGAATCGCGCTGGACATGCCGGGCGTTGTCAGTCAGCTCGCCACCAAGACCCATGACCTGGGTGGTGGCAATGCCCGCAGCGCCACGGTCGTCGAGGCCAAGGATCGTACGCGGCTGATCATTAACCTGAACCAACTGTCGCCGTACGATTCACGGATCGAAGGCAACGATCTGTTCGTCGTGGTCGGGCAAGAGGTCAGACCCCTGGTCTCACAGCGGGCCCCCGCTGCTGCATCAAGCCCGGCACGAAATACTGCGCCCGCAGGCAAAGCCATTCGTGGCGTGGATTTTCAGCGCGGGACCCAGGGTGAAGGCAATGTCGTGATCGACTTGTCGGATCCGTCGATGGCTCCCGACATTCAGGAGCGCGACGGCAAAATCCTCCTCGGGTTTGCCCGGACGCGACTGCCTGAGCCATTGCGCGTACGGCTGGATGTGAAGGATTTCGCTACACCCGTGCAGTTCGTCAAGGCCAGTGCGACCGGCGATCGGGCAACCATCAGCATTGAACCCAGCGGGGCCTTCGAATACTCGACCTATCAGACCGATAACAAGCTTACGGTCAGCATCCGTCCGATGACTGTCGACGACCTGCAAAAGCGCAATACCAATCGGCCCTACAGCGGGGAGAAGCTCTCGCTGAACTTTCAGGACATCGATGTGCGCTCAGTCCTGCAATTGATCGCCGATTTCACCAACCTCAACCTGGTGGCCAGCGACACCGTACAAGGCGGCATTACCTTGCGCTTGCAGAACGTTCCGTGGGATCAGGCGCTGGATCTGGTGCTGAAAACCAAGGGGCTGGATAAGCGCAAGGTTGGCAATGTCCTGCTCGTTGCGCCGGCCGACGAAATTGCCGCCCGCGAACGTCAGGAGCTCGAATCGCAAAAGCAGATCGCCGATCTCGCGCCGTTGCGCCGGGAGCTGTTGCAGGTCAATTACGCCAAGGCCGCCGATATCGCCAAGCTGTTCCAGTCGGTGACCAATGCCGAGGCGAAAGCCGACGAGCGGGGTTCTATCACCGTCGATGAGCGCACCAACAACATCATTGCCTACCAGACTCAGGACCGTCTCGACGAATTGCGTCGCATCGTCGCGCAACTGGATATTCCGGTACGTCAGGTGATGATCGAGGCGCGGATCGTCGAAGCCAACGTCGACTATGACAAGAGTCTCGGGGTGCGCTGGGGTGGTTCGATACAAAACAAAGGTAACTGGAACACCTCCGGCGTCAGCAATGGCGTCAACGGTTCGTCGACCATCGGTACGCCCGGCAGTACCAGCACCAATACACCGTTCGTCGACTTGGGGGCTGCGGCAAATACCTCGGGAATCGGCATTGCGTTCATTACCGATAACGTCTTGCTGGACCTTGAACTGACCGCCATGGAGAAGACCGGCAACGGCGAAATTGTCTCGCAACCCAAGGTGGTCACGTCCGACAAGGAAACCGCAAAAATCCTCAAGGGCACCGAGATTCCTTATCAGGAAGCCAGCTCCAGCGGCGCTACGTCGGTGTCCTTCAAGGAGGCGTCGCTGTCGCTGGAGGTGACGCCGCAGATCACGCCGGACAACCGGATCATCATGGAGGTCAAGGTCACCAAGGACGAGCCGGATTACCTGAACATGGTCCAGGACGTGCCGCCGATCAAGAAAAACGAGGTCAACGCCAAGGTCCTGGTCAACGATGGCGAGACCATCGTCATTGGTGGTGTTTTCTCAAATACTCAGAGCAAGGTTGTAGATAAGGTGCCATTTCTTGGCGATGTGCCGTATCTTGGCCGCCTTTTCCGGCGTGACGTGGTTTCGGAGAAAAAATCCGAGCTGTTGGTGTTTCTCACACCGCGTATCATGAATAACCAGGCGATTGCTGTGAGTCGTTGATTCTGTGCGAAATTTGATTCTTGTAGGACCGATGGGCGCTGGAAAAAGCACCATCGGCCGATTGCTGGCCAAAGAGTTGCGCTTGCCATTCAAAGATTCCGATAAGGAAATTGAATTACGCACGGGCGCCAATATCCCATGGATTTTCGATAAGGAAGGCGAACCGGGCTTTCGTGATCGCGAGGAGGCAATGATTGCCGAATTGTGCGATTACGACGGTGTGGTGCTGGCGACCGGTGGTGGCGCAGTCATGCGCGAAGCCAATCGGCGGGCGCTGCACGCCGGTGGACGGGTGGTTTATCTGCATGCCTCTGTCGAGCAGCAGGTCGGCCGCACGGCCCGCGACCGCAATCGACCGCTGTTGCGCACCGCCGATCCGGCCAAGACCCTTCGGGATCTGCTGGCCATCCGCGATCCGCTTTATCGGGAGATCGCCGATCTGGTGGTCGAAACCGATGAGCGGCCTCCGCGAATGGTCGTGCTGGATATTCTCGAGCGTTTGCAGCAGCTGCCGCCCCGTTAAAACGCCGCTCGAAATGCGCTATCCTCGGCGTCCTGCCATGACCGCTCAAGGTTGTGGCGGACGGCTTGCGATTGGCGTCATACCAGCAAACGCCGTGGACATTCGTTAACCCAAGGCAAGACGCCTGATTTCATCTTCACTGTGGGGACACATGCAGACACTCAAGGTCGATCTAGGCGAGCGCAGCTACCCGATTCATATTGGCGAAGGTTTGTTGGATCAGCCTGAGCTGCTGGCCCCGCACATTCGCGGACGGCAAGTGGCGATCATCTCCAACGAAACCGTTGCGCCGCTTTATCTTGAACGTCTGACCCGCAGCCTGTCGCAATTCTCGGTGATCTCCGTGGTGCTTCCCGATGGCGAAGCCTTCAAGACCTGGGAAACCCTGCAACTGATTTTTGATGGCCTGCTGACTGCGCGTCACGACCGTCGCACCACGGTGATCGCCCTCGGTGGCGGCGTGATCGGCGACATGGCCGGTTTCGCGGCAGCCTGCTATCAGCGTGGCGTCGATTTCATTCAGGTCCCGACCACGCTGTTGTCGCAAGTCGACTCTTCCGTGGGTGGCAAGACCGGGATCAACCACCCGCTGGGCAAAAACATGGTCGGCGCCTTCTATCAGCCGAACGTAGTGCTGATCGATACCGCCAGCCTCAATACCCTGCCGGCCCGTGAGCTCTCAGCTGGCCTGGCGGAAGTCATCAAGTACGGTTTGATCTGCGACGAGCCGTTCCTGACCTGGCTCGAAGACAACGTCGACCGCCTGCGCAATCTGGATCAACAAGCCCTGACCTATGCCATCGAGCGCTCTTGCGCGGCCAAGGCGGCGGTGGTCGGTGCCGATGAAAAGGAGACGGGTGTTCGCGCCACGTTGAACCTGGGGCACACTTTCGGTCACGCCATCGAAACCCACATGGGCTATGGTGTCTGGCTCCATGGGGAAGCGGTCGCTGCTGGCACCGTAATGGCTCTGGAAATGTCCGCGCGTCTGGGCTGGATCAGTGAGCAGGAACGCGATCGCGGCATTCGCCTGTTCCAGCGTGCCGGGTTGCCGGTTGTCCCGCCAGAAGAGATGAGCGAAGCCGATTTCCTCGAACATATGGCAATTGATAAAAAAGTGATCGACGGTCGTTTGCGCCTGGTGCTGCTGCGCCAAATGGGCGAAGCGGTGGTGACCGACGATTATCCGAAAGAGGTTCTACAGGCCACGCTGGGAGCGGATTACCGCGCCCTGGCTCAGCTTAAAGGTTAATAAGATCGAGATGACTAGTTTGCATGCCGACGAGGCGTTCCTCGGCCATTTCCAATTGAGTCATGACCCTTTTGCTCCGCGGGTTCCTGGCTTCAAATTCTTCCCGGCCCAGCGCAAACCGGTACTGGGGCAACTGCATCATCTGGCGCGTTACAGCCAGTTGTTGCTGGTCGTCACTGGCCCGCAGGGCAGTGGCAAGACCCTGCTGCGCCAGGCCCTCGTGGCCAGTACCAACAAGCAAACGGTGCAGAGCGTGGTGGTTTCCGCCCGTGGTGCCGGTGATGCGGCGGGTGTCCTGCGCCAGGTGGCCCAGGCGCTGGACGTGGCGCACGCCGAAATCGACGCAATCCTGGCCCAGGTGGTGCAACTTGCCCTTACCGGGCAGGAAGTCTACCTGCTGGTGGATGATGCCGAGCAGCTCGACGAGTCCGCGCTTGAAGCCTTGATGGGCCTGGCTGCCGGCGCGCCGGAAGGTCGCCCACATGTGTTCCTGTTCGGTGAGTCGTCGCTGATTGCTCAGCTTGATGCGTTGCACCTTGAGGAAGAACGCTTCCACGTCATCGAGCTGCAGCCTTACACCGAAGAAGAGACCCGCGAATATCTGGATCAGCGCCTTGAGGGTGCGGGTCGGGGTATCGAACTTTTCACCGCGCAACAGATCTCTGATATTCACGAAAGCTCCGACGGTTGGCCTGGCAACATCAACCAGGTCGCCCGCGATGCAATGATCGAAGCCATGATTGCCAGCCGCTCAGCGGTGAAGCGTCCAAAAATGGGGTTCAATATGCCGAAGAAACACGTATTGGCGATTTCCGCCGTCGTCGTGGTCGCGGTAGCCGCCGCCTGGTTGATGCCAGGTCGCAGCAAAGCACCGAGCACCGGTGCGCCGGCCAACGAACAGGCGCAATTGCCACTCGGCCAGGGCGCGCCACAATCGAGCGATGGCGCTCCGTCCGTCGAATTCGCCGGCAACACGCAGCCGATGCCTTTGCCGTTGGTCGGTAACTCGCAGCCGGTCATGCGTGGCCCGCTGGCCGAAGCGGCGGGTGGCATCACCGAAGGCGATGATGGTGTGCCGCTTGAAGGTTCGAGCGATACACCGCCAACCGTGACCACGGTTGCGCCGCCAGCGGGCGTTACGGCCGGTGCTGCGCCGACGCCAGCGGCCAAGCCGACACCTGCGCCGACTCAAGTCGCTACAGCCAAGCCGGCACCGGTTCCGGCGCCTGCCGCCAAGCCTGCTCCAGCGCCTGCCAAACCGGCCGTCGCCGCAGCCAAGCCTGCCGAGAAAACCGCGCCTGCCGCCAAGGCCGCTGGCGGTACCTGGTATGCCGGTCAGGCGCCGGGCAACTACGTGGTGCAGATCCTCGGCACCAGCTCTGAAGCGAGCGCGCAAAGCTTCGTGAAAGAGCAGGGCGGCGAGTACCGTTATTTCAAGAAAGTCCTCAACGGCAAGCCGCTTTACGTCATCACTTACGGCAATTTCTCCAATCGTGATGCAGCCGTTTCCGCCATCAAGGCCTTGCCAGCGAAGGTTCAGGCTGGTAAACCTTGGCCTCGCACTGTCGCCAGCGTCCAACAGGAACTGGCAACAACTCGCTGAAGATTCGGCGGCCTTACCCAGGCCGCCTCTCCAGGCACCTCAAAATCTCTGCAAGTGCGCGCCGTCTCTACAGACTGCGTGCCTTGTGGTGTCTGCGTCACAGTAGTCTTTGAGTCGTTGCGGTCAGAATTAAAAAAAGTTTTGACTAGCACAGCGTATCGCTTTAAACCTTTCACAAATGCGACATAGATTTGCGACATCTCGTCGTCAAATTTGTGAGCCTCTGTGTCGGTGTGTACAATGACCTCCCTTTTGCCCCCGCAAAGCTGGCGTACGTTCGGCGCGGAAGGTAACTAGTTGAATTGAAAAGAAATTTGCCTCGATAAGAGGCAGCCTGGTGAGAAAGTGTCTATGAAAGCAGGTCTGTACCAACCAGATGAATTCAAGGATAACTGCGGTTTCGGCCTGATTGCCCATATGCAGGGCGAGCCCAGTCATACCCTTTTGCAAACGGCCATCGAGGCCCTGACCTGCATGACCCACCGCGGTGGGATTAATGCCGACGGCAAGACCGGTGACGGTTGCGGTCTGCTGATTCAAAAGCCGGACGCGTTCCTGCGCGCTATCGCCCAGGAAACCTTCGGCGTTGAAATGCCCAAGCAATATGCGGTGGGCATGGTTTTCTTCAACCAGGACCCGGTGAAAGCCGAAGCCGCTCGCGAGAACATGAACCGCGAGATCCTGGCCGCCGGCCTGCAACTGATCGGCTGGCGCAAAGTGCCAATCGACACCAGCGTCCTCGGCCGCCTGGCCCTTGAGCGCCTGCCGCAGATCGAGCAGGTGTACATCGGCGGAGAAGGCCTGAGCGATCAGGACATGGCCGTCAAACTGTTCACCTCCCGTCGTCGCTCGTCCGTGGCCAACGCCGCCGACAGCGATCACTACGTGTGCAGCTTTTCCCACAAGACCATCATTTACAAAGGCCTGATGATGCCGGCGGATTTGACCGCCTTCTATCCAGACCTGAGCGATGAGCGCCTGCAAACTTCGATTTGCGTGTTCCACCAGCGCTTCTCCACCAACACCCTGCCGAAATGGCCGCTGGCTCAACCGTTCCGCTTCCTGGCGCACAACGGCGAGATCAACACCATTACCGGCAACCGCAACTGGGCCGTGGCCCGTCGCACCAAGTTCACCAACGATCTGATGGATCTGGAAGAACTCGGCCCGCTGGTCAACCGTGTCGGTTCCGACTCCTCCAGCATGGACAACATGCTCGAGCTGATGGTCACCGGTGGCATCGACCTGTTCCGTGGCGTGCGGATGATCATTCCGCCTGCGTGGCAGAACGTCGAGACCATGGACCCGGATCTGCGTGCGTTCTACGAATACAACTCGATGCACATGGAACCGTGGGACGGCCCGGCCGGCGTGGTAATGACCGACGGTCGTTACGCGGTGTGCCTGCTCGACCGTAACGGTCTGCGTCCGGCGCGTTGGGTGACCACCACCAACGGCTTCATCACCCTGGCTTCGGAAATCGGCGTCTGGAACTACCAGCCTGAAGACGTGATTGCCAAAGGCCGCGTTGGCCCGGGCCAGATCTTTGCCGTGGACACCGAAACCGGCCAGATCCTCGACACCGACGCCATCGACAACCGTCTGAAGTCCCGTCATCCGTACAAGCAATGGCTGCGCAAGAATGCCCTGCGCATCCAGGCAACCATGGAAGACAACGATCACGGTTCGGCGTTCTACGACGTCGATCAGCTCAAGCAATACATGAAGATGTATCAGGTCACGTTCGAAGAGCGCGACCAGGTGCTGCGTCCGCTCGGCGAGCAGGGCTACGAAGCCGTTGGCTCGATGGGCGACGATACGCCGATGGCCGTGCTGTCCCAGCGCGTGCGTACGCCGTACGACTATTTCCGCCAGCAGTTCGCGCAGGTCACCAACCCGCCGATCGACCCGCTGCGTGAAGCCATCGTCATGTCGCTGGAGATCTGCCTCGGTGCCGAGCGCAACATCTTCCAAGAGTCGCCGGAACACGCCTCGCGCGTGATCCTCAGCTCGCCGGTCATTTCCCCGGCCAAGTGGCGCTCGCTGATGAACCTCGATCGTCCGGGCTTCGAGCGCGCGATCATCGATCTGAACTACGACGAAAGCGTCGGCCTGGAAGCTGCGATCCGCAACGTTGCCGATCAAGCTGAAGAAGCCGTGCGCGCCGGTCGTACTCAAGTCGTGCTGAGCGACCGTCATATTGCCCCGGGCAAGTTGCCGATCCACGCTTCGCTCGCCACCGGCGCGGTGCACCACCGCCTGACCGAAAAAGGCCTGCGTTGCGACTCCAACATCCTTGTTGAAACCGCGACTGCACGTGACCCGCATCACTTCGCCGTGCTGATCGGTTTCGGCGCCTCTGCCGTTTATCCGTTCCTGGCCTACGAAGTGCTGGGCGACCTGATCCGGACCGGTGAAGTGCTGGGCGACCTCTACGAGGTGTTCAAGAATTACCGTAAAGGCATCACCAAGGGCTTGCTGAAGATCCTGTCGAAGATGGGCATCTCGACCATCACTTCGTACCGCGGTGCGCAGCTGTTCGAAGCCATCGGCCTGTCCGAGGAAGTCTGCAACCTGAGCTTCCGTGGCGTGCCGAGCCGCATCAAGGGTGCGCGTTTCGTCGACATCGAAGCCGAGCAGAAAGCCCTGGCCACCGAAGCCTGGAGCCCGCGCAAGCCGATCCAGCAGGGTGGTCTGCTGAAGTTCGTCCACGGTGGCGAATATCACGCGTACAACCCGGACGTGGTCAACACCCTGCAAGCCGCTGTGCAGCAGGGCGACTACAGCAAGTTTAAGGAATACACGTCGCTGGTGGACAACCGCCCGGTGTCGATGATCCGCGACCTGCTGAAAGTCAAAACCCTCGACACTCCATTGGACATCAGCGAGATCGAACCGCTGGAATCGGTGCTCAAGCGCTTCGACTCCGCCGGTATTTCGTTGGGCGCCCTGTCGCCGGAAGCTCACGAAGCCCTGGCCGAAGCCATGAACCGCCTCGGTGCGCGTTCCAACTCCGGCGAAGGCGGCGAAGACCCGGCACGCTACGGCACCATCAAGAGCTCGAAAATCAAGCAAGTCGCGACCGGCCGTTTCGGTGTAACCCCGGAATACCTGGTCAACGCTGAAGTGCTGCAGATCAAGGTCGCCCAGGGCGCCAAGCCGGGCGAAGGCGGTCAACTGCCAGGCGGCAAGGTCAACGGCCTGATCGCCAAACTGCGTTATGCAGTGCCGGGCGTGACCCTGATTTCGCCACCGCCGCACCACGACATCTATTCGATCGAAGACTTGTCGCAGCTGATTTTCGACCTGAAACAAGTCAACCCGAAGGCACTGGTCTCGGTGAAGCTGGTAGCAGAAGCGGGCGTCGGCACCATCGCCGCCGGTGTGGCCAAGGCCTATGCGGACCTGATCACCATCTCCGGCTACGACGGCGGCACCGGCGCATCGCCGCTGACCTCGATCAAATACGCGGGCGCTCCGTGGGAGCTCGGCCTGGCCGAAACCCACCAGACCCTGCGTGGCAACGACCTGCGCGGCAAAGTCCGGGTACAGACCGACGGCGGCCTGAAAACCGGCCTCGACGTGATCAAGGCAGCCATCCTCGGCGCTGAAAGCTTCGGCTTCGGCACCGCGCCAATGATCGCCCTGGGCTGCAAATACCTGCGCATCTGCCACCTGAACAACTGCGCCACCGGCGTAGCGACTCAGAACGAGAAGCTGCGCAAGGATCACTACATCGGTACCGTCGACATGGTGGTGAACTTCTTCACCTACGTCGCCGAAGAAACCCGTGAGTGGCTGGCCAAGCTGGGCGTGCGCTCCCTCGAAGAGCTGATCGGCCGTACCGATCTGCTGGAAATCCTCGAAGGTCAGACCGCCAAGCAACATCACCTCGACCTGACCCCGTTGCTGGGCAGCGACCACGTGCCGGCGGACAAGCCGCAGTTCTGTGGCGTTGAGCGCAACCCGCCGTTCGACAAGGGCCTGCTGGCCGAGAAAATGGTCGACATGGCCACCTCGGCGATCAACGACCTGAGCGGCGCCGAGTTCGCCCTGGATATCTGCAACTGCGACCGTTCCATCGGCGCACGGATCTCCGGCGAAATCGCGCGCAAGCACGGCAACCAGGGCATGGCCAACGCGCCGGTCACGTTCCGCTTCAAGGGCACTGCCGGTCAGAGCTTCGGCGTGTGGAACGCTGGCGGCCTGAACATGTACCTGGAAGGCGATGCCAACGACTACGTCGGCAAGGGCATGACCGGCGGCAAGCTGGTCATCGTTCCGCCGAAGGGCAGCGTCTACCGCACCCAGGACAGTGCCATCATCGGCAACACCTGCCTGTACGGCGCCACTGGCGGCAAGCTGTTCGCCGCCGGTACCGCGGGCGAGCGTTTCGCCGTGCGTAACTCCGGTGCCCACACCGTCGTGGAAGGCACTGGCGATCACTGCTGCGAGTACATGACCGGTGGTTTCGTCTGCGTTCTGGGCAAGACCGGTTACAACTTCGGCTCTGGCATGACCGGCGGTTTCGCCTACGTGCTCGACCAGGACAACACCTTCGTTGACCGGGTCAACCACGAACTGGTGGAAATCCAGCGGATCAGCGGCGAGGCGATGGAAGCCTACCGCAGCCATTTGCAACGCGTGCTGAACGAGTACGTCGAGGAAACCGACAGCGAGTGGGGTCGTGAACTCGCCGAGAACCTCGATGATTACTTGCGTCGTTTCTGGCTAGTCAAACCTAAGGCGGCGAGCTTGAAATCTCTGCTCTCCAGTACTCGTGCGAATCCGCAGTAACGACGCAGCTGCAAGCGGCAAGCTTCAAGCCGCAAGTTAACAGCAGTGCGCGTTGTGCCTGCCACCGTGATTGTCTTGCAGCTTGAAGCTTAGAGCTTGAAGCTGTCGTGTAAGAGGTTTTGAAGATGGGCGAACGACTCAGCAACGACTTCCAATTCATCGAGGTCGGGCGCAAGGATCCGAAGAAGAAACTGTTGCGTCAACGCAAGAAAGAGTTCGTGGAAATCTACGAACCCTTCAAACCCCAGCAGTCGGCCGACCAGGCCCACCGCTGCCTGGGTTGCGGTAACCCGTATTGCGAATGGAAGTGCCCGGTGCACAACTTCATTCCCAACTGGCTGAAGCTGGTGGCCGAGGGCAACATCCTCCAGGCCGCCGAACTGTCGCACCAGACCAACACCCTGCCGGAAGTCTGCGGCCGGGTGTGCCCGCAGGACCGTCTGTGCGAGGGTGCCTGCACCCTTAACGACGGCTTCGGCGCGGTGACCATCGGTTCGGTGGAGAAGTACATCACCGACACCGCGTTCGCCATGGGCTGGCGCCCGGACATGTCCAAGGTCAAGCCGACCGGCAAACGTGTCGCGATCATCGGTGCCGGGCCTGCGGGCCTGGGCTGTGCCGACGTGCTGGTGCGTGGCGGCGTGACTCCGGTGGTGTTCGACAAGAACCCGGAAATCGGCGGTCTGCTGACCTTCGGCATTCCCGAGTTCAAGCTGGAAAAGACCGTGCTGAGCAATCGTCGCGAAGTCTTCACCGGCATGGGCATCGAGTTCCGCCTCAACACCGAGGTGGGCACGGACGTGACCATGGAGCAACTGCTCGAAGAATACGATGCCGTATTCATGGGCATGGGCACCTACACCTACATGAAGGGCGGCTTTGCCGGTGAAGACCTGCCGGGCGTGTACGACGCGCTGGATTTCCTGATCGCCAACGTCAACCGCAACCTGGGCTTTGAAAAGTCGCCGGAAGATTTCGTCGACATGAAAGGCAAGAAGGTCGTGGTACTCGGCGGTGGCGACACGGCGATGGACTGCAACCGGACGTCGATCCGCCAGGGCGCCAAGTCGGTGACCTGCGCCTATCGTCGTGACGAAGCGAACATGCCGGGCTCGCGCAAAGAGGTGAAGAACGCCAAGGAAGAAGGCGTGAAATTCCTCTACAACCGCCAGCCGATCGCCATTGTCGGTGAAGACAAGGTCGAAGGCGTGAAGGTGGTCGAGACCCGTCTCGGCGAGCCGGACGCCCGTGGCCGTCGCAGCCCCGAGCCGATCCCGGGTTCCGAAGAGATCATCCCGGCCGACGCCGTGGTTATCGCCTTCGGTTTCCGTCCAAGCCCGGCGCCGTGGTTTGAGCAGTTCAGCATCCAGACCGACAGCCAGGGCCGTGTCGTGGCACCGGAACAAGGTCAGTACAAGCACCAGACCAGCAACCCGAAAATCTTCGCCGGTGGCGACATGGTGCGCGGTTCCGACCTGGTGGTGACGGCGATCTTCGAAGGCCGCAATGCCGCCGAAGGGATCCTGGATTACCTGGGCGTCTGATCGACGCCTCACCCTGTAGGAGCCGGCTTGCTGGCGATGAACGATAACGCGGTGTACCTGATACACCGCGTCGTCTGCATCGCCAGCAAGCCGGCTCCTACAGTGTTTTTGGGTGCTGCAAAAATGCGACAAATTGACTCGATAGACAAAAGGCTGACCTGCAACCGTGCCTTTTGCGTCGCGCTCTGAGAAAATGCCCGCACTTTTTTTCCGGATGCCGACATGACTGCCCTGAAGAACGACCGTTTCCTGCGCGCCCTGCTCAAGCAACCCGTAGACGTCACCCCCGTGTGGATGATGCGTCAGGCCGGTCGCTACCTGCCTGAATACCGCGCCAGCCGTGCCAAGGCCGGCGATTTCATGAGCCTGTGCATGAACCCGGCGTTCGCTTGCGAAGTCACGATGCAGCCGCTCGACCGCTACCCGCAACTGGACGCAGCGATTCTCTTCTCCGACATCCTGACCATCCCCGATGCCATGGGCCAAGGCCTGTACTTCGAAACCGGCGAAGGTCCGCGCTTCAGGAAAGTCGTCAGCACCCTGGCCGACATCGAGGCCCTGCCGATTCCTGATCCGCACAAAGACCTCGGCTACGTGATGGACGCGGTCAGCACCATCCGCCGCGAACTGAACGGCCGCGTGCCGCTGATCGGCTTTGCCGGCAGCCCATGGACCCTGGCCACCTACATGGTCGAAGGCGGCTCGTCGAAAGACTACCGCAAGACCAAAACCATGCTCTACGACAACCCGCAAGCCTTGCACCTGCTGTTGGACAAGCTCGCGCAGACGGTCACCAGTTACCTCAACGGTCAGATCATGGCCGGTGCGCAAGCGGTACAGATCTTCGACAGCTGGGGCGGTGCCCTCTCGGCGGCGGCGTACCAGGAATTCTCCCTGGCCTACATGAAGAAAATCGTCAGCGGCCTGATCCGCGAACACGAAGGTCGCAAGGTGCCGGTCATCCTGTTCACCAAGAACGGTGGCCTGTGGCTGGAAAGCATCGCCGATGCCGGCGCCGATGCACTGGGCCTGGACTGGACCTGCGACATCGGCAGTGCCCGCGCCCGCGTGGGTGACAAAGTCGCCCTGCAAGGCAACATGGACCCGACCGTGCTTTACGCAAAACCGGAAGCCATCCGTACCGAAGTCGGGCGCATTCTGGCCAGCTATGGCAAAGGCAGCGGCCACGTGTTCAACCTCGGCCATGGCATCACCCCGGAAGTCGATCCGGAGCACGCCGGTGCCTTCCTGCGCGCGGTGCATGAGTTGTCGGCGCAGTATCACGAGTAACGGTTAATCCCGGTTTCGCAAAAACCTGTCCCGCCTCGTGCCGGACAGGTTTTTTTATGCCGTTTAAAAGTTCGGTCGATAAATCATCACTGGCTGTAAGAGTAGTTTCTGATGTTGTCAGATAGGGGAATAGAGAGACTGTTCCCGCCTCGTTTGTTGACTCCTCCTACATAGAATTTTCTTCTATCCCCGTAAGGTTCCAGGCCCTTGTCCGGCGCAACGCCGAACAATCACGAAGCGAACTTCGGCGCCCACAAGGTGCCCTGTTTTCGATAATCAGCCTGGAATATTCATGAAAATCACGTTTGATAAAAGAAGTGCGTTGACCGCGTGCACGTCCACTGCGGTCCTGTTGTCGGCAATGCTGACCACGCAAACCGTTTCCGCACACGGCTATCTGGAAGTGCCACCTTCCCGTGCCCTGGTTTGCCAGAAAGGTTTGAACACAAACTGCGGCGGCGCCCAGTACGAACCGCAAAGCGTCGGTGAAACCTTCAAAGGCTTCCCGGCTGGCGTCGGCGGCGCACCGCTGCAGGGCCCGGTCGATGGCAAAATCGCCAGTGGCGGCCACGCGCTGTTCTCCGCACTGGACGCGCAGTCCGCCACCCGCTGGCACCTGACGGAAATCAAGAATCGCACGATCGATTTCCAGTGGCGCTACACCGCCGTTCACCCGGCCACCAAGCATGAGTACTTCATCAGCCGCGACGGCTGGAACCCGAACGAATCGCTCAAGCGAGCCACTTTTGAAGAAAATCCGTTCTGCACCGTCGATGGTGGCAATCAGAAGCCGTCTGACAGCGATAAGCACACCTGCACCATCCCCCCTGAGAAAACCGGTCATCACGTCATTCTGGCGATCTGGACTGTCGGTGATACCGATGCGGCGTTCTACAACCCGACTGACGTGAACATCCTGGCGGAAGCAGAACTGCCGGGTGGTTGGTCCTCCGTGGGCAGCATCGCGCCTTCGACCACATTGCTGGTGGGCGACAAGGTCAAGGCTCGTGCGTTCTCCGCTACTGGCGAGAACCCGGAGTACAGCGTCGAAATCAGCATCGACAACGCTGAAGGCGGCGTGCCGCAAAACTGGGCATTCAACCTGGCGGAAAAGATCAACGCCACCCACACCCTGGTCCGTGCCGGTGTCCGTGATGAAAGCGGCAATATCGAACCGGTCAAAGGCAGCAACAGTATTTACGCCCAGAAACAAAGCGGTGTTATCCGTTACGAAGTGCAGCTGGACATGAAGGAAGACGCCGCCGCGCGCCTTGGGGTGTCGACGCTGCAACCTGAGTACGTGCTGGACAAAGGTCAGGCCAAAGTCGATTTCGGCGTGCTGTCCAACCGCAGGATGAACATCGAAGCGACGTTGTTCGACAAGAGCAACAAGCCGGTCGGTGTGACCTCGACACAAATCGACAGCGGTTCAGCCATGCTCAGCATGGATGTTCGCAGCAATCCGGATGTGCACACCCTGACGCTCGTCGGCACCACCCTGGATGGCCGTACCACTCGCCAGGATACCCAGACCGTCAACATGACCGGTGAAGGCGCAGGCGCCGACTATGACTTCGTGTTCCCCGAAGGCATCAGCGACTACACCGACGGCACCAAAGTCCTGCAACCGAAGACCAATGAAGTCTTTGAATGCAAGCCGTTCCCTAAGTCCGGTTACTGCAAGCAGTACAGCCCGAGCGCCAACGGTTACGAGCCCGGCGTCGGTGCTCATTGGCACATGGCGTGGAACAAGCTGTAAGTCCTTTGCGTGACACTTCAGGTGATCGAATTCGGGTCGCCTGAAGACTCATCTCATCTGTTGATGATCGGGTTGAAAATGACGGTTTTGGTTTACTCCACGCTGCGTGTATGGCTGCACTGGTTTTCGGCGGCTGTCATTTTATGGACGTTGCTGTCCGGTTTTTTTGTGGCCAGTGTTGACGTTTCGGCACCCATCAAACAGTCGGTAGCGTCCTTCAATGTCTCGCTGACGACCGTGTTCATACCGTTTTTTGTATGGCGGCTGTTTTTGTTTTTTTCGCATGTCCGTTGTTTGGACTGGAAATCCATTTTGCTTGTCGATGCGCTTGCACCGTTGGTGCACATGCTGATTTATCTGATTGTCGCCATCGTACTGGTGACTGGCGTGTTGATGATGGATCGTCCGATTGATGTGTTTGGGGTTGTGGAATTTGCTCAACCGCTGCGTGATCCGCATCTGATCGCCCGTTACTTCACCGTGCATATTTGGGCATGTGTTGTGCTTTCGTTACTGATTGCGCTGCATGTCGGTGCCGTGATTTTCCATGAAGCCTGCAACCATCGCGTGTTGCGACGAATGTCATTTTTTCGGTGCAACAAGGCGGCGAAGGGGCAATTTGAGTGAATGGAGCTGTGAGGTTTTCACTGGCACGTTTGACCAGGCTCGCTGCACGTCTGTGCTTATTGGCGGTGCCAGTAAGCTACGGCGCATTTCTGGCCTGGCAAGAGTGGCGTTTTCGCGAAGGCCTTGCGACTCCTCCCCAGCCCGTCGAGATCATTCGAACAGCTGCACTGCCCCGAGAAATGCTAGATGCAACCTCGGTCGCTACGGTGCTCGGCCTCACGGCCGGTGCGCAGTTGGTACCCAGTACCGAACCACTGATCTTGCACGCGAGTTTTGTTATCCGCAGCGGATTATCCAAAGCGTTGCTGGCGGACTCCCAGGGTTCGCACCTTTACAAGGTGGGAGATCGCCTGCCCGGCGGCAGCGTACTGCGCCGGATCGAGGCCGGTCAGGTGGTGTTGTGGAGCAAGGGGCGAGAAGAATTGTTGGCCCTCAAGCCTGCTGCCAGCGCTTTTCTGCATCGGGTTGAAGCCCCCGCCAAATCACCGGCACCGATCATTTCTCCGCGTTTTTTCCTCCCCGATACCGGGGTGTCAGAGTGAACACATTCATGAATAGCGTTCTCGGGGCACAGGCGTTGCGGCCTGTGCTTTTTTTTGTCGCCATGACGATCGCGTTGTTCCACGGCGCCCTTGAGGCCGAGGAAGAAAAATGGCAGTTGGCGATGAACAATGCCGAACTGCGCGACATCGTCGAAGAGATCTCCAACATTCTGGGAACCACCGTGGTGCTGGACCCTCGAGTCTCCGGCCGCATCACGGTCATGTCCCGCCAGGCGCTGGACCGCGAAGGGGTGCGCCGGCTGTTCTATTCGGTGCTCGATGCCCACAACTTTACGGTGATCGACGAGGGCGACCGGATCCTCATCACGCCGGTTGCCGAGGCCAGGACGCGCGCCGGTCAGGGCTCGGAAAAGACCGCCACGGCCTCGCAATATGTGACCCGTGTCATCGACTTGAACACCAGCAGCGCTGCGGACATTGCCGGGCTGGTGCGGCCGTTGGTGTCGGCCAGTGGCTACGTCGGCCCGTCGGTGTCGGCCAATGCGTTGGTGGTGACCGATACAGCGGCCAATGTGGCTCGCATCGGCAAGGTCGTGCGCCAACTGGATTCCGGTCAGAACAACCTGCATACCGTGGTGCAACTGCGGCATGCCCAGGCCGCTGATGTCGCGCCCGTGATCGAGGCTTCGCTGGGCAAACGCAACGCCGAGTCCGCCATCCAGGTGTTGGCCGACAACCGCACCAATCGCCTGATCTTCATCGGTCCGCCGGCCGTTCGCCAGCGCCTGACCGAGTTGGCGCGAGGCCTCGATACGCCCGCCACCGCCACCCTCGACAACGCCCGGGTGATTCGCCTGCGCCACAGCGATGCCAAGCAATTGGCCGAGATTCTGGAGTCGATGGGGCAGGGCAGAAAGCAGGCGCCCGGCGTCGGCAATGCAAGGGACGCATCCACCGGCGCGACGTTCATGATCAAGGCTGACGAAAGCCAGAATGCCTTGGTGCTGATCGCCGAACCGGCACAAGTGCGGACCATCGAAAGCATCGTGCGTCAGTTGGATCAGCCACGGGCCCAAGTGCTGATCCATGCCGCCATCGTCGAAATCTCTGGGGACATCGCCGAGGCCGTCGGTGTGCAGTGGAACCTCAACACCGGCGACGCCAAAGGCTTCATCAACTTCCCCGGCACCGACATTCCGATTGTCGGCGGGCTGACATTCGATGAGAAAAAATCGGC
Organism: Pseudomonas sp. Irchel s3f7; assembly: GCF_900187615.1. Classification (GTDB taxonomy): domain Bacteria; phylum Pseudomonadota; class Gammaproteobacteria; order Pseudomonadales; family Pseudomonadaceae; genus Aquipseudomonas. Next base: position 273,116 of record NZ_FYDO01000002.1, on the reverse strand, counting down.
CCCCGAAGGCGCGATCCTGCAACTGGGCAGCGACCGCTTCGGTGCGTTGATTTCGGCGCTGGCCAGCAACACCCACAGCAACCTGCTCTCGACGCCGAGCCTGTTGACGCTGGATAACCAGGAAGCGGAAATCATCGTCGGCCAGAACGTACCGTTCAAGACGGGCTCCTACGCGACCAACAGCAACGGTGCGGACAATCCGTTCACTACCGTCGAGCGCAAGGACGTGGGCATCAGCCTGAAGATCAAGCCGTACATCAATGAAGGCTCGACTTTGCGTCTTGAGGTCCAGCAGGAAGTGTCGGACATCGCGCCGTCGGTGTCGGGCATCGACTCTTCGGATTTGATCACCAACAAGCGTGCGCTCAAGAGCACCATCCTCGCCGACGATGGCGAAATCATCGTGATCGGCGGGCTGATCCGGGATAGCGTGCGCACCCAGAAAAGCGGTGTGCCGCTGCTGCGCGATATTCCGTATCTCGGCGCGCTGTTTCGCTGGAGTCGCGACACCCAGACCAAAAGCAACCTGATGGTTTTTCTGCGTCCGACCATCGTGCGCAGCAAAGAGGACCTGTCCCAGGTCAGCCAGCAGCGGTACAACGCGCTGCGTGACCTGAGCAAGTCCGGCGCCGGTGAAAACAACTCGTTGCTGCTGCCGGCCGAAGCGCGCCAGTTGTTCGAGCCCGTGAGTGACGCGCCAGTGTTCGACCTGCGCGGCAAGGCGCCGTGATGCCATGAGCGGAGTCTGCGAGCAATTGGCGTTCGGGTTTGCCCGGCGTTGCGGTGTGCTGCTGGAGCAAGCGGGTGACAAGCCATGCCTGGTGATACGCGCCGATGCATCGCTGACCGCGTTGGCGGAAGCGCAGCGCGTGTGCGGCCGGGCGCTGCCGATACAGATCGTCGAGCCCGGCGAATACGCCTTGCGTCTGGCAGCGGCCTATCGCGAAGGGCATAGCGCGATGGAACAGGTCGCCCAAGGGCTGGACGAAGAGCTGGACTTGCTCAGCCTGGTCAATCAAGTCCCGCAAACCGCCGACCTGCTGGAGCAGCAGGGCGATGCGCCGATCATTCGGTTGATCAACGCCCTGCTCGGCGAAGCGGTGCGCGAGCATGCCTCCGACGTGCATCTGGAAACGTTCGAGCAATACCTGTCGGTGCGCATGCGGGTCGACGGCCAGTTGCGTGAAATGCTCAGGCCGCGGCGCGAACTGGCGACGCTGCTGGTGTCGCGGATCAAGGTCATGGCGCGCCTGGACATTGCCGAAAAGCGCGTGCCCCAGGATGGCCGAATGGCTTTGCGTCTGGCCGGTCATGAAGTCGATGTGCGGGTCTCTACGCTGCCTTCAGCGCACGGCGAACGAGTGGTGTTGCGCCTGCTCGACAAACAGGCCGGGCGACTGGATCTGCATCGGCTGGGCATGCCGGATGACACGCTTGCAGCGTTGCACCTGTTGCTGGGAAAACCCCATGGCATTCTCCTGGTGACCGGTCCCACGGGCTCCGGCAAAACCACCAGCCTGTATGCGGCCCTGAGCAGCCTCAACGACCAGACCCGCAACATCCTCACCGTCGAAGACCCTATCGAATATCACCTGCCGGGCGTCGGTCAGATGCCGGTGAATCCAAAGGTAGACATGACCTTCGCCAGAGGCTTGCGGGCGATATTGCGACAGGACCCGGACGTGGTGATGGTCGGCGAAATCCGCGACCGCGAAACCGCCGAGATCGCTGTCCAGGCCTCCCTCACCGGGCACCTCGTGCTGTCGACCTTGCACACCAACAGCGCGGCCGGCGCGGTCACGCGGCTGGTGGACATGGGTGTCGATGCCTATCTGCTGGCGTCCTCATTGGTCGGCATTCTGGCCCAGCGACTGCTGCGCATGTTGTGTCCGCACTGCAAGGTTTCGTACATCGCCGACACTGCGGCTTGCGAACGTCTGGGGCTCGATCCTATAACGCCGCCGTCGTTGTTCAGAGCGGTGGGGTGCGAGCAATGCCAGCACGGTTATCGCGGACGCATCGGCATTTACGAGTTGATCAGCGTAACCCCCGCGGTGTCGGCGCTCATCCATCAGGGCGCCAGCGAACAGGCGCTGATCGAAGAAGCGCGGAAGGTTTCACGCAGCCTGTTTCAGGACGGCCAGCAGCGGGTGGTGAGCGGATTGACCAGCCTCGACGAACTGTTGCGCGTGACGCAGGAGCACTGACCGATGCCGACCTTCGATTACCGCGCCCACGATGCCCATGGCCGATCCTGCAAGGGACGGTTGGAAGCTGATGGACCGCGTCATGCACGGCAATTGTTGCGTGAGCGTCACTTGTGGCCGCTTGCGTTGAGCGAGATAGACGTCAGCAGGGACGCGGGAAAGGCATTCCATCGCGGACGCTTGAGCGCAGCGGATCTGGCCTTGCTGACCTTGCAGCTTTCAACATTGGTGCAGGCCGGTCTGCCGCTGGAAGAAGCGCTCGAAGCGGTGGCGAAGCAGAGTGCCAAACGCAAGGTTGCAGGCCTGCTGTCGGCGGTCAGGTCCCGGGTAATGGAAGGCCATGCGCTGGCCTCGGCGTTAGGGCAGTTTCCCAAGGCGTTCCCCGAGTTGTTCCGCGCCACCGTGGCAGCCGGCGAGCGCTCCGGGCACTTGGGGCATGTGCTTGAACAACTGGCGGCTTACACCCAGGCCCGACAGGCCTCGCGACAGAAAATCCAGATGGCCCTGGTGTACCCGTTGATCCTGATGCTGGCCAGCGTGGCGATCGTCGGCTTTCTGCTCGGCTACGTCGTGCCGGACGTGGTGAAGATCTTCGTCGACAGCGGTCAGCCATTGCCCTGGTTGACCCAGGCGCTGATCGGTGTGAGCGACGGGTTGCGCAATCATTTCCTGCTGATGATAAGCGTGCTGGCCGCATTGCTCGGCCTCTGGCGCTGGAGTTTGCGCCAGCCGCTGTGGCGCCTGCGCTGGCATCGCTGGGTATTGAATGTGCCAGTCATCGGCGACGTATTGCGCGCCATGGATGCCGCACGGTTTGCCAGTACGTTGGCGATCCTCGGCAAGAGTGCCGTGCCGCTGGTGGATGCGCTGGAGATCGCCGCGGCGGTCATCGGCAACCTGACCATTCGAGCGCGGATGGTCGACGTCGCCCGTTCGGTCCGCGAAGGCGCAACCCTGACCCGGGGCCTGGAACAGAGCGGCGATATCCCGCCGATGATGCTGCACATGATCGCCAGCGGCGAACGCGCCGGTGAACTCGATCGCATGCTCGCCCGCGCCGCCGAACAACAGGAAAGCAGCCTCGCCGCGCGCATTGCGCTGGTGGTGAGCCTGTTCGAGCCGGCGATGCTGGTGCTGATGGGCGGCGTCGTGCTGCTGATCGTCATGGCCATCCTGCTTCCGATTCTCAGCCTCAACCAATTGGTGAATTGATCCATGCAACCTGTCCGTAAAAACAAACAGCGCGGTTTTACCCTGATTGAAATCATGGTGGTGGTCGTCATCATTGGTGTGCTGGGGGCCATCGTGGTGCCGCAGTTCATGAGCCGTCCCGATCAGGCCAAGGTCACCGCTGCCAAAATCGATATCCAGGCCATCGCCACCGCACTGGAAATGTATCGACTCGACAACGCCCACTATCCCTCGACCCAGCAAGGCCTCGAAGCCTTGGTCAAGCGACCTTCCGGATCGCCGGCGGCACGCAACTGGAACCCGCAGGGCTACCTCAAGAGCATGCCCGTCGATCCCTGGAGCACGCCCTATCAGTACCTCAACCCCGGCGTGAATTCGGTCGATGGCACCTACGATTTGTATTCCCTGGGCGCCGATGGCGTCGCGGGCGGTGAAGGGCTCGGGGTGGATATTGGTCTCGGAGGATGACTGATTCATGGAAAAGCGCTGCCGAGGATTTACCTTGCTCGAACTGATGATCGTGATCGTGGTGATCGGCGTGTTGTTGGGCATGGTGAGCCTGGCCACGGGTGTCAGTCCGGCGCGCAAGGTCAAGCAGGAAGCCGGCCTCATGGCGCAGATGATCGGGCAACTGCGTGAGCGCGCCGTGCTCGACGGCCAGGAGTACGGCGTGCGGCTGAGCGTCGATGGTTTCCGGGTCATGCGTCTTGGCGACAGGGGATGGGAGTCGGTGGCGGCGCTGTCGCGCTGGCCGGATGGCGTGCAACCTCGTTTGGAACGGGACGGCTATACGCTGAGTTTGGGGGCTGACGAAGGTGCGCCGCAGTTGTTGATGCTCAGCAGTGATGAAACCAGCGCTTTCACGCTCAGATTCGTCTCCAGCAACAGGACCTGGTTGAGCCTGTCCGGCGACGGCATCGGCGAGGTCGTGATCAATGATTGAGCGCAAACCAATGTCGCACATGGCCGGCTTCACACTGTTGGAAATCATGGTGGCCCTGGCGATCTTCGCCACGCTGGCGGCAGCCGTTTTGTCGGCCAGCCAATACGTGCTGAAGCAGAGCAGCGCTGTCGAACAACGATTGTTCGCGGTCTGGCTGGCAGACAACCAGTTGAATGAATTACGCCTGCAGTCGCGCCTTGAAGTCGGGCAGCAGCAACGCTTGGTGCAGATGGATCAGCGTGACTGGCAGCTGCGTCAGCACATCAGCGCCACCGACGATCCGCGCCTGCTCAGGGCAGACGTTCACGTCAGCGTTCCGGGGCGTGAGCACACCCTGCACCGCGCCACTGGCTGGATTCCTGTTCGTGATCAGTAAGCAGCGTGGGTTCACCTTGTTGGAACTGGTGATCGCCATGGCTATTTTCGCCGTGCTGGGTTTGGCCAGTTGGGGCTTGTTCGATGGCGTGGTGCGCGTGCAGCAAGGCACGACGGCGCATGAACGGGAGCTCAGGCGTTTGCAGCGGGCGGTGGCGGTCATCGAGCGGGATTTGATGCACGTCACTGCGCAATCGGTGGTGCTTGCGCCGTCGCTTTTGCGGTTCCAGCGCAGCCATTGGCGCAACCCTCTGGATCAGCCCCGAAGTGAGCGCCAAGCGCTGACCTATCGCCTGGACAACGGCGTGCTGTGGCGTGAAAGCCAAGGCGAAGGCTCGCAAGTCATGCAACGGCAAAAGTTGCTTGAAGGTGTTCGTGGATTGAGCTGGCGTTTGTTCGACGAGCAGGCTGGCTGGTTCAGTGAATGGCCGCAAGGGCAGGCGTCCGAAATGCCGCTGGCGTTGGAGTTTCAGCTGTCGGTCGGGCGTTTCGAAGGCATCCGAAGGGTGCTGCCAATGCCGGGAACACGGCGGTGAATCGGCAGCGCGGCATCGCGCTGATCAGCGTTTTACTGGTCATGAGCCTGGCGCTGTTGATCACCAGCGGCTTGTTGCGCAGTCATCACCTGTCGCTGCAAAGCAGTGGGCAGCAGTTGCAGCAATTGAGTTTGCGCCAACTCGCGACCGGGGCAGAAGACTGGGCGATCTTGTGGTTACAGGCGGCGTTGCAGGAGCCCGAGCAAGCCACCGGCCAGGCTCATAACCGGATCGGCATGACACCCGGTTTTGAACTTGAAGACGCACAGATCCGAGTCGACATCGAAGACCTCGCCGGGCGCTTCAATCTCAACGCGTTGCTGCGTCAGGGACAAATCGATCAGGTCACCCTGGACCGCTGGGAGCGCCTGCTGAAACTGCTCAACCTGCCGCCGTTGCAGTTGAGCCAGGTCGGTCCGTTGGGTGAGCTGAGCCAGTTGCGTTTGTTGCCGGGCATCGATGGACCACTGTTGCAGCAACTGGAACCCTGGGTGGCGACGTTGCCCCTCGACGCGGCGCTGAACATCAACGCCGCGCCGACGCTGGTGATGCGAGCGCTCGGTGACGTAGACGCCGCGACCGCCAACACGCTGGTTCGACAGGCATCGACGACGCCCTGGGCCAGCGTTCAGGCCTTTACGCAAGACCCGTTGCTCTCCGGGTTGGGTTTGAGCAGCCACGGCCTCGGCATCCAGAGTCGCTGGTATCGGATCACCGTGCAGGTGACCCAGGGCGGACGCATTTTGCGCTTGGCCACGGATGTCGAACACGATCCGGACACCAGTCGCCTGAGCGTACTGCAACGCCGTTTTCTTCCTTTGACTGCCAACGAGAGGTCGCGATGAACACCTGGCTTTACCTGACTGCAGAAGGTTTGGAAACGGTATCGGTCGACTGGCCTTGTTGTGTAGGGGGCTCGACCGCTGACGGTCAGTCCATGCCTTTGAACCAAGCCGCGCAAGCGCTGCAAGGTCAGGCGATTGATCTGCTGTTGCCCATGGAAATGTGCAGCTGGGTACGCACCGATCCCTGGCCGACCAAACGCAAACCGAAGGCCCAGGCCATCGCCTTCGCCGTTGAGGACCAATTGAGCGAAGCGCTGGAGATGATGCACTTGAGCGTTGGCCCGCGTGACCGTGATGGCTGCTATCCGGTGTTGGTCATTGGAAGGGAACGTCTGGCGGGCGTGCTCGCACTGCTGGCCGAAGCGGCCATTGAGGTGCGTGGCGTGTTCGTCGATGCAGACCTCTTGCCCGGCGATCAACCGCTGGGCGTCTGGTGGTTTGGGCGCTGGTTGATCGGGGGTGCATTGCCGATGCGCATGGCCTTGTCGCACGACCATCGGGCGCAGCTCACACCGTTACTGCCCAAGGACATGCAGTGGCTGGATGCGCCTCAAGGTCACGACTCCTTCGCGCAATGGATGCACTCCCGACCGGCGCAGGCCATCAATCTGCTGCACGGCGTATTCGCACCGCGGCGACAGCGTTTGCCCTGGCGAATGGGGGGAATGGCGGCGCTGATGGTGGCGCTGTTGAGCTGGGGCGCCCTTGAAACGCGAATCAATTTTCTCGACAGCGAAACCCAGCGCCTCACGCTCCAGAATGAGCAGCGATTCAAGGCGCTGTATCCGGATCAAAGCCGCATCGTCGACCTGGCGGTACAACTCAAAATGCTGCAAAACCAGCCCGTAGAAGTGCAAGGCACGCGGGTGGCCGGGTTGGTCAACCTGATCGAACGGGTGGTCGGCGCCAGCCATGTCGAGGTCCAGCGCATCGAGTTTCGCGAGGGCGATGGCTGGAAAATCCAGCTGACCGCCAACACGTTCGCCGAGCTCGAACAGTTGCGTGAACGTGGGCGCCAGCAAGGCCTGCCCGTCAGGCTCGATAGCGCGAACAAAGCGGCCGACCGCGTACACGCGACCCTCACCATGGAGAACGAGGCATGAAACACGCATGGCAGCGACTGTCCGTCCGCGAACAACGGCTATTGCTGGGGTTGGGGGCGTTTTTGCTGGCAGTCATGGCGTTCAGCCTGATCTGGCAACCGACCCGCCAGCGACTGGAAGCGGTCGAGCGTCAATATCAGCAGCAGAGGGGGCTGGCCGCGCAACTGCAACACGCACTGCCGCGCAGTCAGGCACCGGCTTCCGCTCATCAGCCGCTGTCGCTGCGTATCAGCGAAAGCGCCGCGAAGGCGGGGCTGGAGATTCGTCAGATGGACAGCGATGACGATGTGTTGCGCCTGACCCTGAGCGGCAACGCGCAAGCCTTGATGCAATGGCTCGATAACCTTGAGCGCGACGGTGTTGCGCTGCAATCGCTGACGCTGGAAGCTCGCGACACCGAGTTGGAGGCTCGGGCTGTGTTCAGGTAGTCGAGGTGTTTTGCGGCAGTAGTGGCAACTTCGCCAGCTTCAACGCCACCAGCAACGCAATCACCAGCAGCGTGCCGATGAACAGCCCGATCCCGTTCCATCCACCCAAGTGCCAGAACACGCCACCCGCCGTACCAGCGATGCTCCCCCCGGCGTAATAGCTGAACAGGTACAACGACGACGCCTGCCCCTTGGCCCGGGTGGCGCGGCGGCCGATCCAGCTGCTGGCCACCGAGTGGGCGCCGAAGAAGCCGAAGGTGAAGATCAGCATGCCGATGATCACCAGCGGCAGCGGGGTGAACATCGTCAGGGCGAGACCGCCGATCATCAGCGTGATGGTGCTCCAGAGCACTTTGCGACGACCGAGTTTGTCAGCCAGCGAGCCGACTTTTGCCGAGCTGTAGATACCCGACAGGTACACCACCGAAAGCAACCCGACGAAGGCCTGTTCCATGTGGTACGGCGCGGCCAGCAGGCGATAGCCGATGTAGTTGAACAGCGTGACGAACGCGCCCATCAACACAAAGGCTTCGAGGAACAACAGCGGCAACCCGGCGTCGCGAAAGTGCATGGTGAAACCGTCGACCAGGCTGCGCGGATGCAGCGAGCGGGCGCGGAAGTTGCGCGATTCGGGGAGGATTTTCCAGAACACCGCCGCCGCAATCAGCGCCAGGCCACCGATCACCAGCATCGCCGTGTGCCAACTGACGAAGTCGATCAACACCCCGGTGATCAAACGCCCGCTCATCCCGCCAATCGCATTGCCGCTGATGTACAAACCCATGGCGAGGCCGATGTGCTGCGGGTGGATCTCTTCGCTCAAGTAAGTCATCGCCACCGCTGCCAGACCGCTCAACGACAACCCGATCAGCGCGCGCATCGCCAGCACGCCGTGCCAGCTCGGCATCATCGCACTGCCCATAGTGCACAGCGCGGCGGCGAACAGTGCCGCTACCATCACCTGTTTACGCCCGACCCGGTCGGAGATCGGGCCGGTGATCAGCAGGCCGATGGCGAGCATGCCGGTGGCGATCGACAGGATCAGGCTGCTCTGCGCCGCGTTGATGGAATACTCGTCGGACAGCAACGGCATCATCGGCTGCACGCAATAGAGCAGGGCGAACGTCGCGAAGCCGCCGCAGAACAACGCCAGCACCGTGCGCATGAACGCCGGGGTGCCTTTTTCGATGTAGATCTCTGCCAGCTCAGTAGCGATAGCGTCCGGTGCTGAAGGTGGAACTTCATGGGCGAGTGGGGCGACAGCAGTTTTCACGGGGGACCTCGGAGGACGCAGCCGGTCAGGCAATGAAAAAAGCATATAGCTGGCTAATGATTCAATCCAATATATTGTTCGACCTGTTTGATAGCTTTTACGACCTAATGGGGTTTCCATGGAATTGCGTCATCTGCGCTACTTCATCGCCGTCGCCGAAGAACTGCACTTCGGCCGCGCCGCACAGGTGTTGGGCATCTCGCAGCCACCGCTGAGCCAGCAGATTCAAGCGCTGGAACAGGAAGTCGGCGCACGGCTTTTTGAACGTACCAATCGTCGGGTCGAACTGAGCGAAGCCGGCCGCCTGTTCCTCGAAGAGGCGCGACTGGCGCTGGCGCAAGTCGCCAAAGCGGCGGATGTTGCGCGGCGGGCGCAGTTGGGCGAGTTGGGCGAACTGAAGATCGGCTTCACCTCGTCAGCCCCTTTCAACTCGACCATCCCCCAGGCAATTTTCTCGTTTCGCCAGCGCTTCCCGGCGGTGCACCTGAACCTGCGGGAAATGAGCAGCACCCAGGTCGCCGATGCGCTGGTGGACGAATCGATTGAAGTCGGCATCATGCGACCGTTGGGGCTGCCGGATTGCCTCAGCGTGGTCGAATTGATGCGCGAGCCGCTGGTCGCGGTCCTCAGCTCCAAACATCCGCTGGTGGAGGGCAGCGAAGAGGGCTTGTTCCTGTCAGCTCTGGCGCTTGAGCCTTTTGTGTTTTTTCCGCGCAGCTACGGCAGTGGCCTGTATGCGCAGCTGCTCAGCCTCGCCCGCGATGCCGGGTTCACGCCGCATTTTGCCCAAGAGGCTGGCGAGGCGATGACCATCATCGGGTTGGTGGCCGCGGGTCTTGGCGTCTCGGTGATGCCGGCGTCCTATCAGCGTATGCGCATCGACGGCGTGGTCTATCGGCCGCTGCTCGATCCGGCAGCGGTATCGGCGGTGTGGCTGGTGCAGCGCAAGGACCAGAAATCGGCGATGGCGCGGGCGTTTGTGGAGTTGCTGACGAGCAAGGTTGAGCCGTTGAAACCCTGACGGCTTCGCCGTCAATCGCTGGCAAGCCAGCTCCTACAGTGTCCAGCGGAGTGAACACAATGCTCGCCACACCACGGAACCCAGTAGGAGCTGGCTTGCCAGCGAAGGCGTCCGCAAGTACACCCAAAAGACCCTCTGCATGCCAACCTGGCGGGAAACTTCACCCCCTCCCGTGGGACATTTCTGAAATCCTTCCCAAAGGCTACAGCGTCTTGCGGCGCTGCCTACACCTACTCCAGAATCCGCCGGCTTGTGCGCTTTTGGGGCTGTCGGTAGCTTGATTCTTGTCACTGATTGTCAGTGATCGGGTTTAGCAGCCCGTATCGAAGTAAAGCGCATTTGCGCTCCTGATAGGCAGGTATGTCCATACCTGCCCTTGACGGTAGCTGTGCGCAGGGCGCCTTCGGGCGCGCCGGTTTCGCTTCGTCCGGTCTGCTAACCTGCGTACAGCTGCCACCCTTTTGATCAGTAGCAATTTGGTGTGGCCGCCATTTTCAGGACGCTGAATCATGACCCATGTGCCAAACCCACCGGATACCGATCCGGACGTGCCACACCAACCCAGCCCCCTATTCCTCATCGCCCCCGATATCGACAACCACACCCTGCTGGAATACGCCTGCGTGTCGCTAGCCTCGGCAAACGTCATGGCAAGTGACTTCGCCAGAGACCTGAAGGGCTCACAGGGCCACACACTGCTGGGGATCCAGCAGTCGATCATGCTGGGGGAGCTGGCGGTGAATCGGGTGCTGGATAATCTTGATCCGCCCTGATCACCCCATTGAGGGCTATGACAACTTGACCTGTCTGTGAAGGGGCCGAAAGGCGCTCAATCCAGCACGCCGCATAACGTCACACACACAATACTTCTGCTTGGGGCAGCTTTATCCGGTGACGGCGGCGTGGCTGGTGCAGCGCAAGGACCCAATGATCGCCGATCACCAAGGTATTTGTTGAGCTGTCGACGAGTCGAGATAAGGGGCTTGAACGCAGGGACACTTCACGTAACGGATCCGGTTTCGTGATTCACCCGATATTGAGCAGAATCGATTTCTTTAGATGAGTGCCATGGATGCCACTTCTATATCAACCCAAGGAAGGCAGCGTACTGATTTGCGATTTCAGGGGTTACGAAGTTCCCGAAATGATCAAGGTCAGACCTGTTGTCGTGATTCGCAAACACAGAACCAACAGCTTGTTGGTGACGGTTGTGCCGCTTAGTACAACCGCTCCGGATCAACTGCTTGAACACCATCTAGAGCTGCCGAATCATCTGCAGGGAGCAAGCCCGACGTGTTGGGCTAAATGCGATATGGTTGCCACCGTCAGTCTTTCCAGGCTCGACCGAATAAAGAGCCGAGATCGTCGAGGGAAGCGCACTTACGTCATTTCACAACTTGAAACAGATGAGTTTTTTGCGATAAAAGTCGCTGTACGCAAGGCCTTAGGCCTATAAGCGCAGCAAATTTGGCTGAGGTGGGCAAGTTGCCAGCGGTTGTTCGTAGGGGGATTTCGGACAATACTGATGGCGTTCCCGAAAGGGGCTTGTGAGACTCTGAGGATCCTGGGCAACCAGCCATCACAGAGCCAGGCAGGTAAAGGGCGATGACAAGCCGACCTGTTTGTGAAGGGGCGCCGAAAGGCGCCCTTTGTCGTTTCTGGTGTACGAGCTACGCCGAAATTTGCTTCTGCAATCGTCGCCCGATGACATCCATCAAATCACAGCCATCGCGCAATGACGTGACCAGTACACGCGCCAGTTCGCTGTAAATGCCTTCGTCACACGCTAGGTTTTCCAGCAGTTGAGTCGCGGTGCGGATGCGGTAGGCCGCTGTTTCGTGCAACACGTCCAGCGGTGCTTCGGTGTCGATCACCAACGATGCAATGGTGCAGTCGATGCCAGTGATAGGCATGTATCGATCCATGACAAAAAACCTCCAGTGGTAAGAACGCGAACACACCGTGCTCGCGGTTTGGCGAAACCTCAGGCGAGCCCTAAGGTGGGTCCAGGTTATCCAACGCTCTGTTGACCAGCAGTTCACCTAAAGCAGCCAGTTGCTGAATGGCCAGTGCGACATTGCGGCGCGAGCCTTCCAGCTCGCAGGCGAGATCCGTGCTCATGACATTCAGTGAGGCGAGGGTTTCGCAGGCGTGGGAAAGCAGCGACTCCGTATCGACGTTCGGAACGATGGTGAATACGTGGCTGACAGGATCGGGGCGATCCGGATTGCGCAGACGAGCGCTGACGAGGCGTTCGGTGATCTCGGAGAGTTTGGACAACTCGATGTGGTCGTCGGGTGGAAGGTCCGTTGATGGCGGAGGATTCGAGGTGGTTTTTTTCATGATGGAGCTCCCTGCAAGGTTAAAAGAAACATCGCCCGATCTCTTGGCGTCGCTGTTATTAATTACTGATTACGGGTGATGCGCAGGTAGATTTATTACCAGAAAATTCAATTTTATTAATCTAATAAATGAACATCTGTGTAATTAAATGATTCGTGAGTTGTAGTTTGTGCGTAATGTCTTACATCTTTTTCTTGTTTGTTTTTATTTGGTGTTTTTTACAATTTTTATGTGAGGTGTTTCTGTAGGAGACTCCTGTAAATTCTCGATGATTCGTATGTCGGAAATATCGTGGATGAAATATTTCCTAACGGTTGCTCTGCGTATTCCTGATATTTTTTTTGTGCCGCGCGTAGCTATGTAGGATGCTACTCTCACAAAGGCTTCTCGGTAGTATTTGCTTGAAGAGTCGGTAGGGCATGATCGAAAACAGAGTGCTAGAACGTTGATGTACAAAAAAGAAAAGACGGAAAAACTGAAAAATAATATTAAGTACCTGATTAAAAGTCGTGGCGAGACGCAGTTGTCGTTATGTAATTCCAGTGGTTTGACCAGAACTACGATCTATAACATTCTCGAAGGGCGAGTTGTAAATGTCCAACAGTCTACGATTCGCAAAATTTCGGATTTTTTTGGAGTGTCCTATAAAGAAATAGAAACTGTTGATTTTCAAGAGAGGGAAATAATCGAAAGCGATGTTTCTCCGGAAGGGAATATGAATCCGGCCGCTGTTCCGGTGATAACGGAAAGTGATTTGGTTCGAAGTCTGGATAAGAGGATTGGAGAGCTGTGTACGATTTATCCGCTGACTTATTATTTTGGAACGGCCTGTAATTTGATAGGTGTGCTTGTGGAGAATGAAATTTCTGGCGTGAATGAGCCAGGAGATCTGTTGATTGTAAAGAAAGGTTTGTCGACTTGCGGTAAAGAGCAGTTGGTGTACGACGCCGAGGTGAAGAGGCTGCGTATAACAGCTGAATGTTGTGTTGAGTCAGATATTGTTCGAGTTGTGGGTGAGATCATTGAGGAAAGATTTAATGGGTAGTGAATGTGAAAATAGTAAGTATAAATTGTTAGGTTTCGAGAGTAATAAGAGTCTAGCTGTAATTATGATTATCTCTACTGGAAAAGTCATTAAGGTTAAGCTGGGGGAGGTGCTGAAGAGCGAAATTATAGATAATTTAAATAAGTCTGAAGTTAAAGATTTGTACAAAAAATATTACTCGGCTGGAGCCGTGTTGACCACCTATGAAATGCAAGACCGTCATGAACGATCATGGATGATTTATGTTCTTCTCAACGTTTTCCTGCTTGCGATTTACGTTTTTACAAATATTGCGGCGACAAAGCTTGTTTATTTTAAGATGTTTGATCTTGTCCTTCCTTCTGCCGTATTTCTATATCCGTTGACATTTCTAATAGTTGATTTGTTGAATGAGACATATGGACTTAGATTGGCAAGAAGAGCGTTGATATTTGCTTTTGCTAGCAACGCTTTTATTGTGTTAATGCTAAATGCTGTCACGTATCTGCCGGAGTTGCCTGATTGGAAGCTTAATGCGTCATATTCTGAAATTGTTGCTCAGGTGTCATCTGTTTTATTGGCGTCTTCAGTGTCGTTTCTTTTTTCTGAATACATAAACTCTTACTTATTGTGTAAGATAAAAGAGCTGACGAACTCCAGGTTTCTTTTTTTGCGGGTTTTTTTCAGTACTTTTTTTGCGGTTATAATAGATAGCTTTCTTTTTTGTTATTTCGCATTTTATGGCGTTATGCAAAACAACGAAATTCTCAATGTTGTGTTTGCTCAGATAGCTGTAAAAATGTGCTTCGCGGTATTCAATATTTTTCCAGCATACGGAGCAAGGTCATTATTTAAAAGGTATGTGGCTAATGGGCGGGATGCATAACGCAAGGGGCGTTAGGTGTTGATTGCTCACGACCCTTGATGTTAGGTTGTACTTATAGTTCTATTTTGAATTTTAGACTTTTTATGATTTCGCTTTTATTTATTAGAAACTCATTCAATCCATTTGTCCGAAGGTTGCAAGCATCACAGTTTTCGCAGCCACTTCCCTTTAACCCGTTATAACAAGTCAATGTATGGTTACGGATTAAGTCCAGTTGTTCGTGATGGTCAGCCAAAGCCCAAGTCTCTGCCTTATTTAGCTGCATAAGAGGGGCTTCAATGCGAACGCTGTAATCCATGCCCAAGTCAGTGGCGTTGTTTAAGGCCTTAACAAACTCATCGCGACAGTCGGGGTAGCCGGAGCATTCTGTTTCCGAAATACCCGTTATTACCGTTGCGGCACGTACTTGATAGGCATAGATACACGCCAACGTTAAAAACAGAATATTCCGGCCAGGCACAAAGGTGTTCGGCACTCTGCAATCGACACTGCTCGCACTGGGAACCGGGATGTTGTCGCGTGTCAGGCTGCTGACTGCCAGCTCATTGAGCACAGACACATTCAACACTTTATGAGCCGTCACGCCAAGTTGCTTTGCAAGCTGCTGTGCGACTTCAATTTCGGCGCGATGGCGTTGGCCATAATCAAACGTGATGCAGTGGACTTCGTCGTATTTCGGTAACGCATGGATCAGGCAGGTCGTTGAGTCTTGCCCGCCACTGAAAACGATAACGGCCTTTCTTGTCATGGTTCGTTCTTCCTTGGGATGCCCTGACGGGTGTCGGGGGAGCATTGACCCTACCGGGAAGCTCGAACGCTGACTGTGGGACGTTTCTGAATTTTTGTACTCCGGCGTCCGGTTGTGTCATTTCTTTGCGGTGAAATTGAAAAGATCGCAGCCTTCGGCAACTCCTACACCAATCTCTGTAGGCGCTGCCGAAGGCTGCGATCTTTTGACTTGAATTACGACCAGCGCTTGAAAATCAGCGACGTATTGACCCCACCAAACGCAAAGTTGTTGTTCATCACAAACTGATTGCTCATCTGCCGAAACTCGCCACGCAGGTAGTCGAGTTTGCCGCAGTGCGGGTCGACGTTGTCGAGGTTGAAGGTGTGGGCGTAGAGGTCGCGGTTCATCATTTCGATGCTGAACCACGACTCCAGTGCACCGCAGGCGCCGAGGGTGTGGCCGAGGAAGCTCTTTTGCGAGCTGATCGGCATGTGTTCGCCAAAGAGGCTGCTGGTGGCCAGGGTTTCGGCAATGTCGCCCTGTTCGGTGGCGGTGCCGTGGCCGTTGACGTAGCCAATGTCTGAAGGCACAAGCCCGGCATCTTCCAGGGCCAGTTCCATGGCCCGGCGCATGGTGATTTGTTCAGGGCGGGTGGTGTGCTGGCCGTCGGCGTTGCTGCCGAAGCCGACGATCTCGGCGTGGATGTGGGCTCCGCGTGCCAGGGCATGTTCCAGTTCTTCGAGCACCAGCATGCCGCCACCTTCACCAATCACCAGGCCATCACGTTCGCTGTCGTAAGGGCGTGGGCTGCGTTGCGGGGTGTCGTTTTTCAGGCTGGTGGCGTAGAGCGCGTCGAAGACCATGGCTTCGGTCGGGCACAGTTCTTCGGCACCGCCGGCGAGCATCAGCGGCAGGCGCCCGAATTTGATTGCTTCGTAGGCATAGCCGATGCCCTGGCTGCCGCTGGTGCAGGCGCTGGACGTGGGGATCAGCCGACCGGTGAGGCCGAAGAAGATGCTGATATTGGCCGCCGTGGTGTGCGGCATCATCCGCACGTAGGAATTGGCGTTCAGGCCTTCGGCCACCGAGTTGAGCAGCATGTTGCCGAAGGCCTTGATCTCGTCGGTGCTGCCAGTGGAGGAGCCGCAGGCGACGCCCATGCGCCCGTCCTTGATCGATTCGTCGCCCAACAAACCGGCGTCGGCCAGTGCCAGTTCCGACGCGCCGACGGCCAGCCGTGATACCCGGCCCATGCTGCGCAGCTGTTTGCGGGTCCAGTGGCTTGGCACCGTGAAGTCATCGATCGGGCCGGCCAGGCGTGTGTTGAGTTCGGTGAAGCGGTCCCACTCGTGCATCCGGCGGATGCCGCTGCGGTTGGCCGCGAAGTTGCCGACGATGGTCGCCCAGTCGCTGCCCAGTGAGGTGATACCGGCCATGCCGGTGACGACGACGCGCTTCATCAGCACAGGCCTCCGTTGACGGCCAGAACTTGCCGGGTGATGTACGAGGCTTCCGCCGACATCAGGAAATTCACTGCGCCGGCCACTTCTTCAGGGGTGCCCATGCGCTGTGCGGGGATCATTTTCATCAGTTCTTCCACCGGCACGTTTTCGTCGAGCATGGCTGTGTCGATCAGGCCGGGGGCGACACAGTTAACGGTGATTTTGCGCTTGCCCAACTCAATCGCCAATGCCTTCGCCGCACCGATCAACCCGGCCTTGGAGGCACTGTAGTTGACCTGACCACGGTTGCCGATCAGCCCGGACACCGAGGTGATGCAGACGATCCGCCCCGGTGCGCGGCGGCGAATCATCGGCATCATCACCGGGTGCAGCACGTTGTAGAAACCGTCGAGATTGGTGCGCATCACCACATCCCAATCATCCTCGCTCAGCGCCGGAAAAGCACCGTCGCGGGTCAGGCCGGCATTGAGCACCACGCCGTAATAGGCGCCGTGGGCTTCCACGTCCGCTTCAAGGATGGCTTTGCAGCTGGCGCGGTCGGACACGTCGAATTGCAGGATGCGCACCTGGCGCCCCACGGCTTCGATTTCGGCCTGGACGGCTTGCGCATCGGCCACGCCGCTACGGCAATGCAGCACGATGTCATGCCCGGCCTGGGCCAGGCGCAAGGCGATGGCGCGGCCGATACCACGGCTGGAACCGGTGACCAGTACGGATTCAGTCATCACTGGATTCCTGGGATTCATGAAGATATTGAGCCGCGTGGGGCGGGCGATACACGTTCAGACGGGCTGTCACGTGAATGCCCGTGCCGTTGATATGGCATTCGAACACGCCCATGCCGTTTTCGTCTTCCAGGGAGCGGATGCCATGGATGGTCAGCTCGGTGCCTGCCGGGAAATTTTCGACGTTGCTCTCGAATTTGCGGCTGCCGAGCAAGAACCCCATTTCCACGTCATCACCGCGCTGGCGCGCATGGCAACCGGCGAACGCGGCGACGCTCTGGGCCATCAGTTCAATGCCGACCCATGCCGGCATGCTGCCGTCGGGACGACTGAACAGGCCGTTGGGTCTGACGGTAAGACGGGTGTGAATCTGCTCTTCATCGAACGCCAGGATCTGCTCGATGAGGATCATGTCGCCGCCGTGGGGCAGCAGTTCGGCGAGCGGCCAGTCAATCATGGGGCGTCTCCGATAATCAGGCTGACGTTGTTGCCCCCGAAAGCGAAGGAATTGCTCATCAGGTAGCGCGGAGCAATGGACGCCAGGCGAGCGGCCGGGGTCACCCAATTCAGCGCGGGTAACTGAGGATCGGGCTGGCCATCCCAGACATGGGGCGGCAGAACGTGATCGACATTGACCGGGCTCAGGCTCAACCAGCAGAACGCGGCTTCCAGCGCACCGGCGGCGCCGAGGGTGTGGCCAGTCATGGGTTTGGTGGAAGAACAAGGCACGCCTTCGGGGAACAGCGTCGCGACCGCCTGGCTTTCCATGGCGTCGTTGTGCTGGGTGGCCGTGCCGTGAAGGTTGAGGTAGTTGATCTGCTGCGGCTTCAGGTGCGCACGGCTCAAGGCTTTGTTCATCGCCTGCAAGGCGCCACGGCCCGTGGGTTCGGGGGCGGAAATGTGGTGTGCGTCGGAGCTGGCGCCGCTGCCAAGCAAGGCAATTGATGGTGCATCGCCAGCCTGTCGGCTCATCACAAACAGCGCCGCTGCCTCGCCGATGTTGATGCCGTTGCGGTTCACCGAGAACGGGTTGCAGCGTTGCCCCGAGACCGCTTCCAGTGCCGAAAAACCATTGAGCGTCAGCTCACACAGGGTATCGACGCCTCCGCACAGCACCGCATCGCACACGCCGAGGTCCAGCAGGCGCTGTGCGCTCATCAACGCACGGGCGCTGGAGGTGCACGCTGTGGAAATGACGTAGGCCGGACCGCTCAGTTGCAGCCAGTCGGCGAGAAAATTCGCCGGGGCGGCGAGTTCCTGTTGCTGATAGTCATACTCGGCCGGGAACTGTTTTTCGCGGATGTAATGGGTCAGGCCCTGGCTGGCCTCGTGGATACCCGAGGTGCTGGTGCCCAACACCACACCAACGCGGTGGTGGCCGTAGGTCTGAATTGCACTGTCGATGTCCGGGCGGATTTGCAGCGCGGCTTCCAGCAGCAACTGATTGTTGCGGCTGCGATGCAGCGACATGTCGTCTGGAATTGCCACCAATTCGCCTCGGACCGCACCGACCGGCAATGACCGCTCGCGTACCCATCCAGCCTCATCGACCATGCCGGAGCAGTCGCCGGCAAACAGGTTTTGTGCGACTTCCTGTTTGTTGCGGCCCAAGGCGCAGACCACCCCGAGGGCATTGAGGTAGGTGGTCATGGCGCGTCACCACTCAGTGGAGTGACTTGGTAGGTCGGACCTTTCGGTAGCTGCAATTGAAAATTCTGCGGTTGTGCGTAGCGGATGTCCCAGCGCTCGGGCAAGGACCGTTGTGTGCCGTGCTGCCAGGCGCCAGGATAATTGGCGGCCAGTTCATCGTTCGGCGTCAGTGCAAACAGCAACGCTGCGAACAGCTCCCGGGCTTCCGGATTGGGTGGCAAAAACCCGTCGGATTCCCAGTGTTTATCGATCAGTTTCTGGCGGGCCTGAGGAATGCCCAACAGGTCCATCATCGACCAGCGAATGCCTTGGTCTTCACGCTGGATCACCAATACCCAATCCTGGCGCTGGTCCGCCTGCAAGCGCTGGATGTGCAGTTGCATGGGCAGCGCAAGGTTCGGGTTTTGCTCGGGCAGCGGCGCACGACTGGCGCAGGCGCTCAGCAACAGGGTCGTCGCGACCAGCAGCCATCGCAGATAGTCCGTCATCCCCGTGGGAGCGAGCTTGTTCGCGAGGGTGGTGAGGCATTCAACATTAATCTTAGCTGACCCACCGCAGTCGCTCGGAAAGCTCATGTCTCCTCTCTTGCACAGAGCGCCGAAATAACCTTCAAGCGGCGCTTGGCTTCGCTGACGAACGGATTGCGTTCGTCCCAGGCATACCCGGCGAGAATGGAGCAGATCATCCGGCGGATTTCCGCTGAGCCGCCCTCATGGTAGATGACGTCCTGGAAGGTCCCGGCGTACCAGCCTTCGACGTAGCAGCGGAACGTGTCGACGCCGCGCTTGAGCGGATCGGCGAACTCGGTCTGCCAGTCAACGCTTTCGCCTTGCAGCTGACGGTGCAGCACAGCGGCGGCCATGCTGGCCGAACGCATGGCGATGGTGACACCCGAGGAGAAGACCGGGTCAAGGAACTCCGCCGCGTTACCCAGCAGCGCGAAACCCGGGCCATGTAAGCTTTTGACGTTGGCCGAGTAGCCGCCAATGGTTCGGGCTTCGGTGTCCCACACGGCGTTGTTCAACACGCCGGCCAGGCTTGGCGTCTCGGCAATGAAACCGCGCAGGCAGTCGTCGAGGTTGTCGGTGCGACCTTCGAAGTGTTCCTCGGCGGCGACCACGCCAATCGAGCAGCGCCCGTTGCTGAACGGAATGGTCCAGAACCAGACATCGCGTTTTGTCGGGTGGGTGGTGATGAGAATCTTGGTGCGGTCGAAGTCCGGGCTGTCGATGCAGTCTTCGACGTGGGTGAACACGGCCTGGCGCACCGGGAAGTTCGACGGCGCCTCAAGCTCGAGCAAGCGCGGCAGGACGCGCCCGTAGCCGCTGGCGTCGAGCATGAACTCGGCTTCGATGGTGTATTCGCTGCCGTCTTCGCGGCGTACGCCAAGTTGCGGCTTGGCGCCCTTGATATCGACGCTGACGATGGCCTCGCCGTAACGAATTTCCACGCCTTGCAGCGCGGCCTGATCGGCCAGCAACTTGTCGAAATCCGCACGCTGAACCTGGAACGTCGTTGGTTTGCCCTGGGTGAAGGTGTCGCTGAAATCGAAGGCGCTGTAGCGCTCGCCCCAGGCGAACGCAGCACCGGTTTTCACCTGGAAACCGGCGGCGTTGACGGCGTCGAGCATGCCCGCTTCTTCGACGAAGTCCAGGCAGTGGGCCAACAGGCTCTCGCCGATGGAAAAGCGCGGAAAATGCTGGCGCTCGATCACCAGTACATCGTGACCTTTGCGCTTGAGCAGTGCGGCGGCGATGGCGCCGGAAGGGCCGGCACCGATCACTACGACCTGGCGGCGTTGCATTTCAACGGTTGGCATTTGGGCTCCTTGCCGGCGCGGCGGCTTTCAACGGGATTCGGTGCATGCCGGTCAGGGCCGGCAGCAATGTAGCGATCAAGCCCATCAACATCAGCGCGAAGTACAGCGGCGGGCTGATGAGTTGTTGTTGGAGCAGCAGGTTGAGGAAGACAATTTCGCTCAAGCCGCGAATGTTCAGCAATACGCTTTCCCGCCAGCGGCTGGCGCCACTGAACGAGGCGCCGGCCCAACCGAGGCCGAGCCAGTTGCCCAGCAGTTTGCTGGTGATCGGCAGCAGCAGCAATGCCATCAGTTGAATCCAGCCAAGGCTGTCCAGGGCGCTGTGCACGTTGATCTGCACGATGCCGAACGTGAGGATCAGCGGAATGGCGAAGTACGTCTGCAAACGGCTCATCCACAGCAGTGGAATGGGCAGGATCAACGGCGCCTTCAGTGCGGCCATGATCAGCACATAACCGATGCCGAAAATCAGCGCATTGAGCTTGAAGTGCTCGGCCACCATCAGCAGCGCAAAAAAGCATCCGCTGTACAGCCACGCCTGACGCAAGCCCAGCAGGCGCAGCAGCACCGGCAGGCAAGCGCCGGCCAGGGGCAGCAACAAACTGCTCAGCTGCAGGCTGCCTTGGGCGATGCCGAACACCGTCCAGCAGGCGAGGTCGATGAGGATCGCGGTTTGCACCAACCGTCGGGTCGCGGCGGGCGGGTAGTCGATGTGTTGCAGGTACAGATACAACACCGGGATGGCGGTAATGGCGAACAACAATCCGATCGCCAATGAACTGATCCAGGGTTGTGGTGGCAGTAGCCAGATCGCCGTGACCAGGCCGCAGGCAAATGGAATGCAGAAGCTCGGCAAGGCGATTTTCAGGCTCTGGCGGTCCAGTTGCAGGTCGATCACATCGCTGAGGATGTAACCCAGCAACAGGGCGAAGCTCAGGCTGTAGAGGTTTTTCAACCAGTCCGGCGACACCAGTGCCGCACCGCTCAGTTGCCATTGCGGTTCGATCCAGAAGTACATCAACAGCGGCAGGCCAAGGGTCGCCAGCAGCAACTGGCTGACAATCGGAATCAGGCCGAAATGACGCCCGACGCGAGTCGCCACGGCGAACAACGTCAGGGCCATCGCCCAGAACAGAACCACCATCACGCTGCCGTCTCCGCGACGGACGCGGCATGCAACTGGCGACCGGCCCAAGGGGCGAGCAGGAAACTGAAGACCAGACCCAGGCTCACAGACAGCCCGAAATTGCTCACCGCCGGGGTGCTCGACACCGCCAGCAAACCGAACGACAGCCAGGTGGTGACCGCCGCCAACAAGGTCCCCAACAGGCTCACGGCAGCGCCACCGACCTGTTCGCGCATGAGGATGGCGTAGTCGACGCTGATCGCCGTCACCAGCAGCAAGCCGAACAGGCTGAACAGGGTCAGCGGTTGCCCCAGCCAACCGAGGCTGGCGAGGCTGCACAACGCTGCCAGCAGAGGCAGGGAGACGATGCGCAATGCGCCGCTGAAACCGAACGGCAGGATCAGCACCAGCACGATCAACACGCAGGAGGCGAGCTTCAGTTCGGCGGCGCTGATCTGGGTGGCGGCGAAGACGCTGTTCAACTCGCCCAGTCGATCCACCAGCACCACGCCTGGTAAGTCCTCAGCCTGGA
Organism: Pseudomonas sp. Irchel s3f7; assembly: GCF_900187615.1. Taxonomy (GTDB): domain Bacteria; phylum Pseudomonadota; class Gammaproteobacteria; order Pseudomonadales; family Pseudomonadaceae; genus Aquipseudomonas. The sequence continues at coordinate 250,896 of NZ_FYDO01000002.1, read as the reverse complement.
CTTTCAGCAAGGTCGGGTTGCTCACGCCTTGCAGGCTGACGATGGCTGCGACGCCGTCATCCGTCGGCCCCAGCCACAGGGTGCGATAAGGCTCGGCCAATGGGCCGGTGAGTGCTGTGTCGATGTCTTCGGCGGGCAGCGATTGCAGCGTAGCCAATTCGGCCTGGAGCGCTTCGACCGGCACACCGACATCGATCAACGGCTGCCAGAACTGCGGCAGTTTGTTCAGTGCATCGCGCACTTGCTGCTGTTCGTTCGGCGGGCTGACCAGTTGGTTGAGCGACAGATAACCCTGAAGTTTGTCGAGACCGGTCAACTGATCCAGGCGTTCGCTCAGGGCGCTTGAGCGTTCGAGCAGTTGTTGCTGGTTTGCGGCGCGCACCAGGAAGAACTGACTGGTGGGTTGAAAACCGGTTATTTGCGCGATGGTCCGCGCTTCGTCGGTCAATGATTGCGGTGCGCTGATCCATTGGCGGATGTCGTTCCTGCTGTCGAGTTGCAGCAGTCCGCCTACGCAGAAGGCGATCAGCAGCGCCAGCAACACCGGCGTCTTGAGGTGCTTGAGCAGCGCTTCACGGCAGCTCAACAGATACTCACAAATGCGTAATGGCCAATCGGCCGGGCGCAGTTCTACACCTTTGAGCAGCGCGGGCAGCAGGCATACCGCGGACAAATAGGCGCCGAGCAGGCCGGCAGCGGAGAACACGGCAATCTGGGTCAATGCCGGGAACGGCGTCCAGGCCAGCGCCAGGTAGCCGATGGCGCTGGTGATCAGGCTCAGGGTCAGCCCAGGCAACGTCAGGCGCAACGCCGGCCAGCTGTGCCAGGGTTTCAGGCTCCAGCTCTTGGACAGGTAATGCAGCGGGTAATCGACGGCGACGCCGATCAGGCTTGAGCCCAATACCAGCGTCATCACGTGCATGTGGCCGAACAGCGCCACGCAGGCCACCGCACCGAAAAGCATGCCCACCAGCACCGGAATAAACGCCAGCAAGACGCGCCAACGACGGAAAGCCAACAGCAGTAACAGCAGGATCCCGACGGTGGCACCGCCGCCGACCCAGGTCATCTCCCGCGAAGCCTGTCGCTGGCCGCTGGCCGCGTACAGCAGACCGCTGGCGGCCAACAGTTGCACGTCGGCCTGGGCGGCCTCTTCGCGACTGTGCTGCAGCAGGTCAGCCACTTGCAGCGGCAGGTTCATGTCGAAGGCGTTGCCAGCGGTGCGCGCTCGCAGCAGCACCCAGCTTTTACCGTCGGCATCAGCTATCAAGGCGCCGCTGCCGATGTCCAGTTGCACCGAACCGCGTTGCGGCTGGCTGTTCTGGATGCGCCCGGTCAGGCCCAGCCAGTCATCCTGGCTGGGCACCAAGGTGAAACCGGTGAAGGGATCGAAAAGCGCTTGCACCCGTTGCTGGATAAAAACGTCAGGGTGTTCGACCAGTTGCTGACGATCTTCGGTCGAGAGCATCGCCAATCGACCTTGCAGCAGTTGCGTGCGCAGTGCCGGGAGGTCGGCTTGCAGGTTCCACTGGACCTTTTCGAACAAGCCGCTGGCTTGCCACTGATCGCCCAGCTTCTGCGCCATGCTGATGGCTTGTTCACGATTTTTGTGGCCGACCAGCACCAGCATCTCGCGGTTCAACGGCGCTTGCATGCGCTGTTCGGCGCGCTGTTCCAGCGCATCCGGTGCCGTACCGGGCACCAGTTCCATCAGGTTGGCCGACAGCGGCGCACCGTCACGCCATTGCCAGCCGGCGAGTGCCAGCACGGCCAGCAGCAGGAGAAGAAACAGCCACGGCAGTCTGCGTTCACTCGGCAAAGTCATGTTGCTCCGCGTCGCTCAACGGTTGGGCGCTGGTGCTGTCCTGCATGCGCAACAAGGTGCTGTCGCCCTGGGTTTCCAGCAGTTCGATGCTGTGCACCAGATCACTGCCCGCGATGTTGATTTGATTGAACACCTGCTTGAGCAGCAACGAGCGCGGTACCAGTGTCAGTTGCCATTTGTGTGCGTCGCCACTCAAGGACAACTCGAAATCCCGTTGCAGTCCTGTGCTGTCGCCTTGCAACACGGCGAGGAACAAACGGTTCTGCTCGGCACCGGCGCTCTTGCCCGGCAGCATCTGCCAACCATGGACATCACGCCGGGCAATGCCTTGGGCGGTGATGCGGTAATCCTGTTGCAGCGGCGTTTTCAGCAGCCACAACAAACCGTGGTTTTTCGCTAGGACGAAGGTGCCCTTGCTGGTCAAAGGCTGGGGCAGGGCACGCAGGTGCTTTTCCTGGATGAAGCTGCCGTGGATGACATCGGGCTTGGCCAGTTGATCGCTCAGCTGCTGCAGGTCGAATGCGTGGGCCAGCCCGGGAATACCCAGCAACACGCAGAACACTGTAGGAGCGAGCTTGCTCGCGAAAGACCTGAGGGCGCCGCGCAGTGTCAGGTGCCCTGCGTCATCGTTGACGTCCATCGCGAGCAAGCTTGCTCCTACAGGGGAACGGGGAGGGCAGAAAATCATCGCAGAGCTCTCTCTACAGCTTCGACAAACACCTTCGGCGAGGCCAGTTGCATCTCGCGGCTGGCGATCTCGACGGCGACCTGCACCGAGACAGCGCGGGTCAGGCGTTCGCCGGTGACCAGATCCGTGATCAGGTAATTGATCTTCAAACGGTTCTCCCACTCCACGAGGCTGGCGCGCACATTCAGCTTCTGGCCGAACACGGCGCCGCGCACATAGCGCAATTGCAGGTCGATCACCGGCCACGCGAAGCCCGAGTCGTTCATCACCGTGTAGTTATGACCGATTCTGTCCAGCAGCGCGCAACGGGCGACTTCCAGATATTTCACATAATGGCCGTGCCAGACCACATGCATGCTGTCGACGTCGAAAAACGGCACGAGGATTTCCGTGTCGGTGTGAAGCACTCCCTTGCTACGCATGCAGCCTCCAGTGTTGTTCGGCGATGCGTTGCAGGCACAGGCGCAATTCGCCTTCCAGCGCACGGTCTTCGATGACCGGTGGAAAATCGTCGGCCAATGCTTTGTGCATGGCGGCGAGGGCGGGTGGCAACGGTCGAGCGTCTTCGGCCTGACCGCGCAGCCAGACACCCTGATTGGCCGCCAGTAATGTTGCGGCGGCGACCTGTTCGGTCAGCTCCAGCACGCGGATGGCATCGCGGGCGGCGATGGTGCCCATGCTCACCTTGTCCTGGTTGTGGCACTCGGTGGAGCGCGAGAAAACGCTCGCCGGCATGGTGTTCTTCAAGGCTTCGGCGGTCCAGGCGCTGGTGCCGATCTGCACCGCCTTGAAACCATGGTTGAGCATCGCCCGCTCGGCGCTGGCGCCGGACAGGTTGCTCGGCAAACCGTGGTTGTAGCGCTCGTCCACCAGCAGCGCCAGTTGTCGATCCAGCAGGTCGGCGACGTTGGCCACGAGGTTTTTCAGGCTGTCCATGGCGAACGCGATGTGCCCGCCGTAGAAGTGCCCGCCGTGCAAGACACGCTCGGCTTCGGCATCGATGATCGGGTTGTCGTTGGCACTGTTGAGTTCAATCTCAATGAACGAACGCAGCCAGTTCAGGCTGTCGGCCAACACGCCGAGCACATGCGGTGCGCAACGCAGGGAGTAACGGTCTTGCAGGCGATGCAGCGGCGCGGTCGGTGCGTCGATCGCCAGATCCTTGCGCAGCCACGCGGCGACTTGCATCTGCCCCGGGTGCGGTTTGGCGGCGAACAGGCGCTCGTCGAAGTGCTCGGGATTGCCTTGCAGGGCGACCACGTTCAGCGCCGTGATACGCGTGGCCAGTTGCAGCAGGTAATCGGCGCGGGCATAGGCCAGGCAGGCGAGGCCGGTCATCACGGCGGTGCCGTTCATCAATGCCAGCGCTTCTTTCGGGCGCAGCACCAGCGGTTGCCAGCCGAGTTCGCGGTGCACATCGGCGGCTTGCCGGCGCTCGCCACGGAACATCACTTCGCGTTCGCCGGACAAGGTCGCGGCGACGTACGACAACGGCGTCAGATCGCCGCTGGCGCCCACCGAGCCTTCTTCCGGGATCAGCGGCAGAATGTCGTGTTCAAGGAACGCTTGCAGGCGTTCCAGCAGTTCCACACGCACCCCGGACACGCCGTGGCACAGCGACTGCAAACGCGCCGCCAGCACGGCGCGGGTGGCCTGGGCGTCGAGCAACTTGCCCAGTCCGCAGCCGTGGAAGGTGTACAGATGACGTGGCAGTGCCTCGACGTGATGCAGCGGCACCGCAACCACGCAAGAATCGCCGTAGCCGGTGGTCACGCCGTAGATCACGCCTTCCTTGTCCAACAGGGAATCGAGGAATCGCGCACCCTTGGCAATGCGTTCGCGGTAGGCGGGATCGCGCTGCAACTGTGTCGGCACCTTGCGGTTGGCCAGGGCCAACACATCTTCGATGCGCAAAGGGCGTTCGCCGAAGGTTACCGGCTCAAGCGTTGGCGTCGTCATCGGTCTTCCAGAAAGGGTAAAAGTTGAACCATTGTCGGGGGGCTTCGAGGCAATAGTGACTCAGTCGTTCGGCATAGCGCGAAGCCCACTGATGAATGACCTGCTCGCGATCGCTGCGTTTCCAGATGATCGCCTCGGCGAACGGCTCAATCGTCAGGCGATAGCCGCCGTCGGGCTTCTTCAGGCACATCAACAGATTGACCGGACATTTCAATAAACCGGCCAACAGCCACGGGCCTTGGGGGAATTTTGCCGGGTGGCCGAGGAAGTCCACGGTCACGCTGCGCCCGCCATGCAGCGGTACGCGGTCGCCGGCAATCGCCAGCCATTCGCCGCGCTCCAGGCGTTCGTGCAGTTGCAGCATGATGACCGGGTTCAGTTCGCTGACCTGAATCAGGCGCAAGTGGGTCGCCCCGGCTTCGCCCAGCAAACGGTTGAACTGCTCGGCGTGCTTGGTGTGCACCAGCACGTTCATCGTGACCCTTTCGCCGATTTCCGCCAGCGCCCGGCAGACTTCCAGATTGCCCAGGTGCGCGCCCACCAGCATCTGCCCGCGTGTGCCGCGCAACTGATTGCGCAGCAGCGCCGGGTCGATGATTTCGATCTGCTCGATGCTCAGCTTGCCGTTCCACACGTCGAGTTTGTCGAGCATGGAATCGGCGAAGGCCATGAACTGGCTAAATACGCGCCAATGGCTAGGCCGCAATTCTCTGCGACCGCTCCAGTCGGCGAGCCGTTGCTGGTATTGCCAGGCACTGTGGCGGGCGCTGCGGCCGAACAGGAAAAAGTACAAGACGATACCGTACAGCAGCGGGCTCAACAGTCGGCGACCGAGAACCCTGGCGGCAAACGCGGTGAGCTTCATCAGCCAGAAACTGCCGCGCTCTTCGCGGTCGGCCCAATGCTGATTGTCTGGCGTCATGGTCGCCACCGCCGCCAGAGGATCACCGGCGAGCGCAACAACATGCCGAAGAACAGCCGGGTGTGCATGCTCGTGATCAGCACGTTGTCGTGGAACATGCGGAAGTGCGAAACACCGTCCAGCGGGTAGTGAACTTTGGTTTTCAGCCACTGCATCGGCTGATTGCGCCAGGCCAGGCGCACCAGAATGTCCGAATCGAAATCCATGCGCTTGCCGATCTTCGCCGAGTCGATCAGCTTCAGAGCCGGCGGCAGCGGGTAAACCCGAAAGCCGCACATGGAGTCGCGGATCTGCAGCGACAGGGTGTTGATCCAGACCATGACGTGGGTCAGGTAGCGGGCGTACAACCGGCCTTTGGGCACGCTGTCATCGTATTGCGGGTAGCCGCAGATGACCGCTTGCGGATGGGCGCGTGACAGTTCGATAAACCGTCGCACGTCTTGCAGGTCGTGCTGGCCATCGGCGTCCACTTGCAGGGCATGGCTGAAACCCAGGCGCGAGGCTTCACGCAGACCGGTCATCACCGCGGCGCCCTTGCCCTGATTGGTGGCCAGGCGGATCAGGTACACCATCTCGCGCCGGGCCAATCGATCGAGCACCCGGGCACAGGCCGGGCTGCTGGCATCGTCCACCAGAATGCAGGGCAGGTTGCAGGCGATCAGTGCATCGACCACGGTGGTGATGGCGGTTTCGTGGTTGTAGACCGGGATGACGGCGCAGGGGCTATGCATGGACCGAAACCTCTACAACACTTTTGTGGCGAGGGAGCTTGCTCCCGTTCGAGTGCGAAGCACTCGCCATGACGCCGGTGCGAGATGGTTTTGGGTCTGCTTCGCAGCCCAGCGGGAGCAAGCTCCCTCGCCACAGGTTATGCATTCAAAGCCTCCAGCAAGATCCGCCCGCTGGAGCAGGTTGCGGTCTCGTTGCGATAGGCGAAATACAATTTGCCCCGGGTCGGGTCGTAACGCAGGTGCAGCTGGATTTCATCGCCGGGGCGCACCAGTTGCTGAAACTTCAGCACTTCCATGCCGGCGAATTTTTCCGGCAGGTTCATCAATTGCTGGCCCAGGTTCAACGCCCACTCCACCTGCACCACACCGGGCAGAACCGGCGCGGTGGGGAAGTGACCGCTGAAGTAGGCCAGGTCCGGTGGCACGGCCAGTTGCAGGCTCCACTCGCCATCGGTTTCGGTTTGCGCCAGCACTTGCGGCGCCTTGGGCCGTGGTGCCAGCAGTAAGGCGTCGACGTCGGCCTGAGGCAGTTTGCCTTGGGCGTTCAGCGGCAGTTGCCGCAGCAAGCGCCATCGCCGTGGCAAGGCGAGCGCCTCACAATGCAGGCTCAGGTGCTGGCGCAATTGTTCGGTGAGGGTGCGTCGGCCCTGATTGCGCAGGGCATGCAGGCCCGTTTCAGTCAGCACCAGCAAGGCACCCAGCGAGGCACGTTTTTCCTGGACCACGCCAAGGCGCGCTTCGGCGACCCAGGCATGAGTCATGAGTGCCTGTTCCAGCATTGGCAGCGAGATACGTTTTTCTTCCAGTTTGACGATCCGGTCCAGTCTTCCGAGCAATTCGAACCGGCCATCCGCGGCGACTCTCGCGGAGTCGGCGGTGTGTTCGACATGGCCATGTGGCAAGTACGGCGAGGCAATCAGCAGCGCGCCGTCGCTGTCCTGGCCCAACACAACGTCGGTGAAGGGCCGCCAGAGCTCCGAGGCTTGGCGCCAGGCGATACCGCCGGTTTCCGAGCTGCCGAAGATTTCCGTCGGCCATTGTCCCAGGCGTTCGTGCAGGCTCTGTGCGGCCTCGGCCGGCAAGGCGCCGCCGGAAGAAAACACTCGACGCACCGCACTCAGGGCCGGCCAGTCGAGGTTGTCGCCCATGCGTTTGAGCAGCGCTGGGCTGGCGACCCAGGCAAAGGCTGGGTGTTCGCGGCTGGCGCGCTGCAAATCTTCGGGAAAGGCCAGTTGTCGACGCACGAACGGGCGCCCGGCACACAGCGGCCACAGCACCCGAAACAGCAGGCCGTAGATGTGCTGAGTGGCAACGCTGCCGATGATGCACGCCGGCCCCAGGTCCGTTCCCCACAACTGTTCCAGGGCATCGACTTCATTGGCCAGTTGGCGCAGGTTCTTTTCGATGCGCTTGGGCTCGCCACTGGAACCGGAGGTGCACAGGTTGAGCCGACAGTGATCGAGATCCAGTGCGGCGCCTTCCAATGGCGGATGGCGATACTCGCTCAGGTGCGCATCGCCGGTTTGATCGGTCAGCCACAGGTCGACGTCATTTGACCAGCGTTGGCGGGTCTGCGGTTGCAGGTCGGCAGGCAGCAACACGCTGACCCCGGCGCGCCAGGCGCCGAGCAACGCAACCGCCAGATCGGCGGCATCCTCAAGGTGCACGGCCATCTGCCGCACGCCTTGGGCTTGCAGGCCGCCGGCCAGGCGCAACGCCCGGTCGCACAGTTGGGCATGATCCAGTGCCGGACCGGCCGTTACGGCACGCTCCGGTTGCGCCTTGAGCAACAGGTGCTCAAGTTTTATCCAATTCATGGGTGGCCTCGTACCCGTTGGCGTATCAGCCATTCAATGGCAAACATCAGGCCTATCAATCCGTAGGAAATCAGACCGGTGTACAACATCCACCAGCTCAGCGGTGCCCACAGCGTCAGGGCGGTGGCGCACAAACCGTTGCAGAGAAAAAACACACTCCAGGCGATGGTCACCTGGCGGGTATAACGAATGGCCTTGGCCGGTAACTGCGGTTCACGCAGACGGGCCAGGCGTTCCACCATCGGCGGGCCGAATTTAAGGCTCAGGCCGAACAGCCCCAGCATGAATCCGCTGATCAGCACCGGATACCAACGCAGCAACTCCGGGCTGTCGAACAGCGCCAGCAACAGACAGAACACGATGGCCACCGCGGCCATCCACAGGCTGTCGGGGCGTCGCCGTCCGGTCAGCGCGCGCGCCAGCCACAGGCTGCCCAGCAGCAGCGCGAACTGCCACGGCGCGAAGTGCTCCATGCCGAAATACACCGCAAAGGGGTACAGCAGGCCTGCCAGCAGCAGGCCCAGGCCGATCAGTCGGCTCATGCGACCGGTTGAACCAGACGGTAGACCGCCTCGACCACGTCGCTGACGGTACGCACCGATTTGAACTCTTCGGCGGCGATTTTCTTGCCGGTCTGGCGTTTGATGTGATCGATCAGGTCGACCGCGTCAATGCTGTCGATTTCCAGATCCTGATACAGGTTGGATTCGAGACTCACGCGCTCGGGGTCCAGTTCGAACAGCTCGACCAAGGCATCGCGCAAGGTGTTGAAAATGTCTTCACGAGTTTGCATGGTCCGGTCTCAAGCTGCCTGTTTTGCAGTGACGAACGCCGCAAGGCTCGCCACGTTGCTGAAGTGATTACGCGTGTCCTTGGCGTCTGCATCGATTTTGATGCCGTATTTTTTCTGGATGGCCAGGCCGAGTTCCAGGGCGTCTACCGAGTCCAGGCCCAGGCCTTCGCCGAACAGCGTTTGCTCATCGCCGATGTCGTCGGCACTGATGTCTTCGAGACCCAGGGCGTCGATGATCAGGTCTTTTATTTCCAGCACCAGGTTCTTAGTGTGCAGATTGCTCATCTTCGGCGAGCTCCTTGATAAAGTAAGAATGTAGATGATCGTTGAGCTTGCGCGAGGCCTGAGGCGCTGGCCCCTGCACGGCGAAGGCCTGTGGATCTATATCGGCCCCGACACGGAAACTGAAGTGCACGCGCCGCTTGGGTATGCGGTACCAGGGTTCGGCCTTGGTCAATGTCGTCGGGCTGACCTTGATCACCACGGGGGTGAGGATTTTCGCACCGCGCAGGGCAATTGCCGCACCCCCCCGATGAAAGGCGGGGGTCTGTCCAGGTTGCGTCCGGGTACCTTCGGGGAAAATGATCAGGGTCTGGCCGTTTTTCAGCGCATCGGCAGCGGTATCGAGCATGTCCATACTGCCATCATTGCTGATGTAATCGGTGCGGCGCAGCGGGCCACGCGTGAACGGGTTCTCCCACAGGCTTTGCTTGACCACGCAGTTGGAGTGCCCCACCAGCCCGATCAGGAACACCACGTCGATCAGCGACGGGTGATTGGCAATGATCATCTGGCCCGGGCGCCCGAGTTTTTCCGCACCCTTGATATCGTAGGTCAGTACGCCGGAACGGGCCATGAACTGCACGAAAAGCCAGAAGCAACGGCTGACGGTTTGCCGTGCACGCAACCGGTGGGTCTGGGCGTCGCCCGGCAGGCAGCTCAACAGCGGGAAAACCAACACGCGCAGACACATCGCACCCAACCCGAACAGGGTAAAGCTCGCAGCGGTCGCCAGCAGGCGCCAGTAATAGGCGTCGCGGTTCTTTTCGGTCACGGGTTGCGTTGCCAGGTCCATACACGATTTTTCCAGGCATGTTGGCAGGTGGTTTGCTGGTCGAGTAGCGCACGCAACAGATTCAGTGCGTGGGGCCAGCGGGATTTTGACAACGCGTCCGAAGGGCTGTTCAGGGTCAACTGCCAGTCATGGCCGGGTGTGATCAACAGGCCGACGGCATACGGGAACGGCACATCATCGATCCAGGCCGAATAGGCCGCGGGCGGTTGCTCCTCGGTCACCACCAGCAAGACTGCCGGGGCGCCTTCGGCCAGGAGCGCCGCTGCTTCCAGCATGCCGTGTTCAAGGCCGTCGCCAGCGGCGGCGAGAGCGGTCATCTCGCTGGTTTCACCGCGCATGATCGACCACAGACCGATGATTGCATTATGCACCGAGAGGCTGAACTGGGTTGGCGACAGCGGTTGTTCGGTGGCCAGGTCGCTCAGAATATCGAAGGTGCGCGGGGTTTCTCCGTGACGGGAAACAAAGACCAGCGGCAGATCCTGGTGACCGTCAGCCAATGGCCAGCCAACGCTGAACGCCATCCGCGCCAATCGACTGAGGCGTCGGCGCTGCATGGCCGGCAGGAACGAGACGTCCGGCGCCACATCGTTCAATGGCAGTACGACCGGTTGGCGACTCCATGCCTGCCAATCATTCACGCTTTCGAGCCCTGGAGCCCACGCGCGCCATTGGGCGATGTTGAAGTTGATCACAGACATACAATCCCGCCCTTGATGGGCTTCCTGACGCGTGAGGGGTCGAAAACCGCGACTCGCCTTACGTGGCGCCGGACGCCGACTGGTGCGCATTATCCCGGTGCCGGGAACGTGTAGCAAATGCTGGATACGTTTTGCTCAAACAGATGTACCGTTTAGTGAGCAAAAACTGAATAGTTGCCAATTATTCGCATTTTTACTGACCCGTCTGTCGGCGCTCGTCGCTTTTTCAGCAAGAGATGGCCGTTGACTGTGTAGTCCCGATGCCAGCGAGGTAGCGAAGCCATGCCGTCGCCCACTACACTCGGTCATTCTTTGATACACGGAGGTTTTGACATGCGGCGTGTGGTGTTCAATCAGAAAGGTGGTGTGGGCAAGTCCAGCATTGCCTGCAATCTGGCAGCGGTCAGTGCCAGCGAGGGCTTTCGCACCCTGTTGGTGGATCTCGATGCCCAGGCGAACTCCACCCAGTACCTGACGGGGCTTACCGGTAACGATATTCCGATGGGCATTGCCGATTTTTTCAAGCAGACCCTGTCGTCCGGGCCTTTCTCCAAGAAAAATCAGGTCGACATCTACGAAACCCCGTTCAACAACCTCCACGTCATTACAGCGACCGCTGAATTGGCGGATCTACAGCCAAAGCTTGAAGCCAAGCACAAGATCAACAAGCTGCGTAAGTTGCTCGAAGAGCTAAGTGAAGATTACGACCGGATTTACCTGGATACCCCGCCAGCGCTGAACTTCTATGCAGTTTCGGCACTGATCGCCGCCGATCGTGTGTTGATTCCATTCGACTGCGACAGTTTCTCCCGACAGGCGTTGTACGGCCTGATGGCGGAAATCGAAGAATTGAAGGAAGACCACAATGAGGGCCTGGAAGTCGAAGGCATCGTCGTCAATCAGTTCCAGGCCCGCGCCAGCCTACCCCAGCAGATCCTCGACGAACTGATCGCCGAAGGCCTGCCAGTGTTGCCCGTTTACCTGGGCAGCTCGGTTCGCATGCGTGAATCGCACCAGGCGAACACGCCGCTGATCCATCTTGATCCGCGGCACAAGCTGACCCAGCAATTTGTGGAGCTGCATAACCTGCTGGAAAACGCCTGAGGCACAAAAGATCGGTGTCAAACCCCTTGGCTACGCAACCAGCTCATCAACTGCGGTAACGGGAAGGCCCCGCTCTGGCGTGCGACTTCCCGGCCGTTCTTGAACAGGATCAGGCTCGGAATCGAGCGAATCCCCAGCTGCGCCGACAACTGCTGGTTCGCCTCGCTGTCCAGCTTGGCCAACCGGCACTTGCCCGCCAATTGCCCCGCCGCCTGTTCGAACACCGGTGCAAACGACTTGCACGGCCAGCACCAGTCCGCCCACACATCCACCAGCAGCGGCAGATCGCCCTTGATCTGGCTGGCGTAGTCGCCCTGTTTCAACTCAAACGGCGTGTTCAGCAAGACTTCGGCTTTGCAGCGCCCGCATTTCGGGTGGTCGTTGAGGCGCTCGGCCGGGATGCGGTTGAGGCCGTTGCAGTGCGGGCAGGGAATCAGAAGTGGATTAGACATGTAGGTGGTCCTGTTAAAAATCCGATTACTCACTATTTGGAGACGTCTGCTCACATTTTCAATCGAGCGGGGAGCGGCGATAAAACTAGGCTGAGTCGTACTCAGTCAGACCACTGGTCTTGTTGTGGGTATCGCATCTTGCGATATTTTTGATCTGTGATTAACTCCCCATAGCAGAATGCGATAAGGATGTTGCATGCATGTCATCACCGAAAAACGAATACGTGAAGCCGCAACCAAATGGCCAAGAGCAGCTACTGCACTGGATCATTGGTATCAACTGGTCAAAGGAAGTAAACCCTCGGATTTTGCGGCGATGAGGGCCTTATTTCCTGCCGTCGACAAGGTGGATGAGTTTCATGTTTTTGATATTGGTGGCAACAAGCTACGGTTGATCGCTTTTGTCAGATATCGATCGCAAAAGCTTTATATCAAGCATGTGCTGGATCACCGCGAATATGACCGCGGAAAATGGAAGGAGGGAAGAGCATGAGTGTCCTGATCAAAAGAGCTGCGGAGCATTGGGAGTTCGTCTCGCCGTTGCTTCGAAAACCGAAAAACGAAGACGACTATGACTTGCTGGCGCAGGCGCTGGACGAGTTGCTCGAGATGACCGGCGATGATGAGTCCCATCCGCTTATGAGCCTGGTAGATATCATCGGTGACTGGATTGAGGAATGGGATCACAAGCATCACCCTATGCCGAAGCCTGGTGGGGTCGATATTCTTGGCTACTTGATGCGCGAACATGGCCTGACCCAGAGCGACCTTCCCGGTGTTGGTACCCAATCGGTTGTTTCGGAAATTCTGAGTGGCAAGCGTCAGCTCAACCTGCGGCAAATCCGCTGGTTGGCCGAACGATTTGGTGTGTCGGTTGAAACCTTCATCTGACCAGATTCAGGAAGAACAACTGATCTCCAGATGCTTGCCCCACTCCGGCGGCCGCTCGGCATAACTTTCCATCCCCGGTTGCTCTTCGAACGGTTTGCTCAGCACCGCGTGCAGACGGCGGACCTCTGAGTAGTCGCCGCTCTCTGCTGCATCGATGGCTTTCTGTGCCAGGTAATTACGCAGGATGTACAGCGGATTGACCGCGTCCATCCGTTGGCGGCGCTGCTCTTGATCAAGCGTGCCTTCACGGTCCACACGGGCGACGTAGAGCTCGCCCCAGGCATCGAAGCCCTTGAGGTCGACGAAGTTATCACGCAAGTGGGTAATGGCCTGTTCGGGCGCCTTTTCACCCAAACGACGGAAAAACAGGCTGTAATCCACGCCGCTGTTCTGCATCAGTTGCAGCAAGTGCTCCAACAGTTTCTGGTCTTCGTCTTCGGCGGTGGTCAAGCCGAGGCGGCGACGCATCAGGTCCAGGTAATGGGCCTGGAACAGCGGCAGGTACAGGCCGAGGGTTTCGCGCAGGGCTTCGACGCTGATGAACGGCGTCAGGGCCTGGGCCAGGGCGCTGAGGTTCCACTGGCCAATCGGCACCTGGTTGCTGAAGGAGTAGCGGCCCTGATCATCGGAGTGGTTGCAGATGAAGTTGGCGTCGAAGTCGTCGAGGAAGGCGAACGGACCGAAGTCGAAGGTGATGCCGAGGATCGACATGTTGTCGGTGTTCATCACGCCGTGGCAAAAACCGTAGGCCTGCCACTTGGCGATGAGTTCGGCATTGCGCTCGACAATCTCGCGGAACATCGCAAGGTACGGTTCCGGTTGCTCCAGGCATTCCGGGAAATGCATGGCCAGCACATGTTCGCCGAGTTCTTTCTGCTTTTCGGGGCGCTTGGTGTAATAGAAATACTCGAAGTGGCCGAAACGCACATGGCTCGGCGCGAGGCGCAGGACCATGGCGGCGCGCTCCTGCTTTTCGCGCCATACCGGCGTATCGGAACCGATGACGCACAGCGCTCGGGTGGTCGGGATGTTTAGCGCATGCAGGGCTTCGGACGCGAGAAATTCGCGGATCGAGGAGCGCAGCACCGCTCGGCCATCACCCATGCGTGAAAACGGCGTCTGGCCCGCGCCCTTGAGGTGCAGGTCCCAGTGCTCGCCGGCCTCGTTGTACACCTCGCCCAACAACAGGCCGCGACCGTCGCCCAGTTGCGGGTTGTACGAACCGAACTGATGCCCGGAATAGACCATCGCCCGAGGCACCGCGTCGGCCCAGAGCTTGTGGCCGCTGAACAGCTCGGCAAACTCTGGGGTTTCGGCCACGGCCGGGTCGAGGTCCAGCAACGCCATGGCGGCAGGGCTCGCGACCACAAGGCGTGGATTATCGATGGGCTCGGGCAGCACGTGGGCAGAAAAGGTATCGCCCAGGCGGTCGAAGCGATTATCGAAGGTCAGTTCGTCGAGGGCTTTCAAGGGCCGGCTCCAGCAGAATGTCCGAGCATTCTGCTGGGGAAAGACCGGTTAGTCGAGTTTGGCGGCCGGCGGTTGCTGCGACGACTTGCCATCGGTGATCGGCACGATGGTTTTCGCTTCCGGCTCGATCGGCACCATCTTGTATTCCTGGCCATGCAGGTTCTTGAGGTAGACCTCCATCTGCCGGAACGAGATGTTGATGTGCTGCTTCTTGAACTCGCGGTTGATGAAGCGGTTGACCTCGTCGAGCACCGGGTTGCGGTCGCCGAGGTCGCGCACGTGCATGCGCAACTCGTGGTCGAGGGTGCTTTCGCCGAAGTTCAGGAAGTACACGTGGGGTTCGGGGTCTTTCAGCACACGCGGGTTATCGCGGGCAGCCTTCAGCAGCAGTTCTTTCACCAGATCGAGATCCGAACCGTAGTCGACGCCGAGCTTGAGCGTCACTCGGGTAATGGTGTCGGTCAGCGACCAGTTGATCAGTTGCCCGGTAATGAACGTCTTGTTCGGGACAATGATGTCCTTGCGGTCGAAGTCGGTGATGGTCGTGGCGCGAATGCGGATTTTGCTCACCGTGCCCGACAGGTTGCCGATGGTGATAGTGTCGCCGATCCGTACCGGACGCTCGAACAGGATCATGATGCCGGAGATGAAGTTGGCGAAGATCTCCTGCATGCCGAAGCCGAGGCCGACCGACAGCGCCGCCACCAGCCATTGCAGCTTGTCCCAGCTCACGCCGAGGGTCGACAGCGTCGAGACGAAACCGACGCCGGCGATCACATAGGACAGCAGCGTGGTCGTGGCGTAGGCACTGCCCTGGGCGAGGTTGAGCTTGGACAGCACGAACACTTCCAGCAGGCCCGGCAAGTTGCGGGCGAGGGCGAAGGTGATGCCGATGATGATCAGCGCGCCGAGCATGTCGCCGATGCTGATCGGCACCATGCTCATGTTGGCGCCGGTGCCGCTGGTGTACTCGTAGAGGGTGATGTTGTCCAGGTACGAGAAAACCGTGATCAGGTCGGCCCAGACCCAGTACAGCAACGCCATGAACCCGCCGAGCAACGCCAGACGGATCAGGCGCAGGGACTGTTCATTGACCTTTTCGATGTCCATGGTCGGTTCTTCGATCACCGCTTCGCCATCGCCGGCCTCTTTGGCAGCCTGACGTTTGGCCAGGGCGCGCTGGTAGGCCAGACGGCGTGCCGCGACGCTGAGGCCGCGGACGAAAGTGGCTTCGATCACCAGCCAGAACATCAGCAGATACAGGGTGTTGATCAGACGGTCGCTGAGTTTCAGTGCGGTGTAGTAGTAGCCGAAGCACACGGCGACAAACAGCGCGACGGGCAGGATGGTGAACAGGAAGCCCACGATCTTGCGGAACAACGAGGCGTTTTCGTGGGTCGGGCTGCTGATCAGCAAGCGGCTGAGCAGCAGGGTCATCAAGGCGTAGCACGTGAGCACCACGGGCATGCCGATCACGTCGTCGGCCAGTCCCGCCGGTTGCAGTTCGGCAACCGCCACCACCGCCACCAGAGCCATCACGACCATGCCGAGACGGCGGACCCAGCCGCGCAGGAACTCGACCTGAGGCTTTTCCCAGCGGAAATGCAGCTCGGCCACGCCACCCGGCGCCAGAATCCGGTAGGCGGTGTAGAACACCAGCCACGCCTGGGCCATTTGCAGCAGTGCCGCGCCCATGTTGGCGTTTTGCCCGCGGGCGTCGATTTGCAGGGCCAGGCCGCACAGCGCGAAGGCCAGGGACACCGGCATCGCCAGCAAGATGTTGATCAGAATGGCCTGCGGCGTGTGCCACTGGCTGTCGCGCTTGAAGTGGCCGATGTCCTGGTGAACTTTGTTCAGTCGTGAATACAGTTGTTTGCGGCGCCACAGCAGGGCACCAATCAGCAGTGCCAACGGCAGGAACAGCAGCGGTCGCTGGGTCAGGCCATCGGTCAGTTCGCTCAGGCTTGAGGCCAGGGGTAGTGTATCGATCTGACGCTCCAGGCGATCCGGTACGCTGTAGATCCATTCCAGGTCCAGCGGCTTGTTGCTGGGAATCCAGAACATCTGTTCATCGAGCGTGGCCCGCAGGCTTTGCGCGGTGCTGAGCAATTGCTTCTGGTTCAGTTGCAGGGTGATGGATTCGTTGAGGACCGCACTCAGCTCCCGGTTCAGACGCTCCAGCAGGTCGGCACGGGTGGTGGCCAGTTCCAGCAGGCTCTTGCGCAGCTGCGGGGTCACTTGCTCGGGAGGCTGGGTCGACAGCAGGTTATCGACGTAGGTGGCCGGGTTGCTGAGCAATTCACGTTGCTGGCTGACTTCGAACTGATAGAGGCGAATGTCGGCGATCTGGTCGGCCAGGTCGCGGTCGACCTTGAGGCGCGGCAGGGCTTGCTTCTGCTTGTAGAGAATCTTGGAGAGCAGCAGGCTGCCTTTGAGCACGTTGATCTGTTCATCCAAAGCCGAGTCGCTTTGGGTCACGCTGTCGAGTTGCTGCTTGGTCTGCAGGTTTTTCTGGGTGACTTCGTTGAGGCGGTCGGTGCTTTTGAGCAGGTAGTCCGAGAGCTTCAGGTTGGCCGTGCTTTCGGTCGCCAGCAGGCTACTGCCGCCGGACTTCTGTGCTTCGATCGACTGTTGCGTAACCGTTTCCTGAGACTGCGCCAGACGTTTCTGATTGATCAGGTTTTGCAGTTCTTGAATCTCACGATCCAGACGGTCGGACCTTTCCGACAACAAGTCATGCTGGCTGTTGCCCAGGTCTTGCAGCTGAGTATTGCCGGCCAGTTCCTGGCGACGCAGCGGGATCAGGGCATTGAGCGCCGCGAGTTCGGCGTTGAGTTGATCGCGATGCTCGGCACTCAAGGTCTTGCCGGCGTCTTTGCCGGTCTTGAGGATGTTGTTGATCTGCTGGATGCGTGTCTGGCTTGCGGAAATTTCCGCCTGCGCACGCTCCGGACGGGTCTGGGCAGTGATGATCAGGCTGTTGGCGTCGGCCAGGGCTTTTTGCAGATCGCTTTGCTGGGTCGAACGCTCGGTGAGCAATTGCTCCAGCTGCTGAATGTTCTCTTTGGCGAACCGTTGCGCCACCGGCACCACACTGGTGGCCTTGAGGCGGGTCAGTTCACGCTGGTTCTCGATGGTCTGCTTGGGCGCGCTGCTCAGCTGTTGCTTGAGATCAACCAGCTTCTGCTCGTAATCGCGCTGGTTGTTGAGCTGGGTCAGCGTGCCTTGCAGGACAGACTGCAGAGCCTTTTGATCCGCCTCCGGCAGTTTACGGTCGGCGATCTTGTCCAGACTCGTCTGCACGGCTTCGCGGGTGGGCGGTTCGGCGGCTTGCAAGGGACCGACGGAGAGGCTCAGGCCCAACAGGGCCATGATGAAAATAGTGCGCAGGCTTGACATAGAGACCGATCAAAAAGCTGACGAGAAGTGGAGTTTAGAGGAAGAGTCCCGGACCCGGGCGACTTCCTTCGGGGAATCTGACGCCCACTTTGCCGATCTTGTTCCCCTCCATGACGGCAACGGTCCAGATGGTGTTGTTCCATTCCACCTGGTCGCCGACCACCGGCGCGCCACCGACTTTCTGGGCGATGAAGTGGCCCAGGGACATGTCCGGGTCGATGCCTTCGACTTTCAGGCCATACAGGGCGGCAACCGCGGCCAGCTGGGCGTCTCCTTCGAGTACGAAGTCGCCGAAGAAACGCAAATCGAGGCCCCGTTGCGGCGCCTGGCTGAAGAGTTTTCCGAGGGCCGGCAGGTTGTGTTCATGGCCGATAACACACAGTAAATCATCGACTTCCAGCACCGTACTACCCGACGGATGGAGCAATTGCTGGCCACGAAACAGGGCGGCAATGCGGGTGCCTTCGGGCATTTTCAGTTCACGCAGGGGCGAACCGATGCACCATTTTTCCGCACCGAGTCGATAAACGAACAGTTCCCATTCGCTGGTGACGTGGACTTCCAGGGCGGAGCGGGAGATCGGTGCAGGCTCCGGCGGCACCGTCACCTTCAGCAGTTTGGCGACCCACGGCAAACTCGTGCCCTGCACCAGCAGCGACACCAGCACGATAAAGAACGCGAGGTTGAAATACAGTTGGGCGTTGGGCAGGCCGGCCATCAGCGGGAACACCGCCAGAATGATCGGCACCGCGCCGCGCAGACCGACCCAGGAAATGAACGCCTTTTCCCGACCATGGAAGGCCTTGAACGGCAGCAGGCCGACGATCACCGACAGCGGCCGGGCAAACAGAATCATCCACAGGGCCAGTGCCAGTGCGGGCAGCGCAATCGGCAGCAGGTCGTGGGGTGTGACCAGCAGGCCCAGCACCAGGAACATGCCGATCTGCGCCAGCCACGCCATGCCGTCGAGCATGTGCAGGATGCCGTGACGGCTGCGCACTGGACGGTTGCCGATCACCAGGCCGCAGATGTACACCGCGAGGAAGCCACTGCCATGCAAGGCGTTGGTCAGGGCAAAGACAACCAGCCCCCCGGCAATGACCAGAATCGGATACAAACCGGTGGCCAGATTGATGCGGTTGACCAGTTGCAACATCAGCCAGCCGCCACCTAGACCGATGACGCCGCCGATGCCGAATTCGCGCAGCAAGTGGGTCAGCAGGCTCCAGTGCAGGCCGGTCTGGCCGCTGGCGAGCATGTCGATCAAGGTGACGGTGAGAAACACCGCCATCGGGTCGTTGCTGCCGGATTCGATTTCGAGGGTGGCGGTGACCCGTTCGTTCAGGCCCTTGCCACCCAACAGCGAGAACACCGCCGCGGCGTCGGTGGAACCGACGATGGCGCCGATCAGCAGGCCTTGAATCAGGTTCAAGTCGAACAGCCACGCGGCCGCCATGCCGGTCAACCCGGTGGTAATCAACACCCCGACCGTCGCCAGCGACAGCGCCGGCCATAACGCTACGCGGAAACTCGATACCCGGGTGCGTAAGCCGCCGTCGAGCAGGATCACCGCCAGCGCGAGGTTGCCGACCAGATAAGCCGTGGGGTAGTTATCGAAAACAATGCCGGCGCCATCGACACCGGCCACCATGCCGACGGCCAGGATTATTACCAGAATCGGGATGCCGAGGCGTGACGAGAGGGAACTCACCAGAATGCTCGCACCCACCAGCAACGCGCCGATCAAGAACAGGCTGTTGATGGTCGTCGCATTCAAAGGCAGTACTCCAGAAAAGCTGAAAGGCGGGCGCAAAGTGACCATGCAGTCTGCGTGCCAGCGATTCTAACCTGTTGAATTGCGGTGCTGTCAAAAAGCTTTTTGCAGGCGATTCCGCACGCAAGCCCCCTCGCCACAGGGGGGCGGTGCTTGTTTAGAGACTAAATCGCCCAACCATGGTGTTCAGGTCTACCGCCAGGCGCGACAGTTCATTGCTGGCCGCACTGGTCTGGTTGGCACCCGTGGCCGATTGCACCGACAGATCACGAATGTTCACCAGGTTGCGGTCCACTTCGCGGGCCACTTGCGCCTGCTCTTCCGCGGCGCTGGCGATCACCAGGTTGCGTTCGTTGATTTCGACGATGGCGCTGTTGATGGTGTCCAGCGACATTCCGGCGCCGCGGGCAATGTTCAGGGTCGACTCGGCGCGTTCGGTGCTGTTGCGCATTGAATCCACCGCCTGCCCGGTGCCGCTCTGGATGCTGCCGATCATGCGTTCGATTTCGCTGGTCGATTGCTGGGTGCGATGCGCCAGGGCCCGCACTTCATCGGCCACCACCGCAAAGCCACGACCGGCCTCACCAGCACGAGCCGCTTCGATGGCCGCATTGAGGGCCAGTAGATTGGTCTGGTCGGCGAGGCCGCGAATCACGTCCAGCACCTTGCCGATATCACGGGATTCGTTGGCCAGATCGCCGATCAGCGTTGCGGTGCTCTGAACATCCGCGCTCATGCGTTCGATGGCGCTGACGGTTTCCTGCACCAGATCGCGACCGTCACCGGCGGACGTGGTGGCGTTCTTCGACGCTTCGGAAGTGCTGACCGCGTTGCGCGCGACCTCTTCCACGGCGCTGGTCATTTCGTTGACGGCGGTAGCGGCCTGTTCGATTTCATTGTTCTGCTGGGTCAGGCCACGGGCGCTTTCGTCCGTGACGCTGTTGAGTTCTTCGGCTGCCGAAGCCAGTTGAGTGGCCGAACCGGAGATTCGCTGCAAGGTGTCGCGCAGCTTGTCCTGCATCTTCGACATCGCCAACAGCAAGCGCCCGGCCTCGTCGTTGCCATCAACGGTGATCGGTCGTGTCAGGTTACCTTCGGCAATCTGTTCGGCGGCGTTCAGGGCGTTGGCAATCGGCTGGGTGATGCTGTTGGTCAGCAGCCAGGCGAACAGCAGGGTCAGCGCAGTGGCGATCACCAGCAGGACGATGACCAGATTAAACGCCGAATCGTACTGCTCGGCGGCCCGCTGGTTGGTGTCGAGGGTTTGTTGGGTGTTGATCTCCAGCAATCGGCTCAGCACGGTATTGATCGCTTCGGAGTTGCTGAGCAGATCGGTGTTGAGCAGGTTGCGCAGTTCATCGACCTGATCGTTGCGCGACAGGGTTTTCATCCGGTCTTCGATCTGGCGGTACTGCCCCAGCAATTGCACGTATTGATCGTAGGTCGAGCGCTCCTGCGGGCTGGTGATCAGTTTTTCGTAAGTCGCCTGAGCGGCGCGAATCTGCTGATTGCGCAGGTCCAGCAGTTCCATGGTTTTCTGCTGTACGTCGGGCTCGCGGTTCACCAGCAAGCGGTAGGACAGAACGCGCAGGCGCAAAGTGAGTTGGGTGAACTCGTCGAGACTCTTGATGCTCGGGACGCTGTTGGACGTGATGTTCTCGGCGGCGCCGCGGATCTTGCTCATCTGATTCAAGGCAAACACGCCCAGGATCATCATCAATCCGCCGATCAGGGCAAAGCTGAGGAACGCCCGCGGGGCAATATTCATATTACGAAGGGACATGGCGGTTTACCGAAAAGAGCGCGCCTGGGCGGTGCCGAGACTGACGTATAAATGTCTTATCGGTCGCGGGGCTGAACTCTTGAGCCCCGTGTGTTTGAGGCGGTTGCACCTTTTAGTGACGAAGTGCAGGAACCAGATCGGTCATTCACAGTCTTTAAAACTCGCGAGGACGGTTGCCCGTCAGGAAAATCAAGGCTTTGCGCCGGTATAACCCTGGCATCCACGGTGACTTTTCTTTATCGTACGCGCCCTTTGAAAATGCCCGGAAAATCAAAATGTTGGAAGCATCCCTGAGTCAACTGGAACAACTGGTCAGCGACCTCGTGCAGCAGAACCAGACCCTGAGCGCCGAACTGGCCCAGGCCAAGGACGAAAACGAAAGCCTGCAACTGAACCTGATGGAGCAGGAAGAGAAGCAAGGCGCCACCGCCGCTCGCATCCAGGCCCTGGTTGAACGCGTCAGTGCAGGCCCTGTCAGCGCATGAATTACAACGCCGCAGGGGTAAAAGTCGTCTCGATACTGGGGGAGGACTATTCGATCAAGGCACCCGCCGGGGAAGAACAGACCCTGCTGGACGCTGCGATGATGTTGAAAGCTGCCCTGGACGACACCAAAAGAAAGTACCCGACACTGATCGGTGACCGACTGCTCGTGCTGGCCGCGATGAATCTGTGCTCCCAGCAGATCGAAATGCGCAAGCAGCACCAACTCGAACTCGACCGTTACCAAGAGCAAGTCAGCGCCACGGTTGAAGTGATCTCCAAGACGATCAATCAAGCCTGATCGGCTTTGCGCACAACCAAAGAATAAATTGTCGACTTGGATGTATACAATCGGCACGGCTGTTGCAGTGATTCAGCCTCTTATTCTTTGGGGGTGCTCCATGCAGTTCTGGCGACGCAGTATCCAATGGCAGTTGATCCTGAGCATGGGCAGCGCCCTGCTGGTCAGTATTTTGATCGTGGTTGGCATTTATACCCTCGTGGTCAACCGCCTCGCCCAGAGCTATCTGGTCGAGCAAGCGTTGCCGTCGAGCATCGAAGCGATGCGCAACGACATCGAACGCATCCTCGTCCAACCCCTCACCGCCGCCAAGGACATCGCCAGCAACAGCATGGTGCGCGACTGGCTGGTCGCGGGTGAAGACAGCGCCCAGGTCGGCACCTTCACCACTTATCTCGAAGGTGTGCGCGCCGAGCACAAAGCCTTTACCGCGATCATTGTCGGTACCGCCTCCAACCATTACTTCACCGAAAAAGGCCTGGATCGCACCCTCAGTCGATCCAACCCGAAAGACGCCTGGTTCTATGAATTCGTGGACAGCAACCAGTCGCGCACCCTCAATATCGACAATGACACCGCCACCGGAGAATTGGCGCTTTTCATCGACTTCAAAGTCGAGCAGGGCGGCAAAACGGTGGGCGTTGCCGGTCTCGGCTTGAGCATGAAAGAGCTGTCGGAGTTGATTCACAACTTCAGCTTCGGTGAGCGCGGCAAGGTCTATCTCGTGCGTTCCGACGGTTTGATCCAGGTTCATCCCGAAGCGCAATTCAGCGGCAAACGTACCCTGACAGAGCAAGTTGGCGATGCAGCGGCCCGTCAAGTCATGGGTCAAAAATCCGCCACCAGTAATAGCTTCCAGCGTGACGGTGAAGATTTCCTCGCGTTAAGCCTGCCATTGCGCGATCTCGGCTGGACCTTGGTGGCCGAAGTGCCGCAGTCGCAGATCTATGCTGAAGCCCGTCGCGCCATGTGGATGAGCAGCGGCATTGGCCTGGCGGTGGCGATTGTGTGCCTGTTGCTGGTGGTGTTGCTGGCCCGTGGATTGGTAAAACCGATTCGTCAGGTAACAGCGGCACTGGTCGCCATCGGTAGCGGTGGTGGAGATTTGACCCACCGGTTAGATTCCAGCCGCGCCGATGAACTGGGTGATCTGGCGCGCGGGTTCAATCGCTTCCTCGACAGTCAGCGCGACATGATCGGCGAAGTGCTGACCACCAGCGAACGCCTGCGCACGGCGGTGAGCCAAGTGGCCAAGGTTGTGGATAACACTGCTGAACGCTCCGGACGCCAGCAGGAAATGACTGACATGGTCGCCACGGCGGTTCACGAAATGGGCCTGACGGTTCAGGAAATCGCGCAGAACGCCGGCAATGCGGCGGTCGCGTCGCAAACGGCGCGGGATGAGGCAATGCAAGCGCGGGAAGTAGTCGGTGGCTCGATCCGCCACATCGAAAGCATGTCCGATGAAATCGGCGTCGCCGCCCATGCCGTTGGTGCGCTGGCCCATCAGGTGGCGTCGATCGATCAGGTGTTGGCGGTGATTCGCGGCATCTCCGAGCAGACCAACCTGCTGGCGCTCAATGCCGCGATTGAAGCAGCGCGAGCCGGGGACATGGGCCGCGGGTTTGCGGTCGTTGCCGATGAGGTGCGGACCCTGGCACGACGCACCCAGTCGTCCACCGACGAGATTCAGCAAATGATCGGCAGCCTCAAGCAGGGCGCAGAGAATGCGGTGTCATCGATGCATTCGGGGCAAGCGGCGACGGGCACGGGTGTTGAGTCGAGCCAGCGTACCGGGGCGTCGTTGACCGAGATTACCGAGCAGGTGGAGCGCATCAGCGACATGAACCATCAGGTGGCGACGGCGACGGAAGAGCAATCGGCCGTGACCGAAGAGATCAACCGCAACGTGCAGGGGATTTCCGATCTGGCCCGGGCGACGGCAGGGGAGGTGCGGGCTTGCCGCGAGGACTGCCAGACGTTGCAGCGCTTGGCCGATGATCTGGCGCGTCAGATGGGTGGGTTCAAGCTGAAGTGATGTGTTGTTTGTTCTGACGCCATCGCGAGCAAGCTCGCTCCTACAGGTTTTGTGTCGAACACATTATTCGTGAACGACCGGATCCCTGTAGGAGCCGGCTTGCCGGCGATTGGATCTCAAAGGCGGCACAAGGCGCGGATCAGAACCACTCATCCTGCATCGTCAGGCACACATCATCCCGAGATTCGAGCAATGCCAGCTCATGATGGCAACCCGGCACTTCCCACGTCAGGAAGTACCGCGCCGCCTGCAGCTTGCCTTTGTAAAAGCTCACATCCGCCGCATTCCCCTTGGCCAAACCTTCCTCGGCGTGGATCGCCTGTTCCAGCCAGCGCCAGCCAATCACCGTGTGGCCGAACACCTTCAGGTACAGCGCCGAGTTCGCCAGGCTGCTGTTGACCTTGCCCTGGCCCAGATCAACCAGCAGGCCGATGGTCACGGTTTGCAGGCGCGCCACCAGTTTTTCCAGTGGTTCGCGCAGCGGCGTCAATGAATCAAACGCCTGCGCTCGCTCGCCCGTGTTGGCGATCAGGCGGATCAGTTGTTTCAGGCCTGCACCACCGTTCTGCGCCAGTTTGCGCCCCAGCAAGTCCAGCGACTGGATGCCGTGGGTGCCTTCGTGGATCGGGTTCAGGCGGTTGTCGCGGTAGTACTGCTCCACCGGGTATTCGCGGGTATAGCCGTGGCCGCCAAGAATCTGGATCGCCAGTTCGTTGGCCTTCAGGCAAAACTCCGATGGCCAGGATTTGACGATTGGCGTCAGCAGGTCCAGCAGTTCATGGGCCTGTTTGCGTTCGGCTTCGGTCGCAAGCGTCGTGGTGTCATCGAACAGCCGCGCCGCATAAAGACCCAAGTCAAACGAACCTTCGACATAGGCCTTTTGTGTCAGCAGCATGCGCTTGACGTCGGCGTGGTTGATGATCGCCACCGGCGCGGTGTTCGGGTCCTTGCTGTCCGGCACGCGGCCCTGTGGACGCTCGCGGGCGTACTCCAGCGAATACAGGTAACCGGCGTAGCCGAGCATCACCGCACCCATGCCGACGCCGATCCGCGCCTCGTTCATCATCTGGAACATGTAGCTCAAGCCCTGGTGCGGCTTGCCCACCAGATAGCCGACACACTCACCGTTATCGCCGAAGTTCAGCGCGGTGGACGTGGTGCCGCGCCAGCCCATCTTGTGGAACAGGCCAGCCAGCAACACATCGTTGCGCTTGCCGAGACTGCCGTCATCGTTGACCAGGAATTTCGGCACGATGAACAGTGAAATACCCTTCACCCCGGCCGGTGCGTCCGGCAGTTTGGCCAGGACCATGTGCACAATGTTTTCCGACAGCGGGTGATCGCCGCCGGAAATGAAGATCTTGTTGCCCTTGAGGCGATAGGTGCCGTCAGACGCAGGCTCGGCGCGGGTACGAATATCCGACAGCGACGAGCCGGCGTGCGGTTCGGTCAGGGCCATGGTGCCGAAAAAGCGGCCGTCGATCATCGGTTGCAGGAAGCGCTGCTTCTGTTCGTCAGTGCCGAAGCTTTCGATCAGGTTGGCCGCGCCCATGGTCAGGAACGGATAAGACGTCGAAGCGGCGTTGGCGGACTGAAAGTGCGAAAAACAGGCTTGGGACAGCAAGGTAGGAAGTTGCATGCCGCCGGCGTCGAAACTGCGCGCAGCGTTGAGGAAACCCGCCTCGAGGAAGGCATCCACTGCCGGTTTCACTTCGGGAATCAGAATCGCCTGACCGTTCTCATAGCGCGGCTCGTTCTCGTCGCCCTTGCGGTTGTGCGGGGCAAAGAACTTCTCGGCGATGCTGCGGGCGGTGCCAATGGCGGCATCGAAGGTTTCGCGATTGTGCTCGGCGAAACGCTCACGCTGGGTCAGGCCCTCGGCATCAAGGACTTCATACAGCTCGAAAGCCAGATTGCGGGAACTGAGCAACGTCTCGGACATGGCGGCCTACCTTTTATTGGAATGGGCCGAGTCTAAGATGGGGAATAGAGGCTGAACAGGATGATTGATGTCGGTGATAAAGGGGCAAAACACCGACCTGTAGGAGTCGGCTTGCTGGCGATGGCGGTGCATCAGACGCACCGTAGTGTATTGATCGCCAGCAAGCCGGCTCCTACAAGGCAAAAAAATGGGCGCCGATGAGGGCGCCCATTTTTACAGTGACTGCATCGCTATTTAGCCGATGGTCATCAAGCTGGCATTACCACCCGCCGCAGCGGTATTGACGCTCAACGCACGCTCAATTACCAGGCGCTCCAGCGCAATGTTGGATTCGCCTTGCGACAGGCCCTGAACCCCAACGATAGCGCCGGCACGTTTGGCGACCTGCTGGCAGACCGCACGCAACTGGTCGGAATGGCCGTGATGCAGAACCGCATCAAACACCACTTCGTCCTTGTTCCAGTCGGAAACCAGCTTGATGCGCGCCTGAATGTCCTTCGGCAAGCGTGCGAACAAGGCTTTGGTCATGTCAGCTTCCGGCCAGACTGCCGAACCGCCAACAGCCAATACGGCCGCCAGTTGAGTCAGCAGGTCGCCTTCGACTTCCGCCAGGCACAGCACGTGTTCACGCGGCAGGATTGCATAGCTGTTGCGCTCGCCGGTCGGGCCGGC
Source organism: Pseudomonas sp. Irchel s3f7 (assembly GCF_900187615.1). Classification (GTDB taxonomy): domain Bacteria; phylum Pseudomonadota; class Gammaproteobacteria; order Pseudomonadales; family Pseudomonadaceae; genus Aquipseudomonas. The sequence continues at coordinate 224,076 of NZ_FYDO01000002.1, read as the reverse complement.
CAGTACGCGGGTGATACCGCTTTGCGATTGCGCGGCGAACTGTACGCACAGGGTGCTCAGGTCGGCGAACTTGTTGCTGTCGGCCCAGGCTTTCAGGGCAATCAGCGGCTTGCTCATCGCATCGCGCAGACGTACATCCGGTGCAACCTCGGCATCACCGCGAGCGAAGGATTGTTCGATCGCATCGGTAGGACGCGTCGACAGCAGGCGGTACAGGTACAGCGGGCCACCGGCTTTCGGGCCAGTACCCGACAGGCCTTCGCCGCCGAACGGTTGAACGCCGACCACGGCACCCACGATGTTGCGGTTGACGTAGACGTTACCGGCGTTGACGTTGTCGATCACCTTGGCGATGGTTTCGTCGATGCGGGTGTGCACGCCCAGCGTCAGGCCGTAGCCGGAAGCGTTGATCTGAGCGATCAGCTGGTCGATGTCTTTGCGCTTGTAGCGAACCACGTGCAGCACCGGGCCGAAGATTTCGCGCTGCAGTTCATCGAAGCTTTCCAGTTCGATCAGCGTCGGCATCACGAAGGTGCCGCGTTTGACTTCTTCGGCATCGGCGATGGCCACCTGGTACACGCTGCGACCTTTGTCGCGCATGGCCTGGATGTGCTTCTCGATGCCGGCCTTGGCTTCGGCGTCGATCACCGGGCCAATGTCCACGGACAGACGCTCAGGGTTGCCGAGGCGGCTTTCAGCCATGGCACCTTTAAGCATTTCGATGACGCGATCAGCGGAATCTTCCTGCAAGCACAGCACGCGCAGGGCCGAGCAACGCTGGCCGGCGCTGTCGAAGGCCGACGAAACCACGTCGATCACCACTTGCTCGGTCAGTGCCGAGGAGTCGACGATCATTGCGTTCTGGCCACCGGTTTCGGCGATCAGCGGGATCGGACGACCCTGGCTGTCCAAACGACCGGCAATGTTGCGTTGCAGCAAGCGAGCGACTTCGGTGGAACCGGTGAACATCACGCCTTTAACGCGATCATCACCGACCAGACCGGCACCGACGGTTTCGCCACGGCCCGGCAGCAGTTGCAGCACGCCTTCCGGGATGCCGGCTTCGAGCAGCAGGCGCACGGCCTGAGCGGCGACCAGCGGGGTCTGTTCAGCAGGCTTGGCCAATACCGGGTTGCCGGCAGCCAATGCAGCGGCGACTTGACCACTGAAGATTGCCAGCGGGAAGTTCCACGGGCTGATGCACACGACTGGACCCAGCGGACGGTGAGCGTCGTTGGTGAAATCGTTGCGTGCCTGCACCGCGTAATAACGCAGGAAGTCCACGGCTTCACGCACTTCGGCGATGGCATTGGCGAAGGTCTTGCCAGCTTCACGAGCCAACAGGCCCATCAGCGGCTGGATCTCGCCTTCCATCAAGTCAGCGGCACGTTCCAGGATCGCGGCGCGCTCGGCGGGCGGGGTGGCCTGCCAGATCGGTGCAGCGTTCAGGGCGCACTGGATCGCATTGTCGACGTCTTCGACGGTCGCTTCCTGCACGTGGCCGACCACGTCACGCATATCCGACGGGTTCAGAACCGGTGCCGGCGCTTCGCTGCTGGAGGCGCAACCGAGCATCGGCGCGGCTTTCCAGTGGTTATGCGCGGTAGCGAGCAGGGCGCAGGACAGCGAAGCCAAACGATGTTCGTTGGCCATGTCGATGCCGCTGGAGTTGGCGCGTTCCGAACCATACAGGTCTCGCGGCAGCGGAATGCGTGGGTGCGGCAGACCGAAGCCACCTTCCACGGTCGCCATCTGCTCGATGCTGGCTACCGGATCGGCTACCAGTTCCTGGATGGAAATCGACTGGTCGGCGATGCGGTTGACGAACGAGGTGTTCGCACCGTTTTCCAACAGACGACGTACCAGGTAAGCCAGGAGGGTTTCGTGGGTGCCGACCGGAGCGTACACGCGGCACGGACGGTTCAACTTGCCTTCGGAAACTTTGCCTACAACTTGTTCGTACAGCGGTTCACCCATGCCGTGCAGGCACTGGAACTCGTACTGACCAGGGTAATAGTTCTGACCGGCGATGTGATAAATGGCCGACAGCGTGTGGGCGTTGTGCGTGGCGAACTGCGGGTAGATGACTTCCGGTACCGACAGCAGTTTGCGTGCGCAAGCGATGTAGGAAACGTCGGTGTACACCTTGCGGGTGTAGACCGGGTAGCCTTCCAGGCCTTCGACCTGGGCGCGCTTGATCTCGCTGTCCCAGTACGCGCCTTTTACCAGGCGGATCATCAGGCGATGACGGCTGCGGCGAGCCAGGTCGATCACGTAGTCGATCACGTACGGGCAACGCTTCTGGTAAGCCTGGATCACGAAACCGATGCCGTTCCAGCCAGTCAGTTGCGGCTCGAAGCACAGGCGCTCGAGCAGATCCAGCGACAGCTCGAGGCGGTCGGCTTCTTCGGCGTCGATGTTCAGGCCGATGTCGTATTGCTTGGCCAACAGAGTCAGCGACAGCAGGCGCGGGTACAGCTCGTCCATCACGCGCTCGTACTGGGCGCGGCTGTAACGCGGGTGCAGGGCGGACAGTTTGATGGAGATGCCCGGGCCTTCATAAATCCCACGGCCGTGGGACGCTTTGCCGATCGAGTGGATGGCTTGTTCGTACGAGGCCAGGTACTTCTGGGCGTCGTGCTCGGTGAGTGCGGCTTCACCCAGCATGTCGTAGGAATAGCGGAAGCCCTTGGCTTCGAATTTGCTGGCGTTGGCCAAGGCTTCGGCGATGGTTTCGCCGGTCACGAACTGCTCGCCCATCAGGCGCATGGCCATGTCGACGCCCTTGCGGATCATCGGCTCACCGCTCTTGCCGATGATGCGGCTCAGGGACGAGGTCAAGCCCGCTTCGTTGTGCGTGGACACCAGCTTGCCGGTCAGCAGCAGGCCCCAGGTCGCGGCGTTGACGAACAGCGAAGGGCTGTTGCCCAGGTGCGGATGCCAGTTGCCGGTGCTGATCTTGTCGCGGATCAGTGCATCGCGAGTGCCTTTGTCCGGGATGCGCAGCAGCGCTTCGGCCAGGCACATCAGCGCCACGCCTTCCTGGGAAGACAGAGAGAATTCCTGCAGCAGGCCCTGAACGATGCCGGCACGGCCGCCAGCGCTCTTCTGGTTGCGCAGTTTTTCCGCGATGGACGCGGCGAGTTTGTTGGTGGCTTCGGCCATCGGAGCCGGCAGACGCGCCTGCTCGATCAGCATCGGTACCACTTCCGGCTCAGGGCGACGGTAGGCGGCGGTGATCGATGCGCGCAGGACCGATTGCGGCAGGATGCTTTCGGCGAATTCGAGGAAGCACTGGTGGGCATGATCCAGAGGCGCGTCGACGGAGTCGTCGGAATCCTTGGTCAAACCGTTCAGCTCGGACAGGGTTGCACCACCCTCGAGTTTTTCCAGGTAATTAAAGATTGCCTGCTTGATCAGCCAGTGAGGCGTGCGATCAATCGAGGTCGCGGCGGCCTTGAGGCGTTCGCGGGTCGGGTCGTCAAGTTTGACCCCAAGGGTGGTGGTAGCCATGTTTTTATCCTCATGTTTGCCACGACTGCGTGGCATCAGCTGGCGGCAAGATTAGCCGTGCAACTGGTGAGGTGCAACCGGGTGCAACCCTTTTTTTGTCGGAATAATAAGCAGCTCGTCAGGAAATAAATTCTGGTACGTCAGTGCCGCCTCTGCTTGGTGCTTTTTAGGTTAGTCAGCGGCGGTTCTTGCTCCGAAAAGGAGCAAAAACAAGGGTTTGGAATTTATTTCCGACTGGGTGCAACTTATTCAAGAGAAACTGGTTGCACCTTATTTGCTTTGTTGAATAGCATTCGCGCCCAAGGTGCAACCCGAGCGAAATCGGGTGCGCCGGCCGATGGCTTTCCTGGGGAAACATCGGTCATAAATGCGCGGCATCCCGAATCGTCTGTCAAACGTCACCGTTTGCGATCGGTTCACCCGCCGCCGCTACATAAAAACAAAGCCAGGGCGTAACTCAATGAGCGTAAGCAACCCCACCCTGATCACGTTTGTGATCTACATCGCAGCAATGGTGCTGATCGGCTTCATGGCCTATCGCTCCACCAACAACCTTTCCGATTACATTCTGGGCGGCCGTAGCCTGGGCAGCGTCGTGACTGCACTGTCCGCCGGCGCTTCCGACATGAGCGGCTGGTTGTTGATGGGCCTGCCGGGCGCCATCTACATGTCCGGTCTGTCTGAAAGCTGGATCGCCATCGGCCTGATCATCGGTGCGTACCTGAACTGGCTGTTCGTCGCTGGCCGTCTGCGTGTGCAGACCGAGCACAATGGCGATGCGCTGACCCTGCCGGACTACTTCTCCAGCCGTTTCGAAGACAAAAGCGGCCTGCTGCGGATCATCTCCGCCGTCGTGATCCTGGTGTTCTTCACCATCTACTGCGCTTCGGGCATCGTGGCTGGCGCCCGTCTGTTTGAAAGCACCTTCGGCATGTCCTACGAGACCGCGCTGTGGGCCGGTGCTGCGGCGACAATTGCCTACACCTTCGTAGGCGGTTTCCTGGCAGTGAGCTGGACTGACACCGTACAAGCCACACTGATGATCTTCGCCCTGTTGCTCACGCCGATCATCGTGCTGCTGGCGACCGGCGGCGTCGACACCACGTTCCTGGCCATCGAAGCGCAAGATCCAAGCAACTTCGACATGCTGAAAAACACCACCTTCATCGGCATCATTTCGCTGATGGGCTGGGGTCTGGGCTACTTCGGTCAGCCGCACATCCTGGCGCGCTTCATGGCTGCCGATTCGGTCAAGTCGATCGCCAAGGCTCGTCGCATTTCCATGGCCTGGATGATCCTGTGCCTGGGCGGCACCGTGGCGGTAGGCTTCTTCGGTATCGCTTACTTCTCGGCGCACCCTGAGCTGGCCGGTCCTGTGACCGAAAACCACGAGCGTGTGTTCATCGAGCTGGCGAAAATCCTGTTCAACCCATGGATTGCCGGTGTTCTGTTGTCGGCCATTCTGGCTGCCGTAATGAGTACCCTGAGCTGCCAGTTGCTGGTGTGCTCGAGCGCCCTGACCGAAGACTTCTACAAAACCTTCCTGCGTAAAACCGCTTCCCAGGTTGAACTGGTCTGGGTTGGCCGCGCCATGGTGCTGTTGGTTGCTCTGGTTGCGATCGCTCTGGCGGCCAACCCGGAAAACCGTGTACTGGGTCTGGTGAGCTACGCGTGGGCTGGTTTCGGTGCTGCGTTCGGTCCGGTCGTGCTGATCTCCGTGATCTGGAAAGACATGACCCGTAACGGCGCACTGGCCGGTATCCTGGTCGGCGCGATCACCGTGATCGTGTGGAAACACTTCGAACTGCTGGGCCTGTACGAAATCATCCCTGGTTTCATCTTCGCCAGCCTGGCGATCTACATCGTCAGCAAACTGGGCACGCCGACTGCCGGCATGCTTCAGCGTTTCGATGCTGCCGAAAAAGATTACCGCCTGAACAAGTGATGGGGATGAGCTGACGCTCTGACCTTTCGCGCAAAACGGCCCGCTTCCTACAGGATGCGGGTCGTTTTTTTTGGCCTTTGCAAAATATTCGAACCTCTGTAGGCGCGAGCAAGCTCGCTCCTACAAGGGGTTCGGTGTTTTCTTTGCTTGTCTGTAGTTGGATAAACCGTTTTCTGAAGGGAAATGCTTCGAGGGAAGTAGGCTAATTCTGATTTTTCCGCACCCCGTTCGGACGCCGTAGTCGCTCATGCAGAATCGCTCGCCTTCGTTCTGCAGAGACCACATCGGATGTTCGCCCCTGCTAACCAACCGCGATTCACACTGACCCTCCAAGGCGATCAGAACCCCGAGTTCAAGGTGCTTGAATTCACGGGTACGGAAACCATCAGCGAACCCTATCGATTCGACCTGGAACTGGTCAGTGAGCGTGCGGACATTGCGCTCGAAAGCCTGCTGCATCGTCAGGCATTTCTGAGTTTCGATGCACAAGGTTCCGGTGTTCACGGTCAGATTTTTCGCGTCGGGCAAGGGGATTCCGGCAAGCGTCTGACGCGCTATCAGATCAGCCTGGTCCCGCGTTTGACCTACCTGGGCATGCGCATCAATCAGCGAGTTTTCCAGCACAAACCGGTGCCGCAGATCATCGCCCTGGTGCTGAAAGACCACGGAGTCCTTGAGCACGCTGATTTCAAATTCCTGCTCAGCGGCCAATACCCCGAGCGCGAGTATTGCGTGCAATACGCTGAAAGCGACCTGGCCTTCATCCAGCGCCTGTGCGCCGAAACCGGCATTCATTATCACTTTCAGCACAGCCCCGACGGGCATCTGCTGATGTTTGGCGATGACCAGACGGTTTTTCCTCGGCTGCCCAAGCCAGTGCTGTATCTGCCGGGCAGCGGTATGGCAGCCGAAACCGCGGCGATCAAAACCTTCAATGTCCGCCTGGAAACCCGCACCACAGCAGTGGCTCGCCGGGACTACGACTTCCACAAGCCGAACCTGCAACTCGACAGTCATCTCGACAGCCAACAATTACCGCTGCTGGAGGACTACCGGTTTCCCGGTCAATTCACGGATCGCGAACGCGGCAAACATCTGGTTCAGCGAGCGTTGGAACGTCATAACGCAGACTTTCGTCTGGCCACAGGCCGAGGCGATGTTTCCTCCTTGGTCAGCGGACATTTCCTGCAGCTCGCCGAGCATCCGAATCAGGCATGGAATGATCTGTGGCTGATCACGCAGATCGAGCACCGTGGCTGCCAGCCTCAGGTACTGGAAGAGTCGGCCCCCAGCGACAACGGGGACACCTTCCAGGGTTATCGCAATACCTTTCTGGCCACGCCGTGGGACGTATTGTTTCGCCCGCCGTTGAGCGAAAAACCTCACGCGTCGGGTTATCAGTCGGGCGTGGTCACTGGCGCAAAGGGCAGCGAAATCCATTGCGACGAGTACGGTCGGGTCAAGGTTCAGCTGCGCTGGGACCGGGATGGCCAGTTCAACGAACATTCCAGTTGCTGGTTGCGGGTCGCCTCGGGCTGGGCGCATGACCGTTATGGCAGCGTGCTGATCCCGCGTGTCGGCATGGAAGTGTTGGTGGGTTTCATCGATGGCGATGTCGATAAACCGATGGTCATGGCGTGTGTGCCCAACGCAGCAACTCAAGTGCCCCTGGACCTTCCAGCGGACAAGACCCGCAGCATTTTCCGCACTCAAAGCAGTCCTGGAGGCGGGGGCTACAACGAACTGCGCATCGAGGATCGCAAAGGCGCCGAGGAAATCTACCTGCGCGCCCAGCGAAACTGGAGTCAGCAGGTGCTGCAGGACATGCAGGTTCAGGTCGGCAACCAGCGCAACGTTCTCATCGGCAGTGCCGAGGGGCATGCCTCGCTCGACAGCCTGCATGTTTACGGCGACCGCCAGATCCGTGTCAGTAACCAGACGCTCAAGGCCAGCGGGCAGGTGCACGCCAGCGCGGGCGAGATGATCGTCATCGACGGTGGTATCAACACATCGATTCAGTCCGGTGGGCACTGGATCAACATTGGCCCGGCGGGGATTTTCAGCAGCGTACCGATTGAAGTCGGTGGCGCGCCGATGCCACTGATGGGAGCCCGAAGCTCTCGACAAAAACTCGAACCCCTCAGCGCGGCACAGACCCTGAGCCTGCAAAGCGACGCGCCGTTCTGCGAAGAATGTGCGCGATGCAAGGACGGTGTCTGTGCCGCGTGACGTCTTGTTACCCCATGAGTGGCTGGAGCAACAACCACTTAAAGAGGCTGAGCAGTTATTCGCGGTGTTCAGCAGCGCCAGCATCGCCCAGCCTTTGAAGACCTGGCAGCGCTCAATAGGTGCGAAAGCTCCTACACCCATCTGGGCCGACACGCCTTACGCCGAGTGGGAGCCCGTGATGCCCTATGTCGGAATTGCCGCGGCGGACAGTGAGTTTTTGCAGTGGGTGGCGACCACCACGTCTTGCGATTGGGGTTGGCTGGCAGTGTCTTCGGCGAGTCAGGAGGCGCTGATCGAGCATTTGCGTAGCCTCACGCAAGTGCTTCTGCCTAACGGCAATCCGGTGTTCTTCCGCTTTTGGGATGGGCGCTTTCTTTGGCCGACTCTTCAATCTGCCGACATTGATGCGGCGCAATTGTTGCCGGTCATCGGTCGCTGCCTGATCAATGGGCAGCCGGTGGAGATTGGCGGTCGTGCGGTGAAAACGCAGAAGGTGTTTCCGTGGTGGGAAGTGCCGGACTCTGTGTTGCAGGCATTGGGCGCTGGGGATTTGTCGACTCTGCTGAGCAACCTGTTGCAGTGGTTGAGTGAGGAGCAGCCGGGCGTTTTCGAGGCGTTTTCCGAAGAGGTGTTGCGCAGCAAGGTGGCGCATTTTCTTAGCCAGCCTGAGCTGTCGCCTGCGCCGAAGGAAGCGTTGTTGGCGTACTTGATGGATCAGCAAGGCTGAGGGGGGGAGACTCCTAGGACATTTCCGGGCAGTGTCCTCGGAGATTTCCTTCAAGTTGTGGCGGTTTGCGTGAACTGGTGGGCGATAGGTTGGAGGGATAGTCTTTTGCCTGTCACCGCGGATGCGGTGGCAGGGTGTAGGAACCCTTTCCCCCAACGCGCATCAGCGCTGTCGTTTGATTGCGGCACTTATTTTTGTATTCGTAACATCGTTCGCGGCGGCTGTGTGCGGGACACGTTTCGACGTGGCTGAGTTTGGGGTTTTGCTCAGTTTCCTACTCCCGCGCACGGCTGCCACCCAAGCCCGTAGGAAGGGTCGTTGTCAGCTTCAAATAAATACCCCGGAGATATTTGAAAAATGACCAAACTTAATCCCGATCCACCGTACGTAAAACCAGTCCCCCATCCCGAAAACCGCTTCATGGCCCTCACCCAAGTGCTGGGAAACCTGTCCATGCGCGGTACGGTTGAGTGCGAGTCGTTCATCCTCAGTGACTTTGCCTTGCTCTGCGCGATTCCGTTGCGCGATGGCTGTGATGTGCTGGATGTGCTTGGTCGGCGATTGCGGGCGCAGCCTTCTCGGTAGCGACGCGTTCGCCTGATTCTGTAGGAGCCGGCTTGCTGGCGATAGCGGTAGGTCAGGCAATATCCATGTTGATTGATACGCCGCAATTGCCAGCAAGCCGGCTCCTACAGGTCAGGGCGACCACTGCGTCTCGCCACTCAGCTGCGAACCCCTGACTTGCCGGCCGGTAAAAGGTAAACTTCCCGGCCTTCGCAGGAGCAACCATGAATTATCGTCACGCCTTCCATGCCGGCAATCACGCCGATGTGTTCAAACACCTGACCTTGACCCGCCTCATCGCCCTGATGTCGCGCAAGGAGCAGCCGTTTGCCTATCTCGACACCCACGCCGGTATTGGTCTGTATGACCTGCAGGGCGATCAGGCCAGCCGTACCGGTGAGTACCTGGAAGGCATCGCGCGTTTGTGGGATCAGCCGGATCTGCCGATCCTGACTGCCGATTACATGCAGGTGCTGCACGAGATGAACCCGGATGGCCAGTTGCGCTATTACCCGGGCTCGCCGGAATTGGCGCGGCGCCTGACCCGTGCGCAGGATCGCGTGATGCTCAACGAAAAGCACCCGGAAGATGGCGTGCTGCTCAAGGACAACATGGCCGGTGATCGCCGGGTCAAAGTGCACCTGGGCGAAGGCTGGCATGTGCCGCGTGCCATGCTGCCGGTGCAGGAGAAGCGCGCGGTGATGTTGATCGATCCGCCGTTCGAGCAGCTCGACGAGATGCAGCGTTGTGCGGCGTCGTTGAAAGAGGCGATTGGCCGGATGCGTCAAACCGTGGCGGCGATCTGGTACCCGGTGAAGGATCAGCGCGCCTTGCGTCGTTTCTATCAGGACCTGGCGGGTACCGGGGCGCCGAAGTTGTTGCGCGTGGAGTTGCTGGTGCATCCGCTGGATACGCCGAACAGCCTGAACGGTTCCGGGTTGGCGATTGCCAATCCGCCGTGGGGGCTGGAGGAAGAATTGCGCGAGCTGCTGCCGTGGCTGGCCCAGAAACTGGGGCAGACCGAGGGTAGTTGGAAGATGGATTGGTTGATTGCCGAGTAATGCTCGGCCTGTAGGAGCCGGCTTGCCGGCGATGGCAATCCAGAGTTCACCGCTGGACAGTCTGCCGCCATCGCCAGCAAGCCGGCTCCTACAAGTGATCTGCGTCAGATCGGGCAGGTCACGCCTGTGCCGCCAATCCCGCAGTAGCCTTCCGGGTTCTTCGCCAGGTACTGCTGGTGATACGCCTCGGCGAAGTAAACCGTTGGGGCTTCTTCGATTTCGGTGGTGATGTCGCCTTTGCCGGCCTTGGTCAGTTCGACCTGGAACACTTCTTTGCTGTGTTCGGCGGCGGCCAGTTGCGTCGGGTTGGTCGCATAGATCACAGAGCGATATTGGGTGCCGATGTCGTTGCCCTGACGCATACCCTGGGTCGGGTTGTGCAGTTCCCAGAACATCTTCAGCAATTCTTCGTAACTGACTTTTGCCGGCTCATAGACCACGAGCACCACTTCGGTGTGGCCGGTCAGGCCCGAGCAGACTTCTTCGTAGGTAGGGTTTGGCGTGAAGCCGCCGGCGTAACCCACCACGGTGCTGACTACGCCTTCACGCTGCCAGAAGCGACGTTCCGCGCCCCAGAAGCAGCCGAGGCCGAAGATCGCAAAATCGACATCGGTGGCGAACGGACCCAGCAGCGGGGCGTCGTGGACGAAATGTCTTTCCGGCAGGTTCATCGGGGATTCACGGCCAGGCAGAGCTTGTTCTTTGGTAGGGAGCACGTTTTTGTTCACCAGAATTTCCGAGCGCAGAACCATGATCAGTCCTCTCAGTCAGGTTGAGATGTAAATAAACAGACCATCAGTGTGCCCAATACCAGCGGGATGCGCACTACCCTTGTAGGAGCGGGATGTGTGTTTGTCAGGCGATTGGGCCGCGCGGGTAGCGTTTGAGCCTTTCGATCAGCTCGGTGCCCGGGATAGGGCGGTCGAACAGGTAGCCCTGGCCGACGTCGCAGCGGTGACGGCGCAGGAACGCCAGTTGCTCGGCGGTTTCGATGCCTTCAGCCACGACCTTGAGCTTCAGGTTATGAGCCATGGCGATCACCGCGGAGGTGATTTCCATGTCGTCCTGGTTGTCCGGGATTTCGTGGATGAAGCTTCGATCGATCTTGATGATGTCGATGGGGAATTTTTTCAGGTAGCTGAGCGACGAATAACCGGTACCGAAGTCATCCATGGCCAGGGTGAGGCCCAGGCGCTTGAGCTGGTCGAGCTGCAAGTGGGTGTCTTCGGTGGCCTCCAGCAACAAGCCTTCGGTCAGCTCCAGCTCCAGCAGGTGAGCGGGCAGGGCTTCTTCCTTGAGGATGTTGGCAATCGATGTCACCAGATCCGGATCGGAAAACTGCTTGGGGGACAGGTTGATCGCCACCTGCAAATTGCCCAGGCCCGCGGCGGTCAGGGCTTTGCTCATGCGGCAGGCCTGACGGGCGATCCATTTACCGATCGGAATGATCAACCCCGTCTCTTCGGCCACGCTGATGAACTGGTCCGGGCGGATCATGCCTTTTTCCGGATGATCCCAGCGCAGCAGCGCTTCCATCCCCAGCAGGCGACCGCTGCGCAGGCACAGCTTTGGCTGGTAGAACACGTCGAGTTCGTTCTGGGTCAGGGCGCGGCGCAGGTTGTTTTCGACGAACAGCTTGTAGCTGGCCTCGGCGTTCAGTGCTTCGGTGAACACTTGCACTTGATGTTTGCCGTTGGCCTTGGCCTTGTGCAGCGCCAGACCGGCGTTGCGCATCAGGGTTTGCGGATCTCGCCCGTGCAACGGCGCGCAGGCCAGGCCCACGGAGCCGGTGACGCTGATCAATTGGTTGTCGACGAACATCGGCTTGTCGAGGGTCGCCAGCAATTGGTTGGCCACTTGCTGGCCTACCGTGAGGTCGCTGTTGTCCAGCAACACGGCGAATTCGTTACTGGCGAATCGCGCCAGGCTGCCGCTCGGTATCAGACTATTGCGCAGACGTCGGGCCAGGCTGATCAGCAGTTTGTCGCCGGTCTGGTGGCCGAGGCTGTCGTTGATCCGCTTGAAGTTGTCGATGTCCACCAGCAACAGGCTGATCGGCGCATCGCTGTCTCGGGCAAAGCGCTCATCGAGGTTACGGATGAACGCCGGGCGGTTGCCGAGGTTGGTCAGGTTGTCGGTGTAGGCCAGGCGCTCGATGCGTTGCTGAGCGAGCTTGGTCTGGGTGATGTCTTCATAGATGCCGATGTAATGGGTCAGTTCGCGGTTGTCGCCGTAAACCTTGGAGATCGACAACTGGCCCCAGTAGGGTTCGAGGTTCTTTCGACGGCTCTTGAACTCGCCCTGCCAGCTGTTGCTCTTGGCCAGTGCCGAAGGTGCGTCGAACAGCAGTTCGCTGAGGTTTTCCAGTGCCGGCAGTTCCGACAGCCGCTGGCCGTGGACTTCTTCGGTGCTGTACTGGGTGATCGCGGTGAAGCTCGGGTTGACGTATTCGACAACGCCGTCGCAATTGACCAGCAGAAAGGCGTTCGCACTTTGCTCGACTGCGCGCTGGAACAGGTGCAGGGCGCTGGTCGCGGTGCGGCGATTGTGATTGCTGATGACCTGGGCGAACTGATCCGCCAGTTCACCGGCAAAGGCGATTTCATCGGACTGCCAGGCACGCGTCGCACCGGTCTGTTCCAGGCACAGCACGCCCACGACTTGGCCGTCGACACGGATACTGGCGTCGAGCATCGCGTTTACATCGCGCGGGCGCAGGCTTTCGGCCATTTCCCGGGTGCGCGGGTCGCGCATGGCGTTGTGCGCGTCGATGGCGCGACCGGTGTGCAAGGCGTCGAGGTAATCGGGGAACACGCTGACGTCGATCGACTCCTGCAGCAAATATTCCTGGGTCGTGCGGTGATAGGCCGAGATCGGCACCAGTTTTGAGCCGTCGAGGTGCCACAGGCTGGCGCAGTCGATTTCGTAGATGTCGCAGGCGCTGCGGGTGATCAGTTCGGCAGCTTCTTGCAGGGAATTGTTGCTGCTGTAGCGCTGGCGGGTCAGCAACAGGATCAGGTCCTGCTGGGCACGCGCTCGATCCAGATGCAGCAGTTGCTCCTGCTGGGTACGCTGGTTGAGCTCAAGGGCAATCTGCAGGCGCGAGTTCTGGGTTTCGAGGTCCAGGGCCGGTTGCAGCGCAGAGCCCTCGAGCACGCCGTCGACGACCATCAGGTAGCCGCGCAACAAGTGCCGGTTGTGTTGTTTGTAGGCTTCGCCCAGTTCCAGCAGATTCAGGGAGCCGGCGGCGGTGTGCAAGGTATAGCGGATCTGGTAATGCGGGCTTTCGGTCAGTTGCTGCTGGACGGCGTCATGCAGCTGATAGCGCGCTTCGGGCTCCATCAGGCTGGCGTAGGGCGAGTCGACCAGCGCACAAAGCTCCATGGCCTGCATGCCGAATTGGTGTTCGCAGTTGGGATCGAGAAACAGCAGCGCCCAGCTGGGTTCATTAAGCCGTTCGAAACGCAGCATGCCGAGCCGCGAGGGCACAGGCAACTGCGTCACTACCTCGGCCACCATACGGCTGGCGGCATCGGGTTGGCTTTTCATGGAGGGAAACTCGCTTCGAATTTGCTGAACGCGCCGGGCTCTCGCCCTCTGTACTGTTGCCTGCGGCAAGGTTGCATCATTGCGGCACCGACTGACAAGAGAGATGAAGGCCAAGTGCTATAAGAATATGTCGGCAGGCGATAAGTTTTCTCCAGTCTGCGGCGAAAAGTAATGGTATTAGCGAAAAGATCGCAGCCCGTAGGCGCTGCCGAAGGCTGCGATCTTTTGGTTTCAACGCAATTTGATACTGGACGATTGCAGCAGCTTTCCATCCCGATCGTGGTAATTCACCTCAATCCGATCCCCCTCGACGACCAGATGCGCGAAGTTATCCTGGCTGATGACTCTACCGGTCAGCTCATGTCGGTAATCCCCGGCGGCCGTGCGGGCCAAGGGTTGGTTGAGGATGAAGGTGGAAGCCTTGGCGTAGGGCAGCAGCTTGCTGTTGCACAGCGGGGACGAGACGATGGTGTGAACCTCGAAATCCGGATCCTCGCTATGGGTCAGCCGACTGCACAGCGAGCCATGGACATCGCCGGAAATGAACACGACGTTCTTGATGCGGTGTGTACGAATGGTTTCCAGCAGCCGTAGCCGTTGTTCGGGAAAGGCCTGCCAGGCGTCATCGCCCAGTCGTTTGCGGTCGGGGTAGAACATGACGCTGGTGACCACGAATTTGACCCGCGCCTGGCTGTGAATCAGCCAGTCACACAGCGCTTGCTCTTGGTCTGTGTCGAGAATACGTCGGTCGGTTGCCGACAGATTGCGACGGGTTCGACTGTCGGTGACAAACCATTCGATATCGCCGTCGGTGAATGGATACCAGTATTTATCGAGTTGCTTGTTTAATTGTCCGTTGGCGGAAAGTGTGTGCGCCGGGCTGTGGCTGGCTTGATATAACTCATAGGCCTTTGTTGCGTTGCGATATAAGTGTTCATCGGTTTTATGTTTATTGGCAGGCCAGTTGTCTTCTATCTCGTGATCATCAAGGATCATGTAAGTGGGCAGGCTGGCCATCAACTTGGCGATATGAGGCTGTGAAAACGCAGCGCGATACTTCTGCAGTATTTCCTTGAATTCCCGATCAGGGGCAATGATGTTCAAATCATCGACATAGATCTGATCGCCGGTCATCAGTAATGCACTGATGGGCAGTTTTGCTTGCTCCGCCAGGCGCGAGATTGACGCGAAGATCCTGTCGCCAAGGTGAGGCATCGAAGGAACTCCCGCCGTCATGCGCAGGTAACGGCAGGAGCCGACAATGTACGCCCGCGGCCGGTTGGCCTCGCTGGAGCGGGTGCGCAGGCGATGAATCGGGCGGGGCCATTGCAGCGGCAGCTCCTGCACAGAGTCCACTGTATGCGCCGGGTTCATCGGGCTGAACCAGCCGGCCTGGTATTCGTAGTCGGTGTCGGCGGCAAGGTCATTGAGTGCGATCACATCGGACATATCGCGCATCGGCTCGAGTTTGGCGAATGCACCCTTTGACCAACTCTCTTCGCCCCGTCGTCGATAACGAATGCCGGCAAATACCAACGCATTATTTTGTAAGTCTCCCCGCAGAAATATTCGCGCATGGTGAGTTGTTGTGTGGCCAAGAATTGGCCCGACGGTGGGTTTTAACATGTTCGAGTCCATTCGATTTTTAACCAGATAAATAAATGATGTTTTCAAGGGTGTTCAATAACACTCGAACTAAGCCTAGTTATTGAGCCTGAAAAAATATCTGGCCGAAATGGATTCGACTTGTAGCCGATATCAGCCACAAATGTAGGAATACACTTTTGTAATTTAAAAGCTTCAGGCAAAAAAAGCCCCGCCAATTGGCGGGGTTGAGGTACGAGCGTGGCGCTCGGAAACGTGGAACGCGAACGGCCCTCCAGCGATGGAGGGCCATTCGGGATTACAGGAGCATGGTACGGATGTCGCCCAGCAGATCGCTCAGACGCTTGGTGAAGCGTGCAGCAGCGGCGCCGTTGATCACACGGTGATCGTAGGACAGAGACAGCGGCAGCATCAGTTTCGGCTGGAAGGCTTTGCCGTCCCAGACTGGCTGGATGGTTGCCTTGGAAACACCGAGGATCGCCACTTCCGGCGCGTTGACGATCGGCGTGAAGCCGGTGCCGCCAATGTGGCCGAGGCTGGAAATGGTGAAGCAGGCGCCTTGCATGTCGTCAGCGGTGAGCTTTTTGTCGCGGGCTTTGGCGGCCAGCGCAGCGGCTTCGGCTGCCAGTTGCAACAGGCTCTTCTGGTCGACGTTCTTGATGACCGGTACCAGCAGGCCTTCAGGGGTGTCGACGGCGAAGCCGATGTTCACGTACTTCTTGCGGATGATCGCTTTGCCGCTTGGTGCCAGCGAACTGTTGAAGTCCGGCAGTTCTTTGAGCAGGTGCGCGCACGACTTGAGCAGCAGCGGCAGGATGGTCAGCTTGACGCCAGCCTTCTCTGCAACGGCTTTCTGAGCAATGCGGAACGCTTCCAGCTCGGTGATATCAGCCGAATCGAACTGAGTCACGTGCGGAATGTTCAGCCAGCTGCGGTGCAGGCTCGACGCGCCGATTTGCATCAGGCGAGTCATCGGCACTTCTTCGGTTTCACCGAAGCGGCTGAAGTCCACGACCGGAATCGGCGGGATGCCCGCGCCACCGGTTGCGCCGGCAGCAGCGGCCGGTGCTTCCTTGGCCTTTTGCATCATGGCTTTGACGTAAACCTGCACGTCTTCTTTCAGGATGCGACCGTGCGGACCGCTGGCGCCAACGGCGTTCAGCTCGACGCCGAACTCACGGGCCAGTTGACGCACGGCAGGGCCGGCGTGAACTTTCGCGCCAGGCTTGGCTGGAGCAGCGGCCGGGGCAGCAGGTGCAGCGGCGGCCGGAGCAGCCGCGGCTGGAGCCGGTGTGCTTGGAGCGGCAGCGGCAGGTGCCGGAGCAGCAGCCGGCGCAGCGCCTTTGACTTTCAGCTTGAGGATCAGGTCGCCGGTACCGACTTCGTCATCGAGCTTGATGGAAACACTTTCCACCACGCCAGCGGCTGGCGATGGGATTTCCATGCTCGCCTTGTCGGATTCCAGGGTAATCAGCGACTGGTCGGCGGCAACGGTGTCGCCAGCCTTGACCAGTACTTCGATGATCTTGGCCTTGCCCGCCGAACCGATGTCCGGAACGTGGATGTCCTGAACGCTGTCAGCCACTGGAGCAGCCGGAGCCGCCGCAGGAGCAGGTGCAGCGGCGGCAGTTGCAGCCGCCTGGGCCGGAGCGGCAGCCGGTGCCGCAGCACCTGCCACTTCCAGGTCCAGAATCAGGTCGCCGGTGCCGACTTCGTCGTTGAGCTTGACGCTGATGGCCTTGACCACGCCAGCGGCGGGCGACGGGATTTCCATGCTCGCCTTGTCGGATTCCAGTGTGATCAGCGACTGATCAGCCGCGACGGTATCGCCGACCTTGACCTGGATCTCGATGATCTGGGCCTTGCCCGACGAACCGATGTCCGGCACGTGCACTTGCTGAATGCTGGCAGCAGCCGGCGCAGCAGCAGGAGCGGCGGCAGGAGCAGCAACCGGTTGGGCTTCAGCCTTGGCGGCTGGCGCAGCGGCAGCCGCTGGGGCCGCAGCAGCGGCACCTTCGACTTCCAGCTCCAGCAGTTCGTCGCCTTCTTTCAGACGATCGCCCAGCTTCACTTTCAGGCTCTTGATGATACCGGCCTTCGGCGCAGGCACTTCCATGCTCGCCTTGTCCGATTCCAGCGTCAGGATGCTCTGGTCGGCTTCGATACGGTCGCCGACCTTCACAAACAGTTCAATTACTTCACCTTCACCGCTGCCGATGTCAGGTACGCGAATGAGTTCGCTCACAGAATCTCTCCTCAGCAGTCCAGTGGGTTGCGTTTTTCCGGGTTGATACCGAACTTGGTGATGGCTTCAGCCACAACCTTAGGTTCGATGTCACCACGGTCAGCCAGTGCTTCCAGGGCTGCCAACACCACGAAATGACGGTCGACTTCGAAGAAATGACGCAGTTTCTTGCGGCTGTCGCTGCGACCGAAACCGTCGGTGCCCAGGACTTTGAATTCCTTGACCGGTACCCACTGACGGATCTGTTCGGCGAACAGTTTCATGTAGTCGGTAGACGCGATGACCGGACCTTTACGGCCGTTCAGGCACTCTTCCACATAGCTCAGCTTAGGCTTCTGGCCCGGGTGCAGACGGTTGGTGCGCTCAACGGCCAGGCCGTCGCGACGCAGTTCGTTGAAGCTGGTAACGCTCCAGACGTCAGCACCAACGTTGAACTCTTCACGCAGGATCTTCGCTGCTTCACGGACTTCACGCAGGATGGTGCCGGAGCCCATCAGCTGAACGTGGTGCGCCGCTTCGCGGTTGTCTTCCTCGAGCAGGTACATGCCTTTCTTGATGCCTTCTTCGGCACCGGCCGGCATGGCTGGCTGCTGGTAGGACTCGTTCATCACGGTGATGTAGTAGAAGACGTCCTGTTGCTCTTCGGTCATCTTCTTCATGCCGTCCTGAATGATCACCGCCAGCTCGTAGCCGTAGGTTGGATCGTAGGTGCGGCAGTTCGGGATGGTCGAGGCCAGCAGGTGGCTGTGACCGTCTTCGTGTTGCAGGCCTTCACCGTTCAGGGTGGTACGGCCGGCGGTGCCGCCGATCAGGAAGCCACGGGTACGGCTGTCGCCAGCGGCCCAGGCCAGGTCACCGATACGCTGGAAACCGAACATCGAGTAGAAGATGTAGAACGGCAGCATCGGCTGGTTGTGGCTGGAGTACGAAGTACCGGCCGCGATGAAGGAGCTCATGGCGCCCGCTTCGTTGATGCCTTCTTCAAGGATCTGACCCTTCTGGTCTTCCTTGTAGAACATCACCTGGTCTTTATCGACTGGCTCGTAGAGCTGGCCGACGGAGGAGTAGATACCCAGCTGACGGAACATGCCTTCCATACCGAAGGTACGGGCTTCGTCCGGGATGATCGGAACGATGCGCGGGCCGATTTCCTTGTCCTTGACCAGTTGCGCGAGGATCCGCACGAACGCCATGGTGGTGGAAATTTCACGGTCGCCCGAGCCGTCCAGGATCGCCTTGAGGGTGTCCAGTGGCGGAGTCGGGATGTTGAAGCTTTGTGCGCGACGCTGTGGCACGAAACCACCCAGCGCAGTACGACGTTCGCTCAGGTAACGGGCTTCGGCGCTGCCTTCTTCCGGCTTGAAGAACGGCAGGTTTTCCAGCTCTTCGTCTTTGACCGGAATGTCGAAGCGGTCGCGGAACAGCTTCAGGCTCTCGACGTCGACTTTCTTGGTGTTGTGCGCGGTGTTTTTCGCTTCGCCGGCACCGGTGCCATAACCCTTGATGGTCTTGGCCAGGATGACGGTCGGTTGTTCTTTGTGATTGACCGCTTCGTGGTACGCCGCGTAGACCTTGTACGGGTCGTGGCCGCCACGGTTGAGTTTCCAGATCTCGTCGTCGGACAGGTCTGCAACCATCGCCTTGAGTTCTGGCGTGTTGAAGAAGTGTTCACGCACGAACGCGCCGTCTTTGGCTTTGTAGTTCTGGTACTCGCCGTCGATGACTTCGTCCATGCGACGCTGCAGGATGCCGTCGACGTCCTTGGCCAGCAGTGGGTCCCAGAAACGGCCCCAGATGACTTTGGTCACGTTCCACTGAGCACCGCGGAACACGCCTTCGAGTTCCTGGATGATCTTGCCGTTGCCGCGAACCGGGCCGTCGAGGCGCTGCAGGTTGCAGTTGATGACGAAGATCAGGTTGTCCAGCTTCTCGCGGCCGGCCAGGGAGATAGCGCCCAGGGATTCCGGCTCGTCGCACTCGCCGTCGCCCAGGAAGCACCAGACTTTCTGTTTGCCTGGCTGGATGAAACCGCGGTGTTCCAGGTACTTCATGAAGCGTGCCTGGTAGATCGCCTGGATCGGGCCCAGACCCATCGATACGGTCGGGAACTGCCAGAAGTCAGGCATCAGCCAAGGGTGCGGGTAGGACGACAGGCCCTGACCGTCGACTTCCTGGCGGAAGTTGTTCATCTGGTCTTCGGTGATGCGGCCTTCCATGAATGCACGGGCGTAAACGCCTGGCGAGGTGTGGCCCTGGAAGTAGATCAGGTCGCCGCCGTGTTCGTCGGTCGGGGCCTGGAAGAAGTAGTTGAAGCCAATGTCATACAGGGTCGCACTGGAAGCGAAGCTGGAGATGTGACCGCCGAGGTCAGAATCTTTCAGGTTCGTACGCATTACCATGGCCATCGCGTTCCAGCGTACCAGCGAGCGAATGCGGCGTTCCATGAACAGGTCGCCAGGCATGCGTGCTTCGTGGGTTACCGGGATGGTGTTGCGGTAAGGCGTGGTGATGGCGTAAGGCAACTGCGAACCGCTGCGGGTCGCCAGTTCACCCATACGGGTCATCAAATAGTGAGCACGGTCTTCGCCTTCTTTGTCGAGAACCGATTCCAGGGCGTCCAGCCATTCCTGGGTTTCGACGGGATCGAGGTCTTGCATGGCTTGCTCCAGGGCGGAAAGGCTACCAGAATCGGTTGCCTGAGTTAGCGACTGGCCTTGTGGGCAGACGTTTTGAATTCTTGGATTTGCCGACAGGTTGTTCCGGCGGCGTGTAGTTTTACTACAAATCTTCCGGCATTTCAGCCTTGGTAATGTATATACGAGTAGTAAAACTACAGATGAGCGGCTTGGGGCCCCCGGCTGCGTTGTGAGAATAATCGTTAAGGTTGGTCTTTTTCCAACTCGAATAGGTGAAAGCTTGATGCTGGCTGCCAAAAACAAAGAAATTTCAGCTATTTCTAACTTTTGTTCGACACTCCATCAGGTAGTGGGTTTTCGAAATCCACTACATGCAGCCCGTTGCACGCCGATCAAGGATAGACCATGAGCCTCCCTTCGCTTGCTGAACTGCCTGGCATTCTCCTGCCGTTTGTCACCCGTGCCGAACAGTCGTTCCGTACCGCCGTCGCCGCGCTCGATGATGACCACGGCCTGTCGGCCTGGACGCCAGAGCGTTGGGCGCAATTTGCCCGCGTGACCGCCGCCAGCGACTTCGTCATTGAACAGAGCGTGCGTGACCCTTTGATGTTGCTGGCGCTGGTGCAGTCCGGCGAACTGGACCGCAGTTTTGCCCCCGGCGAATTGTGTGCACAGATTGCAGCCGCAGTGAGCGCCGCCGAAACCGACGACCAGCTCGGCCGCGCACTGCGCCGCCAGCGTGCGCGCCATCAGGTGCGGATCATCTGGCGCGACCTGACCCGTCAGGCCGACCTGGTCCAGACCTGTCGCGATCTGTCGGACATGGCCGATGCCAGTATCGACCAGGCATACCAATGGTTGTACGCGCGTCATTGCGAGCAATTCGGCGTCCCGACCGGCCGGCGCAGCGGCGAGCCGCAGCAGATGGTCGTCCTCGGCATGGGCAAGCTGGGCGCCGTGGAGCTGAACCTGTCGTCGGACATCGACTTGATTTTCGCCTACCCCGAGGGCGGCGAAACGGTTGGCGTCAAACGCTCGCTGGATAACCAGGAGTTTTTCATCCGGCTCGGCCAGCGTCTGATCAAGGCGCTGGACCCGATGACCGTCGACGGTTTTGTGTTTCGCGTCGACATGCGTTTGCGCCCCTACGGTTCGGCGGGCGCGTTGGTGCTGAGCTTCAACGCGCTGGAGCAGTATTACCAGGACCAGGGCCGCGACTGGGAACGCTACGCGATGATCAAATCGCGGGTGGTGGCGGGCGACCAGGTGGCCGGCGCGCAACTGCAAGACATGCTGCGACCTTTCGTTTACCGGCGTTACCTGGACTTCTCGGCCATCGAAGCGCTGCGCACCATGAAGCAGCTGATCCAGCAGGAAGTCCGGCGCAAGGGCATGGCCGACAACATCAAACTCGGTTCGGGCGGTATCCGTGAAGTGGAGTTCATCGCCCAGGCGTTCCAGCTGATTCACGGCGGCCGCGACTTGAGCTTGCAGCAGCGCCCTCTATTAAAAGTACTGAGCACACTGGAAGGGCAGGGCTATCTGCCGCCAGCGGTGATCAGCGAACTGCGTGAAGGTTACGAATTCCTGCGTTACACCGAACACGCGATCCAGGCGATTGCCGACCGCCAGACCCAAATGCTGCCGGATGGTGAGCAGGATCAGGCGCGTATTGCGTTCATGCTCGGTTTCGCCGACTGGGAAGCCTTCCACGAAAAACTGATGTTCTGGCGTGGCCGCGTGGCTTGGCACTTCGCTCAGGTGATCGCCGATCCCGACGAAGAGGAAGGTGCCGAAAGCGAAGTGGTGGTGGGCGGAGAATGGTTGCCGCTGTGGGAAGAGGCCCAGGATGAAGAGGCCGCCTGCCGTCAATTGGAAGAGGGCGGGTTCGTCGATGCGCCGAAGGCGCTGAAGGCGCTGGCCGGTCTGCGCGGCAGTCCGCAATTGCGCGCCATGCAGCGACTGGGGCGCGAGCGTCTCGATGCCTTTATTCCGCGTTTGCTGGCCCAGGCCGTGGAGCACGCCAACCCGGACCTGGTGCTGGAGCGAGTGCTGCCACTGGTGGAAGCGGTGGCGCGTCGTTCGGCGTACCTCGTCTTGCTGACCGAAAATCCCGGTGCGTTGCGGCGCTTGCTGACCTTGTGCGCCGCCAGCCCGTGGATCGCTGAACAAATCACGCGCTTCCCGCTGTTGCTCGACGAGTTGCTCAACGAAGGCCGACTGTTCAAGCCGCCGTTGGCGCCGGAACTGGCCGCCGAACTGCGCGAGCGTTTGACGCGCATTCCCGAAGACGATCTGGAGCAGCAAATGGAAGCCCTGCGCCATTTCAAACTGGCGCACCGCTTGCGGGTCGCCGCTTCGGAAATCGCCGGCAGCCTGCCGCTGATGAAGGTCAGCGACTACCTGACGTGGCTTGCCGAAGCGATCCTCGAACAAGTGATGGCCCTGGCCTGGCGGCAAACGGTGGCCAAGTACGGTTCGCCGATGCGCCCCGACGGGACCGTGTGCGATCCGGGCTTCATTATTGTCGGTTATGGGAAAGTCGGTGGCCTGGAACTCGGGCATGGTTCGGACCTGGACCTGGTGTTCATCCACGACGGCGATCCGCAGGCGGAAACCGATGGGCCCAAGCCTATCGATGGCGCGCAATTCTTCACCCGTCTGGGCCAGCGCATCATTCACTTGCTGACGGCGCAGACCAACTCCGGCCAGTTGTATGAAGTGGACATGCGCCTGCGACCGTCCGGGGCATCGGGTCTTTTGGTGAGTTCGCTGGGGGCGTTTGCGCGCTATCAAGAAAGTGAAGCATGGACATGGGAGCATCAGGCCTTGGTACGGGCGCGGGTGTTGGTGGGCAGTCAGGATGTCGGCCAGGCGTTCGAGAAAGTCCGCGCCGCGGTACTGGGCAAGCCGCGTGACTTGCCGACCCTGCGCCAAGAGGTCAGCGAGATGCGCGCCAAAATGCGCGAGAACCTCGGCAGCAAGGGCACCGCAGCCGGAACCGGTGCAAATGCCTTCGAAGCCGCGGCGCCCTTCGACCTCAAGCAGGACGCCGGAGGTATCGTCGATATTGAATTTATGGTGCAATACGCGGCCCTGGCGTGGTCGCAAACGCACCCGCCATTGCTGCGCTGGACAGATAACATCCGCATTCTGGAAGAGCTGGAGCACGAAGGGTTGTTGCCCGTCGAAGATGCCAGTCTGCTACGTGAAGCTTATAAAGCTTACCGTTCCGCTGCCCACCGGCAGGCCTTGCAGAAGGACGTCGGCGTCATACCGGGTGATCAGTTCGCGGACGAGCGGCGGCAGGTCATGCGGATCTGGCGTGAGTTGGGGTTAAGCTGAAACGGGATATTTGATACGCCAATATCCCCTGTAGGAGCGAGCTTTTGTGGCGAGGGAGCTTGCTCCCGCTGGAGCGCGAAGCGCTCCCAAATCAGCTTGTGCGGTCAGTCAGATGAGAATGCGGTGGCAGGTTTTGGGGCTGCTGCGCAGCCCAGCGGGAGCAAGCTCCCTCGCCACAGGATTTATGCTGACTGACGTGATTGTGTATTGAATTGATCCGATGAGCCCCAACCGGCTCGTCCAAATGACCTGGCGGTTCACCCCCCGCAGGTGCTGGATTTTCGAGGCGGGGAGGCGTAGGCCTCCCCGGTTCGTTTATGGAAACCACATGAAAATTCTGATCGTTGGGCCCAGTTGGGTCGGTGACATGGTGATGGCGCAGACACTCTTTCAGTGTCTCAAACAGCGCCACCCGCAATGCGAAATCGACGTGCTGGCCCCCGAGTGGAGCCGGCCGATTCTTGAGCGCATGCCCGAAGTTCGCCAGGCCTTGAGCTTCCCGCTCGGCCATGGCGCACTCGAATTAGCCACGCGTCGGCGCATCGGCAAATCCCTGGCCGGT
Organism: Pseudomonas sp. Irchel s3f7; assembly: GCF_900187615.1. Taxonomy (GTDB): domain Bacteria; phylum Pseudomonadota; class Gammaproteobacteria; order Pseudomonadales; family Pseudomonadaceae; genus Aquipseudomonas. The sequence continues at coordinate 200,095 of NZ_FYDO01000002.1, read as the reverse complement.
CAGTACGATCAGGCGATCCTGTTGCCAAACTCCTTGAAATCGGCGCTGGTGCCGTTCTTTGCTGGCATCCCGAAACGCACCGGCTGGCGTGGCGAGTTCCGTTACGGCCTGCTTAATGATGTGCGCACGCTGGACAAAGACCGTTATCCGCTGATGATCGAGCGCTTTATGGCGCTCGCTTTCGAGCCAGGTGTCGAGCTGCCAACACCGTACCCGCGCCCGACGCTGCAAATCGACCCGGTCACCCGCGAGGCGGCACTGGCCAAGTTCGGCTTGACCCTCGATCGCCCGGTGTTGGTGCTGTGCCCCGGCGCCGAGTTCGGCGAATCCAAGCGTTGGCCGTCCGAGCATTACGCGAAAGTGGCGGAAGCGAAAATCCGCGAGGGCTGGCAAGTCTGGCTGTTCGGTTCGAAAAACGACCACGCCGTGGGCGAAGACATCCGCGCGCGGCTGATTCCCGGCCTGCGTGAAGAGTCGGTCAACCTCAGCGGCGGCACCTCGCTGGCCGAAGCCATCGACCTGATGTCCTGCGCCGATGCGGTGGTGTCCAACGATTCCGGCCTGATGCACGTCGCCGCCGCGCTGAACCGCCCGCTGGTTGCGGTCTACGGTTCGACGTCGCCAGGTTTCACGCCGCCGCTGGCCGAGCACGTCGAAGTCGTTCGCCTGGGCATCGAGTGCAGCCCGTGCTTCGATCGCACCTGCCGTTTCGGCCATTACAACTGCTTGCGCCAACTGATGCCGCAAGCGGTGAACGAAGCCTTGCAGCGGTTGCAGGGCACTGTGGTCGAGGTCAAATAGTTTGCGCGTTCTGTTGATCAAGACTTCATCGCTGGGCGACGTGATTCACGCGTTGCCGGCGCTGACCGACGCGGCGCGGGCCATTCCCGGCATTCAGTTCGACTGGGTGGTGGAAGAGGGCTTCGCCGAAATCCCGACCTGGCACCCGGCCGTGGGCAAGGTGATTCCGGTGGCGATCCGTCGCTGGCGCAAGAACATCTGGCAAACCATCAAGAGTGGTGAGTGGAAACGCTTCAAGCAAAGCATTCGCGCCACAAAATACGATCTGGTGATCGACGCTCAGGGGCTTCTGAAAAGTGCCTGGCTGACCCGTTACGTCAAAGCGCCGGTGGCCGGGTTCGACAAGAGTTCGGCCCGCGAACCGATCGCGGCACGCTTCTACGATCGGCGTCTGGCGGTTGCCCGTGGTCAGCACGCAGTGGAGCGGGTTCGTCAGTTGTTCGCCATCGCGCTGGGCTATGACTTGCCCAAAGGCCTGGGCGATTACGGTTTGAGCGTCGAACGTCTGGTCGAGTTGCCGCGCAAGAATCCCTACGTGCTGTTTTTGCACGGCACTACCTGGGACACCAAACACTGGCCCGAAGCCTACTGGCGCGAGCTGACCGAGCGTGTCGGTTATCTCGGTGTGGGCGTGAAACTGCCGTGGGGCAATCCGGCGGAGAAGGCCCGTGCCGAGCGCATTGCGGCAGGCTTCAAGCACGCCGAAGTCCTGCCGAAGCTGAACCTGGCCGGTGTCGGCAAGGTGCTGGCAGGCGCACAGGCCTGCGTCGCGGTGGACACCGGCCTCGGTCATCTGGCCGCCGCGCTGGACGTGCCGACACTGTCACTGTTCGGCCCGACCAATCCGGGCCTGACCGGCGCCTACGGCAAATCGCAGATCCACCTGGCCAGCGATTTCCCTTGCTCGCCATGCCTGCAAAAGAAATGCACCTATCAACCGACGGCCGAAGATGCCCGTCAGTTTGACCTGAAGCGCGAGTGGCCCCTGTGCTTCACGCGTCTGAATCCCGAGCGTGTCGCCAGCCGACTGAGCACGTTGTTACTGGCTGAGGAGCTGCGCTGATGCAATTGGCATTTGTCCTGTACAAATACTTTCCGTTTGGTGGTTTGCAGCGCGATTTCATGCGCATCGCTCTGGAGTGCCAGAAGCGCGGCCATCAGATTCGCGTCTACACGCTGATCTGGGAAGGCGACGTGCCGCCGGGCTTCGAAGTGCTGGTGGCGCCGGTCAAGGCGTTCTTCAATCATCGACGCAACGAAAAGCTCAGCGAGTGGATGGAAGCGGACCTGGCCAAGCGCCCGGTCGACCGCCTGATTGGCTTCAACAAGATGCCGGGCCTGGACGTCTACTACGCTGCCGACGGCTGTTTCGAAGACAAGGCGCAGAACCTGCGCAATTCGCTGTACCGTCGCTGGGGCCGCTATCGTCACTTCGCCGAGTACGAGCGGGCGGTGTTCGCCAAGGACGCCAAGACTGAAGTCCTGATGATTTCCGAAGTCCAGCAGCCGCTGTTCATCAAGCATTACGACACCCCGCTGGAGCGCTTCCACTTGCTGCCACCGGGTATCGCCCAGGACCGTCGCCGGCCGGCGGATGCCGACGAAATTCGCGCCGGTTTCCGTGCCGAATTCAGCCTGAAGGACGATGAGCTGTTGCTGGTTCAGATCGGCTCCGGGTTCAAGACCAAGGGCGTGGATCGAAGCCTCAAGGCGTTGGCGGCATTGCCCGCTGATCTGAAGAAACGCACTCGCCTGTTTGTAATTGGCCAGGACGACCCCAAATTATTCCAGATGCAGAGTGCGACGCTGGGGCTGGGCGACAACGTGACGTTCCTTAAAGGGCGCAGCGATATCCCGCGTTTCCTGCTGGGTGCCGATCTGTTGATTCATCCGGCGTACAACGAAAACACTGGCACCGTTCTGCTTGAAGCCTTGGTCGCCGGGTTGCCGGTGCTGGTGAGCGCGGTCTGCGGTTACGCGCATTACATCGCCGAGGCTGACGCTGGCCTGGTGCTGGATGAGCCTTTCGAGCAGACGCAACTGACGCAGTACCTGACCGGCATGTTGAATGACGCTCAGGCACGGGCGGCCTGGAGCCGCAATGGTCTGGCCTTCGCCGAGACGGCCGACCTCTACAGCATGCCGCAACACGCGGCCGATGTGATTCTGGCGGAGCAGGCTAAATGAAGTTGATGCTGGCTGAACCGTTCAAGAGCCTCTGGGCTGGACGTGACCCCTTCGCCGAAGTCGAGGGCTTGCAGGGCGAGGTGTACCGCGAGCTTGAAGCGCGCCGAACCCTGCGTACCGAGGTGAACGGTCGCGGGTTTTTCGTGAAGATCCACCGTGGCATCGGCTGGGGTGAAATCTTCAAGAACCTGCTCACCGCCAAGCTGCCGGTACTCGGCGCAGGCCAGGAGTGGAAGGCCATTCAGCGCTTGCAGGAAGCCGGCGTGCCGACCATGACCGCCGTCGCTTACGGCGAAAAGGGCAGCAATCCCGCCGATCAGCATTCGTTCATCGTCACCGAAGAACTGGCGCCAACCGTCAGTCTTGAAGATTTCAGCATCAACTGGATCAAGCAACCGCCGGAGCCAACGCTCAAGCGTGCGCTGATCGCCGAAGTCGCACGCATGACCGGCATGATGCACCGCGCTGGCGTCAATCACCGCGACTGCTACATCTGCCACTTCCTGCTGCACACCGATAAACCGGTGACCGCCGATGATTTCAAACTCTCGGTGATCGACCTGCATCGCGCCCAGACCCGTCCGGCGATCACCCAGCGCTGGCGCAACAAAGACCTGGCGGCGCTGTACTTTTCCGCACTGGACATCGGCCTGACCCGGCGCGACAAGCTGCGCTTCCTCAAGGGCTATTTCCAGCGACCGCTGCGGCAGATCCTGGGCGAAGAAGCCGGATTGCTGAACTGGCTCGAAGGCAAGGCGAACAAGCTCTACGACCGAAAACAGCGATACGGGGATGCGCTCTGATGTCCGGTTGGAGACTGGAACCGGCTTACAGCGATCTGGCAGTGGACTTCGGCAGCCTTGAAGCGGTGTTCTCGCTTCAGGGTGAGCGACTGACCCGCGATCCGCTGTCCGAGGTCATCCGCGTGCGGCGCAATGGCGTCAATTACTATGTCAAACGCTACGTGGGCGCCGGCAAGGGGTTGCGTCGCTATATCGGCAAACCCCGAGTGAAAATGGAATGGCAAAACCTCAAGCGCTTCGCCAAGTGGGGCATTCCCACCGCCGAAGTGGTGGCGTGGGGGCTCGAACGACGCGGCGCGGCGTACGATCGCGGTGCGATGATTACCCGCGAATTACCCAATACTGAAGACCTGTCGGCATTGGCCGAACGGCGCGATCCCAAACTGGCGGATCGCGCCTGGGTCGACGCCGTCAGCCGCCAGCTGGCCCAGTACACCCGAACCATGCATGACCGTCGTTTCACCCATAACGATCTGAAGTGGCGCAACCTGCTGATCGACGATCAGGCCCGACTGTTCCTGATCGATTGCCCCAATGGTGATTTCTGGCGGGGTTTCTGGCTCAATTACCGCATTACCAAGGACCTGGCATGCCTGGACAAGGTCGCCAAGTATCAGCTGTCAGCGACCCAGCGCCTGCGTTTCTACCTGCAATACCGCAACCGGACCCGGCTCAATGCAGCCGATAAAAAGCGCATCCGGCACGTGGTGAGATTTTTCGAGGGACGCGAATGATTGATTTCCTGGCGGCTGAAGATCGTGCGCTGCTTGAACGGCATGGTCTTGGCACGTTCGATGCGCTCTGGGGCAAGCAACTCGACGCGGTGGATGAGCCCAATACTGGGCGCGGAGGCTGGAGTAGCGTGTTTCGGCTGGACCTGGAAGGTCAGGGTTTCTACCTGAAACGCCAGAGCAATTACATGACCCGCACGTTGCGCGCACCGTTCGGCGAACCAAGCTTCGCCCACGAATTTCGTAACATCCTGCGCTATCAGAAAATGGGCATCCCGGCGATGCAAGCGGCGTTCTACGGCGAGCGAAAGGTTGATGGAGAGGTCCGGGCGATCCTGTTGACCCGCGCGCTGGATGGCTGGAGCGATCTGGATTCGCTGTTGCAGCGCTGGACGGACCTGAGCACGCAACAGCATTCGCACATCCTCAAGGCCTGCGGTGTACTGGCGCGGCAACTGCACGCAGCGCGTCAGGTGCATGGTTGCTTCTACCCCAAGCACATTTTTCTGAAAACAACCGGCAGCGGCTATCAGGCTCAGTTGATTGATCTGGAAAAGACCCGGCCGTTACTTTACGGGCAGCGTGACCGGGTCAAGGACCTGGAACCGCTGACACGCCGCGCCCCTCAATGGGACGAGTCTCAGTTGCGTGAATTGCTCGCCGCTTATCTGGATCAAGGCCAGGAAAGTGCTCTGATCGATAGCTGGTTGCAGCGCCTGATGGCACGCCGTAGTCACAAAGGGGCGCATTGATGCGTTTGTCTGAACTGAAAACCGCTGGCCGTCTCCCGGCCCTGCCACTGACAGTGTCACTGGCCGACGCCGCTGGCCCCGCCGATCTGCAACTGTTGAGCTTGCTGCGGGTGTTGCCGGGGCAGCGCTATGTCGGTGCCGGCGTCTGGCGTGGCCGGCCGGTGCTGGCCAAGTTGCTGGTCGGCACCAGGGCGGCGAGGCATTTTCAGCGCGAGCTGGATGGCGTTCGCTTGCTTGCCGCCCAAGGGTTGACCACGCCGCAGTTGCTGGCCGATGGCCTGGAAGAAGGCGAGGGTGGCTGGCTGTTGTTCGAGTTTCTGGAGCGAGCCGAAAGCCTGGGCGATACCTGGAAGCAGGTTGAGCGCCAGCCCGTACTGTCCGATGGGCAAGGGGCGGTACTGGCCGAGGCTTTGGGCGCGATCGGGCAAATGCACCGCAAAGGCCTGTGGCAGGAAGACCTGCATCTGGACAATCTGTTGCGTCAGGGCGGTCGTCTGTACTTGATCGACGGCGGTGGTATCTGCTCGGAAACGCCGGGCCAGCCGCTTTCACGGCAGAAAGTCCTGGAAAACCTCGGTGTGTTTTTCGCTCAGTTGCCCAAAACGCTGGAGCCGTTCACCGAAGAGTTGCTGGTGTATTACCTGCTCAGTAACGGCGAACACGCCTTGCCCATGGAAGCGTTGCAGAAGCAGATCGACAAGGTTCGCCAATGGCGCCTCAAGGACTACCTGGTCAAGGTTGGCCGCGAATGCACGCTGTTCAGTGTGCAGCGCGATGCGTTCGGCTTGCGGGCGATTCGTCGCGAGGAAGAGGCGGCCATGTTGCCGGTGCTGGAGCAGGCCGATGCCTTGCTCGATCAGGGGCACCTGTACAAGACCGGCGGCGCAGCGAGCGTCGGCAAGGTCGAAGTGGATGGCCGCACGCTGGTGATCAAACGCTACAACATCAAAGGGGTTGCTCACTGGCTCAAGCGCTTCTGGCGCCCGAGCCGCGCCTGGCATTCCTGGCGCGAAGGCAATCGCCTGGCGTTCCTCGGGATCGCCACGCCCAAACCGCTGGCGATGCTGGAAAAGCGTTATCTGTGGTTGCGCAGCCGGGCTTATTTGATCACCGAGTATTTGCCCGGGCCGGACATCATCGAGCGCTTCGCGCCGTATGTTGAGCGTGGCGATGCACCTGAGTCCGAGTTGGCCGCGCTGGATCATCTGTTTGCCGAGCTGATTCGCGAACGTATCAGTCATGGCGACTTCAAGGGTCACAACCTGTTCTGGCAGGGGGATCGCTGGGCGCTGATCGATCTCGACTCAATGTGTCAGCACAGCTCCGTCGGCAGCTTTGCCCCGGCCTATGCACGGGATCGCGCGCGGTTTATGCGCAATTGGGCCGAAAGCAGTGCGCTGTATCAGAAAATCAATCAGCGTTTGCCCAAGGATGCTTTCACCGCTGCCTGAATAGGGCCGAGAGCGGCGACAAGCGCTTGGGATCCGTCCTACATCAACTTCAGAAGCCATGAACTGTGGCTGAAATCGCCACGATGCTAGCTTGCCTGACGTTCTCGGAGGGCAGGCTGTGACGATAAAAATGGCGGTTTCATCAGGTGTTCTATCACTGGCTTTGGGCGGATGCGGGACGGCGGCGACGGTCCTGCAGGATGACGCTGAGGCGGCGCAGGACCTGCGCAGGCAAAAGACCTATTGCCAGTCCATTCCCCGGGTCTATAGCGGCCTCACTTACGACTTCTGCGTGCTGAACGCACCGCCTGACCCCACAGGTTTCCTCGTTCCGCTCATTCTGGTGGACCTCGCCCTGTCAGGTGCGCTGGATACCGTTGTCTTGCCGTACACGATCTATCGGCAGGGCGTGGACGGAAACCTCTCGATTTACTGGCGGCCGTCCCGTGGATAAGCACCGGTTAGACCATCGCTTCGGTGCTTGCCGCTTGCAGCTAGAGGTTTGCCACTGCTTTTAAGTTATAATCCCGCCCTTTAGCTGTCTCTCGCCCATTGCGAGGGCACATTAATTTTTGAGGCGCTTGTCGCCTGCACGCAGACTTAAGAGGCTAGACCCCTGTGGCATTGACGATTCTTGGCCTGTCCGGCGCCCTTAGCCATGATCCTTCCGCAGCCTTGTACATCGACGGCAAGCTGGTCGCGGCGGCTGAAGAAGAGCGCTTCGTACGCGATAAACATGCAAAGAACCGCATGCCCTACGAATCGGCGAAGTTCTGCCTGGAACAGGCCGGTATCAAACCTTCCGACGTTGACGTGGTAGCGATCCCGTTCGCTCCGATCAGCCTGTTCGGCAAGGCCCGCTGGCAGTACGCCAAGCGTTACTGGTACGCCCCGGACCGTGCCCTCGACGCGATCCTGATGGGCAACCGTCGCTACAAGCGCTATCGCAACAAGATCGTCTGGTGCCTGGAGCAATTGGGTTTTGATCCGAAGAAGATCAAGATCGAGCCGGTCGAACACCACCTGGCCCACGCCTCCAGCGCGTATCACTGCTCCGGTTTCAAAGAGAAAACCGCGATCCTGGGCATCGACGGCAAGGGCGAGTACGCCACGACCTTCTTCGGTTACGGCGAAAACGGCAAGATCCACAAGATCAAGGAATTCTTCGATCCGGACTCCCTCGGCGGCCTGTACGGCGCGATCACCGAGTTCCTCGGTTTCGACATGCTCGACGGTGAGTTCAAGGTCATGGGCATGGCGCCGTACGGTGACGCCAGCAAATACGATTTCTCCCGCCTGGCTTCGTTCGAAAACGGCGAGCTGGTAATCAACACCGACTACGCCAACGTCATCGGCCTGCGTCGCTACAAAGAGAAGGGCAAGGGTTACTACTTCTCGCCGAAGCTGATCGAGTGGCTGGGTCCCAAGCGCGAAGGCGACATCGCCGACGAGCCGTATATCCACTACGCCGCCAGCATTCAAGCACTGTTCGAAAAAATTTCGCTGCAGATGATCGACCACTACCTGGGCGACGTGCTCAAGGAAACCGGCAAACTGGCCTATGCCGGTGGCTGTGCGTTGAACGTCAAGCTGAACCAGAAAATCATTGCCCGCGACGACGTCAAAGAGCTGTTTGTGCAGCCTGCATCCGGCGATGCCGGTACCGCAGTCGGCGCCGCCGCCTATGTGTCCCACGCCCGTGGCGTTCCGGTCGAGAAGATGGAACACGTCTACCTCGGTCCGTCGTACAGCAACGAAGACGTGATCGCAGCCTGCGCCCGTCATGCCGACAAGCCGAACTGGCGCAAACTCGACAACATGCCTGAGCAGATCGCCAGGATCATGGTCGATGGCAACCCGGTGGCCTGGTTCCAGGGTCGCATGGAGTTCGGTCCGCGTGCATTGGGTGGTCGTTCGATCATCGGGTGCCCGAGCATTCCCGGCGTGGCCGACCGCATCAACCACCAGATCAAGTTCCGCGAGCGCTGGAGGCCTTTCTGCCCGTCGATGCTCGACACCGTGGCGTCGCAGATGATCAAGATCGATCACCCGGCCCCGTTCATGACGTTCACCTTCGAAGTGGCGGAAGAGTGGAAAACCCGCGTGCCGGAAGTCGTCCACGAAGACGGCACTTCCCGTGCCCAGGTGCTCAAGCGTGAATACAACCCGCGCTACTACGACATGATGAAAGCGCTGGAAGTGCTGACCGGTAACGGTGTGTCGCTGAACACCTCGCTCAACCGTCGCGGCGAGCCGATGATCTGCTCACCGACCGATGCGCTGAACATGTTCTTCGGTTCGGATCTACAGTATCTGATCATGGAAGACATCCTGGTGGTTAAAGAGGGCGCAAACGCCTATGACACGCTCGGCTGAACGCCATGTGTTGCAGTTCTGCCACGGCTATGACGGCCCGTTTCTGGACTGCGCCCGGCAGTACGCCAGCCTGTTCGCGGGGACCGGTTATCGGGTGACCACGGTGTTTCTCACCGGGGTCGCCGATGCCGATGTCGCCGAGGGCTGCGCTTCCGATGAAGTGCTGTTCATGGAGTACAGCTCCAAGGCCATTCGTGGCCTGAAGCTGGGCGCCATCGGTGATCTGCGCAAGATCGCCGCTTCGCGCAACTTCAGTTTCTGCATCGCTCACCGCTTCAAACCGATCTATATCGCCTTGCTCGGCACGTCTTTGCCGGTAATTGGCGTGCACCACGCGTTTGACGATTACAAACGCGGCAGTCGCAAGCTGTTCGCGCACCTCTTGCGCAAACGCTTGAGCTTGATCGGCGTGTCCGATGCCGTGCGCGACGACATGCGCAGCTGCCTGCCGAAATGGCCGGCGTCGCGTATTCAGACGTTGTACAACCGAATTGATGTGGATGCCTTGCAGGCGACCCAGGTGTCGGCTCGTGAGGCCCGTGAAACCCTTGGCCTGGCGGCGGACGCCTGGATTGTCGGCAACGTCGGACGCCTGCATCCGGACAAGGATCAGGCCACGTTGCTGGACGGATTTGCCGAAGCATTACCGGGGTTGCCGGCCAATAGCCAACTGGTGATCCTCGGTTCAGGGCGGCTGGAAGAGGATCTCAAGGCGCAGGCCCGTGAGCTTGGCATGGGTGATCGGGTGCTGTTTCTCGGTCAGGTCCCCGATGCACGTCGCTATTTTAGTGCCTTTGATGTGTTTGCCCTGAGTTCCGACCACGAACCGTTCGGCATGGTGTTGCTGGAAGCCATGGCTGCCGGTGTACCGTTGCTGGCCACTGCGTGCGGTGGGGCCAGGGAAGTGGTCGAAGGCGTCGGCATTCTGTTTCCGCTGGGCGATGCCAAACACCTGGCTCAAGGTCTGCAGCATCTGGCCGCAATGGACGAGCATCAGCGTCGCCAGTGTGCCGAGCTGATGCTCGAGCGCTTGCGCGAGCGCTTCTCTGACCGTGCGGTTCGCGATGCATTCTGGCACTTGCCCCACGTTACCGAACTGGCACAGAGGGGCTGATGCTCAACCGATTTCAAGGCTGGCGTGAACGTGGCTGGGCGGTCGTCGACGCTTCGGTTTACAGCCAAACCTGGCAGCGATATGGCGGCAGCGTCGCAACGCACCCTGTTGTGGTCGAACGTTTGGCGAAACTGGCCGGCATCCCGGTGCGTTACCTGGCCTGGATGCAGGACGGTGACGTCAAGGCAGCCATTGCGACCTGGGGCCGCGACCTCGCCTTGTCCAAGGACGTACTCAAGCGCCATGGCAAGAAAGGGCTGTTCGACCTGGGGAATGCCGAGATCATTCTTCCGGCAGCGGCTGATGCCCAAGCGCCTTTGCGTCATCGCGCACGCTATTTGTCAGCGCTGAACGAAGGGCGTTTCACTGGCATCAAGTTGCAGGCCGAACAGTTGGCCATGGCCCGCACACCGGAAGAGCTGTCCAAGAAATTTCGCTATAACCAGCGCCGCGAATTGCGTTTGCTGGAAGAGGCGGGTGGTGTGGTGCGACCGGTATCCGAATTCTCCAGCAGCGAACTGGCCGCGATTTATTGCGATCTGTTCCAGCGCCGCTGGGGTTTCCCGGCGACTGGCGCTGAACGCATGGCCGAGGTCATCGAGTTGCTGCGTGAGTTGCTGATCGGCTCGGTGATTTTCCTCAACGATGCGCCGATTGCGATTCAACTGGTGTACCGCGTCGAGACGCCGCAGTGGATCAGTGTCGAGTACATCAATGGCGGTGTTGATCCCGAAACCCGCGAGTTCAGCCCCGGCAGCGTATTGAGCTTCCTCAACACGCAAAGTGCCTGGGAACATGCCCGCGCGCAGGACAAACCGTTGCGCTTTTCCTTTGGTCGCGCCGACCGTGAATACAAGGACCGCTGGTGCAACCCCGTGCCGGTCTTCACCGTATGAGCCAGGTCATGAGCCGCAAACAACAATTGCTCAAGCGCCATCGGCGCAATAAACGCATTGGCCTGATGATTGCGCTGGTGCTGTTGGCTGTTATTGGCACATTGGTCGCGTGGTGGGTGCCGCTGGTGCTCGCGGTGCTGGGCTGGATTGCCCACGAGGCCTGGTTTGCCGATCATTTGTTCTACTCGCCCGCTGACGATTACGCGTACAGCTTCCCGCCTTACACGCCACAGCCCAAGGTCCACTTGAGCGGCGAGCATCTGCGGCTGGACGACGGTGTCATGCTGGTTGACGACGCGACGCTGGTGTTGGCGTTGCGGATCAAAAGCACCTGGCTGGGACGCTTCCTCGATCCGGTGGTCGAGTTGTCCGGGGGCGATAACCCGGATCGGCAAACCTTCGAGCGTGGTGTGAACGGCCTGCGTTATCTCAATCTCAGTGGTCAGGCGCAGACGCTGTCACAAGGTGACTTGCGTCTGCGTGGGCGTTTTTGTCGATTGCTAGGCGAACCCGTGTTGTGGGCCTTCGAGCATCCGGATTACCGTCGTCAGCGGGTGATGGTCATCGCACCTCATGCCGATGATGCGGAGCTGGCGGCCTACGGCCTGTACAGTCAGGCAGATGAAGCCTGGATCGTCACGTTGACGGCCGGTGAAATTGAAGCCGAACACTATCGGCAGATGGGGCTTGATGGGGTCGAGGCTGCACGGTTGAAGGGTTCGCTGCGCGCCTGGGACAGTGTCAGTGTGCCGTTGTGGGGAGGGGTGCCCCAACAACGCTGTATCCAGCTGGGGTATTTCTGTCTGCAATTACCCTTGATGCAGAGCGAGCCAGGCGAAGCCGTTGTGTCCCGCGAGGCACAGCTTGGTGATACGCGTTTTTTCCGGCAGTTCAATCCATTCGCCCTGGGCAGTGATGCTGATGGTGTCCCTTCCTGGAACAATCTGCTGGGTGACCTGAGCGAGCTGATCGAGCGTATTCAGCCCCAGGTCATTGTTTTGCCACATCCGCGTTTCGACCCGCATCCGGACCATATCTGCTCCCAGCAGGCCGTCATGCAGGCGCTGAGCGCTACTGTCTGGCAGCCCGGAACACTGTTGCACTATGCCAATCACTTGCATGACAACGATCGTTGGCCAATGGGTGACGCTGGCACGGGTGTGGCGTTGCCGCCGCAGCTCAATGCTGATGAGCCCTTGCGGCCATGGGCACCCAGCCTGTCGATGGAGCATCAGTGGAGTAAAGCAATGTCGTTGGGCATGATGCATGACCTCCAACCTCCACTTCCCCTCAAGCGACTTCTTCGGCGGTGTATTCAACGTTGCCTTGCAGGCCGTCGCTGGCCGGCTTTTGGTGAAAACGAGTTTTTCCGTAAAACAGTGCGACGCCATGAGCTGTTCTGGGTCCAAGAGCAGCCTGGCAAGCAAGAGAGAAGCTAATTGAAAGTCCTGTTTCTGGTGCAGAAAGAGCAACGAGCGATCCTCGATCGACTGTACGACGGTATCGCCGAGTCCTGCGATTGCGACAAGCGTGAGCTGAGCAGTGCCGAGCAGGACGACTTGCGTGGGTATTTCCGCAAGCATGTCGATGTGTCTCTTTACGATCGAATCGTGTTTTTTCTGCGCTTCAAAAAAGAAATCAGACAGGTGCGGTTCATCCAGACACTGCCGAATCTGGTTATCCTTGAACACGACGCGTATCAGAATTACATCCCGTGCAAATACACCGGAAAATTCAGTGCTCATTACCGCAAATTGCCGTGGGCGCGGGTGATCAGCTCGGGATACATGGTCAGCCAGCGTTTGTGTGACGAAGGTTTTGATGCCCATTTCGTACCCAAGGGTTACGACCAGTCGCTGCTGCAAAACCGTCAGCGTGAGCGTGATATCGAGCTGGGTTTCGTCGGCAGTCTCAACAGCGTTGCCTATGCCGGGCGCAAAGCCATGCTCGAATCGGTGGCCGAGGTCGAAAACCTGTTGATCACGCGCACCAAGTCGGGCGAGGAATACTGCGAAACGTTGAGCCGGATCCGTTGTTTTGTCAGTGCCGACGTTGGCATGGGCGAGTACATGATCAAGAACTTCGAAGCCATGGCCTGCGGTTGTGTGTTGTTTGCTTACGACCAAGGGGAAAAAGAGAATCGCGCCCTGGGTTTTGTCGATATGCAAAACATTGTGCTTTATCGAACGCGCGAGGAAATTCGCGAAAAACTGGCGTTGTTGCGTGAGTCACCGCAGCTGACCGAGACCATTTCGGCGGCTGGCCAAACCCTGGTAGAGCAGCGTTACACGTTCCGTGCGGTAGGGCATGCAATTGTCGAAGCGATGCGGGAGCCGCTGCGCGAGCGAGCTGCGCTGAGCTGGAAAGAAAAATTACGCTTATCGCTGGGGCTGTAAAGCCTGGCGATTCAACAATAGAGAGTGCGGTGTAAACACATGCTGTTCAGCGAGACTAGCGATATTTCGGTTGTTATCACCAGTTGCGGCCGCTTCGACCTGTTGAAGCGAACCCTCGAAACCTTCGACCGGTACAACACGGCCCCCATCCGTAAGGTCTTCATTACCGAGGACTCTGGTGACAGTGCCGTCGAAGCTTGTATTCCGGAACATTGGAGGGCGCATACCCAGTTTTTCATCAACAATCCGCGTCTGGGTCAGTTGAAGTCGATTGATGCCGCTTATGCCCAAGTGCAGACGTCCTGGATTTTCCATTGTGAAGATGACTGGGATTTCTATCGCGAAGGGTTTATCGAAGAATCCCAGTGCCTGCTGGAGGAAGATCCGCAGGCGCTACAGGTTTGGCTGCGCAGCTTCAATCATGACCTCATGGTTCACAGCCCTTACGTGTTCCTGAACGAGCGCAAGATCAGCCAAGGCATTCCTTTTTACGTATTGGGTTCACACAAGGTGGACTGGCAGGGCTTTTCCTTTAACCCTGGGTTGCGGCGGCGTGCAGACTATCTGCTCCATGCACCGTATTCCGCGTTTTCCGGAGAAAAAGACCTGTCGCGCCTGTATGCCGCGCAAAATCGCTATGCGCTGATCCTGGAAAACGACGCGGTGTTGCACACCGGCTTCGGCGGGCACGTGGAAGTTCCAGAGGAACGCGTGAACAAATTGCGACGCAAGCGCCTCGATCGATTCAAACTGGTCGCGGTCCTTGTTTTCGGCCTGATAGCAGGTTGGGTGCTTCATGGGGTTTAACGGTGTAAAGCTGCAAAAGCTCACCATGACGAAGTATTTCGGAATAGCGCTCTGTCTGTTTCTGGGGAGTTACATAGCGGGCTGGTCTTCGAAGTGGACCAACAATCTGTTCTACGGCCTGATCGTAGTGCCGGGGCTGGTGTTCCTGATCAAGGAACGAGGTGCAGGTTTGTTCAGGCAGCCGCTCGCACTGGGGTGGCTGGCTTTTACGCTATGGTTTCTGGTGCCGGCGACTATTGCCGGGCACATTCAGTTTTTCAAGCACATCTTCTACGTGATGATGTTCGTCATGGTGGTCGGTGCCTTCAGTGATCCACAGTTTTTTCGTAGCCCGACGTTTGTCCGTGGACAGTTCTGGCTCCTGGCGTTGTACATCTTCAGTTGCGCGTTCTATAGCTGGATCACTGGCGAGTACCCGTTCGGGTCTCGGGTCGCGTTGCTGCCGGCACGCCTGGAGAATGTGATCTACGCCAGTATCTGGCTACTGTGTGCGCTGGCGCTGGCAGTGCCTTACTGGGTCAGGACGCATCGATGGATCGAGAGTGCATTGGCGGTTGTTTTATCGATCTTCGCAGTGACCTTTGTATTGCAGACGCGTACGGCGTTGGTTGGGGTGGCGTTCCTGTTGGGCGTATGGCTGCTTTACGGTCTTTACCGCAAGCCGCGGCAGGTTGGCTGTGCGCTTGCGATCAGCTTGGCGGTGATCGGTGTGCTGTTTCTGATAGTGCACCAAGAAGCCTGGTACCAGTCGCTGTGGACTCGCGGCGATTCCTATCGCATTGAGCTCTTTCACATCATGGTAGGCGAGTGGCGGAACTGCGGCTGGATGCTTGGCTGCGGTGTCACCTTCCACACCAGCCAGTTACTGGGCGGCTGGATGCCGATTCAGCATCCGCACAACATTTATGTGGCGTTGGGTTTGTACAGCGGCGCGGTGGCGCTGGTGCTGTTTCTCGGGCTGATGACCGCCACGCTTTGGCAGGCCTGGCGTCTGCGTGACGCCTGGGGAATGTTTCTGGTGTGTGCGCTGGTCATGCTGAATTTCGATGGCAGTTTGCTGATCGGAAACCCTGACGAGTTGTGGCCATTGGTGTTGTTGCCTGCAGCAATGATCCTCGGGCGAGGATTGCAGGCGCAGCGTAACGGGGCGGCATGACGCTGACCTTCGCCTCCTCGTTGGGGGCGAAGGGGGCAGGTTATTTTTGCAGGGCGCTGCTCAGCTCTTCCGGGGAGCAGGTGCTTTGGGTCTGGGCATAATGTTGCATGAAGATCTCCCCCTGTCTGTCGAGCAACCATTGCCGATCCTGGGGGTAGCGCACCATATGCTTGAAATTGCGCAATCGCAGTCCCTTACGCAACGGACGGCGATAAACTTGCAGGTCGGCAATGTCGATCAGGCCCAACTGATGTTCAGGCGTGAGCACGATGTTGCCCAGATGCGCTGACCGGAAATAGATCCCGCGTTCATGCAAGGTGGCCATGAAGGTCCCTAGCTTGCCGCGTAACGGATCTGCGTCATTTTGGGTGTCGAGCAGCTGGCGCAAGGTCTGGCCCGGCAGCGGATCGTAATGCACGGCATCACGTTCGATACTCGCAATGCGGTAGACCTGACGGATCGACGGGCAGGGAATCTGTCGCTCACGTAGCGCAATGCAATTATCGGCAAAGCGTTTTGCATACGGATACCAGGCCGCTGACGTCAGCAGGCGCTTGCGACGAAACAGCTTGAGAATCGAGCCGTCTGTCAGCCGCAAAACCTTATCCCCCGAACCATCGGCTTCAAGGACTTGCGCTCCCTCGCGCAGGGCAAGGTATCGACTGTAATCAAGGGCTTGCATCTATACTCCGGGACGACGCCATGAGGCATGGATAGCCGGCCATGTTACCGCAGCTCAGCGACTAAAGTGGCCTGTGTTACAATCGCGGGCTCTTTTCTCACACAACGGGTTCACATGACCAGCCCTGATTCGCCTGCGCCGTCGAGCTTGAAAATTTACCTGCGCCTGCTGTCGTATGTGCGCCCGTACTGGGGCATGTTTTCGATCAGTATCGTCGGCTTTGTGATTTTTGCGTCGACGCAGCCGATGCTGGCGGGGATTCTCAAATACTTCGTCGATGGTCTGAGCAACCCTGAAGCAGTGCTTTTCCCAACGGTTCCCTATCTGCAGGATTTGCAGCTGCTGATGGCCGTACCCTTGCTGATCATTCTGATCGCCGCGTGGCAAGGTCTCGGGTCATTTCTGGGTAACTACTACCTGGCGAGGGTTTCGTTGGGCTTGGTCCATGACCTGCGCGTCGAGTTGTTCAACAACTTGTTGGTCCTGCCAAATCGTTATTTCGATACCCATAATTCCGGACACCTGATTTCGCGTATCACCTTCAACGTGACCATGGTGACCGGTGCCGCTACCGATGCCATTAAAGTGGTCATTCGTGAAGGCCTGACGGTGGTCTTCCTGTTTGGTTATCTGCTGTGGATGAACTGGAAGCTGACCTTGGTGATGCTGGCGATCCTGCCGTTGATCGCGGTCATGGTGAGCAGTACCAGCAAGAAATTTCGCAAGCAGAGCAAGAAAATCCAGGTGGCCATGGGTGACGTGACTCATGTGGCGTCCGAGACCATTCAAGGCTATCGCGTAGTGCGCAGCTTCGGTGGTGAAAGCTACGAGCAGCAACGCTTTGCCGCCGCCAGCCAGGGCAATACCGACAAGCAATTGCGCATGACCAAGACCGGGGCGGTCTATACGCCGATGCTGCAATTGGTGATTTACTCCGCCATGGCCGTGCTGATGTTCCTGGTGCTGTTCCTGCGCGGTGATGCTACCGCCGGTGATCTGGTGGCCTATATCACTGCCGCCGGTCTGTTGCCCAAGCCGATCCGCCAGCTCTCGGAGGTCAGTTCGACCATTCAGAAGGGCGTTGCCGGGGCCGAGAGCATTTTCGAGCAACTGGACGTTGAACCGGAAATTGACAACGGCACGGTTGAACGTGATCGCGTCAGCGGCCACCTGCTGGTACGCAACCTCAGCTTCACGTACCCGGGGACCGAGCGTGAAGTGTTGAAGAACATCAACTTCTCGGCGGCACCGGGACAGATGGTCGCGTTGGTCGGGCGTTCCGGCAGCGGCAAGTCGACCCTCGCCAGCCTGATTCCACGTTTTTACCATCACGAGTCCGGGGAAATCCTGCTCGATGATGTTGAGATCGAGGACTATCGCCTGCGCAATCTGCGTCGGCATGTGGCGCAAGTCACGCAGCATGTCACCCTGTTCAACGACACCATTGCCAACAACATCGCTTACGGTGACCTGGCCGGCGCCCCTCGTGCCGACATCGAAAAGGCCGCCACGGATGCGTTCGCCATGGACTTCATTTCGCAGATGCCCCAAGGCCTGGACACCCAGGTCGGTGAAAATGGCGTGCTGCTGTCTGGAGGCCAGCGTCAGCGTCTGGCGATCGCCCGGGCGCTGTTGAAAAATGCGCCGTTGCTGATCCTCGACGAAGCGACGTCGGCACTCGACACCGAATCCGAGCGCCACATTCAGGCGGCGTTGGACCAGGTCATGAAGGGTCGTACCACGCTGGTGATCGCTCACCGCTTGTCGACCATCGAGAAGGCTGACCTGATCCTGGTGATGGATCAGGGCCAGATCGTCGAGCGAGGCACTCACACGCAGTTGCTGGCCCAAAACGGCTATTACTCGCGCCTGCATGCGATGGGCCTCGACACGCCGGCCGAAGACATCGCCTGACCCCGATAGCGTCAGGGTGAGCCGGGCTCACCCTGACGTCGCTTTTTGGCTTGTTCTTTGCTCAAAAAACGACCAATAAAGCCCGGCAAATCATCCCGTTGCAGCCGTCGCACAAGCCGATGCCAACCCTGTGTTAATATCGCGCCCCTGTTCATTTTGTATGTGGGTTGCTCCATGAAGTTGTCCATGCCGCGATTCGATCAAGCCCCTGTCTTGGTGGTCGGCGATGTCATGCTCGACCGTTACTGGCATGGTGGTACCTCACGGATTTCTCCTGAGGCACCGGTGCCGGTGGTCAAGGTCGATCACATCGAGGACCGCCCGGGCGGTGCCGCCAACGTTGCCTTGAACATTGCCGCGCTCGGCGCGCCAGCCTCGCTGGTCGGTGTGACCGGCGACGATGAAGCTGCCAACAGCCTGGTCAATAGCCTCAACGGCGCAGGTGTGCGGGCCATATTCCAGCGCATCGCGCACCAGCCGACCATCGTCAAGCTGCGGGTCATGAGTCGTCACCAGCAACTGCTGCGTATCGATTTCGAAGAACCGTTCGCCACCGATGCCCTGGCATTGGCGGCGCAGGTCGATGAGTTGCTCGAAGGCATCAAGGTGCTGGTCCTGTCCGACTACGGCAAAGGCGCGTTGAAAAACCATCAGGCGTTGATCCAGGCCGCGCGTGCCCGTGGCATTCCGGTCCTGGCCGATCCCAAGGGCAAGGATTTTTCGATCTACCGTGGCGCGAGCCTGATAACGCCGAACCTCAGCGAATTCGAAA
This sequence comes from Pseudomonas sp. Irchel s3f7, assembly GCF_900187615.1. Lineage (GTDB taxonomy): Bacteria > Pseudomonadota > Gammaproteobacteria > Pseudomonadales > Pseudomonadaceae > Aquipseudomonas. The sequence continues at coordinate 181,257 of NZ_FYDO01000002.1, read as the reverse complement.
CCATCGTCGGTGGTTGCGCCGATGAGCATGAGCTGGTGAACAAGGGCGCGCAGTTGATGCACGACCTGGATCTGGGTGCCTTGCTGGTGACCCGTGGCGAGCACGGCATGACCCTGCTGCGTCCCGATCACCCGGCACTGCACCTGCCCGCCCGGGCCCGTGAGGTGTTCGACGTGACCGGTGCCGGTGATACGGTGATTTCCACCCTGGCGGCCGCGATTGCTGCGGGTGAAGAGCTGCCCCACGCGGTGGCCCTGGCCAATCTGGCGGCGGGCATCGTGGTCGGCAAACTGGGTACGGCGGCCATCAGTGCGCCAGAACTGCGTCGCGCGATTCAGCGTGAGGAAGGTTCCGAACGCGGTGTGCTGGGGCTTGAACAACTGCTGCTGGCCGTTGACGATGCTCGCGCGCATAACGAGCGGATCGTCTTCACCAATGGTTGCTTCGACATCCTGCATGCCGGCCACGTGACCTACCTTGAGCAGGCGCGAGCGCAAGGCGATCGCCTGATTGTTGCGATCAACGACGATGCGTCGGTCAGCCGCCTGAAAGGGCCGGGTCGTCCGATCAACAGCGTCGACCGGCGCATGGCTGTGCTGGCAGGGCTGGGTGCTGTGGACTGGGTGATCAGTTTCTCGGAGGGCACCCCGGAAAACCTGCTGAGCGCGGTCAAGCCGGATGTACTGGTCAAGGGTGGCGATTACGGGATCGACCAAGTGGTCGGTGCAGACATCGTCACCGCTTACGGTGGCACCGTGAAGGTGCTGGGGCTGGTGGAAAACAGCTCGACCACGGCGATTGTCGAGAAGATCCGCAAGTCCGAGTGACGCAATCTATGTAGGAGCTGGCTTGCCAGCGATGGTCGTTAACGATGACGCGTATCTGCTGAGAAAACGCGGCGTCCTTGAATCCTTCGCTGGCACGCCAGCTCCTACGAGGTTGTGCGTACACCCGTCGGAGCTGCAGCAGTTTGCTTTCAGGAACTGACTTTTTTACGCGGCACGATTTTTTTCAGCAGCAATTTGGCCTTGCCGCGTAACCGCGCCAGACCAGAATCCTTCCTCGGCGGGGTCAGACCTTGCTGACTCACCCAATCCTTCCAGCGAATTCGCTCATCGTGAACCAGCCAGCCTTCCTGCCGGGCAAAACTTTCGGCCAGGTAAAGTCCGCGCGTGCTGGCCGGGTACAGCTGATCTTTTTTCAGGGTGAAGAGCTCGGCCGTGGGGTGACCGTCCTTCAAGGGCATCAGGTACAGGTCAGGGCGTTTGCGATCGAGGCGGGCGACGAGTTGATCGCCTTCCAGCCTTTCGTCGACGTGAAACAGGCTCAAGGATTTGGCTTCCTTGGGGACATCCAGGCGCAAGTCGTAAATCAGTTGCAACGATGCTGTCGGCAAATGCACGTAGGCCCGCGGTCGCTCGATCAACATCAGATTGGCGCAACGCACCGGCCGCGCGGAACCGGACAGCGGCGTCAGGCGAAACGGCAAGGCTTCGCGGTAATGCAGGGCGGCGGAGTAGGGCGCCGGCAACCACGTTTCATTGAAACGACCACCGAGCCAGCCTTCAGGGGTTTCCAGCAGGCATTCCTCGGCAACTTCCTGAATCGCCGTGTGCAACGGCAGGTTCAGCTCATGGGCCGGTACATAGCCGGAGATCAACTTGAGGACCACGTCGCCGCGGTCCTGCCGACGCTGGCGAACCAGCACCCAATAGTCGCGATTCTGCCAATGCAGCGTCAGACGCACCGAAACCCCGAGGTTGGCCAGTTCCAGGGCAAACTTTTCGCTGTCGCCAACCGTCACGGGGCGGCGCCGTTGCAGGGTCTGGGAGAAGTTCAGCGGCCTCCCGACGCTTTGGTAAGTCAGGCCTTCGGGGGTCGCTTCGACGAATAACGGCAGGGTCTTGAAGTTGCTCGGGTTCTTTCTTATGAGCGTGCGCGGCATGTCGGCTCCTGCTTAAGGCCGCGTGGGGCGGCATCAGTTGCTACGTAGGACCTGGGCAACGGTCGCGACGTTGTGGGCGAGGTGCAGCGGATTGATGGTCCCGACAATAGCACTGGCCACACCCGGATGATCAAACAACAGCTCGAAACTGGCGCGCACCGGATCCACACCCGGACTCAGGCAGACATGACCGCTGGCCAAGGCTTTCTTGACCAGAATGGCTTTGCCGTGTGCAGCAGCATAGTCAATCACGGCCTTCTCGTTTTGTTCGTTCAGATTGTAGGTGACCATCGCGCAGTCACCTTGTTCCAGAGCCTTCAAGCCACCTTCGACGGTTTTGCCGGAAAAACCAAAACCACGAATTTTGCCTTCGGCCTTGAGTTCGGCGAGGGTCTGGTAGGCCTCGCAATCATTGAGAATTGCCAGGTCGTTGCCGTCGGAATGCACCAGCACCAGATCGATGAAATCCGTTTCCAGGCGTTGCAGGCTGCGTTCCACCGACAGGCGTGTGTGAGCGGCGCTGAAATCGTGGCGGGACTGACCGTCGGCAAATTCTTCACCGACCTTGCTGACAATTACCCAATCCTGACGCTGGCCGCGCAGCAACGGGCCCAGGCGTTCTTCACTGCGACCATAGGCCGGGGCGGTGTCGATCAGGTTGATGCCCAGGTCGCGTGCGAGTTTGAGCAGCATACGTGCTTCATCGTCGTCGGGGATCTGGAAGCCATTGGGGTACTTCACCCCTTGATCCCGACCCAGTTTCACCGTGCCCAAGCCCAGCGGCGACACCCGCAGGCCGGTGCTGCCCAGCGGGCGATGCAGGTCGTGCAATGTCGGTTGGCTCATGGCAGCAGTTGCTCCCACGCCGGGACGCTCATCGGCGGCTTTGGCAGCTCAGGCAGCGGTTCCGGGTGGCTTGGCTGGATGCCATCGCGGGTCAGGCTGGTCATCACGCGGTCAGCGAAGTCTGGCGCCAGGGCCAGCTTGGTTGGCCAGCCGACCAGCAAACGCCCCTCTTCGGCGACGAATGCGTTGTCGGGTCGGACAAGGCCCGATTGCAGCGGTTCGGCGCGATCCACGCGCAAAGTCGCCCATTGCACCGTGCTCAAGTCGATCCATGGCAGCAACTGGCCGATTTCTTTCTGTGCCGTGGCGATTTGTTCGGCAGGCTCTCGGGCCACACCCTCGGCTTCGGCGATGTCGCCTCCGAGGTACCAGACCCATTGGCCATCCGCTGCCGGGTGCGTGGTCACGGTGATGCGTGGTTTGGTGCCGCCACCCAGGCAGTGGGCATACAGCGGTTTGAGGCTCGGACCTTTGGCGATGATCATGTGCAACGGCCGACGCTGCATGGCCGGCCGGCTCAACCCCAGCGCTTCAAGCAGTGCCGCCGTACCAGCGCCGGCGCTCAGGACGATGCGCTGGGCGCGGATTTCGCGGTCATCCACTTTCAGGCCGACCAGCACGCCGCCATCCAGCAGCGGTTCGATCGTCTGCCCGGCGAGCAGGCCGTCACCGGCCAGATCGGCCAGGCGCTGGATCAGGCTCGGCACGTCGATCACCAGTTCCGCCAAGCGATAGACCTTGCCCTTGAAGCGCTTGTCTTGCAGGGCGGGCGGCAATTGGTCGCCCTTGACCTGATCGACGCGACCGCGCACGGCTTTGCTGGCAAAGAAACTGGTGAGGTTGCCGGCGAGGGTGCCGGGGGACCAGAGGTAGTGGGCTTCGGACAACAGGCGCACGCCGGACAGGTCCAGTTCACCGTCACCGGCCAGGGCTTCGCGCCAGCGACGCGGCATGTCGGCAATGGCTTCCGAAGCGCCGGTCAGCGCGCCATGCAAGGCGTACTTGGCGCCACCGTGGATGATGCCTTGGGACTTCACGCTCTGCCCGCCGCCGAGGCTGGAGTTCTCCACCAGCACGGTCGAAAAGCCTTCGCGGCGCAGGCGTGCATTAAGCCAGAGGCCGGCGACACCAGCGCCGACAATCAGAACGTCGGTGGAAATAACGGTTGGCATTCGGCGACCTCAGTGTTCAAGACGAGGGCGCAGTATACAAGGCATCTTCAGGATGCAGGTGAGCCTGTAGGAGCCGGCTTGCTGGCGATCCGGCCAACGCGGTGTGCCGGATGCACCGCTATCGCCAGCAAGCCGGCTCCTAGAGCGTGTCAGTGTCCGGCAGTTTTGGAGAAGAGTTGAATGACGACGACGCCCAGCACAATCAACGCCATCCCCAGCATCGCCGGCACATCCAGTTTCTGCCCGTAGATAAACAGCGCCGCGACGCTGACCATCACGATGCCCATGCCGGCCCACACCGCGTATGCCACGCCCACCGGCACGCTGCGCACCACCAGCGTGAGCATCCAGAACGCAATGCCGTAGCCGACGATCACCAGCAGCAGTGGTAATGGCGTGCTGAAGCCTTTGACGGCTTTCATCGAAACAGTGGCAATCACTTCGGCGCAGATGGCTATGGCCAGGTAGTAGTAAGCGGTCATGGGTCAATCCTCGTGTGAAGTGTTGCTTTCTGAGCTCGGCATTCTAGTGATTCTCCAGATGCGGTAAAGTCATTACCTATCTGCTATAGAGATGGGTCGGTCCATGAACATGCAATGGAATCTGGAACAGCTGCGGTTGTTCGTCAGCGTCGCGGAACAACGTTCGTTTTCCGCCGTGGCGCGGGATCAGCGCAAGGCGCAGTCGGCAGTCAGCAGCGCGATTGCGTTGCTGGAGGAAGACCTCGGCGTCAGCCTGTTTGATCGTAGCAGTGGCCGTCAGCCGAAGCTCACCGAAGCCGGCGCTGGATTATTGGAGGAAGCACGGGAAGTGCTGCGCCAGTGCGAACGCCTCAATGGCCGGGCACTGGCGATGATGCGCGGTCAGGAAGCGCGCCTGCGCCTGGCCCAGGATGAGGCGATGCCTTATCAGCCGATCATTGAGAGCTTCGAGGCTCTGGCGGAAAAGTTTCCCAGCCTTGAAGTGCAATTGACCAGCGCCGCTCAAGGCGATGTCGCGCGCAAACTGGTGGAGCGTCGCGCCGATCTCGGTTTGTTGTTCTACCACGACCAGATTCCCGAAGCCCTGGAACGTCGCGTGCTCGGCAGCGTGGAGATGGTCACCGTGTGCGGTGTTGATCATCCGCTGGCGAAGCAAGGGCGAATCGACTGCCAGCAGTTGGCGCAGCACCGACAGTTGTTGATGTCGACCCAGTCCAGCGTTTATCCGGGCAGTGAACCGGCCAGCCCGCAAGTCTGGCGTGCCGACAGTTTTTATGTGATGGCTGAATGGTTGGTGCGCGGGCTCGGCTGGGCCTGGCTGCCGCGCCACGTGGTGCAGTACCCGACCTATCAGAACCAGATGGTCGAACTGGCCAGCGAATGGACGCCGCCAGCCCTGGTCGTTGAGCTGGTCTGGCGCCGGGACGAACCGCTGGGGCCGGCCGCTCGCTGGCTCGCCGAACGTTTTGCCGTGCACTTGCAGGCGATCGGCGAGAAAAGCCGATAAACTCCGGCGCCATGAATAGAACTCTCTATACCGCACTGTTTTATCTGGGGCTGCCATTGGTAGCGTTTCGGCTGTGGTTGCGGGCGCGCAAGGCGCCGGCGTATGCCCAGCGCATCGGCGAGCGTTTCTCGTATGGCCTGCCGGCGATGAAGCCGGGCGGCATTTGGGTGCACGCGGTGTCGGTGGGCGAAAGCATCGCCGCGGCGCCGATGATCCGCGCGTTGTTGGCACGCTATCCGGCGTTGCCGATCACCGTGACTTGCATGACCCCGACCGGGTCGGAACGCATCCAGGCGTTGTTCGCCAATGAGCCGCGCATCCAGCACTGCTATTTACCCTACGACTTGCCGTGCGCTGCCCGGCGTTTCCTTGATCGGGTCCAGCCAACACTGGCGGTGATCATGGAAACCGAACTGTGGCCCAACCATATCCATCAATGTGCCAAACGCGGGATTCCGGTGGCGCTGGCCAATGCGCGGCTGTCCGAGCGATCCGCCAAGGGCTACGGTCGTTTCCACAAATTGACCCAGCCGATGCTCGCCGAAATGAGCCTGTTCGCGGTGCAGACCGAAGCCGAAGCACAACGCTTCCGTGACCTGGGTGCCCGGCCCGAAACCGTCGACGTCACGGGCTCGATCAAGTTCGACCTGACCATCGATCCGCAACTGCTTCAGCGTGCCGGCGAGTTGCGTGGGCAATGGCAAGCCCTGGAGCGTCCGGTGTGGATCGCCGCCAGCACGCACGAAGGTGAAGATGAAGTGGTGCTGGCGGCCCATCGCCAGTTGTTGGCCAATCATCCCGATGCCTTGCTGATTCTGGTGCCGCGTCATCCGGAACGCTTCAATTCGGTGTACGCGTTGTGTCAGCAGCAAGGGTTCGCCACGGTCCGTCGTTCCTCGGGGGACGCGGTCGACGCAGGCACGTCGGTGTTGTTGGGCGACACCATGGGCGAGTTGCTGTTTCTCTATGCGCTGGCCGACAGTGCGTTCGTCGGCGGCAGCCTGGTGCCCAACGGCGGGCATAACCTGCTGGAGCCGGCGGCATTGGCCAAACCGGTGTTGAGCGGGCCGCATCTGTTCAACTTCCTGGAAATCGCCGCGCAATTGCGCAGCGCCGGGGCGTTGCAGGAAGTGGAGGATGCAGAAGGCCTGGCACTGGCGGTACAGCGTCTGTTTGAGTTGCCGCGGGATGCACAGCGGATGGCTGAGGCGGGATTGAAAGTGATGCGCACCAACCAGGGCGCGTTGCAGCGTTTGCTGGATGGGTTGGGGCGGTTGATCGACAGATCTTGAGCCTGATGGTGATCCTTTGTGGCGAGGGGGCTTGCCCCCGTTCGGCTGCGAAGCAGTCGTAATTCCTGCGGCTGCGGTGCCGCAGAAAAATGCTATTGCAGATTTTGGGGCCGCTTCGCGACCCAACGGGGGCAAGCCCCCTCGCCACAGGAATGACTTTTACTGGCCAGGTCGCGCTTTCAACTGCTCTTCTGCCGCCTTGGCCAGATCCGGTGGCAGGAAATCCTTGTCCGGGTTGTAGTTGGGATTGAGCCAGCGTGCCAGGTCTTGCAGATCCCCTGGGTTCAACGTGCCGGCCTGTTGCTTGAGGCGCAGGTTGTCGAGGATGTAGTCGTAGCGGGTGTTGTTGTAGTCGCGTACCGACGTGTAGAGCTGACGCTGTGCATCCAGCACGTCGACGATGTTTCGTGTACCCACCTGATAACCGATTTCGGTCGCTTCCACCGCGCTCTGGTTGGAAATGATCGATTGCTTGCGCGCCTGTACCTGCTCGACGTCGGTATTCACCGCGCGGTGCAGGTCGCGGGTGTTTTCCACGATGCTTCGGCGCAGGGATTCGCGTTGTTGTTCGGTCTGGTCCAGTTGCGCATACGACTGACGGACCTGGGAGTTGACCAGTCCACCGCTGTAGATCGGGATGTTCAGTTGCAGGCCCACGGTCGTTTGCTCGACGTTGCCGCCGTAGGGTTGGCCCAAGGGGACCGGGTTGCTGAAGCCCAGCGCATCGTTGTCGCCTTTCTCGTACTGCGCGATGGCGTCGAGGGTAGGCGCGTGGCCGGACTTGCGTTGCTTGATGGTTTGTTCGGCGGCACTGACGGCGTAGTTGCTGGCCAGCAGGTTCAGGTTCTGGCGAGCTGCGGTTTCGACCCAGGCTTTGGCGTCATTTGGCGCCGGTGGCAGGATCGGCAGGTTATGGCTGATACCCTGAATCGATTTGTACTGACGGTTGGTCAGGGTGACCAGGGCTTCGAAAGCATCATCCACCTGACGCTGCGCGACGATCCGGTTGGCGCGTGCGGTGTCGTAGCTGGCTTGCGAGTTCAGCACGTCGGTCTTGTCCGACAGGCCGACGTCAAAGCGTTCCTTGGACTGATCGAGCTGGCGTTTGAACGCGGCTTCTTCGGCCTTGTTCGAGGCCAGGTTGTCCTGGCTGCGCAGCACGTTGAAATAGCTGTCGGCGGATTGCAGGATCAGGTTTTGCTGGGTCGCCGAGAGTTGCAGGGCAGCCTGTTCATTTACATCCTTGGCGGCCTGGAACTGGAACCAGCGATCAGCGCGGAACAGTGGCTGCGCCAGGGTGGCCTGGTAGGAATGAGCGTTGCGGTTGGCCGTGGACGAAGGCTGATCGAGCGCCGTTCGCACACTGGAAACATTGGCGCCGCCCGAAAGGTTGGGCAGCAGCCCGGCGCGGGCCTGCGGGACGATTTCCTTTTGCGCGCCATATTGAGCGATGGCAGCGGCGAGGTCGGCGTTGTTGTCCACCGCTTCCTGATAAACGCTGACCAGGTCCGTCTTGGTCGATAAGGGCGCTTCTGCTGCCCAGACCATTCCGTTGGACGCACAAGACACGGCAAGGGCCAGTGAGAGTTTGCGCAGCATAGACGATCCCTAGATTAAATATTACACGGGTAATTTGAACGCCAAGGCTAAGGCGCGGTTCGCACCGCGTCAATGCGCAGCTTGGCGTAGCGAGTGTAGTTGCGCATGAGGGCGGCAACAATCCTGGTTCGGCGTGTTATTGCGCCATTCATCATGGTATTTGCAACGGGGTTGGCGTTCTTTGCCGGTTGTGTCTAGACTGGCCGGGTTCTTGTCGGGGTGCCTTGCTATGAGGCTGAGATCGAATAATTTCGGATCCCGTTGAACCTGATCAGGTTAGCGCCTGCGTAGGGAACAAGATTTCTCGTCACCCGGCGAGTCCTCTTGTGCTTCGTCCGGGATGTTGTTCGACAATCGAACACCCCTCGAGCACTGAGCACAGCACAGCTGGTATCTCCAGCGCCCGTGCGTCCATTCGTTTACAGGTTCGCTCCGACAAAAATCCACTGCCTGGATGTGTGTCTGGAGAGCCCGTGATGACTACAAAAGCAAAAATCGCCACCAACCTGAGTGACTCGGCCAAGGTCGATCAGCAATCGGTGCAGCCGTTTACCCGCTCGCAAAAAATCTATGTTCAGGGCTCTCGCCCGGACATCCTCGTGCCGATGCGCGAAATCAGCCTTGATGTGACGCCGACCGACTTCGGCGGCGAGGTCAATGCGCCGGTCGTGGTGTACGACACCTCGGGCCCGTACACCGATCCCAATGTCATCATCGACGTGCGCAAAGGCCTGGCCGACGTGCGTTCGCCATGGATCGAGTCCCGCGGCGACACCGAGCGCCTGAGCGGTCTGAGCTCGAACTTCGGCCAGGAACGCCTCGCCGATGCCGAGCTGACCAAGCTGCGCTTCGCCCACGTCAACAACCCGCGCCGCGCCAAGCCGGGTGCCAACGTCAGCCAGATGCACTACGCGCGCCAGGGCATCATCACCGCCGAGATGGAATACGTCGCCATCCGCGAAAACATGAAGCTGGAAGTGGCCCGCGCTGCCGGCCTGCTGGACCAGCAACATGCCGGCCACAGCTTCGGTGCCAGCGTGCCGAAAATCATTACCCCTGAATTTGTCCGTGACGAAATCGCCCGTGGCCGCGCGATCATTCCGGCCAACATCAACCACACCGAACTGGAACCGATGATCATCGGCCGTAACTTCCTGGTGAAGATCAACGGCAACATCGGCAACAGCGCTCTGGGTTCGTCCATTGAAGAAGAAGTGGCGAAACTGACCTGGGGCATTCGCTGGGGTTCGGACACGGTCATGGACCTGTCCACCGGCAAACACATCCACGAAACCCGCGAGTGGATCATCCGTAACTCGCCGGTGCCGATCGGTACCGTGCCGATCTACCAGGCCCTGGAAAAAGTCGGCGGTGCGGCCGAAGACCTGACCTGGGAACTGTTCCGCGACACGCTGATCGAGCAGGCCGAGCAGGGCGTCGACTACTTCACCATCCACGCCGGCGTGCTGTTGCGCTACGTGCCGATGACCGCCAAGCGTGTGACCGGCATCGTCTCCCGTGGCGGTTCGATCATGGCCAAGTGGTGCCTGGCGCACCACAAAGAGAACTTCCTCTATACCCATTTCGAAGACATCTGCGAAATCATGAAGGCCTACGACGTCAGCTTCTCGCTGGGCGATGGCCTGCGTCCGGGCTCGATTGCCGACGCCAACGACGAAGCGCAGTTCGGCGAGCTGGAAACCCTCGGCGAGCTGACCAAGATTGCGTGGAAGCATGACGTGCAGTGCATGATCGAAGGCCCTGGCCACGTGCCGATGCAGTTGATCAAAGAGAACATGGACAAGCAGCTGGAATGCTGTGACGAGGCGCCGTTCTACACCCTCGGCCCGCTGACCACCGACATCGCGCCGGGCTACGACCACATCACCTCCGGCATTGGTGCGGCGATGATCGGCTGGTTCGGTTGCGCCATGCTTTGCTACGTCACGCCGAAGGAACACTTGGGCCTGCCGAACAAGGATGACGTGAAGACCGGCATCATCACCTACAAGATTGCCGCCCACGCCGCCGATCTGGCGAAGGGGCATCCGGGCGCGCAAATCCGCGACAATGCCTTGAGCAAGGCGCGTTTCGAATTCCGTTGGGAAGACCAGTTCAACCTGGGCCTCGATCCGGACACCGCCCGTTCGTATCACGATGAAACCCTGCCGAAGGATTCGGCCAAGGTCGCGCACTTCTGTTCCATGTGCGGGCCGAAATTCTGCTCGATGAAAATCACCCAGGAAGTCCGCGAATACGCGGCCAACCAGCGGATCGAAGCGGTCGACGTGGAGGTCGCCCAAGGCATGGCCGAACAGGCCGAGCGCTTCAAGCAGGAAGGCAGTCAGCTTTACCAGAAAGTTTGATGCCAACTGTAGGAGCCGGCTTGCTGGCGATTGCGGCGCCTCTGATGCACCGCGTCGCCTTTGATCCTGGCAAGCCAGCTCCTACAGGACTGTGCAGACCACAACAACAAATGTCCCTCTGAGATAACACCCTTGAGCATTCAACCCAGCACTTACTCCCCCGATATCGCGGTGCCGAGCGACAAACGCGTCTTCGGCGGGCGCGATCTGTTTTCCCTGTGGTTCTCCCTCGGCATCGGCCTGATGGTCCTGCAGACCGGCGCATTGCTCGCGCCGGGCCTTGGCCTGTCCGGCTCGTTGCTGGCAATTTTCCTCGGCACGCTGGTTGGCGTTCTGCTGTTGGCCGCGGTTGGCGTGATCGGCAGCGACACAGGCCTGTCGTCGATGGCGGCGCTCAAACTCAGCCTCGGGACCAAAGGTGCGAGCCTGCCGGCGGTGCTGAACCTGCTGCAACTGATCGGTTGGGGCTCGTTCGAAATCATCGTCATGCGCGATGCGGCCAGCCTGCTGGGTGCAAAGGCGTTCAGCGACGGTAGCTGGCTGTCCAGTCCGATCATGTGGGCGCTGTTCTTCGGTGCGCTGGCGACGCTGCTGGCGGTGAGCGGTCCGTTGACGTTCGTGCGCCAGATCCTGCGTAAATGGGGCATCTGGCTGCTGCTGGCCGCGTGTGTCTGGCTGACCTGGAACCTGTTCGCCAAGGCCGATCTGGCCACGTTGTGGGCTCAGGCCGGTGATGGTTCGATGCCGTTCGCCGTGGGCTTCGACATCGCGATTGCCATGCCGCTGTCGTGGTTGCCATTGATTGCTGACTACTCGCGTTTCGGCAAACGGGCGAAAAACGTCTTCGGCGGCACGGCCATCGGCTTCTTTATCGGTAATTTCTGGCTGATGAGCCTGGGCGTGGCCTACACCCTGGCGTTTGCGCCGAGCGGTGAAGTCAATGCGTTGCTGTTGGCGCTGGCGGGTGCCGGCCTGGGGATTCCGTTGCTGCTGATTCTGCTGGATGAGTCGGAAAACGCCTTTGCCGATATTCATTCGGCGGCGGTGTCGAGCGGGATTCTGTTGCGCTTGAAAGTCGAGCACCTGGCGTTGGTCATCGGTGTGATCTGCACCTTGATCGCCTTGCTGGCGCCATTGGCCCAGTACCAGAACTTCCTGCTGTTGATCGGTTCGGTGTTTGCGCCGTTGTTCGGCGTGGTGCTGGTGGATCACTTCATCCTGCGCAAACGCAGCGGCCAGGTGGCGTCAGCCGCGTTGCGCTGGCCGGCGCTGCTCGCCTGGCTGGGCGGGGTCAGCACCTATCATCTGCTGGCCAACCTGTATCCGGACGTCGGCGCAACCCTGCCGGCGTTGGTCCTGGCAGGGTTGCTGCAACTCGTGCTGGGCCGGGCCTTCAGTTACGGCCGGGAAACAGCTCGGGCTTGATGATGCCGTTGAGGCGAGGGTAGGGGATCTTCAGTTCGACATGGCCCAGCGCGTAAGGCGCGATGCTGCTGGTTTCGTACTTGAGGATCACCCCGCCATAGGTCAGCGCCACGTTCTGGGTTTTCTGGAACGGCCAGCTCTTCACGAACTCCGGTTCCTGATCGAGCTTGGTGCTGATCAACCAGCTGTTGTGCGCGACCTGCGCCGCTTTCCAGAACGCGTCTTCCTGACCCGGAACCAGCATGTCCGACAGCGTCAGCACTTTCTGCTGCTGGCGTGAATAGTTGATGAAGCCGCGACCCGGCGTGCCATGGGCACCGCCTGTGTCCAGGTAGCTGGACAATTCGATGATCACCAAGCCGTCATGCTGCTCACGTACTTTCGCTTGCAGGTAGATGCTGTTGCGCGGACCGGCGGTGCGCAAAAACTGTTCGCGATAGGCCGCCAGCGTCGGTGCTACCGGCGCGTCGGGCGAGGTGCGGGTCATCTGCAACAGGCGCTTTTCGACGATGCCGTCCAGCGCAGGCTCGTCCGGAAAGTGCAGGGTGTCGATGTTGACCAGCGGGCAATCCGCGTTGGCGCAACCCGGTTGCAGTTGTTCCGACGCGTCGCGGGTAGTTTCCAGCGGCGCCCGGTAGTTGGGTTGGAACAGGCTCTGGCAGGCGCCCAGGGTCAGGGCGATGGCGGCCACGGAGGCAGTTTTGAAAAGCGACATGGACGTCCTTTCTGAAACAAGGGAAGACAAAAAGTTACCGCTTCGACTCTAAACGAAGCAGTCAGTTCGCCACTAAGCTAATTAGAGTGGGTTTCGCCCTCACCGTCCATCCCGATGACGGTAAAGGGGCTGCATCAAACGTCACGGGCGCGTTAGGATGGCGCGAAGTCGAGGCTCCAGGAAAAAAAGGAACCTCGTATAGGATTGCAGCAAGAGGATAGTCATGACCGATTTCACCACCGCCATTCCGACCGCCGTAGAGATCGTTCGGCGCGAAAAGTGCTTCGAGGGCTTCTACAAACTCGACCGCGTGCACTTGCGCCACGAATTGTTCGCCGGGGGCATGAGTCGGGAAATCAATCGTGAATTGTTCGTACGCCACGATGCGGTGTGCATGCTGCCGTACGATCCACAGCGTGACGAAGTGGTGTTGATCGAGCAGTTCCGCGTCGGCGCCCTGGGCAAGACCGAAAACCCTTGGCTGATCGAACTGGTCGCTGGTCTGATCGACAAGGATGAACAACCGGAAGAAGTTGCTCACCGCGAAGCGCAGGAGGAAGCTGGGCTTGAAATCGGGGCGCTCTGGCCGATGACCAAATACTTTCCATCGCCGGGCGGCAGCAACGAATTCGTGCATCTATACCTGGGGCGTTGCGACACCACCGGCGTTGGCGGCCTGCATGGGCTGGAGGAAGAGGCAGAAGATATCCGCGTCACGGTCTGGGCCTTCGAAGATGCTCTGCAAGCCGTACGCGACGGACGTATTGCCAACGCGGCCACCATCATTGCCTTGCAATGGCTGGCTTTGAACCGCGTTGAAGTGAGGGGGTTATGGTCGTAAACAAGCTGCGCGATCGCTATCGGGTAGACCTGGCAGGGCTGCAAGCGTCCTGCGAGGCCAACTATGCACGCCTGATGCGACTGCTGCCGGACATGCGCAGCGAGCCGGCCGCCAGGCGCATCGCCGTGACCCATGGCGACCAGATGCTTGGCGTCCTGGCGCTGGAAGTGCTGCAGGTCTGTCCCTACACCACCACCTTGCAAGTGCGGCAGGAGCACAGTCTGCCGTGGCTGCCGGTGCCGCAACTGGAAGTGCAGGTCTATCATGATGCCTGCATGGCCGAAGTGGTCAGCGCCGAACATGCACGACGCTTTCGCGGCATCTATCCTTACCCGAACGCCTCGATGCATCAGCCGGACGAAAAGGCCCAGCTGAATATGTTTCTGGGCGAATGGCTGAGCCATTGCCTGGCGCTGGGGCATGAGTACGAAGTGGTACGGTAACTCTGATCAGCAGTTGTGAACTGCGTCAGGTTCACAGATTTCCTCTTTCGATCGTCCCCCAGCATAATTGCGCCACCTATCCATTCCCGTGATCACGCCCTGGGAGATTACCTTGCCGAGCGTATCTACCTTGACCACCGCCGATCCGGCGCTGCTGGTGCAACTCTCCGACAGTCATCTGTTCGCCGAAGCGGACGGGACGTTGTTGGGCATGAACACCCGCGACAGCCTGCAAAAGGTCATTGAGCTGGTGCGCACGCAACAGCCGCGAGTCGATTTGATCATCGCCAGCGGTGATCTGTCCCAGGACGGTACGCTGGAGTCTTACCAGCAGTTTCGCGACATGACGCGCCAGCTCGATGCCCCGGCACGCTGGATCCCCGGCAATCACGATGAGCCGCTGATCATGGCCGAAGCGGCGGTGCAGAGCGCTTTGCTCGAACCGGTGGTGGATATCGGCAACTGGCGCATTACATTGCTCGATTCGGCGGTGCCAGGCTCGGTGCCGGGGTATTTGCAGGATGAACAGTTGCAGTTGCTGGCCCGTTCGTTGAGCGAAGCGCCCGAGCGCCATCATCTGGTGTGTTTCCATCATCATCCGGTGTCCATCGGCTGTGCCTGGATGGAACCCATTGGCTTGCGCAATCCCGACGCGCTGTTTGCCGTGCTGGATCGTTTTGAGCAGGTGCGAGCCGTGTTGTGGGGGCATGTGCACCAGGAAATCGATCAGTCGCGCAACGGCGTGCGCTTGATCGCCTCGCCGTCGACCTGCATTCAGTTCGAACCCCGGAGCGAGGATTTCAAAGTCGGGGAGCAGGCGCCGGGTTATCGCTGGCTGCGTTTGCTACCCGATGGGCGGCTGGAAACCGGGGTGGAACGGGTGACCGGGTTCGCATTTACCGTGGATTACGGCTCCAACGGCTACTGACAACGCCATTCCGCCGTAGGAGCTGCCGAAGGCTGCGATCTTTTGATTTCGTTTTATAAATGCAAGATCAAAAGATCGCAGCCTCGTTGCACTCGACAGCTCCTACAGTAAACTCCGCTTCTTTAGCCGACGCTCAGGGAGCTCAAATGTCCGGTTCGATCCTTTATATCCACGGCTTCAACAGCTCGCCATTGTCGAAAAAGGCCTGCCAGTTGATCTCTGTGATGGAGCGTCTGGGTCTGAGCGATTATCTGCGTGTGCCGGCCTTGCATCACCATCCCCGCGAGGCTATTGGCCAGCTGGAACAAGCGATTGCCGAGCTGGGTCGGCCGCTGCTGGTCGGCAGCTCGCTCGGCGGCTACTATGCGACTCACTTGGCCGAACGCCTTGGCCTGAAGGCATTGTTGATCAACCCAGCCGTCAGCCCGCACAAACTGTTCGACGGGTATCTGGGGACGCAGAAAAACCTGTATACCGATGAAGCCTGGGAACTGACCCACGACCACGTGACGGCCCTGGCCGAGCTGGAAGTGCCGGCCCCCCAGGACTCGCAGCGCTATCAGGTATGGTTGCAGACCGCTGACGAAACGCTGGACTATCGCCTCGCCCAGCAGTATTACCGGGCCTGCGCCTTGCGCATCCAGGCCGGTGGCGACCATAGTTTCCAGGGTTTTGCCGCGCAATTGCCGGCCATGTTGAGCTTTGCCGGTATCGGCGCAGATTTGTATCAGGCCATTGATTTCACCACATTGTGATTCATTGCCTTTTTTCGCAGATTTCCTTTTTCACTGAACACTGACGACGAGACCCCATGGCCACTCCCAGCGCTAGCTCTTATAACGCAGACGCCATCGAAGTCCTCTCGGGCCTCGACCCGGTGCGCAAACGCCCCGGCATGTACACCGACACCAGTCGGCCGAACCACCTTGCCCAGGAAGTCATCGACAACAGCGTCGACGAAGCCTTGGCCGGGCATGCCAAATCGGTACAGGTCATTCTGCATGCCGACCACTCCCTGGAAGTCAGCGACGATGGTCGCGGCATGCCGGTGGACATTCACCCCGAAGAAGGTGTTTCGGGCGTAGAGCTGATCCTCACCAAACTCCACGCGGGCGGCAAGTTTTCCAACAAGAACTACCAGTTCTCCGGCGGTTTGCACGGGGTAGGTATTTCGGTGGTCAACGCCTTGTCGACCGAAGTCCGGGTACGCGTCAAGCGTGACGGCAACGAATACCAGATGACCTTTGCCGATGGCTACAAGGCCACCGAGCTGGAAATCGTCGGCACCGTCGGCAAGCGCAACACCGGGACCAGCGTGTTCTTCGCGCCGGACCCGAAATACTTCGATTCACCGAAATTCTCCATCAGTCGCCTCAAGCACGTGCTCAAGGCCAAGGCCGTTCTGTGCCCGGGGTTGCTGGTCAGTTTTGAAGACAAGGCCACCGGCGAGAAAGTCGAATGGCACTACGAAGACGGCCTGCGCTCCTATCTGGTCGACGCGGTCACCGAATTCGAGCGCCTGCCGGACGAACCGTTCTGCGGTGCTTTTGCAGGTAACAAGGAAGCCGTGGACTGGGCGCTGCTGTGGTTGCCGGAAGGTGGCGACGCGGTGCAGGAAAGTTACGTCAACCTGATCCCGACTGCCCAGGGCGGTACTCACGTCAACGGCCTGCGCCAAGGCCTGCTCGACGCCATGCGCGAATTCTGCGAGTTCCGCAGTCTGCTGCCGCGGGGCGTGAAGCTGGCTCCGGAAGACGTCTGGGAGCGCATCGCCTTCGTCCTGTCGATGAAGATGCAGGAACCGCAATTCTCCGGCCAGACCAAAGAGCGCCTGTCGTCCCGTGAAGCGGCGGCGTTCGTCTCCGGCGTGGTCAAGGACGCGTTCAGCCTGTGGCTCAACGCCAACCCTGAAACCGGGATGCTCCTGGCGGAACTGGCGATCAACAACGCCGGCCGTCGCCTGAAGGCCAGCAAGAAGGTCGAGCGCAAGCGCATCACCCAGGGGCCGGCGCTGCCGGGCAAACTGGCTGACTGCGCCGGGCAGGACCCGATGCGTTCCGAGCTGTTCCTGGTGGAAGGTGACTCCGCTGGCGGTTCGGCCAAGCAGGCGCGGGACAAAGAGTTTCAGGCGATCCTGCCGTTGCGCGGCAAGATCCTGAACACCTGGGAAGTTGACGGCAGCGAAGTACTGGCCAGCCAGGAAGTGCACAACATCGCCGTGGCCATCGGTGTCGACCCGGGCGCGGCGGACATCAGCCAGCTGCGCTACGGCAAGATCTGCATCCTCGCCGACGCCGACTCCGACGGTCTGCACATCGCCACGTTGCTGTGTGCGTTGTTCGTCCAGCATTTCCGCGCGCTGGTGGATGCCGGTCACGTCTACGTCGCCATGCCGCCGCTGTACCGCATCGACTTGGGCAAAGAGATCTATTACGCCCTCGACGAAGCCGAGCGCGACGGCATCCTCGACCGACTGGTGGCCGAGAAGAAACGCGGCAAGCCGCAGGTCACCCGATTCAAAGGCCTGGGTGAAATGAACCCGCCGCAACTGCGTGAAACCACCATGGATCCAAACACCCGGCGCCTGGTGCAACTGACGCTGGATGATTTCGAAGCGACCTCGGAAATGATGGACATGCTGCTGGCGAAGAAACGCGCCGGCGACCGCAAGAGCTGGCTCGAATCCAAGGGCAACCTCGCCGAGGTGCTGGGCTGATGCGTCTGGGCTTTGCCCTGGCCTGTGCATTGCTGCTGACCTCGAACACGGTGTCTGCCGAGCCGGCACCGGAGTTGCGCCTGTTGTCCGGGCATGTCGTCGATGGCATGCGCGGCGGCAACCTCTCGGGGCTGGCCCGTTGTGGCGATGAATTGTGGACGGTGTCCGATCGCGATGACGATCAGATTTACCGTCTCGATACTCGCGAGAGCGTCTGGAAGGCCGAAGCCGTGGCTATCGATGTGCCGACGGTGCCTGAAAGCGGTTTGCCGTGGGGACTGAAGTCCCGCGTCTGGGGGGCGTCGTTCATACGTGGCGGCGATCTGGATTTCGAGGGCATCACGTGCGACAGCGTGGGCAATCGCTACGTGGTCAGCGAAGGTCATGCCGCGGTGCTGCAAATACCGCTCGTCGGGCCTGCAACCTGGTTGAAGATTTCGCCTCTGATGGTGCGCGAAGCGCGGGCCAGTGGTCTGTTACTGAACTTCAATGCCTTGTTCGAAGGGATTGCGATCAATCCGGCCGGTGATCAATTGTGGCTGGCGGCCGAGCGCGAACGCCGCGGTTTGTTGCTGATCAAGCGTCAGCAAACGGTCTGGGACTGCGATGGGGGCTGCGTGCTGTTGAGTGAAGGCGGTGTGGAAATGCAGCCGGAGCAATTCCCCAACGCCAGAGCGGTTTCCCGGGATTTTGCCGATGTTTCGCTGTTCAACGGCAAACTGTTCACGCTTGAGCGCAATGCCTACCAGATCTGTCGCCGTGATGCGCAGACGGCCAAGGTCGAGCGCTGCTGGTCGTACGCCGCCGAGTTACTGCGCAAAGAACGCCGTTACCCACAGAACTATGGACTTGAAGAGGGGCTGATCGTGGAGGCCGATGGCGCCTGGATCGGTGTCGATAACAACAATGGTGACCGCGCCGATGGCGAGGGACGGCCGGTTGTCTGGCGCTTTGCCGCGCCGGACGGTGGCTGGAGCGCCAAGCCATGAGTCAGCAAACGCCGGGGCGGCGCGCCGGTCGGGTGTTGATGATTTTGGCGTGGTGCGCTGGGTTGTTTCTGGCCACGCGATTTTTCGGCCAGTGGGAAGCGCGTCAGCAAAACCCGAACGTGGTGGTCAGCTCGGAGCAGGGCGCGGGTTTCGTAGAAGTGAAACTGGTCAGCAACGTGCAGGGGCATTTCGTCGCCAGCGGCCAGATCAACGGCCAGCCAGTGGAGTTCATGCTCGACACCGGCGCGACCGATGTGTCGATTCCGGCGGATCTGGCCAAACGATTGAAGCTGGAGGAAGGTTTTGGGGTAACCCTGAGCACGGCCAATGGCCTGAGCCAGGGCTATCGCACCCGTATCGAACGCCTGCAACTGGGTGACATTGTGCTGCGCGATGTGCGCGCACTGGTGGCGCCGGGGCTGCATGGCGATCAGGTGTTGCTCGGCATGAGCGCACTGAACAAACTTGAATTTACCCAGCGCGGTGGCACCATGCTGTTGCGCCAGACAACGAACCGATGAGGCCCGCATGAGCGACTCCCTTGATCTCAGCCTGGACGGTGTAGAACGCCGGTCACTGGCTGACTTCACCGAAAATGCCTACCTCAACTACTCCATGTACGTGATCATGGACCGAGCCTTGCCGCATATCGGCGACGGCCTGAAACCGGTACAGCGCCGCATCATTTATGCGATGAGCGAGTTGGGGCTGGACGCTGATTCCAAGCACAAGAAATCGGCGCGTACCGTCGGTGACGTGCTCGGCAAGTTTCACCCCCACGGCGACTCGGCCTGCTACGAAGCGATGGTGCTGATGGCCCAGCCGTTCAGCTACCGCTACACGCTGGTCGACGGCCAGGGTAACTGGGGTGCGCCGGACGATCCCAAGTCTTTCGCCGCCATGCGTTACACCGAAGCGCGGCTGTCGCGCTATTCCGAAGTGCTGCTCAGCGAGTTGGGCCAGGGCACGGCGGACTGGGGGCCGAACTTCGACGGTACGCTCGACGAGCCATTGGTGTTGCCGGCACGTTTGCCGAATATCCTGCTCAACGGCACCACCGGTATCGCCGTGGGCATGGCCACCGACGTGCCGCCACACAATCTGCGCGAAGTCGCCACGGCGTGCGTGCGTTTGCTCGATGAGCCAAAAGCCACGGTCGAACAGCTCTGTGAACACATTCAGGGCCCGGATTACCCGACCGAAGCGGAAATCATCACCCCGCGCGCCGATCTGCTGAAAATGTATGAAACCGGCAAGGGCTCGGTCCGCATGCGCGCCGTGTATCACATCGAAGACGGCGACATCATCGTTACCGCGCTACCGCATCAGGTTTCGGGCGCCAAGGTGCTGGAACAGATCGCGGCAATGATGCAGGCCAAGCCGTCCAAGGCCCCGCAAATCGCCGACCTGCGCGACGAATCCGACCACGAGAACCCATGCCGGATCGTGATCATTCCGGGCGCCCGCAAGAATTTTGACCACGACGCGCTGATGCAGCACCTGTTCGCCAGCACCGAGCTGGAGTCGAGCTACCGGGTCAACGTCAACATCATCGGCCTGGATGGCAAGCCGCAGCTGAAAAACCTGCGTGCGTTGCTGGTCGAATGGCTGGAATTCCGGGTTCAGACCGTTCGTCGTCGCCTGCAATTCCGCCTCGACAAGGTCGAGCGTCGTCTGCACCTGTTGGACGGCTTGTTGATCGCTTACCTCAACCTGGATGAAGTGATTCACATCATTCGTACCGAGGAGCATCCGAAAGCTGCGCTGATCGCGCGTTTCGCCCTGAGCGAAATCCAGGCCGACTACATCCTCGACACCCGTCTGCGTCAGTTGGCGCGACTGGAAGAAATGAAGCTGCGCGCCGAACAGGATGAACTGCTCAAGGAACAAGCCAAGCTGCAAGCCCTGCTGAGCAGCGAAGCCAAACTGAAGAAACTGGTGCGTAGCGAGCTGATCAAGGACGCTGAAACCTACGGCGATGACCGTCGTTCGCCTATCGTCGAGCGTACAGAGGCCAAGGCCCTGACCGAGCACGATCTGCTGCCGAACGAAAAAGTCACCGTCGTGCTGTCGGAAAAAGGCTGGATTCGCTCTGCCAAAGGGCATGAAATCGACGCCACCGGGCTTTCCTACAAGGCAGGGGACGGCTTCAAGGCCCTGGCGGCCGGGCGTTCCAACCAGTTTGCGGTGTTTATCGACTCCACCGGGCGCAGTTATTCGGTGGCCGCGCACACCTTGCCGTCGGCCCGTGGCCAGGGCGAACCGCTGACCGGTCGCTTGACGCCGCCGCCAGGTGCGACGTTCGAGTGCGTGTTGATGCCCGAGGACGATGCGCTGTACGTGATCGCATCCGACGCCGGTTACGGTTTCGTGGTCAAGGGTGAAGACCTGCAAGCCAAGAACAAGGCGGGCAAGGCGCTGTTGAGCCTGCCGAACAACGCCAAAGTGATCCTGCCGCGTCCGGTGGCCGACCGCGAGCAGAACTGGCTCGCCTCGGTGACGACCGAAGGTCGCCTGCTGATCTTCAAGATCAGCGACCTGCCACAATTAGGTAAGGGCAAAGGCAACAAGATCATCGGGATTTCCGGTGAGCGCGTGGCCAGTCGCGAAGAGTATGTGACGGACATCGCCGTGATCCCGGACGGTGCAACGCTGGTGTTGCAGGCCGGGAAACGTACCTTGTCCTTGAAGGCGGACGACCTCGAACACTACAAAGGTGAGCGTGGGCGTCGGGGTAACAAGCTGCCGCGGGGCTTCCAGAGGGTAGATGCGCTGCTCGTCGAAAACCTCAATTAAGCGTCCTAGAGCGCCAGGTCTACGATTTAACGCGTAGATCGGCGCTTTCGCGCTGGAGTCGGAGCGCATATTCACGGATGATATGCCCTTTCAAGCGCCGGCGTGGCCGCGCGTTCTTCATATTTATTGAGTATTTTCACTGTGATCAGCCTTGTGGCGATCACCTGGATGGGACGATGACTGCTCTGCGCCTTCCTTTTTTTCTGATGCTCGCCGGCTTTTTTGGCCTGACGGGCTGCAGCGTTCACCAGCCGGTGTCGCTGTATCAACTGGACAGCGGAAGTCCGGTTCAGCCTGCGCAAAGCGCAGGCATGGCTGTTTTGTTGGGCCCGGTCACCGTGGCCGACTATCTGCAACGCGAAACCCTGTTGCAGCGTCAGCCTGATGGCAGCCTGCAAGCCGCGACCGACGGTCGTTGGGCGGGCAGCCTGTCTTCGGACATCGATCAGCTGTTATTGCGTCGGGTCGCCGGTAATCTGGACAGCCAACGCGTGGTGTTGGCCCCGGCAACCGCTGGCTTCACCCCGGATGTTCAAGTATTGCTGACCATCACGCGCCTGGACTCGGGTGAAAAGCAGCCGGCGATCCTTGATGCGCAATGGCGCCTGATCGACCGACGTGGACAGGTGCGTGACAACCGCATCATTCATCTGCAGGAACAGCACGCCGGTACCACGGCGGCACAGGTTCACGCTCAGGGTGTGTTGTTGCAGAAACTGGCCGAACAGCTGTCGACGGCGCTCAAGCCGCTGGCCAACCAGCCACCGATCGCCGAAGCGCCGCGTAAAGCAGCCGCCAAGCCTGCTACGCCAGCAGCAGGGCAGGAAAAACAGCCGAAAATCCCGATGGCTTCGCCGATCCGGACCGATATGGAAGTGTTCCGCTTCTAAGATTGGATCGAGTCAAACCAAAGCCCGCCTTGTGCGGGCTTTGTTGTTTCTGCGGGATGGAGCGTTCTAGTGCCTGTCCTGGCCTCATCGCTGACAAGCCAGCTCCTACGAGGAATGCGTACACCTGCAGGAGCTGGCTTGCCAGCGATGAGGCCGGCACAGGCAACAAAAAGCCCGCAGACGATCGCTCATCTGCGGGCTTCAATGTTTAAAGGCTAAATCGCAGCCTTCGGCAGCTCCTGCGGCTTACGCCCGACGCTCATGCATCCGCGCCAGTTGCCGCTCCAGCATCGACGGGTAAGGCTCCATCAAGCGCTCCACGCAGCAAGCGCCTTCAGGGCTGGCAATCGGGCGGATCCGTGCACGCTGGCGGATCAGCGCGTCATCACTGATCTTGCGCTCAACCAGCAACAGGTTGCGGCTGTGCTGAGACAGGGCCAGTGCATCCTGAGCGGGGTCAGTCAGCAGCAGGTCGATCTGACTCAGGCCGAACAGTTCGTCGCCGAGGGTCAAACCCAATTGCAATTGCAGGGTGATGCCGCTGTCGGCGACTTCGATCTGCAACTGATGGCCCAGTGCTCGCAATAGTTCGCCGCAGCAGATCGCGTTGGTCAGGTAGTCGTCGCCGCTGTCTTCGGTGTGGAACAGCATCAAGGTGCTGCCGTCGTTCAAGGTCTGCACTTCGCCTTGATACAGCGAAGCGGCCTGGTCCAGGCAATCACGGTAGCGTTTGAGCAGTTCTTCCAGTCGAGTGCGCGGCAAGCGTCGCAGTTGTTCCTGGGAGCCCAGTTGCACGGCCAGTACGGCGCTGTGCTGCGGCACGTTGGATACCACGGGTTTGGCGACAGGTTTTGCTGCGCTGTCTGGCGAATCATCGAGCAAGTCGGCAAAGGCATCGTCGTCATCGTCTTCAGCGGTGCTGACAACGCGTCGTGGCGCAGCCTTCATCGCGGCCATCGGACGGCTTTCATCGAAGCTCGGATCGCGCAGGTTACGCACTTCGAACTCGGGCTCGGCATCGTCGTAATCGCTGTCATCAAGCTCGGGTTCAGGTTCCGGCTCGGCGGGTTCCGGTGCGAAACTGGCGTGCAGCTGGCGCGCCAGGTCACCGATCTCATCATTACGTTCGGTGGCCGGGGTGTGTTCATCGATATTGCGCAGCCATACCCGCAGTTGCAGCAGTGGCGTGGAGAGGTAGCGGCCCATGCGCAGGCTCAAGGCCAGGGACAAGGCCAGCAGGATCGCGCTCAGAATGCCCATGCTTTGCAGGCTGATGGTCATCGGCTGCTGGAACTGATCCATGTCCAGGCTGATGCGCAGTTGCCCGGCGGTCACGTCCTGGAAGGTGATCTTGCTCTGGTAGATGCCCTCGGCTTCGCCCAGCAGGCCATGTTTTGGACGCTGACCGGCTTCGGCGAGGATGCGGTTATCCATGCTGTAGATGGCAGCGTGGGCCACCAGCTTGTTCTTGGTCAGGTTGTTGAGCAGCACGTTGAGGCTGAGGATGTCATTGGACACCAACAGCTCGGTGGCCGAGGTGGCCGTCTGCGTCGTCAGGCTTTCGCCCAGCGCATCCGCCTGCTCGTGCATGGCCTGCTTGAACTGCAAACCCATCACACCGGCATAGATGACCAGGGCCAGGGCGACCAGGATCACGTTATGGCTGGCAATGCGTAATGCAATCGGTACACGGCGATGGCGCAGTGCCCGGAAGATCAGCAGAAAGAAGTTATCGGTTTTTACTGGCGTAGGCCGGTTCACTTGAGCTCGGCTCTTTGTCCGTGAAGTTGACGCGCAGTATAGCGACAGGCCCTAGGCCGTCAAAGCGCTCACGGTGCCCGATGGTCACTGAAAGTGGGTAGAATGCGGTTTTTTTCCACCTGCGGGGGTGCGCCTTGCGCGAAATCGTCCTGATAAACATCACGGGAGTCGACCGTCCGGGTCTGACTGCGGCCATTACCGGCGTTCTGGCCCAGGGTGGTGTGAACATTCTCGACATCGGTCAGGCGGTGATCCACGACACCTTGTCGTTCGGCATCCTGGTCGAAATTCCCGACACCGAACAAGGCAAGTCCGTGCTCAAGGACATCCTGTTCAAAGGCTATGAGCTCGACCAACAGGTGCGTTTCACGCCGGTGTCCGAAGAGGATTACCAGCAGTGGGTCGGCAATCAGGGCAAAAAACGCCACATCGTGACCCTGTTGACCCGCAAGGTAACGGCCGGTCAGTTGCAGGCCGTGAGTTCGATCACCGCCAAATATGGCCTGAACATCGACCACATCGATCGTCTGTCCGGGCGCATGCCGCTGGACACGCCGGCCGACAAGGGCAAGGGCTGCATCGAGTTTTCCGTGCGTGGCGAAGCGGCTGACCCCCAGGCGTTGCGGGCCGAATTCCTCAGCGTTGCTCAAGAATTGAACGTCGACATCGCCTTCCAGGAGGATTCGCTGTTCCGTCGTAACCGTCGTCTGGCGGTGTTCGACATGGATTCGACCCTGATCGAAGCCGAAGTCATCGATGAACTGGCCAAAGCGGCAGGTGTCGGCGACAAGGTCTCGGAAATCACCGAACGGGCGATGGCCGGTGAACTGGACTTCCGCGCCAGCTTCAAAGAGCGCCTGGCCTTGCTCAAAGGGCTGGACGTCAATGTGCTCGACTCTATCGGTGCCTCGTTGCGCCTGACCGAAGGTGCCGAAACCCTGTTCGCCGAACTCAAGCGCCTGGGTTACAAAACAGCGATCTTGTCGGGCGGCTTCACCTACTTCGCCAAGCAATTGCAGGCCAAGCTGGGGATCGACTATGTGTTCGCCAACGAACTGGAAGTGGTCGACGGCAAAGTCACCGGTGTCGCCATTGAGCCGATTGTCGATGCGCAGCGTAAAGCTGATTTGCTGAAAGAACTGGCACACAAGGAAGGGTTGCGTCTGGAGCAGACCATTGCGGTCGGTGACGGTGCGAACGATCTGCCGATGCTGGCGATTGCCGGGTTGGGTGTGGCGTTCCGTGCCAAGCCGCTGGTCAAGCAGTCGGCGAAACAGGCGATCTCCACCCTTGGGCTGGATGGCGTGCTGTATCTGCTGGGCTTCCGCGATCGCGACGGCCAGCTGTAACACGTAAATCCACTGTAGGAGCCGGCTTGCTGGCGATGGCGTCCTCAATGGCCCCATCGCCAGCAAGCCGGCTCCTACAGGTTTAGCGCATGGGTTTATGCTTTTGGCGAGCCCATGCCTTGGCCCATCTGCACCGCAGTGCCAGCGGTCATGTCTTCAGCCCACTTCACTTGATCCGGCCCGAACAGTACGACAGCGGTCGAACCCAACTTGAAACGACCCAGCTCTGCACCCTTTTCCAAATGGATCGGCGCGCGGGCGGCTTCGTCGTAGCGGAAGGTTTTCAGCTCGCGCTTCGGCGGCGTCACCAGGCCGGCCCACACGGTTTCGATCGAGGCAACGATCATCGCACCCACCAGCACCACGGCCATCGGCCCGCGCTCGGTGTCGAAAATGCACGCCACGCGCTCGTTGCGGGCGAACAGTTCCGGGACGTTTTCAGCCGTGGTCTGGTTGACCGAGAACAGGCGGCCAGGGATGTAGACCATCTCGCGCAGGGTGCCGGCCAGCGGCATGTGCACGCGATGGTAGTCCTTCGGCGACAGGTAGATAGTCGCGAAATCACCGCCCATGAACGGCGCAGCATTGGCGGTATCGCCACCCAGCAGTTCCAGCACGCTGAAGCTGTGGCCCTTGGCCTGGAACACGCGACCGTGTTCGATCGGGCCCAGTTGGCTGATGGCGCCATCGGCCGGGCTGAGGATTGCGCCCGGTGTTTCGTCCAGTGGGCGCGCACCGTCTTTCAAGGCACGGGTGAAAAACGCATTGAAGTGCTCGTAGGCAGTCAGGTCTTCGACCAGTGCCTGGGACATGTCCACCTGATAACGCTTGGCGAACCATGCAGTGAAGGCATTTTTGAACCAGCGCACGCGGCATTCGGCGATGCAGCCGGCCAGTCGCGAGAGCAAGTTGTGGGGCAGCAGGTACTGGCTGAGGATAAACAGACGCTTGTTCATTAACGGTCCTTAAAAATCTTAAATTTCTACCGGGGTGTCGGGGTGGTTGCCCCATTCGCCCCAAGAGCCGGCGTAGCCCTTGACCCGCGGATAACCGAGAGCCTTGGCCACCAGATAGGTGAAGCCAGAACGGTGGTGAGTCTGGCAGTGGGTAATCACTTCTTTGTCTTTGCTGATCCCGAGCTGTTCGAGAATCTGCGGCATGTCGGTGCGGATGCGCAGTTGGCGTGCCTGATCCATGCCGGCGGTCCATTCGAAATTGACCGCGCCGGGGATGTGCCCGCCCTTTGCTGCGAGGACTTTCTCGCCGGAATACTCCAGCGGCCCGCGTGCGTCCCAGATCGCCAGGTCGGTGGCGCCGAGTCGGCTTTGCAGGTATTCGCGGGTAGCGGTGGGTTCGTCGTGCAGGGTCAATGCAACCTGACCGCCAACGGGTGCCGGGACCTGGATCGACATAGGCAAACCTTCTGCCAGCCAGGCAGTCAGGCCACCGTCGACATAGTGGTATTTGCTGTGGCCGATGACATCCAGCAGCCAGATAAACCGCCCGGCCCAACCGCCGCCTTCGTCGTCATAAACAACGTAGACCGCATCGCGATTGTGCCCCAGCTCACCAAACAGGGCTTCCAGCGCCGCGTGCGGCGGCATCAGGCCCGGCGCGGGTGGCTGGCCGAGTTGCGTACGCTTGGGGTCGACAAAGCGCGCACCGGGAATATGCCCTTCGGTGTAGCGCGCACTGCTGGTCAGGTCCACCAGGATCAGTTCGCGGGAGTCGAGGCGAGGGAGCAAGTCGCTCGGTTCGATCACCAGCGGCAAGCCAGAGAAGTCAGACATGTGAGGTCTCCAGAGCACAAAAGGGAGGATTGTAACGCAGCTTATTGGCCACGGTGGCTAAAGCTGTGCAGCGCTTTTTCAATGCATTGCGCGGTTTTGCCGAAGGCCTGGACGGTGGTTTCCGAAAACGGCCCGCCACCCTGGTCTGCCACGACAATCATGATCACCCGACCATTATTGACCAGCGAACGCAGCAGCAAGTGTTCACCGCCGAAATGCGCGCGCAGGTTGCTGGGCAATAAGGCTGAAAATTGTGCATTGTTGACCGGTGTCAGGCGCACTTGGGCCTGCTGTGCGAGCAATCGTTGCAGCAGGTTGCTCTGACTGACCACAAAATTCAGTCCGGCCGCTTCTTTTGGTAAGCCTGCCGTCTGATGGACCCGTAAATTGGCGTGGGTGCGGTCGGCCATCAGGATCATCACCCGACGCATGCCGCAAGCCTGCAGGGCGTCCCGTGCGGCGATGGTCAGGTGCATGGCATTGGTAAAGCGACTGGGCTCGACCAGCAGTTCGGCGCATTGTTTGCGCCACTTTGCCAGGTCTTCGGCGCTGGGTGCCGCCGCCGGCAGCAAACCGGCGTGGACACGGTTCGTGCCCCACGGCCAGATCAGCGATTCGGCGGGATGCCAGAGGTCGGGCATCGAGTGATGGCGGGCGCTGTTGGCGGCCTGTTGGTGCAGCTGCTGCTGAACCTCGTCCATCGGCATCTGCAGGTAGAGACTGGTCAGGTATTGCCAGCGTTCACTGTGCGGGCTGTCCCAGGCGTGTTGCGCCGACAGCGCCAGACCATTGGCCAGCAATACGGTGTTGGCCGGCTGATTGAGCCAGCGGCGCAGGGTCGGATCGTCATCGAGGCGGTTTTGCTGGCGCAGTGGATGCTCACTGTCACGGGCGATACGCAGGACTTTCACCAGCTCCCGCTGCTCGGTCAGCAACAGCCGATAGCCCTGCTGGACCCAGATCGGCAGGCGCCAGACTTCGACCAGCGCCTGGCCGATTTCCAGCAGGCGCACGCCAAACAATTGCTTCTCGACGACGGGCGCCGACTCACCTTTGTGGATGACCCGCAGCTCCCATTCCTCAAGCAACTTAGGATGCGTCAGCGCCAAGGGCCACAGCGGTGACAGAAACAGCAGGCTGCCCCAATGAATGTCCTGCCACAGCCGCGCCAAGCGACTGGCAAATAAACCGTTGGCCTGTTGCGTGGCGTGCTGGCTGATCATCTGCACCTGACGCAAGGCCTTCGGGATCTCGGATGACGGCAGAGTGGGCAGGCGTTCGAGCAGTTCTTCGGTGCGTTTCAAACCGAGGCGGTTGATGGCGACTTCGAGGTTTTCTGCCGGCTCGGTCATGCTGCCATGGGTATGCCGGTTGGCTTCGCGAATCACGCTCAGGGCCAGGGCCGGGCTGTCCTGCATCAGGTCGGCAATGTCACGCAGCGAACGGCGATCATCGTTGATGGCCCTGCACACAAGGTCATGGCTGGCTTGCGGAACGGGCAGGCGCACACCATCGAGAAGCTTGACCCAGCCTTCAAGTGTCGTCGGTTTTGGTGTTGGAACGTTCGTTTCGTTAGCCATGATTGAAGGCGATCATCGTCAACATTCCCTAAGCCCGGAGTGGGTCAAATTGGCTTTTCGCCTGAACTGGCTATAGTCTGGCGCAGTTTTGCCGATAAGTAGAAGAAGAGATTTTTTAACTTCCGAATATGACCTTGAACCCGACTCAGTAAGTATCTCCTACCTATGGCTAAAATTATCGGCATCATCGTCGTATTCGCGAGCGTGCTCGGCGGATACGTGCTCTCCCACGGCAAGATTGCCGCCCTGATTCAGCCTTTCGAGGTCATGATTATCGGCGGTGCAGCCCTCGGCGCATTTCTGCAAGCCAACCCCGGCTACATGACGATGCACGTGCTCAAGAAGTCCCTGAGCATGTTCAGTTCGCGTTTCACCCACGCCTTCTATCTTGAAGTGCTGGGCCTGATCTACGAGATCCTCAACAAGAGTCGCCGCGAAGGCATGATGGCCATCGAGGGCGACATCGAAGATGCCGCCGCGAGCCCGATCTTCGCCAAGTACCCAACGGTCCTCAAGGACGAGCGCATGACCGCGTTCATCTGCGATTACCTGCGCATCATGTCCTCCGGCAACATGGCGCCCCATGAGCTGGAAGGCCTGTTCGACATGGAGTTGTACAGCCTCAAGGAAGACCTGGAGCACCCGTCCCATGCGGTGAACGGCATCGCCGACGCCATGCCTGGTTTCGGTATCGTTGCGGCGGTACTGGGTATCGTGGTGACCATGGCTTCGCTGGGCGAAGGCGACCAGAAATCCATCGGCCTGCACGTGGGTGCGGCCCTGGTCGGTACCTTCTTCGGTATTCTCGCCGCCTACGGTTTCTTCGGTCCGCTGGCCCATTCCCTGGCCCACGATGCCAAGGAAGAACTGAACGTCTACGAAGCCATCAAGGCCTCGCTGGTGGCTTCGGCTTCCGGCATGCCGCCATCGCTGGCCGTGGAATTCGGGCGCAAGGTGCTGTACCCGGCGCACCGTCCAAGCTTCGCCGAGCTGGAACAAGCGGTTCGCGGTCGATAGTGCTTTGTTTCGCAAATACGTTCCTTTTTTGGCGAGTGACTGTTGTTGCCAGACAAGGCGCCGCGACGAGTCATAGCCCGCTATGGCGAGGAGCGGCAACGCCGTATGGCGACAACAGGCACCGTCAAAAAGGAACAGTATTTGTGAGACAGAGCACTCTGTATGGAAAATAATCAGCCGATAATCATCAAGCGCGTCAAGCGCATCGCCGGCGGGCATCACGGGGGCGCCTGGAAAATCGCCTTCGCCGACTTTGCCACGGCGATGATGGCGTTCTTCCTGGTGTTGTGGCTGCTGTCCACCGCCACGCCGGAACAGAAGATCGCCATCGCCGGTTATTTCAAGGACCCGATCGGCTTTTCCGAAAGCGGCACGCCGTACATCATCGACCTGGGGGGCTCGCCGACCCTGGCGCCGGAAAACACCCTCAACCCCGAGGTGAAGTCCCAACCTCAGCCGGACAAAGTCACCGTCGACGCCGAACAGGTCGAAGGCATGGCCGAAATGGTCGAGAGGGAGCGCCTCGAATTGTTGCTGCAAGAGTTGCAGAACAAGGTCGAAGAGAATCCTCAGCTGCAGAAATTCAAGGACCAGATCCTGTTCGAGATCACCCAGGACGGCCTGCGTATCCAGATCATGGATGCGGAAAACCGCCCGATGTTCGACTCTGGCTCCGCTCGCTTGAAACCGTATTTCGAAGACATCCTGCTGGCCATGGCCGACACCATCAAAGCGGTGCCGAACAAAATCAGTATCAGCGGTCACACCGATGCCAAGCCGTACACCGGGACCGGTGATTTCGGTAACTGGGAACTGTCGGCCAACCGCGCCAACGCCGCACGCCGTGCGCTGGTCGCGGGCAGTTATCCGGATGCGCAGGTGGCGCGGGTGGTCGGTTATGCCTCGTCGGCGTTGTTTGACCGCGAGAATCCGTTCAACCCGGTCAACCGCCGAATCGACATCGTGGTGCTGACCAAGAAAGCCCAGCGTGCCATCGAAGGCTCGCAAGGGACGGAACCGGCACCCAAGGCGCCGCAAGGTTCGGCTGCCCCAGGCGCAGCGCCGGCCACGCCCGTCGACCCGAACGCGTTGCCCGCGGACAAGCAGCCGTTACCGGCTCATGAAGTGCGAGAGCGTCTGAACCTGTTTGATGATCCGGCACCGAAGCCGGGTGAACCGCCCAAGCAGTAGTCCACAAAAGCCGACAGCGATGTCGGCTTTTTTGTGCGTTTTGTCCTGGTTTGGAGGTCGCTTCATTGTAGGAGCCGGCTTGCTGGCGATGGATTCAAGTGCGCCGAGTGAATTCAGGCAACACGCGTTACCGTTAACGACCATCGCCAGCAAGCCGGCTCCTACAATGTTGGGCGAGAGTAAATCCAGCCTTTCAAGGCAAGAGGATGGACCTGCACGTCAGAAGCCACGAATAATTCTGGACTTGAGATCCGTATGGAATCGATCGGCATTCGTCCTGTTGACGCTATGCACCGACTCACTGCCGGTCATCGATTCCAGTGACATCGAGCGCTTGAGCATCGACTCGTTGCGATAGGCATCGATGAAGAACTCGATGTCCCGGTCGCTGGTCAGCTTCGGCCATTTGTCCAGGTACAGCGGCAGCTCTGTCGGGCCGGTCTTGAACGAGCAGATGCGTCGGTTGGTGATGGTCGCCTCGCCGATTTCGAACGGCACCCACCAGGACCGTGCCGTTTGCTCCGACACCACCGCCAGCAGATGTGTGCACTCCCTGATGTTGCGGGTGATTACGCCGGTGATGTCGTCGGTGGTTTGGGATTCGGCATCCAGTACGTCGAGGTAGGTCTTGATGTTGGCCTGCATCAGGCGCGTGTTGATGTTGATCGCGTAGGCGCGGTCCATGTGGCGGTAGCTGATAAACACTGGCATCAGAAATGTCCCTTGATGGCGAGTTCGCGGTAATAGGCACCGAGCGCGGTGAGGCGGCAGCCGGTGGAGTGGATGGCGGCGTAGTACATGTGTTCGGCATCCACCGGTTCGACGAGGCTGTGGCGGTTGCACTTTTGCAGTTGGGAGAAGACTTCGCCGTGCTCCGGATTGAATTCGGGCTCGGTGGGTTCGAAGCTGGGGGCGAGGGGGTAAATCGACTCCGCTTCGGCAAACCATTCGGGGAGTTTGCGCAGGATTTCCTTGGGGATAAGCGGTGACACTTCGCGAAGGGAGATGAACTGCGAGACGTTGGTCTTGAACACCGGGCGCTGCTCCCAGGCATCGAGGGCGTTGTCGACGAATGCATAGAGGCTGCCGGGCGTGATCTTGCCCAGAATATTCGCCGCGCCGCCGTGCAAGGCCTGGAGCAGCAATCCGGTGAACACGCCGTGGTGCGCGCCCTCCATGGCCGGTTCATCCTTCTTGCAGGCCGTCAGAATCGTCATGCCTTCGCCCACCACGAGTGGCTGTTGGACAAATGACAGGTTTGCATGGGTGACCCTCGATGTCGCAGGCGTGCGAAGAGGGTTTGAACTTAGGCAATTTGACGACAGCCACAAGGGACTGGGACTTAAAGAGAAATGCCCTACAAGGGGGTGTGCAGGCGCCTACAGAAAGGTCTGACGTTCCAGTGGAGAGGGGAGGTTGCAGCAGAACCGCCGACCCACTGCCCGGTTAGGTTCCGGGCGGTGGGTGCAGCTGTTTAGTAGCCGTTTTCCGGCAGGCTGGCGATGATCGAGCGGTAGCTGTTCATCCGTTGTTGCTGAACGCGGCCATCTTCCAGGGCCTTGAGCAGGGCGCAACCGGGTTCGCGGTCGTGCTTGCAGTCGCGGAAGCGGCAGGTGCCGAGCAGGTCGTTGAACTCGATGAAGCCGGCCTCGACATCGGCGCGGCTGACGTGGCCCAGGCCGAATTCGCGGATACCCGGGGAGTCGATCAGCTCACCGCCACCGGGGAAGTGGAACAGGCGCGCGGTCGTCGTGGTGTGAGTGCCCTGGCCGGACAGCTCGGACAACGGACCGACGCGGGTTTCGACTTCCGGCAGCAGGCTGTTGACCAGCGACGACTTGCCGACGCCGGACTGACCGACGAACACGCTGATGCGACCGTCCAATTGCTTCTGCAATTGCTCCATGCCGTTGCCGTGGTGGGCCGACACTTCGAGCACCGGGTAACCCAGCGTGCGGTAAACCGCGAGCAAGGCATTCAGCGCTGGCGCGTTGTTTTCATCGATCAGGTCGAATTTGTTCAGCAGCAACAGCGGCTTGATGCCTGCGTGCTCGGCAGCCACGAGGTAGCGGTCGATCAGGTTGGCATGGGGCTCGGGCAGCGGCGCGAAGACAATGACGATCATGTCGACGTTGGCCGCCACCGGCTTGAGCTGACCACGGCTGTCCGGGCGACACAGCTCGGTGTTACGCGGTAATTGCGCCACGATCACGCCGATGCCCTGGTTGCCGGCACGCCAGACCACCTGGTCACCGGTCACCAGTGCCGGGAGGTTGGCACGCAGGTGACAACGGAACACATGGCCGGCCAGCTCACCGTCGCGAGCCTCGACTTCGACCTGCACACCGAAGTGCGCGATCACCAGACCGTGCTGTTCCGGGCCCAGATCGCCGCCCTCAAGCGCCTCGACAGCCGAGGACTCGCGTTTGGCGGCGCGGGCAGCGCGTTCGCCCTGAATCTTTTCGATGCGCCAGTTTTGACGACGATTGAGTTGGCGTTTGGCCATGGGTGTTCCGTATAAAGAATGCAGCGATTAGGTAAAACGGCCGCGAGTTTAGCACGCCCGGGCACTGGCCTAGGCTAAACTGCGCAGCATTGCCTAGGAGCCGACACATGCAAAATTCGCAGAATCTGATCTGGATCGACCTGGAAATGACCGGTCTGAACCCGGACACCGACGTCATCATCGAAATGGCCACTATCGTCACCGACAGTAACCTGAACACCTTGGCCGAAGGTCCTGTGATCGCCATTCACCACAGCGATGCAGTGCTGGCCACCATGGACGAGTGGAACACCCGCACTCACGGTAACTCGGGCCTGACCCAGCGAGTGCGCGACAGCCGCATCAGCATGGCCGAAGCCGAAGCGGAAACCATCGCCTTTCTGGAAAAGTGGGTGCCCAAGGGCAAGTCGCCGATCTGCGGCAACAGCATCTGCCAGGACCGTCGCTTCCTCTATACACACATGAAATCCCTGGAAAGCTACTTCCACTATCGCAACCTTGACGTGTCTACGCTCAAGGAACTGGCCGCGCGCTGGGCGCCGGACGTGCGTGACAGCTTCAAGAAGGGCAGTACCCACCTGGCGCTGGACGACATCCGCGAATCGATCGCCGAGTTGCAGCATTACCGCCAGCATTTCATCAAGTTCTAAGCCTGGAATCCGATCTGTAGGAGCCGGCTTGCTGGCGATGGCGCCATTGAGGACGCCATCGCCAGCAAGCCGGCTCCTACAAATGATGTCGCCCTCTTTTGGTGCTTGGGTGAAGTGAGTAGACTGCGCGCCTTTTCTGCAAGGACCGCCCCCCATGTTACTGATGCTCTACCTGATCGCCATTACCGCCGAAGCCATGACCGGCGCCCTGTCTGCCGGGCGTCGGGGCATGGACTGGTTTGGCGTGGTGTTGATCGCCTGCGTCACGGCGTTAGGCGGCGGTTCGGTACGCGATGTGCTGCTCGGTCACTATCCGCTGACCTGGGTCAAACACCCGGAATACCTGGTCCTGACAACCATCGCGGCGATGTTCACAGTCTTCACTGCTCGCTGGATGCGTCATCTGCGCTCACTGTTTCTGGTGCTTGATGCCGTTGGCTTGGTGGCATTCACCCTGATCGGCTGCATGACTGCCCTGGAAATGGGGCATGGCATGTTGGTCGCCTCAGTCAGCGGTGTGATCACCGGTGTGTTCGGCGGCATCTTGCGGGATATCTTCTGCAACGATATCCCGCTGATCTTCCGACGAGAGCTGTACGCCAGCGTCTCGTTCGCGGCGGCGTGGTGTTACATGCTTTGTCTTTACCTGAACTTGCCGGGTGAACAGGCGATTCTGATCACACTGTTCGGCGGCTTCCTGTTGCGCTTGCTGGCGATCCGTTTCCACTGGGAAATGCCCAAGTTTGTTTACAATGACGAGCATTAAAACTTGTCGCGTTGTCATTGTTTTCAGGGCGCGTGCGGTAGTTATGTAGTGCCTTGATGAGTAGTTGTTTTTATAAGCTGATTTTTTACTTCGGCTTATAGGCAATTCCCATGGCAATTCATGAAAAGTTCATAGAAGAAAGAATACCTGGCTGGCTGACCCACGCGTCGCCAGCCCGGCGCCAGGCGTTGCGACGTGTTGCGGTCAAGATTCCTGAATGGAGCCGAAACGCCGCTGCGGCGGCTCATGCGGAGCTGGCGCAAGCGGTCAAGGCCCGTTGGTCCTCGCAGGCGAAGGTAGATCGCTTGTTCGAGCGGTTGAGCGATGTCCGTCGGTTTGCCGACCCATTGCTTCGACAGGCGCTAAAAAACCGTTTTGGCGTTGAGGTTGATGTCAACCGAACTTACCTGCGGCTCTATCTACCCACCGGTATCGCCGTGGGCTATCAAACTAAAACCCTTTCCTTGCTTGATGCGGCCTTGCATAACTTCGAGAGCAAGGAATCGGGCGCTCACTACTTTGATAGCGCGTCCTGCTTTATCGATGAGCCCAGTACGCTTGGCCACTTCAACGTGCTGGCAATTAATGACCGCATCAGCGTCAGTGCATTTGTTTCCCTGTGCCGCGAGCTGGATATCGGCGGCCAATACGCACAGCAACTTGAAACATTGTTGCTGCCTACGGATGCCTTGGCCAAAGCGGTCTTGGCGTCCAAGGTCAAGACCAGTCAACAGGATGCATTCAGGGCCGCGGTGCTGCTTGCGCGGATGAAAGGGGATATCGGCTCTGATTGCCAGGCCTCGCTTTTGCAGTTACTCGATGACTCTGGCTCTGGGCCAACGCAGTGCTGCCAGTTGCAGATCTTTGAGGCGAGGCTGACGGGGATCATGGTGCTGGCGGGGGATTTTGAGCGTGCTTCCACGGTTATGCCGTTGGTCGTATACATCCCGGACGATCCGCAGCACCCGGTCAAGGAATATCCGTCGACGCTGGCGTTCAAGTCAGCTTTGACGGAGCGATTGCGCTCAACGGACTACCAGCGTTTTTTTGCCCGGTTTGTCGCACATGAGCATCGCGGTTCATTTTTTGCCGCCCTCGACCAGCATTTGCATGTTGTGATGTGGCATCCACCGCAACCTGGTGACCCGCGGCCTGCCTGGCGGCGTGCGCGAGTGGACAATCCCGCACTGCGATTTGATATGCACAGGATTCAGGGTGATCCGTGGCAATGGTTGTATCAGGAGAGCCTCAACAAGATTCTCAATGATGCTCGCGCCATTGCCGTGCCCACGGCGGACGCCGACCGCAAGTCGCGTTGGGCGCTGTGGGACGGCATTGTGAACGTGGCCTCTATCGTGCTGCAGGTGGCCAGTCTGGTCGCGATGCCGTTTGTGCCCTTGATGGGCGAATTGATGTTGGCCTACGCCGCGTATCAAC
This sequence comes from Pseudomonas sp. Irchel s3f7, assembly GCF_900187615.1. Classification (GTDB taxonomy): domain Bacteria; phylum Pseudomonadota; class Gammaproteobacteria; order Pseudomonadales; family Pseudomonadaceae; genus Aquipseudomonas. The sequence continues at coordinate 144,759 of NZ_FYDO01000002.1, read as the reverse complement.
TGCTGGACGAAACGTTTACCGGCATTCTCGATTGGGCTGAAGGACAGGTCACCGAAGCCGCCGATCATCTGCTGGCCATCGCGGAAAATCTGGCTCAACTGGCGACCTTCGGAGCGGCGGGAGCTGTGGCGGGGAAAATGCTGGCGATCAAACCTTCAGGATTTGTCGAAGGGCTCAAACCGGTGGCGCTTCATGATGGCCGCACACGGTTGTGGAATCCGGATTTACAACCTTACGAAGCACCCCTCTCGCCACCTTCGGAAGGTGCACAGGACGCATTGGGTCTTCGGCTCCACGCCGGCAAGACTGTCCTCACGCTTGAAAATCGCACCTACGAAGTAGCTGCCAATCCTGAAAGCGGCGCCTACCACGTACGCCACCCGAAACGGCCGAACGCCTACCGACCTCGCCTGACCCACAACGGAGCCGGCGCCTGGGCGCATGAGGTCGAGCGACCAATGGAATGGCAGGGCGCGCAATTGTTCCGGCGGTTGGGCCATTCGGTCGCGGAGTTTTCCGACGAGACGGCACGCCGCATCCTCGCCGCCAGCGGTGTCGACGACGCCATGTTGCGGCATTTGCACGTTCACGCCCGGCGCCCACCGGCCTTGCTGGAAGACACGATTCGCCGGTTCAAACTCGATCAGCGCATCCAGGTTTTTCGCGAACAAATGCTCAGCCCCGATCCGGGCGTTTATGCCAAGGCCGATGTTCAACTGCAAAAACACCTGTTGCAGAACCGTTTGATCCGCTGACAGGGTTGTATCTATTGGGAAATGGATATCGCGCTTACAGTCCAGCCTTGATGCGCTTTCATAGTCCGGACAGCTTGAGTCCCTTCGGTGCCGGGGGGTTGAATCCCTACGCATATTGCCTGAGTGATCCGATCAATCGTATCGATCCCACAGGTCACTTTTCCTGGCAGAGCATTCTGGGTATTGCTCTGTCTATCGTGGGGGTAGTAGCCAGCTTTGCCACTTTCGGCGCCGCGACACCACTTGCCATTCTCGGGATTGGACTGGGTACGGTTTCTGCTTTGACCGGGATCGCCGGCATGGTTGCAACGGAGGTGATGCCATCCTCCGTCGTGGGAGAAGTGTTGGGCTGGGTCAGTGTCTGGACCGGGCTGGGCGCTTTCACCTCAGGTGGGCTCGCGGCCAGTAAGGCATTCACCCAGTGGGGGAGTAAGTTACTCACTTCTCCCCCTACCAGAGTTTCTCAATTCGGCTATCGACCTGGGGCCCTTGCTGGCGGTGGACGAAGTTCAGCAAAAAGCGCAAAGGGCGCAGGTCGGGGTTCGCAAGCACCGTCCACCTCTGCACAAGCGGCTCGGCCTGAGAGGTGGACACTGATTGATGAGATTGGTGGAAGCGATTTAACGCCGAACGGAAAACCCGGAAATGTTGCCCGTGGCAAATTTGCTGATTTCAAAAGTGGGATAGAGAGCGGTATGAGCCCCCATGAGTCGTCAAGAGCTCATTTGGGCAACAGTTACGACCCGTATCCGGGTTACAGCGGTTACAACCGGATTGTCAGTGACATCAAGGCGCAAAACCAGGCTGCCGTGAGTGCCGCGAAAAAGGCCAAGGAAGTCCCGACGCTGATTTCCGAGCCCGCTCATGTCCATGCACGCCTGGGTGGATTCGATCGCGTTTTTTTTCTGGAATACAGAACTGAAATGAGAGTGGTCATAAAGCAGATAGGAGGGCACGATCCTCAATGGTAAAAGTCGGACTGGCAGGGTGACGAGCAACAGGCGCTAAACTTCACGCAATGCATGCTGCTTCAGCGCCCACTCCACATGCTCTCTAACCACCTGCGACGGAGAGTCCCGTCGCGCCTTCAGCGCTTCCAGCACCGGAATCGTTGAAGGCGCATTTCCCAAGCCCACCGCCAGGTTGCGCAACCAGTTTTCATAACCCGTCCGGCGCAGCGGCGAACCTTCGGTGCTGCTCAGGAACTTCTCTTCATCCCACATGAACAGATCCGCCAACTGCGCGTTGTCCAGGTTGTGCCGTGGCTTGAAATCGCTTTCATCGGTCGGTCGGGCGAAACGGTTCCACGGGCAGACGATCTGGCAGTCATCGCAACCAAACACCCGGTTACCGATCAGCGGCCGCAGATCTTCGGGAATGGCACCTTTCAATTCGATGGTCAGGTAGGAAATGCAACGCCGGGCGTCGAGCACGTAAGGGCCGACGAAGGCGTTGGTCGGGCAGATGTCGAGGCACGCGCTGCAGCGACCGCAGTGTTCGGTGGTGTGGGGTGGGTCCACCGGCAGCGGTAAGTCGACGAACAGTTCGGCGAGGAAAAAATAGCTGCCGGCCTTGCGGTTCAAGACCAGGGTGTTTTTACCGATCCAGCCGAGGCCCGCCTGTTCGGCGATGGCTTTTTCCAGCACCGGCGCACTGTCAACGAAGGCGCGGTAGCCAAACGGACCGATCTGCGCCTGAATTTTTTCTGCCAATTGTTGCACGCGCTTACGGATTAGCTTGTGATAGTCGCGGCCCAGGGCATAACGCGAGACGTAGGCCTTTTCCGGTTGAGCCAGCACTTTCGCCATTTGGGTGTCGCCAGCCAGGTAGTCCATGCGCAGCGAAACCACGCGCAACGTGCCGGGCACCAGTTCTTCGGGGTGCGAGCGTTTGCTGCCGTGGGCGCCCATATAGTCCATTTCGCCGTGGTAGCCAGCGGCGAGCCAGCGCTCCAGGTGCTGCTCATGCTCGGCCAGGTCGAGGCCGCTGATGCCGACTTGCTGGAAACCCAGCTCACGGCCCCAATCCTTGATGGATTGGGCGAGGGCGGGCAGGTCTGGGGTAATTGCGGGCATGAGGCGAGAGAAACCGGAGCTGAGGTGCGTATAATTCTGCCAGACATCGGAGCCCATAGACGCATGCCGCACACTAAAGATGAATTACCCGACGCGCTGTACAGCGCTGCGCAGGTGCGAGCGCTCGATGCGAGCCTGATCGCGGCCGGTACTCCGGGCTTCGAATTGATGCAGCGTGCGGCCCGGGCGATGTGGCGGGCGCTGGTGCGCCAGTGGCCGACAGCGAGCGAACTGAGCGTGCTGACCGGTCACGGCAACAATGCCGGGGACGGCTATCTGGTGGCGGTGCTGGCTCAGCGGGCCGGGTGGTCAGTCCGGGTGCTGGCGGTCGGCGATCCACAGCGCTTGCAAGGCGATGCAGCGTTGGCCCATGCCGAGGCAGTGTCCGAAAAGGTGTCCATTGAGTCCTGGGCGGCGCAGTCCGAATTGCGTGGCATCGTGGTGGATGCACTGCTTGGCACTGGCCTGACTGGCGATGTGCGCGATCCGTACGCTTGTGCCATTGCCTCGATCAATGCCAGCGAACTGCCGGTGGCTGCGGTGGATATTCCTTCCGGGCTGTGCACCGATACGGGCCGCATTCTCGGTTGCGCAGTGCGGGCCGATCTGACGGTCACGTTCATCGGTTTGAAATTGGGGATGCTCACTGGCGATGCCGCGGATGTCGTGGGTGAGCTGGTATTCAATGACTTGCACGCCGACCCTCAGCTACTGCTGGGAACGCCGAGCAGTGCCCGGCGCCTGTCGGCCGGCAACCTGCCGCGCCTGCCTTCCCGGGCGCCGACGGCCCACAAAGGCACGTTCGGCCATGTGTTGCTGATTGGCGGTGATCGTGGTTTCGGTGGCGCGATTTTGCTGAGTGCGCAAAGTGCGCTGCGCAGCGGTGCCGGTATGGTGTCGGTGGCGACCCGTAGTGAACACGTCTCGGCTGTGTTGACCAGGATTCCCGAAACGATGGTGCTGGGCACTTCGTCGGCGAATCAGTTGATGGGATTGCTTCAAAAAGTTTCCGTATTGGTCGCCGGGCCTGGCCTGGGGCAAGCTGCCTGGGGGCGCAGTCTGCTGTCGGCGGCCGCCAACGCCCCGCTACCGCAAGTATGGGACGCCGATGCGTTGAATCTGTTGGCTGCGGAGCGTGTCAGTCTGCCCAAGGATTGCGTGATCACCCCGCATCCGGGTGAAGCCGCGCGGTTGCTCGGGACCAGCACGGCCGAAGTGCAAGCCAATCGCCCGGCGGCGGCCCATGCGCTGAGCAAAAAATATACAGCGGTCGTGATTTTGAAGGGTGCCGGCAGCCTGATCGCCCATCCCGACGGGCGGCTCGCGCTGTGTCATCAAGGCCACCCGGCCATGGCCACTGCGGGTTTGGGCGATGTGCTGGCCGGGCTGGTCGGCGCACTGTTGGCCCAAGGCATGGAAGCGTTCGACGCGGCCTGTCTGGCGGTCTGGCTGCACGCCAATGCCGGTGAGCAACAAGGTAAATCGGGCCGTGGGCTGGCGGCCAGTGATCTGATTCCAGCCATTCGTCAGTTGTTGGAGGAGCAAGCACCGTGTCTGAAGTAACCCTGTACCTGGCCGATGAACAGGCCATGAGCGACTTTGGCGCGCGTATTGCCCGTATCACCGAAGGCCACGGCCTGATCTTCCTCGAGGGCAACCTGGGGATGGGGAAAACCACGCTGTCCCGGGGCATTATTCGCGGGCTGGGGCATGTCGGGGCGGTAAAAAGTCCGACGTTTACCTTGGTGGAGCCCTACGAGATCGGCGACATTCGCGCCTTCCATTTTGATCTGTATCGACTGGTCGATCCGGAAGAGCTGGAATATCTCGGCATCCGCGACTACTTCGAGGATGATGCCTTGTGCCTGATCGAGTGGCCCGATAAGGGTGCAGGCTTTTTGCCAAAGCCCGACCTGACCATTACCATTAGCCCGCAAGACAGCGGACGTTCGCTGAAAATTTTATCCCAGGGCTCGCGTGGCGAGATCTGGTGTGCCGCTTTGGCATTGGAATCCAATTAGATGATGGGGTTAGGTATGCGCTTTCGCGCGTTGGTGGCTGCCGTAGGAATGTTGTTTTTGGCGGTGACCGTCGACGCTGTGGCCGATTCGAAGGTCAACAGCGTTCGCCTGTGGCGGGCGCCGGACAACACACGACTGGTGTTTGACCTGACCGGCCCGGTGCAGCACAGCGTCTTTACCCTGACGGCCCCGGACCGCCTGGTCATCGACATCAATGGTGCGACCCTCGGCGCGCCGCTGAACGTCAACACCTCGAACACCCCGATCACCGCCATGCGCTCGGCCCAACGCACGCCGACGGATTTGCGTGTGGTCATCGACCTGAAAAAAGCGGTCACGCCGAAAAGCTTCTCCCTGGCGCCAAATGCTCAGTACGGCAACCGACTGGTGGTCGACTTGTTCGATAATCCGGCCGATGCCGCGCCGCCTCCAGCGCCGACGCCGTCGGTCGCCACGGTGCCGGCTGTACCGGTCACGCCGACAAAACCTGAAATCAAGTTGCCGCCGGCCCCGGCAGGCAAGCGCGACATCGTTGTGGTGATCGATGCCGGTCATGGCGGTGAAGACCCGGGTGCTTCCGGCTCTCGCGGTCAGCGCGAAAAAGACGTGGTGTTGCAGATTGCTCGCGAAACGCAGCGTCAGGTCAACGGCATGAAAGGCTTCCGCGCCGAACTGACCCGTACCGGTGACTACTTCATTCCATTGCGTGGCCGAACCGAAATCGCCCGCAAGAAGGGCGCCGACCTGTTCGTCTCGATCCACGCTGACGCTGCACCTTCGGCTGCCGCGTTCGGTGCCTCGGTGTTCGCTTTGTCGGATCGTGGCGCGACTTCGGAAACTGCCCGTTGGCTGGCCGACAGTGAAAACCGTTCCGACTTGATCGGTGGTGCCGGCAACGTCAGCCTCGATGACAAAGACCGCATGCTCGCAGGCGTATTGCTCGATTTGTCGATGACGGCGTCCCTGACGTCCAGCCTGAACGTCGGCCAGAAAGTCTTGAGCAACATTGGCCGCGTCACGCCATTGCACAAACAACGCGTTGAGCAAGCCGGGTTCATGGTACTGAAATCGCCGGATATTCCGTCGATTCTCGTGGAAACCGGGTTTATCTCCAACGCCAACGAAGCGTCCAAGCTCGCAGCGTCGGGTCACCAGCAGGCGCTGGCGCGTTCCATCAGCAGCGGCGTGCGCCAGTTCTTCCAGCAGAACCCGCCACCGGGCACTTACATTGCCTGGCTGCGTGATTCCGGCAAAATCGCCCAGGGTCCTCGTGACCATCGGGTAAACCCGGGCGAGACATTGGCGATGATTGCCGTGCGTTACCAGGTTTCGCCGGCCATCTTGCGCAGCGCCAACAAACTATCGGGTGATGAACTCAAGGTGGGTCAACACTTGACCATTCCAGGCACCGAACTGGCGGCCAAAGAATGAATGAGGTGGTGAACAGCAGCGCTCGCATCGAGCTGCTCAGCCCGCGCCTGGCGAACCAGATTGCCGCGGGTGAGGTGGTTGAGCGCCCGGCTTCGGTGATCAAGGAACTGTTGGAAAACAGCCTTGACTCCGGCGCCAGACGCATCGATGTCGATGTGGAGCAGGGCGGCGTCAAGCTGCTGCGGGTTCGTGACGACGGCAGCGGCATTTCCGCCGACGACCTGCCACTGGCCTTGGCGCGTCACGCCACCAGCAAGATTCGCAACCTGGAAGACCTTGAGCAAGTCATGAGTCTGGGCTTCCGGGGAGAGGCACTGGCGTCGATCAGCTCCGTTGCGCGCCTGACCCTGACCTCCCGCACCCGCGACGCCGATCAGGCCTGGCAGGTGGAAACCGAGGGCCGTGACATGGTGCCGCGTGTGCAGCCCGCGGCCCATCCGGTGGGTACCTCGGTGGAAGTGCGCGACCTGTTCTTCAACACCCCGGCTCGGCGCAAGTTTCTCAAGACCGAAAAAACCGAATTCGATCACCTGCAAGAAGTGATCAGGCGTCTGGCCTTGGCGCGTTTCGATGTGGCGTTCCATCTACGCCACAACGGCAAGACTATCCTCAGCCTGCATGAGGCCCATGATGATGCGGCCCGTGCCCGGCGTGTGGCGGCAATCTGTGGCCCGGGTTTCCTGGAGCAGGCGCTGCCGATTGAAATCGAGCGCAACGGCTTGCACCTGTGGGGCTGGGTCGGTTTGCCGACGTTCAACCGCAGCCAGGCGGATTTGCAGTATTTCTTCGTCAACGGCCGTGCCGTGCGCGACAAACTGGTGGCCCACGCGGTACGCCAGGCTTATCGCGACGTACTGTTCAATGGTCGGCATCCGACCTTTGTGCTGTTTTTCGAGGTCGATCCGACAGGCGTCGACGTCAACGTGCACCCGACCAAGCACGAAGTGCGGTTCCGTGAGGGGCGCATGGTTCACGATTTCCTTTACGGCACCTTGCACCGTGCCTTGGGCGATGTGCGGCCGGACGATCATCTGGCAGCTCCGGTGGCAACGGCGATTGTCCGGCCCACCGGGCTTGATGCGGGCGAGTTCGGTCCTCAGGGCGAAATGCGTCTGGCAGCCAATGCGCTGCTGGAGCAGCCTCAGGCTCAGCCGTCGTTCAATGCACCGGCCGGTACCGGTGCGGGTGCCGGTTATCAATACCAATACACCCCGCGTCAGCAGTCGGCTGTTCCGGCGGCTGAAGCGCAGGCGGCGTATCGCGAGTTTTTTGCGCCGTTGCCAGAAGCCAACGCGGTCGCGCTGCCGGCAGGGCAAGACGACATCCCGCCGCTGGGTTATGCGCTGGCACAACTCAAGGGTATCTACATTCTTTCGGAAAATGCCCAGGGCCTGGTGTTGGTGGACATGCATGCCGCCCACGAGCGCATCATGTATGAACGCCTCAAGGTTGCCATGGCGAGCGAAGGCCTGAGCGGCCAGCCGCTGTTGGTGCCGGAGTCCCTGGCGGTCAGTCAGCGCGAAGCCGACTGCGCCGAGGAACACGTCGCCTGGTTCCAGCGCCTGGGCTTTGAATTACAACGACTGGGGCCGGAAACCCTGGCGATCCGGCAGATCCCTGCGCTGCTCAAGCAGGCCGAAGCCAACCGACTGGTCGCGGATGTGTTGGCTGACCTGATGGAGTACGGCACCAGCGATCGCATTCAGGCGCACATCAACGAATTGCTCGGGACCATGGCCTGCCACGGCGCGGTTCGGGCGAATCGACGCCTGGCCTTGCCGGAAATGAACGGTCTGCTGCGTGACATGGAAAACACCGAGCGCAGCGGTCAATGCAACCATGGCCGACCGACCTGGACCCAATTGGGCCTGGACGATCTGGACAAACTGTTCTTGCGCGGTCGTTGATGAGCCAGCTCCCACCTGCGATTTTCCTGATGGGCCCGACCGCCGCCGGCAAGACCGACCTGGCAATCGAACTGACCAAGGTCCTGCCTTGCGAGCTGATCAGTGTCGATTCGGCATTGGTTTACCGAGGCATGGACATCGGCACGGCCAAACCGTCCAAAGATCTGTTGGCGCAGTATCCCCATCGTTTGATCGATATTCTCGACCCGGCCGAGAGCTATTCGGCTGCGGATTTTCGCCGCGACGCCCTCGAAGCCATGGCCGAGATCACCGCACGGGGAAAAATTCCGCTGCTTGTAGGCGGCACGATGCTCTACTACAAGGCTCTGGTCGAAGGCCTGGCAGAAATGCCCGCAGCCGATCCAGAGGTCCGCGCGCAAATCGAAGAAGAGGCTGCGCGCCTTGGCTGGCAAGCCTTGCACGATCAGTTGGCGTTGATCGATCCGGTTTCCGCGGCGCGTATTCACCCGAACGATCCACAGCGTCTGAGTCGAGCGCTGGAAGTTTATCGTGTCAGCGGTCAAAGCATGACTGAGCTGCGTTTGAAACAATCTACGCAAAGTACTGAAGCAGCGGCTTCGGGGCGGCAACAATTGCCCTATACTGTCGCGAACTTGGCCATTGCTCCGGCAAATCGGCAGGTACTTCACGAGCGAATTAAACAAAGATTCACTTTAATGTTGGAACAGGGATTCATTGACGAGGTCGTAGCCCTGCGTAAGAGAAGTGACCTGCATGCCGGGTTGCCGTCTATACGTGCGGTAGGTTACCGACAAGTCTGGGACTACCTGGATGGCAAGCTGACGTCAGCCGAGATGCAGGAGCGTGGAATCATTGCCACGCGCCAGTTGGCGAAACGCCAGTTCACCTGGCTGCGCAGTTGGGCTGATTTACACTGGCTGGACAGCCTGGATTGCGACAATCTGCCGCGCGCCTTGAAATACCTTGGGACCATCTCCATATTGAAGTGAGTCCTTGCAATTGCCGTCTATCCTTGGGGGTGTGACGGCTAAAGCCATCTGATTACCTATTTTTTATATTGAATCCTTAAAGGAGTGCGGCACATGTCAAAAGGGCATTCGCTACAAGACCCTTACTTGAATACTTTACGTAAAGAGAAAGTTGGGGTGTCTATCTACCTGGTCAACGGTATCAAACTGCAAGGCACGATCGAGTCTTTCGACCAGTTCGTAATCCTGCTGAAAAACACCGTCAGCCAAATGGTTTACAAACACGCTATCTCTACAGTGGTGCCGGTTCGTCCAATTCGTCTGCCTAGCGCAACCGAATCCGAAGCAGGTGACGCTGAGCCAGGTAACGCCTGATAGGAGTCTCCTTTGTTCTTTGAGCGCCACGGTGGTGGTGAACGAGTCATCCTCGTTCACTTGGATGGACAGGACCCTGAGGCGCGCGAAGATCCGCAGGAGTTTCAGGAGTTGGCTAATTCGGCCGGCGCCGAGACCGTTGCGTTTTTTAACGTGCCGCGTCATCGGCCAACCGCCAAATTCCTGATCGGCAGCGGCAAGGTCGAGGAGCTGCGCGACCTGGTCAAGGCCGAAGAAGCCGATCTGGTGATCTTCAATCACATCCTCACGCCCAGTCAGGAACGTAACCTCGAACGTGTTTTCGAGTGTCGCGTGATCGACCGTACCGGTCTGATTCTCGATATTTTCGCCCAGCGCGCCCGTACCCATGAAGGCAAGCTCCAGGTCGAACTGGCCCAGCTTGACCACATGAGCACCCGGCTGGTTCGCGGCTGGACTCACCTTGAGCGTCAGGGCGGCGGCATCGGCATGCGTGGCCCGGGTGAAACCCAGCTGGAAACCGACCGCCGTTTGCTGCGGGTTCGCCTGCGCCAGATCAAGGGCCGACTGGAAAAGGTACGCAGCCAGCGCGAGCAGTCGCGACGCGGTCGCTCGCGTGCGGATATTCCTACCGTATCCCTGGTGGGGTACACCAACGCCGGTAAATCCACGCTCTTCAACAACGTGACGAAGTCCGACGTGTACGCGGCTGATCAGTTGTTTGCCACGCTGGACCCGACCTTGCGTCGTCTGGAACTGGACGACCTGGGGCCGATTGTCCTGGCGGACACTGTGGGCTTCATTCGTCACTTGCCCCACAAGCTGGTTGAGGCATTTCGGTCTACCCTCGAAGAGTCGAGCAACTCCGACCTGTTGTTGCACGTGATCGATGCGGCCGAACCGGATCGCATGTTGCAGATCGAGCAGGTGATGGTGGTGCTGGGCGAGATTGGTGCCCAGGACTTGCCGATCCTCGAGGTCTATAACAAACTCGATTTGCTTGAAGGCGTTGAGCCACAAATCCAGCGCGACGAAAACGGCAAACCCCAGCGGGTCTGGTTGTCGGCACGTGATGGCTCGGGGCTGGAATTGCTTGAGCAAGCCATTGCCGAGTTACTTGGCAGTGATTTGTTTATCGGTACCCTGCGCTTGCCGCAACGATTCGCTCGACTGCGTGCGCAGTTTTTCGAACTCGGTGCGGTGCAGAAAGAAGAGCACGACGAAGAAGGCATCAGTTTGCTGGCCGTTCGTTTGCCCCGGGTCGAGTTGAATCGACTGGTAAGCCGCGAAGGATTGCAGCCGATGGAATTCATCGAGCAACACACTTTGCAATAAAAGCCTGAGAAAGCGGTTGTGCCGTGGTGACAGGCATTCTGTAGCATTGGTCGGCGCGCCGTGGGTGCGTCTTTGCTTTATCAGATGGAGAGCGCTATGGCTTGGAATGAGCCGGGTGGCAACTCGAATAATCAGGACCCTTGGGGTGGCAAACGTCGTAATAACGGCGACCGCAAGGGACCACCGGATCTCGACGAGGCCTTCCGAAAGCTGCAGGAAAGCCTGAACGGGTTGTTCGGTGGTGGTAAGAAACGTGGCGGTGACGACGGCGGTAGTTCGGGCAAGAGTGGCGGCTTTGGCGGCCTGCTCGGCATCGGCCTGGTCGTCCTGGCGGCCGTATGGCTGTACAGCGCGGTCTATGTCGTCGACGAGCAGGAGCAAGCCGTGGTGCTGCGCTTCGGCAAGTACTACGAAACCGTCGGTCCCGGCCTGAATATCTACTTCCCGCCGATCGACAAGAAGTACATGGAAAACGTTACGCGTGAGCGTGCGTACACCAAGCAGGGCCAGATGCTGACTGAAGACGAGAACATCGTCGAAGTGCCGCTGACCGTGCAGTACAAGATCAGCAACCTGCAGGACTTCGTGCTGAGCGTCGATCAGCCGGAAATCAGCCTGCAGCACGCGACCGACAGTGCCTTGCGCCACGTGGTGGGTTCCACCGCAATGGACCAGGTGCTGACCGAAGGTCGTGAATTGATGGCCAGCGAGATCAAGGAGCGTCTGCAACGCTTCATGGATACCTATCGCACCGGCATCACCGTTACCCAAGTCAACGTTCAGAGCGCAGCGGCACCGCGTGAAGTCCAGGAAGCCTTCGATGACGTGATCCGTGCCCGTGAAGACGAGCAGCGTTCGCGTAACCAGGCTGAAACCTATGCCAACGGCGTCGTGCCGGAAGCTCGTGGTCAGGCTCAGCGTATTCTCGAAGACGCCAACGGCTACCGTGACGAAACCGTCTCGCGTGCCAAGGGTGAGGCTGATCGCTTCACCAAACTGGTCGCCGAGTACCGCAAGGCACCTGAAGTCACCCGCCAGCGTCTGTACCTGGACACCATGCAGGAAGTCTTCAGCAACACCAGCAAGGTGCTCGTGACCGGCAACAAAAATGGCCAGAGCAACCTGTTGTACCTGCCGCTGGACAAAATGGTCGAAAGTGGCCGCAGCACCAGCACTCCGGTGAACAGTGCGGCAGCCACCAGCAATGAAGCGAATGCGCGTGCCGCAGCTGATCTGCAGCAACAGCAAGCACGTACCAGGGAGAGTCGCTGATGAGCAATAAATCGCTGATCGCCCTTATTGTCGGCGTCGTCGTGGCGATCGCTGCCTGGAACTGCTTCTACATCGTGGCTCAGACCGAGCGCGCGGTGTTGCTGCAGTTTGGTCGCGTGGTTCAGGCCGATGTTCAGCCGGGCCTGCATGTGAAAGTGCCTTACGTTAACCAGGTGCGTAAATTCGACGCACGCCTGATGACGCTGGATGCACCGACGCAGCGCTTCCTGACGCTGGAAAAGAAAGCCGTGATGGTCGATGCCTACGCCAAGTGGCGTGTGAAGGACGCAGAGCGTTTCTACACCGCAACTTCCGGCCTCAAGCAGATTGCCGACGAGCGTTTGTCCCGTCGTCTGGAATCGGGCCTGCGTGACCAGTTCGGTAAGCGCACCTTGCACGAAGTGGTGTCCGGTGAGCGTGATGCGCTGATGGCGGATATCACGGCTTCGCTGAACAAGATGGCTGAAAAAGAACTGGGTATCGAAGTTGTCGATGTCCGGGTCAAGACCATCGACCTGCCGAAGGAAGTGAACCGCAGCGTGTTCGAGCGTATGAGCACCGAGCGTGAGCGTGAAGCTCGTGAGCACCGCGCCAAGGGTAACGAGCTGTCCGAAGGCATCCGTGCCGACGCCGATCGTCAGCGCCGCGTTCTGCTGGCTGAAGCCTATCGTGAATCTGAAGAGGTTCGCGGTGACGGTGATGCCCAGGCCGCAGCGATTTACTCCAAGGCGTACGGTCAGGACCAGGAGTTCTACGCGTTCTACCGTAGCCTGCGTGCTTACCGTGAAAGCTTTGCAAGCAAATCCGACGTCCTGGTCCTCGACCCAAGCAGTGACTTCTTCCACTACCTGGAAAAAGCCAAGCCTTGACACGGCGTTAGCCTGAATTATCCCGCCGGGCGGCTAAAGCCTCTGGCGGGGTGATCCTTTGGGAAAACGTGTGTATGATGCGGCAGCCGGGAAATTCCCGGCTTTTTTGCGTCTGCATGTTTGATTGCGGTTTTTTGAGCAGGCGACGGGCTGAATGGCCCGACAGTTTTTCGAGGAAAGTGATTGGCGAAGCCGGTTAGAGGGCTTTTCGCTCCGTCGCTCATGCGCGTGGTTTGTGCGCAAGCTGATCATTTTCTGCTTCACTCAAGGCTCGCCGACAGGCTGGTCGCCCGGAGATAGGGGAAGGCGTAATGGCAACGGTAGACCGCTGGCTTCTGCCAGATGGCATCGAAGAAGTACTGCCACCGGAAGCTGCGCGCATTGAAGTTGCGCGTCGTCAGGTGTTGGATCTGTTCCAGAGCTGGGGTTACGAGTTTGTCGTGACTCCCCATATCGAGTACCTGGAATCCCTGCTGACCGGCGCGGGCCAGGATCTGGATCTGCGCACCTTCAAGGTCATCGACCCGCAATCGGGCCGGCAGATGGGTTTCCGTGCTGACATCACGCCGCAAGTGGCGCGCATCGACGCGCACACCTTGCGTCGCGAAGGCCCAAGCCGTCTGTGCTATGCCGGTAGTGTTCTGCACGCTCAGCCTCGCGCCTTGTCGTCCTCGCGCAGCCCGATTCAACTGGGTGCCGAGTTGTACGGCGACGCGAGTCCGAGCAGCGACGTAGAAGTCATCAGCCTGATGCTGGCCATGCTGCAACTGGCCGATGTGCCGGATGTGCACATGGACCTCGGTCATGTTGGTATCTACCGTGGCCTGGCCCGTGCCGCCGGTTTGTCCGGTGAGGTCGAGCAGCAGTTGTTCGATGCGCTGCAACGCAAGGCCATCGACGAGGTCATTACCTTGACCGAAGGTTTGCCTGCCGATCTGTCGGGCATGCTGCGTGCGCTGGTCGACCTGTGTGGCGGTCGTGAAGTGCTGAGCGCTGCCCGCGAGCGTCTGGCCAAGGCGCCGGCTCCGGTATTGGCTGCGCTGGATGACTTGCTGGCAATTGCCGAGCGTTTGTCCGTGCGTTTCCCGCAATTGCCGCTGTACTTCGACCTGGGCGAGTTGCGCGGCTATCACTACCACACCGGCGTCGTGTTCGCGGTGTTTGTACCGGGTGTTGGCCAGTCCATTGCCCAGGGCGGTCGTTACGACGACATCGGCGCCGACTTCGGTCGCGCTCGTCCGGCTACCGGCTTCTCCACCGATTTGAAAACCCTGGTGACCCTGGGGCGTGCTGAGATCGAGCTACCGTCTGGCGGTATCTGGATGCCTGACAGTACGGATGCGGCACTCTGGCAGCAGGTTTGCCAGTTGCGCAGTGAGGGTCAGCGTGTCGTTCAGGCATTGCCTGGGCAGCCATTGGCCGCCGCCCGTGAAGCGGACTGCGACCGGCAATTGATCCAGCAGAACGGGCTTTGGCAAGTATCGCCACTGGCTTCTTGAGTTTTCCTGCCGGCTGCCGCCGGCACCAAGTTTGCGCGAATGAGGACAAGTGTTATGGGTAAGAATGTCGTAGTCCTGGGCACCCAATGGGGTGATGAGGGCAAAGGCAAGATCGTTGATCTGCTGACCGAACATGCTGCCGCCGTAGTGCGCTACCAGGGTGGCCACAACGCTGGCCACACGCTGGTGATCGACGGCGAAAAAACCGTCTTGCACCTGATCCCGTCGGGCGTGCTGCGCGAAGGCGTGCAGTGCCTGATCGGCAACGGCGTGGTGGTTGCACCTGACGCCCTGCTGCGCGAGATCATCAAGCTGGAAGAAAAAGGTGTGCCGGTGCGCGAGCGTCTGCGCATCAGCCCGTCCTGCCCGCTGATCCTGTCCTTCCACGTTGCGCTGGACCAGGCCCGTGAAAAGGCCCGTGGCGAGCTGAAGATCGGTACTACCGGTCGCGGCATCGGCCCGGCCTACGAAGACAAGGTTGCACGTCGTGGCCTGCGTGTGGGCGACCTGCTCAACATGCCGCGCTTTGAAGACAAGCTGCGTGAACTGGTGGATTACCACAACTTCATGCTGGTGGGTTACTACAAAGAGCCGGCCATCGAATTCGACAAGACCCTGGCCGAATGCAAAGAATACGCTGAGCTGCTCAAGCCGCTGATGCTGGACGTGACTGCCGAGCTGCACGACCTGCGTCGCGCTGGCAAAGACATCATGTTCGAAGGCGCTCAAGGTTCGCTGCTGGATATCGACCACGGCACCTACCCGTACGTGACCAGCTCTAACACCACCGCTGGCGGCGTTGCTACCGGTTCGGGTGTTGGCCCGATGTTCCTGGACTACATCCTGGGCATCACCAAGGCTTACACCACGCGTGTAGGTTCGGGTCCATTCCCGACTGAGCTGTTCGACGAAGTCGGTGCGCACCTGGCCAAACAAGGTCACGAGTTCGGCGCGACGACCGGCCGTGCTCGTCGTTGTGGCTGGTTCGACGCCGTCATCCTGCGTCGCGCTATCGATGTGAACAGCATCTCGGGCATCTGCCTGACCAAGCTGGACGTGCTCGACGGTCTGGAAACCATCAACATCTGCGTCGGCTACAAAGATGCAGAAGGCAATGCGGTTGCCCCGACTGACGCTGACAGCTACGTGGGCCTGCTGCCTGTGTACGAAGAAGTGCCGGGCTGGACCGAGTCGACCGTGGGTGCCAAGACCCTGGAAGAGCTGCCGGCTAATGCCCGTGCTTACATCAAGCGCGTCGAAGAGTTGATCGGCGCGCCGATCGACATTATTTCGACGGGCCCTGACCGCAACGAAACCATCGTTCTGCGCCATCCGTTCGCTTGATAAGCTGTTGATGTAAAACACAAAGGCCCCTTAATCGGGGCCTTTGTCGTTTATGCCTGTCGGGCGGCATGACCTTTGCTGTTAGCTTTGCCTAAACGTCACTTTTGGCGTGCCATCAATTTAATGGCGTTTAAGCAGAGGGATATCAAGTGTCGGCCGTTCTCTCATTGTTACAGAGCCGTTTGTTGCGGCCCGTGTTCGTTACCCTTGGTATCGCCCTTTTGGTGCAGGTGCTGGTCGCTGTTGCGCTGACCCGGAGCACGGTGACGGCGCTTGAAGCCGATCTGGGCATGCGCCTGGGCGCCGATAGCCAAAAACTTTCCGGGGAGCTTGAGCAGGCGGGGCGCGAAGTCACGTCGAGCCTCGACAGCCTCTCCACCAGTACGCGTCAACGCCTGACGACCGGCTTGTCCGCGCGACTGAAGGACGAGCAGGCGCAGTTGCGCGCAACGCTGGAAAAAGACCTGAAGGACTCCGCCAACGACATGGCGCAGCTGTTGGCCTCTGTCGCGCCTCGCGCCATGTGGGACAACGACGTTCCGACCCTGTCCGAATTCGCTCGACGCGCCCAGCGCAATCCGAACGTGCTGTTCGTGGTCTACGACGACGCCACCGGCCAGCATCTGACGCGCTACCTCAACCGGGAAAACCCGATCAACAAGGCCCTTTTGGAAAAAGGCCAGGGCGAGCGTGCGTTGGACAAGGTGCTGGATGCGGCGAAAAACGACCCGTCGGTTTTCTATATCGAGGCCTCGATCAATCCTAACGGCGTGGAAATCGGCAAGGTCTTGATGGGTGTCTCGACCGCCTCGGTGGAAACCGATCTGGCGGCGCTGGACAAGCGTTTCTCCGCGTTGATTGCCAGCAGCGACCAGCTCGTGGGCGACAGCCTGAAAGGCGCGGCAGCTGACAGTGCGGCGGCCATGGGCGCGCGTCTGCAATCGGCTCAGGCCACGGCATCTGAAATGAAGGTCAATACCACCAGTACCGTGCAGGAGGCTGCGGCCACCTTGCGTTGGCGCATTGGTTTGAGCCTGGCGCTGGTCGGCTGTGGCGTGCTGTTGTTGCTGGCAGTAGTGCTCGGTCGTCGAGTGGTCAATCGCCTGAAAATGCTGATTGTGGCCATGGATGATCTGGCGGCGGGCGAGGGTGATCTCACCAAGCGTGTGCAGATCAGCAGCAAAGATGAAATCGGCGACATGGCATCGGCAGTCAATCGCTTTGTGGATAAGTTGCAGCCGATCGTGCGCGAGGCGGGTGATGTGGCCCAGCGCACCGGTGTGGAAATCGGTGCCATGACCTTGCGCAATGCCGGAGCCGATGCGGCGGCGGGCATGCAGCGCGATGAAGTCGCTGAAAGTCTGCGTGCGTTGTCGCAAATGGCCGATGAGGCCCAATCTGAAAGTCATGCGATGCAGGCTGCGTTGAAGCAGGTTGTCGAAATCCGCCAGGCCACCGATGAAAACACTCGGACTGCGGCGAAAGTCGGCGGTCTGATCGAAGCGCTGGCGGGTCAGGTCGGTACCGGGGCGCAAGTCATCGAGCGTCTGGCGCAACAAAGTGAGCAAATTGAAGTGGTGCTGACGGTGATCCACGGCATCGCCGAGCAGACCAATCTGCTGGCGTTGAACGCGGCCATCGAAGCGGCGCGGGCGGGTGAGACCGGGCGCGGATTTGCCGTGGTGGCGGATGAGGTGCGGGCGTTGGCGAGCAAGACCCAAAGCTCTACGGGTGATATTCAGGCGCACATCGTGGCGTTGCAGCAAGGTGCGCGGGAAGCGGTGGCGGCGATTGGTCAGGCTGGGCGTCAGGCTAACGAAGGGTTGCTGGTGTTGCGTGACAGTGCGCGGTTGCAGCAGTCGGTGCAGGCGTCGGTCGAGCAGGTTCACGCGGCGATAGGCCTGGCGACTCAGGCAGCCGAGCATCAGGCAAGAGGGGCGCAAGCTGTGCGCGGTCGGGTCCAGACCATTCATGCGCAGGCCGAGAAGGCCGCTCAGGCAGTGGTGGAAACCACGGTCAGCGGCAAGGTGCTCGATGGCTTGGCGGCGCAACTTAAAGCCAGTCTGGGGCAGTTCAGGGCTTAAAAGATCAAAGATCGCAGGCTGCGATCTTTTACTAGCGACTCAAATACATCCGGGTTGTCAGCAAATAAACCGGCAACCCTGACACCAAAATCAACAACGCCGCATAAGGCGCCGCCGCCGCAAACTCCACATTTGCGGTATGCGCCCACACTTCCGTTGCCAGTGTATTCAGCCCTGTCGGACTCAACAGCAGCGTCGCCGTCAGCTCCTTCATTGCATCCAGAAACACCAGCGCGAACGCCGCACCCAGCGCCGGAAAAATGATCGGCAGCGTCACTCGGCAAAAAGCGCTGAACGACGAAGCGCCCAGCGTTCGCGCGGCTTCTTCCAGTTGCGGCGCGGCCTTGGTCAGGGCGGTGCGAATCGGCGCCTGCGCCAGCGGCAGAAACAGCAACGCATAAGCGATCAGCAGCAGCGCCGAAGTCTGGTACAGCGCCGGCACATAATGCAGGGCGAAATACACCAGGGTCAGCGCGATCACCAGTCCCGGCAGCGCATGCAGCAGGTAGGGCAGGCGTTCGGCCCAGATCGCCAGTTGGCCTTTGTAGCGCACCACCAGCAATCCTACTGGCACCGCCAGCACCAGGCACAACGCAGCGCCGCCCAGAGACAGCGCGAGGGATGAAAGCAATGCTTCGCTGATTGCTGCCACCGGAAACGCCGCCGATGAACCCACAGCCAACCAGTAAGCCAGCATGCCCAGCGGAATCCCGCTGCCGATGATTGCCAAAAACAGGCAGTAAAGTTGTCCGGCGACCACCCACGGCCCCAATTGAACCTGCTCCGCCTGTCGCGCCGCGCCCTGGCCAGTACGTACATGCCGACCCTTGCCGCGAACGCGCAGCTCCAGCCACAACAACATCAGGCACAGCGCCAGCAGGACCGCTGACAACATGGCTGCGTTGGCGTTGCTGAATTCCAGCTCGAACTGTTGATAGATCGCCGTGGTGAAAGTTTGCAGGCCGATGATCGACAGCGCGCCAAACTCCACCAGCATGTGCAGCGCAATCAGCAGTGAACCGGCGAGTAACGAAGGCCAGAGCAGGGGCAGAGTAACCTTGAAGAATACGCCCCAACGATTCTGCCCCAGCGTACGCGCGGACTCTTCGAGAGCTGGGTCGAGGTTGCGCAGGGTGGCCGCCACCGGCAGGAAAATCAGCGGGTATTTGGACAGGCTCATCACCAGGATGGCCCCGCCGAGTCCCTCGAAATGTGCGCTCAGTGAAACCCAGGTGAAGCTGCTGACAAAAGCCGGCACGGCGAACGGCAGGCAGAGAATCACGCCCCACAATCGTCGGCCCGGCAGATTGCTGCGCTCCAGTAGCCAGGCCAGCGACAAACCGATTACCCCGCAAGTAACGGTGACACCGATCATCAAGGCGAGGGTGTTGCGCAACAAGCCGAAGACATAAGGTCGCCACAGCAAGTGCAGCGCTTCTGCCCAGCCGGCTTGCCAAGCCTTAAGGCCGACATACAGCAGAGGCAGCAAGCTAAGCGCAACCAGCAGCAGTACGGGCAACATCAGCCAGATAGAAGGCCGCTTGCGGCGCGGTACATATCCCGTGTGCGTAGAAAGTGAAGCGCCCATCAATTCAGGCCAACGTCGCGTTCCAGATCCAGCGCCTCTTCAGCATTGCCGAGATCGGCGGGGGTGACTTTCGGTGCTTCCAGTTCGCTGAACGGCTTGAGCCCACGATCCGACTCCATGCCTTTGTGCAAAGGATATTCGGCGGTGGTCTGGGTGATTACGCGCTGGCCTTCTTCACTGGCCATGTAGGCGAGCAATTGCTGGGCTTCTTTTGGGTGTTTGCTGGATTTCAGGACGGCAGCGCTGGACACGGTGATCAACCCGCCGACGTCGCCGCCGGTGAAGTAATGCAGTTTCGAATCGAGCTGGCCTTTTTCCCGTTGCAGGGCAAACCAGTAGTAGTTGTTCACCAGTACAGTGGCCACTTCGCCATTTTCCACGGCTTTGAGCGCGACCATGTTGTTGCTGTAAGTCTTGCCGAAAGCGCGCAGGCCGGTCAGCCATTCTTCGGCTGCATCCATGCCGTGCACTTTGATGATTGCCACGGCTTGTTCCTGGAAGGCGCCGCTGGTGGGTACGAAGCCGACCTTGCCTTGCCATTTTGGATCGGAGAACTCCATCACCGATTTTGGCAGGTCTTTTTCGTCGATCAGTTTGGGGTTGAATGCCACGACGCGAACCCGGGCGGTGACGCCAATCCAGGTACCGTTGCCGGCTACGTATTCTTTGGGCAGAACCGCCAGGGTGGCGTCATCGGTCTTGGCCAGCAAGCCTTGCTCGCCGAGTTTATTCAGTGGTGGCGATTCTTCGGTGTAGATCACGTCGGCGGGGGAGCGGTCGCCCTCTTCGACAACCTGGCTGGCGAGTTGATTGCTGCTGCCTTTGCGGACATTGACGTGAATGCCGGTTTTGGCTTCGAAAGCTTTGGCGACTGCGTCGCCGACTTCTTTGTGCTGACCGTTGTAGAGCGTCAGGGCAACCGGGTCGGCGGCTTGGGTGAAGGGAGTGGCGAGTGCCAGGCCGAGGAGGGTGGTGATCAGGCCGCGGCGCAGGGTATTTCGAAACATCATTCGCAGGGTTCCTCGCTGTCACATTGCAAAAACTTGTAACAATGATAAACGATATTGTTTCTCAAATGCGCATTGCAAGGCGAGGCAGGCTCATTGTAGGAGCTGCCGAAGGCTGCGATTTTTTGACGTTGATTTTAAAAGTCAAAAGATCGCAGCCTCGTTTCACTCGGCAGCTCCTACAGGTCCTGCGGGGGGAGGGGATTTTAGGCCAGAAACGCAAAAACCCGCTTTCGCGGGTTTTTGTGAAATCCAAGGCCGTAACCTTGAATTTGAATTGGTGCCCAGAAGAAGACTCGAACTTCCACGACCTTGCGGTCACCAGCACCTGAAGCTGGCGTGTCTACCAATTTCACCATCTGGGCATTCATCTTCAGCGTTGCCGCTGTTGATGTGGCGCACTATACGGAGCGTGTTTTGATCTGTAAACCCCTGATTTTAAAATTAATAAATCAGAGCTCCAGAATGCAAAAAACCCGCTTTCGCGGGTTTTTGTGTGAGCCTTGAAATTGATCTAATCTCAAGCTCGAAATTGGTGCCCAGAAGAAGACTCGAACTTCCACGACCTTGCGGTCACCAGCACCTGAAGCTGGCGTGTCTACCAATTTCACCATCTGGGCAGTATCGGCAACGTCTCCGTCGTCGATGGCGCGCACTATACGGAGCGTCTTTTTAACTGTAAACCCCCAGGCTCAAAAAAAACTGGAAAATTTCGCCAGCGGTCTTCAAAACAGCTTTGCGGTGTCGATATGGGGCTTTAGATGGGGTGTCTTAGCCTGAAATTTCCCGTTTCATTACGCCTATGCCAAACTAACCCGTATATAGACAAGGTGAAAACTCTCTAATGGCCGATTGGCAGTCCCTCGATCCCGAGGCCGCTCGTGAAGCGGAAAAATACGAAAACCCTATTCCTAGCCGCGAACTGATCCTTCAGCACCTTGCTGATCGGGGTTCGCCTGCTAACCGCGAGCAGCTGGTCGAAGAGTTTGGTCTGACCACAGAAGACCAGATCGAAGCCCTGCGCCGCCGCCTGCGCGCCATGGAGCGCGATGCTCAACTCATCTATACCCGTCGCGGCACGTATGCGCCGGTGGACAAGCTTGACCTGATCCTGGGCCGCATCAGCGGTCACCGTGACGGTTTCGGCTTCCTGGTGCCGGACGACGGCAGCGACGACCTGTTCATGAGCCCGGCGCAAATGCGTCTGGTGTTCGACGGTGACCGTGCGCTGGCCCGAGTGTCTGGCCTGGATCGTCGCGGTCGCCGCGAAGGCATGATCGTCGAAGTGGTGTCCCGCGCTCACGAAACCATCGTCGGCCGCTACTTCGAAGAGGGCGGCATCGGTTTTGTCGTTGCCGACAATCCGAAGATCCAGCAAGAAGTGCTGGTGACGCCGGGTCGTAACGCCAACGCACAGGTAGGTCAGTTCGTCGAAGTGAAGATCACTCACTGGCCGACACCACGCTTCCAGCCGCAAGGTGACGTGGTCGAAGTCGTGGGCAACTACATGGCGCCGGGCATGGAGATTGATGTCGCCCTGCGCACCTACGACATTCCTCACGTCTGGCCTGAAGCCGTACTCAAGGAAGCCGCCAAGCTCAAGCCGGAAGTCGAAGAGAAAGACAAAGAGAAGCGCATCGACCTGCGCCATCTGCCGTTCGTCACCATCGACGGCGAAGATGCTCGCGACTTCGATGACGCGGTCTACTGCGAAGCCCGTCCGGGCAAGCTGCGCCTGTTCTCCGGCGGCTGGAAGTTGTACGTGGCGATTGCCGACGTTTCCAGCTACGTGAAACTCGGTTCGGCGCTGGATGCCGAAGCCCAGGTTCGCGGCAACTCGGTGTACTTTCCCGAGCGCGTGATCCCGATGCTGCCTGAGCAGCTGTCCAACGGTCTGTGCTCGCTGAATCCGCAAGTCGATCGCCTGGCCATGGTTTGCGAGATGACCATCTCCAAATCCGGCGAAATGACTGACTACTGCTTCTACGAAGCGGTGATCCACTCCCATGCCCGCCTGACCTACAACAAAGTCAGCGCGATGCTGGAAACGCCGAAAGCCACCGAAGGGCGCAAACTGCGTGGCGAATACACCGACGTGGTGCCGCACCTCAAACAGTTGTACTCGCTGTACAAGGTGTTGCTGGCGGCCCGTCACGTGCGTGGTGCGATCGATTTCGAAACTCAGGAAACCCGGATCATCTTCGGTTCCGAGCGCAAGATCGCCGAAATCCGTCCGACCGTGCGCAACGATGCGCACAAGCTGATCGAGGAATGCATGCTGGCGGCCAACGTGGCCACCGCCGAATTCCTGAAAAAGCACGAAATCCCGGCGCTGTACCGCGTTCACGATGGTCCGCCACCGGAGCGTCTGGAAAAACTGCGCGCGTTCCTCGGTGAGCTCGGTCTTTCCTTGCACAAAGGCAAGGACGGCCCGTCGCCGAAGGATTACCAGGCATTGCTGGCTGGTATCAAGGATCGTCCGGATTTCCACCTGATCCAGACCGTCATGCTGCGTTCGTTGAGCCAGGCGGTGTACAGCGCTGATAACCAGGGCCACTTCGGCCTGAATTACGAGGCGTACACCCACTTCACCTCGC
This sequence comes from Pseudomonas sp. Irchel s3f7, assembly GCF_900187615.1. Lineage (GTDB taxonomy): Bacteria > Pseudomonadota > Gammaproteobacteria > Pseudomonadales > Pseudomonadaceae > Aquipseudomonas. The sequence goes on along the minus strand of NZ_FYDO01000002.1, from coordinate 121,671 downwards.
CGATCCGCCGCTACCCGGACTTGCTCACGCACCGGGCGATCCGCAGCGTGATCCATTCGAAGCAGGACACCCCGCACGTTCGCCGTGCTGGTGCGATGACCATTCCGAAGGCGCGCATCTATCCGTACGACGAAGCGGCCCTGGAACAGCTCGGCGAGCAGTGCTCGATGAGCGAGCGCCGTGCCGACGAAGCGACCCGCGACGTAGTGAACTGGCTCAAGTGTGAGTTCATGAAAGACCGCGTGGGCGAATCGTTCCCGGGTGTGATCACCGCAGTAACCGGTTTTGGCCTGTTCGTCGAGCTGACCGACATCTACGTCGAAGGCCTGGTGCACGTCACTGCGCTGCCGGGCGATTACTACCACTTCGATCCTGTGCACCACCGCTTGGCCGGTGAGCGTACCGGTCGCAGCTTCCGCCTTGGCGATACCGTAGAAGTGCGGGTCATGCGCGTCGATCTCGACGAGCGCAAGATCGACTTCGAGATGGCTGAAAACACCATCAACGCGCCAATCGGTCGCAAGAAGCGTGGCGCCGAAACTGCGGCACCTGCCTCCAAGTCCGCCGCAGAACCGGCGCCGGCGAAAACCGGTCGTCGTCCTGCAAAGGAAAAGACTGCCGAAGCCTATCGCCCAAGCGATGCAGCGGCAAAAAACGCCGAAGTGCGCAAAAGCCGTGAAATGAAGCAGGCGTTGCTCGCCGGTGCGAAAAGCGGCGGTAAAGCGGCGTCTGGGGGAAAGACCAGTCGGTCGGCGGCTGACAACGCTGTCGGCGGCAAGCCAGCCAAACCGAGCAAACATCGTAAAGGCCCGCCAAAAGCGGGCTCGGCCCCAGCCAAAAGCGGCGGGGCGCGTAAACCTAAGGCCAAGTCATGAGTCAGTTGGAAAAGATCTACGGCGTGCATGCTGTAGAAGCGTTGCTGCGCCACCACCCGAAACGCGTCAAGCAGATCTGGCTGGCTGAAGGTCGCAGTGATCCGCGGGTTCAGACCCTGATCGAACTGGCCAACGAAAATCGTGTTCAGGTCGGCCAGGCCGAACGTCGCGAAATGGATGCCTGGGTCGAAGGCGTGCACCAGGGCGTGGTTGCGGACGTCAGTCCGAGCCAGGTCTGGGGCGAGGCAATGCTCGACGAGCTGCTGGATCGCACCGATGGCGCACCGCTGCTGTTGGTGCTCGACGGCGTGACCGATCCGCACAACCTCGGCGCCTGCCTGCGCTCTGCTGATGCGGCAGGTGCGCTGGCGGTGATTGTGCCGAAAGACAAGTCAGCAACCCTGACACCGGTTGTACGAAAAGTCGCCTGCGGTGCGGCGGAAGTGATTCCGTTGGTTGCCGTCACCAACCTGGCGCGCACTCTGGAAAAACTCCAGCAGCGCGGTTTGTGGGTAGTGGGCACGGCGGGTGAGGCCGAGGTCAGCATTTATGACCAGGACCTGACCGGCCCGACGATCCTGATCATGGGCGCCGAAGGCAAGGGCATGCGTCGTTTGACCCGCGAGCATTGCGACTACCTGGTGAACCTGCCGATGGCCGGTAGCGTCAGCAGTCTCAACGTTTCCGTGGCGACTGGCGTATGCCTGTTCGAGGCGCAGCGTCAGCGCAGTGCCAAAGCCAAGGCTGCCACCAAGAAGTCCTGATCCAGCCTGTAGGAGCCGGCTTGCTGGCGATTCATGCGCCTCGGTGTGTCTGACATGCCCGGTCGCATGGATCGCCAGCAAGCCGGCTCCTACGGGTGTGTGGTAAATGGTGGCTGTTCAAATAATCACCAATTACCTTGCGCCTCTCTCGCCCCTTCTCTACAATTGCGCCCCTTGCTGTGATGGCAGGCACCTACGTGTCTAGCGTCCGCAAGTCCATAAGTGTCATTCACTCCTTGTCTGACCGCTTTTGAGCGGCAGGCTACAACCCGTAAGGAGCATTCATGCGTCATTACGAAATCATCTTTTTGGTCCACCCGGATCAAAGCGAGCAAGTCGGCGGCATGGTTGAGCGTTACACCAAGCTGATCGAAGAAGACGGCGGCAAAATCCACCGTCTGGAAGATTGGGGCCGTCGTCAACTGGCCTACGCAATCAACAATGTTCACAAGGCTCACTACGTGATGCTGAACGTTGAGTGCACTGGCAAGGCCCTGGCCGAGCTGGAAGACAACTTCCGCTACAACGATGCAGTGATCCGTAACCTGGTCATCCGTCGCGAAGAAGCCGTTACCGGCCAATCCGAGATGCTCAAGGCTGAAGAAAACCGCAGTGAGCGCCGTGAGCGTCGCGACCGTCCTGAGCACGAAGGCGCTGAAAGCGCTGATAGTGATGACAGCGACAACAGCGATAACGCTGACGAGTAATCCACGGACCTTTTAAGGAGCCTATCAAATGGCACGTTTCTTCCGTCGTCGTAAATTCTGCCGCTTCACCGCTGAAGACGTGAAAGAGATCGATTACAAAGATCTCAACACTCTGAAAGCTTACGTATCCGAGACCGGCAAAATTGTTCCAAGCCGCATCACCGGTACCAAAGCTCGTTATCAGCGTCAGCTGGCCACCGCTATCAAGCGCGCCCGCTTCCTGGCCCTGCTGGCCTACACCGACAGCCACGGCCGCTGAGACCGGGCAGTCGACACGTAGCAAAGGATTGAATGCATGCGTGCCATAGCTGAGTTCATCATGCGCGGCCGTATGCAGGCCACTCTCGTAGTGGCTGGATGCGCGGCATTGCCGTTGTTGTATTGGTTGGGTGCTGCCGCTGGATGCCTTGTGCTCCTGCGGCGCGGATTGAAGGACGCCATAGGCGTTCTTGCTCTGGGAATGCTGCCGGCCTTGGCCTGGTGGCTCTACTCCGACGACCCACGGGCACTTCTGGTGCTGCTGGGGTCTGCGAGCCTTGCGTTGGTTTTGCGCGCAAGCGAGTCCTGGAACCGCGTGCTGCTGGTCAGCATAGCGATGGGAGTGGTGTTTTCAGTGGTGCTGGGGACGGCTTTTGGTCCCCAGATCGAGATGCTGGCGCAGGCTTTGATCAAAGTCATGCCGTCGCTACTCGGTGATGTCTACCAGAAGTTGTCGGTAGACGAGCAAGCGCGTTTCGCGTCCCTGATTGCACCAGTCCTGACCGGCCTGATTGCGGCCTTGTTGCAAATCGTCAGTGTGCTGAGCCTGCTTGCCGGGCGCTACTGGCAGGCGTTGTTGTACAACCCGGGCGGTTTTGGTCGCGAGTTTCGCGCCATCCGCTTCCCGCTTTTGCCGGCGATGTTACTGCTGGCGTGCATGCTTCTGGGGCCGAATCTCGGTTCGCAGATGGCCATGTTGACGCCGTTGTGCAGTGTACCGCTGATGTTTGCCGGGCTGGCCCTGATTCACGGGCTGGTGGCGCAAAAGCGACTGGCCAGGTTCTGGTTGGTGGGGTTGTACGTCACGCTGTTGCTGTTCATGCAGCTGATCTATCCGTTGCTGGTGGTCCTGGCCATCGTCGACAGCCTGATTGATTTTCGCGGTCGTTCGGCACCGAAAGATGCCGATAGCGCGAACGGTGAAGGTTAAAAGTTAAGAGGATTTTCACATGCAACTGATCCTTCTGGAAAAAGTCACCAACCTGGGCAACCTGGGTGACAAAGTGAACGTTAAGGCTGGTTACGGTCGTAACTACCTGCTGCCTTACGGCAAAGCTACCGCTGCGACCCCAGCCAACCTGGCTGCGTTCGAAGAGCGTCGTGCTGAGCTGGAAAAAGCAGCAGCAGATCGTAAATCGTCGGCTGAAAGCCGCGCTGCCCAACTGGCCGAGCTGGAAGTGACTATCACTGCCACCGCTGGCGACGAAGGCAAGCTGTTCGGTTCGATCGGTACTCACGACATCGCTGACGCACTGACCGCCTCCGGCGTTGAAGTGCAGAAGAGCGAAGTTCGTCTGCCGAACGGCACCATCCGCAACGTAGGCGAATTCGACGTAGCCGTGCACCTGCACGCCGAAGTTGAAGCCACCGTACGCGTTGTTGTGGTAGCAGCTTAAGCAGCACTTGTCGGCTGGCACCCTTGGGTGCTTGCCGGTAACATCGGGCACGATCCTGTTTACAGGTCGTGCCCTTTGTCTTTCTGATTCCTCCAATTTCAAGTGGCCATGAACGATATCTCCGCTCCTGAGCAATACGATCTGCAAACCGCCGCGCTGAAAGTGCCGCCGCATTCCATCGAAGCCGAACAGGCTGTACTCGGTGGTCTGATGCTGGACAACAACGCCTGGGAGCGTGTGCTCGATCAAGTCTCCGACGGCGATTTCTATCGACATGACCACCGCCTGATCTTCCGTGCGATCGCCAAACTGGCCGATCAGAACTCCCCGATTGACGTCGTGACCCTTGCCGAACAACTGGACAAGGAAGGTCAGACGTCTCAAGTGGGTGGCCTCGGTTATCTTGGTGAACTGGCGAAAAACACGCCGTCCGTCGCCAACATCAAGGCCTATGCGCAGATCGTCCGTCAGCGCGCGACGTTGCGCCAACTGATCGGCATCAGCACCGAGATCGCCGACAGCGCCTTCAACCCGGAAGGTCGCACTGCTGAAGAGATCCTCGACGAAGCGGAACGCCAGATCTTCGCGATTGCCGAGGCCCGGCCGAAAACCGGTGGCCCGGTGGGTGTGAATGATTTGCTGACCAAGGCCATCGATCGCATCGACACGCTGTTCAACACAGACAACGCCATTACCGGCCTGTCCACTGGTTACACCGACCTTGATGAAAAGACCAGCGGCCTGCAGCCGGCTGACTTGATCATCGTCGCCGGTCGTCCGTCGATGGGTAAAACCACCTTCGCGATGAACCTGGTGGAAAACGCCGTACTGCGTAGCGACAAAGCTGTTCTGGTGTATTCCCTCGAGATGCCAGGCGAATCGCTGATCATGCGTATGCTGTCGTCCCTCGGTCGGATCGACCAGACCAAGGTGCGCTCCGGTCAGTTGGAAGATGACGACTGGCCGCGCCTGACTTCGGCGGTGAACCTGCTCAATGACCGCAAGCTGTTCATCGACGACACCGCCGGGATCAGCCCGTCGGAAATGCGTGCGCGTACCCGGCGCCTGGCGCGTGAGCACGGTGAGATCGGCCTGATCATGATCGACTACCTTCAGTTGATGCAGATTCCAGGTTCCGGCGGCGACAACCGAACCAACGAGATTTCGGAAATCTCGCGTTCCTTGAAAGCCTTGGCCAAGGAGTTCAACTGCCCGGTGGTGGCGCTGTCCCAGCTCAACCGTTCCCTCGAGCAGCGGCCGAACAAACGGCCGATCAACTCCGACCTCCGGGAATCCGGAGCGATCGAGCAGGACGCCGACGTGATCATGTTCGTTTACCGCGACGAGGTGTATCACCCGGAAACCGAGCACAAAGGCATCGCCGAAATCATTATCGGCAAGCAGCGTAACGGGCCTATCGGCTTTATTCGTCTGGCCTTTATCGGTAAATACACCCGCTTCGAGAACCTGGCGCCGGGTAGCTACAATTTCGATGATGACGAGTAAGGTATTTAGTGTCCTGAAAGGCCCCATCGCCGGCAAGCCAGCTCCTACAGGGGGGGCGTCGTACCTGTAGGAGCAAGCTTGCTCGCGATAGGGGCGACGCAATTTCCGACCATAGCCGTCGGAATTGGTCAAAAAATGTGCTATATTCCGCGCCCGCGAAATTCAATGAAAGCCAACACCGGTTATCGACATGCAAGCAGCCAAGCCGTTATTTGACTATCCCAAGTACTGGGCCGAATGTTTCGGGCCAGCGCCGTTCCTGCCCATGAGCAGGGAGGAGATGGATCAGCTCGGCTGGGATTCCTGCGACATCATCATCGTGACCGGTGATGCGTACGTCGACCACCCGTCGTTCGGCATGGCGATCATCGGCCGGCTGCTGGAGTCCCAGGGCTTCCGCGTCGGGATCATCGCCCAGCCTAACTGGCAGTCCAAAGACGACTTCATGAAACTCGGCGAGCCGAACCTGTTCTTCGGCGTCGCGGCCGGCAACATGGATTCGATGATCAACCGCTACACCGCCGACAAAAAAGTCCGCTCCGATGACGCCTACACTCCGGGCGGCATGGCGGGCAAGCGTCCGGACCGCGCCAGCCTGGTTTACAGCCAGCGCTGCAAGGAAGCCTACAAGCACGTGCCAATCGTGCTCGGCGGCATTGAAGCGTCCCTGCGCCGCATTGCACATTACGATTACTGGCAGGACCGGGTTCGCAACTCGATCCTGATCGATGCCTGCGCCGACATCCTGCTTTACGGCAACGCCGAGCGTGCGATTGTTGAAGTCGCCCAGCGCCTGTCGTTCGGTCACAAGATCGAAGACATCACCGACGTGCGCGGCACCGCGTTCATCCGCCGTGATACGCCAAAAGACTGGTACGAAGTCGACTCCACGCGCATCGACCGTCCGGGCAAGATCGACAAGATCATCAACCCGTACGTGAACACCCAGGACACCCAGGCCTGCGCCATCGAGCAGGAAAAAGGTCCGGTTGAAGATCCGCAGGAAGCCAAGGTCGTGCAGATTCTGGCGAGCCCGCGCATGACTCGCGACAAGACCGTGATCCGTTTGCCGTCGGTGGAAAAAGTCCGTGGCGACGCTGTTCTCTACGCCCACGCCAACCGTGTGTTGCACCTGGAAACCAACCCGGGCAACGCCCGTGCGCTGGTGCAGAAGCACGGCGAAGTCGACGTCTGGTTCAACCCGCCGCCGATTCCGATGACCACCGAAGAAATGGACTACGTGTTCGGCATGCCTTACGCGCGCATTCCGCACCCGGCGTACGGCAAGGAGAAAATCCCGGCCTACGACATGATCCGCTTCTCGGTGAACATCATGCGTGGCTGCTTCGGCGGCTGCACTTTCTGCTCGATCACCGAGCATGAAGGCCGGATCATCCAGAACCGTTCCCACGAATCGATCATTCGCGAAATCGAAGAGATTCGCGACAAGGTCCCGGGTTTTACCGGCGTGATCTCCGACCTCGGCGGCCCGACCGCGAACATGTACCGCATCGCCTGCAAGAGCCCGGAAATCGAATCCGCGTGCCGCAAGCCATCCTGCGTGTTCCCCGGTATCTGCCCGAACCTGAACACCGACCACTCGGCGCTGATCCAGTTGTACCGCAGCGCTCGTGAGTTGCCGGGTGTGAAGAAGATCCTGATCGCTTCCGGCCTGCGTTACGACCTCGCGGTCGAGTCGCCGGAGTACGTTAAAGAGCTGGTGACCCACCACGTCGGTGGTTACCTGAAGATCGCCCCGGAACACACCGAGGAAGGTCCGCTCAATCAGATGATGAAACCGGGCATCGGCAGCTATGACAAGTTCAAGCGCATGTTCGAGAAGTACTCCAAGGAAGCGGGCAAGGAGCAGTACCTGATTCCTTACTTCATCGCCGCCCACCCGGGCACCACCGATGAAGACATGATGAACCTGGCGCTGTGGCTCAAGGGCAACGGTTTCCGTGCCGACCAGGTGCAGGCGTTCTACCCGTCGCCGATGGCCACCGCCACCGCGATGTATCACTCGGGCAAGAACCCGCTGCGCAAGGTCACCTACAAGAGTGATTCGGTAACTATCGTCAAGAGCGAAGAGCAGCGTCGTCTGCACAAGGCGTTCTTGCGTTATCACGACCCGAAAGGCTGGCCGATGCTGCGTGAAGCGTTGACCCGCATGGGCCGTGCCGACCTGATCGGGCCGGGCAAGAACCAGTTGATCCCGCTGCATCAGCCGTCCACCGACAGCTACCAGAGCGCTCGTCGCAAGAACTCGACGCCGGCCGGCAGCCACAAGGTTGCAGGGGAAAAGACCACCAAGATCCTGACCCAGCATACCGGCCTGCCACCACGTGCCAGCGATGGCGGCAATCCGTGGGACAAGCGCGAACAGGCCAAGGCGGCGGCGTTTGCCCGCAACCAGCAGGCCGCCAAGGATCGCAAGGACGCCGCCAAGGGCAAAGGCCCCAAGCCGACCCGCAAGCCGGTCGTGCCGCGCTAAACCGCGCTTGAGCTGAACAGAACGCCAACCTTCGGGTTGGCGTTTTGCATTTTCAGGCATAGGAAATGTGTTGAAGCCATAGGCCTCATCGCTGGCAAGCCCCCACAAGGATCTTCCATGGCCATAGTTTTGTGAATGGCAGATAAACCTGTGGGAGCTGGCTTGCCAGCGATGAGGCCGGCTCATTCAACCTTTCAGCAACTGCTCGCCACATTAAGGCGCAACTACCTCAATCCATTTCCTCGCATCGCCCGATTTTGGTGCTGTACTGCCTCCAGTAACCGGAGAAAGCGCCAGCACTGCTGGGTGGCATAAGTTTTGCGCGCTTTCGAATACGCTTAGGGCTCGCAGGAGGCACGCCGTGTCGATTCATGTCGCATTGCACCACGTCACGCATTACCGCTATGACCGCGCTGTCGAGCTCGGCCCGCAGATCGTTCGACTGCGTCCCGCCGCCCACAGCCGCACGCGGATTCTGTCCTACGCGCTGAAGGTCTCGCCCGAGCAGCACTTCATCAACTGGCAGCAAGACCCGCAGGGTAATTACCTGGCGCGGCTGGTGTTCCCGGAGAAAACCGAGGAACTGCGCATCGAGGTCGATCTGCTGGCAGAAATGGCGATCTTCAATCCGTTCGATTTTTTCCTTGAGCCCTACGCAGAAAAAATCCCCTTCGCGTATGCCGCCGATGAGCGCAAGGAATTGGCTCCGTATCTGGAAACCTTGCCGCTGACGCCGGCGTTCAAGGCCTATCTGGACGGAATCGACCGTACCCCTTTGCCAGCCGTGGATTTCCTCGTCGCGCTCAATCAGCGCCTGAGCGATGACATTGATTACCTGATTCGCATGGAACCGGGCGTGCAAACGCCCGAGCACACCCTCGCGCAGGCGTCCGGTTCCTGCCGCGATTCCGCGTGGCTGTTGGTTCAGTTGCTGCGCAATCTGGGATTGGCGGCGCGTTTCGTCTCCGGTTACCTGATCCAGTTGACCGCCGACGTCAAAAGCCTCGACGGTCCATCGGGTACCGACGTCGATTTCACCGACCTGCATGCCTGGTGCGAAGTCTATTTGCCCGGCGCTGGCTGGATCGGCCTGGATGCGACCTCCGGGTTGTTCGCCGGTGAAGGACATATTCCGTTGGCCTGTAGTCCCGATCCGTCATCGGCGGCACCGATCAGTGGCCTGGTGGAACCTTGCGAGTGCGAATTCAGCCACGAAATGTCCGTAGAGCGGATTTGGGAAGCGCCGCGGGTTACCAAGCCCTACACCGACGAACAATGGCTGGCGATCCAGGCCCTGGGTCGGCAGATCGATGCCGACCTGCTGGAAGGCGATGTGCGCCTGACCATGGGCGGCGAACCGACGTTCGTGTCCATCGATGACCCGGATGGTGCCGAATGGAATACAGCGGCACTGGGGCCGAACAAGCGGCAGCTGTCCGCCGAACTGTTCCAGCGCATGCGTAAGCGTTATGCACCGCAAGGCCTGGTGCATTTCGGTCAGGGCAAATGGTATCCGGGCGAGCAACTGCCGCGCTGGTCGCTCAATTGCTATTGGCGCCGTGATGGCGTGCCGATCTGGCAAAACAATGCGTTGGTCGCCGATGAGCAAGAAGATTACGGCGCCGATGGGGTGCTGGCCGGGCGTTTTCTGGCGAGCGTTGCCGAACGCCTGAAAATTCCGACACGCTTTGTATTCCCGGCCTACGAAGACAATTTCTATTACCTCTGGCGCGAAGGGACGTTGCCGCAGAACGTCAGCGCCGAAGACTCACGCCTGGAAGAACCGCTGGAACGTGCGCGTCTGCGCAAAGTCTTCAGCCAGGGCCTGGACAAGGTCATCGGTCAGGTCTTGCCGCTGGCTCGCACGGCCAAGGGCGATCAATGGCAGAGCGGTCGCTGGTACCTGCGGGACGAGCATTGCCGATTGGTGCCTGGGGATTCTGCGCTGGGCTATCGCTTGCCGTTGGGTTCGCAGCCCTGGGTGAAAGCGGCGGAGTATCCGTTCATTCATCCGCAGGATCCGAATCAGGCATTCCCGCCGCTGCCGGATACGGCGCAACTTCAAAACCAGGGCGCAGCTGCCGAAACTGAAGATCGAGCGCCAAAGATCGATGAGTCGGCAGACTGGCTGACCCGCACCGCGCTGTGTGCCGAAGCCCGGGAAGGGCGGTTGTACTTGTTCATGCCGCCGCTGGAACGGGCCGAGGACTATCTCGAACTCGTCACCGCCATCGAAGCCACCGCCGAAGAACTGCGTTGCCCGGTGTTGCTGGAAGGTTACGAGCCGCCGAGCGATCCAAGATTGGGTAACTTCCGTATCACGCCGGACCCCGGTGTGATCGAGGTCAACGTGCAGCCATCCTCGTCGTGGGATGAATTGGTGGAGCGCACCGAATTTCTCTACGAAGAAGCACGCCAGACCCGCCTGACCACCGAGAAATTCATGATCGACGGCCGGCACACCGGAACCGGTGGCGGTAACCATTTCGTACTGGGTGGCGCGACACCGGCTGACTCTCCGTTTCTGCGTCGTCCGGATTTGCTGCGCAGCCTGATCAGCTACTGGCATAACCATCCGTCCCTTTCCTACCTGTTTTCCGGATTGTTCATCGGCCCGACGTCCCAGGCGCCGCGTGTCGATGAAGCGCGCAACGATGCCTTGTATGAACTGGAAATCGCGTTTGCGCAGATGCCCGAACCGGGCGAGGAGTGTCCGCCATGGTTGGTGGATCGACTGCTGCGCAACCTGCTGATCGATGTCACCGGCAATACTCATCGGGCCGAATTCTGCATCGACAAACTCTACTCGCCGGACGGCGCCACCGGCCGACTCGGGCTGCTGGAGTTGCGCGCTTTTGAAATGCCACCCCATGCGCGCATGAGTCTGGCCCAGCAATTGTTGCTGCGAGCGCTGGTTGCACGATTCTGGCGTGAACCCTACGCGCCGCCGACACTGGCGCGCTGGGGCACGGAGCTGCACGATCGTTTCCTGTTGCCGCACTTTATCGAACAGGATTTCGCCGACGTCATCGTCGAGCTCAACACAGCGGGTTATCCGCTGCGGGCCGAGTGGTTCGCGGCGCACCTTGAGTTCCGCTTTCCCAAGGTCGGCGATTACGCCGTCAGTGGCATCGCGCTGGAGCTGCGTCAGGCGCTTGAACCGTGGCATGTGCTGGGCGAAGAGGGCGCGGTCGGTGGCACGGTGCGTTATGTGGATTCCTCGCTTGAACGTTTGCAGATCAAACTCAGCGGTCTGCCGCCCCAGCGTTATCTGCTGACCTGCAACGGCATTCCCGTGCCCTTGCAACCCACCGGGCGTGTAGGCGAATTCGTAGCTGGAGTGAGATTTCGCGCCTGGCAACCGGCGAACTGTCTGCAACCGACTATTCCGGTGCATGCGCCGTTGGTATTCGACTTGCTCGACACCTGGATGCAGCGTTCGCTGGGTGGTTGCCAGTACCACGTTGCCCATCCGGGGGGACGCAATTACGACAGCCTGCCGGTCAATGCCAACGAGGCCGAGAGCCGCCGTATGGCGCGTTTCTTCCGTATCGGACACACGCCTGGGAAACTTCCTATACCGAATCTGGAAATAAACGACGAGCTACCGATGACTCTCGATTTACGACGTTTCTAAACCGTACGCGACGCTCGGATTTTTCGTCTATCCGGGCGTCATAAGCCTGCGTTAGTCTGACCGTTCATTGCTGTCTGCCGAGCTTTCCATGCCTGACCTGCTAGACCGCTACCCGCTGACGGCGGGCACCTATCACGAACTGCTCGACGACAGCGGCGCTGTGCGCCCGCACTGGCGCCGGCTGTTCGACCAATTGCAGCGCAGCACACCGGCGCAACTGGTGCAGCGTCAGGCATTGTTGACCCGGCAGATTCAGGAAAACGGTGTCACTTACAACGTCTATGCCGATCCCAAGGGCGCAGACCGGTCGTGGGAACTGGATCTGCTGCCCCATGTGATTGCGGCTGATGAGTGGCAGCAATTGTCTGCGGGCATTGCTCAGCGAGGGCGATTGCTCAATGCGGTTCTGGCAGATCTGTATGGCCCGCAACGGCTGATCGCCGAAGGGCTGTTACCGGCCGAACTGGTGTTCGGGCACAACAACTTCCTCTGGCCCTGTCAGGGTGTAAAACCGCCTGACGGGGCCTTTCTGCATCTGTATGCCGTGGATCTGGCGCGCACACCTGATGGACGTTGGTGGGTGACCGCGGACCGCACGCAAGCGCCGTCCGGTGCGGGGTATGCGCTGGAAAACCGCACCATCGTGTCCCGGGCGTTTCCCGAGTTGTACCGTGATTTGAAGGTGCAGCATCTCGCTGGATTTTTCCGCACGCTCCAGGAAACCCTGGCCCGGCAGGCGCCGTGTGGCGATGAGGCACCCTTGGTGGTGTTGCTGACGCCGGGGCGCTTCAATGAAAGCTATTTTGAACATTTGTACCTGGCTCGCCAGCTCGGCTATCCGCTGGTGGAAGGTGGTGACCTGACGGTTCGCGATGCCACGGTCTACCTGAAAACGTTGAGTGGCCTGCGCCGGGTGCACGCCGTCATGCGTCGGCTGGATGACGATTTCTGCGACCCGCTGGAGCTGCGTACCGACTCGGCCCTCGGCGTGCCGGGCCTGCTTGAAGCCGTGCGGCAGGGGCGGGTGCTGGTGGCCAATGCCCTCGGTAGCGGCGTGCTGGAGTCGCCGGGGTTGTTGGGTTTTTTGCCGAGGATCAATCAATTCCTGTTCGGCGAAGACCTGATTCTGCCGTCCATCGCGACCTGGTGGTGCGGCGAAGCGCCGGTGCTGGCCGAGGCGTTGGAAAAACTCCCCGAATTGTTGATCAAACCGGCGTTTCCCTCCCAGAGCTTCGCTCCGGTGTTCGGCCGTGATTTGAGTGAAAAGCAGCGCCAGGAGCTCGCCGAGCGCATGCAGGCACGACCTTATGCCTATGTTGCGCAAGAACTCGCGCAATTGTCGCAAGCGCCGATCTGGCAGGCTGACGACGGTCAGCTGCAACCCCGGGCGATCGGCATGCGCGTGTATGCGGTGGCGAGTCGCGAGGGCTATCGGGTTCTACCGGGCGGTTTGACCCGGGTGGCCGCCGAAGCGGATGCCGAAGTGGTGTCCATGCAGCGCGGTGGTGCGAGCAAAGACACTTGGGTGCTGGGTGATCGCCCACCCAGCGGTGAGCAATGGAAGGCGCAACGCAACATCGGCGTGCACGACCTGGTGCGACGGGATCCGTATCTGCCCTCTCGGGTGGTGGAAAACCTGTTCTGGTTCGGACGTTATTGTGAGCGTTGCGACGACAGCGCCCGATTGCTGCGCATCATGCTCGCCCGTTATGTCGATGGTGATGACCCGCAGGCCTTGCAGGCAGCGGTCGATCTGGGCGAACGCCTGATGTTGTTGCCGGATGAAGGCGAACTTCCGGAGCGACTGCTGGCCGCACTGCTGGGCGATGACTGGCCGTTCAGCCTGCGTTCCAACCTGCAGCGCTTGCAATGGGCGGCTTCGCAGGTGCGCGGCAAGCTTTCCCGGGAAAACTGGCAGGCACTGGTGGAGTTACAGCGCGAGGCCATGGAACTGGAAACTGAAGAGCCTGACTTCGGCGAGCTGTTGGACTTTCTCAACCGCTTGGTGATGTCCCTCGCGGCGCTGTCCGGTTTTGCCCTGGATGACATGACTCGCGACGAAGGCTGGCGATTCCTGATAATTGGCCGGCGAATAGAACGCCTGCAATTTCTCAGCGGCAGTCTGGCGGCGTTCCTGCGGGGAACCGAGACGTTTGATCAAGTCGGGCTGGAATGGCTGCTGGAACTGGGGAACAGCAGCATCACCTACCGTTCACGGTATCTGGCGGTGGCGCAATTGATCCCGGTGCTCGACCTGTTGCTGCTCGACGAACAGAACCCCCACGCCGTGTTGTTTCAGTTGAAACTGGTGACCCGGACCGTCAAGCGCCTGAACGACGACTTTGGCGCCCCGCGTGAAACGGGGCTGCGGCAACTGGTGGAGCGTCTGGCGCGGTTCGACCTGAGTTGTCTGGAGCATTCGCTGTTCGGTGACGCCAGCGTTCGCGCCGCCATCGAGGGGCTGGCCGGGCTGCTGCAGGAAATCGCCGACGCCAGCAGCCAGGTCTCGGATCGCCTCGCGCTGCGGCATTTTGCCCACGTCGATGATGTCAGCCAGCGCACGGTGTCCGTCTGATGAGTGCCCGCTACCAGATTTTCCACGACACCCACTATCACTACGACAGTCCGGTGTCCCTTGCCCAGCAACTGGCCCATCTGTGGCCACGTGATTGTGCGTGGCAGCGCTGCACCGACCGGCAATTGCAGATCAGCCCCGAGCCGACGTCGCGTCGCGATGAGCTGGATGTCTTCGGTAACCCGCTGACACGGCTGGCATTCGAGCGGCCTCATGATGAATTGCTGGTCAATGCGAGCCTCACGATCGAAGTGCTTCCCCGGCCGGTGCTGGATTTCAACCGGTCTGCGGCATGGGAAGACACCCGCAGCGCATTGACCTACAACAGCCAGCCTTTGTCGCCCGAACGGCTCGAAGCGTGCCGTTATCGGTTCGAATCACCGTATGTGCATTTGAAGCGCAACTTCGTCGAGTTTTCCGAGAGCTGTTTCCCGGCGGGGCGGCCGCTGCTGCTGGGCGTTCAGGCCTTGATGGAGAAAATCTTCAGCGAATTCACCTTCGATGCCGAAGCGACTCAGGTGGCGACGCCGCTGGTTGAAGTGCTGGAGCGTCGGCGCGGGGTCTGTCAGGACTTTGCTCACCTGATGCTCGCCTGCGTGCGTTCTCGTGGTTTGGCGGCGCGGTACATCAGCGGTTACTTGCTGACTCAGCCACCGCCGGGGCAACCACGCTTGATTGGCGCTGATGCGTCCCATGCCTGGGTGTCGGTGTTTTGCCCGGAGTTGGGCTGGGTGGACTTCGATCCGACCAACAACGTGCAGCCAGCGCTGGAGCACATCACTTTGGCGTGGGGGCGGGATTTTTCCGATGTGTCGCCGTTGCGGGGGGTGATACTGGGCGGGGGCAACCATGACCCGGAAGTACGCGTCACCGTGATGCCTGTTGAATAAGCACGCCCCTCGTAGGAGCAGCCTTCGGCAGCTCCTACAAGGTCGGCAGCAAAACCGCCGACCCTGGACACAGATCCGGTGGGCCTGATCAGGTTATCGGGCCCGGAGGGTCTCAGGCGTCGGGCGCCTGATCTTTCGGTGCATCAACATCATCTTCTGCGGCTACTTCACCCTCAGGGTTCAGTTCCGTCTCTTCAGCTGTAGCTTTCTTGCGCTGAAGCTTTTCCTCTTTCTTCTGCTCCTTGGCCAAGTCTCTCTGACGTTTGGCGAAGGAATAATTAGGTTTAGCCATGGGCGATCCTCTGGGGTCGAAGGTGAGGTTGAGCGGCGCATATTCTGCCCTGTATCGGGGCCGAGCCGTTAGCTGGGTTTTTGCTCGGCCCATTTAGGCGCTACGCAAGGTTGCCAGGCATCCAGTGCGTCGAGCAGGGTTTGCGGCGATTCGCTCATTTGCAGCATGTCACGGTGCTGCCCGCGAACGAAGCCTTCGCCGACGATATGATCGAGAAAAGACGTCAACTTGTCGTAGAAACCGTTCACCTCGAGCAAACCCAGCGGTTTACCGTGGTAGCCGAGTTGGCCCCAGGTCCAGACTTCGAACAATTCTTCCAGCGTTCCCAGGCCACCGGGCAGGGCGATGAAGGCGTCGCTGAGTTCAGCCATCCGCGCTTTGCGTGCGTGCATGCCATCGACCACTTCCAGGCGAGTCAGGCCGCTGTGGCCGATTTCCTTGTCCTTGAGGCTTTGCGGGATGATGCCGATCACTTCACCACCGGCCGCCAGGGCCGCATCGGCGACGATGCCCATCAGCCCCACGGCGCCGCCGCCATACACCAGGGTCAGCTTGCGTTCGGCCAAGGCCTGGCCCAGGGCAATGGCGGCTTCACGATAAGCCGGGTTGGTGCCGGTACTGGCACCGCAAAATACACAAACGGACGCTAAAGACATGCCTTACTCCATGCTCGATCAGGGCCACAGAGTAAAGGCAGGCGCGCGACGCTCCAAGGGCTAAACTTCGAAATCGGGCGTTTCGTACGAACCGCTGGCGCCACAGGCATAGGCGGCCAGCAAACTGCACAACAGGCTATTGATGGACATGACAGACGCTCCGCTAAGTGATGACGGTCTGATCATAGGGCCGGGCTAGACGCTTGGCTGGTAGATTGTTTCGATGGGCGCCATAGCCCGAAAGTTGTATACAATTTTTGATTCAAGTCATATGAACTTGCGAGCTTTTCAGGCAGTCTTCTGTTCATTCGCGTTTTCGTTAACCCTGCCTTGGAGATTCACCATGTTTGCCAAACTTGTTGCGGTATCCCTGTTGACACTGGCCAGCAGCCAACTGATGGCTGCCGAGTGCAAGACCACCGTTGACTCCACCGATCAAATGTCCTTCAACACCAAGGCCATTGAAATCGACAAGAGCTGCAAGACGTTCACCGTCGAACTGACCCACTCCGGCAGCCTGCCGAAAAACGTCATGGGTCATAACTGGGTACTGAGCAAAGAAGCCGACATGCAGCCGATCGCTACTGACGGCCTGAGCGCCGGCATCGACAAGAACTACCTGAAAGAAGGCGACACCCGCGTGATCGCCCACACCAAGGTCATCGGCGCCAAGGAAACCGATTCGGTGACCTTCGACGTGTCGAAGCTCGCGGCCGGTGAAAAGTACGGGTTCTTCTGCTCGTTCCCGGGCCACATCTCGATGATGAAAGGCACGGTTACCCTGAAGTAATCAGGCACACCGCGTCACCGTTCATCGCTGGCAAGCCAGCTTGTGAACGACACAAATCACTGTAGGAGCTGGCTTGCCAGCGAATGGGCCAAAAGCATCAACGCATGTTTTGGCCAAAGAAAAAGCCCGCTGAAGCTCAACACTTCAGCGGGCTTTTTCATTCATTCACGCCTCAAGGCGCAAAGGGCATCACACGTTTGTGGCGCGTCTTGTTGAACGTGTCGACGATGATCTTGAACGCTTCCTCGCGCACCGGTTCGCCGTGCAGGAAGGCATCGATCTCGGCGTAGGTCACGCCATGGGATGCTTCGTCCGGTTTGCCGGGGGACAGGTCTTCAAGGTCGGCGGTCGGGATTTTTTCCACCAGCGATTCTGGCGCACCGAAACTGCGGGCAATCGCGCGGACCTGGTTTTTCACCAGGCCACTCAGTGGTGCCAGGTCGCAGGCGCCATCACCGAACTTGGTGAAGAATCCCATCACCGCTTCCGCCGCATGATCGGTGCCGATCACCAGACCGTGGGCCGCGCCGGCGATGGTGTACTGGGCGACCATGCGCATCCGCGCCTTGGTGTTGCCAAGTACGAAATCCACCGAGACCGCATGCTTGCCTTCAAACGCGGCCACTTCATTGGCCAGGGATTTGACGGCCGGGCCGATGTTCACCGTGTGGCGCTCGTCCGGTTTGATGAAATCCACCGATGCCTGGGCGTCGTGTTCATCGAACTGGGTTTCGTAGGGCAGGCGCACGGCAATGAACTTGTAGCTGTCTTCGCCCGTGCGTTGGCGCAATTCACGCATGGCACGTTGGGCCAGCAGGCCGGCGGTCAGGGAGTCGACGCCGCCACTGATGCCCAGCACCAGGGTTTTCAGCCCGGAATTGACCAGGCAATCCTGGATGAAAGTCACTCGCCGGGCGACTTCGGCCTCAAGGGCGGCCTCATTGGCGAACGGCGGTTGGACCTTGAGCTGCTCAGCAATCTCACGCTGTACGGCTTGCATGAATTCACTCCTTGCTTGATGGACTGGAAAGGGCGGCAGGAACCTGGAAAACGTGTCGCAAGTAAGCGACGAAATTCGGGTCTTTGCAGTGAGTCTTGCCGGGCTCGTCGGAGATCTTCGCCACCGGTTGGCCGTTGCAGGCGGTCATTTTAAGCACGATGCTCATCGGTTCGACACCCGGAATGTCACACGTCAGGTTGGTGCCGATGCCGAAGCTGACATTGATCCGACCGCGCAGCGCCCGGAAGATCTCCAAAGCCCTGGGCAGCGTCAGGCTGTCGGAGAAGGTCAGCGTCTTGCTCATCGGATCAATACCGAGCCGGTGATAGTGAGCGATGGCTTTTTCCGCCCAAATCACCGGATCACCGGAGTCGTGGCGCAAGCCGTCGAATAGCTTGGCAAAAAACAGATCGAAATCGCCGAGGAAAGCATCGCTGGTGATGCAGTCGGTCAGGGCAATCCCCAGCAGACCCCGGTACTCACGGACCCAGCAATCGAGGGCGGCAATCTGGCTGTCGATCAGCCGTGGGCCGAGTTGCTGGTGGGCCATGATCCACTCATGGGCCATGGTGCCCAGCGGTTTCATGTCCAGTTCCCGCGACAGATGCACATTGCTGGTGCCGACGAAACGGCCGGGGAAGTCGTGCTTGAGCACGTTCACCACTTCTTCCTGCACCCGGTACGAAAAGCGACGGCGCGTGCCGAAATCGGCTACCTGCAATTCCGCCAATTCGTCAGCGCTGGCGTTGGCGCTCAGCCAGTCGAACTTGCGATAGAGCTGTTCGCGGGCCTGTTCCAGGACGATTTCACGGTAGCGATAGCGGTTGCGCACCTCGCTGACCATTGCCAGCAGCGGTACTTCGAACAGGATCACGTGTAACCACGGGCCCCGCAGGCGGATAAACAACTCGCCGTTCTCGATGCCGGTGTGGATATAGCGCAGGTTGAAGCGAAACAGTCCGAGAAAGCGCAGGAAGTCCGGTTTGAGGAAGCTGATGCGCTCCAGAAAACTCAACTGGTCGGCGCTCAGGCTCAGCTCGGCGAGACGTTCGATCTGAAAACGGATCTCCGCCAGGTACGGGCGCAGATCCTCACTGTTACGGCAACGAAACTCCCATTCGACTTCCACGTTCGGGTAGTTGTGCAGCACCGCCTGCATCATCGTCAGTTTGTAGAAGTCGGTGTCGAGCAGGTTCTGCACGATGCGATCGGCAAACACACTCTCGCTCATAACGGGAATCTCCAGCGTTGCAGCGGTATTGATCAGTGGCGCTAGTGGCGCATATCCCAGACAGGGATTACCAGCATTTTTTCGACAAGCGCAGACCCTTGTAGGAGCTGGCTTGCCAGCGAAGAGGCCGGCACATCCAATATGAATGTCGATTGAAAGACCGCCTTCGCTTGCAAGCCAGCTCCTACAAGGCGATGGCGCCCATCAGGTTGCTTCCGGGCTATCGATCTGCTCCAACATCCACTTCACAAAATCCCGCACCTTGGGCACTTCCGCCGAGTGCTCCGGGTAGGCCAGGTAATACGCATCGCTGCTGGACATTGCATGCTGCCAGGGAATGACCAGTTTGCCGTCGGCCAGTTCCTCTTCCACCAGAAACCGCGGCAGCAACGCCACGCCGCAGCCGACCTGAGCGGCACGGATGCACATATAAAAGGTTTCAAACCGTGGGCCGTGATAGCTGTGTTCGGTGTGGTAACCCTGATGCTCGAACCAGTCGTGCCAGGCCTGGGGGCGGGAGGCGTTTTGCAGCAGTACCAGGTCGGCCAGTTGCGTCGGATCGGTGAATGGCGTGTCCGGCAAACTGCCCGGGGCGCACACCGGCACCAGTTCTTCGCCGAACAGTTTCAGGCATTCGGTGCCCGGTCGTGAGCCCTGGCCGAAGTAGAACGCCAGATCGCTGCGCCCTTGCAGCAGATCATCGGCCTCCTGCTCGCTGCACAGGTCCAGGTGAATCGACGGATGACGCAGGCGCCAGCCTTTCAAGCGAGGCACCAGCCAGCGTGCGCCGAAGGTCGGTGGCGTCGAGACGCGCAGGACTTCCGTCTCGCCGCCGTAGGAACGCAGGTAATGGGTCGACATCTCGACTTGTGTGAGGATTTTTCGTACTTCCACCAGATACAAATCCCCGGCCGGGGTCATTTGCAGGCGACGGCGTACCCGGCGAAACAGCAGGTGTTGTAGCAGCTCTTCGAGTTGCGCGACCTGTTTGCTGACCGCGCTCTGCGTCAGGTTCAGTTCTTCAGCGGCCCGGGTGAAACTCAAATGCCGGGTCACGGCTTCGAAGCACTGCAACGCAGCAATCGATGGCAAGTAGCGTTTATTGAGCATGGGCGGTCCTTTGTTCTTGTCTCTTTATTGCCAGCAATGCACAGCATGAATAAACGGAATGATATCTCTCTTAAAGGTCGTTTGTTGAGTAACCTCCGGGAGGCTAAAACTACAGGTCTGATCAGCCGTGATTTTCCGGCTGCACCTGTTCCGTTTTTTGCTTGAGGAGTGACCCATGGTTGCCGCATTGCTTGATCGTCTTGGTGTGAACCCTGCCCTGTACCAGAACGGCAAAGTGCCGGTGCATTCGCCGATCGATGGCAGCAGGATCGCCGCCGTGAACTGGGAAGGCGCCGCTGAAGTCGAGCAGCACATCAGTCGCGCAGATCATGCGTTCGAACTGTGGCGCAAGGTTCCGGCACCGCGCCGTGGTGAACTGGTGCGGCAACTGGGTGACATCCTGCGCGAATACAAGGCCGACCTCGGCGAACTGGTGTCCTGGGAAGCTGGCAAGATCACCCAGGAAGGTCTGGGCGAAGTTCAGGAAATGATCGACATCTGTGACTTCGCCGTCGGCCTGTCCCGCCAGTTGTACGGTTTGACGATTGCTTCCGAGCGTCCTGGCCACCATATGCGTGAAACCTGGCATCCGCTGGGTGTCGTCGGCGTGATCAGCGCGTTCAACTTCCCGGTCGCGGTCTGGGCGTGGAACGCCACGCTGGCGCTGGTCTGCGGCAACCCGGTGATCTGGAAACCGTCGGAAAAGACCCCGCTGACCGCGCTGGCTTGCCAGGCATTGTTCGACCGTGTTCTGAAGAATTTCAGCGACGCACCGCCTCACCTGAGCCAGGTGATCATCGGTGGTCGCGACGCCGGTGAAGCGTTGGTCGATGACCCGCGTGTCGCGCTGGTCAGCGCCACCGGCAGTACCCGCATGGGCCGTGAAGTGGCGCCGAAAATCGCCGCGCGTTTCGCCCGCAGCATCCTCGAACTGGGCGGCAACAACGCGATGATCCTCGGCCCAAGCGCCGATCTGGACATGGCCGTTCGCGCCATTCTGTTCAGCGCCGTCGGCACCGCCGGCCAGCGTTGCACCACCCTGCGCCGCTTGATTGCCCATGAGTCGGTGAAGGAAGAAATCGTCACCCGCCTCAAAGCCGCTTACTCCAAAGTGCGCATCGGTCATCCGCTGGAGGGCAACCTGATCGGCCCGCTGATCGACAAACAAAGCTTCGACAACATGCAGGACGCACTCGAGCAGGCACTGAGCGAAGGCGGCCGGGTGTTCGGCGGCAAGCGTCAGATGGAAGACAAGTTCCCGAACGCCTATTACGTATCGCCAGCCATCGTCGAAATGCCGGAGCAGAGCGAAGTGGTCTGCCACGAAACCTTCGCACCGATTTTGTACGTGGTCGGTTACAGCGATTTCCAGGAAGCCCTGCGCCTGAACAACGCCGTGCCACAAGGCCTGTCGTCGTGCATCTTCACCACCGACGTGCGTGAAGCCGAGCAGTTCATGTCGGCCGTGGGCAGCGATTGCGGCATCGCCAACGTCAACATCGGCCCGAGCGGTGCGGAAATCGGTGGTGCGTTCGGCGGTGAAAAAGAAACCGGTGGCGGCCGTGAATCGGGCTCCGACGCATGGCGCGGCTACATGCGTCGCCAGACCAACACCGTGAACTACTCGCTGGAGTTGCCGTTGGCGCAGGGCATTACGTTCGATTGATGTGAAATCCCTGTAGGAGCGAGCCTGCTCGCGATAGCGGTTTTTCACTCACATTGATGCTGGATGTGCTGACGCTATCGCGAGCAGGCTCGCTCCCACATTAAATGAATGTGTTTGTTAGGTTTCTGTTGGAGTCTGGCAATGCCGTTACGCGAAGAGTGTCTGTGGGAAAAACTGACGCCGCAAAGGCCTGACAATGCGGCGCTCAAGGGTGAAGTGACAGTGGATGTCTGCGTCATCGGTGCCGGTTTCACCGGGCTGTCGGCGGCGGTGCATTTGCTGGAACAGGGCAAGACAGTGTGTGTGCTGGAGGCCCATCGCGCCGGCCATGGCGGATCGGGACGCAATGTCGGGCTGGTCAACGCCGGGATGTGGATTCCCCCGGACGACATCGAGGCCGGATTCGGTGAGGCGGTGGGCAGTCAGCTCAACCGCATGCTGGGCGCGGCACCCTCCCTGGTGTTCAGCCTTGTGGATAAGTACAGCATCGACTGCCAGTTGCGTCGCGAAGGCACGCTGCACATGGCGCATAACGCCCGCGGCGAAGCCGACTTGCGCAGTCGTGAAGAACAATGGAAACGTCGCGGCGCGCCGGTGGAGCTACTGACCGGCCAGGCGTGCGAGCAAGCGACGGGCACCAAAAAGATCGCCGCAGCATTGCTGGATCGCCGTGCCGGTACGCTCAATCCGATGGCCTACACCACGGGGCTGGCCAACGCGGCCATCGGCCTCGGCGGTCAATTGTTCGATCATTCCCCTGTCACCCGACTCGAACGCCAGGGCCAGCGCTGGTCGGTGCAGACCGCCCAGGGTTCGGTCATGGCCGAGAAAGTGGTCATTGCGTCCAACGCCTACACCGAAGGCGACTGGACGGAACTGCGCCGCAATTTCTTCCCGGGTTATTACTATCAGGTCGCTTCGGTGCCGCTGACCGAAGACGCAGCTCAGCAAATTCTCCCCGGGGGCCAAGGCTCGTGGGACACCCGGCAGGTCCTGAGCAGTATTCGTCGAGACAGGGACGGTCGTCTGCTGCTTGGCAGTCTCGGTAATGGCAATCAGAAACCGGCATGGTTTCTCAAAGCCTGGGCCGATCGGGTTCAGCAACACTATTTCCCGTACCTCAAACCGGTTGAATGGGAATGCACCTGGACCGGTTGCATCGCATTCACGCCCGATCATTTGATGCGCCTGTTCGAGCCGGCGCCCGGTTTAGTGGCAGTCACCGGTTACAACGGCCGGGGCGTGACCACGGGGACAGTGGTCGGCAAAGCCTTTGCCGATTATTTGTGTAATGGAAATCCTCAGGCGCTCCCCATTCCCTTTGCCCCCATGCAGCCATTGGCCGGCGTGGGGTTGCGCAGCTGTCTGTACGAGGCGGGATTTTCGCTGTATCACGCGGGCCAGTGCTTGCGGATCGTCATTTGAATGTTGAAATTTGTTGCTGAAAGCGGCGCTTTTTCGTTCAACAGCTAGCCTGTAGTGGTGCGGGTTGTAGCAGTCCCGCACCAGCAGTGTGCACTTCGGTGACGAACGGTGTTACAGGCTGGTTGCACGATGTTTGGTGCCGCGGTTGCAATGATGGCGCATGAGGGTTGCGCCTAAAAAAATATCAGGTTTTACCTTCCGCGGTTTAGACGGTTGCACACCCAATGAAAATGGGACCGAAACAGTCGAAAAAACAATAAGGCAGCGACTTTTTTCAGAATAAAAAACCGATGGCACGGCCCTTGCTCTGAGCATTCAGTGAAGTCGCAGTGCCAATTAAAAAAAACCATGGAGCACCACCTCATGTCCCAGACGTTTTACAAGAAAGGTTTTCTGGCCCTCGCAGTGGCAACTGCGCTGGGTGTTTCTGCGTTTGCTCAGGCTGACATCAAGATCGGCGTAGCGGGACCAATGACTGGCGCCAACGCGGCATTTGGTGAACAGTACATGAAGGGTGCACAAGCGGCGGCCGATGCGGTCAACGCAGCGGGCGGCGTCAACGGGGAAAAAATCGTCCTGGTCAAGGGCGATGACGCCTGCGAACCGAAACAGGCTGTGACGGTTGCCAAAGACCTGACCAACCAGAAAGTCGCCGGCGTGGTCGGTCACTTCTGCTCCTCGTCGACCATCCCGGCCTCCGAGATCTATGACGAAGCGGGCATCATCGCGATCACTCCAGGTTCCACCAACCCACAGGTTACCGAGCGCGGCCTGAGTGCCATGTTCCGCATGTGCGGTCGTGACGACCAGCAAGGCATCGTGGCCGGTGACTACATCGTCGACATGCTCAAGGGCAAAAAGGTTGTCGTGCTGCACGACAAAGACACCTACGGCCAAGGCCTGGCGGATGCCACCAAGGCTCAACTGGTCAAGCGCGGCGTGACGCCGGTGCTGTATGAAGGCCTGACCCGCGGCGAGAAAGACTTCAGTGCCGTCGTGACCAAGATCCGTGCGGCCGGTGCCGATGTCGTCTACTTCGGCGGCCTGCACCCAGAGGCGGGTCCACTGGTTAAACAACTGCGTACCGAAGGCCTGAAAGACGTGAAATTCATGTCCGACGACGGCATCGTGACCGACGAACTGGTGACCACCGCTGGCGGCCCGCAATACGTTGACGGCGTGCTGATGACCTTCGGCGCCGACCCACGCATGCTGCCAGACAGCAAGACTGTCGTAGACGCATTCCGCAAGGCCGGCACCGAGCCTGAAGGCTACACCCTGTATGCCTACGCTTCGGTCCAGACCCTGGCCGCTGCCTTCAATGGCGCCAAGTCCAACAAGGGCGAAGACGCAGCTGCCTGGCTGAAGAAAAACCCGGTCAAGACCGTTATGGGCGAGAAGACCTGGGACAGCAAGGGCGACCTGAAAGTGTCCGACTACGTGGTTTACCAGTGGGACGCAACCGGCAAATACCACCAGCTGGAAAAACAGAAGTAAGGGCTGACCCGATCAGGGCTCCCCGATGAACCTTTTGTCGGAGCCGGCTTGCTGGCGAAGGCGGACTTGCAGGCGACATGTTTGTCGACTGTTCAATCGCTATCGCTGGCAAGCCAGCTCCTACAGGGGCCGGTGAGCGCTGCCTGTTCGTGTCTGACATTGCTCCGACGTATATCTGTATTTTCCTTAGAAGAACCGCACCCCCACAGGAGTGCAGGTTCTCATTGCGTGAGATTGCGTTATGGATGGTATTTTCCTGCAGCAACTGGTCAACGGCCTGACCCTCGGGTCGGTCTATGGCCTGATCGCCATCGGCTACACAATGGTCTATGGCATCATCGGCATGATCAACTTCGCCCACGGCGAGGTTTACATGATTTCCGCTTACCTCGCGGCGATCAGTCTGGCTCTGCTGGCATACTTCGGTATTGAATCCTTCCCTCTGCTGATGCTTGGCACACTGATCTTCACCATCGTCGTCACGGCGGTGTATGGCTGGGTCATCGAACGTGTCGCCTACAAACCCCTGCGTAACTCCACCCGACTGGCACCCTTGATCAGCGCCATCGGTATTTCGCTGATCCTGCAAAACTATGCGCAGATCGCTCAGGGCGCCCGCCAACAAGGCGTACCGACCCTGCTGACCGGTGCATGGCGCGTCGATGTCGGAAGCGGCTTCGTCCAGCTCACCTACACCAAAATCTTCATCCTGGTCGCCGCATTTGCCGGGATGGCCCTGCTGACCTACGTCATCAAGTACACCAAGCTCGGCCGTATGTGCCGCGCGACCCAACAAGACCGCAAGATGGCTTCGATCCTCGGGATCAACACCGACCGGGTGATTTCCTATGTGTTCATCATCGGTGCAGCGATGGCGGCCCTGGCCGGCGTACTGATCACCATGAACTACGGCACTTTCGACTTCTACGCGGGCTTCGTCATCGGCATCAAGGCCTTCACCGCGGCGGTACTCGGCGGGATCGGCTCGCTGCCTGGTGCCATGCTCGGCGGGATCATCCTCGGGATTTCCGAGTCACTGTTCTCCGGTCTGGTCAACTCGGACTACAAAGACGTCTTCAGCTTCTCGCTGCTGGTTCTCGTTCTGGTCTTTCGGCCCCAAGGCCTGCTCGGCCGTCCTCTTGTGTCGAAGGTGTAAGCGATGTCTTCAACCACTAAAAAAACCATTGATGTCAAAAAAAGCCTGGTTGACGCGATTCTTGCCGGTCTCATTGCCCTGATCGTGTTCGGGCCGATTGTCGGCGTCGTGCTCGATGGCTACGGCTTCAACCTGGAAACTTCGCGGGTGGCATGGATCATTGCCATCGTCATGGCCGGGCGTTTTGCCTTGAGCCTGTTTCTGCAAACCCCCAAAGGCCTGAGAATCCTCGAGGGTTTTGAAACCACTGGTTCCGGCGTTCATGTGCTGCCGCCCGACTACAAAACCCGACTGCGCTGGATCATCCCGCTGATCATTGTGATTGCCGTGGTGTTTCCGTTTTTCTCCAACTCCTATCTGTTGGGCGTGGTCATCCTCGGTTTGATCTACGTGCTGCTGGGCCTGGGACTGAACATTGTGGTCGGGCTGGCCGGCCTGCTTGACCTGGGTTATGTGGCGTTCTACGCCATTGGTGCCTACGGCCTGGCGCTCGGTTACCAGTACCTGGGGCTGGGCTTCTGGACGGTGCTGCCATTGGCGGCGATCACCGCTGGCCTCGCCGGGTGCATCCTCGGTTTTCCGGTGCTGCGTCTGCACGGCGACTATCTGGCGATTGTGACCCTGGGCTTCGGTGAAATCATCCGCTTGATCCTCAACAACTGGCTGTCGCTGACCGGTGGTCCGAACGGCATGCCGGCGCCACTGCCAACGTTCTTCGGCCTGGAGTTCGGCAAGCGGGCGAAGGATGGCGGGGTACCGTTTCACGAGTTCTTTGGCATCGCCTACAACCCGGACGTGAAGTACTACTTCATCTACGCGGTGTTGTTCCTGGTGGTATTGGCCGTGCTGTACATCAAGCATCGTCTGGTCAAGATGCCAGTCGGTCGCGCCTGGGAAGCCCTGCGTGAAGACGAAATCGCCTGCCGCTCCATGGGCCTGAACCACGTGCTGGTCAAGCTCTCGGCATTCACCATCGGTGCATCGACTGCAGGCCTTGCCGGCGTGTTCTTTGCGACCTACCAGGGTTTCGTCAACCCGACCTCGTTTACCTTCTTCGAATCGGCCCTGATCCTCGCCATTGTGGTGCTGGGCGGTATGGGTTCGACCATCGGCGTGGTGATCGCAGCGTTCGTGCTGACCGTCGCCCCTGAACTGCTGCGCGGCTTCGCCGAATATCGCGTGCTGCTGTTCGGCATCCTGATGGTGTTGATGATGATCTGGCGACCGCGCGGCCTGATTCGGATCAGCCGTACCGGTGTGACACCGCGTAAAGGAGTAGCGCCATGAGCGAAGTCGTACTCTCGGTAGAGAAGCTGATGATGCACTTCGGCGGCATCAAGGCGTTGAACGATGTCAGCCTGAAAGTAGAGCGCAACTCGATCTTCGCCCTGATCGGTCCCAACGGTGCCGGCAAAACCACGGTGTTCAACTGCCTGACCGGGTTCTACAAGGCCTCGGGCGGCAAGATTGAACTCAACGTGCGGGGCGAGCAGACCAACGTCATCCAACTGCTGGGCGAGTCGTTCAAACCGACCGACTTCGTCTCGCCGAAATCCTTTGCCAGTCGCCTGTACTACAAAATGTTCGGCGGCACCCACCTGGTCAACCGCGCAGGCCTGGCACGTACCTTCCAGAACATTCGCCTGTTCAAGGAAATGTCGGTGCTGGAAAACCTGCTGGTGGCGCAGCACATGTGGGTCAACCGCAGCATGCTCGCCGGCATCCTCAACACCAAGGGCTATCGCAAGGCTGAAAGCGATGCACTGGACCACGCGTTCTACTGGCTGGAAGTGGTGGACCTGGTGGACTGCGCCAACCGTCTGGCGGGTGAATTGTCCTACGGCCAGCAACGTCGTCTGGAAATCGCCCGGGCCATGTGCACCCGTCCGCAGATCATCTGCCTCGACGAGCCGGCTGCCGGCCTCAACCCTCAGGAAACCGAAGCGCTGAGCGCGATGATCCGGCTGCTGCGCGACGAGCACGATCTGACCGTGGTGCTGATCGAACACGACATGGGCATGGTAATGAGCATTTCCGACCACATCGTGGTGCTGGACCACGGCATCGTCATCGCCGAGGGTGGGCCCGATGCGATTCGTAACGATCCGAAAGTGATTGCGGCCTACCTGGGCGCCGATGAAGAGGAAGTGGTGCTATGAGCCAACCCATCCTCGAACTCAAGGAACTGGATGTGTTCTACGGGCCGATCCAGGCCCTGAAAGGTGTCTCGCTGCACATCAACGAAGGGGAAACCGTCAGCCTGATCGGCTCCAACGGTGCCGGCAAGTCGACCCTGCTGATGTCGATCTTCGGCCAGCCAAGGGCAGCGGACGGGCAGATCCTCTATCAGGGTGTGGACATCACTCACAAGTCGTCGCACTACATTGCTTCCAACGGCATCGCGCAATCGCCGGAAGGGCGGCGGGTGTTCCCCGACATGACCGTCGAGGAAAACCTGCTGATGGGTACCATCCCTATCGGCGACAAGTACGCCAAGGAAGACATGCAGCGCATGTTCGAGCTGTTCCCGCGGCTCGAAGAACGGCGTACCCAGCGTGCGATGACCATGTCCGGCGGCGAGCAGCAAATGCTCGCCATCGCCCGTGCCCTGATGAGCCGACCCAAGTTGCTGCTGCTTGACGAACCCAGCCTGGGCCTGGCGCCGATCGTGGTGAAGCAGATCTTCGCGACCCTGCGGGAACTGGCCAAGACCGGCATGACCATCTTCCTGGTGGAGCAGAACGCCAACCATGCCCTGCGGCTGTCTGACCGGGCGTATGTGATGGTTAACGGCGAAATCCGCATGACGGGCACTGGCAAGGAACTGTTGGTCAACGAGGATGTGCGTAGCGCTTATCTCGGCGGGCATTGAGTTTTTGTTGTTATGCACAAGCCCCGGCACGCAATTGCCGGGGCTTTTTTACATCTCCCAAACACCGCAATCCCCTGTAGGAGCGAGCCTGCTCGCGAAGATCCCCAGGACAACGCGTTTATCCAGAGTGCTCGCGTTTTCGTTGACGCCCATCGCGAGCAGGCTCGCTCCTACAGGGGTTGTGGTATGCCCGATGGAAATTGTGGAAAACATTATTCCAAAGCTCCCAAAGCGCGACATAAAGCCGCTGCAAATACCTGTTTTGTCACGGTTTTGACTTGTCCCCGTTTGCTGTGGAACCGGCTGTGAATAACGTGGGAGTAGCTGGCTGGAGGCCTTTTAAACCGCGGCTTGCAGAGGTGTGGTTGTTTTTTGATCAGCTGTTTTTGCTCAGCTTTCAAGTCGCTTTGTCAACCTTTTTGTTCGGGGTGAAAATGCATGGAATTGACGTGTGCAAGCCTGTGGATAAGTCTGTGATTAAACTCTGGAAAGAGTCGGCTGAAGGCCGTGGTTACTGGCTTGGCGCCATCGCCGGTTTGACCCGTCAGTCATGAAAATGGCCAAGGGCTGCACGGCAGGTGGTTGAGGGTCAAGCAAAAAAGTTTCAAAACTTCGCGCAAAGCCTTGTGGATAGCGGCTTGCAGCTTTTCCACTTGCCCCCAAAGACTGTGGACCGGCCTGTGGATAACGTGCGCGCACATGGCTGTAGGCCAAGCGGGTCAAGGGCTTGCCGGGATTGAGCGTTTTTTGAACAGTTTGAGCGGTGGTTGCCGCTGTGAACAAGGCCGGGCATGCTGCCTGCTGAATTTCTATTTCAATGGCTGGCGATCAGCCGATGCAAGGAGAACACGATGTCCGACACCCTGTTTATTACCGGCGCGACGTCCGGTTTTGGTGAAGCCTGTGCCCGTCGTTTTGCCGAGGCCGGCTGGAAACTGGTGCTGACTGGCCGTCGTGAAGAGCGCCTCAATGCACTGTGCGCCGAGTTGTCGAAGCAGACTGAGGTCCATGGCCTGGTGCTCGATGTGCGTGATCGCAAAGCCATGGAGGAAGCGATCGGCAATCTGCCGCCGTCCTTTGCCAAGCTACGCGGACTTATCAACAACGCCGGCCTGGCGTTGGGTGCCGACCCGGCACCGAAATGTGATCTGGACGATTGGGACACCATGGTCGATACCAACGTCAAAGGCCTGATGTACAGCACCCGCCTGCTGTTGCCACGCCTGATCGCCCACGGTCGTGGCGCCGGTATCGTCAACCTGGGCTCCATTGCCGGCAATTATCCCTACCCGGGCAGCCACGTGTATGGCGCGACCAAGGCGTTCGTCAAACAGTTCTCCCTGAGCCTGCGCTGCGACCTGCAAGGCACGGGCGTACGGGTCAGCAACATCGAGCCGGGCCTGTGCGAAAGCGAGTTCTCGCTGGTGCGCTTTGCCGGTGACCAGGAGCGCTACAACGCGACCTACGCCGGTGCCGAGCCGATTCAGCCGCAGGACATCGCTGACACTATCTTCTGGGTGCTCAACGCTCCGGCGCACATCAACATCAACAGCCTGGAACTGATGCCGGTCAGCCAGACCTGGGCCGGGTTTGCCATCGATCGAAAGTCTTAAGACCCAGTGATGGCTATCGCGAGCAAGCTCGCTCCCACAAAGGATCTGCGAACACCGAGAACCGATGTGGAAGCGAGCCTGCTCGCGAAGGGGACGGACCAGACACGCTGGACTTCAGCTAGACTCCTCTTCCAATAATCTCGCCGCATCGTGCGGTCTAGAGGTGTTCGAGGAGAACAAGTGCGCAATCGAGAAGAGCAGCTACTGCTCAAACAATCGACGTTCCTGATGCTCCTGGTGACATTCGCCGGAATCATTACCGGTTTTGTTTCAGGTTCCCAATCGATCCTGTTCGATGGTTTCTTTTCGTTGATCGCCGCCTTCATCAAGGTGTTGATGCTGCTCACCGCCCGGCTGATCGCCAAGGAAAGCAATCAGCGCTTTCAGTTCGGCTCCTGGCACCTGGAACCCATGGTGCTGGTGATCGAAGGCTGTTTCATCTTCCTGGTGGCCGTTTACGCGTTTCTCAACGGTGTGTTCGGCATCATCAATGGAGGCCGCGAGGTCGAGCTCGGTCTGGTGATCCTCTACGCGGCGGTGTTCACCGTTGTTGAGCTGATTTACTTCTTCTACGTCCGCCATCGCAATCGCACGCTCAACTCATCGCTGATCCAGTTCGACAACATCAGTTGGCTGGTGGACGCGATGCTGTCGGCGGGACTGTTGGTGAGTTTCCTTATCGCACTGCTGCTCAAGACGCAGGGTTTCGACAAGTGGGCGGTGTATGTCGACCCGATGATCCTGATTCTGCTGGCCTTGGGCATGCTTCCCCCAGCCTTCAAAATCCTCGCTCCGGCCTTACGCGATGTGCTGGGGATCGTCCCGGATCAACTGGACGACAAGGTGCGTCAGGTGATGGAGGTGGCCAAGGTCGAGCATGGTTTCGACGACTACATTTCCTACGTGCAGAAACACGGGCGGGCCTGTTTTATCGAGATTCACATCGTGTTGCCGAAGGATTACTGGCTGGACGGTGTGGGACAACTGGACAGTTTGCGCGAGGAAATATCCACAAACCTCGGTGAGCCGGACGCCGCACGCTGGCTGACGATCAGTTTTACCGGGGATCGCAAGTGGATTGAGTGAAGGTCAGGCGAGGTATTCGGCCAATCCGCGATAACACGTCGCCAGGTGATACGGCGTGGTGGACGGCATGTCGCGTCGGCTGACTTCACCGCGCTCATCACGACATTCATACCAGCCACCGGCATGCAGGCAGCGCTGCTGCAACGCCTGCAATTGATGCAGCACCGCCGCGTCGCTGTTCGGGCGCAGCGTTAGTGCGCGCAGGTACTCGGCCTGAGCCCAGATGCGCTGCGTCGCGTCCCGAGTGCCGCCGTCCGGCCCTAGGTCGAGCATGGCTCGCACGGCACCGGTCTGCTGATCGACACCCAGTTGCTCGGTAAATGCGAAAGCGAGCTCCAGAGCGTCATGCAGTTTCGAGCTGCGCAACAGGTCGGACGATGCCAGCAAGAAGTACCACTCGAACTGGTGGCCTGGCTCGAACCAGTTATCCACAGACCCCAGCGGTTTCTCCATCAACACGCTATGTTGCGTATCGACGAAGCGTGCCTGCATGGCTGTGCATAACTCGACGAGCGCCAGTTGCACGGCAAGGTCTTCACGTACTGACAGGGTCGCGAGAAAGGCTTCGGCCAAGTGCATCAACGGGTTCTGCAGGGGGCCGCTGTCGAGCGATGACCAGTCACGGTCTAGCGTGGCTTCGTACAGGCCGTCGCCTGTGGCAAAGCGTTGCGCGATCACTTCCAGTGAAGCGTTGAGTACCGATTCCACCAGCGGCTCACGGACCTTGGCCCAGTAATGGGCGCAGGCGAACAGGATGAACGCGTGGGTGTAGAGGTCTTTACGCTGATCCAGCGGCGCACCCTGCGGATCGATGCTGTAGAACCAGCCACCGTGCTCGGCGTCGTGGAAGTGCCGCTGCAAGGAACGGAACAACGCGGCGGCACGTTCTTCGGCGCCAGGCACCTGGCCGATCAAGCTGGCAAACAGATACAGCTGCCGCGCACAGGCCATGGCCCGGTAGCGCTGGGCAGGCAACGGTTGATGCCCGGCGTCGAGCGCCTCATAGGGCAACGCCAGGTCGGCATTCCAGCCCGGGCCTTGCCAAAGCGGCACGATGACGTCCAGAAAGTGCTGTTGCACCGAGGCGAACAGGGCGGTCAATTCAGGCTGGGAGGCGGTGCGGGAAACAGGCGGCATGGGCTGGCGTCGTCACGGCAGGGTTGATTGCGCGACATGTTAGCAGAGAGGCCGGCCCGACGGATCCTCGTAGGAGATGCTGCAGGCTGCGATCTTTTGATGTTGATTTTGAATGCAAGATCAATAGATCGCAGCCTGCGGCAGCTCCTAGAGGGAGGGGGGTTAGCCCGCCAGCAACCACGCGCCGGTCGCCGCCGAAGCCCCGCCGGCCAGTCGGATCAGTGGCGCAGCTGCTTGCGGCAACACCCGCACCACGGCATAACCCGCCGCGTGCAACGCTGCTGTGGCCGCGACAAAACCAGCGGCATAAGCCCAGGGGCTCGACATGTCCGGCAGTTCCAGCCCATGAGCTACACCGTGGAACAGCGCAAACAACGCTGTCGCCATAACCGCCATCACCAATGGCGGCCGCACCGCCAGCGCAACCGCCAGACCGAGCGCCAACACCGACGCCGCAATCCCGCTTTCCAGCGCCGGCAGGTTCAATCCTTCAAACCCGAGCATTCCTCCCAGCAACATCGTACCGACGAAGGTGCACGGCAGCGCCCAGCGTGCAGCGCCTTGTTGCTGCGCCGCCCACAGGCCGACTGCGAGCATCGCCAGCAAGTGATCAAGCCCGCCAATCGGATGGCCGATGCCGGCGATCAAACCGTTATCGCCATGCCCCGGGTGGGCGAAGGCAATGGCCGAGGTCAGCAAAAGCGTCAGAGCGCCGAGCATGCGTTTGAGTGTCATGGATAAGCTTCCTTGTTGATAAGTCGTCATCAGGCTGCGGTCAGCAAACCCTGGCGTTCGATGAAGGCGATGATTTCTTCAAGACCCTGGCCGGTTTTCTGATTGCTGAACACAAACGGTTTGCCGTTGCGCATGCGTTTCGTGTCGCTGTCCATCATCGTCAGCGAAGCGCCCACCAGCGGTGCGAGGTCGATCTTGTTGATCACCAGCAGGTCGGATTTGCAGATGCCAGGGCCGCCCTTGCGCGGCAGCTTGTCGCCGGCCGAGACGTCAATCACGTAGATAGTCAGGTCGGACAGTTCGGGGCTGAAGGTCGCCGACAGGTTGTCGCCACCGGACTCCACCAGAATCAGGTCCAGGCCCGGAAAGCGGCGGTTCAGTTGATCCACGGCTTCGAGGTTGATCGAGGCGTCTTCGCGGATCGCCGTGTGCGGACAGCCACCGGTTTCCACGCCGATGATGCGTTCCGGCGCGAGGGCTTCGTTGCGCACCAGAAAGTCGGCGTCTTCGCGGGTGTAGATGTCGTTGGTCACGACGGCCAGGTTGTAACGCTCGCGCAGGGCCAGGCACAGGGCCAGGGTCAGGGCGGTTTTACCGGAGCCGACCGGGCCGCCAATGCCGACGCGCAGAGGTTGTGCGTTCATGTGATTCTCCAAGATAAAAGGCCCTAGGAACGGAACAGACGGCTGTACTGGCGCTCGTGGGCCATACACGCCAGGGACAGGCCGAACGCGGCGCTGCCGTAATGATCAGGATCGATTTGAGTCGCGTTCTGTTGCGCTTGTTGAAGCAACGGCAACAGCTCGCTGGTCAGGCGTTGGGCAGCTTGCTGACCCAGCGGCAGGGTTTTCATCAGCACCGCCAATTGGTTTTCCAGCCAGCTCCAGAGCCACGCAGCCAAGGCGTCTTGCGGGCTGATCTGCCAGGCGCGGGCGGCCAACGCCCAGCCCAGTGCCAGATGCGGCTCGGGACGTTGATCGAGAAAGGCGCGGGCGGGAGCGTCCAGTTCCGGTAAACCGTTGAGCAGTTGCTGCAACGAGTAGCCCATCTGCCGGCTCTCTTGGTGCAGCTCGCGGGTTTCACGGCTGGCGCGGTGTTGCTCGCAGCGTTGCAGCAACTCGTCCCAGTTTTCCTCATGCGCCGCAACGCAATGGGCAAGCAACAAGGGCGCCTCGAAGCGCGCCAGGTTCAGTAACAACTGATCGCTGATCCAGCGCCTGGCACTGTCGGGATCGTGCACACGGCCGTTATCGACCGCCATTTCCAGGCCTTGGGAATAGCTGTAGCCGCCAATCGGCAATTGCGGACTGGCCAGGCGCAGCAGGGCCCAGGCCGGATTCATGTGCGCACGCCGAACTGGTGCAGTTTCGGCGCGTAGTTGAAATCTTCATCGCCATGACGCGAATGGTGATGGCCGCCGCCGTAGGCACCGTGCTCCGGCTGGAACGGTGCTTCCATGTTCTCGGCGCGGGCGCCCAGTTGTTCGAGCATGGCCTTGAGCACGTAGTCGTCGAGCAGACGCAACCAGCCATCGCCGACTTGCAGGGCGACATGGCGGTTGCCCAGGTGATAGGCGGCGCGGGTCAGTTCGAACGCGTTGGCGCAGGTGACGTGCAGCAATTGTTCGGGACGGGCGCAAACGCGGACGATACGCCCGTCTTCGGCTTGCAGGCATTCGCCGTCATACAGCGGCGGCTGACCGCGCTCCAGAAACAACCCGACGTCTTCGCCCTCGGCACTGAAACAGCGCAAACGGCTTTTGCTGCGGGCTTCGAACGTGAGGTGCAGTTCGGCGGCCCAGACGGGTTGAGGGTTGATTCTGCGGTGAATCACCAGCATCGGAAGGCTTCCAGCAATGGACAATGCTGAGGCTAGAGCAAGGGGCTTGCCAATCGGGGTGATGTGTAGGAAATGCCTGTCGGAGGTGTAGGGCGAGAGGCGGTGCGACGAAATCGTGGCAGAAGTTGGTGCGTCATTTCTGGTTTGCGCACCAAGTTGAAGCGACACGGTTAATTGTAGGAGCGAGCTTGCTCGCGATAGCAGTGTAACGGTCACATCGAGGGTGAATTGCATGCCCTCATCGCGAGCAAGCTTGCTCCTACAAGGATTTCATCCACAGAAACTACTCAGTGCTGCCGAGCCCTTGCCAGTGCTTCAGGCCGATAAAGATGAAGCGCAGTTGCTGGGTGATTTTCGCCTGGGGCGTCAGATGCTCCGGCAGCGCTTCGGCCGGTGGATCAATGATGTCCGGCAGGGTGGCGAACACACTCTTGACAATCAGGTCGGCCATGACGTTCAGGCCGGCGATGTCCAGGTGTTGCAGTTTCGGCATCAGCGACAAATCGGCGGCGAGGTCCGAGCTGATGTCTTCGCGCAAACGGCCAATCGCCTTGCGCACCGGCAACGAGCCGCCGTACTGCTCACGGGCGAGAAACAGGAACTGCGAACGGTTGGCGCTGACCACGTCGAGGAAGATCCGCACCGAAGCGTCGATGATGCCGCCCATCACGAACTCGTTGTGACGCACCAGGCGAATGGTTTCGCGAAAGGTCTGGCCGACTTCGCTGACCAATACCAGGCCCAGCTCATCCATGTCGGCGAAATGCCGGTAGAAACCGGTGGGCACGATGCCGGCGGTTTTCGCCACTTCGCGCAGGCTCAGGCTGCCGAATCCTCGGCCGCCGTCCATCAAGCGCCGGGCAGCGTCCATCAGGGCGTTACGGGTCTGTTGTTTCTGTTCGGCGCGGGGCAGCATCGCAAGGTGTTTTCTGGACAGGGACAGCGGCGCACTCTAGCAAATCGGCTTTGTCGGCGTCGAACGACTATCGAGGGGATCAAGCGGGGAAGTGCTGCGTCTGTTATCTGGATCGCTATAAAGTCAAAAGCCCAATCCGTTGATTGGGCTTTTTTTCTGAGCGGCCATGGGGCTTAGCTCAGAGCGCTGTTACGTTCGATCACACGATCACCACCGCCTTCAGCGAGTGTTTGACCTTGTGGGGTGCGGTCCGAGCCATCAGCTGCAAGGGTCTGGCCTTGTGGGGTGCGATCCGAGCCGTCCTGAGTGATCAGGCCTTTTTCTTTCAGGCGATCGTTACCGCCTTCTGCCAGGGTCTGGCCTTGTGGGGTACGGTCCGAACCATCAGCGGCAACGGTTTGGCTGAATACCGAGTGGCTGGCTTTCACTTGTGGGGTCGCCTGGTCAGCGGCTGGAAGAGCGAAAGCGGTGGTGGCCAGCATCGAGAGGGTAAGGCTCAACAGTAATTGGCGTTTCATGATTGTTTTGCTCCAGGGGAGTGCGAGAAAGTGGGTACGAGGGCAATGCTACTCTCGATAAATCGATATAAAAGTTCATAAACGCAATGGTAATAATCAACGGAATTGATTGTTCGCTGGAGGGGCTCTAGACCGGGCGTTTCCGGGGAGCGCTTTTGCACCGGCTTGGGTATTTTCATCCCGCGCTCGCGGTACAAAGGGGGCAGGGTCGATAACGCGAATTGACTGATGGGTCATGACTTGACTGGCGGATTTCGGCAAAATCGGTCTTTCGACTAAACCTGCCGGTTTTTTTTCAGTCGTAGATTCCATGGGGGCCGCTTACGGCTCACCGTTTCACCAGGCGTCGCGGTCCGGGCGCTCGGTCGTATCAGGAGCTCTGTGCAATGACGCGCACTCGTAAAATTCTCGCCTGGACCTTCGCCAGCTTCGTTGTCTTGCTGGCGGTGTTGGTGCTGGTCATCGTGTTTTTTGACTGGAACCGGATCAAACCGCCCCTCAATGCCAAAGTCTCGGAAGAGCTGCACCGGGCGTTTGCCATCAACGGCAATCTGTCGGTGGTCTGGCAGCGTGAGCCCGATGAAGGGGGCTGGCGTGCGTGGGTGCCGTGGCCGCATGTGGTGGCGGAGGACTTGAGCCTGGGCAACTCGGACTGGTCCAAGGCGCCGCAGATGGTCACCCTCAAGCGCGTCGAATTGCGAATTTCGCCGTTGGCGCTGTTGGCGCAGCGAGTGGTGATTCCGCGCATCGACCTCACCGAACCGAACGCCAGCCTGCAACGCCTGGCTGACGGGCGCGCCAACTGGACCTTCAAGTTCGATCCCAAGGACCCGAGCGCCGAACCGTCGAATTGGGTGGTCGACATCGGCGCGATCGGTTTCGACAAGGGCCATGTCACCCTCGACGATCAAAACCTCAAGACCCGGCTCGATGTGCTTATCGATCCGCTGGGTAAACCGATTCCCTTCAGCGACATCGTCGGTGTCAAAGCGACGAAGACCGCGCAGGCGCAAGGCGCGGTCCCGCAGGACTATGCGTTCGCCCTCAAGGTCAACGGCCAGTATCACGGCGAGAAACTCGCGGGGCAGGGCAAGATCGGCGGATTGTTGGCCTTGCAGGATTCCACCCGACCGTTTCCGCTTCAGGCGCAGGTGAAGGTGGCGGACTCGAGCATTGAGTTGGCCGGCACCCTGACCGATCCGATGAACCTTGGCGCCCTGGATCTGCGCTTGAAACTCGCCGGTACCAGCCTGGGCAATCTCTATCCGTTGACCGGCATCACCCTGCCGGACACGCCGCCCTACGCCACCGACGGTCACCTGATTGGCAAGCTGCATGAACCCGGCGGCGCGGTGTATCGCTATGAAGACTTCAACGGCAAGATCGGCGACAGCGATATTCACGGCAATCTGACCTACGTTGCCAGCAAGCCGCGGCCGAAGCTCAGCGGCGCGCTGCTGTCCAATCAAGTGTTGTTTACCGACCTCGCTCCGCTGATCGGTGCCGACTCCAATGCCGAGCAAAAGGCCCGAGGCGGCGACAGCAAGCAACCGACCGATAAAGTGCTGCCGGTCGAAGAATTCAAAACCGATCGCTGGCGCGACATGGACGCCGATGTGGAGTTCACCGGCAAGCGCATCGTCCACAGCGAAAAACTGCCGTTCAACGATCTCTACACACACCTGGTACTGACCGACGGCGTGCTCAGCCTCGAGCCGCTGCGCTTTGGTGTCGCTGGCGGGAATCTCGATGCGCAGATTCGCCTGAACGGTCGTACCGACCCGCTGGAAGGCCGGGCAAAACTCACCGCGCGCGGGTTCAAGCTCAAGCAACTGTTCCCGACCTTTGAACCGATGAAAACCAGCTTCGGCGAGCTCAATGGCGATGCCGATATCACCGGGCGTGGCAACTCGGTGGCCAAACTGCTGGGCAGCGCCAATGGCAACCTGAAGATGCTGATCAACGATGGCGCCATCAGTCGCGAACTGATGGAGCTGGCGGGTCTGAACGTCGGCAATTACGTGGTCGGCAAGATCTTTGGTGACAAGGAAGTGAAGATCAACTGCGCGGCGGCCGATTTCGGCATCGAGTCCGGCTTGGCGACTGTCCGTCTGTTCGTCTTCGATACCGAGAACGCCATTGTCTACATCGATGGCACGGCGAACATGGCAACCGAGCAACTGGACCTGACCGTCACCCCGGAATCCAAGGGTTGGCGTTTGATTTCCTTGCGCTCGCCGCTGTATGTGCGAGGCAAGTTCATCAAGCCCGATGCCGGGGTCAAAGCCGTGCCGTTGATGCTGCGCGGCGCGGGGATGGTTGCGCTGGGCGTGATCGCCGCACCGGCGGCGGGTTTGCTCGCACTGGTGGCACCGAGCGGCGGGGAGCCGAGTCAGTGCGCACCGTTGCTGGAGCAGATGAAGGCGGGCAATGTGCCGAAGACGGTTAAACACTGATCCTCGTCCGTTAGCAGTGTTCAAGCGCCGCCGGTTTAAAATCAGGGGCGCTTGAACGGCTTGTGAAGCGGGGTCTTGAAGTCACTGCTGGGGGTTTTGGATGTGCAGTAT
Source organism: Pseudomonas sp. Irchel s3f7 (assembly GCF_900187615.1). Taxonomy (GTDB): domain Bacteria; phylum Pseudomonadota; class Gammaproteobacteria; order Pseudomonadales; family Pseudomonadaceae; genus Aquipseudomonas. The sequence goes on along the minus strand of NZ_FYDO01000002.1, from coordinate 82,462 downwards.
TTCAGTTTCGATTTTGCGACCCAGTTTCTTCAGGACTTCACTTCGGACATCGTTGTAATGACGAGCATCCAGTGCGCTGCATACCATCCAGACATTGGTCTTGCGGTCGGTGATGGCATTCAGAACAGGCAGGTTGAGGATGTTCGTTGCAAGCGCCTCGGCCGTTTCGAATGTCACTTGTAGGGTAACCACGGTTTTATCGTTGCGAACAATCGTCAGCAGTGCCGCGCTTGAAGCCGTGTTTGCTTTTGCGTTTTTCTGAAGTTTTTCAACGATTTCCTTGTACGCTGGGGAGTCATTGGATAGCGCCGCAATTTGAGAGAAAGCGTTGGCGAGTTCTTTTCGATTATCTTGTGACAAAGCACTCCCGACGCTTTCATCTATCACATCAAAAAGGCTGCTATTGATAAATTCAATACGCTGCGAGGAACGGCTGTTGAGTATCCAGCCAACTTTTTTAAGTGTGTCTGTGTAAGTTGGCCAGGAAGCGATGCGATCATTGCTCTGTTGTCCGGCTACCAATTCAGCGAGTAGGCTGGACGCTAAAATATCTTTTTTATAATTGTCGGTATGTGATCCGACAAAAATCGTTATGTTGCCGCTAACAAGATAGCTGTCAAATGCGCTAGTTTCCATGATGTGTACTGTGTGAGGTTGAGTGAGTTGTTTTTAATCGACAATTTTATTTCCGATTAAAATTAGAAGTCGCCAAAGTCGGGAAGTTCTTCAATGAATTTTTTTCCCGCCTCACTGTACTTGCTGTACAAATTATCCCGCAGACCGGAAAAGACTTTGCTGTCCAGGTAAGTACGCACGGCGCCGGTTTTTATAGTGGTGGACTGACGGGTGGATTTCCAGAACAGGATGCCGCGAGTGCTCTCCCTTGCATCCAGCGAAATACAGTTAAGGATCATGTTCGGATTTCCGCTGTTATCGAGCCAGACCGGGGCGATATCGAATTTTGCCTGAGCACCCAGCTTTGTATTGCGGTCGAAGATTGTAATGGCGCGAGGATTGTTCTGTACCGCATCCACGGCTATTTTCGCGACATTGGCGAGCACCGCGGCAGCGTTAGGGCCAATTAGCCCAGCCGCCACTTCCAGTGCAACCTGATCCATTGTCAGTCCCACCCTTCTGATGGTGACTTCTTGGATGTCTTTACTTTGAATGACCCAGCCCAGTTTGCTCAGACCATTGACGTAATACTTGTACCATTCGAAAAGCTGCGCATCTTCGGGGAATTTTAGGGTGGCCGCGTTTTGCATGATTAATTTGCTGAGATTTACGTCATCGATCATCTGTTGCGGGACGCCGGGCATGAAAGCGTCAATTGTGTCAGGCATGACACTGGCGGTCGGCTTGTTGATGTCGTGTTCGGAGTCGGCCGCGAATGCCCGAATTGTAGGTGTCGGGCTCTGCGTCAAGATAGGCAGCGATGGTAGGGAGTCAAGAAATTCAAGTCGTTGTTCGAGTAGCATATAAGTAATCCTTTACTTGTTTATTGAATCGGCCGGTTGGCCGTGTTGATAGATTAAGTTTATTTAATTTAAAGTCTAGTTTGAGTTTGTAACTGTTGATTTTGTTTTATGTTTGATCTGCGGTTTTTAATGTAAGTAGTTCGATAATGTATAATCCCCGTCAACGCAACTCATGCCCTGACATCAACGCCTCCTCACGCAGCCACGCAAAAAACGCCCGAACCGGCGGATGCCGTTCGCGCCCCGGCACACACAGGGCGCTGTATCCCGCGCCGTCGACCTGCACCTCTCCCCGATAAGCCACCAGCAACCCGCTGGCCACACTTTCCGAAACAAGAATATTGCTCGCCAGCACCAGACCTTGCCCTGCAATCGCTGCTTGCAGGGCGTAATGCTCTTCATCGTATTCGCGCACGGCGGGCTGGCCCGTCAGCCAGGTTTCGCCGGAGCGCGCGCACCAGGCCTCCCAGCCGTGGGCATAGAGTTTCGAATTTTGCCAACGCACGCTGATCAACGTCGGTGTGCGATGGCTCGCCAGGTCGACTTGCTCCGGTGAGCCATAAACCCCGAAGGACTCATCGAACAGGCACAAGCCATACAGGTTCGGATAATCGTCGAGGCTGTAGCGCACAACCAGATCGACGCTGGCGTCCTGATGCAGATCGATGACTTCGCAGTGGGTGTCCAGGCGGATATTGATCGTCGGATGCTGCGCATAAAAGCGGCCCAGCCGTGGCACCAGCCAAAGCGCGGCGAAGGCGGCGGTGGTGGAGATCGTCAGGTTCGCGCCATTGCGCTGCGGGCGCAGGGTGTCGATGCTTTGCGCCACGTCGAGAAATGCACCGTGCAGGCTGTGGAAAAGTCGCTCGCCGCACTCGGTCAGGCGTACCTGGCGGGGCAAACGTTCGAACAGCGGCACGCCGAGCCAGGTCTCCAGTGAGCGAATCTGGTGGGACACCGCTGTCGGTGTCACTGACAGTTCTTCGGCGGCGGCCTTGAAACTCAGCAGGCGTGAGGCGGACTCGAAGGCGCGCAGGGCCGTCAACGGCAGCGAGGCAAACATTTGAAGCTCCATGGGTGAAATGAATTCACCCTGACTGATTTTTGCTCATTTGAAGTGGGGCAGCCGCGAGCTTCAAGCTGCAAACCATAAACCGTTCGAGTTTAGACCTGAGGAGATTCAGATGAGTAGAATTCTTGCTGTTCATGCCAGTCCACGAGGTGAACGGTCGCATTCGCGGCGTTTGGCGGAAGTGTTTTTGTCCGCGTGGCACGCTCGGTACCCCGAGTCGAAACTGACCCGCCGCGAAGTCGGTCGGGTGTTGATACCACCGGTCAATGAAGCGTTTGTGGCCGCCGCGTTCTACCCCGAACCCGAGGCACGACCGTTGACGATGCAGGCGGATCTGGCGCTCAGCGACCAACTCGTCGACGAATTGCTCGGCCACGATCTGCTGGTGATTTCCACGCCGATGCACAACTTCAGCGTGCCCAGTGGCCTCAAGGCCTGGATCGATCAGATCGTACGGGTCGGACTGACGTTCAATCACACGCTGGACAATGGCGTGGCGCAGTACGAACCGCTGGTGCAAGGCAAAAAAGCGCTGATCATCACCAGTCGCGGCGGTTTCGGGTTTGGCCCGGGTGGTGAGCTGGAAGCCTTGAATCATGCTGATACGTTGTTGCGCACGGTGCTCGGGTTCATCGGCATCACCGATGTCACCGTGGTGGCTGCCGAGGGCGAGGAGTCCGCCGAGCGCACCTTCGCAATCTCGGCGGCCGAGGCCGAACAGCGCCTGCTGGCGTTGGTCAGGGAGCTCTAGATGGCCTGGCTGTTTTTGCTGGTCGCCGCCGGGTTCGAAGTGACTTTCGCCATGGGCATGAAGTACGCCGAAGGCTTCACCCGGCTCTGGCCGTCGCTGATCACTGTGGCGGCCGCCGTGGGCGGGATTTACTTCCTGACCCTGGCCATGCGCGAGTTACCGGTGAGTATCGCGTACCCGATCTGGACCGCCATCGGTTCGCTGGGCACGGTGTTTCTCGGTTTCGCGCTGCTGGGCGAGAGCTTGACCGCGGTCAAACTGGTGTCGGTCGGGCTGATCGTGGCAGGCGTGGTGGGGCTGAAGTAAGGCGGATGTCATAGACTGGTCGTCGAGTTGTCATCTTCGCTGGTGATGCTTGGCGGATGTCTTGCATCCTGCCTTGCGTCATCTCACCGATCACAAGGACGTCCGCCCATGTCGCAAGGTTCTGCCCCGCGCTATCCGTTGGTGCTGGTCCCGGGAATGCTCGGGTTTATTCGTCTGGTGTTGTATCCGTACTGGTACGGGATCGTCGAGGCGTTGCGCCGTGGCGGTGCGGTGGTGTTCGCGGTGCAGGTTTCGCCGCTCAATTCCAGTGAAGTACGTGGCGAGCAATTGCTGGCGCGAATCGAAGAGATTCTGCGGGAAACCGGCGCCGCCAAGGTCAACCTGATCGGCCACAGCCAAGGCTCACTGACCGCTCGCTATGCGGCGGCCAAGCGCCCGGACCTGGTCGCCTCGGTCACTTCGGTGGCGGGGCCGAATCACGGTTCGGAACTCGCCGATTATCTGCACCGACACTATCCCCATGACAGCGTCTGCGGCCGGCTGCTGACCTTTCTATTGCACGTGGTCAACGCGTTGATGTGCCTGCTGGAAACCGGCTATCGCGGGCCGAAGCTGCCGGTGGATATCCATGCCTCCCATCATTCCCTCACCACCGAAGGTGTGGCGCTGTTCAATCAACGATATCCACAGGGCCTGCCCGAAACCTGGGGCGGGCACGGGCCGGAGGAGGTGAACGGCGTGCGTTATTACTCCTGGTCCGGCACGTTGCAACCGGGCATTACCGACCGTGGACGCAATCTGCTGGACGGCACCAATCGCAGTTGCCGGTTGTTCGCCAAAACCTTCGTGCGCGAAGCCGGGCATTGCGACGGTATGGTCGGACGCTACAGCTCGCACCTCGGCACGGTGATTGGCGATGAGTATCCGCTGGATCACTTCGACATCGTCAATCAGTCGTTGGGGTTGGTGGGGAAGGGGGCTGAGCCGATTCGGTTGTTTGTCGAGCATGCGGCGCGGCTGAATGCGGCGGGTCTTTAGACCGCCCTGTGGCGAGGGAGCAAGCTCCCTCGCCACAATTAATCAGCGGCGGCTCAACACCGTCGTCCAACGCTCGGAAAGAATCACCCCGCCCAACGTCAGCATCCCGCCCACCAAGTGATACATCGCCAACTGCTCATGCAGCACCACCGCCGCAATCAGCGCGGTGATCAACGGCAGCAGATTGAAAAACAGCGTGGTCCGGCTCGGTCCCAAACGCACCACGGCCTGCATCCACGCCCATGGCGCGACCATCGAAGCCAACAGGCAGGCGTAAAGCACCAGTGGAATGTTATGCAGCGTCGGGCCGACTTTTTCCGAGGCGAGGAACAGCGGGAACAGCACCACTACGGCCACCAGTATCTGCAAGTACAGCAACACCAGCGGCGGCAGTTTCAGCTGCCATTTTTTCAGCAAGGTGCTGTAGATCGCATAAGCGAGTGTGGCAATCAGCATCATTGCGTCGCCGAGGTTCACGCCGTGTTCCAGCAGTGTTCCGAGGCTGCCGGACGACACCACCACCAGTACACCGGCGAACGACAGTACCGCACCGGCCAAGGCGCCGAGGGTCAGGCGTTGACCGAGGCTGATGATCGCCATGGCCAACGACATCAGCGGCATCAGCGACAGGATGATGCCCATGTTGGTGGCCGAGGTCAGGGCGGCGGCGAAGTACGCCAGGCTTTGGTAGACGGCCATGCCGAGCACACCGAGGACAAAGATCTTGCCCAGGTTCGCGCGGATCTTCGGCCAATGGCTGAGCACTGGTTTAAGCATGAAAGGCGTGAACAGCAACCCGGCCAGCAGCCAGCGGTAGAAACCGATTTCGGCGGGGAAAATCGCCCCGGCCGACATTTTGGTGATCACGGTGTTGCCGGCCCAGATAAAAATGGCCAGCAGGGGATAAGCGTATTGCATCGGGGAAAACCAGAACGTTAATGAGGGGCAATTATCCCTTGTCTGGATACAAGCCTATACTTCAATCCAGACAACCCATCCCTGATTCCGGACAGCATGACCAGTAAACACATCGACTTGCTGGATTTCAGCGAATTGCCGGCCCCGGTGTACTTCCGTTACGCCGACTTCAACACCCACGAATACGCCGCGCCACACCGGCACCCTTGGGGCACGCTCGAGTATTCGGCCAATGGGGTCTTGCACATGCAGATCGGCAGCAGCCGTTTCATGTCGCCCCCGCAATACGCGGTGTGGGTGCCGCCTGAGACCGAGCACAGTTTCTACAGCAACCAGCCGATCAACTACCGCGCCGTCTGTCTCGCGCCGCCGTTGTGCCATGAGTTGCCGCAACAGGCCTGCACGTTGGCCATCAGCGATATTCTCAAGGCCATCCTCAAGGACTTCGCCGCGCGGGACGTGAAAATCCCCGAACAGGCGGCGGATAAACGTCTGGCTCAGGTGCTGGTGGATCAACTACAGCAGGCGCCGGTACATGAGTGCTATTTGCCCTACGCCAGCAGTTCCGGACTGTTCGCCATCCTTGAGGCGCTGCAGGCTGAGCCTGGCGACAACCGGCCCTTGTCGGAGTGGGCGGCGCGCATCCATGTGAGTGAGCGCACACTGGCGCGACAGTTTGTGCGCGAGCTGGGCATGAGTTTTGGCGAGTGGCGCCAGCGCCTGCGGTTTCTCGCGGCCATCGAGGCCTTGGACAGCCAGCGCAGTATTCAGGAAATCGCCTTCGACATGGGCTACAGCACCGGTTCGGCATTCATCGCGATGTTCCAGCGTCAGGCCGGATGCACGCCGGAGCAATATCGACGCAGTCACCTGGAGAACAGGAAGGTGTAACAGGTGTTGTCTACACTTCAGTGCAAGGCCGTGTCTGTCGGTGCGGCAACAAGGAGAAATCTCCATGAAGATATTGCGTGCCCCGTTGTTGATCGTCGGTTTGCTGCTGTGCTCCCAGGGCTTCGCCGCCAACACGGCCCAACAGGAGAAGATGACCACCTGCAATGCCGACGCTACGGCCAAAAGCCTCAAGGGCGATGAGCGCAAAGCCTTCATGAGCAACTGTCTGAAAGCGGCCCCGGTGGCCAACGAGGCGGGAACAGCCTTGACGCCTCAGCAAGAGAAAATGAAAAACTGCAACGCGAACGCCACGGCCAAACTCCTCAGGGGCGATGAGCGCAAGGCGTTCATGAGTAATTGCCTGAAGCGGTAAAACGGCTCAAGGACAGTGGCAGCTATGCTGGCCTCATCGCTAGCAAGCTTGCTCGCGATGAGGCCGGTTGAGGCACTACAAAGCGTTAACCCTCGACCAAGGTCGCCCCACACAATCCCTAGTGCTCACACCGGATCGCTGGCAGACTGCCAATCCTTTTACGCCGTTCGTTTTTGAGGCTGTATGCCAACGTTTTCTCAACGTCAAGTTTTGCTGGTTATCAGCTGGATCATTATTTTTGGTGGTTTGTTGTTGGTGCTGCCGTTGCGCCTGTTACCCAGCCTGCTGGCCGGATTGCTGGTCTTCGAACTGGTCAACATGCTCACCCCGCAACTGCAACGGCTGATCGAAGGCCGACGCGCGCGCTGGCTGGCGGTGGCCTTGCTGGGGACCCTGATTGTCAGTGTGCTGTCGCTGATCTTTGCCGGTGCCTTCAGCTTCCTGCTGCACGAGGCGGAAAACCCCGGCGCTTCCCTCGACAAATTCATGGGAGTGGTCGACCGCGCGCGCGGGCAACTGCCGCCGTTCATCGACGCCTACCTGCCGGCCAGTGCCGCGGAGTTCCGCGTGGCGATTGGCGAGTGGGTCAGCAAGCACCTCAGCGATTTGCAACTGGTGGGCAAGGACGCGGCGCACATGTTCGTGACCTTGCTGATCGGCATGGTGCTCGGTGCGATCATTGCCTTGCAGCGTGTGCCGGACCTGACCAAGCGCAAACCGCTGGCGGCGGCGCTGTTCGAACGTCTGCACCTGCTGGTCCAGGCGTTTCGCAACATCGTGTTTGCGCAGATCAAGATTTCCCTGCTCAACACCGTATTCACCGGGATTTTCCTGGCGGTGATCCTGCCGATGTTCGGCATCAAGCTGCCACTGACCAAAACCCTGATCGTCCTGACTTTCCTGCTCGGCCTGTTGCCGGTGATCGGCAACCTGATGTCGAACACCCTGATCACCATCGTCGGCCTGTCGCTGTCGATCTGGGTGGCGGTGGCGGCCCTGGGTTACCTGATCGTTATCCACAAGCTCGAATACTTCCTCAACGCGCGCATCGTCGGCGGGCAGATCAGTGCCAAGTCGTGGGAGTTGCTGTTGGCGATGCTGGTGTTCGAGGCCGCGTTCGGCCTGCCGGGGGTGGTGGCGGGGCCGATTTACTACGCGTACCTGAAGAGTGAGTTGAAGCAGGTGGGGATGGTCTGACGGCAGCCACAAGCTTCAAGCTTCAAGCTGCAAGTAAAAGCCAAGAGCAAGCGCCGCCCTGCTTTTACTTGAAGCTTGCAGCTAGAGGCTTGCAGCTGCTCCTCAGCCGTATCGCTTGGCCGCTTCGATCGCCAAGCCACTGCCGATACTGCCAAAAATGTTCCCTTCCACATGCCGCGCCTTCGGCAGCATCGCCGAAACACTGTTGCGCAGCGCCGGAATCCCGCTCGAACCGCCGGTGAAGAACACCGTATCGACCTGATCGACCCGCACGTCGGCGTCCGCCAGCAGTTGGGTGACACTGTTGCGCACCCGCTCCAGCAGGCTGTCGATGGCCGACTCGAACAGTGCACGGCTCAGGTCCACGCTAAGGCCCGCTTCAATGCGGTCCAGCGGCACGTGGCGGCTTTCGGCGTGGGTCAGCTGGATCTTGGTTTCTTCCACTTCCATCGCCAGCCAGTGCCCGGCGCGCTGGTCGATCAGCTTGAACAGGCGATCGATGCCGCCAGTGTCTTCGATGTCGTAGCGCATGCTGCCCAGGGCCAGCTGGGATTTCTGCGAGTACACCGAGTTGATGGTGTGCCAGGTCGCCAGGTTCATGTGATGACTGGTCGGCATGTAGGCGCCGCTCTTCATGCGGCTGCCGTAGCCGAACAGCGGCATCAGGCCTTGCAGGCTGAGCTGTTTGTCGAAGTCGGTTCCGCCGATGTGCACACCACCGGTCGCGAGGATGTCCTCGTGGCGGTTATCCACACCCCGACGCTCCGGCGACAGGCGCACCAGCGAGAAGTCAGAGGTACCCCCGCCGATGTCGACGATCAGCACCAGCTCTTCTTTTTCGATGGTCGACTCGTAGTCGAACGCAGCGGCAATCGGTTCGTACTGGAACGAGACTTCCTTGAAGCCGATCTTGCGAGCCACGTCCACCAGAGTGTCTTCGGCTTCTTTGTCGGCCATCGGGTCATCGTCGACAAAGAACACCGGACGGCCCAGCACCACTTCTTCGAATTCCCGACCGGCGGCGGCTTCGGCGCGATTCTTGAGCTGGCCGATGAACAGCCCGAGCAGGTCCTTGAACGGCATCGCCGTGCCGAGGACGCTGGTGTCGTGCTTGATCAGCTTGGAACCCAGCAGGCTCTTGAGCGAGCGCATCAGGCGGCCTTCGTAGCCTTCCAGGTACTCGTGCAGGGCCAGTCGGCCGTATACCGGGCGGCGCTCTTCGATATTGAAGAAGACCACCGACGGCAGGGTGATCTTGTCGTCCTCCAGCGCGATCAGCGTTTCCACGCCGGGGCGCAGCCAGCCGACAGTAGAGTTGGACGTGCCAAAGTCGATACCCAAGGCACGGGCTGGAGATGCGTTGTTCATGTCTTTCAGGTTCCGGTTAAAAAACGGCCGCGCAGTGTATGTCAGTGCGCGACAGATTCGAAGGCCGGTTATCTGCTAAATCTCGCCTGATGATCCTTGAAAGACGACCGTTCACCCCCAAACTACCCTGCATCAACCGGTCAGCCGCTGGGCAGTCGCAAGAAGCCCCGCCTGCTGCCGATAAATTTTTGCTGCGCCGCCCGGTCACTACACTGAGATCGGTCAACCTCAAGGCTGCAAACAAGCGCATGCTGCGACGGTGGCGCGATTTTGATAACGGATGGTGATTCCCGCGATGGACTTCAAAGACTATTACAAGATTCTCGGTGTGGAACCGACCGCAGACGACAAGGCGATCAAGGCCGCCTATCGCAAGCTGGCGCGCAAGTACCACCCCGACGTCAGCAAGGAAAAGGACGCCGAGTCCAAGTTCAAGGACGCATCGGAAGCCTATGAAGCGCTGAAAAGCGCCGACAAGCGCGCCGAATACGACGACCTGCGCCGCTATGGCCAGCATGGCCAACCGTTCCAGGGACCACCGGGCTGGCAGAGCCGTGGCGGTTTCGGTGGCGGTGGCCAGGACACGGGCGATTTCTCGGACTTCTTCAGTTCGATCTTCGGTAACCGTGGGCCTGGTTTTGGTGGCGAACAGCCACGTCGCAGCACCGGACGTCGAGGGCAGGACGTGGAAATGGAACTTGGGGTTTTTCTCGAAGAAACACTGTCGACCGAATCGAAGAAGGTCACGTTCCAGGTGCCGCAATACAATGCGGCCGGCCAGCATGTGAGCAACACCAGCAAAAGCCTGAACGTGAAGATCCCGGCCGGTGTGGCCGATGGCGAGCGTATTCGCCTCAAGGGGCAGGGCGCGCCGGGTGTCGGTGGCGGCGCCAATGGCGACCTGTACCTGACGATCCGTTTTGCGCCGCACCCGAAATTCGACGTCGAAGGCGAGAACCTGATCATCACCTTGCCGCTGGCACCGTGGGAGCTGGCGCTGGGCGCTGAAGTCGCCGTGCCGACCCTGACCGGCAAGATCAACCTCAAGGTCCCGGCCGGCAGCCAGAACGGCCAGCGCATGCGCGCCAAGGGCCATGGCTTGATGAACAAGGCCGGTGAGCGTGGGTTCCTGTTCGTGCAGCTGAAGGCGGTCATGCCGAAGAAATCGGACGATGACATCAAGGCCCTGTGGCAGGAACTGGCGAAAAAAGCCGCGTTCGATCCGCGTGAGAACTTTTGATCCCATAGAACCAAGGAGTCGCTGACAATGAGCAGTCCCCTGATCGTTCAACTGGACCTGGCAGAATTCTGTGAGGCGACCGACCTGACGGACGTCTACGTGATCGAAATCGTCGAACACGGCATCCTCGAACCTCAGGGCGCTCAGCCCAAGGACTGGCGCTTCACCGACTACGAGCTGGCCCTGGCCAAACGCGCCGCCAAGCTGCGGCGCGATCTTGACCTGGAATGGGAAGGCGTCGCCCTGGCGCTGGACCTGCTCGAAGAGGTCCGGCAACTGCGGGCGGAGAACCGGATGTTGAAGCAGCGGTTGGGGCGGTTGTTGGTGGAGTAGGGCCCCCTAAAAAGACCTTCAGCGCCTAATATGAGTGTTTCTGGTGGATGTAGGTAATTTGGACAAATCGGCCATTTGAACGCTGCGTTGGTGAGGGTTGCCAAGAGCGTCGTAACTCACTGAGTATTGACGTGTGACAGATGCTGACAACGTCCTGATTGGTGGTACTGGAGCAATAGGATGTTGATAGGGCTCACTTTTCCAGAATTTACGGAAGCGTTCGGGCTCTCCAGGTTTCCAGTTGGGACTGATGACGCCCACCTCCCCACCCGCGTCATTAAAGTGTGGCTTTTGTTTTGGCGGGACTGGTGGTGGAACATCAGTCTTAAGCCGAGAAACAATGGGATTTTGAATGGCTATTTTGTTATGAGTCTGTCCTGCGATTGACGATATATTTTCGTATCTGGGAGGGGCCACATTATGAATGAGACCTGTATTGATCTCACCACTCTGATCGGCCACTTGGATGAGAGGGTTTAAGCTGGACGTGCTAGATGCACTCGTTAAGCGGGTGTTACGCGGCGATATTAGTTTTGTAAAAAAGGTTTTGATATGCCCCGTCGGATCAGAAGCATTCACCGGATCCCCCACGCAATACATATACGCATTCAACCCACCCTTCCCAAACGGGCTCCAGCTGTCCGGGCTGTGAAAGCGCATCAGCGTCGGATTGAATGCGCGGTAGCCTTTTCCCAGCAGATACCAACCGAGCGATTCGCGCAGTTCACCGTTGAAACCGAGTTGCGCGGTAATCGCCTGCTGCGCGGACTGTTTGCCATAGGCTGAATACGCAATCGGATTGAGCTTGCCGCCTGCGACTTCTACCAGCACTGAGTTTTTACTGTCGGTGGCCAGCAGAAGAGTGTGTGCCTGGTGGGGAAGGCGATTGCTATTGGCTGAGTCGGTCATAGTCAGGCCTGTTTTGATGAGCGTGTTGACGTTGAAGTCTTGCTCCCGGTTTTACCTTGAAGGCCTGCGGTTGGGAACTATCAGAACTGCTAGTGCGGCAATGCCCTGGCGCTGGACCTGCTCGAAGAGGTCCGGCAACTGCGGGCGGAGAACCGGATGTTGAAGCAGCGGTTGGGGCGGTTGTTGGTGTAGGCGCAGCCTTCGGCAGCGCCTACGTGTGCTGTCGAGTTTGCACTTTGCGTGGAAGCACCACGGTAAACGTCGTTCCATCCGCCTCATTGGAACTGATTTCAATCGTTCCCTGATGCGCGTCCACCACTTGCTTGACGATAAACAGTCCCAACCCGAGGCTGGTGGTCGGCTCGCCGAGTTCTTCGCTGGCGCTGCGCACCAACGGGTCGAAGAGGGTCGGGATCGCGTCGACGGGAATCGGCAGGCCGTCGTTGTGCACTGTCAGCCGCACGCTGTGTGCGTCGCCGCTGAGGGTCAGCGTCACTTCGCGTTTGTTCGAACCATGCTGCAGCGCGTTGCCGATCAGGTTTTGCAGCATTTGATCGAGCCGTCGCGGGTCCCACGCACCGTGGGTATCGCCCGTAATCGTCAGGGTCGGATCGCATTCCGGCTGTCCGGCACAGGCGCGGGCAATCGCTTCTTGTGCCACTTCGGCCAGGTCCATGGACGCCGGCTCGATCGGCAGGCTTTTGCCGAGGCGGCTGCGCACCAGTTCCAGCAAATCACTGACCATCATTGCCAGGTGTCCGGTGCCGCGCTTGATGTTGATTGCGCACTTGAGCGCATCCCCTTCCAGCGTTGCTTTGCGCAGCAGGATTTCGGTGGACATGCTCACCGCTTGCAGCGGTGCACGCAGGTCATGGCCGAGGATCGCCAGGAAGATGTCCCGCGAGCGATTGACCTGCTCGGCATAAGTGGCCGTGGATTCCGCCAGGGCTTCGTCGATGGCTTCGTTGAAGCGGATCATGTCTTGGAAGTAAGTCAGGTCCGGGGACTCGAGGCTGTCGACCCACAATCGGATCACACAGGCGCGCAGATGGCGGAATTCGCTGGTCATCTGCACCAAATCAAAACCCACGGTATGCCGAAGTTCGCCATGGCTGGCGCCGGCCTCGTCGAGGCTCGGGGTTTTCTCCGGCCCTTCACCTCTGGCCTTGGCGGCTTGTTCACTGGGCGTCTGCGGTTTGTTCATGTCCCGTGCCGAGGCCAACAGAATCGAACGTGCATGATCGCGTAAGGCAACGCTGTCCATGGTGTCAGCGGCCGGGGTGATGGTTTTGGCGAACTGCTCCCACTCATCGACGATGCGATCAACATTCAAGACGATGAACTCGGAAAGGCGCATGACAGTTACCTGGGCATGAAACATGGGGGACGAGTCGAAATAGTAGACCCTTTGGCGAGAAAAACACGACCGTGCATTCGACGGCATAAGCAAGGGCCGGGCGGGCGGTACATATGTATTTTCGGCAGCGTGTTTTTCGAACGAAACGAGCCATTTGACGCGGTTGGATCCACGTTTTTTTTGACTTTTATTTGGGCGTACCGTGAATAAGCTGGTGGCTCCCAATTCGTTATAAAAGTGAACCAACAATGGCCGATTTGCATGGAAGCAATTCGATAGAAAACGCCGAGTCCGTTTCGAACGACAACAAGGGAGTTCATTACAACCGCGTACTCGAAGCGATACCGCCGGCAATAAAAACGGCTCCGATTGCGCGTTTGAAAACGCTGGTCGAAACCAAACCGGCGATGCCGGATTGGCATGCAGGCGCGTCAGAAACCGATCGCCGAGAACTCAAAGCGTTGATGGACGAGCGCTGGCGCCTGCAAGGGCAACTGGACAAGACGCTCGGCGACTTGCAGCACGACATCAGCGCGTTTGCCAAACCTTTGCTGAGCAAGGGGTTGCAGTCGACATTCAATACCTCTTGGAACGTTGATGACCTGACCGTCCAACTTGAAGTACCGAGCACAATCATTTTCGGCATCGATACCGGCGCCAGTCGTGTGCGCACCTCAACGATTGTGGAAGCCGCGCTGCACAACTTCGAAGCGTCCGAAACCGAACAGAACGCCTATCGAAACAGTTCCGGTGTCTACAGCAAGGATGCGCGCGGCAATCTCGTGCGCGAGGCGGCGATCACGTTGCCAGGTTTCGCGACGTTATGTCGGGAGCTGGATATCGGTGGGCAATATCAGAAACACATCCAATCCATCTTGTTGCCAACTTCTGCCCAGGCAAAACAGAGGTTGCAGCAGGAGTCGGTGACCAGTGAAAAATCGGCCTTTCATGTGGCTGCGCTTGTTGCGCTATTGAAAGGCGACGTCAGCTCACAGGCGTATGGAAAATTGCTGGAGCTGCATAGCGGCCACACCAATGTCTCGCTGCATGATCGGCCGTTGCTCAGTCATCGCCTGTCGCTGATGGGATTCCGACTGACCGGCATTGTGCTGTTCAGTGCTGTCGCCGAGCCTTTGCAGATCAAGCGGGCAATCGATGCGTTGACCCCTGCGCAATGGAAGTTCTGGACTGACTGGTCTGAACGTATCCCGGGCCTGAGTGGTAACGCCTACGATAAATTCAAGCTTTTGCAAGCGTACTTCGCCAATGGGCCAAAGGGTGTGGTCAATGAGCTCAATCGCAACGATGACCTTCATCAGCAGAGTCGCTTGACCGGTCCGCTGATCGCCTACTTGCCGGATGACCCGGACCATCCGTTGAAGGAATACGCATCGCTGACCGACTTCATGAAGGCGCTCATCAGCCAGTTGCGAGACTCGAACTATCAAGCGTTCTTCAGCCGGTTTGTCGCGCACAGTGACAAAGGGCATTTCTTCGCCCGGGTCAACGAACGCCTCAAGACCTTCACATGGGCACAGCGCGAACCCCTCGACATGGGCCCTTGGTGGCGAGAAACGGCGGTCGAGAATCCCGATGCCGAGCCCATCACCAACGTCATTGTCGGGGATTTATGGTTGCGCCTGTTCATCGACCGACGCGACAAGGCCATCGCCGATGCGCGCAGCATTGCCGTGCCGACCGGCGATGAAGACGCAACGACGCGGTTCAAACGCCTGACCAGCTATCTCGACATCGGTTGGAACATTTTCAATTTCGGCGCAATGATCGTCCCCGGTTTAGGCGAGGTCGTGCTGGGCATCATGGTCGCGCAAATGCTGGCAGAGTTGGCCGAGGGGATCGAAGACTGGAGCAAAGGTGATACGGAAGAAGGGGCCGCGTATATCAATGGCGTCTTGATCAACTTCGCTCAACTGGCACTCATGGGTGCCGGGCATGCTGTGCCGGGCGGGGTGGTGAGCCCGGTCAAAGTGTCGCCGTTTGTCGAGGGTCTTAAGCCGGTGGCATTCGGGGAGGGAGAAAAGCTCTGGAACCCTGACTTGAAACCTTACGAGCATCCGGCCGTCGTGCCCGAAAACACGGTGGCGAGTGACGATGGACTGTACCGGCATCAAGGGCAGGATCTGCTGCGGATCGACGATAAGCATTATGCGGTCAAGCAAGACCCGGCGACAGGACAGCAGCGACTTGCGCACCCGACCCGGCCTGATGCTTATCAGCCGTTGCTGGAGCATAACGGGGTCGGCACCTGGAAGACGGAACTCGACAAGCCGCTGGAATGGGACAAGGAGACAGTGCTCCGGCGTTTGGGAGCGTCTGTTGACGGATTCTCCGATGAAACCCTGGAGCAGATTCTGAGCGTCAGTGGCGTGGACGAAAGTGCGTTGCGCCGAATGCATGTCGAACAGGAAACCATACCTGCACTGTTGGGCGACACGATAAAGCGCTTCAAGGCATACGCCGACGCCGAGGCGTGTGAAGCGTCAATTCTGGCCAATCGAGTCAATGCCGATTGGGCGGGATTGCTGCCCCGTTTCATGACTGAGTTATCCGGCTGGCCACAGGGTAAGGCCATTGAAGTGTTCGAAGGGGCCGATTTTTCCGGTGCTTCGACCAAGGAGGGATCTTTCGACGCAGTCCCGGCCGACACATTGAAGATAAGTCGTCAGGAACTCATCGCAGGAAAACTGCCTGAAGGGGTCATCGACTTCCTGAATGAAGAAGGCCAGCGTGAGCTGCTGGGGCAGTGGCTGTCAGGTGATCGGCAGGCACGCGTCGAAGCGTTGCGCAAGCAACTTTCCGCGCAGGCAGCAAAGCGCAAAAAGTACCTGTTCGACAGCTTGTATGCGCAGCGTGAAGGCTCGACCAATCCGTTGGTCAATCGACTCAAGGGTGACACCTCGGGACTGTCGACAATCCTGGCCGAAGAGCTGCTGCGCAACGCGGACCCTGCCGACGTGCAACACATGAGCGACAAGCAGCGGGTGCCTTTGGCGCTGTCTCGAAAGGCTGAACAGGCGCAACAGCAATTGCGTCTGAACCGTGCCTATGAGGGGCTTTACCTCACAGAACTGCATAATCCGGATACAACTCGATTGGCCCTGCACACCCTGGAAACATTGCCGGGTTGGTCAAGGGACCTGCGATTGGAAATTCGTGACTTTTCTGCGCAAGGAGCCTTGTTCGACAGCATTGGGTCAGAAAACGCGCCGACACGAAAAATATTGATCCGGGATCAAGAGGGCCGCTTCGAGGCGCGTGACGAGCGCGATCAGCACCTGCACGGTCAGGACAGTTTTTATGCTGCGGTGCTGCATGCCTTGCCCGACACGCAACGCACGGCGTTGGGTTTCGATATCCATGAGGCGTCGAGGCTAGAGGCAACCGTTCGAGGAAAACCGCTGAGTCACGAACGGCTTGAACCGATCCTGCTGGAGAACCCGATCCGCAAACCGCATTACGATCCCGACATCATGAAGTTGCGGGGCGGCATGCAAGGTTACGCGCGACAAGCCATCGAGAGGGCAGGGTTTCAGCGGCGCGCCGGTTCGTTGTATCCGGGTTTTGCCCGTGAGCAGGTTGAAACGCTGCTGGCCGGGTTCGGGCAGGATAATGCGGCAGTCGAACTGCGGCTCAGGGCATTGGAAACCGAGTTCGATCAGTTGAACCGGACTCTGCAGCAATGGATCAATTCCCAAACGGTGTCGTTTCGGCTCAGCCCGGCGGGTGTGGCCGAGTGGGAGTCCAGAAATCGCCTGTACAAATTGATCAGGCAGTGCTGGCAGCGAGTCGGACCACAAGGGATCGAAGTGCCTGGAGTCATCCGCCCGCAAGCGCTTGTCCTGGATGATCTGCCGATGAGTCGGCATCTTGTGCAACTGCCGGAGTTACCGGGCAATTTTGATCATGTAACGCGATTAAGCCTGCGTAAAACCAACCTGCTGGCCAGCCAGTCTCGATTTCTTGCGTCCTTCGGTCGAGTGCGAAATCTGGACCTTACCGGCAACCTGCTTAATCGCCTGCCCCATGAAGTGGGTGAGATGCGGTTCCTCACGCACCTGTTTCTCAATGACAACCAGATCGAACTGACCCACAGCGCCGTTGCGCGTTTGAAAAACCTGACGAGGCTCCAATGGCTGGAAATGAATGGCAATCCGTTGGGGTTGGTGCCGAATATCAGCCAGATGCCGAATCTGGAGATTCTGGCGCTGGTGGGAACCGAGATTGACCGCTGGCCTGTAGGGTTTTTCTCGAAGCCACGTCCCCGGCGTATCTACCTGGATCTGCGTTTCAATCGACTCCTTCAGATTCCCGAAGTTGCCCCGGGCTCATTTCGTGCCGAACTGCTCACGCGCACCCGGTTGAGTCGCGAACCGGCGTGGATTTCGTCGCAGAGCCTGGACACACTGAGGCTTTATGCCGAATCAGTTGGCCTGGAGCCTGATCGGCCATATCCGCCACGTGGGCCGGTAGACAGTGCCATGTGGGACGAGGGACTGACCGAGGAAGAGTGGAACGCAAAGCAACCCATATGGGACGCGATAGAGGATGAGTACCACTCCGTGAAATTTTTCGATGAGATCAGGAGGTTGACGCAATCCGCTGACTTCACGGCTGGAGGTGCGTACCAGATCGACCTGACCGGCAAAGTCTGGCGAATGCTCGAAGCGATGGCTGAGAACACTGAGTTGCGTGAAAAACTGTTCAACGAAGCCATTGCCCCCACCCAGTGTGTAGACGGAGGGACTCAACTGTTCAATGCGATGGGCATCGAAGTGTTGGTCCATGAAGCTTACGCGCTGCTCAGCGAAGACCTGGTCGAAGCCGAACTGTTAAGCCTCGCCCGGGGTAAATCACGACTCGATGAGATTGGTGCCATTGCTCGTCATCGTGTCGCCGAACGTCTGGCGGCAGGCGAACGTTTCAGGCAGGTGAATGCACACGGTGAAGTCACCGGGACAATCGATGAGGTGGAGGTTCATCTGGCTTACATGACGGATCTGGCGCAGCGACTGGACCTGCCGTGGCAGGCGCGCGGCATGCAGTTTCGCAAGATCGCCGGTGTGACGCCGCAGATGATCGAAGCGGCTGCGCAACGGATTCAGGCGCTGGAGGAAGGGGCGCTGTTACGCGACTCGATAGCGCAACAGCCCTTGTGGAGAACGTATGTGGAAGGATCCAACCGTGAGGCGTTCAGTCGTTTGCGTCGTCGAATCGATGCAACCACCGAATACAAGATAGCGCTGGACGAAAGGGCCGAAGCGGTCACTTTGTCGGTGGAGGAGACCACCCGGCTCAATGCAGACATCAAGGCGTTAGCCGCTGAGTTGGGGAAACCGGAAAGTGACTACGCACCGGGGCGTGTCATGGGTGAAGAGGACTATGTGGCGCAGCTTGCGCTTATTGATGCGGAAACAAACGCACTGGTGCTAAAACTGACGCAGGAAGCAATGGACCGGGCAAAACTGCAAAGGACTGAAATCCCTTTTACCGTCAAGCAAAGCAGCTGATTGCTTGAACCTGGCCCCGATGACAGTGATGTGTCATCGGGGCTTTTTCTGCGCGCAATCCTGCTTAAAACAGGAAATAACGCTGCGCCATCGGCAACGTTTCTGCGGGCTCACACCACAACAACACGCCGTCAGCCTTGACCTGGTAAGTCTGCGGATCAACGTCGATGCTCGGCAGGTAATCGTTGTGAATCAGGTCGGTTTTCTGCACATCGCGACAGCCTTTGACCACGGCGATTTTCTTCTTCAGCCCCAACGCTTCCGGTAATCCCGCCTCCTGTGCCGCCTGGCTGATGAAGGTCATGCTGGTGGCGTGCAGCGAGCCGCCGAAGCTGGCAAACATTGGACGGTAATGCACCGGTTGCGGCGTCGGGATCGAAGCGTTGGCATCGCCCATCAGGCTGGCCGCGATGGCACCACCCTTGAGAATCAGCGTCGGTTTCACGCCAAAAAATGCCGGACGCCAGAGCACCAGATCGGCCCATTTCCCGACTTCGACCGAGCCCACTTCATGGCTGATGCCATGGGTGATCGCCGGGTTGATGGTGTATTTGGCGATGTAGCGCTTGGCGCGGAAGTTGTCATTGCCTTCACCGTCCAGCGGCAGCGGACCGCGCTGTTTTTTCATCTTGTCGGCGGTCTGCCAGGTGCGTGTGATGACCTCGCCGACGCGGCCCATGGCCTGGCTGTCGGAGCTGATCATCGAGAACGCGCCGAGGTCGTGCAGGATGTCTTCGGCGGCAATCGTTTCGCGACGGATACGGCTTTCGGCGAAGGCCACGTCTTCGGCAATGCTCGGGTCCAGGTGATGGCAGACCATGAGCATGTCGAGGTGTTCATCGATGGTGTTGCGGGTGAAGGGTCGGGTCGGGTTGGTCGAACTCGGCAGCACGTTGGCAAAGCCGCAAGCCTTGATGATGTCCGGCGCGTGACCGCCACCGGCACCTTCGGTGTGGTAGGTGTGGATGGTGCGGCCCTTGAAGGCGGCAAGGGTGGTTTCGACGAAACCGGACTCGTTAAGGGTGTCGGTGTGGATCGCGACTTGTACGTCGAACTGATCAGCCACCGTCAGGCAGTTGTCGATGCTCGCCGGCGTGGTGCCCCAATCTTCGTGCAGCTTGAGACCGATGGCACCGGCCCTGACCTGCTCGATGAGCGGTTCCGGCAGGCTGGCGTTGCCCTTGCCGGTGAGGCCGATGTTCATCGGGAACGCGTCGGCGGCCTGGAGCATGCGCGCCAGATGCCACGGTCCGGACGTGCAGGTCGTGGCGTTGGTGCCGGTGGCAGGGCCGGTGCCACCGCCGATCATGGTGGTGACGCCGCTCATCAGCGCTTCTTCGATCTGTTGCGGGCAGATGAAGTGAATGTGCGTGTCGATGCCGCCGGCGGTGAGGATCATGCCTTCACCGGCGATCACTTCGGTGCTGGCGCCGATGGCGATGTTGACGTTGGGCTGGATGTCCGGGTTGCCGGCCTTGCCGATCGCCGCAATGCGGCCGTCCTTGAGGCCGACGTCGGCTTTGACGATGCCCCAGTGGTCGATGATCAGGGCGTTGGTAATCACCGTGTCGACGACCGCGGCCGCGAGTAGCTGGCTTTGACCCTGACCGTCGCGGATCACCTTGCCGCCGCCGAATTTCACTTCTTCGCCGTAGGTGGTGAAGTCCTTTTCGACTTCGATCCACAGCTCGGTGTCGGCCAGGCGCACCTTGTCACCGACGGTGGGACCGAACATGTCGGCGTAGGCTTGACGGGAAATCTTCATTGGAAATCCTTGCACAAATTAATTGTGGCGAGGGGGCAAGCCCCCTCGCCACAGGGACCGATGCTAATCACAGATCACCCATGATCCTGCCGGCAAAACCGAATACCCGACGATGCCCCGCCAAATCCACCAACTCGACCTCGCGACTCTGCCCCGGCTCAAACCGTACGGCGGTTCCCGCAGGGATGTTCAAGCGCATGCCGCGACTGGCGGCGCGGTCGAACGTCAGCGCATCGTTGGTTTCAAAAAAGTGGTAGTGCGAGCCCACCTGGATCGGCCGGTCGCCGCTGTTGGCCACTTTCAGGCTGAGGGTGCGGCGGCCGACGTTGAGTTCGATCTCGCCGCTCTGGATCTGGTATTCACCGGGAATCATCAATGAGCTCCTTGGAGAATCTTGTAGTAGAGGGCGGTCGCCTTGTAGCGGCCATTCGGGTCGCAGGCGTAGTCGGGAATCTCCCCGGCGCGGGTGTAGCCCAAGGCCTTGTAGAAATCCTCGGCGGGCGAGCCTGCCTCGGTGTCGAGGTAGAGCAAGCCACGTTTGTGTTGCAGGGCCGCTTGTTCCAGAGCTGCCATCAATTGCTGGCCCAGACCGCGACGCCGTGCATGCTCGCGCACCAGCAGTTTCTGCACTTCGGCGCGGTTCAGGCCATTGGCTTTCTGGCACAAACCCAATTGCACGCTGGCCTGCACCTGTTCGTCCTTGACCACCACCCACAGCAGCACATTGCCCTTGTTGAGGTTGTCCTGGACCTCGTCGAAATAGGCGTGGGCCTGCATCGCATCCAGGTCAGCCATGAAGCCGACGCTGGCGCCGTAACCGACGGCATCGAGCAATAAGTCGATCAGGCCCTGACGATAATGCGCGAAGCTTTCAACGTTGACGCGTCGCAGTTGGGCAGCGTTCATCGGGCCTTACTCCTTGTTGATGCTGGGCGGCAGCGCGCCAGGATTGAGGGTCAATTGCATGAAGGTCAGGTCCAGCCAGCGGCCAAACTTGGTGCCCACTTGCGGCATTTGTCCGGTGATCACGAAACCGGCACGCTCATGCAAGCGAATGGACTCGGCGTTGCCGCTTTCGATGGCCGCGACCATCACGTGTTTGTCGCAGCCTTTGGCGCGCTCGATCAGCACGTCCATCAGTTTCGGGCCGAGGCCGTTACCGCGCTGGTCGCTGCGCACGTAAACCGAGTGCTCGACGGTGTGACGGAAACCGTCGAACGGGCGCCAGTCGCCGAACGAGGCATAACCGAGCACGTTATTGTCTGCATCGACGACGACCAGAATCGGATAGCCCTGGGTTTGTCGGGCGCTGAACCAGGCCTGACGGTTGTTCAGGTCGACGGCTTGTTCATTCCAGATCGCGGTGGTGTTGAGCACGGCGTCGTTGTAGATGTCGCGGATTGCCGGGAGGTCGGCGTGCTCGGCATCGCGGATGGAGTAAGTCATGGCGCGGCCTCAGGCGATGGGTTGGTGGACGGTGACCAGTTTGGTGCCGTCGGGGAAGGTGGCTTCGACCTGAATCTCGGGGATCATTTCCGGGATGCCCTCCATCACTTGTTCGCGGGTCAGCAGGGTGGTGCCGAAGTGCATCAGCTCGGCGACGGTGCGGCCGTCACGCGCACCTTCGAGCAGCGCGGCGGAGATGTACGCCATGGCTTCCGGGTAGTTGAGTTTCACACCGCGCGCCAAACGCCGCTCGGCCACCAGGCCTGCGGTGAAGATCAGCAGCTTGTCTTTTTCGCGTGGGGTCAGGTCCATCGTTGGAATCCATTTTTGGCAGAATGAAAATCTTGCGTCAGTGTTCAGGTGTTCCATATTCTGGGTGGTATGGCTTCGCGACCGAGCAATGCCGGGCGCAGCAATTTCCACAAATCAATCAGCCATCCCCGCGCCAACAACGCTTCACTGGCTAGACACCGTGCAACCAGCAATCCTGGCAGTTGGGTCAGGTCCCCGCGCACGTCGTTGGGCAGTGAACGGCAGGTCTCCAGCAAATCGCCATCGACTTCACCCGTCACCAGCAAGGTCGCGAACACGGGCTGCCCGTCCAGGCCAATCGGCGAATCGAGCAAACCGTCATTCCCGACAATGCGCTGGCGTTCGTGCCAGAGCAACTGGCCGTCACGGCGGATATCGAGTTGTGCCTGAAAATGCCCGAGGTCAAAGCGTTCCCCGCTGGCCGGTCGGCCCAAGGCCACAACGTCCCAGTAGAACAGCCGCGCATCGCCTTCAAGGTCGATGCAGGTGCTCAGTTCTGCCTGGGCGGCGCTGAAGATGATCGTCTCTTGCGGCACCCACTCCAGCGTCGCACCGGCCGCCACCTGCAACGTCAACTGCTGATAAGCGGCACCGGCCGCGCGATACCACTTGGCTGCGCCGGGGCTGGTGATCTGCGCCCAGGCGTCGGTGCCAACGCTGGCCGAGATGTCCAGCCGATCACCTCCGGCAATGCCACCGGGCGGATGGACGATGATGTGCTGGCAGACTTCAGGCCCTTCGGCATACAGATGCTTCTGCACCCGCAGCGGGCCTTGATGACGACGCAGAACCGGGCGGGTGCTGGCACCGAATCGGGCATAACCCAGCTCCAGTTCGGCGTGCCAACTGGGTGTGAACAAAACGCCTGAAGCTGGAAGAGTCATAGTCGGTGCTTACTGTGAGGTAAGCAGGTCTCTGCAAAGCCTGTGCCGCAGGGATTGCAGGCAGGAGGCCGCTAATGATCGTTGTCGCGCACCAACAGGAGGCGTCGCATGGATAAAGACGCAACATATTGGTGCTTCATGCTTCTTTGAACCGGCGAAGATCAGATCGTTACCAGCCCGCGCACACCCTCGGCCTCCATGTTTTCGCCACGGCCTTGTTGCACGATCTCACCCCGGGACATCACCACGTAGTGGTCAGCCAGTTCGGCGGCGAAATCGTAGAATTGCTCCACCAGCAAAATCGCCATGTCGCCCCGGGCCGCGAGTTTTTTGATCACCGCGCCGATTTCCTTTATCACCGACGGCTGAATGCCTTCGGTGGGTTCGTCGAGGATCAGAAGGCGAGGGCGGCTGGCCAAGGCGCGGCCGATAGCCAGTTGCTGTTGTTGGCCGCCGGACAGATCGCCGCCGCGGCGGTCTTTCATTTGCAGCAGAACCGGGAACAGCTCGTAGATGAACGCCGGGACTTCTTTGGCTTCGCTGCCGGGGAAGCGCGACAGGCCCATCAGCAGGTTTTCCTCGACGGTGAGGCGACCGAAGATTTCCCGGCCCTGCGGTACATAGGCGATTCCCGCGTGTACGCGCTGGTGCGGTTTGAACGTGGTGATCGGTTTGCCTTCCCAGTTCACGGAACCTTCCTTGGCCGGTAACAGGCCCATCAGGCATTTGAGCAGGGTGGTCTTGCCCACGCCGTTACGCCCGAGCAGGCAGGTGACTTCGCCGACCTTCACGTCAAACGACAGGCCGCGCAGGATGTGGCTTCCGCCGTAGTACTGGTGCAGTTTTTCGACTTGCAGCATTTCAACGTTCTCCTCAAATCCCCTGTAGGAGCTGGCTTGCCAGCGATGAGGCCATGACATTCAACATCAATGTCGGCAGTTGCATCGCTATCGTTGGCAAGCCAGCTCCTACAGGTTTTGTATTCGAAAAATTCAGCGACCGAGGTAGACCTCGATGACGCGCTCGTTTTCCTGCACCTGCTCCAGCGACCCTTCGGCCAGCACGCTGCCCTGATGCAACACGGTGACGTGATCGGCAATCGAGCCGACGAAGCCCATGTCGTGCTCCACCACCATCAGCGAATGCTTGCCTGCCAGGCGCTTGAACAGCTCGGCGGTGAATTCGGTTTCGGCGTCGGTCATGCCCGCCACCGGCTCGTCGAGCAGTAGCAGTTGCGGGTCTTGCATCAGCAACATGCCAATCTCAAGAAATTGCTTCTGACCGTGGGACAGCAAGCCGGCGGGGCGATTGACCGAGGTGGTCAGGCGAATGGTCTCCAGTACTTCGGCGATGCGGTCTTTTTGTTCGCCATTCAGGCGAGCGCGCAAACTGGCCCATACCGATTTGTCGGTTTTCTGCGCCAGCTCAAGATTCTCGAACACGCTCAAGGCTTCGAACACCGTCGGTTTCTGGAACTTGCGACCGATGCCCGCCTGGGCGATCTGCACTTCGCTCATTTGCGTCAGGTCCAGGGTTTCGCCGAACCAGGCCTTACCGTGACTTGGGCGGGTCTTGCCGGTGATCACGTCCATCAGCGTGGTCTTGCCCGCACCGTTGGGGCCGATGATGCAGCGCAACTCGCCGACGCCGATGTACAGGTTCAGATTGTTCAGCGCACGAAAACCGTCGAAGCTGACGCTGATGTCTTCCAGGGTCAGGATCGTGCCGTGACGGGTGTTCAGTCCGGGGCCGACACGTTGACCGAGCCCGAGGGCGTCGCGGCTGGTGCCGGCATCGCGGTTGGGTTCCAGTGGTGGAAAGAACGCCGGTTCGAGCATGAATTCAGCCGTTGCCGTGACTCTCATTGTTCACCTCTTTTCTTCAGCAAACCGATCACGCCTTTGGGCAGGTACAGGGTCACGACGATGAACAGCGCACCGAGAAAGAACAGCCAGTACTCGGGAAATGCCACGGTGAACCAGCTCTTCATGCCGTTGACCACACCGGCGCCGAGCAAAGGGCCGATCAAGGTGCCGCGTCCGCCGAGTGCGACCCACACCGCCGCTTCAATCGAGTTGGTCGGCGACATTTCGCTCGGGTTGATGATGCCGACCTGAGGCACGTACAACGCCCCCGCCAGACCGCACAACACCGCGCTCAACACCCAGACAAACAGCTTGAAACCGCGCGGGTCATAGCCGCAGAACATCAGGCGGTTTTCCGCATCGCGCAGCGCGGTCAGGACCCGGCCGAACTTGCTTTGCGCCAGACGCCAACCGATGTACAGGCTCGCCACCAACAGCAGTACCGTGCAAAAAAACAGCACGGCACGAGTGCCCGGTTCAGTGATGCCGAAGCCGAGAATCGTGCGGAAATTGGTGAAGCCGTTGTTGCCGCCGAAACCGGTCTCGTTGCGGAAAAACAACAGCATGCCGGCGAAGGTCAGGGCCTGGGTCATGATCGAGAAGTACACGCCCTTGATTCGCGAACGGAAGGCGAAGAAACCGAACACCAGCGCCAGCAATCCCGGCGCCAATACCACCAGACACAGGGTCCAGAGAAAACTGCTGGTGCCGGTCCAGAACCACGGCAATTCGGTCCACGACAGGAACGTCATGAACGCCGGCAAGCCGTCGCCCGAGGCCTGGCGCATCAGGTACATGCCCATCGCATAACCGCCGAGGGCGAAGAACAGACCGTGACCGAGGGACAGCAATCCGGCGTAACCCCAGACCAGATCCAGTGCCAGGGCGACGATGGCGTAGCAAAGGATTTTGCCCACCAGGGTCAGGGTGTAAGCCGAGACGTGCAGCGGGTTGTCGGGTGACAGCAACGACAGCAGCGGCAATGCCAACAGCAGAACGAGGATCACCACACCGACGGCAATCGAGACTTTGGGGCCGGCTTTTTGTGTCGCGGTAACGAGCAGGGGCTGGTTCATCAGTCGATCACCCGTCCTTTCAATGCGAAGAGGCCTTGCGGACGTTTCTGGATGAACAGAATGATCAGCGCGAGGATGAGGATCTTGCCGAGCACGGCACCGATCTGCGGTTCGAGAATCTTGTTGGCAATCCCGAGACCGAACGCGGCGAACACGCTACCGGCCAACTGCCCGACACCGCCGAGCACCACCACCAGGAACGAGTCGATGATGTAGCTCTGGCCGAGGTCCGGGCCGACGTTGCCGATCTGGCTCAGCGCCACACCGCCGAGGCCGGCGATGCCCGAGCCGAGGCCGAAGGCGAGCATGTCCACGCGCCCGGTGGGCACGCCGCAGCAGGCGGCCATGTTGCGATTCTGGGTGACGGCACGCACGTTCAGGCCCAGGCGCGTCCTGTTCAGCAGCAGCCAGGTCAGCACCACCACGGACAAGGCGAAGGCGATGATGACGATGCGGTTGTACGGCAGCACCAGGTTCGGCAGCACCTGAATCCCGCCCGACAACCATGCCGGGTTGGCCACTTCGACGTTCTGCGCGCCGAACACCAGCCGCACCAGCTGAATCAGCATCAGGCTGATGCCCCAGGTGGCAAGCAGGGTTTCCAGCGGACGGCCGTAGAGGTGGCGAATCACCGTGCGTTCCAGCGCCATGCCGATGGCGGCGGTGACGAAAAACGCCACCGGCAACGCAATCAATGGATAGAACTCGATGGCCTGCGGTGCATAGCGCTGGAACATCAACTGCACGACATAGGTCGAGTAGGCGCCGAGCATCAGCATCTCGCCGTGGGCCATGTTGATCACGCCGAGCAGGCCGAAGGTGATCGCCAGTCCCAATGCGGCGAGCAGCAAAATCGAGCCCAGCGACATACCACTGAAGGCCTGACCCAAGAGTTCGCCGATCAGCAGTTTGCGTTTGACTTGAGCGAGGCTGGTTTCGGCGGCGGTATGCACGGTGGCGTCGGTTTCGACGCCGGGTTCCAGCAGGTTTTCAAGACGAGTGCGGGCCAGTGGATCACCGGTTTCACCGAGCAAACGCACAGCGGCGAGGCGCACGGCGGGATCGCTGTCGACCAATTGCAGATTGGCCAGGGCAAGGCTCAGGGCGCTGTGAACGCCTTCGTCCTGTTCGCCCGCCAGTTGCCGGTCGAGGAATTTCAGTTGCGTCGGTTTGGCGCTTTTCTGCAATTGTTGCGCGGCGCCCAGGCGGATTTTGGCGTCGGCGGCGAGCAACTGGTGACTGGCCAGGGCGGTGTCGATCAGACCGCGCAGGCGGTTGTTCAGGCGCAAGGTTTTTGGCTGGCCGTCGACGGTCAATTCGCCTTGTTGCAGGGCGTTGATCAGTTCGATGCGGGCTGGATCTGGCTGCGCGGCCCAGGCTTCCAGCAGCTTGGCTTGCTGTACGGGATTGGCGGCGATGAAGTCTTCGGCGTCGCCGGCGTGAGTGGCCATTGGCAACAAGAGCGCAATGGCGAGGATCAAGCGATAAAGGGCGGTGGGCATGTCGAACGTCCTGGTCATGCACGGACCCTGTAGGAGCTGGCTTGCCAGCGATGGCATCACCTCGGAGCATCAAATACGACCGAGTCGTCTGCATCGCTGGCAAGCCCGCTCCTACAGGTGTTGTGTCAGACCCGAGCTCAAAGCTCGGGCCCGGCATCCAGTGGCTTTAGTTGCTCTTCATCGCATAGTCCGGCTTCTTGTCGTTGCCCTGAATGAACGGGCTCCACGGCTGGGCGCGGATTGGCCCATCGGTCTGCCACACCACGTTGAACTGACCGTCGGCCTGGATC
Source organism: Pseudomonas sp. Irchel s3f7 (assembly GCF_900187615.1). GTDB lineage: Bacteria > Pseudomonadota > Gammaproteobacteria > Pseudomonadales > Pseudomonadaceae > Aquipseudomonas. The sequence continues at coordinate 54,602 of NZ_FYDO01000002.1, read as the reverse complement.
TCGCCGATCATCACCGGCTTGTGCAGGTGGTGGTTGGTCTTGTCCATGGTCAGGGTGTAGCCGGACGGTGCGGCAAAGGTCTGGCCGGCGAGGGCTTCGCGGACTTTGTCGACGTCGGTGGACTTGGCTTTTTCAGCAGCCTGCGCCCACATATGGATGCCGACATAAGTGGCCTCCATCGGGTCGTTGGTCACCGCTTTGTCAGCGCCCGGCAGATTGTGTTTCTTGGCGTAGGCTTTCCAGTCGGCGACGAATTTCTTGTTCGCCGGGTTCTCCACCGACTCGAAGTAGTTCCACGCTGCGAGGTTGCCCACCAACGGTTTGGTGTCGATGCCGCGCAGTTCTTCTTCACCGACCGAGAACGCCACGACCGGAACGTCGGTGGCTTTCAGGCCCTGGTTGGCCAGCTCTTTGTAGAACGGCACGTTGGAGTCGCCGTTGACGGTGGAGATGACCGCCGTCTTGCCGCCGGCCGAGAATTTCTTGATGTTGGCGACGATGGTTTGATAGTCGCTGTGGCCGAACGGGGTGTAGACCTCTTCGATGTCCTTGTCGGCCACGCCTTTGGAATGCAGGAACGAACGCAAAATCTTATTGGTGGTGCGCGGGTAGACGTAGTCGGTGCCGAGCAGGAAGTAGCGCTTGGCGCTGCCGCCTTCTTCGCTCATCAGGTATTCAACGGCGGGAATCGCTTGCTGGTTCGGCGCGGCACCGGTGTAGAACACGTTTGGCGACATCTCTTCGCCTTCGTATTGCACCGGGTAGAACAGCAGGCCATTGAGCTCTTCGAACACCGGCAATACCGATTTGCGCGACACGGAGGTCCAGCAGCCGAACACCACGGCGACCTTGTCCTGGGTCAGCAGCTGACGACCCTTCTCGGCGAACAGTGGCCAGTTCGATGCAGGGTCCACCACCACCGGTTCCAGCATCTTGCCGTTCACGCCGCCCTTGGCGTTGATCTCGTCGATGGTCATCAGCGCCATGTCCTTGAGCGATGTCTCGGAGATCGCCATGGTCCCGGACAGGGAGTGCAGAATGCCGACCTTGATGGTCTCTGCGGCCTGGACGGTCCAGGTCATACCCATCGCGGCAATGGATGCCGTGAGTGTGAAAGCCTTGATCAAGCTGCGACGCTTCATTGTGCGATCTCCATGAACTTATGAATTTTCTGGGTGGCAGATGCGGACTACTGAAGGGTCTATAGCAAGGGTTGTGCCCGGTCGGAGAAAGGCATGAAAATGTCGTGCTAGAGGGGTTGCGCGATTTTGCATCGCACCATGAAGGATCGGGTCTGGCGCATTGGTGCGTTGTGCTGCGCCAGATTGGCGCACGGACAAGTTCGCAATGGGTAGGAGCTGTCGAGCGAAGCGAGGCTGTGATCTTTTGACCTTGATCTGCAAAAAGATCGCAGCCTCGCTTCGCTCGACAGCTCCTACAGGGAATGTGGCGGTCGGGTGCCTACAGGCAGCGCACCAGACTTATGAGGATGATGAGGCACTCTCTGACTGCCGGGTGAAGCGTGACAGCAGCACACGATCAAGCACCCAGACGACCACCAGCGAAGCACCCACCAACGGGAAGGCCACCGCCAACGCGAACATGATGACCATCGCGGTTTTCCATTTCGGCAGGTCGTGGCGCAGCGGCGGTACGCCCAATTTGCCTTGCGGGCGACGCTTCCACCAGATCACCACGCCGCTGACGGCGCTGAGCAGGATCATCAGGCAGATGATCAGCACGATGATCTGGTTGACCACCCCGAACATCTTGCCTTCGTGCAGCATCACGCCGATTTCCGTGGCGCGGGCGACAGTGCCGTATTGCTCGAAACGCACATCGGCGAGGACGTCGCCGGTGTACTGGTCGACGTGCAGCGTGGCGTCGTTGCGAGGGTCGTCGGCGAACACGGCGATGGTGAAGACACCCGTGGCGGTGGTCGGGAAGGTGATGCTGTAACCGGGTTCGACCTTGCGCTGCACGGCGATGTTCTGCACATCTTGCAAACTGATGGTCGGCGCGGCCGGACTGGCCTGTGCACCACCGTGGGCCATGTGTTCGGCATGGTCACCGGACATTGGCATCGGCGTGTTTTCCATGGCCCACGGCACGGTCTGGCGGGTGGCGCTGTTGAGGCTGCGCGCTTCGACGTCGGACTTCGGCACGTCATCCCACATCGCTGCGGGGAACACGTTCCACACCGCCGCGTATTGCTTTCCCCAGAACCCGGTCCAGGTCATGCCGCTGAGCAGCATCACCAGCAGCAAGGACGCGCCCCAGAACCCGGTGACTGCGTGCAGATCGCGCCACAAAACGCGGCCTCGACTGTTCAAGCGTGGCCACAGAATGCCCGCCGCCTGACCGCGTGGCCACCACAGAAACACCCCGGAAACCACCAGCACCACGCCCCAGCCAGCGGCCAGTTCGATCAGACGGTCGCCGACGGTGCCGATCATCAGCTCACCGTGTATCGCCCGGGCGATGGCTTGCAGGTTCTGCTTGGCATCCTGTTCACCGAGGATGTCGCCGTGGTACGGATCGACGAACACATTCAGCTCGTTGCCGCCATTGAGCACCACAAACTGCGCGCTGCGCTCGGCGCTGACCGGTGGCAGGTATTGCTTGATGGTCGCCTGTGGATAGGCGTCTTTCACGCGCTTGAGCAAGTCGTCGGCCGAGACCGTGTGATGGCCGGCCGGGACGTTGAGCAGGCTGCTGTACATCAACGAATCGAGTTGCGGTTTGAACAGGTAGATCGTGCCGGTCAGGGCCAGCATCACCATGAAGGGCGCAACGAATAATCCGGCATAGAAATGCCAACGCCAGGCCAGGTTGTAGAAATTCACTTTGGGCTGTTTCATCGCGTGTGCTCCGCGTGGCTGGATCTTTTAGTTGTTTGTTTTGCGGTTGCTGCGCAACCGATCGCGAGCAAGCTCGCTCCTACAAAAGAGCGGCTTGCCTGCGCTGTTGTCAGAAGCTCATGTCCACCTTGGTCCAGAGCGTTCGCCCCGGTTCCTTGATGGCTTGCGGGTCGTTGGCGGGGTAGCCGAACCCGGCGTTGCCGGCCAGGTTCAGGTGTTCGGCGTAAGCCTTGCCGAACAGGTTGTCGACGCCGCTGCTGACCTTCCAGTGCTTGTTGATCCGATAGGCGCCGTTGAGGGAGAACACGCCGAAGCCCGGTGTCTTGTCGTAGTCCTTGCCGACCACGTTGCCCTTGTTCTGGTCGATACGGTTTTGCGCGGCGACCACTCGCCACAGTGCGCCGGCGCTCCAGTTGTCTTCGCTGTAGGTCAGACCGAAACGCGCATCCAGCGGCGGCATTTGCGGCAACGCATTGCCATCGCTGCTGTTCTTGCCCCAGGCGTAAGCCAGGGTCGCGTCGGCTTTCCAGTTTTCGGTCAGCTTGTAGGCCGCGCCCAATTCGCCGCCCATGATCCGTGCGTCGATGTTCTCGGCTTGCGAGGTTGTGCCCATCATTGTCGGGGTGTAGTTGAACAAAATGTAATCGCGCACCTGGCCGACGTAACCCGAAGCCCAGGCTTCGAGGTCTTCGGTTTTGTATTGCAGGCCGAAGTCGAGCTGAGTGGTTTTTTCAGGCTTGATCGAATCGAACGCGTTCACCGATCCGGCGGGCCCGGATTTTGGCGAAAACAACTCCCAGTAATCCGGGAAACGCTGGGTGTGACCGAGACCGGCATACAAGGTGGTCGGGCTGTCGGCCAAGTCATGCTCGTAGCGAACGAAGCCGCTGGGCAGCGTATCGGCGCGGGTGTCGTCGGCGGTCGGATTCGGGCGGGTCATCATTCCCGAGCCGGTGGTCTGCCGGTAATCCTTGGCCGAAGCACGGTCCAGGCGCGCGCCACTGATCAAGCGATCACGGTCGGCGGCGTACCAGGTCAGTTCGCCGAACACACCGTAGTTATGGAAGTCGGCGTCCTTGGTGTAGGGCACGTCCTTGTAGGTGTCGATGCCCATGGCGCTGCGTTGGCGATGTTCGTTGGTCTGCGCGTCGATGCCGCTGATCAACTGCACATCGGCCCAGCGCCATGTCGCCTTGACCCGTGCGCCGAGGGTCCGACGGTCGACGTTGGACGCCATGGGGCCGGCCATCATCCCGGTGCCGGACGGCGTGCGCAGGGTGTAGTTGTCCATCACGTGGTCGGCGTAGTTGTAGTAGACCTGCGCTTCGATCTTGTCGAGCACGTCGCCGATGTTGGACTGTTCGAAACGCAGGCCAAGGCTCTCGCGCAAGAACTGCGTACCGTCCATGCCGCGTCCGGCGTATCGGGCCTCGCCATCGCCCTTGCCGGCAGTCAGTTCCAGCAGCGTGTCGGCGTTCGGCGTCCAGCCGACGGCAACGTCGCCGTTCCATTTGTCATAGCGCGACGGCACGGTGTCGTTATTGCCGTCCTGGTAGTCGTCCGCCTGGGCGGTGTTGCCTATGACGCGCACATAACCCAATGGCCCGCCGGCAGCGGCGTCCACGACTTTGTCGAAACGTCCGTTGGAGCCGGCCAGCACACTGGCGTTTACCCGTGTGCCGAGTTCACCAAAGCTTTCCGGCTCACGGTCGAACAGGATCGTGCCGGCCGAAGCCCCCGGGCCCCAGAGCACGGTTTGCGGGCCTTTGATCACGGTCAGTTTGTCGTAGGTTTCCGGTGAGATGTACGAGGTTGGCGCGTCCATGCGACCCGGGCAGGCGCCCAGCAGCATGCTGCCGTTGGTGAGGATGTTCAGCCGCGAACCGAACATGCCACGCAATACCGGATCGCCGTTGGTGCCGCCGTTGCGTACTTGAGCGAAGCCCGGAATGGTTTTCAGATAATCAGAACCGTCGCTGGCCGGCACCGGCTGGCGTGGGTCTTTGGGGTTGGTGATGATGGTCAGCGGTGAACTTGGAGCAATGGCGGTGATGACCGTCGGGCTCAGTTCCTCACTGTGACCGGCGTGTTCATCGGCCAGCGCGCAAGGCGCCAGCAAGGCACCGCACAGAATCGCGGTGGCGTGCCTGAAGCGAATGCTGGATTCGCTCAGGGAGAAGGCGGCTTGAGCAGTGCTCAAGCACGGGACAGCAGAAAACCTGGACATGACAATTTCCATCGAACAGTCGTAAACCACACGGCCGACAACCTGCACAATCCCTGTAGGAGCGAGCTTGCGGACCGTGTGAAATCAGAGTTGAGTGTTTACGCGACGACAGGCGGGGCGCGGGTGCGGGCGCCGGGGAAGAAGGTTTGCCGGGCATGACCCAGGCGTGGGGAAGGGGTGGTGAAGGTGTTGACGGGTGGGATGTCGAATGTGGCGAATGAACCGCCACCGGTCAGCGCCGGGCAATTGAACAGCAGGCTGCAATAGCCGCACTTTTCCCACAGCGCATGGTGGCCCGCTTCTGGCGGGCAATGTTCGGCAGCAGGTTGCGCGCCGTGCCCGGCGTGCTCCATTGCCGACATGTCCATGCTCATGTCCATCGACATTTCCATGGACATCGGGGTGCGCTGATCCATCGGCATCGACTGAGAAATCAGTGGACCGATAAAGATCATCAGCATGGCGAACAGGCTGATCCAGCTGCCGCGTGTCAGGTTCAATGACCGGCCGTGTGACCTGGATGCCCTGGCGCTAAGCGGGCGCATGGCGAATGCAGCTCAGGTGCTCACTGGGCGTGCACGTGCTGCGGCATGCTGTCTGGCGCTTTTTTCTGCACGGCCACTTCGACGGTTACATCACCGGCTTTCTCGAAGTGCAGGGTCATGGGAAAACGCTTGCCGTCAGTGAGCAGGCTGCGGTCTTTCAGGTTTACCAGCATGACGTGGTAGGCCATGGGGGCGAAGGTGACATTGCCGCCAGCGGGAATGTCCACGCTCGGTACAGGCTGCATCTTCATCAGGTCGTTTTTCATCACGTGCTCGTGCAATTGCGCCTCGCCCGAAATCGGCGAATCGACGCTGAGCAGTCGATCAGCGGAGTTGCCGCTGTTGTGGATGATGAAATACGCAGCGACGGTCGGCGCATTGGGCGGCAGCTCTTGCGACCAGGGATGTGCGACTTCCAGTGCGCCGACCTTGTATTCGTGGGCATTGGCAAAGCAGGCAGGCAGCAGCAATGCGGCCAGAACGATGAATTTTTTCAGCATGGCAGTTCTCCAGAACGATTCAAAACGCAGGTTGATTGCGAGAAGGAATCACACCAGAGGGGATGCGCGGGGATTGAGGCTTGGCCATTGCTGGCGCGGTGTCGGGGTGTTCAGGGATGGAGGCGGCAGGCTCCGATTGGACTCGAAGTGCGCGAAATACAGTTGCGGCTGATGGCCTGGCAACGCCACCAACGGCGCGGAGCCGGAGCAACACCAGCAATGCTGCATGTTGGAGTGGTCGTCGTTCTGCGGGGATTTCTGTTCGATATCCCCCAGGGAGATCGCCATCATTTTGGTGCCGCCGGAAGAGCAGAAACTACCCCACAACAATTGTTCGGCAGGCGTTTTCGCCGACTGCGCCATCGCACCGGTCATCGGCATGGCGAGCATGTTGAACAGCACTGCGAAGCAGGCGATCCAGGCAATTGCGAGCCGTTGTCGGGACATGGGACAAATCCGGTGGGTGGGCGATCAGACGCGGCTATTTAGCCTGATCAGGGCCGATAAGTAAAAAAGCGCTGTGCGGTTTGGTGTCGCAGTGCAATCAGACAGCGATTGCATGTAATCGCAGGCCTAAAGCCTTCATCACCTTCATGATAGTCGCGAACTCCGGATTGCCACTACTGCTCAGTGCTTTGTATAGGCTTTCGCGACCAAGTCCTGCATCACGAGCAATTTGCGTCATGCCTTTCGCTCGGGCGATATCGTTGAGTGCTGCGCGTATCAATACGCCGTCACCAGCATCTTCTTCAAAGCACGCATCCAGATAAGCCGCCATTTCTTGCGGTGTTTTAAGAAACTCCGCAGCATCAAAACGGGTAAATTGTTCGGCCATGATTTACTCCTCACTACCGATTTTGTGTGCCATTTGAATTGCTTTGCCGATGGAGTCCTTAAGTGAATTGAGCCATTGAGCAAATACTCGGGATCGTTCGAATTCGACCATATTTATCGTATTCCATGGGATACGAAGGGGCAAGCGACAGGTTTTCTGGGGATTGCCATTTTTTCGAGAATGGCGGCAGCGCTTGATCCATCCTAGGAGGCGGGAACGATAGAGGGTCGGTTGTAGAGTGGACAGCCAGCTTTCTCCGAGTGTGCTGTCAGAAAATTCGCAATCTCTAGCGGATGCCAGGCATTGATAACGCTTCCAGCACATCTGCCACCGACCCAAACTCCCTATCAACCCCCGGCAACACCGGCCGCTTCAAAACAATCACCGGAACCCCACGCTCGCGCGCGACCTCAAGCTTCGGTTCAGTAGCGCTGCTGCCGCTATTTTTGCTGATCAACACATCGATGTTCCTGCTTTCGAACAGCGCACGTTCATCGTCGATCAGGAACGGACCACGTGCACCGATCACTTCGCAGCGTTCGTTGCCCGGGTAAACGTCCAGTGCGCGCAGGGTCCAGAATTGCTCCGCAGGGATTTCGTCAAGATGTTGCAACGGCTCGCGGCCGAGGGTGAACAGCGGTCGGCGGAAGGGTTTCAGGGTTTCGATCAGTTCGGCCCAGCCGCTGACTTCTCGCCAGTCGTCGCCAGGTTGTGGTTGCCACGCCGGACGTCGCAGCGCCCAACAGGCAATGCCGCTCAAGCGGGCGGCGGTCGCGGCGTTCTGGCTGATCTGGGCGGCGTAGGGATGGGTGGCGTCGAGGAGGAGATCGACGCCTTGCTCGCGGATGTACTGCGCCAGGCCTTCCGCGCCGCCAAAACCGCCGACACGAACCTGGCACCGCAGATCTGTCGGCACCCGACCGATACCGGCCAGGCTATAGATGTGTTGTGGCCCCAGTGTGCGGGCGATGGCCAAGGCTTCGGTCACACCGCCGAGCAGCAGGATTCGTTTCATTCAAACGCTCCAGCATGACCGACGATCCCACCCTGACGGTCGATGGCAAACACCTCGACCTGAACCTGTGCCGGCACGACGCTGCGGGCGAAGTTCAGGGCGTGTCGGCACACCTCATCACCGAGGGCGACCCCGGCGGCGCTGGCCATGGCCAAGGCTTGTTGACTGGTATTGGCCTCGCGAATGCTGTGCTGCAAAGCCGTATCGGCACCGATTGCAGCCGCCCATTCGGCCAGTTGCGGCAGATCGATGCTCGAGTGGCGGCTGTGCAAATCCATGTGTCCGGCGGCCAGTTTGCTGATCTTGCCGAAGCCGCCGCAAAGGCTGAGTTTATCCACAGGCACTTTGCGCAGGTGCTTGAGCACGGCGCCGACGAAGTCGCCCATTTCGATCAGGGCGATCTCCGGCAAGTTGTAGACCCGGCGCATGGTGTCTTCGCTGGCGTTGCCGGTGCAGGCGGCGATGTGCAGGTAACCGTTGGTCTTGGCGACATCGATGCCTTGATGGATCGAGGCGATGTAGGCCGCACAGGAGAACGGCCGAACGATGCCACTGGTGCCCAGGATCGACAGACCGCCCAGAATCCCCAGACGGGGGTTCATGGTTTTCAACGCCAGGGCCTCGCCGTCCTCGACGTTGATCGTGACGTCAAAACCACCGGCATATCCTAATTCTTCAGCCAGGCGCGCCAGATGATCGCCAATCATTTTGCGTGGCACCGGGTTGATCGCCGGTTCGCCGACACCCAGCACCAGACCCGGCCGGGTAACCGTGCCGACACCGCGCCCGGCGATGAAGCGAACGCCCGGTTCGGTGTTCAAGCGAACTTCGCAGAAGAGCAGTGCGCCATGAGTCACGTCCGGATCGTCGCCGGCGTCCTTGATGGTTCCCGCTTCCGCGCCGAGTTCGGTCAGGCGGCAGAATTCCAGGCGCATCTGCACCTGTTTGCCCTTGGGCAGAATGATCTCGACCGCATCGGCAGACAGACCACCGAGCAACAGTCGTGCAGCGGCGAGGCTGGTGGCGGTGGCGCAACTGCCGGTGGTCAGGCCACTGCGCAGGGGCGCGGGTTGTTCGGCGGTTTCATCACGCATCGAAAGGCTTCGTCACGTCCAGCAGGGTAATCGGCAAGGCCTGACGCCAGGTGTCGAAGTCTCCCAGCGGTTGTGCCTGGGCGATATGGATCCGCGTCAGCTCGCCGCCGTACCGTTCGCGCCAGTTCATCAGGGTCATTTCACTTTGCAGGGTGACGGCGTTGGCGATCAATCGGCCGCCAGGTTTGAGTGCGCTCCAGCACTGTTCGAGCATGCCCTCGCGAGTGACCCCGCCACCGATGAAAATGGCGTCGGGCCGCTCCAGCCCGGTCAGCGCTTGCGGAGCGCTGCCGCGAACCAGCTGCAAACCTGGAACGCCGAGCGCATCGCGGTTGTGCTCGATCAGTGTTTGCCGGCCGTCATCGGCTTCGATCGCAATCGCACGACAACTGGGGTGGGCGCGCATCCATTCGATGCCGATCGAGCCGCAGCCTGCACCGACATCCCACAGCAGTTCACCGGGGACCGGGGCCAGGCGCGCTAGCGTGATCGCACGTACATCGCGCTTGGTCAGTTGGCCGTCGTGCTGGAAGGCCGAGTCCGGCAGCCCAGCCAGTCGCGACAGGCGCGGCGTGTTCGGTTCGGCGATGCAGTCGATGGCGATCACATTAAGATCGGCAATCGTCGGGTCGCTCCAGTCATGGGCGATGCCATCAATGCGGCGTTCGGTTTCGCCGCCCAGATGCTCCAGAACGCTCATGCGACTCGGACCGAAACCGCATTTACGCAGCAAAGCAGCGAGGGTGGCAGGGCTACGACCGTCGTTGCTCAATACCAGCAAGCGCACGCCGCTGAACAATTGCGCGCTGAGCGCGGCGATGGGGCGGGCAACCACCGAAAGCGTGACCACGTCCTGCAATGGCCAGCCCATTCGTGCAGCGGCAAGCGAACAGGAAGACGGTGCAGGCAGCGTCAGCATTTCGGTGGCGGGCAATTGCCGGGCAAGGGTGGCGCCGACGCCGAAGAACATCGGATCGCCACTGGCCAGGACGCAAACGGGTTCGCCACGGTGCGACAGCAGCACATCAAGGCTGAAAGGGCTCGGCCATGGCTGGCGCTCGCCGCGTATGCACGACGGGAGCAAATCAAGGTGCCGCTGGCCGCCGAAGATTTTAGCGGCGCGCAACAGCGCATGCCGGGCGTTCTTGCCCAGGCCCTTGAAACCGTCTTCACCGATGCCAATTACTGTCAGCCAGGGGGCCATGCCGTTCCTCTGTTCAAAAACGCGGTCTACAGGGGCGGGATGATAACGCAGCCGGGATGAAGTGATACCGGGACCTTTGCGTTGAACACCCAGTGATGCCCGTCTGAAGGTGGACAATGTTTAACAACGGGTGGACATGTGCGGTCAATGTTCTGAGGTTGTGTTTGGCAGGAAGCATTAATAGCTTTGAACGTTCGAGTCCGGCGTTCTTCGCAACGGGAGAATCAAGCGACCGGTGATTAACTCAAGGATGAATTTGAATGAATGATCAGGATGATAAAACAGCTGGCGCGGCGGTTGTTGGCAATGGGCTCGTGACCTTCATGGCCGGGTTCTCCAAGGCGGAAAAACGCGATGTCAAATACAGCATACGATTGGCCCGCTGGGCCGCTGACAGCAAATATGACTTCGGTACTCAACTCAATGACTGGTTTTTACACTTCGCGGCCACGCTGAAATTTCTGGGATGGGAACCTTCGGGTGACGCCATAACGGAAATTCATCACCCGAATTTTTATGGCTCGGTTGCTCAAGCATATTTGACCCATGTCATCTCGCAGGGAAGTCCAACTCAGGTGACGGTTACTCAGTCGGCATTTGATGCATTGCAAGCCGACAAAGTGGCGCTGTCGGGTTTTTTTTCGGAAAGCGAAGGGGGTAATTTTCAAATATTGCCGTTGGAGCGAGGGCCGCAACAGCGGTTGAAGTTGACGGTTAACAACTTCAGGCTGTTTTCGGGACCGGTCAAGGAGAACTTCCTTTTCTTTGAATGGGAAGAACAGGTCACAAAGCTGATTCAACATTACGGTCGGTTTTTGTTGGATCGTACCGTCTTCGAACAGCGCAGGGAGTTTCTCGAACGGCGGATCAGCGAAATTACGTTTTCGGAGTTCGAGCTGCATTTTTTGGTACGCGTCTCGGCATAGACGTCAGTGGGATACATTCGTCGATTTCAGGGGCGCAGCATTTTCATGCCTTCGAACAAAGCAGGCATAATACGGCGCCTTCGCCCGCGAAGGACCTCTGCCCTTACTGGTCGCCCCTTTGAACGAACGCCCGCTGTCCACCGCCTTACGCCCCTCGGCCTGCCCGGGGTTGCTGCGTATTGTCCCGGCTCTGGATGGCGGTATCTGTCGGATCAAACTCAACGGAGGTTCGATCAGCAGCGTCCAGGCCGAAGCGGTGGCTGATGCTGCTGAGCGTTTCGCCAGTGGTGTGATAGAAGCGACCAATCGGGCCAACCTGCAAGTCCGCGGGATTGGCGGTGAGCAAGCGGCATTGATCGACAACTTGCTGGCCGCCGGTTTAGGCCCGCAAACGGCAGCGGGCGATGATGTACGCAACCTGATGCTCAGCCCAAGTGCCGGGATCGATCAGCAGATGCTGTTCGACACACGCCCGCTGGCCGGGCAGATTCTCGCCACGCTGCAAAGCCACGAAGCCTTCCACGACCTCAGTGCCAAGTTCGCCGTGCAACTCGATGCGGGCGAGGCGTTGGCGATGCTAGAACACCCCCATGACCTGTGGCTGTCGGCGTTTGAACGAAACGGCGAGTGTCGGTTGGCGTTTGGCCTGGCGGGCTGCCCCACGGATTTGCCCGCCGGTTCGGTGGCGCTCGTCGATGGCCATGCGCTGATCGTTGCGGTGCTTGAGTTGTTTCTCGAACTCGCGCGCCCCGAGCAGACGCGCATGCGCCATTTACTGACTGAATACCCGGTCGAGGATTTTCTGGCGCGGCTGGCCGAGCGTGTACCCATGCAGGCGGTAGCCGATTGGCGGCGTGAGTCGGGTTCCGACGCTCTGCATATCGGCGCTCACTTCCAGGCCGACGCTGATCTTGTGTATGTCGGTGCCTTACCGCCATTAGGTCGGCTCGACCCCGTGATGCTCCGTGGGGCGGCCCGACTGGCCCATGAACTTGGCGATGCCAGCCTGCGATTCACTCCCTGGCAAAGCCTGCTGTTGCCCAATGTGCGCAACGAAAACACCGCAGAAGTCATTGAGCGAATGGAGCAGCTGGGTTTTTTGTGTCAGCCCGGTCAACCCTTGTCCCGGTTGATTGCCTGCACCGGTTCGAACGGATGCGCCAAGGGCTTGGCCGACACCAAGGGTGATGCACGGCAACTGGCGACGCTGTTGCCACAATCGCTGAATGTGCATGTGTCCGGTTGCCTGCGTTCCTGCGCGGCAGCGCATACCGCCCCAGTCACATTGCTGGCCGTCGCCCCCGGTCACTACGATCTCTATTTTCGCGATGCAGCGCTGCCGGGCTTCGGCGTGCTGCACGCACACAACCTTACTATTGAAGCGGTCGCGACCCTGCTCGACGCCCGCTCACGGAGCCCCCTTGATGCTTGATTACATCCGCGACGGTCAGGAGATCTATCGCAACTCCTTCGCGATCATTCGCGCCGAGGCCAACCTCGACCGAATCCCGGCCGATCTGGAGAAACTCGCGGTCCGTGTGATTCACGCGTGCGGCATGGTCGATGCCATCGACGGTCTGCAGTTTTCCGAAGGCGCGGGTAAGGCCGGGCGTGATGCGCTGGCTGCTGGTGCGCCGATCCTCTGTGATGCGCGGATGGTTTCCGAAGGTGTGACCCGTGCGCGCTTGTCGGCGAACAATCCAGTGATCTGCACGCTGCGCGACGAAAGCGTTCCCGAACTGGCCCGCGAGCTGGGCAACACTCGCTCCGCCGCCGCGCTGGAACTGTGGCGGCCACATCTGGCAGGCAGTGTGGTGGTGATCGGCAATGCGCCGACCGCGCTGTTCTACCTGCTGGAAATGCTCGATGCCGGCGCACCGAAACCGGCGCTGATCCTTGGCTTCCCGGTAGGTTTCGTCGGTGCCGCCGAATCCAAGGCAGCGCTGGCGGCGGACAGCCGTGGCGTGCCGTTTGTCATCATGCAAGGTCGCCTGGGCGGAAGCGCCATGGCCGCCGCCGCTGTCAATGCCCTCGCCACGGAGATCGAATGATGCAGCAACCTGGACGTTTGATCGGCCTCGGCGTGGGCCCTGGTGATCCGGAACTGATTACCGTCAAGGCCTTGCGCCTGCTGCGCGAATCGCCGGTGGTGGCGTACTTCGTGGCCAAGGGCAAGAAGGGCAACGCTTTCGGCATCATCGAAGCGCATCTGCAAGACGCGCAGAATCTGCTGCCGCTGGTTTACCCGGTGACCACCGAAGTGCTGCCGGCGCCGCTGTCCTATGAGCAAGTCATCAGTGATTTCTACGATGAGGCCGCCCAGGCGGTGGCCGCGCATCTGGATGCCGGTCGCGATGTCGCGGTGATTTGTGAGGGCGATCCGTTCTTCTACGGTTCCTACATGTACCTGCACGACCGCCTCGCCGAGCGTTATCAAGCAGAAGTGGTGCCGGGTGTGTGCTCGATGCTGGGGGGCGCATCGGTGCTCGGCGCGCCGCTGGTGTATCGCAATCAGAGTTTGTCGGTGCTTTCCGGTGTGCTGCCGCACGACGAACTCAAACGTCGCCTGGCCGATGCCGATGCGGCGGTGATCATGAAGCTGGGGCGCAACTTTCCCAAGGTTCGCCAGGTGCTGGAAGAACTCGGCCTTGCCGAACGTGCGTTGTACGTCGAGCGCGCGACCATGGCCAATCAGAAGATCGTGCCGCTGGATCAGGTCGAGCCGATGTCTTCGCCGTACTTCTCGTTGATCATCGTTCCCGGCGAAAGGTGGCAAGGCTGATGACCCGTCCAGTTCCGGCGATTGTCATTCTCGGCAATGGCAGCCTCGCCACCGCGCGCAGGATTCAACAGGTCTACCCCGACGCCCTGATCCACGGATTGGCCGAACGGGTGGACGGTGCTGATCATGTCTATCGTGAATTCGGTTCGACCTTGCGCGAGTTGTATCAACAAGGTACGCCGATCATTGCTCTGTGCGCTGCCGGGATTGTGATCCGCACGCTGGCGCCGCTGTTGCTGGAAAAAGGTGCCGAGCCTCCAGTACTGGCGGTGGCCGAAGATGGCAGCGCCGTAGTTCCGCTGTTGGGCGGTCTCGGCGGGGTGAATGTGATGGCGCGTGAGATTGCCGCCGCACTGGACGTTTCGGCGGCGATCACCACCAGCGGTGAGTTGCGTTTCGGAACGTGTCTGCTCAACCCGCCCAGCGGCTATGTCCTTGGCGATCTGGAATTGGGTAAGCGTTTTGTTTCCGACCTGCTGGCCGGTGAAACGGTGCGCATCGAAGGTTCTGCACCGTGGCTGGCCCAAGCGCAATTGCCTGAGGATGCTCAGGCGCGACTGGCGGTGCATGTCGGTCATGCCGAACGGACGCCGCAGGCTAACGAACTGCTGATCTATCCACGTAGCGTCGTGGTGGCGGTCAGTGGTGCGGTTTCAGATCTGTCGAACGCCATTCGCCAGGCTTTGCATCAGGCCGCAATTGCCGTGCAATCGCTGGCTTGCCTGTTGGCCCCTGATACCGAAATGACTCACCCGGCGCTGCGAGAAACTGCGCGTGAACTGGGTGTGCCCTTGCGGTTTGCCAAGGCTGAAACCGATATGGGTGAACTGGCGCGCAACGCTGTCGGCCAGCCTGTTTCCATTCTTGGCGATGACGCGATTGCCATCGCTGTTGCCGATAACCCACTGGATCCGTTGCTGATCGGTCGCCCTCGCGGACGCTTGGCGGTGATTGGTCTGGGGCCGGGCGCCGCCGAACTGATGGTGCCAGCGGTCAAGTCGGAGCTGGCTCGCGCCAATGATGTGCTGGGTTACGAGACTTACGTACGCATGGCCGGGCCGTTTCGCGCGGATCAGGTGCTGCACTGCACTGACAACCGCGAAGAGATGCAGCGCGCCCGTCACGCCTTCGAACTCGCCGCTCAGGGGCGCTCTGTCGTGGTGGTGTCCTCGGGTGACCCGGGCGTTTTCGCCATGGCCGCGGCGGTGCTGGAGGCGTTGCACGAATCCACTGATGTCCATTGGCACAATGTCGATCTCGAGATTCTGCCCGGGGTTTCCGCCTCGCTGGCGACGGCTGCCCAGGCCGGTGCGCCGCTGGGGCATGATTTCTGTGTGCTGTCGCTGTCGGATAACCTCAAACCCTGGGCCATTATCGAGAAGCGCCTGGACCTGGCGGCTCAAGCCGATCTGGCGCTGGCCTTTTACAACCCGATCTCCCGCTCACGTCCGTGGCAATTAGGCCAGGCACTGGAGATCGTCGCACGGCACCGCGGGCCTGAAACGCCAGTGGTATTGGGCCGGGATATCGGTCGTCCGGGGCAGACACTACGGGTTACAACCTTGGGTCTGCTGACCCCGGATCAGGTCGACATGCGCACCATGGTATTGATCGGCTCATCCCTGACCTGTGTTTTTCCACGGGCTGATGGTGGGGAATGGGTTTACACCCCACGCTGGTATGGAGAGAAACCGGCGTCATGACCTCACGCGGCCCGTTCGGGCCGCGCTCAATAATATGAAGTGGGTTGTTTGTGTGAAGTTAACGGTAGTTTGATGTGCTGTTTCTGAAATCAATTGAATTTCTTGCTGTTTGATTAATTGCTGTCGTGGCGCTAGTTTGAACTTGCGCCACGATGGCGTTTAATTAAATTGAAAGGATTCAATAAAGTGACTGAAACCAATAATCTGAAAATGGCTGCCGCCGAACGTATTGCGTTAATTGAAGAGTCAAATGTTTTTATTGCTCAGCTACCGCAGCCCCGTTCGTTTTCTGGGGCTTTTGATGTGCAACTGCCCGTCGACAAGGATGAGCTGAATGCTGCCATCATGGGTGCGGGTATTGCCGGCTTTGATAAAAACATGTCCAAGCGCAGCAAGCGTATTGTAAAAAATACTTATATGTATGCCGATCTGGTGGCGTTGCTTAAGTACCCTGCTGCCAGCCAGAAGGAACAACGCTACAACGAGTTCATGAGGTTGATGAAGCTGTCGGGCTGGTTTGCTTTTAGTGAGCCTTACAATCGTTATCAAGCGTCCTCTCAAAAACTGTCGCTGGATAATGTTGCGCTGGGCATTCTTCATGCCGCGGTTGGCGTTGCCGTCAGCAAGGGCGCGACGGCGCTCAAAGTACTCTCCAATGTGGCCGATACGACCATGGAGGCATTGAAGAGTGAGCCCGAGGCACTGAAGCTTTTCGAAAACAACACCAAAAAAGCCGAAGGCGGGAATTTCTGCATGTCGACTGCACTTGAGGGGGCTGACGGCGATATCACCATGGCTATTGCCGCTGTCCAGTACTTCGCCCAAGTACAGCCGACCAAGGTGCTGTTCGTGGAGTGGAGCACATCCAGTGTCGAGATCTACAACGGCGCGGCCACCATGCATATGGATGAAGAGGACTACTTGATGGTCGAACCACTGATCTTGAAAGCATTGGCCGAGCAACGTCAAAAAGCACTCACCTATGAGTTCGGCGTAGCCTGAGTTTCTTGAAAATCAAAGGCGCAAGCCTTTGGTTTTTTGACGGGAAAAGATCAATGAGCACGGGTTTTAACTACACCACTTATGTTTGTGCAGGCAGCATGATTCTGGTGGCGGACGAGGTGTCTGGAGCCGACAGGCAGGATGGCCTGGATGCACTGCTTTACGCGCAGACAGTGGCCTCGCTCAAATGCCCGGACGTTAGCGCGTTTGACGACTGGGTGCATGCGAACAAGATGGCCATCAGGACGCTGGGTGGGGCACTGTACAGCGATACCCATATCATCAGCCCGGCAGGGTTGCTCGGCAGTTTTACGTTAAGTGAGTTGATGCCGCGAATCGTCGGGCAGCAGGTGCCTGCTGCGGCATTACGGTCGCTGATAGCAAGCCTGGAGCGACTGTCGCGTCAGGATCCGGCTTCACCGTCCAATGAGTTGTTGCGAAGGCATAGTGTGCAACAGGATCGATGGATACGCTTGCAGGTGGGCGTAATGTCTGCGGGCACACGCATGACCGTCTTCACGATAGCCTTCGAGAGCGGCGAGCCGGTTACGGACAGTCTTGCAACTCAGCGCTTCATCCATGAAAAAACGAACACAAACCTGAGCGTGAGTGGCTATCAAGCGCTTGTCGAGCGGGAGGATTACGACCTGTCCCGCGCGACCATCATTTCATTGCTGGAGAGTCGACGCCTGGAACAGATCGTTGAATTATTTTGAAGACGGAAGGCTAGTGGCATCGCCACTAGGGCACCAGGTAGCCTTTGACGCCCGTAAAAATAATCTGCGCCGCCAACGCACACACAAACAACCCCATCAACCGGCTGACAATCTGCAAGCCTTGGTCGCCGAGAATGCGTTCGATGCGGCCGGACAGATACAGCACCACTCCGACAGTGAAGCTGGCTAACGCAATACCCACGATGGCCGTGAGCTTGTCGTCCCAGTGCGGCTGGCCCACGCCCATCACC
Source organism: Pseudomonas sp. Irchel s3f7 (assembly GCF_900187615.1). GTDB lineage: Bacteria > Pseudomonadota > Gammaproteobacteria > Pseudomonadales > Pseudomonadaceae > Aquipseudomonas. The sequence goes on along the minus strand of NZ_FYDO01000002.1, from coordinate 36,941 downwards.
AGCAAGGCGCCGATGGTGCCGGGGCCAACCGTCAGGGGAATGGTCAGCGGGACGATGGTCACGTCCTGCTGCACGTTGTCGGTCTGTACCGCTGACTTGCCTTGCGCCATGGCCAGTGCCGAGATGAACAGCACGCTACCGGCACCAATGCGGAATGCGTCCACAGTAATGCCGAAGACGCTGAAAATCACCCGTCCGAACAAGTACAGCAACACGCTGGAGATCAGTGTGGCGAGGGCCACTTTCCAGGCCAGGCGGCGCTGTTCCTTGCGTGAATAACCGCGAGTCAGGCTGATGAAGCAGGACAACACGAAGAAGGGGCTGTAGAGCACCAGCATCTTCAGGTAAACACTGAACAACACATGGAGCATGGTGCAAGCTCACTGGCGAGGGAAGTCGAGGGGGAGTCTATCAGGCGCTGCGGGGTCTGTCGGCTCAGGACGTGGGTGTCGCCGCCCGATTCAGCTCATCACGTTGGGTGACCCAGTGTTCGATCAATTCGCGCAATTGCGAAAGCTCGACCGGTTTGGCCATGTGCCCATCCATGCCGGCCTGGCGTGCACGCTCTTTATGCTCAGCGAGAATGTGGGCGGTCAATGCCACCACCGGAGTACGAGTCCGTTGGTTGCCAACTTCCCATGCGCGCAATTGCTGGGTGGCGGAGAAGCCATCGAGGATCGGCATTTCGCAGTCCATCAGGACGAGGTCGTAACGTTGGGCTTTCATCGCCTGCAAGGCTTCTTCGCCATTGCTGGCAGTGTCCGGTTGCAGGTTGAGCTTGCCCAGCATGCCGCGGATGACCTTGGTCGAAATGCTGTTGTCTTCCGCGACCAGAATACGGAAATCACTCGGAACCTTGACCGGCAGGGTAGGGACGTTTTGCGGTAGCTGAGTGAAGGCGAGACCCTTGTTGCGCTGCGTCAACTCGTCGGCGAGGGTCGTTTTAAGCGTGTACCCGGCGACCGGTTTGGCGAGGATGCGTTTGATCCCCGAGTTGCGGGCGATGATCTTGCTGGGCGCATTGCTGATGCCGGTCAGCATGATCAACAGGATGTCGTGGTTCAGGCTTGGGTCTTCCTTGATCTTGGCCGCCAGTTGCATGCCAGTCATGCCGGGCATGTTCTGGTCGAGCAGGACCACATCGAAGTAATCGCGCAGGTGTGCCTTGGTGCGCAACAGCGCCAGCGCTTCCTTGCCGGAAGGCGCGGCGCTGACGTTCAGCCCCCAGGCCGTGCACTGTTGCACCAGCACCTTGCGACAGGTGTCGTTGTCATCCACCACCAGCACGCGTGCGCCTTGCAGCGGGCCATCGAGGTCGGAGGTCGGGTGTTCGAGGCGGTCGGGGTCCAGCGGCAAGGTCAGCCATAGCGTGCTGCCTTGATTGGTGCCGCTCTTGATGCCGAATTCCCCTTGCATCAGGCGAATCAGTTGGCGAGCGATCACCAGCCCCAGGTTGCCGCCCAGATGCGTGGCCGAGAGGAAGTGCCTGCTGTGCAGTTCGGCGTGCATCAGTGCATCGCGCTCTTCGGCGTTCATGGGTTCGCCGCTGTCCTGTACGGCGATGCGCAGGCGCGGTTTGGCGGTGCGCTCATCGAGAGCGACCACGATCAGGATTTCGCCTTCGTCGGTTTTCTTCAGGGCGTTTTCAAGCAGGCTCAGGAGGGTCTGGCGCAGACGCGTCGGGTCTCCGCTGATGACCCGTGGGACCTGCGGCTGAATAAAGCTGATCAGCTCGACGTTCTGCTGTTCGGCCTTGGCACGGAAGATACTCAGGCAATCTTCGATCAGCGCGTTGAGATCGAACTGCACATCATCGAGTTCGATCTGCCCGGATTCGAGCTTGGAAATGTCGAGAATTTCGTTGATCAATGTCAGCAGTTCGTTGCCGGCACTGTGGATGGTCTGCACATAGTCGCGCTGCTTGACCGAGAGCGGCGTGCCCAGCAGCAGCTCGGTCATGCCCAGTACGCCGTTCATCGGCGTGCGGATTTCATGGCTGATTTTCGCCAGGAACTCCGCCTTGGCATTGATCTCGGCATTGCTGGCGGCCAGATCGCGACTGATGCTGAAACGGCTTTCGGTGATGCTGCGCTGTCGCTCACTCAGGGCAATGCTCATCAGCAAACCACTGAGGCAGATGAGTGCCAGCAAGATAGTGATCAACCCGTGGGGTTCGATCAGGGTCAACCCCAACAGGGCTGGGAGAATAATCAGCGTCCCAAGGTTGAACACAACCATCGCTGCCACGAAAAAGCGTGCCGGGCGATAGTTTTTTTGCCAGTGATAGGCGCTGATGAACAACATGGTCAGCCCCGCCAGGGCCACCAAGCCGTAGGTGATGAAGTTCAGTGGCAAGGTGTTGACGAACAACAGCATCAGGCCACAGGAGGAGATGAGCAGCACTTCTCCCATGATCAGCTTGTTCAGGGGGTGCGGACCCAGAGGAGCGAAGAACCGGTTAGTCAGCATCAGGCCGCAAGGCGCTGTCAGCAGCAACGCCAGGTACGCTCCTGGCGTTTGCAGTGCACGCCAGTCCGGCAGCCAGGCCCCGGCGATGTTCAGAAACAACAGCAGGCTGAGCATCAGCAAGCCCTCGCATGCCGCTACCCAGAGGCTGCTGCGAGAACGGGTGTAGGTATAGCGCAGGAGGTTGTGCAGGATCAGCATCGTGATGCAGCCGAACAGCAGTCCGTAGATCAGCGTCTGGCCCTGATTGGCGGCGGTCATGACGGCCGCTTGCAGGGTGACGTAGGGCCTCAACTGATGGTCGGAGTTAAGCCGCAGGTAGACGTCGAGTGGCTTGTCGCTTTGGGGTAGCGGCAACATGAAATCACTGCTGGGCAGTGGCCGCGCCGCCTGGGGCTGTTCGTTGCCCGTGTTGGCTTGATCGACCAGCTTGTCGCCGTCCAGCACATACAGGTCGAGTTGGCGCAGATCGGGAGCGAACACCCGCAGCAATTGTTCATGCTTGCCGGGCGAGAGTCTGAATCGCAGCCATAAGGCGCCATCGGGCTCGGCTGCCGTGAGGCGGTCGAGTTCGATGGGGCTGAATTGATTGGTGTAGCGGGCAGAGCGGATGTCGCTGAGTTGCAGGTCGCCCTGTTCGTCGAGCAATACTGCCCAGCCACTGCCTTGCTCGGCCTGGGCCGGTAGCATGCAGAGCAAGGTCAGCAGCGTGACGGTTAAACTTATGGCAATCCTGAGCCAGCGCACGGCGAAATCCCTTCTTAGGTTAATGCCAGAATATAACGATGCGCGGCGCCGGAATAGCCAGGCAAGGAATCGAGTCCGTTGCCTGGCGCGGTGTTGACCTTATTCCTGATTTTCGCCACGCTCGCGGGCAATGGCGCGGTAGCCAATGTCCTTGCGATAGAAACAACCTTCCCAATCAATGCTGGCCGCCAGCTTGTAAGCCTGCTGTTGGGCAGCGTCGACGCTGACGCCCATGGCAGTGGCGCACAGCACCCGACCACCGGCCGTTACAACCTGGCCGTCCTTGAGCACCGTACCAGCGTGGAAAACTTTGCCTTCCAATGCTGCCGCAGCGTCCAGGCCGTTGATAGCCACGCCTTTGGCGTAGTCACCAGGATAGCCGCCTGCGGCCAATACGATACCGACGCTCGGGCGTGGATCCCATTGCGCTTCGACCTTGTCCAGCGCCTGCGCCAGGGCCGCTTCGACCAGCAGCACCAGGCTCGACTGCAAACGCAGCATGACCGGTTGGGTCTCAGGGTCGCCGAAACGGCAGTTAAATTCGATAACTTTTGGGTTACCAGCCTTGTCAATCATCAGGCCTGCATACAGGAAGCCAGTGTAGACGTTACCTTCCTCGGCCATGCCGCGCACGGTCGGCCAGATCACCAGGTCCATGACGCGCTTGTGCACGTCGGCGGTGACGACCGGGGCAGGGGAGTAAGCACCCATGCCGCCAGTGTTCGGGCCAGTATCGCCGTCGCCAACGCGTTTGTGGTCCTGGCTGGTGGCCATCGGCAAGACGTTCTTGCCATCGACCATGACGATGAAGCTGGCTTCTTCGCCGTCCAGGAACTCTTCGATGACGACGCGCGAACCGGCTTCGCCAAAGGCATTGCCTGCCAACATGTCGCGTACCGCGTCTTCGGCTTCAGTCAGGGTCATGGCGACGATCACGCCTTTACCGGCGGCCAGGCCGTCGGCCTTGATTACGATCGGCGCACCTTTTTCACGCAGATAAGCCAGGGCAGGCTCGATCTCGGTGAAGTTCTGGTAATCGGCAGTCGGGATCTTGTGGCGCGCCAGGAAGTCCTTGGTGAACGCTTTCGAGCCTTCCAGCTGCGCAGCGCCAGCGGTCGGACCGAAGCAGTCCAGGCCACGGCTGCGGAACAGGTCTACAACGCCGGCAACCAATGGCACTTCAGGGCCAACGATGGTCAGGGAAACGTTTTTCTCGGCGAAGTCTGCCAGTTGCTCCAGGGCCAGCACGTCGATGGCGACGTTCTCGCACTTGGATTCGATGGCGGTGCCGGCGTTACCCGGTGCCACGAACACTTTCTGCACGCGAGGATCCTGAGCCACTTTCCAGGCCAGTGCGTGTTCACGGCCACCGCTGCCAATGATCAAAACATTCATTTCAAAAACCTCGGATGACGCTAATTCGGGGATGCATCCTGCTGGATGCTGACTGTAGGAGCCGGCTTGCTGGCGATCGAGTCATCGCTGTTTACCTGCCAGACCGCTATCGCCAGCAAGCCGGCTCCTACAGTGGGCGTGTTATCAGTGACGGAAGTGACGCATGCCGGTGAACACCATGGCGATGCCGGCTTCGTCGGCAGCAGCAATCACTTCGTTGTCACGCATCGAGCCGCCTGGCTGGATCACCGCAGTGATACCGACCTTGGCCGCGTTGTCGATGCCGTCGCGGAACGGGAAGAATGCGTCGGATGCCATGACCGCACCTTGAACCTGCAGGCCAGCATGCTCTGCCTTGATGGCAGCAATGCGTGCGGAGTTCACGCGGCTCATCTGGCCAGCGCCGACACCGATGGTCTGGCGGTTCTTGGCGTAGACGATGGCGTTGGACTTCACGTACTTGGCGACTTTCCAGGCGAAGATCAGGTCATTGATTTCCTGTTCGCTCGGGGCGCGCTTGGTCACGACTTTCAGGTCGTCGGCGCCGATCATGCCGATGTCGCGGCTCTGCACCAGCAGGCCACCGTTGACGCGTTTGTAATCCCAGGCAGCGGCGCGATCAGCCGCCCACTCGCCGCAGGCCAGCAGGCGCACGTTGGCTTTGGCGGCAACGATGGCGCGGGCCTCTTCGCTGACGCTCGGGGCGATGATCACTTCGACGAACTGACGCTCGACGATGGCCTTGGCGGTCTCGGCATCGAGTTCGCGGTTGAAGGCGATGATGCCGCCGAAAGCTGATTCGGTATCGGTGGCGTAGGCCAGCTCGTAAGCCTGACGGATGCCACCTTCGGCGTCCGGGCTCACCGCCACGCCGCACGGGTTGGCGTGCTTGACGATCACGCAGGCTGGCTTGACGAAGCTCTTCACGCATTCCAGCGCGGCATCGGTGTCAGCCACGTTGTTGTACGACAGCTCTTTGCCTTGCAGTTGGGTCGCGGTGGCGATGCCGACTTCGGCAGGCTTGGCTTCCACGTAGAACGCCGCGCTCTGGTGCGGGTTCTCGCCGTAGCGCATTTCCTGGGCCTTGATGAACTGGCTGTTGAAGGTGCGCGGGAATTCGCTGCGACCGGAAGTCGAGAGTGTCTCGGCAGCCTGATTCACGGTGCCCATGTAGTTGGCGATCATGCCGTCGTAGGCCGCGGTGTGTTCGAATGCCTTGAGCATCAGGTCGAAACGCTGAGCGTAGGTCAGGCCGCCGGCCTTGAGGCCTTCCAGGACGCTGGCGTAGTCGCCGGCATTGACCACGATGGCCACGTCTTTATGGTTTTTTGCTGCCGAACGGACCATGGTCGGGCCGCCGATGTCGATGTTCTCGATAGCGGTCGGCAGGTCGCAGCCAGGCTTGTTGATGGTGGCTTCGAACGGGTACAGGTTGACCGCGACCAGATCGATCGGCTTGATGCCGTGCTCGTTCATGATGGCGTCGTCGATGCCGCGACGACCGAGGATGCCGCCGTGGATTTTCGGGTGCAGGGTTTTCACCCGGCCGTCCATCATTTCCGCGAAACCGGTGTAATCCGCGACTTCCACTGCGGCAACGCCGTTGTCCTGCAGCAGCTTGAACGTTCCGCCGGTGGAGAGAATCTCGACGCCCAAAGCTTCAAGCTCTTTGGCGAATTCGAGGATCCCGGTCTTGTCGGAAACACTGATCAAGGCGCGGCGGATCGGCAGGCGGGTAGTCTGGTCGGTCATTTCAATTTCCATCAAAAGCAAAGGAGTCAGCAAAAAAGGCGACCGGTTTTACGCGGGCGCCTTTCTGGTTTGATTGAATGCTTACAGCAAATCGTACTGCTTGAGTTTCTTGCGCAGCGTGCCCCGGTTCAGTCCGAGCATTTCGCTGGCCTTGGTCTGGTTGCCCTTGACGTAGTTCATCACGCACTCGAGCAGGGGAGCCTCGACTTCGGAGAGCACCAGGTTGTACACATCCGTGACGGCAGCGCCCTCAAGGTGGGCGAAATAATTGTGCAGCGCCTTCTCGACACTCCCGCGAAGGGTCTGACCTTCTTCGCTCGGCGTATTGAGGTGCTGTTTCAAATTCACGTTGTCGCTCACGGGTGTTGTTCCACTCACTAAAGTCTCGGTCATCATCGTCATGCGGCCACCCCTTCTCCGTCCCCTGTCAGGCTCTTGTAACGCTCGGCAAAAAACTCCCGAACGTTGGCGCATTGTGTTTCCGTACCATCCAAACGATTGAAGTGGGCGCGAAATTCCCTGGCGCCCGGCAAGGTTGCGAGATACCAGCCCACATGCTTTCGAGCGATACGGACGCCCATGACATCGCCATAGAAGACGTGCAGGGCAGCCAGATGCTCTAGCAGAATGCGTTCCACCTCGATCAGCTCCAGCGCCGGGAGTTTCTCGCCGGTACGCAGGAAATGATCGATCTCACGAAAAATCCACGGCCGCCCCTGGGCCGCCCGGCCAATCAACAGGCCGTCTACACCGGTCGCGTCGAGCACGTACCGGGCTTTCTCCGGCGAATCGATATCGCCGTTGGCGAAAACCGGTATCGACACGGCCTGCTTGATCGCGGCAATCGTGTCGTACTCGGCTTCACCGGTGTACAGGTCGGCTCGGGTGCGGCCATGCACCGCCAGCGCCGTAATGCCTGCCTGTTCAGCGATCTTCGCCACTGTCAGGCCGTTCTTGTTGTCTCGGTCCCATCCGGTCCGGATCTTCAGGGTCACCGGCACATCAACCGCAGCCACGACGGCCTGCAGGATCTCGGTAACCAAGGCTTCATCCTTCAACAGCGCGGAACCGGCAGCCTTGTTGCAGACCTTCTTCGCCGGACAGCCCATGTTGATGTCAATAATCTGTGCGCCCAGTTCGACGTTGGCCCGGGCCGCGTCCGCCAGCATCTGTGCGTCACCACCGGCGATCTGTACCGAGCGTGGCTCGGGATCACCTTCGTGGATCATGCGCATGCGCGATTTGCGGGTATTCCACAAACTCATGTCGCTGGTGACCATTTCCGAGACGACTAGCCCTGCACCCAAGCGCTTGCAGAGCTGACGAAAGGGTTGGTCAGTGACGCCCGCCATCGGGGCGAGAATCAAGCTGTTTTGTAATGTGTATGGACCGATGCGTACCGCCGACATAGGACTTCCCTGTTGTGGGGCCGGATCATGAGAGTTCGAAAAAGGGTTGGCATGATACCCGCTCTCGATGACTGGATAAAGGCTGAATTGAACAAAATCTGAACAGTTATTCTGTTATTACCAGCGGTTTGGTTCGGTGGGAGGCAGTCAGAAAGTCGACGTCAATCCCGGCGCGGGGAAGCTTTTCACTCCGGCGAGTGAAAGCTCAGGCTGTAGTTCACCGCTTTGGCGCCTGGATCGAGAATGTCCAGTGCGATGTGGATAGGCGTTTGTGGTGGCATTTCCACCATGCCTTCGAGATCGCCATTGAGGTACTCGCCGGGTTTGAAGCGTCGACTGGCGATCAGGTGGCCGTTGAGGTCTGCAAAGCGCAGTTCCAGTAACGGAAAGGGTTGGGAGAAAGGGGCGCGATTATAGATGATGGCATCGACCACCAGCGCGCCGTTGAACTCCGGATGGCTGCGCACAACCAGGTTGCTGCTTTTGATTTTCGCGATGTCGACCCTGGACGGAACGTCGCAACCGATTTGCGGGCACAGTTGCTGGAACCATGGACGGTATTGGTCTTGTCGCGCCAGGTTGTCGAAGTCGTAGGCGATGTATTGGCCGACGAGGGCGCCAGCGGCGAGCAGGGTCAACAACAACCAGAACAGGCGGCGGCCCCAGGGGGAGCGGCGTTTTTGCCAGTCCAGTTGCAGCGGGTCGTCGGTCAGGTCCTGCAGTACTTCAGCGCGCACGCCGGGTTCGCTGCGTTCGCGTCGCTGGCGCTGCGGTTCGACCGGCGGCAGTTCGTCGTCGATCTCGTGCTCGTCGGCTGCCGACAGGCGTTCATGGTTGAGCGGTGTGTCGAGCGGATCGTGCAGGCGCAGTTGTGGCGGCTGCGATTCGTCGTCCAGTTCAACCGGCTCCAGAGACAGGGAAGGTTCGGTGCGCGAGCCTTTGTCCGATTCAATCGTCGGCTCGGGTGTCTCGAAACTGTCGAACGGGGGCTCGGTTTTTGCGCGATCGGCGGCCGATTCGCTGAACAGACTGTCGGACCACGGCTCATCGTCCTGTTCGACGGAATCGCGACGGGCACTCAGCGAGTCGTCGCGATGGCGACCAAGTTCGGTGGCGGGCTGGATTTCCCGCTGTTCAAGCCGGGCAAGCTCTTCGTCGAGATCCAGGCTGTCCAGATCCAGCGCGGTCGCGCTCCATTGCTTTTGGCTGATGGCGCGGGGCTCTTGCGGCGTTTCGGCTGCCGGTGGGATTGGCGCCTCCTTGCCGGCCTGCTCAAGCAGTTGCTTGGCGGCATTGAACACCTGCAGGCACGAGCCGCAACGAACCACGCCCCGCGCCACGCTCAACTGAGCATGGCTGACGCGGAAGCTGGTTTGGCAATGCGGGCACTGGGTGACGAAACTGTCGGTCATGCGGCGATCCGGTATAGGCAGGCGGTCATTCTAGCGCCGACGGCCAGTGATGCGCACCCAGCCGTCGCGATTGGCGATCGGGTCCAGATCGAAGTCCTTCGCGTAGGCGGCAGCGACGTCATCGCCTTGCTCGGCGAGGATGCCCGACAGCGCCAGGCGGCCGCCCGATTTCACCAGGCGGGTCAACTGTGGCGCCAGGGACACCAGCGGGCCGGCGAGAATGTTGGCCACCAGCACGTCGGCCTGAACCTGCGGCAGATCTTCCGGCAGGTACAGCGGGAACAGGTGTTCGGCGATGTTGTTGCGCCCGGCATTGTCGCGGGAAGCTTCCAGCGCCTGCACGTCGATGTCGGTGCCCACGGCTTCCTTGGCGCCCAGCAGCAGGGCGGCAATCGCCAGAATCCCCGAGCCGCAGCCAAAGTCCAGCACGTTGCAGTCTTTCAGGTCCTGGCCGTCGAGCCATTCCAGGCACAGTGCGGTGGTCGGGTGGGTGCCGGTGCCGAATGCGAGGCCCGGGTCCAGCAGCAGGTTCACTGCATCGGGTTCCGGTGCGGCGTGCCAGCTCGGCACGATCCACAGGCGCTGGCCGAATTGCATCGGCTGGAAACCGTCCATCCAGCTGCGTTCCCAGTCCTGGTCTTCGATGACTTCGCTGTGGTGCTCGGGCAGCGGGCTGCCGGTCAGCAGCTCAAGATGGGCCAATACCGGGCCTGGCTCGGTGCCGCCTTCGAACAGCGCCAGCAGGTGCGTGTGGGACCACAGCGGGGTGGTGTTGAGTTCCGGTTCGAAGATCGGTTGATCCTCGGCATCCATGAAGGTCACCGACACGGCGCCCACTTCAAGGAAAGCGTCTTCGTAGGTTTCGGCTTGTTCTGGGCTGATGGCGAGACGGACTTGCAGCCAAGGCATGGCGGGCACCTTTGAAAAATATTGATTGCAGCCTAGCGGGCTGCGAGAAGCGCGCAAGTTTACGCGAGCGCGACGTCGATGACGACCATGGAGAAAAATCAAAAGATCGCAGGGTAGGAGCTGCCGCAGGCTGCGATCTTTTGATCTTTCTTTTTCCGCAAACAACAAAGCCGCCCGAAGGCGGCTTTGTCGATAGGGTCGAAGCTTAGTGCTTCTCGCCAGCCAGCTTGTGCTCGAGGTAGTGAATGTTCACGCCCCCTTTGCAGAAGCCTTCGTCGCGGGTCAGGTCGCGGTGCAGCGGGATGTTGGTCTTGATCCCGTCTACCACGATCTCGTCCAGCGCATTGCGCATGCGCGCCATGGCTTCGTCACGGGTTGCGCCGTAGGTGATCAGCTTGCCGATCAACGAATCGTAGTTCGGCGGAACGGCATAGCCACTGTACAGGTGGGAATCGACGCGAACGCCGTTGCCGCCTGGAGCGTGGAAATGCTTGACCGTGCCAGGGCTTGGCATGAAGGTTTTCGGGTCTTCGGCGTTGATCCGGCATTCCAGCGAGTGACCGCGGATGACCACGTCATCCTGGGTGAACGACAGCTTGTTGCCGGCGGCGATGCTGAGCATCTCCTTGACAATGTCGATACCGGTAACCATTTCCGAAACCGGGTGCTCTACCTGGACACGAGTGTTCATCTCGATGAAGTAGAAGCGACCGTTCTCGTACAGGAACTCGAAAGTACCGGCGCCACGGTAACCGATGTCGATGCACGCCTTGACGCAGCGGGCGAAGACTTCCTGGCGAGCCTGCTCGTCGATGCCCGGTGCCGGCGCTTCTTCGAGGACTTTCTGGTGGCGACGTTGCAGCGAGCAATCGCGGTCACCCAGGTGGATGGCGTGGCCCTGGCCGTCGGAGAGAACCTGAACTTCCACGTGACGTGGGTTGGTCAGGAATTTTTCCAGGTAGACCATCGGGTTGCCGAACGCCGCGCCTGCTTCAGAGCGGGTCAGTTGTGCCGAGGAAATCAGGTCTTCTTCCTTGTGCACAACGCGCATGCCGCGACCACCGCCGCCGCCAGCGGCCTTGATGATCACCGGATAACCCACTTCGCGACCAATGCGCAGAGCGGTTTCTTCGTCTTCCGGCAGCGGGCCGTCGGAACCCGGAACGGTTGGAACGCCGGCGGCGATCATGGCGTGCTTGGCCGATACCTTGTCGCCCATCAGGCGAATGGTGTCGGCTTTCGGGCCAATGAACGCGAAGCCTGAGTTCTCGACCTGCTCGGCGAAGTCGGCGTTTTCCGCAAGGAAGCCGTAGCCCGGGTGAATGGCGGTGGCGCCAGTCACTTCAGCCGCGGCGATGATTGCCGGAATGTGCAGGTAGGAGTGGGCGGCCGATGCCGGACCGATGCAGACGGATTCGTCTGCCAGGCCCAGGTGCATCAGTTCCTTGTCAGCCTTGGAGTAAACGGCGACGGTCTTGATGCCCATCTCTTTGCAGGCGCGCAGGATCCGCAGGGCGATCTCACCGCGGTTGGCGATCAGAACTTTTTCCAACTTCGCAGTCATCAAAGGCTCTCCGCGGTTCAAACGATGGTGAACAGCGGTTGGTCGTACTCAACCGGCTGGCCGTCTTCAACGAGGATGGATTCGATCACACCGCTGGTTTCAGCTTCGATGTGGTTCATCATCTTCATGGCTTCAACGATGCACAGGGTGTCGCCTTTCTTCACGGTCTGGCCGACTTCAACGAAGGACGGCGAGCTTGGCGAAGATTTGCGATAGAACGTACCGACCATCGGCGAACGGGCAACGGTGCCGTTCAGCACTGGAGCGGCGGGAGCTGCGGGTGCGGCAGCGACAGCCGGAGCGGCAGCGACAGGCGCAGGGGCCGGAGCATGCATTGGAGCTGGCGCGTAGTACTGCTGAGCCGGGGTCTTGCTATGACGGCTGATGCGTACGGACTCTTCGCCTTCCTTGATCTCGAGCTCGTCGATGCCGGACTCTTCCAGCAATTCGATCAGTTTCTTAACTTTACGGATATCCATGAATCATCAACTCCCAAGGGTCGGTCAGGGGCGGTTAACTTGTTGTTCAAGCTGTTCCAGGGCGGCCTCCAGGGCCAGTCGGTAACCGCTGGCGCCAAGGCCGCAGATCACTCCCACCGCTACGTCGGAGAAGTAAGAGTGATGGCGAAAAGGTTCGCGTTTGTGCACGTTAGACAAATGCACTTCGATGAATGGGATGCTCACTGCCAGCAGCGCGTCACGTAAAGCGACACTTGTATGCGTAAAAGCTGCCGGATTGATCAAAATGAAGTCCACGCCTTCGCTGCGCGCGGCGTGGATGCGGTCGATCAATTCGTACTCGGCATTGCTTTGCAGGTGCAGCAAATGGTGACCGGCTTCGCGGGCACGGCGTTCCAGGTCCTGGTTGATCTGCGCCAGTGTCGTGGCGCCATAGGTGCCCGGTTCGCGGGTACCGAGCAAATTCAGGTTGGGTCCGTGCAGTACGAGTAGCGTCGCCATCGGCTGTTCCTTGTTATCAGCGTGCAATTGTCAGAACCCGGCGACTATGCCGCAAAGGGTTTGTGACTGTCCAGTTCTCTGCAATAGCCAGCACGTTGCCCGATGTTTGCGCAAAATATATGACTGCTTGATTAAATCTGGTCATTCGCCTTCACAACACGTTCAGCGAAGTCTTTGGCGCTGATCTCGCCGATCACCCGAACATCGGCGCGTTCGACGCCATCCTTGCCGAAAAACATCAGTGCCGGTGGCCCGAACAGTTGATAGCGGTCGAGCAGGGCGCGTTGTTCGGCGTTGCTGGCGGTGATGTCGAAGCGGATCAGACGATAGCCCTTGAGACGTTCGACGACGATCGGGTCTTTGAGCACTTCATGTTCGATGACTTTGCAGCTGATGCACCAGTCGGCGTACCAGTCGAGCAGCAGCGGGGTGCCGGAGGATCGTGCCTCGGCGAGCACACGGTCCAGGTCGGCCGGGGTGCTGACGGTTTGCCAGGCGCTGATGCTTGGCGCTTGACCGGCTGCCTCGACGAGACGCGGCTGGCCAATCGGGTTGAACGGGTCGGTCTGGCCACTGAACGCGCCGTACCAGCAAGCCAGGGCATAAAACAGCAAAAACATCCCGAGCAACTGGCCCAGGCGTTTTCTCGGCGGTTTGTAGACGAACTCCAGCGCTCCCAAGAACAATCCGACACCACCGGCCAGCAAGCCGATCAGCAGCAAGGTAATTTGGCCGGGCAGGACACGGCTGAGGAGGCCGATCGCCAGCCCCAGCAACAACACGCCAATCGCATTCTTCACATAGATCAGCCATGGCCCGCTTTTCGGTAGCCACGCCGCGCCGCCTGTAGCCACCAGCAGCAGCGGGGTGCCCATGCCGAGGCCGAGCATGAACAGTTTCAATCCGCCACCCAAAGCATCGCCGCTGGCGCTGATGTACAGCAAGGCCCCGGCCAATGGCGCCGAAACGCAGGGCGAAACCAGCAGGCTGGAAACCACGCCCAGCACCGCTGCGCCCCACAGGGAGCCGCCCTCGGTACGACCGGCGATACGGTCCAGGCGACTGCTGATGGCCTGCGGCAGCTTGAGTTCAAATACGCCGAACATCGCCAGGGCAAACACGGCAAAAAACATCGCGAAGGGCACCAGCACCCAGACGGATTGAAGGCGTGCCTGAAGATTCAGCTGCGCGCCGAACATCCCCATCAACGCACCGAGCAGGGCGAAACAGGCAGCCATTGGCAGCACGTACGCCAGCGAAAGATTGAACCCGCGCAAGCCGCCCACCTGACCGCGCAAGACAACGCCCGACAGGATCGGCAGCATCGGCAGCACGCAGGGCGTGAAGGTCAGGCCCAGACCGGCGAGGAAGAACAGCGCCAGTTCTCGCCAGCTCCAGTTGTAGGGCGTCGCTGCGGCGCTACTGTCACTGATGCTCAGGCGCTCGGTTTCGGGCGGGTAGCACAGGCCTTTGTCGGCGCAGCCTTGATACGTCACGGCCAGGGTGAAAGCGCGTGAGTCCGTGCGCGGTAGCTCGACGTCGAGAATGCCGTGATAGACCTCGACATCGCCGAAGTACTCATCGTGTTTTTTTTGCCCGTCGGGCAGGCGTGCCGTGCCGAGGAGGGCGTCGGCGGGATCGGCACGAAACTGAAATCGATGGCGATAGAGGTAGTAGCCCTCGGTGGCGACAAAACGCAGCTTGATCGATTGCGGCGTGCTGTCGACCAGACTCAACTGAAAGGCTTCGCGTACCGGCAAAAAGTCTGCGCTGTTGTTGATCGAACCCAGAGTGGAACTGGGTCGGCTCTCCAGCAACCCGGTGGCGGCGACCGGCAAGGCGAAGACAAAAAGCAGCAGGCAGAGCAAACGGCGCATGACAATCTCGCGTATCGGAATTGGGGGGATGATAGCGGACAGTCGCAGTGTATGCAGACCCGCTTTTGTGGCGAGGGGGCTTGCCCCCGTTGGACCGCGAAGCGGACCCAAAGCCTGCCCCTCATTTCAATTGGCGGACCGCGAAGCATCGGATTACGGTTGCTGCGCAACCGGACGGGGGCAAGCCCCCTCGTCACAAAGGTACGTCAGACGCGAAAGGCCTGAACGGCAGTATGCAGTCGCCCACCCAGTACCAGCAGGTTCTCTCCCTGCTCACGCCCCTCGCCGATACGCAGCAAGTTATCCCCACCCAGTTGGTGAATCCGCTCGCTGTGATCGCGGATTTCGCTGACGGCGCCGCTCTGTTGTGCGGTGACATCGGCGATGCGTACAGCGGTGTCGGAAATGGTCTGGATCGCCCCGACGATTTTATCCAGCGCGCCGTCAGCCGCCTGAGCCTGGCTGGCGGTGGCTTGGGCGTGTTCGACCTGGGCGCGCATGCCTTCCACCGATTGCCGGGCGGCGGTTTGCAGGCCGGCGATCAAGGTCTGGATCTCGGCCGTGGCCCCGGCGGTGCGTTGTGCCAGTGAGCGCACTTCTTCCGCCACCACGGCAAACCCCCGGCCCATTTCCC
Source organism: Pseudomonas sp. Irchel s3f7 (assembly GCF_900187615.1). GTDB lineage: Bacteria > Pseudomonadota > Gammaproteobacteria > Pseudomonadales > Pseudomonadaceae > Aquipseudomonas. Next base: position 21,817 of record NZ_FYDO01000002.1, on the reverse strand, counting down.
CGGCACGAGCGGCTTCGATAGCGGCGTTGAGGGCCAGCAGGTTGGTCTGGTCGGCAATCGAGCGAATGACAGTCAACACGCCGCCGATCGTGGCGGACTCCTCGGCCAGGTGCTCGATCATCTGCGCATTGCCTTGCACTTCGTCCACCAACGCATGCAGGCCTGTGAGGCTCAGGCCGATGACTTTCTGCCCGTGCTCGACCGCCAGCCCCGCGTGACGACTGGCGTCGGCGGCCTGGCTGGCGTCGCCGGCCACTTGCTGAATGGTGGCCTCCAGTTCGCTGAGCGAGTCACGAATCAGCGCGGTATCTCCGGCCTGATGTTCCGCTCCGTCGTGCAGGTCGTTACTGAGGTCGGCCAGCGTTCGGCTGCTGCCGGCGACCTGTTCGGCGTTGCGGCGAATGGTCCCCACCAGGTCCACCAGATAGGCGCGCAGGCGATTGAGCGACGCTTCGATGTCATGCAGTTCACGGTTGGTGTTGCCCAGTTGAATGTCGCGGCTGAAGTCGCCTTCGGCCCAGGTCGACAGGGCCGGGGCGAGGTTGGTCAGGGTCCGGGCGAGTTTGCGTTGCAGCGTGTCGATCAGCAGGGCAATCAGCAAGATCAGGCCGATCATGATGCCTTGAATCAATCGCACTTCGCTCTGGATCTGCCCGTGCTGGGCCCGCACCACGGGCTCCAGCCCGGCGATAGCCTGTTGCACATCGGCGATTTTCAGGTGTGTTGCCGCGCTGAGGTCGGCGCGCTTCTGGATTTGATCACGAGTGCGTGCGAGTTCGGCCGGGTAGCGGGTGAGCAGGCTGTTGAGTTCGCGTTTGAGTCCGACGCCGGCATCTTCGGCAGCGGCTTTTTCGGTGTTCTCCAAACCCATCATCGAGGCGAAATCATCGGTGTTCGATTCGCTGCTGGCTGTTACGCCGAGCAACGGCAGGGCGCCCAGCTTTTCCGCTTGAGCGCGAATGTTGGCGACTTCGCGTTCGACATCGGCGGCCAGCTCACTGCGACCGCTGCTGACCAGCTTGTCCCGGGCCAGCGACAACTTGCCCAGATGTTGCGAGGCGGCCAGCAATGGCGCCAGGTAGGCCGCGTTGCCGCTGGCGTATTGGTTGAGCTGATCAAGGTTGGCGCCGAGTTCCCGTTCAGCTTGCAGCAACAGCGCTTGTGGGTCGCCGGCGAGCTTGCCGGCCGCCAGCAGGTCGGTTTTGCTGAATTCGCTCAGGTTCGACAGGCTGGGACGCAGGGTCTGGGCCAGTGTCGGCGGCAATTCATCGAGTTCTTTTTGCACGCCCTCAATGGCCTGGCTGGCGCTGCTCAGGCGCAAGGCATCGCCGCTGCCGAGATAATCCTCAACGCTACGCGCGACTTCATTCTGGAAAGTCTGCGACAGGCCCAGGTAGCGCTCCATTAACAGGTATGGACGCTCAAGGGCTTTTTGTGACCACCACAGCGTGGCGCCGAGGGCGACACAAACGGCCACCAACAGAAGGGTATTGAGATTGGTCAGCAGCTTCAGGCGCATTACGGGACTACCAACGGCAGAAATGGTAAGGGCCTGAAGTTATTGCGTTTCTATTACAAAGTTATGACCGTATCGGTTGATTCCGATAAAAAAGTGGCACTTTGCTTTGACACCCGTGCAGCTTGCACGCGGTTGCGTCCGCCATGTTTGGCGCGGTACAGGGCTTCGTCTGCCTGACTGGCCATCGTCAGGCTGTCCGAGCTTTCGCACAGCTCGACCACCCCGGCGCTGAACGTGCACCAGAGGTCATGGGGCTGCGCCGGGTAGTGAATTTCGGCAAAGCGCTGTCGGATTTCGTCGAGCACGCTGTAGGCCGCTTCGATATCGGTGTCCGGCATCACAATCGCGAATTCCTCGCCGCCGTAACGGCCGATGAAGTCGGTTTTGCGCAACCGTTGCTTGAGGAACAGTGCCAGGCTCTTGATCACTCGGTCGCCCATGGGGTGGCCGTGGCTGTCGTTGACCCGTTTGAAGTGGTCGATGTCGAGCATGGCAAAGCTCAGCGGCTTGTTCTCGCGACGGGCGCGGAACGAGCAATCTTCGAGCAATTGCAAAATGTGGGTGTGGTTGTACAGGCCGGTGAGGCTGTCGCGGACCATTCGCGCCTTGAGGTTGCGTGCACGCGCCGCACGGTTGCGCACGGTGGTGATCAAGTGCCGCGGCTTGATCGGTTTGGTCAGGAAGTCGTCGCCGCCTTCGCTCATGGCGTCGAGTTGTTTGTCCAGGTCGTCTTCGGCGGACAAGTAGATGATCGGCACGCTGACATAACGGTCGTTGTGGCGGATCACCTTGGCCAGTTCCGTCCCGGTGCAGGCCGGCATGTACATGTCGAGGATGATCAGGTCGGGTTGAAAATCCGCCAGTTCGGCCATGGCCTGGATCGGCTCGATCAACGTCCGGGTGACGATCCCGGCGCTGTTGAGCAGGCGCTCGGTGTGCAAGGCCTGGGCGCGGGAGTCGTCGATGATCAGCACTTTATAAGGTTCGTACTGGGCAACGCAGGTCAGGACTTCGATTTTTTCCAGCAGACTCGACGCTTCGAGGGTGCCGGTCAGAAACTCCTGGCCACCGGCACGCACGGCGGCGAGACGGGTGGGTGTGTCGGTTTCGTGCAGGCTGAAGAACAACAGCGGCAACTGATGATCCAGGCCTTCCTGGGCTTCGGCGGCCAGTTTCAGGCCGATGCCGGGACCACTGAAGTCGACGTCCATGACAATGGCCGCCGGCAGGCGCTCGATCATCGAGGCGCGAAACGCAGCGACACTGTCCAGGCATTGGGCACTGAGCCCGAAGAATTCCAGTTGTTTGGCCAGGCGCTCGGCGCGGTCGTGATCCTGAAGCATGACGTAGATCGGTTTGCGCAGAGGCGGCAGGAACGTCTGATCGAGCTGATCGCCTTGGCGCAGGCCGGTGCGCGACAGGCGTTGCATCAAGCGATTGAGGTCGGTGATCAGGCCACTGCTCAGGCGTCCGCGATTGGCGTCGACAGCCTCCAGCGACTGGCCGATATGCAGCGCCAGTTGCGAGTGTTCCGGTTGTTCGAAGCGCTCGGCAAAGCGCAACAGGCGCAGGTTGGCTTCGCTCAATTCCGCAAGGTCGGCGGTGGACCACTCACTGCGCTGCAGGCGCTGCCATATCTCAAGAATCTGACGTGCCTGATGAATTACCCGCTGGGCAAAGTGGTGCTTGAGGCGCTCGCGGCTGGGATCTTCTGGCTCGGTCATATCCTGACTACTGATTAGGGGGCGCGCTGAGGTCGAGTGGTGGCTCTATGCTAGCACCACTTTTCGGTTACATGAGCGCTATACGTCAATAATCTGCAATGTAATCTCATTCAGTTTCTGACCGATCAGTCTGCTTTTGGCCCGTAAAGTCTGGGTGGAAGGTGGCGGGGAGCTTTGTTCATGGACGTTTGGTGCTGACCGTTGCGTTTCGCGGGGATGAGCGACGGTGCAGGCATCCGGTTTTCTCCCCAGAGTCGTTTCGGGCTAAAAGGGCATCAGGGATTCCCTTAGTGGGTGCGATCCCATCCATTAGCCGTATTTGCGTTGCACAGCGCTGCCGTTCAGGGCGGAGTTTTTTGTCCGCAGGTGCGGCAATTTCTGCCATCAGCACAATGGGCGCGTGCCGGGCGAAGGCACGTTGTTGTATGGTTGTGGTCGAACCGTGAACTCAAGTGATTGAAAGGATATCGCCATGCTGGACTGGAAAAACCGCGCAGGCAGTGCGCCCGAACGTGCCGCTGAGCCGAAATCGGACACCCGCAGTTATCTGGGCGGCCTGTTGTTCAGCCGGGCGCTGGCCACTCTGATTGCTCTTTACCTGCTGGTGGCGAGTGTTTTGGGATGGTACTGGAGCCAGGAACCCGCGCTGTTCCCGGTCCAGCAAACGGCCCAGCAAGCGGCCGAAAAAGAAGGTAAGCAGATGGTCGTCGGCTACACCACGGTCGAAACCCTCAAGACCGTCGCCGGCACTTTGCTGACCAAGCCGGGCGGCTACATTTCCAATGACCGGTTCCCGCCGGGCTTGTGGATGGACAACATGCCGAGCTGGGAATACGGCGTGCTGGTGCAGGTCCGCGACCTGAGCCGTGCGTTGCGCAAAGACTTCGCCCGTTCGCAGTCGCAGTCCGCCGAAGACGCCGATCTGGCCAAGGCCGAGCCGCGTTTCAACTTCGACAATAAAAGCTGGGTGCTGCCATCCAGTGAGTCCGAGTACCAGGAAGGCATCAATTCCCTGAGCCGCTATCAGGCGCGCCTGTCCGATCCGAACCAGAAGAGCGCGCTGTTTTATGCCCGCGCCGACAACCTCAACAATTGGCTGGGTGATGTCGGGACTCGTCTGGGGTCGCTGTCGCAACGGCTGTCGGCCAGCGTTGGCCGAGTCAAGCTCAATACCGCGTTGAAAACCGAAGTCGTGGTACCGGGTGTGGCGCCGCAGGTCGACGAAGAAGTCGTCGAGACGCCGTGGATGCAGATCGACAACGTGTTCTATGAAGCCCGTGGTCAGGCGTGGGCCTTGTCTCACCTGCTGCGCGCCATCGAAGTCGACTTCGCCGATGTATTGGCCAAGAAGAACGCCACGGTCAGCGTGCGTCAGATTATTCGCGAACTGGAAGCCTCGCAGGAGCCAGTCTGGAGCCCGATGATTCTCAATGGCAGCGGCTTCGGTGTGCTGGCCAACCACTCGCTGGTCATGGCCAACTACATTTCCCGGGCCAACGCGGCGGTGATCGATTTGCGTCAACTGCTCAATCAGGGCTGAGTCATGGTCGATAGCTCCATCGATAACCTGCGAGAGGCCGCGCACCGTGCGGCCTCGGATGCCGAGCAAATCGCCTGGGTCGACGAGCAGGACAACCTGCTCGGCGCCCTGGTCCGTTCCGATTTGCGCGAGCGCGGGTTGATCGGGCGCGGCACCTACATCATGTTGTTCAATTCTGCCGGTGAGCTGTGTGTGCATCGGCGCACGCTCAGCAAGGCGATTTATCCCGGCTACTGGGACGTGGCGGCAGGTGGCATGGTGCTCGCCAGTGAAACTTACGCCGAATCGGCGGCCCGGGAGCTTGAAGAAGAGTTGGGCGTGAGTGGCGTAGAGCTGACTGCCCATGACCACTTTTTCTTTGAAGACACCGGCAATCGTCTCTGGTGTTCGGCCTTTTCGGCGGTGTGGGACGGCCCGTTGATCCTGCAACCTGAAGAGGTGCTGGAAGCGCGCTTTATCCCCATCGATCAGGTCATGCTGGAAATCGAGCAAAAGCCTTATTGCCCGGACTCTTTGGCCGCGTTGAAGCGCTATCTGCGTTTACGACAAACCGACGTCGCAAAACCGCTATAAATTGGCGCCGATTGGCTCTTAGCAATCGGCGTTTTTGCCGTTACACTGCGCGACCTTTTAAAGCTGAACCGGTATTGCTTGTTGTTGCTGTAGGAGCGAGCTTGCTCGCGATGGACGTCAACGATAACGCGGGCATCCAGAATGAACGCGTCGCCTTTGAGTTCATCGCGAGCAAGCTCGCTCCTACAGTGACGTGAATGTTGTGCCGTTTCAGTAGCGCTGCCCCTGCCTGAGTGGGGCTTCGCGGTCGATAGCCCTGCCCAGGTGCTGCGACCAGTCTTTGTCCTCCAAAGAGGATTGCCGGTGGCCAAAAAAGCCGCATCCTTCGCCGCCCTCGGTGGCTTGGTATTTTCCACCGACGCAGGTCGTCATTGCCCGGAATGCAGCAAGCCGGTGGACGCCTGTATCTGCAAACAAAGCGTTATCCCGGCCGGCGACGGCATCGCTCGCGTGCGTCGCGAAAGCAAGGGCCGTGGCGGCAAGACGGTGACTACCATCACCGGCGTGCCGTTGGCAGAAGACGCGCTCAGGGAGCTGGCCACGACGTTGAAGAAACGCTGTGGGACCGGTGGGGCGTTGAAAGACGGGATCATTGAAATCCAGGGCGATCATGTCGAGCTACTCTTGGCTGAACTGATCAAGCACGGTTTCAAGGCAAAGACGTCCGGCGGCTAGCAGCCTCTGTGAAAACCACCCCCGGCTTGATCCGGTCCTGATGACATTCAGGTCCGGCATCGTCTACATGGTTTTCACAGAGCCTGTTCATGACCGGTATCTAAACTCACTGCGGTCGGCGGGGTCTATTGCCCCGTTGACGAACCGTCATTTTCATTCTTTAGACTGCGCCGGCCTGAACCCAGGCGACGCACTATGACTTCTTTATAGGGGACTTCGATGTCCGTACGACGCACACGCAAAGACGATGGCAGCCAATGGACAGTTGCGGACAGCCGCAGTGTTTACGGGATTCGCCATTGGGGGGCCGGGTATTTCGCGATCAATGACGCCGGTCGCGTCGAAGTTCGTCCGAACGGGCCGAGCAGTTCGCCTATCGACCTGTTCGAGCAAGTCGACCAGCTGCGCAAAAGCGGCCTGTCCTTGCCGTTGCTGGTGCGCTTCCCCGACATTCTGCAAGACCGCGTGCGTCAGCTGACCGGCGCATTCGACGCCAACATCGAGCGTCTGGAATACCAGAGCAAGTACACCGCGCTGTACCCGATCAAGGTGAACCAGCAGGAGGCGGTGATCGAGAACATCATCGCCACCCAGAACGTGTCCATCGGTCTGGAAGCCGGCTCCAAGCCTGAGCTGCTGGCGGTGCTGGCACTGGCGCCGAAGGGCGGCACCATCGTCTGCAACGGCTACAAGGACCGCGAGTTCATTCGTCTGGCGCTGATGGGCCAGAAGCTCGGCCACAACGTGTTCATCGTGATCGAGAAAGAATCCGAAGTCGGCCTGGTGATCGAAGAAGCGGCCTCGCTGAAGGTCAAGCCACAGGTCGGTCTGCGCGTGCGTCTGTCGTCCCTGGCCTCGAGCAAGTGGGCGGACACCGGCGGCGAGAAATCCAAGTTCGGTCTGTCGGCGGCGCAACTGCTGTCGGTGGTCGAGCGTTTCCGCGCAGCCGGTCTGGACCAAGGCATTCGCCTGCTGCACTTCCACATGGGTTCGCAAATTGCCAACCTGGCGGACTACCAGCACGGCTTCAAGGAAGCGATCCGTTACTACGGCGAACTGCGCAACCTCGGTCTGCCGGTGGATCACATCGACGTCGGCGGTGGCCTGGGCGTGGACTACGACGGCACGCATTCGCGTAACGCCAGTTCGATCAACTACGACATGGATGATTACGCCGGTGTCGTGGTCGGGATGCTCAAGGAATTCTGTGATGCACAGAGCCTGCCGCACCCGAACATCTTCTCAGAAAGCGGCCGTTCCCTGACCGCGCACCACGCGATGCTGGTGATCCAGGTGACCGACGTTGAGAAACACAACGACGACGTGCCGCAGATCGAGAACAAGGAGTCGCTGCCGGAAACCGTACAATGGCTGGTAGACCTGCTGGGTCCGACCGACATCGAGATGGTCACCGAAACCTACTGGCGCGCCACGCACTACATGAGTGACATTGCTTCCCAGTACGCCGACGGCAAGCTGACCCTGGCCGAGAAAGCCCTGGCCGAGCAGTGCTACTTCGCCGTGTGCCGTCGCCTGCACAACTCGTTGAAGGCGCGTCAGCGTTCCCACCGTCAGGTGCTGGACGAACTCAACGACAAGCTGGCCGACAAGTACATCTGCAACTTCTCGGTGTTCCAGAGCCTGCCGGACACCTGGGCCATCGACCAGGTCCTGCCGATCATCCCGCTGCACCGTCTCGACGAAGAGCCGCTGCGTCGCGCGGTACTGCAAGACCTGACCTGCGACTCCGACGGCAAGATCAACCAGTACGTCGACGAGCAGAGCATCGAGACCAGTTTGCCGGTGCATGCCCTGAAGGAAGGCGAGGACTACCTGTTGGGTGTGTTCCTGGTCGGCGCGTATCAGGAAATTCTCGGTGACATGCACAACCTGTTCGGTGACACCGACTCGGTGAACATCTACCAGAACGCCGACGGCAGCGTGTACCACGCCGGTATCGAAACCCACGACACCATCGAAGACATGCTGCGTTACGTGCACTTGTCGCCGGAAGAGCTGATGACCCACTACCGTGACAAGTGCGCCAGCGCCCGCATCAGTGCCTCCGAGCGCACCCAGTTCCTCGATGCCTTGCGTTTGGGCCTGACCCGTTCGTCTTACCTGTCTTCTTGAGGTAAGTCTCACGCTCATCAGGTCGTCTGAAAATTTACCGTCTGCTGCGGAAATTTCAGATGACCTGGTGCGGCGACTCTCTTATCCACCGCGAAATTTCCCACGTCCTCGGCGATCCAGGCCATTTGGTCTTCTTTTCGCGTAGGTCATTTCCTAAGTTGTGTTTCAGCTCTCTACTCGGCCATGCCTCTCGGCGAGAATCCCCGGCCGCCCCTCCTGTAGAGAAACGCGATGTTCGATCCAGTCAGCGAGCCTTCATTTCGTCTGGATGTAGCAGGACTGCCCGACGCCTTCGAAGTCTTGGCCTTTACCGGTAGCGAAGCCATCAGCGAACCGTTTGTGTTCGACATGGAACTGCTGATCGATGACCCGACGCTTGACCTCGCCAGCCTGTTGTACCGTTCGGCCACTTTGCATGTCGGGCCTGCGGATAGTTGTATCCATGGTCAATTGCACGAAATCGTCCAGCGCGATCACGGCGCAGGGAGCAGGCTTTGTCAGGTGCGTGTGGGCCCCAGGTTGACCTGTCTGGCCCAGCGCTTCAGTCAGCGAATTTTCAGCGGTCGGCCAGTGCCGGAGATTCTCGATCAGGTCCTCAGGGAGCACGGTATCGTCGGCGCCTCACGGCGTTTCGAATTGAGCGGTGATTACCCGCCCCGGGATTTCTGCACGCAGTTTCGGGAGTCGGATCTGCAGTTTCTCCAACGGCTGTGCGCCGAAGAACGGCTGCATTACCGTTTCGAACATCAGGCTTGTCGGCATTGCATGGTGTTCAGCGATGATCAACGGCATTTTCCGTTGGGCGAGCCTGTGATGTTCCGGGTCGAAGGTGGACCACCGGCCGTGCGTCAGTTCGAGCATCAGCGATGCGCTCAGTCGGCAGTGCAATCGGCAGAGTGTCTTACGGACCTGACAACCTTGCGCAGCGGCCAGTTGATGCCGCTGTCGGGTCACCCGGACTCGGAGTGTAATCACCTTTGGTTGCTGACTCATATCAGCCATCAGGGCAGTCAGGATCTGGCAATGCCTTATCACAATCAGGTCCGGGCCCTTCACTGGACGGCGTCCTTCGAGCCGCCGTGTCCGGCCGTCAAGCCACGGATGCACAGCCTGCAACGCGCGTGGGTGGTCGATGTCGATGAGCCGCTCCCCGACCGGGGCAGGCCGGTGCCGGTGCAGTTCGACTGGCTCTATCAGGGAGAGGGCGCGGTGCCCAGCCATTGCTGGCTGGCGCTGGACGCACAACTTCAGGCCAGCGCTGTCGCGCCGTTGCGAGAGGGTACTGAACTGGTCGTGAGTTTTATCGAAGGTGATCCGGATCAACCCCTGATCACCGGACTGCTGCATATACCAAACGCTACGGAAGAAATAGTCGATTGCGTGTCATCCCCGGACGCTGCAGATGAGGTAGGACTGCCGCAATGGTTACGCTCCGGTGAGCCATTGATGTTGCTGTGTCTGCTGCCCGGTGGCGGCAGCTTCAATCATTGTGCGCAGGTGCTCTGTACCTGCCGGGCGGCGACACGGTTCGGCCAGAGCGGTGGCGTATGATCGCGGCCCCGTCCACGCCTGACTCGCCTGCGCAATGGTTGTTGCTTGAGGCAATGGCCGCGTCACCGGCGGTAGACGTGCTGCAACAGGCGTTCGGGCAGGCGCGCTGGTTCTGGTTGTTCGAGGGCACGGAATGGCAGGCGCAAAAGGCGCAGGGACCGCTACTCGTCGATCTGCGGACATGCCCGGCCCTGGCTGATTTGTACCGCGTGGACGGGCGGCGCTGGCGCGGGTTGCTGATTGCCAGTGACACATCGACCCCGTTATTGCTGGCCCATCTGCGGCGCATGCTGACCGTCACGTTCGGCCTGCACCGGGCCATGCTGAGCTACTTCAACCCGAATACCGCGAGCTACTTTTTCGACGCTTGTGATGCCGCAGAGCTGAGTCGCTGGCTGGGGCCGATCAGCCAGTTGCGCTGGTTCGGCGGAACCTGGGCTGACCGGGCAATTGGCTGTGAAGGTTGGCAACGTTTGCAAAACCCCGGATTGACGGTGAGGTCGTTGGCCGTTGAAGAAGACCTCAGCGCCGGGCAACAGGAAAAACTTCAACTGTGCCTGCTCGAACAACATGCCTGGTGCTGGAGCCGATCCACCGCCACTGAGTATCCCGATCTGTGGGCCAAACTGCAGGAGGGGTTGGTGTTGGGTTTCAGCGAGCGTGCGGTGCTCGATGACTGGTTATGGCTACGATTGCAGCATCCCGACGCCGTGCCTGAGCCGCCGCTGTCGGGGCTGACTCAGCAGGAACGACTCGATAATCTGCGCCGCCTGTGGCAGCGCGATCAGTGAGTGGCGCGGGTGAACCAGCCATCGTTGCGACGCAGGCGCCAGGCGATCACGCCGAGCGTCAGGCTGCGCAGTAACATGAACAACAGGAAGGTTATCCACAGGCCGTGGTTGCCCCGGTCTTGCAGCAACCAGCCGAACGGCACCACCAGCGCCACCGTCAGCAGCATGCCGTTGCGCATTTCCCGGGCGCGGGTGGCGCCGATGAACAGGCCGTCGAGCAGGTAACTCCAGACCGCAATCATCGGCAGTGCCGCCAGGTAAGGCAGGTAGATGAACGCGGTGTCGCGCACGCTTTGAATGTCGGTCTGCATCTCGATGAACAGATGCCCGGCGAACAGAAACAGCACTGCAAACCCCAGGCTCGCCAATAACGACCAACCGCACGCCACCACCAATGAACGGCGCAGGGCATCGCGATCACGGGCGCCGATGGCGTGCCCGCACAGCGCTTCCACCGCATGGGCCAGACCATCGAGGGCGTGGGCGGTCAGCAGCAGGCCATTGAGCAAAAGGGCGTTGGCGGCGACCGTGGCATCGCCCAGTCGCGCGCCTTGCACGGTGATCAGGAAAAACACCGATTGCAGCGCCAGGCTACGAATGAAGATGTCGCGGTTGACCGCCAGCAGTGGACGCCAACTCTGCCATACCGCCAATGCCGCCCAGACGATATGCCCGGGGTAGGCGCGCAAGGCCTTGCGGGTCATCAACAGGCCGATCAGTGCACCGGTCCATTCGGCAATCACCGAGGCCCGGGCGGCGCCGACCACACCCCATTCCAGGCCAAGGACGAACCACAGGTTCAGGGCAATGTTGACCAGGTTGGTGCTCAGCAAAATCGCCAGCGGTGCCCGGGCATTCTGGGTGCCGAGGAACCAGCCGACCAGCGCGTAACTGGCCAGTGCCGCCGGCAGTCCGAACAAGCGGGTGTGAAAGAATTCGCGGGTCAGCTGATCGAGTTCTGCCGAAGGTTGCATGAAGTGCAACGCGACCCCGCTCAACGGCACGCCCACCGCGCCCAATACAATTGCCAGTCCCATGGCCAGCAGCAAACCTTGCAATAGAATTTGCCTTAACGCCGTGCCATCCCCGCGCCCGGCGGCTTGCGCCGCGAATCCGGTGGAACCCATGCGCAGAAAGCCCATGGCCCAGGCGAGGAAGGTGTACAGGCTGGCGCCAACCGCCACGGCGCCAAGTTGATGGGCGTGGGGCAGGTGACCGATGACGGTACTGTCGACCAGCGCCACCAGCGGTACGGAAATGTTCGAGAGAATCATCGGCGCGGCCAGCGCCCAGACCCGGCGATGGGTAGGGCGGTCGCGCCAGTCGGCGGTCAGGTTGGACATGCAGGCTCCTTGGGGGAGCGGGCATTGTAGCGACACATCGAGAGCATACTGCGATCTATTGTGGTGAGGGAGCTTGCTCCCGTTGGGGCGCGAAGCGGCCCTTTTTGTCATCAGACCGCAGGCGACTGCTTCGCAGCCGAGCGGGAGCAAGCTCCCTCGCCACAGGTAATTGTGCAGGGCTAGTGGATGATCCAGCTGAGCAACCAAAGCCCCAGCATCAACCAGATGATGCCCATGATGAACGACGCATTGAGAAATGCGCGGATGGCCGACCACAGCAGGATCAGCCCGAGGATCAAGGTAATGATGCTGACAATCGAGGTATCCATGCCCAACGCGCTGGACAAGCCTTCGACAAAGTTGCTGCTGGCATTGCTCAGCAAGTTGAACAACCCACTGAGGCCATCAACGATGAAACGGATGATCGAGCCAAGTGCCTGGCCGAGCCATTCGGAAAAACCTTCTACCTGCATGGAGTGAGCGTCCTGATTAAAGAGAGTGAGTATTGGGCTGTCGATCATGCTGCCGAGTTCCCACAAGCATAGAGGGTTGCACCGTACCTGTGGGAGCGGGCTTGCTCGCGAAAGCGACGGATCATCCGGCATTAAACGTTGTCACTTGCCATCCTCGGTCATCCCCCCGAAGCTATACGCCTTCAGGAGAGCCCGATGAACCTTGTTGAACTGACCGAACGCCTGCACGCCATCCGTGATCGCAATGACTGGCGGCAATTTCACAGCCCGAAAAACCTGGCCATGGCCGCGAGCGTGGAGATGGCCGAGCTGGTAGAAATTTTCCAGTGGCTGAGCGAAGAGCAGTCACGCCAGTTGCCGACAGACAAGCTCGCGCACGCCGGGCAGGAAGTCGGCGATATCGTCCTGTATCTGTTGTTGCTGTGCAGCGAGTTGGGTCTGGACATGGAGCAAGTGGTGCGCAGCAAACTGGCGGACAGCGAGCGGAGGTTTACCTGATGAGCGACCGTCACTTCGACCAGTTGGCGACCCGTTTCGCCGAAAAAATCTACGGTGGCGCCAAAGGTGCAATCCGTCTCGCGGTGTTGCAGGCCGACCTGTCCGAAACCCTGCCGGATCGACCGCTGCGCGTGCTGGACATCGGCGCCGGCCTGGGTCACATGTCGTTGTGGCTGGCCGAGCGCGGGCATCAGGTGACCCTCGCCGAGCCCGCCGAGCCGATGCTTGAAGGCGCTCGCCAACGCTTCGCCGACGCAGGGCAGACGGCGACGTTTATCCAGGCGCCATGGCAAGACCTGCTGGGCCAGCTCACCGAACCTTACGATCTGGTGCTGTGCCACGCGGTGCTGGAATGGCTGGCTGAACCCCATGCGATTTTGCCGGTGCTGCATCAATTGACCAAGTCGGACGGCTGGCTGTCCCTCGCGTTCTACAACCGCGACGCATTGATTTACCGCAACTTGCTCAAGGGCCATTTCCGCAAGATGCGCAAGAACGACATGGCCGGTGAAAAGCAGAGCCTGACCCCGCAACAGCCCCTTGATCCACGCGAGCTGGCGGCGCAACTTGAGGGTTTGTGGCAGGTCGAAACCCAGAGTGGCGTGCGGGTTTTTCACGATTACATGCCGGTGGAATTCCAGGCCCGCGCCGAGTTGGTGGACTTGCTGGAAATGGAACTGGCCCACCGTCGTCACCCGAGCTTTGCCGGGCTCGGGCGTTACTTGCACTGGATTTGCCGGCCGGTCTGATCGGAGCACGAAATGAAAAGTCGTTCAGGGTTGTTGGTGATCTGTCTGGGGTTGACCGCTTGCCAGGGCAGCAACCCTTACGTGGCCACGTCCAACCCCTTGCCTCCGGCGCCGGCCCAGGCCGCCAAAACCTTCGACCGCAGTGCCTACCCGGCGGCGCCCCGTGACTACGGACGCTACCGCAGCTGGGCCTGGCTCGACGGGCAACTGCCAGCGGGCACGGCCTGGGCGGACTCGGCGCAGGTGGCCGAAGCGGTCAGCAGTGCGCTGGATCAACGTGGCTTGCGCCCGTTGCACGATAATCGCCCGGCCGACCTGTTCGTCAGTGCCGACCTGCGCATGGAAACCCGCTTGCGCCAGGCTCAGGACGATTATTACGGCGGTGCCTATTACGGCGGTTATGGCGGTTACAACCGCTACGGCAATGGTTACGGTGCGTACACCGCCGTGCCGGTCATTCGTACGTATTCGGAAGAGGTCGTCGTGGTGCAAGTGGATATGTATGACGCCCAGAGCGGTCAGCCGGTCTGGAGTTCCAGTGCCGAAACCAGCAACCGGGGCAGCGAAAGCCAGCGCACCGATGCCATTCGGGAGGCTGTGGAAAAGGCCATGTCGGCGTATCCTCCCAGTTAGCTTCTGTAGATAAGAAGCATTTCGCAGGTTTCTGCTTTCCACCGGAGAATCATCATGCTTCGCCGTTTCGTTTTACTGGCAGTGGCTGCGCTGCTCAGTGCCTGCGCCGCCAACCAGGTCAATCACGACTATGACGCCAGCCGTGACTTCGCGGCTTATCACAGCTGGAGCTGGAAAGAGCCCGCGCTGCAATACCGTCCCGATGATCCGCGGATCAAGAGTGACCTGACCGAGCAACGCGTGCGCGAGGCGGTGACCGATCAACTGGATCAGCGTGGTCTGCGTCCAGCCGCCGCGGACGCCAAGGCTGACTTGAATGTGCAGACCTACCTGATTGTCGAAGAGCGCCAGCAACAGGTGACCACCAATTATGGCGGCGGCTGGGGTAACCCATGGTATGGCTACTATGGCGCGCCGATGTACAACGAAACCCGCCTGGTTTCCTACAAGGTCGCGACCATCCAGATCGACCTGCTCGACGGCAAGGACGGCAAACTGGTGTGGCGCGGCAGCGATGAGCAAATGCTCAGTGGCAGTCCGAATCCGTCAGATCGCAGCACGGCCATCCATGAAACGGTCACGCGGATTCTGGCCAACTATCCTCCGCGCAGATCCTAGCCTTAACGCCTCTCGACCCCCTGTTTCGCCGCCGGGGGTTTTTTATTGCCGGAAGTGGCGAGTTGCCAGCGACCTCGATCACCCTTGACTACACTCCTTGTCACCCACGGAGGTTGCGCCCGGCTGTGCGCCGGCAAAGGAGTGCGCCATGTCTTCCCGTATGCAGTTTCGCGGTCCGGCCCGGCAACAGGGCGCGATTGGCCTGATGGCCGCGTTGACCCTGACCACGGCCCTGGGCTTCATGTTGTTGGTGGTCGATAGCGGCAGGCTTTATCTGGAGCAGCGCAGTTTGCAACGGCTGGCGGATGTCGCGGCACTTGAGGCAGTCAGCCGCAATGGCGATTGCCAGTCAGCGGGATTAAGTGCTGCGGCTTACGCTCTAGAAAGCGCTACCCGGAACGGTTACAGCGCCAATGATGACATGACCCTGAATACGGCCTGCGGCTCGCTGCAAACAGGGACCAAGAACCTTCGCGCTTTTGTAGTCGATGCGAGTAAAAAAGAAGCGATTCGCGTAGTCGTGACCCATACGGTAACGACCAGTGTCGCAGCGGGCATTTATGCGTTGATGGGGTCAGGGCCTTTGAATCTGACCACTCAACTCTCCGCAACGGCCGTCAGCGCGCCGGCAGTATTGCCGCCCCTGGCCATGTTGACCATCGGCAGTACGGCGTTGACTGTCGACTCCAGCAAGTCGGCAGCGTTGAACCTGTTGTGGGGGCAGATGCTCGACGGTAGCCTTAACTTGAGTGTCGCTGGGTGGCAGGGGTTGGTCGACAGCCAAATCAACCTCCTGGATTACCTGAACCAATTGGCGCTCGACGTGAATGTCAGCGCGGGCAACTACACCCAGTTGTTGAACACAAGTATCGGCATGACCCAATTGCTCGACACAGCTATTACTGTACTTCAGGCCAGTGGTCCAACCACCAGTGTGGCGGTCAGCGGGCTGACAGGGCTGAAGGCGGCGGCGGGCGGAACTTCAATTGTTCTGGGGCAAATGTTGCAAGTGCAAACCGGTACGGTTTCATCGGCACTCAACACCAATTTGCAGCTGTTTCAATTGGTCGAGGCCTTTATACAATTGGCCAACAGCAAAAATGCGGCCGTGGCCAGCATTCCGTTGAACGTCCCGGGACTGGGCAATGTCGACGTCAAAGTCAAAGTCATCGAACCGCCGCAGTTGTCGGCCATTGGTAATCCGGCGCTGGTCACAGGACAGCTCAATGATCCCAATCGGATCTTTGTGCGCACAGCTCAGGTGCGTACTTTGCTGTCGCTTGATTTGCCTGTGCTGGGTTTGATCTCCGGGCTGCCCAATGCAATCAAAAGCTCCTCCTTGGTGGGCGGACTGACCGATGTGTTGAATGATGTACTGGGCCTGGATCTGGCGAAGGCACTGAATTCGGTTTTTTGTGCCTTGGGCGGTACCTGTGAGCGTACAGACCTGGAAATCCTTGCTACTTCATCCATCGATATCGCGTTGGATGTGGCAAGCGCCAATAGTTTTGTCACGGGGTACAACTGTGCCAGCGATGCCACCAAAACCCTTACCACCCAAATCAACACTTCGTTGGTCAAGTTGAAAGTCGGAGATATCGATATGGCCAACGCTTTTTCATCGTCAGCCGATGTCAGCGTGCAGCCATTGGCCCTGATTGATGTCGGCGCGATCACCTGCACCATTCCGTTGTTGGGCCTCGGTCAGGAGCATTGCGATCCTGCGAGTCGTAAACCTTTTTACGGCGGAGGCCTGGGGGTGAAAATCGAAACATCTGTCGCCGGTAATCAGAGCACCCATGTCTACCATCAACCACCGGAAATCAAGCAACCGCCGCAGTTATACAGCCTGAGTACAACCGGTATTGTCAGTAGCCTGAACGCGACTTTGAGCGGTGTGCAAGTAAAGGCCTATGAACCCACCGGTTCAAGTTTGCTGGGCAACTTGCTGAGCGTCGCGGCCAGTACTCTCAGCGGCGTGCAAAGTACGTTGGGAAGTGTGATCAAATCCTTGCTCAGCCCCATACTCGACCCCATTCTTGATGGCCTGCTGTCCAACCTTGGCATCAACCTCAACCAAGTCGATGTGGGTGCCAATCTCAGTTGCAAGCCGCCCGGACGCCCTTCGCTGGTGATCTAGTCCAGCACCACAATCGGCAACTCAATACAAAACCGTGCACCCTCGGTGGCGTTTATCACGCTCAGTTTGCCGCCCATGTTTTCGACGATGCCGTAACTGACCGACAGCCCCAAACCGGTACCAACCCCCACCGGTTTGGTCGTGAAGAATGGCTCGAAAATCCTTTCCAGCAGGCGTGGATCGATACCGCCACCGTTGTCCTCGACCCATAACCGCACAACCTGGGCATCGCGTTCGGCATTGACCGAGATCCAGGGTTTGAACGCCGGGTTGCCTTCGCGTTTGCCGAGCAAGGCATCCCGAGCGTTGACCATCAGGTTGATCAGCACCTGTTCCAGTTGATCGACGTGGCCACGCACCTGCACGTCAAAACCGGCCTCGCTGATCCGCAGGTCGACGCCTTTGCCACGCATGCCCTCGGCCAGCAGTGCCAGCGTGCCTTCGATGGCCAGGGCCGGATTGAACGGATGCTGCTCGATTTCCGAACGGCGGCCGAACACCCGCATGTGATCCACCACCCGCGCGGCACGCTGCACTTGTGAGTCGATGCGATTGAGTTTGTCGGTCAGGTAATCGACCTGCACCTCACCAGTGCTCAGGCGCTTGAGCACGTTGACGACGGCCATGCGCATCACGTTCAACGGCTGATTGATCTCATGGGCCAGGCCGGTGGCCATTTCGCCCAGCGTGGCCATTTTCGCGCTTTGAGTAAGTTGCTGCTGCGAGCGCCGTACTTCCGTGTTGTCACGACCCACGGCCTGGATTTCCAGCAATTGACCTTGCTCGTCGAACACCCCGCGGTCGGACCAGACCCACCACGCGTGTTCACGTCCGGGCAGTTGCAGGTTGATTTCGGCGGTGCTGATCGGGAACTCGGGGCTCAGCTGATTCAGCCGTTGGGTGAAGGCATCGCGCTGCGCCTGAGACATCCAGTTGCCCAGATTCATCCCCGGCAATTGCTCGGGCGTCAGTTCCAGGTACATGGCCAGCGGCCGGTTGCCGAACGTCAGGGTCAAGTCCGGGCGGTAGCGGCAGATCATCGCCGGTGAGTCTTCCACCAGAATCCGGTAGCGCTCTTCACTTTGCTTGACCTGTTCCGCGGCCAGGGTCGCTTCGGTGACATCCAGCCACAGACCCACGGCTTCGACCGGCAAGCCGAGGTCATCACGCAGTAATTTGGCTTCGTCGAGCAGCCAGTGATAATCGCCACGGCTGTCGCGCAGGCGATAGCGGGCACGCACGGAACCTTCGCGCAGCAACAGTCGGGTGCGTTCGAAGTACTGCGAGCGGTCGTCGGGGTGAACCCGGTCCACCAGCGTATCGGGTGCGCAATCGGCGAGGCTCCAGCCCAATAGTGGCAGCAGGCTGTCGCTGAAGAACGTCGGTTGCAACGCGCCTTCGACGTAACGCTGCACGTAGATCACCGCCGGAGAGCTGGCGATCAGGTTGTCCAGCCGCGCATGGGCGGCGGCGGCGCGTTGCTCCTGATTCTTGATGTCGCTGATGTCGAGCATGAAACCCACCAGCCGACGGCTTTTACCCAACCCCAGCGCCTGGCCTTGCAGGCGATACCAGATCGGTTCGGGTCCATCGTCGGGGCGATACAGGCGCACGCACAGCAGCATGGACAGGCCGTCATCCCGTAAGTCTTGCAGGCGACGGCGCAACGCTTCGCGGTCGGCGGGATACACCTGTTCAAGCCAGTCCTGCACCGATAAACGCGATGTTCCCAGGTTCAGCGTATTGGCCAGCGAAGGGGCCAGCTGCACCTCGTCGCTGTCGCTGAACATTTCCCACCAGCCGGTGCCCAGCAGGGCTTGCAGCGACTCAAGACGCTCGAGCTGCAACTGATGTCGATGTTCGCGCAGACGTTCAAGCAAAGGCGCGGCGAGCGCAGCTGTCAGCTGCTGCCAGTCGCGCTCGGTAGTATCCGGCGCGCGTTGTTGTACTGCATAGAAACCGCAGAGCAACCAGGCGACCACCCCGTTCGCATCGTGATAGGGCACCGCGAAGCCGTCAGCATTGCCGAAGGTGCCTTGCAGGCGCGGGTGTTCGCGCAGGGTCAGATACTGCGGCGCAGAACCGCTCAAACTGTCGAGGCCAGTGCCCAGGCGCTGACCGTTTTGCCAGAGCTGTGGGGCGTCGAACGCAGCGTACTGCTGTTGAATCTGCCAGCCGTGTTCCTGCTCATCCGGCAAGGCCAGGGCAAGGCATGGAATCTGAAAACGCTGCGCCAGGATTTGCAGTTGCTCGGCCAGCACGTCCGGCAGGCGCGTCAGGCTGCACAGGCGCAACTGCTCAGCGATTTGCATGGCCAGCCGTTGGCACTGCTCGCGGTTGTGCGATTGCCGGCGCTCCAGCAACAGGTCACCGATGTCCAGCAGTTGCAACAACCAGGCATCGCCGAAGGGTTGTACCCAGCCGCGCAGATGCAGCGGGGCACCGTTCAGGGTGTAGAAGTCCAGGTCCAGGTTCTGGCCCTGCCAATCAGCGGGCGAGCCTTCGATGGCCAGGCTGCTGTGGGGTAAAAGCAAGTCGAGCAGATGAGGCGCGCGGGCGTTCGGGACCCGCTGTGCCAGCAGATGCCGCAATGGACCGGTCAACTGCATGACCCGGCCTTCGGCATTGAGTTGGACCTGCAAACCGAAACACTGCACCCGCTGCGTCTCGGGCGGCTCCTGCCGGGGCTGCGGATAGCGGTTGAGCAAACGGCCGAACAACTTGTCCCCAGCGCTCAAAATTGCAGGCTCGAACTGGCTGTCAGGGTGGCCGGCAGGTTGGGCACTTGACCGATAACCGGCAGGTTCAGAAACGGGATAACGGCGTTAATTTTACTGGTCGGGTAGTTGACGCTGACTTTCAATACGCCGCCCACGAATGTGGTGCTGGTGTCGGTGGCCGCATTGAATGCCAGTGCGGGGGGAATCCAGGACAATTGATTTTTCAGCTCCGCCGTGGCCAGCGCCGTCAGCGCGCTGGCGTAATCGGGCGTGGTCGGGTCCAGCGCAACGCTGCGCCTGACGGCTTCGGCGGTCGACTGGTTGAATGATTGCATCAGCAACATCGGCAGGCTGTAACTGACAATGCCGTAGAACACGGAAAAAAAAACGATGAACACCAGAGCGAACTCAATCGCGGCGGCACCTTTTTGTTTGTGCGGGAGGCTGTTTCTCATGAGTGCGTCTACCCTGACCATCACTAGGTAATATCATCATAGAATCATTCAGCCAAAACGGACGTTTATTAGCAGATGCAGAGTGTTGTCTTACTGATCTGGCTGGCGCTCTGCGCAGCACAGGATGCTCGGGAACGCCACATCGCCAACAGCTTGACCCTGGGGGCCGGGATGTTGGCGTTGACTTATTTGTTGTGGAGCGGCACAACCTGGCTGGGGGCCGGTGCAGAGCAGGGTGGCTGGGCATTGTTGTTGGCGCTGGCGTTCACCTTGCCGGGCTATGCCCTGGGGCGTTTGGGCGCCGGCGACGTAAAACTGATGGCTGCACTGGGTCTTGCGACGGACGGTACACATGTATTGGGCACGTTTATCGGCGCCGGATTGGCCAGTGTTTTTTGGCTGCTGCTGGCGCCAAGAGTCTGGCTTCATATGAGTCAAGGGCTTAGAAGCCATCTTCTTTACCTGGCACCGGGAATGTCAAAGAAGCAGCCATTTGCGCCCTTTGTGTTAGTGGGCCTGATGCTGACGTTCGCGTGGTTCCATTAGAGATGACTCGTATGTACATCGCCGGAAACTAAGTCTATTTTTCAGTCAGTAGTTGTACAGCCTGTGGCTGTCAGTGAAGACGGGTCAATGTTTGGCCTCACAGGGAGTTGCACGTGAACAAGTTTACTTCGGCAGTAAAAGTCCTTGTGGTCGACGATGCGCTAATGATCGTTGAAGAACTGTGTGAATTTCTGGAGAGCAAAGGTTACCGCTGTGTTCCTTGCGAGTCCGGCCATCAGGCCATCGAGCGTTTCAAGGAGGACCTCGATATCGGTCTGGTGCTGTGCGATCTGCACATGCCTGGCATGGACGGGATCCAGCTGGTGGAGGAGTTGCAACGACTGTCGGGCAAGCATCGTGCATTCGAAGCGATCATGCTCACCGGCTGCGCCGACAAGCAGGACGTGATCAAGGCGTTGCGCGCCGGGATTGCCGACTATTACCAGAAGCCGATTGATCTGGATGAGCTGCTCGAAGGGTTGCAGCGTCAGGAAATGGTCTTGCAGGAAAAGCACAAGAACCAGCAATTGGGTCACTTGAATCAGAAGCTTCAGTACTTGTCCGAGTCGATCGATGATCTGTATCAGGACCTGGACAAGGTGCGACGCGGCCCGCAATCGGTAGACCGACATGACCCGGGTGTTATGGAGACTGACTCGGTCGAGATGCCGGCGATTTTCAATCAGCTGTCGCCGCGGCAACTGGATGTGGCCCGGTTGGTGGGCAAGGGGAATACCAATTATCAGGTGGCCTGTGAGTTGGGGATTACCGAGAACACGGTGAAGTTGTATGTGTCGCAGGTTTTGCGGTTGACGCATATGCATAACCGGACGCAGTTGGCGTTGGCGTTGTCGCCCAGTAATTCCGGGTTGCGGCAGCGGGTTACGGCGCATTGATCCTTGGCGGCCTCTGGGCCGACCAGGCTGTTGGTTGATTGAGTACATATCCGTTTTTGCGGTAACGGCGGCTGGCGGTTTCGCCCTTACGGCGACTCACTTTTTTACAAGCGCGGTACGTGTCAAGGTACCTGTCACCTTGTCTTACAGTTGCTAGCCCGTTGCGCTCTTAATTTCAGGGCGCTCTGGGTTTAAATACACAGCATCTGCCAACTTCCAGTTGCGTGTTCGAGTGCTCCA
>NZ_FYDO01000026.1 GCF_900187615.1 Pseudomonas sp. Irchel s3f7 | reverse complement strand
ACGGGTCAGCTGGAAGGGATAAACAATCGAATAAAGGTCATCAAGCGGATGGCGTACGGTTACCGGGATAGCGAATTCTTTTTCATGAAGATCAAGAGCGTCTTTCCCGGTAATCCGTGAAGAACCTTTTTTTATGCCCGGCGGTTCACTCGCTTGCCGGCGTCACACTTTCCAACCGATACCCATACCCGTAAATCGTCAGCAGCTGCCAGCCCCGGTCTGCCGTCAGCCCAAGCTTGTTGCGCAGGCGATAGATATGGGTGTCCAGCGGGCGCGACGAAGACATTTCCTCATGGGGCCAGAACCGCTCGTACAAGTAGTCTCGCGACAACGGTCGACCCAGGTTGCTGAACAAGCAGCTCGCCAGCTGATACTCACGTTCTGTCATGGCGATCGGTTTGCCGTCGCGAGTGACAGTGAGTTCTGCATCGTCAAACACCAGGTCGTTAAAGCTCAACTCTTCAGCGACCGCCCGTTGCTGATTGTGCCGACGCAGCACGGCACTAACCCGGGCTTTCAGTTCGTTGGGCCGGAACGGTTTACTGACGTAGTCGTCGGCACCCGCATTCAGGGCCAGGACGATATCGTTTTCACCATCACGGCTGGTGAGCATGATTGCAGCCGGTGGTGCCTTCATGTGTTCACGGGTCCAACGCAGCAGCGACAAACCATTGAGATCGGGTAATTGCCAGTCGAGGATCAGCAGATCGAATGTTTCCCGGCGCAGTTGGCGCAACAAGTCTTCCCCGCGTTCAAAACTGTGCAGTGACCACGGCTGTTCTCCGGGTTCAGCCATCTGTTGCAGGGTTTGTTCAACCCGGCGTAGTTCGGCGGGTTCATCGTCCAGTATCGCAACGCGCATATGCGGTGACTCCTTGTCGCTTGAGCAGTTGGTTGTCGACAATAGCGGCTTGATCAACACAGTGAAAGTAAGCGGTCCATGGTTGGTTAACGTCCGCTATGATTCTTCGGTGTCCGTCCTTAGATCTGAGCGCTATGAAATCATTCACCCCACCCTCCTCTTTATTCCATGAGTAAGTCATGGCGCCGCGAAAGTCGTGTGCCAAGTCAGGTACAGCACTTGTTCCGGCAATTGGTCCGTGAGTGGGTGTGGATAAGTTTAGTGTTACTGCCGTTGACTGCGCTGGTGTCTTATCGGGCACAAATCAAACTGAACGACGTGTCGCCGGGCTTGAGCGCATCGCTTTCTGTTGCCTGGGTGGCAGGTGTTCTGGGATTGCTGCTATGGCGTCCGCGTCTCGCACTTTGGCTGACGATGATTGGCATGGCGTGTACGCTGCTGACCAGCGCTGGTCTCGCTGAGTTGAACCAGTTGTGGTCGCCGATGCCGGCTGTACTCAGCATGCTGTTTGGTTACCTGATCTGGAACTGGCGGCGCCTCAGTGTGGTGCTGACCTATTTTGGCTGGGAGCTGGCGCGGCTCGACAGCGAACCGAAGGTTTTTCCGGAGCGGCGTCGAACCCGGTTTCCCCGTGGCGACCGTTTGCAGAAGCAGGTCATGGCCCTTGAACAGGCCATGAGCCGGACGCGCGATACCCATCGTT
Source organism: Pseudomonas sp. Irchel s3f7 (assembly GCF_900187615.1). GTDB lineage: Bacteria > Pseudomonadota > Gammaproteobacteria > Pseudomonadales > Pseudomonadaceae > Aquipseudomonas. Next base: position 103,646 of record NZ_FYDO01000026.1, on the reverse strand, counting down.
TCATCGCCGATGGTCTGGAGTATTTACCTGTCGCCACGTTGATCAGCGATCCCCGTGGACAAATTTTGCTCGGCAACCGCAAAGCCCGCGATTTGTTTGGCGCAAGTCTGGTGGGCGATGGCGTGGTTGAGCAGTTGCTACAACTCGGTTACCCCGACCTGATCCACGGCGCCATCGGGCAACTATCAACGCTGCCGTTGCTGGAGTTTCGCGACGTCAAAGAGCGTAGTTTGCGACTGGAACGCGCAGTGTTGCTGCCGGCAGACGGGGAAACGCCCGTTGGCTGGTTATGGAGCCTGATCGACCTGAGTATCGAACGCGATGCAGAAGAACAGCGGGCCGTTATGTTGCGCTTCTTGTCCCACGACTTGCGGGCACCGCACTCGGCGATTCTTGCGCTGCTCGATGTGCACCGGCATCAGGTCGGCGGTGACACGCGGCTCTTCGATCAAATCGAGCTTCAAGTGCGTCGGGCGCTGAGTTTGACTGACGGATTCGTTCAATTGGCAAAAGCCGAGTCCGACGCCTATCAATTTCAGCCGAGCCTGTTTGCGATGCTGGTGATGGATGTGTTCGATCAGGCACTTCCCCTTGCGCAACAGAAGCAGATCCAATTGGTGCATGACGTGCAGGATGAAGCGCAGGAAAGCCTGATCATGGCGGATCAGGCGCTGCTGACCCGCGCGCTGTTCAATCTGCTGGAAAACGCCATCAAGTACAGCGCTGCAGGAACTCGCGTCTGCTTGAGCGTCAGGCACAGCGACAGCTGGCTAACGTGTGAGCTCACCGATCAAGGCAAAGGCATCGCGGCCGCAGAGTTACCCGCGCTGTTCACTCAGTATCGGCGTTTCTCTTCAGCCCAGGGGATCGATGGGGTGGGATTGGGGTTGTCGATGGTGAAAGCCGTCATGGATCACCATGGCGGACGAATTGAATGCCGCAGCGTGGTCGGCGAAGGCACGTGTTTCACGCTGGAATTCCCGTTGCTTGAAGAGTGAATGCAGGTCGTTCTAGCGGGCATAAAAAAACCGGCTATATCAGCCGGTTTTTTTGCGCCCAAAAAAAACTTATGCACGTTTTTATGGTTTTTATCATTCTATAAAATATGTAATAAAAACATAAAGTTAGAATAGAGAAATGACACTTTTCAATGAAACGGTACACAGCTTATCCACAGAATTTCAGACCGCCATCGAGTCGTTGGAGACCGGAGCTTGCGGAGCAGGTGGAATAGAGCCCATTTCCCGTTGCATTTGCTCGTTCCAGGCTTGAACCCGGTCGTTCAATTCGGCAATCGCACGCGGCCCGCTGCCTTCGGCATACATCGGAGCACCGATGATGACCGTGATCACGCCCTTCTTCTTCGCCCAACCGGTTTTCGGCCAGAACTTGCCGGCATTGTGTGCGATCGGCAGTACGGGAAGATCGGCATTGACCGCCAGTGCGGTGCCACCCCGGGAGAATTTCCCGACGGTGCCGAAAGGAACGCGTGTGCCTTCAGGGAAAATCAGTACCCAGACATTGTCCTTGAGCAGTTCGTCGCCCTTCTTCGCCACATGCTTGAGTGCAGCTTTCGGGTTGTCCCGGTCGATGGCGATCGGCCGTAACATGGCCATGGCCCAACCGAAGAACGGAACAAAGAGCAATTCACGTTTGAGCACCTGGCTCAACGGTGAGAAGTAGGCGGAGAGAAAAAAAGTCTCCCACGTGCTCTGGTGGTTCGACTGAATCACGCAAGGCCGTTCAGGGACGTTCTCGGCGCCTTTGATTTCGTAGCTGATGCCCAGAAAGACCTTACTCAACCACAGGGCGCAGCGGCACCAATACACGTTGATGAAACGATAGCGCGCCTTGAAAGGCAGAAATGGCGCGATAAAAAAACTCAGGCTGCACCACAGCAAGGAGCTGGTGCCCAGCAGCAGGTAAAAGAGGAAGGTTCTGATCGCCTGCAATATCGACATGGTGACGTTTACCGTTGCGGGCAATACCCGCCTGTATAAAGCGCACCCCTGATCAATCCTTTATCAGGAAAACATCAGAAGCACTCTAATTGTGGATAAGTTCTGCGGCAATCGCCGCCAGATCGTCAAAAATCAATGTGCCAACCGGTAGGGTCTTGCCCAAAGTCTTTACGCCTTTTCCGGTCTTTACCAAAACTGGCTGTGAATCGACGGCTTTTGCGGCTTCCAGGTCACCAAGGCTGTCGCCGACGAACCAGAGATTGGTCAGCGACACGTTGTAATGCCCGGCGATGGTTTTCAGCATCCCGGGTTTCGGTTTGCGGCAATCACAACCGTCGTCCGGCCCGTGGGGGCAGTAGACGATCAGCCCGACTTCACCACCCTGCTCCGCCACCAGTGAGCGCAAGCGCTCGTGCATGGCATCGAGGGTGGCGAGGTCGTAATAGCCGCGAGCGATGCCCGACTGGTTGGTAGCGACCGCTACCGTCCAGCCGGCCTTGCTCAACTGCGCAATGGCTTCGATCGAACCGGGAAGTGGAATCCACTCCTCCACCGACTTGATGTAAGCGTCGGAGTCGTAGTTGATCACTCCGTCCCGATCGAGAATCAGCAGTTTCAACAGCAATTCCTCAGCCCAGCAGCGAAATGTCGGCAACGCCGAGGAACAGCCCACGCAGACGCGCCAGCAACGCATAACGGTTGGCGCGGACTTTTGCGTCCTCCGCGTTGACCATTACGGCTTCGAAGAACGCATCCACTGGCTCGCGCAACGCAGCCAGACGTGCCAGCGATTCGCTGTACTGACGTGCTGCAGCCATCGGCTGAACCGCCTGGTCTGCCTGCTGGATCGCCGAGTACAGGGAGAACTCGTTGGCGTTATCGAAGTACTTGGCTTCCACGACGGTCGGAATGGAGCCTTCGACCTTGCTCAGCAAGTTCGACACACGCTTGTTCACGGCGGCCAGGGCTGCAGCTTCCGGCAATTGACGGAAAGCCTGGACGGCTTGCACGCGCTGGTCGAAGTCCAGAGCCGAACCCGGCTTCAGGGCACGTACCGACAAGTAGGTCGCGACGTCGACACCTTCGTCTTCGTAACGGGCACGCAGACGGTCGAAGATGAACTCCAGCACCGAGTCGTTGAGGCCGGCAGCCTTGACCTTGGTACCGAACGCATTCACGGCGAAAGCCACGGCGTCGTTCAGGTCCAGATCCAGTTGCTTCTCGATCAGGATACGCAACACACCCAGCGCTGCACGGCGCAGGGCGTACGGGTCTTTGCTGCCGGTTGGCAGCATGCCGATACCGAAGATGCCGACCAGGGTGTCCAGCTTGTCAGCGATAGCGACGGCTGCACCGGTCAGAGTGGCAGGCAGCTCAGCGCCAGCACCGCGTGGCATGTACTGCTCGTTCAGCGCCAGTGCGACGTCTTCCGGCTCACCGTCATTGAGGGCGTAGTAGTAACCGGCGACACCTTGCATCTCCGGGAACTCGCCGACCATTTCGGTCGCCAGGTCGCACTTGGACAGCAGGCCTGCACGAGCCGCCCACGAAGCGTTGCCGCCAATGCGCGCTGCGATGTAAGCGGCGAGTTTGGAAACACGTTCGGCCTTGTCGTAGACGCTGCCGAGTTTTTCCTGGAACACCACGTTTTGCAGGCGCTGGTTGAAGTCTTCGAGTTTCTGCTTCTTGTCTTGCTTGAAGAAGAACTCGGCGTCGGTCAGGCGTGGGCGAACCACTTTCTCGTTACCGGCGATGATCTGCTGCGGGTCTTTGCTCTCGATGTTGGCCACGGTAATGAAACGTGGCAGCAACTTGCCGTCGGCGTCCAGCAGGCAGAAGTACTTCTGGTTGTCCTGCATGGTGGTGATCAGCGCTTCTTGCGGCACGTCGAGGAAACGTTCCTCGAACGAGCACACCAGCGGCACCGGCCATTCGACCAGTGCGGTCACTTCGTCGAGCAGGGCTGGCGGAACGATTGCCGTGCCTTCCTGACGGGTGGCCAGCTCTTCGGTGCGCTTGCTGATGATCTCGCGACGCTCGTTGGCGTCGGCCAGCACGTAGGCGGCACGCAGGTCGGCCAGGTAGCTCGACGGCGAACCGATGCGCACGTTTTCCGGATGATGGAAACGGTGACCACGGGAATCACGGCCAGCCTTCTGGGCGAGGATGGTGCAGTCGATGACCTGGTCACCGAGCAGCATCACCAGCCATTGGGTCGGACGCACGAATTCTTCTTTGCGCGCACCCCAACGCATGCGTTTCGGGATCGGCAGGTCGTTCAGCGAGTCTTCGACGATGGTCGGCAGCAGGCTCGACGTCGGCTTGCCGGCGATGCTTTGGCTGTAGCGCAGTTTCGGGCCGCTCTGATCGATTTCGCTCAGGTCGACGCCGCACTTCTTGGCAAAGCCCAGTGCCGCTTGGGTCGGGTTGCCTTCAGCATCGAACGCGGCCTGACGTGGCGGGCCATCGAGGTTGATGCTGCGATCCGGCTGCTGGGTGGCCAGTGCGGTGATCAGCACGGCCAGACGGCGCGGCGCGGCATAAACGGTTTTGGTCTCGTAGTTCAGGCCGGCAGCTTGCAGGCCCTTGTCGATACCGGCGAGGAACGCCTCGGCCAAGGTGTTCAAGGCTTTGGGTGGCAGTTCTTCGGTGCCCAGTTCAACCAGAAAATCCAGAGCACTCATTGTGCAGCCTCCAGCTTGGCCAGTACTTCGTCACGCAGGTCCGGGGTCGCCATCGGGAAGCCGAGCTTGGCGCGGGCCAGCAGGTAGGCTTGCGCAACGGAACGCGCCAGGGTGCGTACACGCAGAATGTATTGCTGGCGCGCGGTCACGGAAATCGCCCGGCGTGCATCCAGCAGGTTGAAGGTATGGGAAGCCTTCAACACCATTTCGTAGCTCGGCAACGGCAGCGGCTGGTCGAGTTCGATCAGGCGCTTGGCTTCGCTTTCGTAGAAATCGAACAGTTCGAACAGCTTCTCGACGTTGGCGTGTTCGAAGTTGTAGGTCGACTGCTCCACTTCGTTCTGGTGGAACACGTCGCCGTAGGTCACTTTGCCCATCGGGCCGTCAGCCCAGACCAGGTCGTAGACCGAGTCCACGCCTTGCAGGTACATGGCCAGACGCTCGAGACCGTAGGTGATCTCGCCGGTCACCGGGTAGCACTCGATGCCGCCCGCTTGCTGGAAGTAGGTGAACTGCGTCACTTCCATGCCGTTGAGCCAGACTTCCCAGCCCAGACCCCAGGCGCCGAGGGTCGGCGATTCCCAGTTGTCTTCGACGAAGCGGATGTCGTGGACCAACGGGTCCAGGCCGACGTGCTTGAGGGAACCCAGGTACAGTTCCTGGAAGTTGTCCGGGTTTGGCTTCAGGACAACCTGGAACTGGTAGTAGTGCTGCAGACGGTTCGGGTTTTCGCCGTAGCGGCCGTCAGTCGGACGACGACTTGGCTGCACGTAGGCGGCGTTCCAGGTTTCCGGGCCAATGGCGCGCAGGAATGTTGCAGTGTGGAAAGTGCCGGCGCCTACTTCCATATCGTAGGGCTGAAGTACCACACAACCTTGCTCGGCCCAGTATTGCTGGAGGGCGAGGATCAAGTCTTGGAAGGTACGCACGGCTGGCGTAGGCTGGCTCACGAAATTCACCTGTTTCTTGGGCTGCGATTTAAAGAGCGGGAGTATACCCGATTCGTTGCTGCGCACGCCCCCTGGAGCCTTATGCCACGCTGCTTTTGGTGTTCCGAAGATCCGCTGTACATGGCTTATCACGATCAGGAGTGGGGCACGCCGCTACGCGATGCGCAGGGTTTGTTCGAGTTGCTTTTGCTCGAAGGGTTCCAGGCCGGCCTTTCCTGGATCACTGTGCTGCGTAAACGCGAGCATTATCGCCAGGTGATGTTTGGTTTTGATGTCCAGCGTGTGGCGCAGATGAGCGACGCGGAAATCGACGAGTTGATGCTCGATCCGGGGATCATCCGCAACCGTCTCAAGCTCAACGCGGCCCGGCGTAATGCCCAGGCCTGGCTGGCGCTGGAGGACCCGGTGGCATTTCTCTGGTCGTTCGTCGGTGGCCAGCCTGTGGTCAATCATTTCAAGGATCGCAGCGAAGTCCCGGCCGTCACGCCAACCGCGGTAGAGATGAGCAAGGGCCTGAAAAAAGCCGGTTTCACGTTCGTCGGCCCGACCATTTGCTACGCCTTGATGCAGGCTTCGGGCATGGTCATGGACCACACCCGCGATTGCGACCGCTACGCGCTGTTGGCGAACGGCGGTTAGAATGGCCGCCTCGCGCACAGCACAAGATCAGGAGTGACCTGTGGATAAGTTAAAAGGCGCCTTGCTGGTAGGCGCTCTGCGGCTGTTTGCCCTGTTGCCGTGGGGGGCCGTTCAGGCCGTCGGCTCGGCGATTGGCTGGATGATGTGGAAATTCCCCAACCGTTCTCGCGACGTGGTGCGGATCAACCTGTCCAAGTGCTTTCCGGACATGGACCCGGCCGAGCGCGAACGCCTGGTCGGCCAGAGCCTGAAAGACATCGGCAAGTCCCTGACCGAAAGCGCCTGCGCCTGGATCTGGCCGGCCCAGCGCTCTATCGATCTGGTACGTGAGGTCGAAGGCCTCGACATATTGAAAGAGGCCCTCGCCTCCGGCAAAGGCGTCGTCGGTATCACCAGTCACCTGGGCAACTGGGAAGTGCTGAATCACTTCTATTGCAGCCAGTGCAAACCGATCATTTTCTATCGCCCGCCGAAGTTGAAGGCGGTGGATGAATTGCTGCAAAAGCAGCGCGTGCAGTTGGGCAACAAGGTTGCCGCTTCCACCAAGGAAGGCATCCTCAGCGTCATCAAGGAAGTGCGCAGAGGGGGGGCAGTGGGCATTCCCGCTGACCCGGAACCGTCCGAGTCCGCCGGGATCTTCGTGCCGTTCTTCGCCACCCAGGCGCTGACCAGCAAGTTTGTGCCGAACATGCTGGCGGGCGGCAAAGCGGTTGGCGTGTTCCTGCATGCGTTGCGCCTGCCGGACGGTTCTGGCTACAAAGTGATCCTGGAAGCCGCACCCGAAGCCATGTACAGCACCGATACCGCCGAGTCATGCGCGGCCATGAGTAAAGTGGTCGAGCGATATGTCGGGGCCTATCCGAGCCAGTACATGTGGAGCATGAAGCGCTTCAAGAAGCGTCCGCCAGGCGAAGCTCGCTGGTATTGATGTAAAAAATCAAAAGATCGCAGGCTCCTGCAAAGGCTCGGCGTACACCCCGCAGGAGCTGCCGATGGCTCGGGCCGCGTTCGGACGATCTTTTGGTCTTTATTGGCCTGCGTGCGCCTGACGCTCGAGCTTCTTCAGAAACACCGTCATTTCCTTCTCTGCCTGTTTGTCGCCATGGGCGCGGGCGGCTTCCAGGCCTTGCTCCCAGGCTTGGCGTGCGGCCGCATGGTCCGCCAACGCCAGATGGGCCTTGCCCAACAACTTCCAGGCTGCTGAATACTTCGGATCGAACTCGACGCAGCGCTGGAAATGCTCCGCAGCCTTGGCGTTCTCCCCCAGATCCAGATAACCCTTGCCCAGGCCAAAGCGCAACAGTGAGTTATCCACACCCTTGGCGAGCATTTTTTCCAGGGATTCGAGCATGGGGGAGTTTCCGAATGGTTGTCGTTTTCGAAATCGCCTTCGCTGGCAAGCCAGCTCCTACAGGTTATGCGCGATTCTCTGTAGGAGCTGGCTTGCCAGCGAAGGCGGTCTAAAGGATCAGAAGAAGCTCAACCCCACATGGAACAGTTTCTCTACATCGCGGATATGCTTTTTATCCACAAGGAACAGAATCACATGGTCGCCCGCTTCGATCACGGTGTCGTCGTGGGCGATGATCACTTCTTCGTCGCGGATGATCGCGCCGATGGTGGTGCCCGGCGGCAAACCGATGTTCTCGATGGCCTTGCCGATCACCTTGCTCGATTTCGCATCGCCATGGGCAATCGCTTCGATGGCTTCTGCCGCGCCCCGGCGCAGTGAGTGCACGCTGACGATGTCGCCACGGCGCACGTGGGCCAACAGCGTGCCGATGGTCGCCAGCTGCGGGCTGATGGCGATGTCGATATCGCCGCCCTGGATCAGATCGACATAGGCCGGGTTGTTGATGATGGTCATCACCTTCTTCGCGCCCAGGCGCTTGGCCAGCAGCGACGACATGATGTTGGCTTCGTCGTCGTTGGTCAGGGCCAGGAACAGGTCCGCGTCGGCGATGTTCTCTTCCATCAGCAGGTCACGGTCCGAGGCACTGCCCTGCAACACCACGGTACTGTCGAGATGATCCGAAAGATGTCGGCAACGCGCCGGGTTCATCTCGATGATCTTCACCTGATAGCGGCTCTCGATGGCTTCGGCCAGACGTTCACCAATCTGCCCGCCACCGGCGATGACGATGCGTTTATAGGTCTCGTCGAGACGGCGCATTTCGCTCATGACTGCGCGAATGTTCGCTTTGGCGGCGATGAAAAAGACTTCGTCGTCGGCCTCGATCACCGTGTCACCCTGGGGCAGGATCGGCCGGTCGCGACGGAAAATCGCAGCGACGCGGGTTTCGACGTTCGGCATGTGCTCGCGCAACTGCCGCAGTTGCTGGCCCACCAGCGGTCCGCCGTAGTAAGCCCGCACCGCCACCAGTTGCGCCTTGCCTTCGGCGAAGTCGATCACCTGCAAGGCGCCGGGGTGCTGGATCAGGCGCTTGATGTAGTTGGTGACCACTTGTTCCGGACTGATCAGCACGTCGACCGGAATCGCTTCGTTCTGGAACAGTTGTTCTTCGCGGGTCAGGTACGCGGCTTCGCGCACCCGGGCAATCTTGGTCGGCGTGTGGAACAGGGTGTGGGCGACCTGGCAGGCGACCATGTTGGTTTCATCGCTGTTGGTCACGGCGACCAGCATGTCTGCGTCGTCGGCACCGGCCTGGCGCAACACGGTCGGGAACGAACCGCGGCCCTGAACCGTGCGGATGTCCAGCCGGTCACCAAGGTCGCGCAGGCGTTCACCATCGGTGTCGACCACGGTGATGTCGTTCGCTTCGCTCGCCAGGTGTTCGGCCAGCGAACCGCCGACCTGCCCTGCTCCGAGGATGATGATTTTCATCCAGTCACTCCATTGAATCCATTTAGCCGCGCGCGGCGGCGATCTTGATCAGCTTGGCGTAGTAGAACCCGTCGTGCCCGCCTTCCTGGGCCAGCAACTGGCGACCATGGGGTTGCTTGATCCCGGCCATGGTGGCGAGATCCAGTTCACGGGCGCCCGGTGTGCGGGCAAGGAACGCTTCGATGACTTCGGTGTTTTCGGTCGGCAATGTGGAACAGGTGGCGTAAAGCAGAATGCCGCCCACTTCCAACGTTATCCACATGGCGTCGAGCAATTCGCCTTGCAGTACCGCCAGCGCAGCGATGTCGTCGGGTTGGCGGGTCAGCTTGATGTCCGGGTGACGGCGAATCACACCGGTCGCCGAACACGGGGCGTCCAGCAGGATGCGCTGGAACGGCTTGCCGTCCCACCATAGTTGAGTGTCGCGGCCGTCGGCGGCGATCAGTTCGGCGCTGAGCTTCAGGCGCTCGAGGTTCTCGCGAACCCGCACCAGACGCTTGGCTTCCAGATCCACCGCGACGACGCCGGCCAGCTTTGGCTCGGCTTCGAGGATGTGGCAGGTCTTGCCTCCCGGAGCGCAGCAGGCGTCGAGCACCCGTTGCCCAGGGGCCAGATCCAGCAGATCGGCGGCCAGTTGCGCGGCTTCGTCCTGCACGCTGATCCAGCCGTCGGCGAAACCTGGCAGGCTGCGCACGTCGGTGGCGGCTTCGAGCACGATACCGTCGCGGCTATAAACGCATGGCGTCGCGGCGATACCGGCGTCGGTCAATAATCCGAGGTAGGCATCACGGCTGTGATGGCGACGGTTGACCCGCAGAATCATCGGCGGATGCGCATTGTTGGCTGCGCAAATGGCTTCCCATTGCTCGGGCCAGAACGCCTTCAAGGATTTCTGCAACCAGCGTGGGTGGGCGGTGCGCACCACCGGATCACGTTCCAGTTCGGCGAAAATCGTTTCGCTTTCGCGCTGAGCATTACGCAGCACGGCGTTGAGCAAGGCCTTGGCCCAAGGTTTTTTCAGCTTGTCGGCGCAACCGACGGTTTCGCCGATGGCGGCGTGGGCCGGGACGCGGGTGTAGAGCAACTGATAGAGGCCGACCAACAGCAAGGCTTCGACATCGGCGTCGGCGGCCTTGAACGGCTTCTGCAACAGTTTGGCCGCCAGCGCCGACAAGCGCGGTTGCCAGCGCGCGGTGCCGAACGCCAGGTCCTGGGTGAAACCGCGATCACGGTCTTCGACCTTGTCCATCTGCGTCGGCAGTGAGCTGTTGAGCGAGGCTTTTCCGCTCAGGACAGCGGCGAGTGCCTTGGCGGCGGCCAGGCGCGGGTTCATTGAGCGTCCGCCGCTTGGCCGAGGACGATGCCGGTAGCGAACTTCTCGCGACGGCTGTTGAACAGGTCGCTGAAGTTCAGCGCCTTGCCGCCGGGCAATTGCAGGCGGGTCAGGCACAGGGCTTGTTCGCCGCACGCGACGATCAGGCCGTCCTTGCTGGCGCCGAGGATTTCACCCGGTGCGCCTTTGCCTTCGGCGAGCGTCGCGGCCAGCACTTTCAGGGCTTCGCCGTTCAAGGTGCTGTGGGTGATCGGCCACGGGTTGAAGGCACGTACCAGACGTTCCAGCTCAACTGCCGGGCGAGTCCAGTCGATACGTGCTTCGTCCTTGTTCAATTTGTGCGCGTAGGTGGCGAGGCTGTCGTCCTGCACTTCCCCTTCCAACGTGCCTGCGGCGAGACCGGCAATGGCCTGGATCACGGCCGGTGGGCCCATTTCCGCCAGGCGATCGTGGAGGCTGCCGCCGGTGTCTTCGGCGCTGATCGGCGTGCTGACTTTAAGCAACATCGGCCCGGTATCGAGGCCGGCTTCCATGCGCATCACGGTCACGCCGCTTTCGGCGTCACCTGCTTGCACGGCGCGCTGGATCGGCGCCGCACCACGCCAGCGTGGCAGCAGCGAGGCGTGACTGTTGATGCAACCCAGGCGCGGAATATCCAGCACCACTTGCGGCAGGATCAGGCCGTAGGCGACCACCACCATCAAGTCCGGCTTCAATGCGGCCAGTTCAGCCTGAGCCTCTTCATTGCGCAGGGTCGGCGGTTGCAGCACCGGAATATTGTTTTCCAGCGCCAGCTGCTTGACCGGGCTCGGCATCAGTTTTTGCCCACGACCGGCCGGGCGATCCGGTTGGGTGTAGACCGCAACGATCTCGTAAGGGCTGGCGAGCAGGGCCTTGAGGTGTTCGGCGGCGAATTCCGGGGTGCCGGCAAAGACGATGCGCAGTGGCTCAGTCATGGGTGTTCTCTATTGCAAAGCATCTTGAAAAGAAAAAGGCTTGCCGCAGCAAGCCTTTGAAGGAGGGCATCAAGCGTTCTGGCGATGCTGTTTTTCCAGCTTCTTCTTGATGCGGTCGCGTTTGAGCGTGGACAGGTAGTCGACGAACAATTTGCCGTTGAGGTGGTCGCATTCGTGCTGGATGCACACCGCGAGCAGGCCTTCGGCGATCAGTTCGTAAGGCTGGCCGTCACGGTCCAGGGCCTTGACCTTGATCCGTTGCGGGCGATCGACGTTTTCGTAGAAGCCCGGTACCGAAAGGCAGCCTTCCTGGTATTGCTCCATCTCGTCGGTCAGGGACTCGAACTCGGGGTTGATGAACACCCGAGGTTCGGTGCGGTCTTCGGAGAGGTCCATGACGACGATGCGTTGGTGCACGTTGACCTGGGTCGCGGCGAGGCCGATGCCTGGCGCTTCATACATTGTTTCAAACATATCGTCGACCAACTGACGCACTTCGTCGTCCACTACGGCCACTGGTTTGGCGATAGTGCGCAGACGCGGATCAGGAAATTCGAGGATGTTTAAAATGGCCATAAGCTTGATGACTGCACGTGTGAAGTAAGGTCGGGTCGATGGCCTGGCGGTCCGAAGATGCAGGCAACCGGTGTGAAACGTAGCTCCCTTCTTTTGATTGGCAAGCCGGGAGCGAGCCACGAAGACTTTGTCGTTTCACGCGAATGCACATAATAAAGGGATTCACCGCATGAGGAAATCACTACTCGCCCTGCTGCTTCTGGCCTCGGCCGGTTTCGCACAGGGCCAGGCGCTGCCCGGGCAAGACATTCCCACCGTAAAGCTGTCGCCCCAGGTGCGTGTCAGCCCGGTGACCGAGACCATTGCGAGCGTTGCGCTGAAGTCGATCAACAGTTTTTTATTGAGTAACCGCATCGTCGACAAGGCCGAGGATTTCGACAAGGCGCCCTACATCGTCGCCGGCGATGCCGAGCGCGTGCTCAGTGGCAGCGGTGACCGCATTTTCGCTCGGGGTCACTTCGACCCGACGCAACCGGTGTATGGAATCTTTCGCCAGGGCAAGGTCTACACCGACCCGCAGAGCCACGAGGTTCTGGGGATCAACGCCGATGACATCGGCGGTGGCGAGGTGGTCGCCATCGAAGGAGACGTGGCTACGCTCGACGTGCAGCGCACGACTCAGGAAGTGCGACTGGGCGATCGATTGTTCCGTGGCGAGGAGCGTTCGATCCATTCGACCTTCACGCCCAGTGCTCCTAGTGCCGAAATCAACGGCTTGATCATTGATGTACCGCGCGGTGTGACGCAAATCGGTGCGATGGACGTGGTCACGCTGAACAAGGGGCAGCGTGACGGTCTGGTCGAGGGCAACGTGTTGGCGGTGATGAAAACCGGCGAAACCGTTCGCGACCGGATCACCGGCCAATCCCTGAAAATTCCCGATCAGCGCGCCGGTCTGCTGATGGTTTTTCGCACCTACGACAAACTCAGCTACGGGCTGGTGCTTGACGCCTCGCGCTCGCTGGCGGTGATGGATAAGGTGCGAAATCCGTAAGCGTGCTTCACAAGTTACCAACAGAGTTATCCACAGCTTGTTCCCGTATCGACGGGGACTCAAAACGATCAAGGATGATCCATGTCGCTGCCTGCCGTTACACCGGTTTCCCCTGCGGAACTGGAAGCCCGTTTACGTTTGCACCGGTTGCCCGAGCTCGGCCCGGCACGCTTCAAGAAGTTGCTGGAGGCCTTCGGCTCGGCGTCCAAAGCCATCAGCGCACCCGCCAGTGCCTGGCACGCGTTGGGTCTGCCGCTGGCCTGTTCCGAGGCCAGGCGCAGCACTGAAGTTCGTGATGGCGCCAGCCACGCATTGGCCTGGCTGGAGCGTCCTGGCCAGCATTTACTGATGTGGGACCAGCCTGACTACCCGGCGATGCTGGCGCAAATCAGCGATGCACCGCCGCTGTTATTCGTCGCGGGCGATCCGGGCATTCTGGAAAAACCTCAGCTGGCGATGGTCGGCAGCCGACGTGCATCGCGACCGGGCATGGACACCGCCAGCGCGTTTTCCCGCAGCCTGGCCGGCGCCGGTTTTGTCATCACCAGCGGTCTGGCGCTGGGCATTGATGCCGCCGCGCACCAGGCTGCAATCGACATCGGCGGGCAAACGGTCGGAGTGCTGGGGACGGGCCTTGAGAAGTTTTATCCACAGCGCAATCGACGCCTGGCAGACGCCATGATCGCCTCGGGCAGCGCGGTGCTTTCAGCGTTTCCGCTGGATACTGGCCCCAGTGCTGGCAACTTCCCCCGACGCAATCGGATCATCAGCGGTTTGTCCCTCGGCGTGCTGGTGGTCGAGGCCAGTGTCGCCAGCGGTTCGCTGATCACCGCGAGGCTGGCGGCGGAACAAGGACGAGAAGTGTTTGCCATTCCCGGCTCCATCCATCATCCCGGCGCCCGGGGCTGCCATCAGTTAATCCGCGATGGCGCGGTGTTGGTTGAAACCATTGAGCACATCCTCGAAGCCTTGCGTGGCTGGCAGCAACAACCGTTGTTCACAGAGATGTGCGAAGTTACGACGACTCATCCCCTGTTGATGTTGTTGCATGCGGCTCCCCTGACCAGTGAAGCGCTGGTCGATGCCAGCGGCTGGGCCTTGCCGAAAGTGCTGGCGGCGTTGACGGAACTGGAAATGGACGGCCGTGCGGTGTGCGAAAACGGCCGCTGGTTTGCACGGGTGAGCTAGGTTTTATAAACAAGATCGGTAAACTGCGCAGAGCCTATTTCTGGAGAGTTTTTCATGGTCAACAGTTGGCGTGTGCAACAAGCCGCGCAAGCAGTTCGCGCCGGGGCGGTGATTGCCTACCCAACCGAAGCAGTCTGGGGCCTGGGTTGCGATCCGTGGGACCTGGATGCGGTGGAGCGACTGCTGGATATAAAGGGTCGTTCGGTGGACAAGGGCCTGATACTGGTGGCCGATAACATCCGCCAGTTCGACTTCCTGTTCGAAGACTTCCCGGAGCTGTGGATGGATCGCATGGCCAGCACCTGGCCGGGCCCGAACACCTGGCTGGTGCCGCATCAAAACCTGCTGCCGCCGTGGATTACCGGTGTGCACGAAACGGTGGCGCTGCGGGTCAGCGATCATCCCCTGGTGCGGGACTTGTGCGCGTTGGTCGGGCCGCTGGTGTCGACATCGGCCAACCCGCAGGGTCGTCCGGCGGCGCGCACGCGGATTCGCATCGAGCAGTATTTCCGGGGGCAGATAGATCTGGTGCTCGGCGGGATGCTGGGCGGGCGCAAGAACCCGAGTGTGATTCGTGATGTGGCGACCGGGCACGTTGTGCGCCCGGATTAAGACCGAGGTGCGCCCATCGCTAGCAGGCTAGCTGGCTCCCACATTGGGTCAGTGTGGGAGCTAGCCTGCTAGCGATGGCGTCCGTCAGGGCAGCAAAACAACCGAACCGGTCGTACGCCGCGCCGACAGCTCGGTCTGCGCCTTCGCTGCATCAGCCAGCGAGTAGCGTTGGCTGATGTCCACAGTCAGCTTGCCACTGGTAATCATCCCAAACAGTTCATCCGCCATACGCTGCAGGTTCTCGGCGTTGTTCGCATAAGTGCCCAATGTCGGCCGGGTCACGTACAGCGAGCCCTTCCCCGCCAGAATCCCCAGGTTCACGCCGTCCACTGCGCCAGACGCATTACCGAAACTCACCACCAACCCACGCGGCGCGAGGCTGTCGAGTGAGGTCAGCCAGGTGTCCTTGCCGACGCCGTCGTACACCACCGGGACTTTTTTTCCGTCGGTCAATTCCAGTACGCGTTGTGCGACGTTTTCATGGCTGTAGTCGATGGTCGCCCAGGCACCGTTGGCCTTGGCCAGTGCGGCTTTCTCCGCCGAGCTCACCGTGCCGATCAACTTCACGCCCAACGCCTTGGCCCATTGGCAAGCCAAAGAGCCGACACCACCGGCGGCGGCGTGGAACAGGATGGTTTCGCCACCCTTGAGTTCATAAGTCTGGCGCAGCAGGTATTGCACGGTCAGGCCCTTGAGCATCACGCCCGCCGCTTGTTCGAAGCTGATGGCCTCCGGCAGTTTCACCAGATTGGCCTCGGGCAAGACGTGAAGCTCGCTGTAGGCGCCCAACGGGCCGCTGCCATACGCCACGCGGTCACCGACCTTGAACCGGGTCACGTCGCTGCCGATCGCTTCGACCACGCCTGCGCCTTCCGCGCCCAAACCCGAAGGCAGGGCTGGAGGTGGGTAGAGACCGCTGCGGTAATAGGTGTCGATGAAGTTCAGACCGATGGCCTTGTTGGCCACACGCACGTCCTTCGGACCTGGCTCGGCAGGCTGGTAATCCACATATTCGAGCACTTCTGGGCCGCCATGGGCGCGGAACTGGATACGCTTTGCCATCTGTTCTCTCCTGAGGTCGTGTTACCAAGCGCCCTATCGGACTCCGAAGCTTGATCTTCGTCAACTGCGAAGGGGTAACTTGCGGTGTTATGCTACGCGCCCATTTGCGCAGGCTGAGCTCCGATGGAGCGCCGCGTAGCTTTGCCCGATTCAAGGTGATGACATGACGACCCGCACCGAGGCCGTAAAGGCCTATTTGCTCGACCTGCAAGACCGTATTTGTGCTGCCCTGGAAGCCGAAGACGGTGGCACG
The DNA here is from genome assembly GCF_900187615.1 of Pseudomonas sp. Irchel s3f7. Classification (GTDB taxonomy): domain Bacteria; phylum Pseudomonadota; class Gammaproteobacteria; order Pseudomonadales; family Pseudomonadaceae; genus Aquipseudomonas. Next base: position 87,593 of record NZ_FYDO01000026.1, on the reverse strand, counting down.
CGCTTCGTTGAAGATGCCTGGACCCGGCCTGCCGGCGGTGGCGGTCGTACCCGCGTGATTGAAAACGGGGCGTTGATTGAAAAGGGCGGCGTCAACTTTTCCCACGTTTTCGGCAGCGGTCTCCCACCGTCCGCCAGCGCCCACCGCCCGGAACTGGCCGGCCGTGGCTTCGAGGCCCTGGGCGTGTCGCTGGTGATTCACCCGCACAATCCGCATGTGCCGACGTCCCACGCCAACGTGCGTTTCTTCATCGCTGAAAAAGAAGGCGAAGAGCCGGTCTGGTGGTTCGGCGGCGGCTTCGACCTGACCCCGTATTACGGCAATGAAGAAGACTGCATCCACTGGCACCGCATCGCCGAGCAGGCCTGCGCGCCGTTCGGTGCGGATGTCTACCCGCGTTACAAGGCCTGGTGCGACAGCTACTTCCACATCAAGCATCGTCACGAACCCCGGGGTATCGGCGGCTTGTTCTTCGATGACCTGAACGAGTGGGACTTCGACACCAGCTTTGCCTTCATGCGCGCTATCGGCGATGCGTACATCGACGCCTACCTGCCGATCGTGCAGCGCCGCAAGAACGACACGTACACCGAAAAACAGCGGGAATTCCAGGAGTTCCGCCGTGGGCGCTATGTCGAGTTCAACCTGGTTTATGACCGTGGCACGCTGTTCGGCCTGCAATCGGGCGGGCGTACCGAATCGATCTTGATGTCGCTGCCGCCGCACGTGCGCTGGGGTTACGACTGGAAAGCCGAGCCTGGCAGCGAAGAAGCGCGTCTGACCGAGTACTTTCTGCAAGACCGCGATTGGTTGGCCAAAGGCTGACATCAAAGTTTTGGTTTACGTCGTCGAGGCTGCGAACAAGATCGCAGCCTTCGGCCGCTCCTACGGGTGAGGGTGTGTAGATGGATCGTTACGTCGTATTCGGTAACCCGATTGGCCACAGCAAGTCGCCGCTGATCCATCGCCTGTTCGCTGAACAGACTGCGCAGCAGCTCGACTACAGCACGTTGCTGGCGCCCCTGGACGACTTTTCCACCTGCGCCCGCACCTTTTTCCTCGAAGGTCGCGGGGCGAACGTGACGGTGCCGTTCAAGGAAGAGTCCTATCGATTGGCCAACACCCTGACGGCGCGGGCGCAGCGGGCAGGCGCGGTGAATACCCTGAGCAAACTGGCGGATGGCAGTCTGTTGGGTGACAACACCGATGGCGCCGGGCTGGTGCGGGATTTGACGGTCAACCTGGGTTTCAGCCTCAAGGGCAAACGTATCCTGTTGCTCGGTGCGGGTGGTGCGGTGCGCGGCGCGTTGGAACCGTTGCTGGCCGAGCAGCCGGCATCGGTGATCATCGCCAACCGCACGGTGGAAAAAGCCGAGTTGCTGGCCGAGCTGTTTGCCGATCTGGGGCCGGTGGCGGCCAGCGGATTTGACTGGTTGCGCGAGTCGGTGGACCTGATCATCAACGCGACATCCGCCAGCCTGACCGGTGACGTGCCGCCGATTGCCAGCAGTCTGATCGAACCGGGCAAGACCGTGTGCTACGACATGATGTACGGAAAAGAGCCGACCTCGTTCTGCCGTTGGGCCAGTGAACACGGTGCGGCGGTGGCGATGGATGGGTTGGGGATGCTCGCCGAGCAAGCGGCGGAAGCGTTCTTCCTGTGGCGCGGCGTGCGTCCGGACACGGCGCCGGTGCTGGCTGAACTTCGCCGGCAGTTGGCCTTGTAGATTTCTCTGATCAGACAGGTTTTCCTTGGCGAGGGAGCTTGCTCCCGCTGGGCTGCGCAGCGGCCCTAAAACCTGCTATGCCATGTATCAGGCAGAATGCGTAAACCAATTGCGGGCGCTTCGCACCCGAGCGGGAGCAAGCTCCCTCGCCACAGGGTTGATTGGTGCTTTCAATAGAAGGTGTTCAGTCTTCAAACCGGATCGGGCATTTCTCCGCGCCTTCCAGCTTCCTCAACTCTTCCACCACCTGCGGCCGCGCCCGGCGCAAGGTCAGGCTACGATCCTGGCGCAGCAATCGCCGCGCTTCCTGATGCAGCATTTCCACGCCTGAATAATCGATGAAGTTGATCTGCTGTGCCTCGATCACCACCCGCGCGCCGTGCATCCGTTGCAGGCGCACTTGCAGGTAATGGCTGGCGCCGAAGAAGATCGAGCCGCCGACCCGCAGGATGTCTTCTTCACCGTTGCGCCAATGCTGCACCCGCGGTTGCGAAGTGCGCTTGAGGTAGAAGAACAGCGACGCCAGCACGCCAGCGTAAATAGCGGTCTGCAACTCCAGCAGCAACGTGGCGAGGCAAGTCAGCGCCATCACCAGAAACTCGGCGCGGCTGACGCGCAACAACGCACGAATGCCGCGATGATCGACCAGACCCCAGGCAATCAACAGAATGCTGCCGGCCATGGCCGGGATCGGAATGTGCGCGATCAACTGGGCGCCAAAGATCGCAAACAGTGCCACCCACAACGCCGAAAAAATCCCGGCCAGCGGAGAGCAGGCTCCCGCTTCGTAGCTCAGGCCCGAGCGGGTGAATGACCCGGCCGACAGCGACCCGGAAAAAAACGCCCCGACGATGTTGGATAAGCCTTGAGCGCGGACTTCCTGATTAGCGTCGAGTAACTGCTGAGAGCGTGCGGAAATCGAGCGGGCAATCGACAGACTGGTCACCAACGCCAGCATGCCTACCGCCACTGCACTGGGTAGCAGGCGCAGGATCAGGTCGAGGTCCAGCGGCAACGGGCTGAAGGGCGGCAACTGACCGACAAACGCACTGACCAATTGCACATGCCCAAACATCGATGGCCAAAGCCAGACCAGCAATGCGCCCAGGACCAGCGTGATCAACAGCGTCGGCCAGCGCGGTAACCACAGTTTCAGGATCGCCCCCACGATCACGGTCGCCAACCCCAGGGCCAGCGAGGGCTTGTCCACTTCGCCGAGGTGTTTACACAGCAGGATAAAGCTGTCCAGCGCGGTGGCCTGGCTCGGCAAATCCAGCCCTAGCAGGTTGGGCAATTGGCCGATGGCAATCACCACGGCGGCGCCAAGGGTGAAACCGAGTACCACCGAGTGCGAGACGAAGTTCACCAGCGCGCCAAAGCGCAGCAGCCCCAGCAACCATTGGAAAACACCGGCCAGGAATGTCAGCAGCAGGATCAGCGTGACGTAGTCCTGCGAGGCCGGAACGGCCAGAGGACTGACGCTGGCGTACAGGACAATGGAGATGGCCGCTGTAGGACCGCAGATCAAATGCCACGACGAGCCCCACAGGCAGGCGATCAAAACCGGGATGATCGCAGCGTATAAGCCGTATTCCGGTGGGAGACCGGCAATCAGCGCGTAGGCGATGGATTGCGGCAACGCGAGAATCGCGCCGCTGAGGCCGACGATCAGGTCACGCCCGACGCTGGCGCGGGTTTGCCGGGGCAACCAGGAAAGGAAGGGGAAGAGTGAATGGCGGCTTGGCAGGGCCATGGGGCCTCTCGGGTTGGGTTTGGCGCAAGGGTAGCAGGACCACGCAATCATTGTGGCGAGGGGGCTTGCCCCCGTCCGATTTCGGAGCAATCGTAAAACCTTTGCATGCGGTGGACCTGATAAACCTGATGCAATGGTTTTGGGACCGCTGCGCGGTCCAGCGGGAGCAAGCTCCCTCGCCACAAAGGCACCTCCACGAAGGCTCTTTCACAGAGGCACTTATAGTTTGGCTTTGACCGCCGGCAACGCATCCTTGCCATCCAAGGTCTTGACCCCATCCAGCCACTTATCCAGCACCGCCGGGTTGGCCTTGATCCATGCCTTGGCGGCATCCGCGTTGCTGACTTTTTTGTTCACCACCTCGGACATGATGCTGTTCTCCATCTCCTGAGTGAAACTCAGGTTGGTCAGCAACTTGCCGACATTCGGGCAGGCCTGTGCGTAACCTTTGCGGGTCAGGGTGTAGACGCTGCCGGTGTCGCCGAAGTATTTCTCGCCACCCTTCAGATAATGCATTTTCAGCTGCACATTCATCGGGTGCGGGGTCCAGCCGAGGAAGGTTACGAACTTCTGTTTTTTCACCGCTCGGGATACTTCCGCCAGCATCGCCTGCTCGCTGGACTCGACCAGTTTCCACTGGCCCATGTCGAAGTCGTTCTTCTTGATGATCTCTTGCAGCGAAAGGTTCGCCGGCGCGCCGGAGCCGATGCCGTAGATCTTCTTGTCGAATTTGTCCGCGTACTTGTTCAGGTCGGCAAAGTTATGCACGCCGGCGTCCCAAACGTAATCCGGAACCGCAAGCGTGAACTCGGTGCCATCGAGGTTTTTCGCCAGTTGCGTGACATCGCCGGTCGCCACGAACTTGTCGTAGAAACCCTGTTGCGCCGGCATCCAGTTACCCAGGAACACATCCACCTGGCCGTCCTTCAACCCGCCAAAGGTGATCGGCACCGCGAGGGTATCGACCTTGGCCTTGTAGCCCATGCCATCCAGCAGAAACCCGGTGATGGCGTTGGTCGCGGCGATGTCGCTCCAGCCCGGGTCGGCCATCTTCACCGTCTCGCAGCTCTGATCGGCAAACGCCGATGCGCTGCCCAGTGCCAGGAGCCCGACCGTCAGTACTGTGGATAACTTTTGCATGGGCTTCCCCTTAACATTATTGGTTTTGGCAGGGTTGTGGATAACGTGCTTTACGTTCCAGATCGTCGAGGTCGATGTGGTTGCGCATGTATTGCTGACTGGCGTCCACCAGCGGCTGGTGATCCCAGCTCTTCAGCTTGCCGATCGTCAGGGCGTCGGCCACGAAACGCCGACGTCGCTGGCTCGCGAGCACTTGTTGGTGGATCGTCGGGATGTCCCACTTGGCCCGCGCTTCGGTGAGAAAATCTTCGAAAAGTTGGCGATGTTGTGGCGATTGGCTGAGTTCTTCAATTTCACGCGGGTCATTTTGCACATCGAAAAGCAGGCAAGGGTCGTCTTCGCTGTAGATAAACTTGTAGGCGCCACGGCGGATCATCATCAACGGGCTGATCGTGCCTTCGGCCATGTATTCGCCGAACACTTCGTCGTGACCGCCCTGCCCTTGCAGGTGCGGGACCAGCGAGCGGCCATCGAGTGGCAAGCCTGGCTCCAGCGAGCCTCCGGCCAGTTCGACGAAGGTTGGCAGCAAGTCGGCGGTGGATACCGAAGCACTGACTCGACCGGCACCGAAATGCCCCGGCGCACTGATCAACAGAGGTACGCGGGCGGCCATTTCGTACCAGTGCATTTTGTACCAGAGCCCGCGTTCGCCGAGCATGTCGCCGTGGTCCCCGGAAAACACGATGATAGTGTCCTCGATTAGCCCGGTTTCATCGAGGGTTTGCAGGAGTTTGCCGACGTTGCTGTCGATATAGCTGCACGCGCCGAAATACGCACGGCGAGCGACTCGGATCTTATCCACAGGCAGCGGCTTGTCCCACAGGTCGTAGACCTTGAGCAAACGCTGGGAATGCGGGTCGAGGTCATGCGGGTCCGGCGTTGTAGGCAACGGGATATCAGCATCGTCGTACAGATCCCAAAATGCCTTGGGAATCGTGTACGGGTCGTGGGGGTGGGTCATCGACACGGTCAGGCAGAACGGCTGATCGCCGTCTTCGCGAATGTGATCGAACAAATACTGTTGAGCCTTGAACACCACCTCTTCGTCGAAATCCAGCTGATTGGTGCGTACGCATGGTCCGGCTTGCAGCACCGACGACATGTTGTGATACCAGGTCGGACGTACATCCGGTTCATCCCAGTTCACCGCCCAACCGTAATCGGCCGGGTAAATGTCACTGGTCAGGCGTTCTTCGTAGCCGTGCAACTGATCGGGACCGCAAAAGTGCATCTTTCCCGACAACGCGGTGCGGTAGCCGAGGCGACGCAGGTAGTGGGCATAGGTCGGTACATCGGCAGGGAAATCGGCCGCGTTGTCGTAGGCGCCAATCTTGCTCGGTAACTGGCCACTGACCAGGGTGAAGCGCGACGGCGCGCACAACGGGCTGTTGCAGTAAGCGGAGTCAAACACCACGCCTCCGGCGGCGAGGCGGCTCAAATTAGGCAGTTTGATAGGCGAAGGGCCATAGAACGGCAACATTGGCGCGGCCATTTGATCGGCCATGATGAAAAGAATGTTCTTGCGCTTCATGTGATCGCGGCATTCCATAGTGAATGTTTATGCGAGAGTGCTGGGATCGAGGATGTAACCCATGCACTTTGCGGTAAAGCCCATGCGCGGCAATGACTAGGATAAGCACAGCTTATGTATGACGCCCTCGGTGACCTGTCTCTGGATTTGCTCCGCGCCTTTGAAGCGGCGGCTCGCCAGCGCAGCTTTACCGCTGCCGCCAATGAACTTGGAACCACGCAACCGGCCATCAGCCAGCAGATCAAACGCCTGGAAGAACAGTTGGCGACGCGTTTGTTCGACCGCATTTATCGCGGCATCGAACTGACTGAGGCGGGAATGATCCTGTTCGAGCAAGTTCAGCTGGGTTTGCAGAACATAGACGCAGGATTGAGCGCGATCAGCTCACAGCAACAGCATGAAGTGCTGCAAGTCGCGACCGACTTTGCGTTCGCCGCTTATTGGCTGATGCCGCGCCTGCACCGTTTTCACGCGGCCAATCCTCAGGTGGACGTGAGCCTGGTCACCAGTGAACGCAGCCACAACATGCTGCGCACGGATATCGACGTGGCAGTGCTGTTTGGCGATGGTCGTTTCAAGCAAGGCGAAAGCCATTGGCTGTTCAGCGAAGAAGTGTTTCCGGTGTGCAGCCCGCAATTGTTGATTGATCGTCCACTGCCTCTGCCGGCCCAATCCTTGTTGGAGTTTCCGCTGCTGCACCTGCGCGGTGAGAACAGCAGCAACTGGTTCGACTGGAGCGGCGTGTTCCGCGAACTGGGGATTACGTCACCGCCAGCCCCCGGGCAGTTGCGCTTCGATAACTACACCTTGCTGATTCAGGCTGCGATTGGCGGTCAGGGCGTGGCCATTGGCTGGCGGCACCTTGTGGATAACTTGCTGGCGCAGGGATTGTTGTGTCGACCGATTGCCGAGACGGCGATGTCCAGGCTTGGATATTACGTGGTACTGCCCCAGCGCAAACGGCGTGGGGCGTTGATTCAGCAATTCGTGGATTGGTTGATGGCCGAGCAGGCCAGCAGTGCGCAATCGCTGACAGGGCTGTCGTTTCCTTCGATTGCCGTTTGAACGTTAAAAGATCGCCCGAGCGCGGACCGAGCCTTCGGCAGCGCCTACCCAGGTTTACCGTGGCGTAACCGCCACAAAGTTCACATGTTCACCAACGTGCAGATTCAGCTGCAATTCATCGGCAATCCCCACGGCTACCCGGTTCAGTCGCTCCAGGGTTTCTGCCAGGCCTGGTTCCAGGCTGCTGCTGATGTGGGTGAAATGCTCGATACCGAGCCCTGCGACCGCCCACGGCGCGTTCACCATTGTCCACCGCAACGGGCTGCTTTGCAGGGCCTCGCGAATTTCTTCGGCAGCATGCAATTGCAATTGGTCTTCGGCCTCCGGGTCGTCCAGAACATCGAAATCGCCCACTAGAAATAACCGCGCAATGCCCGCCGCCTGCATGCCGTCAATCAACGCGTCCACCGCGAGCACCTGTTCGACCGGGCCGGGCACGAAGGTTTTCTCCACCGATTCGCTGTTGAACGGCAAACCTGGTGCGCCCAGCAGGCAGACGACCACAGAGCTGCCCGCCACGCTTTGTTTCACTCGTTTTGCGTCGAACAGATCGCCGGCCTTGGTGCGCAAACCGGGGCGCGGTGCGAGCGCGGTCAGGTCATCGAGGATGGCGATCACTTCATGTTGGCGGTGCAGCATTTCAGCCATCAGCGCACTGCCCAGGCTACTCATGGCACCATAAAGCACCACTTTCACCACCGGGGTTTCGGCATTTTTCATGCTGAGCTCCATTCTTTCCTGCCTATATGGCGTGTGACTCGCAGGAAACGGTGAGGGTTCGACCCGCTTCAGAGGGATTTCCATGCATCAGATCAAGGGCTATCACGCTCACGTGTATTTCGACGCCAATACGATCAATCAGGCGCGCACCTTGTGTGAGCTGGCGGCGCAGTTGTTCCCCCTGAAAATGGGCCGCGTGCATGAGCGCCCGGTCGGCCCGCACCCGGACTGGAGTTGCCAACTGGCATTCGGTCCGGAACTGATCGGCGAGGTGTTGCCGTGGCTGGCGCTCAATCGCAAAGGCTTGGTGGTGTTTCTGCACCCGGACACCGGCGACGATCTGTTGGACCACACCGAGCACGCGATCTGGATGGGCGCGATGTGCCCGCTCGACCTGTCTGCTTTTTGATCAGAGGGTTTCTTCTGGCTCGCCGGGCAAGTGATCCAGGTAGTCACGATGCCGCCGCTGACCCGACGGCAGATCGAGCAATGACTGACCGCTCTCCTACGGTTGTGATCAGTGCGCTTACGCCATGCCCCAACCCGACGACCGGCTGTAATTCCGCTCAACGCTTTCATCGCCGAAAGCTGGCTGAAAGCTTCCCCGATTAGGATCGCCCTCACTACCGGCAACAGACCGGTCGGCCAATGCCAGTGTTTTATCGCTCGCACAGCCCATTTAACAACAACAATGGTGACCCTGATGTCCTTTACTACCCGCCGCTTCGCTGCAACTCCGCCCGTACGTCTCGTGCTTCCCGTTCTGCGCTGATCCCCGCGATCCGCCCATTCCCTAGCCGCGCTACGCCTGGAGTATTCCCATGCTGACTTTCCTTGGCTTCGCCATGGTCATCACGTTCATGTTCCTGATCATGACCAAGCGCCTGTCCGCGCTGATCGCCCTGATCCTTATTCCAATCATCTTCGCCCTGTTCGGCGGCTTCGGTCCGAAAATCGGCCCGATGATGCTCGAAGGCATCACCAAACTTGCGCCGACCGGCGTGATGCTGATGTTCGCGATTCTGTACTTCGCCCTGATGATTGACTCCGGCCTGTTCGACCCGGCCGTGCGCAAGATTCTCAAAATGGTCAAGGGCGACCCGCTGAAGGTTTCGGTCGGCACCGCCGTGCTGGCGCTCGTCGTTTCCCTCGATGGTGACGGCGCGACCACTTACATGATCTGCGTGGCCGCCATGCTGCCGCTCTACAGCCGTATCGGCATGAGCCCGCGGATCATGGCCGGCCTGATCATCCTCGCCGGTGGCGTGATGAACATGACCCCATGGGGTGGCCCGACCGCCCGTGCGGCCAGTGCACTGCACGTGGACCCGTCCGACATCTTCGTGCCAATGATCCCGGCCATGGCCGCTGGTGTGATGGCGATCCTGGCCATTGCTTACTTCTACGGCAAACGTGAGCGTGCGCGCCTGGGCGAACTGCACCTGGTGGGCGATGAAGTCGACCACAGCGAAATCAGCGTGTCGCAGTTCCCGGATGCCCGTCGTCCGAAACTGATCTGGTTCAACGGCGCCCTGACCCTGGGCCTGATGTGCACCCTGGTTGCTGGCCTGCTGCCGTTGCCGGTGCTGTTCATGGTGGCGTTCAGTATTGCGATGATCGTCAACTACCCTTGCCTGCAACAACAGAAGGATCGCGTTGCGGCCCACGCCGGCAGCGTGCTGGCGGTGGTCGGTCTGATCTTTGCGGCGGGCATCTTCACCGGTATCCTGTCGGGCACCGGCATGGTCGATGCCATGTCGAAAAGCTTGCTGGCGGTGATTCCGGACTTTCTCGGCCCGTACCTGGCGGTGATTACCGCGCTGGTGAGCATGCCGTTCACGTTCTTCATGTCGAACGATGCATTTTATTACGGCGTGTTACCGGTACTTGCCGAAGCCGCCAGCCATTACGGTATAACCGCGGTGGAAATGGCGCGTGCCTCGATCGTCGGTCAGCCCGTCCACCTGTTGAGCCCGCTGGTACCATCGACTTACCTGTTGGTGGCTTTGGCCGGCATCGACTTCGGTGACCACCAGCGCTTCACCCTGAAGTGGGCAGTGCTGGTTTGTATCTGCATACTGATTGCTGCGCTGCTGTTGGGGACTTTCCCGATGTTCAGCACTCTATAAGCCCAAGACTCGCCACTTCGGGTCCAGGCTCCGTGATAAGAAGCCGGGCCCGTTTTGGTTTAAACAATCGCTCAAAGGAATACACATGGAATGGCTGACCAACCCTGAAATCTGGGTTGCCTTCTTCACCCTGACCGCCCTGGAAATAGTCCTGGGTATCGATAACATCATCATGATTTCGATCCTGGTCAGCCGCATGCCCAAGCACATGCAGGCGCGCACCCGGATTTTCGGTCTGGCGCTGGCCATGATCACGCGAATCCTGCTGCTGCTGTCGATCACCTGGGTCATGCGCCTGACGACCGACCTGTTCGAAGTGTTCGGCCAGGGTATTTCCGGGCGTGACCTGATCCTGTTCTTCGGTGGCCTGTTCCTGTTGTGGAAGAGCTCGCAAGAGATGTACCACGCGCTGGAAGGTGAAGACGAAACCAACGATACGCCGGGCGGCAAGGGCGGCAACTTCCTCTACACCATCGTCCAGATCGCGATCATCGACATCGTGTTCTCGCTGGACTCGGTGATTACCGCGGTCGGCATGGTTTCCCATGTTCCGGTCATGGTCGCGGCGATCATCGTGGCGGTGCTGGTGATGATGCTGGCTTCGGGCAAGATCAGCGAATTCATCGAAAGGCACCCGTCGCTGAAAATGCTGGCGCTGTCGTTCCTGCTGATCGTCGGTACCGTGCTGATTGCCGATTCCCTGGGCGTGCATGTGCCAAAAGGCTACGTCTACTTCGCCATGGCGTTCTCGCTGGCGGTTGAAGCGATCAACATCAAGATGCGCTCTTCCATCGCGAAAAAGCGCAAGCAGAAGGATCCGGTAAAACTGCGCAAGGATATTCCGGGGCAGTAACCCTGCGGCAACGAAGCTCTCTGAAAGATGAGCTTTTGTGGCGAGGGAGCTTGCTCCCGCTCGGCTGCGCAGCAGTCGTGAACCATTGCATGCGGTATGTCTGACAAATTGCATGCAATGGTTTCAGGGGCGCTTCGCGACCCAACGGGAGCAAGCTCCCTCGCCACAGTCCTTCGGTGGTTATCACGACGTGCGAAAAAGGAGCCATCGCAGGCTCCTTTTTTATGGCCCGCATAAATCTCATTTCATGACAGTTCTGTTTCAATCCCTTCTTTAGCTATGCGATGCTGGCGCTCAGTCCGTTAGCCAACTACAGCTTAAGTACCAGAACGTAAAACGTCGCGCGGTACCGTCAATTTGCTCCTTTGGGGCGCTACACCACAGGGGGTCTGTATGCTCACCCTGCTCAATCTGCTTTCCGCCGTGGCCCTGTTGATCTGGGGCACGCACATCGTCCGAACCGGCATCCTGCGGGTCTACGGCACCAACTTGCGTCATGTCATCAGCCATAATATGACCAACCGCTGGCTGGCTTTCCTCTCCGGCATCGCCGTGACGGCGATGGTCCAGAGCAGCAATGCCACCGCCATGCTGGTCACCTCGTTTGTCGGCCAGGGCCTGATGGCGCTGACCCCGGCGCTGGTCACCATGCTCGGTGCGGATGTCGGTACGGCGCTGATGGCGCGGGTGCTGACGTTCGATCTGTCGTGGTTGTCGCCGCTGCTGATTTTTGTCGGGGTGATTTTCTTTCTGTCCCGCAAGCAGACCCGACTCGGGCAGATGGGCCGTGTCGCCATTGGCTTGGGGCTGATCATTCTGGCGCTGCAACTGATTGTCGAAGCAGCGCACCCGATTACCCATGCCAAAGGGGTGAAGGTGATTTTCGCCTCGCTGACCGGCGACATCTTGCTCGACGCCCTGGTCGGCGCGCTGTTCGCGATGATTTCCTACTCCAGCCTGGCGGCCGTCCTGCTCACCGCGACGCTGGCTGGCGCCAATGTGATCAGCCTGCCAGTGGCCATCGGGCTAGTGATCGGCGCCAATATCGGCAGCGGCGTGCTCGCCTTCCTCAGCACCAGCATGCAGAACGCCGCCGGGCGCCAAGTGGCATTGGGCAGCCTGCTGTACAAACTGATTGGTCTTGTATTGATCATCCCGGTACTCGGTCCGTTGGTGCGCTGGCTCGATGGCCTCGACTTCAGCCCGCAGGAACTGGTGATTGGCTTCCACTTGCTCTACAACACCGTGCGCTGTCTGATCCTGTTGCCCACCGCCGCGCCGATGGCCAGGTTTTGTGCCTGGGTGTTGCCGGAGCGCCCAGTGGCCAACGGCATGGCTAAACCCCGGCACCTCGACCCGACGGCGCTGGTGACGCCGGGTTTGGCACTGGCCAACGCGGCCCGGGAAACCCTGCGCATGGGCGACCTGATCGACAGCATGCTCGAAGCCATGCTCGACGTTTTGCAGGGCAAGCAAACTGCCGTCACCCAGGAGATGCGCCGTCTGACCGACGATGTCGAAGCGCTCTACAGCGCGATCAAACTGTATCTGGCGCAAATGCCTCGGGAAGATCTCAGTGATCAGGACAGCCGGCGCTGGGCGGAAATCATCGAGCTGGCGATCAACCTGAAACTGGCCAGCGACTTGATCGAACGCATGCTGCGCAAGGTCCAGCAGCAGAAAACCTCGCAGCGTCGGTCGTTTTCCGAAGTCGGGCTGGACGAATTGACCGTGCTGCAAACTCAGTTGATTTCCAACTTGCGGCTTGGGATGTCGGTATTTCTCAGCGGTGATCCGGAAAGCGCGCGCCAGCTGGTGCGTGAAAAACGTCGTTTTCGCGCACAGGAACGCCGTCTGGCCCACGCTCATGTCAGCCGTTTGCAACGTAAGATCGTGCAAAGTATCGAAACCAGTTCGTTGCACCTGGAGTTGATTGCCGACATGAAGCGCCTGAACTCGCTGTTTTGCAGCAGTGCCTATGTGGTGCTGGAAACGCACGACACCGGTGCGCTGGTGGTCGACGATTTGGCGGACATCACGCATTCTCCCTGAACGTCCACAGTGGCCTGAAGTCTGTTGAATTCACGCAAGCCGTATGGAAGCTCGTTATGCGTTGTCTGTTGTTCGCCTGTCTGTTGCTGGGTTCTTTTCCTTCGTTTGCCCTGGATCGCTTCCAGGTCGAGGGCTACACGCTGCGCAACGGTTTGCAGTTGCTGCTCAAACCCGGCACTGAGCGCGGGCACGTGGCGATCCGCCTGGTGGTCGGCGTGGGCCTGGATGATTTCAGCTGCGATGAAAAAGAGCTGCCGCATTTGCTCGAACATTTGCTGTTCAGCGGCATCGATGCCAGTGGCGAAGGTGGCCTGGAAGAACGCATGCAGGCGCTGGGCGGTGAGTGGAACGCCTTCACCAGCAACGCCGACACCACGTTTGTGATCGAAGCCCCGGCGAAGAACCAGCGCAAGGTGCTCGACCTGTTGCTGGCGCTGCTGACCCAGACCCGCTTCGACGACAACGCCATCAACGCCGCCAAGCAAGTGGTCGAGCGCGAGGATGGCGGGCACTACACGCACCTGCAACGCTGGCTCGATCGCCAGGACCTGGGCCACACCGCCAGCAACCAGCTGGCCGTGGAACTGGGCCTCAAATGCCCCGAGCGGGCGCAGGTCGATCACCTGACCCGCGAACAGCTGGAGCGTGTGCGCAAGGCCTGGTATGCGCCGAACAACATGACCCTGATCGTGGTCGGCGACCTCGACAAGTTGCTGCCGGCCTATCTGGATCGCACCTACGGCGCTCTCGACGCGATCAACCCCAGCGAACATCCGCCGCTGCCGCAAATCCAGGCCAGCGCTGCCCATGAGCGCACCCTGACGCGCGGGTTCGTGGGCGATGGCGCCAAGTTGCACTGGTTGGTGCCGGAGCCGGTGCTGCAGGATCAGCACGACGAAACCTTCGACCTGCTCAAGGATTACCTCGACTGGGCGCTCTATCGCCAGTTGCGCCTGGCGCACAGCTTGTCCTATGGACCGTGGGCCGAGCGCGAGGTGTTCGGTGGCGTCGGCTTCATGAGCCTCAATGCCGACCTGGAGCGCGAGGATGTGGCCGAAGCCGAACAGGTGCTGGAGGAGTTGAAAGCCCAATTACTCAAGGATGGTCTCAACGCCGAGACCTTCAACCGCCTCAAGCAGGCCGCCATTGCCCGCCAGGCCTGGGCCGTGCAGGGCAATAGCGCACTGGCCGATTACTACTGGAGCGCCATTGGCGACTACGAGGACGACCGTTTCGCCAACCCGGCCAGGGAACTGCAAGCGGTGTCGTTGCAAGAGGCGAACAAGGCGATGCGCGAATTGCTCTTGCAGCCGGGGTATCTGCGGGTCGAGAAGCCTTTGTTGAGTGATGATCAATTGGTGTGGACGATTGCCGGGGTGTTGGGGTTGATCGTCTTGATGTTGGTGGGCTGGCGGGTTCAGCGCAGAAAATAAGTGCATACACATTGTGGCGAGGGAGCTTGCTCCCGCTCGGCTGCGCAGCAGTCGTCAAATGGCATGCGAGGTATTTCTGACGGTAGCCGTTGACGGGTAAGGGGGCGCTTCGCACCCCAGCGAGAGCAAGCTCCCTCGCCACAATTGCACCTATGTCCGTTCGCCGGGATTTATGTTCGGTCAGGCTGACCGGGACCCTCGCCACAGGGGCGCGCCAGCGGTACCCTGTCGAGGATTTTCCCCACGACTACTGTGAAACGCCGAATGCCGAACCTGACCCTTTTCTTACAGCGCATCCTCGAATTGATGAAGCGTTATCCGGGGGTCATTGCGCTCGGTGGTTTTGTCTCCGGGGTCGGTAGCTTCATTCTGGTCGACCGCCAGCAAGGCCTGGCGAGCTGGATCACCACCATCATGCTGATCAGCTGGATCTGGCTGATGCTGGAAAACAGCCTGACCAAGCTGTTCACGCGCATCTTCAAGCGTGAGATCCCGCAGCCGCTGTTGCGTTACGCGACGCAGATGATCCATCAGGAAAGCCTGTTCTTCGTCCTGCCGTTCTTTTTCATCACCACGACCTGGAACAGCGGCCAGTTGTTTTTCACCGGCCTGTTGAGCATCGCGGCACTCATTTCGATCATCGACCCGCTCTACTACAAGTGGCTGGCCCCGCGGCGCTGGGCGTTCCTGGCGCTGCACACCCTGACCCTGTTTGCCGCCCTGCTCACGGCGTTGCCGGTGATCATGCACCTGACCACGTCGCAGAGTTTCAAATGGGCGCTGGGCATCGCCGTGCTGTTGTCGTTCCCGAGCCTGGCGTCGATTTTCCCGATCCGCACCGTGCGCAACGCCCTGGCGATCCTGATTATCACCGTGGGCATCGGCGGCGTCGGCTGGGTGTTGCGTTCATGGGTGCCGCCGGCCACGTTGTGGATGACCGACGTGGCCATCAGCACGCAAATGCAGGACCGCATCCCTGGCGCCAGCCTCGACGAAGTCAGCGTCGAGCAGATCCGCGGTGGCGGGCTTTATGCGTACACCGCGATCAACGCCCCGCGTGGCCTGGACGAGCGGATTTACCATGTGTGGAAATTCAACGGCAAAGAGGTCGATCGCATCCCGCTGGATATCCATGGCGGGCGCAAGGAAGGTTACCGGGCGTGGACCCACAAGCAGAATTTCCCCGGCAATCCGGCCGGTAAATGGCAGGTCCGGGTGTTGACCGAAGACGGCCAGTTGATCGGCGTACTGCGCTTCGTCGTCACGGACAGCACAGCGATCAAAGAAAAGTAACCGGGTTCGTGCTATTACGTAGATCTGCCTGATAGCCGAACAAGCAAGGAGCTTATGACCAGCAGCTCAATGGCCGGCGATGCCCGACTGGATACTTCGCTCACCCCTGCATGGTTGCGGGTGACGGGCGACTGGACGCTTGCCCACTACGCCGACCTCAAGCAGCTGAGCGAAAAACTCCGCGGCCAGTATGACACCGATACCCAGATCGATCTCAACGGTCTTGGCACCCTCGATACGGCGGGCGCCTCGTTGTTGGTGGAACTGCTGGGTTCCGAGCGCATCGGCCGCTCTGCCCAGCATCCCGATTGCACCCTTTCTTCCGCTGATCGCGCGTTGCTGCAAACGGTGTACTGCTCGCTGACCGACTTCTGCGTTCCGGTCAAAGAACCGGAAATCAGCGTCAGCATTCAATTGCTCACCCGCATCGGCCGCGCCGTGGACACCGTCTGGCAGGACACCCTGCAACTGCTGGGCTTCGTCGGCCTGATCATCGAAACCATCGCCCGCGGCCTGTTTCGTCCCAAGTGCTGGCGCATCACACCGATGGTCTCGCACATCGAACAAACGGGCCTGGACGCCGCGCCCATCGTGGCCCTGCTGACCTTTCTGGTCGGTGCCGTGGTGGCGTTTCTCGGGGCGACGGTGCTGGCGACGTTCGGCGCCAGCGTGTTTACCGTGGACCTTGTGGGGTTTGCCTTCCTGCGCGAATTCGGTGTGTTGCTGACCGCGATCCTGATGGCCGGGCGAACCGCCAGTTCGTTCACGGCGCAGATCGGCTCGATGAAGGCCAACGAGGAAATCGACGCCATCCGCACCCTGGGTCTCGATCCGATGGAGTTGCTGGTGGTGCCGCGTGTGTTGGCCCTGCTGGTTGCGCTGCCGATGCTGACCTTTCTGGCGATGATTTCGGGGATTATCGGTGGCGCCGTGGTCTGCGCGGTGTCGCTGGATATTTCGCCAGCGATGTTCCTGTCGCTGCTGCAATCGGACATCGGTGTTCAGCACTTTCTGGTGGGCATGGTCAAAGCGCCGCTCTTCGCCTTCCTGATCGCCGCCATCGGTTGCCTCGAAGGCTTCAAGGTCAGCGGCAGCGCTGAATCCGTGGGTGCCCACACCACGTCGAGTGTGGTGCAGTCGATTTTCGTGGTGATCGTGCTCGACGCGGTGGCTGCGCTGTTTTTCATGGAGATGGGCTGGTGAGTCGTGAACCCCGAGCGCCCTCCGAGGCGGTGATTGAAGTGCGTGGCCTGTGCAATCGCTTTGGCCGCCAGAGCGTGCACGAAAACCTTGACCTGGATTTGTACAAGGGCGAAATCCTCGCCGTGGTCGGCGGTTCCGGCAGCGGCAAATCGGTGCTGCTGCGCAGCATTGTCGGTTTGCGTCAGCCCAGCGAAGGCATGGTGAAAGTCTTCGGCAAGAACCTGCCAAGCTTGTCTGAGCATGAGCGCTCATTGGTGGAACGGCGCTTTGGCGTGCTGTTCCAGAAAGGCGCGCTGTTCTCGTCGCTGACGGTGACCGAGAACGTTGCCCTGCCCTTGATCGAGCACGCGGGTTTGAGCCGCAACGACGCCGAGCACCTGGCGGCGGTGAAAATGGCCCTGGCCGGGTTGCCGTTGTCGGCGGCGGACAAGTATCCGGCGTCGCTATCAGGCGGCATGATCAAACGTGCAGCCCTCGCCCGTGCACTGGCACTGGACCCGGACATCCTGTTTCTCGACGAGCCCACCGCCGGCCTCGATCCGATTGGCGCCGCGGCGTTCGATCAATTGATCCTGACCCTGCGCGACGCATTGGGCTTGAGTGTGTTTCTGGTGACCCACGACCTCGACACGCTCTACACCATCACCGACCGGGTGGCGGTGCTGGCGCAGAAAAAAGTGCTGGTGGCGGACGCCATCGACAAGGTCTCGGAAACCGACGACGCGTGGATTCACGAATACTTCCATGGCCCTCGCGGCCGCGCGGCGCTGACGGCCGCCCAACAGCTTCACGAGGTCTGACATGGAAACCCGAGCCCATCATGTGTTGATCGGCCTGTTCACCGTGATCGTGGTGGCAGGCGCCCTGCTTTTCGGTTTGTTCCTGGCCAAGTCCAGCGTCGACACCGAGTTCAAGGATTACGAAGTCGTGTTCAACGAGGCGGTCAGCGGCCTGTCCAAGGGCAGTTCCGTGCAGTACAGCGGGATCAAGGTCGGCGACGTGGTGACGCTGCGCCTGGACCCGAAAGACCCGCGCCGGGTGCTGGCACGGATCCGTCTGGCCGGCGATACCCCGGTCAAGGAAGACACCCAGGCCAAACTGGCCCTGACCGGCGTCACCGGAACCTCGATCATCCAGCTCAGCGGCGGTACACCACAAAGCCCGACGCTCAAGGGCAAGGACGGCAACCTGCCGACCATCGTCGCTTCGCCGTCGCCCATCGCCCGTTTGCTCAATGACAGTGAAGACCTGATGGCCGGGGTGAGCACGCTGATGCATAACGCCAACCGGATGTTCTCCACGGCCAACATCGAGAACATCAGCAAGACCCTGGCGCATCTGGAGCAAACCACCGGAGCCATTGCCGATCAGCGCGGCGATATCCGTCAGGCCATGCAGCAACTGGCCTCGGTCGGCAAGCAGGCCAACAGCATGCTCGAGCAGACCACGGCCCTGATGCGTAACGCCAACGGTCTGCTCAATGACAACGGTAAACAGATGTTCAGCAGCGCCGAGCACGCCATGAAGTCCCTGGAGCAGAGCACCGCCACCATCAACAAATTGCTCGCCGCCAACGAAGACTCAATCAACAGCGGCATGCAGGGCTTCAACGGCCTGGCCCCGGCGGTGCGCGAGCTGCGCGAAACCCTGACGTCCTTGCGCACCATCTCCCAACGCCTGGAAGCCAACCCCAGCGGTTACCTGCTGGGCAGTGACAAGACCAAGGAATTCACACCATGAAGCTGTCCCGAATGGCCTTGCTCGCCAGCGTTACCCTGATTTGTTCGTGCTCGATCCTGCCCAAGCCTGAGCCCTTCGAGATCTATCGATTGCCGTCGGCCCAGAGCGCATCGGCCAGCCATGCCACGCCGCAGCGCTGGTCGCTGCGCCTGACAAAATTCCAGTCCAGCGAAGCGTTGAACAGTCCGAACATTGCAGTGATTCCCCAGGGCGATGTGTTCAGCCACTACAAGGGTTCACGCTGGAGCGACCCGGCGCCGGTGTTGTTGCGCAATCGTCTGCTGGACGGTTTTCAGCGTGACGGACGGGTGGCGCTGTTGAGCACCGATGACAGCCTTTTTCATGGCGACCTGGAACTGGGCGGCAATCTGCAGGCCTTCCAGACCGAGTACCAAGGCACCTCGGCGAGCGTGGTCGTGCGCCTGGATGCTTTGCTGGTGCGCGGTTACGACCAGCGCATCCTCGCCAGTCGCCGCTTTGAAGTACGCCAGCCGCTGAATGATGTACAGGTGCCTGCGGTGGTGGCCGGGTTTGGTCAGGCGAATGATCAATTGACCACGCAGGTGGTGAACTGGGCGGTTGAACAAGGGCAGAGGCTCGCCCCGCCACCCAGACCCTGATGCAGTCCTCTGTAGGAGCGAGCTCGCGATAGCGGTCTGTCAGTCACATTGATTTTGAATGTGCGAGCGTCATCGCGAGCAAGATTGCTCCTACAGGCGCCTTCAGCGACGCAAAAACGCCTGATGCATCGCTTCCAGCGTTTCAAAGTGATACGCCGGCGCTTCGGCGCTCAATTCTTCATGGCTGCCGAAGCCATAACCCACCGCTGCCGCGTCCAGGCCATTGCTGCGTGCGCCGATCAGGTCGTGTTTACGGTCGCCGATCATCAAGGTGTTGGCCGGGTCCAGGCCTTCTTCAGCGATCAGATGGGCGATCAACTCGACCTTGTTGGTCCGGGTGCCGTCCAGTTCGCTGCCGTAAATCACCTTGAAGTGTTTGGCGAAGTCGAAATGCCGGGCGATTTCCCGCGCGAAAATCCAAGGCTTCGAGGTCGCGATGTATAGCTGTCGCCCTTGCCCGCCCAGGGTTTCGAGCAGCGGGGTGACGCCGTCGAACACGCGGTTTTCGTACAGGCCGGTCACCTTGAAGCGCTCGCGGTAGAAATTCACCGCCTTCCACGCTTTCGGCTCGTCGAAGTCGTAGAACTGCATGAACGCCTGCAACAGCGGCGGGCCGATGAAGTGTTCGAGTTTGCTCAGGTCCGGCTCATCGATCCCCAGTTTGCTCAGGGCGAACTGGATCGAACGGGTGATGCCTTCGCGCGGGTCGGTCAGGGTGCCATCGAGGTCGAACAAAACGGTTTGGTAATGCATGAAAATTCCTGGATGTTGGTGCGCCGGTTCAGAGCTGGTCGTAGCCTTCGGCCAGATGCAGATCCTTGAGCTTCACGTAGTTCGCCGCGCTGTAGGTGAAAAAGGCCTGTTCCTTGTCCGTCAGCGGCCGGATCTGTTTCACCGGGCTGCCCACGTACAGAAAACCGCTTTCCAGGCGTTTGCCCGGCGGCACCAGGCTGCCGGCGCCGATGATCACGTCGTCTTCGACCACGGCACCGTCCATGACAATGCTGCCCATGCCGATCAGCACCCGGCTGCCCACCGAGCAACCGTGGAGCATGACTTTGTGGGCGATGGTCACATCATCACCGATCAACAGCGGGTAACCGTCCGGGTTGAACGGCCCGGCGTGGGTGATGTGCAGCACGCAGCCGTCCTGCACGCTGGTGCGTGCGCCGATGCGGATGCGGTGCATGTCGCCGCGGATCACCGTCAACGGCCACACCGAGCTGTCTTCGCCGATCTCGACGTCGCCGATCACCACCGCCGAACGGTCGACAAATGCCCCGTTGCCCAGCAACGGCGTGTGGTTCTGATACTTGCGAAGGTTCACGATAGGGTTTCTCTCTGTTGCTGATAGCTGCGGTGAGCGTCGATTGTAATTAAGATGGCCGCATGTTTCTCCAGCCAAGGTGCCCACTGTGAGCGTGAACAACCCTCTTTTGCAGTCCTACGACTTGCCGCCGTTCTCTGCGATCCGTGCCGAACACGTGCAGCCGGCCATTGAACAGATCCTGGCTGACAACCGCGCCGCCATCCTCGAGATCCTCAAGACCCAGGGCAAACAGCCGACCTGGGCCGGCCTGGTGCTGGCGATGGACGAGCTCAATGATCGCCTCGGCGCTGCCTGGAGTCCGGTCAGCCACCTCAACGCCGTGTGCAACAGCGCCGAACTGCGCGAAGCCTACGAGTCGTGCCTGCCGGCCTTGAGTGCCTATTCCACCGAGATGGGCCAGAACCGCGAACTGTTCCAGGCCTTCGAAGCCTTGGCCAACAGTCCGGAAGCCGCCGGTTTCGACGTGGCGCAGAAGACTATTCTGGAACACTCCCTGCGTGACTTCCGTCTGTCGGGTATCGACCTGCCGGAAGCTGAGCAGAAGCGCTACGCCGAAGTGCAAAGCAAGTTGTCCGAGTTGGGCAGCCGCTTTTCCAACCAGTTGCTCGACGCCACCCAGGCGTGGACCAAGCACCTCACCGATGAAGCCGCCCTCGCCGGCCTGACCGATTCGGCCAAGGCGCAAATGGCGGCCGCCGCGCAAGCCAAAGGCCTGGACGGCTGGCTGATCACCCTGGAATTCCCGAGCTACTACGCGGTGATGACCTACGCCCACGACCGTGCGTTGCGCGAAGAAGTCTACGCCGCCTACTGCACCCGTGCGTCGGACCAAGGCCCGAACGCCGGCCAGAACGACAACGGCCCGGTCATGGAAGAAATCCTCGACCTGCGTCAGGAGCTGGCCAAGCTCTTGGGCTTCGCCAGTTTTTCGGAACTGAGCCTGGCGACCAAAATGGCCGAGTCCAGCGATCAGGTGCTGAGTTTCCTGCGCGACCTGGCCAAGCGCAGCAAGCCGTTCGCCGCTCAGGATCTGGAGCAGCTGAAGGCGTACGCCGCCGAACAGGGTTGCCCGGATCTGCAAAGCTGGGACAGCGGTTTCTACGGTGAAAAACTCCGTGAACAACGCTACAGCGTGGCCCAGGAAGCCCTGCGCGCCTACTTCCCGATCGATAAAGTGCTGGGCGGCCTGTTCGCCATTGTTCAGCGCCTGTACGGCATCGAGATTGCCGAACAGAAAGGCTTCGACACCTGGCACCCGGATGTTCGCCTGTTTGAAATCAAGGAAAACGGCCAGCACGTCGGCCGCTTCTTCTTCGACCTCTATGCCCGCGCCAACAAGCGTGGCGGAGCCTGGATGGACGGCGCCCGCGACCGTCGCCGTACCGCCGAGGGCGTATTGCAAAGCCCGGTGGCCAACCTGGTGTGCAACTTCACCCCGGCCGACAGCGGCAAGCCTGCGCTGCTGACCCACGATGAAGTGACCACGCTGTTCCACGAGTTCGGTCACGGCTTGCACCACCTGCTGACCCGCGTCGAGCACGCCGGTGTGTCCGGCATTAACGGCGTTGCTTGGGACGCGGTCGAGCTGCCGAGCCAGTTCATGGAAAACTGGTGCTGGGAGCCGGAAGGCCTGGCGCTGATTTCCGGTCATTACGAAAGCGGCGAACCACTGCCGCAAGACTTGCTGCAGAAGATGCTCGCAGCGAAAAACTTCCAGTCCGGCCTGATGATGGTCCGCCAACTGGAATTCTCGCTGTTCGACTTCGAATTGCATGCCACCCACGGCGATGGCCGCAGCGTGCTGCAATTGCTCGAAGGCGTGCGTGACGAGGTTTCGGTCATGCGGCCACCGGCTTACAACCGTTTCCCCAACAGCTTTGCGCACATCTTCGCTGGCGGTTACGCGGCGGGTTACTACAGCTACAAGTGGGCTGAAGTGTTGTCGGCGGATGCGTTTTCGAAGTTCGAAGAGGACGGCGTGCTCAACGCCGACACCGGTCGCGCATTCCGTGAAGCGATCCTTGCGCGCGGTGGTTCCCAGGAACCGATGGTGCTGTTCGTCGACTTCCGTGGCCGTGAGCCTTCGATTGACGCACTCTTGCGCCACAGCGGCCTGAGTGAGGACGCGGCAGCATGAGTGAGGGGATTGTGATTACCAAACGACGCTTTATCGCCGGGGCGGTCTGCCCGGCCTGCAGCGAGCCGGACAAACTGATGATGTGGAATGAGGACAGCGTGCCACATCGCGAGTGCGTGGCTTGTGGATACTCTGACACGCTGAATGAACAGGGGCTTTCGGTGCCCAAGGAGCTGGGAACGCGGGTGAACGTCACCGCGCCAAAAGCTCCGGATACCAAGGTTCAGGCGGTTCAGTTTTTCCCGAATCCGAAGCTCAAGAAGAAGTCGGACGAGTAATAAAACGAGTAATCAAAAAAGCCCCCATTGCGTCCTGCAATGGGGGCTTTTTTTAAGTTTTAATCAAGGCCTGACAATATCGACATAGGCTTTAGCCAGTGCCAGAAGTTTGGCCTTGTCATCGGCGTCGATATCGCCGTCTCCATCAATGTCTTTATTGACGTTGCCGAGGTTGAACGATTTTCCGCCATCATACGAAGAGGCGATCAGGCTGGTGGAATCTAGCAGCGCCGTGGTTTTCAGCGAGTTTTCAGCATCCCATCCGTCCTCTTTCAATGCGAACTGCATTGAAACGAGAACTTCATTTGGGTCGACAATAGTTGGGCCAAGCTTTTGCAGAAAGATACCGCGACGGTTGAAGAACGACATCACTAAATCCTTTTAATTAATATGAATATCCCTGTGTGCAGCGAAACAACGATACCGGTGTTTCAAACTTTTGAGCCAGCCGTTATCTGTATCTCTTAGTTGCTTCGCACTAACCAGCCTCCAGGAAAATGCCGAACGGCACTGGTGAGCGCGTTCTTGTCGGGATACTGTATGCGCATACAGTTATCAGGGTTTCCCCATGCACACGCCCTTGCCCCCACGTGGCCGCGGCACCGCGACCAATCCCCATAATCGCTTCGCCCCCAGCCGATCAGTGGCTGAGGACGACGGCTGGTATCAAGAGGTGCCCACCACGCAGGGTACCGAGGTGAGCATTGAGACGGCGAAATCCATCATCACCCGCAACACTTCGCCGGACTTGCCCTTTGATCGTTCAATCAACCCCTATCGCGGTTGCGAACACGGCTGCATTTATTGTTACGCGAGGCCGAGCCACGCTTACTGGGACATGTCGCCGGGGCTGGATTTCGAAACAAAACTGATCGCCAAGACCAATGCCGTCGATGTGCTGGAGCAACAGCTGTCCAAACGCGGCTATCAATGCGCGCCGATCAATCTGGGTTCCAACACCGATCCATACCAGCCGATCGAGCGCGAATACAAGATCACCCGACAAACCCTCGAAGTGCTGCTGCGCTACCGGCATCCGGTGACCATCGTCACCAAGGGCTCGCTGATTCTGCGCGACCTCGACCTGCTGACCGAGCTGGCCCGGCACAGGCTGGTGGCGGTGATGATCAGCCTGACCAGCCTGGACGACGAACTCAAGCGCATCCTTGAACCCCGCGCGGCGGCGCCCAAGGCCAGGCTTCGCGCGATCCGGGTGATGCGCGACGCGGGCATTCCGGTCGGCGTGTTGTGTTCCCCGATGATTCCGATGATCAACGACAGCGAACTCGAAAGCCTGCTCACCGAGGCTCAGGCGGCCGGGGCGCAAAGCGCTGCGTATATGATGTTGCGCCTGCCGCTGGAAGTGGCGCCGTTGTTTGAAGAGTGGCTGGCTGCCCACTACCCGCAACGGGCCGCGCACGTGTTGAGCCTGATTCGCCAGAGCCGGGGCGGCGAACTCTACGACAGTCGCTTTGGTGCGCGAATGCGTGGTGAAGGTCCTTTTGCCGACCTGTTGGCGCAACGTTTTAGCAAAGCGATCAGGCGTCTGGGACTCAATCACCGGGAAGGCTTTAATCTGGACTGTGATGCCTTTTGTCCGCCGGGTCGCCAGATGTCGTTGATTTGAGGACAATTGGCCTATGGTTGAGTACGGTGGATTTCACTTTGCCATTAGGCTGGTCACGTTTTTTGTGATCTGGAACACGCATTCCAGAGCGGTTTCTTCAGTTTGAATTAAGATTCGGCCGCTACCTTGTTCATCGAGTGACTGATGGGTCGAGATGCTCGGCCTGGATGTTTTTTACACAGGCACTGGCTTCATACCGGACAACACGGGAAGATTCCCTGACTCCGCCAAAGAGGATGAATCATGAGTGACAAGGATAAACAGCCGTTGGCTGCGTCGGCTTCCGCCGAACCCGAGGCGGAAACCGCCGATGCAGCGCTGCAGCATATCGTTGAAGGCTTTTTGCATTTTCATCATGAGATCTTTCCGCAGCAGGAAGAACTCTTCAAAAAACTCGCCACGGCCCAACGGCCGCGCGCGATGTTCATCGCTTGCGCCGACTCGCGCATCGTTCCGGAACTGATCACCCAAAGCGCTCCCGGCGATTTGTTCGTGACCCGCAACGTCGGCAACGTTGTGCCGCCCTACGGGCAAATGAACGGTGGTGTTTCCACCGCCATCGAGTACGCGGTGCTGGCCCTCGGTGTGCATCACATCATCATCTGCGGGCATTCTGATTGCGGTGCGATGCGTGCGGTGCTGAACCCCCAGAGCCTGGAAAAAATGCCCACGGTCAAAGCCTGGCTGCGGCATGCCGAAGTGGCGAAGACCATGGTCCAGGACAACTGCAATTGCGCCAACGAAAGCGAAAGCATGCACATCCTCACCGAAGAGAATGTCATCGCCCAGTTGCAGCATTTGCGCACCCACCCGTCGGTGGCCTCGCGCATGGCCAACGGTCAGTTGTTTATCCACGGCTGGGTCTACAACATCGAAACCAGCGAAATCAAAGCCTACGACGCTGATAAAGGTTGTTTCCTGCCGCTCAATGGCAGCCTGCCGATTCCCGTGGCGACGCCCAAAGCGCGCTTCTAAATACTCCTAAATCCTTGTGTGGTTTAGCCGAGGCTGCCGATCAGGCAGCCCGGCTTTGCCATGCCTGAAGAAAACTTCGGGAGACTCACCATGCGTGCAGCTCAACTCAAAACTGTTCTGCCACGGGAGCTGCTGGCTTCGGTGGTTGTGTTTCTGGTCGCCCTGCCCTTGTGCATGGGCATCGCGATTGCCTCGGGACTGCCACCGGCCAAAGGTCTGATAACGGGCATCATCGGTGGCCTGGTGGTCGGTTGGCTGGCCGGTTCGCCGCTGCAAGTCAGCGGCCCGGCGGCGGGCCTGGCGGTTCTGGTGTTCGAACTGGTGCGCGAGCACGGCATCGCCATGCTCGGGCCGATTCTGTTGCTCGCGGGTTTTCTGCAACTGGTGGCCGGTCGTTTGAAACTGGGTTGCTGGTTTCGCGTGACAGCACCTGCGGTGGTGTACGGCATGTTGGCCGGGATCGGCGTGCTGATTGTTCTGTCCCAGGTGCATGTGATGCTGGATGCCGTGCCTAAACCCTCGGGTCTGGATAACCTGGCCGGTTTCCCGGCTGCGCTGGCTCAGGCGTTGCCGACGCTGGGATGGCAAGCCGGTTTGCTCGGGTTGTCGACGATTGTCGTCATGTGGCTGTGGGAAAAATTCCGCCCACAATCCCTGCGCTTCATCCCCGGCGCGCTGCTGGGCGTCGGTCTGGCAACACTTGCCAGCCTGGTGTTGGCATTGCAGGTCAAACGGGTTGAAGTGCCGGCCAACCTGACGGAGGCCATCGACTGGCTGAAACCGGCGGATTTGCTCAACCTGGCTGATCCGACCTTGCTGATTGCCGCGTTTGCCGTGGCCTTCATCGCCAGCGCCGAGACGCTGCTTTCGGCCGCGGCGGTTGATCGCATGCACAGCGGGCAGCGCTCGGACTTCGACCGGGAACTGTCGGCGCAAGGTATCGGCAACATGTTGTGCGGCTTGCTCGGTGCATTGCCGATGACGGGCGTTATTGTGCGCAGTTCGGCCAACGTGCAGGCCGGCGCCACGACCCGCTTCTCGACCATATTCCACGGGCTGTGGTTGCTGGCGTTCGTGCTGTTGCTGTCCAGCGTGCTGCAGAGCATTCCGGTGGCGAGCCTGGCGGGCGTGTTGGTGTACACCGGTTTCAAACTGGTGGACCTCAAGGTCTTTCGCGGTTTGGGCCGCTATGGTCGAGCGCCGATGTTCACCTATGCGGCCACCGCCCTCGCCATCGTGTTCACGGATCTGCTGACGGGTGTGTTGATCGGCTTTGGCTTGACGTTGGTGAAGCTGGCGTTGAAAGCCTCACGCTTGAAAATCAGCCTGATCGACCTGCCACAGGAGGGGGAAATGGAATTGCGTCTGGTGGGCGCGGCGACCTTCCTCAAAGTGCCGGCGCTGACCCAGGTGCTGGGCAGCATTCCTGCGGGTACGACGGTGCATGTGCCGCTCAATAACCTGAGCTACATCGATCATTCGTGTCTGGAATTGCTGGAGGAATGGGGACGGGCGAATTCGGCCAAGGGCTCGAAACTGTTGATTGAGTCGCGAGGGTTGAAGCGCAGGCTTGAAGGCAGGGTTCGTACCAACACCGGTATCGGTGCGGCTGGCTAAAAACCAATGCAGGAGCGAGTTTGCTCGCGATAGAGGCGGATCAGTCAACATTGATGTTGAATGACATGGCCTCATCGCGAGCAAGCTCGCTCCTACAGGGGATGTGTTTACCGGTGGATCAAGCCGCCGGCTGATCCAGTTCCAGGCCTACGCCCAGGCGGCGGGACATGCACGGCCAGCGTTTCCACGCGGCGCCGGTGTCCGGGCTGTTGAGTTTCTCACGGTAGGCTTCCACCGATTCCAGCGCGAAGCTTTCGTCGTTGAGCATCTCGTCAATGGCGTGATGCACCACTTCGTCCAGTTGGTTGGCAAATTCCTCACCGATCAATTGGTGAGCAATCAGGTTGGCGACAGTCATGTCCAAAGGGATCAGTGGCTGGCCGAAATGCTTGATGTACAGGTCGTTGACCTCTTCGACAAAACGGTGCGCCAGATAGGCTTCGTCCAGCAAACCGTCCAGCCCGATGTGCCCGGCCATGATGGCGGGTGGCTGAATGAAATACTGTTCGGCGATTTTCAGCACCGGTTTGATCTGTGACTCAATGCCCGCTTCCCTGGCGACTTCATTGGCTGCATCCAGCAGATCAGGTACTTCTTCAATGTAGGCGGCGACAAAACGCGTCAGAACGCCGTTGGTATCGGTTTCCGGCAGTTGGATCGCCGGGTGTAGATGAGGCAGTTTATTTTCCAGCTGACGTGTCAGCAGGCGGGTCTCGGCTTCGTGTTGTTGGGCTGTTTGGATCTGCTCGCGCAATGCGGCGGTGTTCATGAAAACTCCAGGGAACAAGGCAATGAAATATGGAAGACATAACTTAGCTGGCTTACGAAAAATGCTAAGACGCATTTGTCATAATTATTTCATCCTTGAGACGCCCCCGTTATATCGGTTCGCCACCACTCGTCTGCATCCTTCTCCATTCGCACCCTACAAAGCAAGTGAATGCTGTTTCAGATCATTTACGCCTTCACATTGCGAGGTCGGAGGTGCTGTCTATACTCGGGTTGGAATGGAGTTAGCTGATGACGCCCGACTGCATATGCAGCAAGGCCCGGTGCTCAAGTTCGTAGTCTGATGCAGCCGCTCCCTTGCCGCAGGTGAAAGCCGGCGGGATAACAAGAACGATAAGGGGAACCCGCAATGATGCGACATCCACATGTCTGGATGGGCCTCCTGTTGTGGTCGATTTTCAGTCAGGCGCAAGCGGCCTGGACTGTGAATATGGCGCCTGGAGCGACTGAAATCAGTCACGCTGTGTTTGACCTGCACATGACCATTTTCTGGATCTGTGTAGTGATCGGCATCATCGTCTTTGGGGCCATGTTCTGGTCGATGATCCTCCACCGCCGCTCGACCGGGCAGGTGGCCGCCAAATTTCATGAAAGCACCACCGTCGAAATCCTCTGGACCATCGTGCCCTTTCTTATCCTGGTGGTGATGGCGATTCCCGCTACCGCGACCCTGATCAAGATGTACGACGCCAGTGAGCCGGAGATCGATATCCAGGTCACCGGTTATCAGTGGAAGTGGCACTACAAATACCTGGGCCAGGACGTCGAGTTCTTCAGCAACCTGGCCACACCCGCCGATCAGATCCACAACAAGGAAGCCAAGGGCGAGCATTACCTGCTTGAGGTCGACAAGCCGTTGGTGTTGCCGGTCGGTGCCAAGGTGCGCTTCCTGGTGACGTCCGCGGACGTGATCCACTCCTGGTGGGTGCCGGCCTTCGCGGTCAAGCGCGATGCGATTCCGGGGTTCGTCAACGAAGCCTGGACCCGCGTCGAAAAGCCCGGCATCTATCGCGGCCAGTGCGCTGAACTGTGCGGCAAGGATCACGGATTCATGCCGACCGTGGTCGAGGTCAAGGAAAAGGCCGATTACGAAAAATGGTTGGCCGAGCGCAAGGCTGAGGCCGCGCAACTCAAAGAGCTGACCAGCAAGGAATGGACACTCGACGAGCTCAAGGAGCGCGGTGACAAGGTCTATCACACCGCCTGTGTGGCCTGTCACCAGGCCGAGGGGCAGGGCCTGCCACCGATGTTCCCGCCACTCAAGGGCTCGAAAATCGCCACCGGGCCGAAAGACGCTCACCTGGGCATTGTCTTCCATGGCAAGCCTGGCACAGCGATGGCGGCGTTCGGCAAACAGCTCTCGGAAGTCGATATCGCAGCGGTCGTGACCTATGAACGCAACGCCTGGGGCAACAACAAGGGCGACATGGTCACGCCAAAAGAAGTGCTGGAGCTGAAACAGGCGGAAAGCAAATGACCCGGTCTATTGCGCACGTAAGGAACCGGTCGGGGCAATGTACCCCGGCCTGCCCAGCCCATCTGTTTGCAGGAGACAGGACATGACTGCTGTAATCGATGAACATGTTCATACCGCCACCGACCACGCCCACGGCCCCGCCAAAGGCCTGATGCGTTGGGTGCTGACCACCAACCACAAGGACATCGGCACGCTGTACCTGTGGTTTGCGTTCTCCATGTTCCTGCTGGGCGGCTCGTTCGCGATGGTGATTCGCGCCGAGCTGTTTCAGCCGGGGCTGCAAATCGTCCAGCCAGAATTCTTCAACCAGATGACCACCATGCACGGTCTGGTGATGGTCTTCGGTGCGGTGATGCCGGCGTTCGTCGGCCTCGCCAACTGGATGGTTCCGCTGATGATCGGCGCGCCGGACATGGCCTTGCCGCGCATGAACAACTTCAGTTTCTGGCTGTTGCCGGCGGCGTTCATTCTGCTGATCTCGACCCTGTTCACCCCCGGTGGCGGGCCGAACTTCGGCTGGACGTTCTACGCGCCGTTGTCGACGACGTATGCACCGGAAAGCGTGACGTTCTTCATCTTTGCCATCCACTTGATGGGGATCAGTTCGATCATGGGCGCGATCAACGTGATCGCCACCATCCTCAACCTGCGCGCCCCCGGCATGACGCTGATGAAAATGCCGCTGTTCGTCTGGACCTGGCTGATCACCGCGTTCCTGCTGATCGCGGTGATGCCGGTATTGGCCGGGTGCGTGACGATGATGCTGATGGACATCCACTTCGGCACCAGCTTCTTCAGTGCCGCCGGTGGCGGAGATCCGGTGTTGTTCCAGCATGTGTTCTGGTTCTTCGGTCACCCCGAGGTGTACATCATGATCCTGCCGGCCTTCGGTGCCGTCAGCGCAATCATCCCGACTTTCTCGCGCAAGCCGCTGTTCGGTTACACCTCGATGGTCTACGCCACGGCGAGTATCGCCTTCCTGTCGTTCATCGTCTGGGCGCACCACATGTTCGTGGTCGGCATTCCGCTGGTGGGCGAGTTGTTCTTTATGTACGCCACGCTGCTGATCGCGGTGCCAACGGGCGTGAAGGTGTTCAACTGGGCCAGCACCATGTGGCAAGGCTCGCTGACGTTCGAGACGCCGATGCTGTTTGCGGTGGCGTTCGTGATCCTGTTCTCCATCGGCGGGTTCTCCGGGTTGATGCTGGCCATCGCCCCGGCGGACTTCCAGTATCAGGACACCTACTTCGTGGTCGCGCACTTCCACTATGTATTGGTGCCGGGGGCGATCTTCGGGATCTTCGCTTCGGCCTACTACTGGATGCCGAAATGGACCGGCCACATGTACGACGAAACCCTCGGCAAGCTGCATTTCTGGCTGTCGTTCATCGGTATGAACATGGCTTTCTTCCCGATGCACTTTGTGGGGTTGGCGGGCATGCCTCGGCGGATTCCGGACTACAACCTGCAATTCGCCGACTTCAACATGGTGTCGTCGATCGGCGCATTCATGTTCGGCGCCACGCAGATCTTCTTCCTGTTCATCGTGATCAAGACCATTCGCGGCGGCCCGCCAGCCCCGGCCAAACCGTGGGATGGGGCGGAAGGCCTGGAGTGGAGCATTCCGTCACCGGCGCCGTATCACACCTTCACTACGCCGCCGGAAGTGAAATGAACAACGCCCTTGTAGGCGCCGGCTTGCTGGCGATGAAGCTAAAACGGTGTGTCAGACACACCGCTATCGCTGGCAAGCCAGCTCCTACAGGATTTGGAGTAGGGGTTAGAAGTCATGGCTGACTCAATTTCGATGAAGAAACTGGTCACGCGTCTGCTGACCGTGGTGGTGGCGATGTTTGTGTTCGGGTTTGCCCTGGTGCCGATCTACGACGTGATGTGCAGGGCCTTCGGCATCAACGGCAAGACCGCCGGGCAGTACGAAGGTGAGCAAACGGTCGACACCTCGCGGCAGGTGCGCGTGCAGTTTCTGTCGACCAACACCGCCGACATGCCATGGGACTTTTACCCCAAGCATGACGAGTTGACCGCGAACCCGGGGGCGGTGAACGAGATGATCTTCATCGCCCACAACCCCACCGATAAACCGATGAGCGCCCAGGCCGTGCCGAGCATCGCGCCAAGCGCCGCGGCGGCGTATTTCCACAAGACCGAATGTTTCTGCTTTACCCAGCAAGTGCTGCAGCCCGGTCAACGGATCGAGATGCCGGTGCGATTCATCGTTGACCGTGACATGCCCAAAGATGTGAAGCACCTGACGCTGTCTTACACGCTGTTCGATATCACCGCCCGACATCCACCGGTAGCCGTAATCACTGGCGGTTGAGCGTGCCCGATAAGGAGAACAATAAATGGCAACTCATGAACATTATTACGTCCCGGCCCAGAGCAAATGGCCGATCATCGCCACGGTCGGGATGTTCGTCACGGTGTTCGGTCTGGCGACCTGGTTCAACGATCTGAAGGCTGCACGACCGGAATCCCACGGGCCGCTGATCTTTTTCATCGGCGGGCTGTTGGTGGCTTACATGCTGTTCGGCTGGTTCGGCACGGTGATCAAGGAAAGTCGCAGCGGCTTGTACAGCGCACAGATGGATCGCTCGTTCCGCTGGGGCATGAGCTGGTTCATCTTCTCGGAGGTGATGTTCTTCATCGCCTTCTTCGGCGCGCTGTTTTATGTGCGCCACATTTCCGGGCCGGCGCTCGGTGGTGAAGGCGCCAAAGGCATGGCGCACATGCTGTGGCCGAACTTCCAGTTCACCTGGCCGCTGCTGAACAACCCCGACTCGAAACTGTTTCCACCGCCCAAGGACGTCATCAGCCCTTGGGGTCTGCCGTTGCTCAACACGGTGCTGCTGGTGAGTTCCAGCGTGACGGTGACCATCGCCCACCATGCCTTGAAAAAAGGCCATCGCGGCGCGCTGAAAATCTGGCTGGCGATCACGGTGCTGCTCGGCTGCGCGTTCCTTGGCTTTCAGGCTGAAGAATACATCCACGCCTACCACGAGCTGGGCCTGACTCTGGGTTCCGGCATCTACGGCGCGACCTTCTTCATGCTCACCGGTTTCCACGGTGCGCACGTGACCATTGGCACCATCATCCTGTTCGTGATGCTGATGCGGATCATGCGCGGGCATTTCGATAACGAGCACCAGTTCGCTTTCGAGGCAGCGAGTTGGTATTGGCACTTTGTAGACGTGGTGTGGATCGGGTTGTTCGTGTTCGTTTACGTGCTCTAAACCTTTTACCAAGGCACATGGGAGACCAGTTGGCCGCTGAAAAAGCCCCAGGTAATCAAACCCAGGGTCAGGGCGGCCAAAGTCACACGAACACTCAAGGCAATGACGAGGCGGTTTGAGCTGCTGTCGTCCTTGACCAGAAAAAACAGGCCGCTGAACAGGCTGACAACCGTGGCAATCAGCATCAGGACGATGGCTGCTTTGAGCATGGTGAGACTCCGGGGGGACAAGCGATGCACTTGAGTATAGCTATCGCACGGACCGATTTGCGGGCGACGCCATGAAGCGTTTCCGGCCGGGCGTCGTGCCGACAGTGGTCGTGGCGCTGTTGCTGCCGCTGTTGGTGTCCCTGGGGTTCTGGCAGTTGAGCCGGGGCGCGGAGAAAAGCGCACTGCTACAAAACTACGCCGAGCGCCGGGCTGCCGAACCGATGGCCAGCACCGAGTTGCAACACACTCAGGACCCGGCCTTTCGCCGGGTTCGTCTGCAGGGCGAGTTCGACGCTGCGCACAGCCTGCTGCTGGATAACCGCCAGCGCGACGGCAAGGTCGGGGTCGAGTTGCTGCAACCGTTCCGGGACCACGCGACCGGGCTCTGGCTGCTGATCAATCGTGGCTGGCTGCCCTGGCCGGACCGGCGCACCCCGCCGCAATTCACCACCCCCACACAAGCCTTGAGTCTCGACGCCTGGGTCTACGTTTCCCCCGGTGCCACCTTCCAGCTGCATGCCGATCCGGATAGCAACACCTGGCCGCAACTGGTGACGGCGGTTGAACCGGCCAGACTCTGGAGCACGCTCAGCCGTGAAGGGTTTGCCTACGAATTACGTGCCGAAACCGGCGCCGCGACCTATCAGGCCGATTGGCCGGTGGTGGCCATGGGGCCGGAAAAAAACATCGCTTATGCCGTGCAGTGGTTCGCTATGGCGATCGCCCTGTTCGGTCTTTATCTCTATCTCGGCTGGCACAACGCAAAGGAGAAACACCATGGGAGCGGCCATGAATCCACCCAGCATGTCTGAGGCAAAACCGTCGGTGAACCGGCGCAAGGGCCGCTTGCAGTTGCTATTGATCCTGCTCGGGGTGATCGGTCCGATGATCCTCGCCACCGGCATGTACAAGCTGAATTTCTGGGTGCCCGAGGGCCGCAGTTACCACGGCGAACTGATCGGCAACGGTCAGACCCGTGCCGATATTGGCGTGCAGGCCCAGGACGATCGTTGGCAGATGTTGGTGACGGCGCCCAAGGATTGCGCGGTGGACTGCCAGCAGCTGGTGTATCTGGCGCGGCAAGTCCAGATCGGCCTCAGTCGCGACGCGTCCCGCGCCAGCCATGCCCTGGCCGCCGCGCAACCGCTGAGCGCCGACTACGACGCCAAGCTGCAACGGGAATATCCTCAACTGCAACGCTATCCACTGGACCTGACCACCTTCAGCCGCACCACCGGCGACCAGAGCGTGCCGCAACTGTGGATTATCGATCCCCACGGCAATCTGGTGCTGCGCTACGACCCGTCGGTGAAGGGCAAGGACCTGCTTAACGACCTGCGTCACCTGCTGAAACTGTCGAACATCGGATAAGGGCATCGTCATGGCCAAACCTGGATTTCGCCTCGCGCTGTTTGCCACCTTGCTGGCACTGATTGTGGTGTTGCTCGGTGCCTACACTCGCCTGACCCACGCCGGCCTCGGCTGCCCGGACTGGCCGGGCTGCTACGGCTTTATCAGCGTGCCGAAAAGCGAAGCCCAGCTGGCCCATGCCGAACTGCATTTTCCGGACGCACCAGTCGAGGCCCACAAGGGTTGGAACGAGATGGTCCACCGCTACTTCGCCGGCACCCTGGGGCTGTTGATCGCGGTGCTGGCCGGTCGCGCCTGGGTGCATCGTCGCCATCCGGGGCAACCGGTGAAGTTGCCGTTGTTCCTGCTGGCGGTCGTGATCGGCCAAGCCGCGTTCGGCATGTGGACGGTGACGCTCAAGCTCTGGCCGCAAGTGGTTACCGGGCATTTGCTCGGCGGGTTTGCGACCTTGAGCCTGTTGTTTTTGCTGACCTTGCGTTTGTCCGGCGTGCTGCCGGCGCTGACCGTGCCGCGACGTTTGCAGCACTGGGCGACGGCGGGGCTGTTGCTGGTGATCGGGCAAATCGCCCTCGGTGGCTGGGTCAGTTCCAACTATGCCGCGGTGGCCTGCATCGACTTCCCGACCTGTCACGGCCAATGGATGCCCGCAGCGGACTTCGCCAACGGCTTTCACCTGACCCAACACATCGGCCCGAATTACCTCGGCGGGCAACTGGACAGCGACGCGCGCACGGCGATTCATTTGACGCACCGTATCGGCGCCCTGCTGGTGACTTTGGTATTGGTCGGCCTGGCCTGGCAACTCAAAGCGGTCGGCATGACGCGCCTGGCAGGCCTGGTGTTGATCGCCCTCGCCGCTCAAATCACCCTGGGCATCAGCAATGTGCTGTTCCATCTGCCATTACCGGTGGCCGTTGCGCACAACGCGGGCGGGGCGGCGTTGTTGCTGACCCTGGTGCTGGTCAATTACCACGCCCGGACCAGCCTGGTCCGGGTCAAGCAAACGCGCTGGCATTTCAGCCCGCGTAAACACTCAGCCGGGCCCATAACAATAAAAGGAGAAATGCCATGGCGATTCTGATCGGCGAACGTCCCAGTCAGGCGATCTGGCGTGACTACCTGGAGCTGACCAAGCCCAAAGTAGTCGTGCTGATGCTCATCACCTCGCTGGTCGGGATGTTCCTCGCGACCCGCGCCGGGGTGCCGTGGACGGTGCTGGTGTTCGGCAATCTGGGGATCGCCCTGTGTGCCGGTGGTGCGGCGGCGGTCAACCATGTGGTGGACCGGCGCATCGACGCGATCATGGCGCGCACCCACAAGCGGCCATTGGCCGAAGGCCGGGTCTCGCCGACGGCGGCGCTGACCTTCGCGCTGGTCCTGGCCGCCCTCGGGCAAGCCATGCTGCTGGCCTTCACCAACCCGCTGACCGCGTGGCTAACCCTTGCCTCATTGCTCGGCTACGCGGTGATCTACACCGGGTTCCTGAAACGTGCGACCCCGCAGAACATCGTCATCGGCGGCCTCGCCGGTGCCGCGCCACCGTTGCTCGGCTGGACCGCAGCCACCGGTCACGTCAGCGCCGAACCGCTGCTGTTGGTGCTGATCATCTTCGCCTGGACCCCGCCGCACTTCTGGGCACTGGCGATTCATCGCAAAGAGGAATACGCCAAGGCCGACATCCCGATGCTGCCGGTCACCCATGGCGAGCACTACACCAAGGTTCACATCCTGCTTTACACCTTCGTGTTGCTCGCCGTCAGCCTGATGCCCTACGTGATTCACATGAGCGGCACGCTCTATCTGGTGTGCGCGCTTGGGCTGGGTGCGCGATTTCTGCAATGGGCCGTGGTGCTGTACCGTGGCACTCGGCCGCACGCGGCGATCAACACGTTCAAGTACTCTATTTACTACTTGTTCCTGCTGTTTATCGCCCTGCTCGTAGACCACTACTTACTGTTGAACCTATGACTCGAACCCAGAAAACCGTCTTCATCCTTGTGGCCCTGATCGCACTGGTCCTGGGCCTGACCATCAACAAAGTGCTGTCCGGCAAGGGCCAGGGCGACCCGACAGCGTTGATCGACGCCGGCATCATCCTGTTGCCGCAGAGCCGCAACCTGCCGGACGTGACGATGACCGATCAGGACGGTAAACCGGTCACCATCAACGAGTTGAAAGGCAAGTGGAGCCTGGTGTTCTTCGGTTACACCTTCTGCCCGGACATCTGCCCGACCACGCTGGCGCAGCTGCGTCAGATCAAGAGTGAGTTACCACCCGAGGCGGTGGATAAACTGCAAATCGTGCTGGTCAGCGTCGACCCCAATCGCGATACGCCCAAGCAGCTCAAGCAGTACCTGGGCTACTTCGATCCGCAATTCATCGGCCTGACCCCGACCTCGATCGAAGAACTGCAGAAAGTCGCCAACGCGCTGAGCATCCCGTTCATCCCGGCTGACACCAGCAAACCCAACTACACCGTGGACCACAGCGGCAACCTCGCCGTGATCGGACCTGACGGCACCCAGCGCGGGTTCATTCGGGCGCCGTTGAACAACGTGAAACTGGTGGCGCAGTTGCCGGTCATGCTCAAACGTAACTAGCACACGACCCTTGTAGGAGCCGGCTTGCTGGCGATGGCGTCGGTGAATCGCAATCGCCAGCAAGCCGGCTCCTACGGAGTCCGAATTCCAGGCGTAAAAAAAGGAGCTCCGAGGAGCTCCTTTTTTCATTTCAGCAACAGATCAGAACGCCGGCACGACTGCGCCTTTGTACTTCTCGAGAATGAAGGCTTTCACTTCCGGGCTGTGCAGGGCAGCGACCAGTTTCTTCATCGCGTCGCTGTCTTTGTTGTCCGGACGGGCCACGAGAATGTTCACGTACGGCGAGTCGCTGCCTTCGATGAACAGCGCGTCCTTGGCCGGATCAAGCTTGGCTTCCAGCGCGTAGTTGGTGTTGATCAGCGCCAGGTCGACCTGGGTCAGCACGCGCGGGATGGTGGCGGCTTCCAGTTCGCGGAACTTCAGGTTTTTCGGGTTCGCGGTGATGTCCTTGACGGTCGACAGGATGTTGTTCGCATCCTTCAACTGGATCACACCGGCCTTTTGCAGCAGCAACAGCGCACGGCCGCCGTTGGTGGCGTCGTTCGGGATGACTACGGTGGCGGTGCTTGGCAGCTCTTCCAGAGTTTTGTATTTGCTGGAGTAAGCGCCCAGGGGTTCAAGGTGTACGCCGGCCACGGAAACCAGGCTGGTGCCCTTGGCTTTGTTGAACTCATCCAGGTACGGCTGGTGCTGGAAGAAGTTGGCGTCCAGACGCTTTTCCGCAACCTGTACGTTCGGCTGGATGTAGTCGGTGAAGACTTTGACCTTCAGGTCCACGCCTTCTTTGGCCAGGGTCGGCTTCACGAATTCGAGGATCTCGGCGTGCGGTACCGGGGTGGCCGCGACGGTCAGGGTTTCAGCGTGAGCAGAGAACGCGGCAACGGCCGCGAAGGCCACGAGTAGTTTTTTCATTCAGCTAACTCCATATGAGGTGCCCGTTTGGCACCTGCCAGCGAATGGCCGGCTCATTTCTTACTTACGGGAAAAGTGGACGACCAGTTTGTCGCCTACGGTTTGCAGTACCTGAACCAGGACCAGCAGCAACACCACAGTCACCACCATGACATCGGTCTGGAAACGCTGGTAACCGAAACGGATCGCCAGGTCACCCAGACCGCCAGCGCCTACAACACCGGCCATTGCCGTGTAGGACACCAGCGTAATTGCTGTCACCGTAATCGCTGCGAAAATGCCCGGGCGGGCTTCCGGCAGCAAGGCATTGACGATGATCTGCCGCGTGGTCGCGCCCATGGCCTGGGTCGCTTCGATGATGCCGCGATCCACTTCACGCAGGGCGGTTTCCACCAGCCGTGCGAAAAACGGCGTGGCCCCGACCACCAGCGGCGGGATCGCGCCGGCAACACCGAGGGAGGTGCCAGTGATCAACACAGTGAACGGAATCATCACGATCAACAGGATGATGAACGGCAGCGAACGCAGGATGTTCACCGCCAGCGACAACATCGCGTAGATGCCTCTGGCTTCCAGCAACTGGCGCGGGCTGCACAGGAACAGCAGAACGCCCAGCGGCAAACCGAGCAATACGGTGAACAACAGCGAACCGCCGAGCATCAGCATCGTGTCGCCGGTGGCCAGCCAGATTTCGAACCAGTCGATATTGGCGAAGAAACTTGTCAGGGCTTCCATTAGCGCAGCACCTCCATGTGGACGTCAGCCGCGGTGAAGCGGGCGAAGGCTGCTTCCATGTCACCGCCGGTCACGGCCAGGGTCAGTTGCCCGTAAGGGATGTCTTTGATGCGGTCGATACGACCGGCGAGGATGCTGTAGTCCACACCCGTTTCGCGGGCGACGGTGCCGAGCAACGGCGCGTAGGTCGCTTCGCCCTGGAACGTCAGACGCACGATGCGGCCCGGGACGTGCGCAAAGTCGTCACGCTGTTCGCCTTCGTCGATCTGCTCGT
This sequence comes from Pseudomonas sp. Irchel s3f7, assembly GCF_900187615.1. Lineage (GTDB taxonomy): Bacteria > Pseudomonadota > Gammaproteobacteria > Pseudomonadales > Pseudomonadaceae > Aquipseudomonas. The sequence continues at coordinate 48,749 of NZ_FYDO01000026.1, read as the reverse complement.
CTTCTTGCACGAAGCGTTTGGTGGTCGGGTGCTTGGGATGCAGGAACACCTCGGCCACCGAACCTTGCTCGACGATCACGCCGGCATCCATCACCGCCACTTGATCGCAAACGCGGCGGATCACGTCCATCTCGTGGGTGATCAGGACGATGGTCAGCTTCAACTCGCGGTTGATCTCGGCCAGCAATTGCAGGACCGACGCAGTGGTCTGCGGGTCGAGGGCGCTGGTGGCTTCATCGCACAGCAGGATTTTCGGCTTGGTCGCCAGGGCGCGGGCAATGCCCACGCGCTGCTTCTGTCCGCCGGATAACTGCGCCGGGTACTTCTTGGCGTGGTCGGACAAACCGACTCGCGCCAGCAATTCGGCCACGCGCGCATCGATCTCGCTGCGCGACAGTTCGCCGGCCAGGGTCAGCGGCAGCGCCACGTTGTCGGCGACGGTCTTGGAGGCCAGCAGGTTGAAGTGCTGGAAAATCATCCCGACCTGCTGACGGAAGCGGCGCAGGCCGTTGGCGTCGAGCGCGGTGACTTCTTCACCGTCGACGATGATCTTGCCGCCGCTGGCATTTTCCAGGCGATTGATCAGACGCAGCAGGGTACTTTTTCCTGCGCCGGAATGACCGATCAAGCCGTAAACCTGCCCGTTCTCAATCGTCAGACTGGTCGGATGCAGTGCGGGGATTTCCTTACCGGCGACGCGGTAGGTTTTGTGGACGTTTTGAAACTCGATCACGTAGCGAACCTTGTGGGGCGCGTTAGAAAAGGATCAGCGGTTAGCCGGGCGCGCATTTTAGCCTGTCCGTATAGAGGTTCTTAGCATTTATTTCGTATTTGTCCTGCCATTTAGCAATAACGCGATCAAAGGTCAGAAAAAAGGAACGGCTAAAGATGCCCGCCAGTCACTACTTAGGCCACTGCAAACCGCCCGAGGAGTTCACGCCTGATGAGTACCAAGAAGCCTGCCGCCACCCAGAGCGCACTGGCCGGGACCGATACCCCCGACCGCAACAACACCAACGCCAAGCTCGACAGCCTGGAAACCTTCCGCTCCGACGCCACTGCACAGGCCCTGCGTACCAATCAGGGCGTGAAAGTGGCGGACAACCAGAACAGCCTGAAGGCCGGAGCGCGCGGGCCGTCGTTGCTGGAAGATTTCATCATGCGTGAAAAGATCACGCATTTTGACCATGAGCGCATTCCCGAGCGTATCGTTCACGCCCGCGGAACCGGAGCCCATGGTTTTTTCCAGTGTTACGAAAACCATTCGGTGCTGACCAAAGCCGGGTTCCTACAGGACCCGTCGCAGAAAACCCCGGTGTTCGTGCGTTTTTCCACGGTGCAAGGTCCACGTGGGTCGGGCGATACCGTGCGGGACGTCAGAGGGTTCGCGGTGAAGTTCTTCACCGACGAAGGCAATTTCGACCTGGTCGGAAACAACATGCCGGTGTTCTTTATCCAGGATGCCGTCAAGTTTCCCGACTTCGTGCACGCGGTAAAACCCGAGCCGCACAACGAAATCCCTACCGGTGGCTCGGCCCACGATACGTTCTGGGACTTTGTTTCGCTGGTGCCGGAGTCGGCGCACATGGTGATGTGGGCGATGTCCGACCGGGCCATCCCCAAGAGCCTGCGCAGCATGCAGGGCTTCGGCGTGCACACGTTTCGCATGATCAATGCCGAGGGCAAGTCGCGCTTCGTCAAATTCCACTGGCGCCCTACGGCGGGCACTTGCTCACTGGTGTGGGACGAGGCGCAGAAGCTTGCGGGAAAAGACGCCGACTACCATCGCCGTGATCTCTGGGAGTCGATCGAGATCGGTGACTATCCGGAGTGGGAACTCGGTGTTCAGGTGGTGGAGGAAGAAAACGAACACGCCTTCGATTTCGACCTCCTCGACCCGACCAAACTCATTCCCGAAGAAATTGTGCCCATCACACCGCTGGGCAAAATGGTGCTCAACCGCAACCCGGACAACTTCTTTGCCGAAACCGAACAGGTCGCCTTCTGCCCTGGGCATATCGTGCCGGGGATCGATTTCTCCAACGACCCATTGCTGCAAGGCCGGTTGTTTTCCTACACCGATACGCAAATCAGCCGACTCGGCGGGCCGAATTTTCATGAGATCCCGATCAATCGTCCGGTCGCGCCGTTCCACAACGGTCAGCGGGATGCGCAACACCGCACCACCATCGACAAGGGGCGCGCCTCTTATGAGCCGAATTCCATCGATGGTGGCTGGCCGAAGGAAACGCCACCCGCCGCTCAGGATGGCGGCTTCGAGAGCTATCCGGAACGCATCGACGCCAACAAGATCCGCCAGCGCAGCGAGTCGTTCAGCGACCATTTCTCCCAGGCACGGCTGTTTTTCCACAGCATGAGCAAACATGAACAGGAGCACATCATCTCTGCCTACAGCTTCGAGCTGGGCAAGGTCGAACGGGAAACGATCCGCGCCCGCGAAGTGAATGAGATTCTCTCCAGCATTGATCTGGAGCTGGCCAAGCGCGTGGCGCAGAACCTGGGGTTGCCAGCGCCGACCGCGGGCACTGTCGAGGTCCCGAAAATCTCGCTGGATCACTCTCCGGCGCTGAGTCAGGCGAACCTGCTGCCGGAGAACATCAAAACCCGCAAGGTGGCGATATTGGCGGCCAACGGTGTCGATGGCGCGGCCATTGATGCGATGAAGAAAGCGCTGAAAGCCGAGGGTGCGCACGGGAAGCTGTTAGGTCCGAGTTCGGCGCCAGTGAAAACTGCCGATGGCAAAACCCTAGCGGTCGATGCCTCGATGGAAGGTTCGCCCTCGGTAGCCTTCGATGCGGTGTTCGTGCCCGGCGGCGCGGCGTCGATCAAAGCGTTGAGTACTGACGGCGTGGCGCTGCATTACCTGCTTGAAGCCTACAAACACCTGAAAGCCATTGCGCTGCAGGGCGAAGCGAAGCAGTTGCTGGATGTGTTGAAGCTAGAGGTTGATGCGGGGTTGATCGTGGGCGTGGATGCGAAGCTGATCAAACCGTTTCTGGCCGCGATCGGGCAGCATCGGGTGTGGGAGCGGGAGGAGAAGGCCAAGGCGATTCCGGCCTGAAGCTCTACGGAGCTAGAGAGGCCGCCATCGCGAGCAAGCTCGCTCCTACAGGGGGGGAGGAGCGAGCTTGCTCCGGGCGGCGTTCCGACGATGCTGTTAAGGCTTACGCGGACTCAAAACCATCTGCGCCGGCACGCTACGCAAAATCTGCCGCTCAAGCTTCAGATCAAATTCCGGATCGAGCTTCGTCACGCGCTTGGTCAGCAAGGTCGCCAGCCATGGATAGTCGTCAGTACGCGGCGCCTGAATGCTGACATCGCACTGATAATTCACCACATCGGCGGCGATCGCATCCATTTGGCGACGCAGTTTGGCAATGTCGTTGATGTTCAGTGCAACCGTGGTGCTTTCAGCGGTTGGGTCAATGACTTTGGCTTTTGGCATTGCCTCAGCGGCTTTAAGGGCAGCTTCGGCTTTTTCCAGTTCAGCTTTGCGGGCTTCAGCAATAGGACCGTTTACGCCACCGGTTAGCGCTGGCGCCTTCGGCATCAAGGCGCGGGCACGGGCCAGGGCGGTGGCGGCTGCATTGACATCGCCCTTTTGCAGCACGATCTGGCTGCGCAGCAGATAGGCTTCGGCCAGTTGCCGCTGGTACTGCTCAAGGGATTGATCGTTGGGCGATTCAGCTTGCAAGGCTGCCAATTGATCTTCGGCGGTGGCCAGCTCGCTGCTGGCCAGGCTTTGTTCCAGTTGCGCGATGGCCGTGGCCCGCGCATCGGAGGCCTGGGTGGCTGCCGGTGGCGTGCTTTGACAGGCGCCCAGTAGCACAGAAAATGCGACAAGGAGCAGATAACGGGAGGCGAACGACTTCATTCCTGCGACTCTCTATTTGCGCAAAAAACGAGCAAGTCTACACCCCTCGACGGGGCAGAACAAAACTCAGCAGAAATAGCGCGGCGGCCGCCACGACAATTGACGGTCCGGCCGGGGTGTCCTTGAACCAGGACAGTGCCAGCCCGCCACACACGGCGAGTATGCCCAGCAGGCTCGCGCCCAGTGCCATCTGTTCCGGTGATCGGGCGTGACGTTGTGCCGCAGCCGCCGGAATGATCAGCAACGAAGTAATGAGCAATACGCCGACGATTTTCATCGCCACGGCAATCACCACGGCGATCAGCAACATCAGCGCCATGCGCAGCCCCGCCACGGGCAAGCCTTCGACCCTGGCCAACTCTTCATGCACGGTGATCGCCAGCAACGGGCGCCACAGCGTCACCAGCAACGCCAGCACCGCTGCACTGCCGCCGAGGATCCAGGCCAGGTCGGTCGGACTGATCGCCAGCAGGTCGCCGAACAGATAGGCCATCAGGTCGATCCGCACTTCGTGCATGAAGCTTAGTACCACCAGGCCCAGAGAGAGTGTGCTCGGTGCGAGAATTCCCAAAAGGGTGTCGGACGCCAGCGGTTGGCGCTGTTGTAATGTCACCAGCAGGATCGCCAACAGCAAGCAGCCGACGGTGACCGCGACGGTCGGGCTGACATCCAGCAGAAAGCCCAGCGCCACACCCAGCAACGCCGCGTGAGAAAGCGTGTCGCCAAAATAGGCCATGCGCCGCCAGACCACGAACGACCCCAACGGTCCCGCGACGACGGCCAAAGCCAAACCTGCAAGCAGGGCGTAGAGCAGAAAATCAGCCATGCTTGCAGCTATCTCCGTGAACATGGGGTTGGCCCGACGCGGGTGCCTTGACCACCGAGCCGTGCAAATCGTGGGCGTGGTCGTGATGGTGGTGATAGATCGCCAGGCTTTGTGCGTTCTTTCCGAACAGCTCGACGAAAGCCGGATCGCCGCTGACTTGCTCTGGATGGCCGGAGCAGCAGACGTGGCGATTCAGGCAGACCACCTGGTCGGTGGTGCTCATCACCAGGTGCAGATCGTGAGAAACCATCAGCACGCCGCAACCGTGGCGGTCACGCAGGCGGGTGATCAAGCTATAGAGTTCGGCCTGTCCAGCCACGTCGACGCCTTGCACCGGTTCATCGAGCACCAGTAATTCCGGCTCGCGCAACAAGGCACGGGCCAGTAACACGCGCTGCATTTCACCGCCGGAAACGCTTTGCACCGGGCTGTCGATGACCTGCTCGGCGCCGACTTCCTTGAGCGCGGCCAATGCCATCGCACGGTCCACACCCGGCACCAGACGCAAGAAGCGCAGCACCGAGAGCGGCAGCGTCGGATCGACGTGAAGCTTTTGCGGCATGTAGCCCACGCGCAGTTTCGGCTTGCGCCAGACGCTGCCGCTGTCGGGCTTCAACAAGCCGAGCACGGCGCGCACCAGTGTGGTCTTGCCGGCGCCGTTCGGACCGATCAGGGTGACGATCTGCCCCGGCTCGACGCTCAGCTCGATGTTATCCAGCACGGGCTGTCCGGCGAATGTGACGGCAACCTGCTCCAGGCGAATCAGCGCGTTGCTCATCAAGCCCCCTGGCAACCCGAGCAGAGACCGACGACTTCGACGGTCTGGCCTTCGACGACAAACCCGACATCTTTGGCGCTGGTAATGATCGCGTCGCTGATGGACTTCTGTTCGAGTTCGATGGCGGCGTGGCATACACGGCAAATCAGGAACTGGCCCTGGTGAGCGTGCCCCGGATGATTGCAGCCGATGAAGGCGTTGAGCGAGGCGATGCGGTGTACCAGGCCGTTTTCCAGCAGGAAATCCAGCGCGCGGTACACGGTTGGCGGCGCGGCGCGGCGGCCGTCCTGCTCGCTGAGCACCGCGAGAATGTCGTACGCACCCAGCGGCTTGTGGCTTTGCCACACCAGTTCCAGCACCCGCCGGCGCAATGCGGTCAGGCGCAGACCCTGACGTGCGCACAGGACATCGGCCTCGGACAAAGCGCTGTGAACGCAATGAGAGTGGTCGTGGGGGCGGCTGGCAATCGGTGTTTTAGGCATGAGCGGCGACGAGTTTTGTGAGAGACGTTATTATGTTACCCGTTCTCGCCTCTTCGAGTGGTCATCGTGTCCCGACTTTTTTCTATCTTTGTCGCATTTATCGCAAGTTTTCTGCTGATCGGTACGGCGCAAGCCGAGGTCAAGGTTCTTACCAGCATCAAGCCGTTGCAGTTGATTGCCGCGGCAGTGCAGGACGGTGTGGCGATTCCAGAGGTTTTGCTGCCACCCGGTGCATCGCCGCATAACTATGCCTTGCGCCCGTCCGACGTACGCAAGGTGCAGTCGGTGGATCTGCTGTACTGGATTGGCCCGGACATGGAAGGTTTCCTGCCCCGCGTGCTGAAGGGTCGTACGCTGCCGAGCATTGCCGTGCAGGACCTGCCTGGGCTGAAACTCCGACATTTCGCCGAAGATAACCACTCCCATCCCGAAGAAGCCGACGAACATGACCACGATCACCGTCCCGGCAGCCTGGACGCGCACTTGTGGCTGTCTCCGGTCAACGCCCGGGTTATCGCCAGTAAAATGGCTGCCGACCTCAGCGCTGCCGACCCTGCCAATGCCACGCGCTATCAAAGCAACCTCAAGGCGTTCGATGAGCGTCTCGATGCGCTCGACCTTCGGCTGAAGAAACGTCTGGCCGGCATTGAAGGCAAACCCTACTTCGTGTTCCACGAAGCCTTCGACTACTTCGAAGACGCCTATGGCCTCAAGCACGCGGGCGTGTTCAGTGTCGCTGCGGAAGTACAACCCGGTGCCCAGCACGTGGCGGCGATGCGCACGCGTTTGCAGGAAGTCGGCAAGACTTGCGTGTTCAGCGAACCGCCGCTGCGTCCGCGTTTGGCTGAAACACTGGTGGCGGGGCTGCCGGTGAAACTGGCGGAACTGGATGCGCTGGGCGGGTACACGCCTGCGACTGCTCAGGGGTATGAGCAGCTGCTGGAGAAGCTGGGGAATGATTTGGCGGGGTGCCTGGAGTCGTTGTAACCCCATAAAAAGATTGCAGCCCCATGTAGGAGCCGGCTTGCTGGCGATGGACTCAAGGGCACCGCGTTTAACCATGCCCTACGCGTTATCGTTAACGACCATCGCCAGCAAGCCGGCGTCTACAGAGTTACGCATATCTCTGTGAGCTGCCGAAGGCTGCGATCTTTTGCCTTAAAGGGCGAAAGGCAACGGTGTATTGACCGTCTGCCGCTGCGCCAATCGCAACTGGAACTCCATCGGATCGTGAATCAACACGTCCTGACCGGCGAACGACTCCGCCGCAATCAAGCGTGACAGCCAGAACCTTACACACGCCACCCGCAACATCGTCGGCCACAGTTCGGCTTCGGCCGCCGTGAACGGACGCAACGCGGCATAAGCGCCCAACAAGGCCCGCGCTCGCGGTCCGTCGATCAAACCGTCGTCGTCCGAACACCAGTCGTTCAAGGCAATCGCCACGTCGTAGAGCATCGGCCCCGAGCAGGCGTTATAGAAGTCGATCAGCCCGGTCAGGTGCGTACCTTCGAACATCGTGTTGTCGCGGAACAGGTCGGCGTGGATGTTGGCGCGTGGCAGCGCCAGAATTTTCTCTTTCTGTTGTGCGATTTCGTCCAGCGCCCGTTGCAGCAGATTTTTTTGCTCGGCATTAACGTGCGATAGAAACTGCGTGCCTTCCTCCAGCATCCAGTCCAGGCCACGATCGGTTTTGCGCTTGATCATGTTGTTCTGGGTCGCCAGGTGCAGATGTCCCAGCAGCTCGCCCACCTGCGTGCAATGTTGCGCGTTGGCTTGCTTGATGTGCTTGCCGGCCAGGCGCGGTTGCAACAGCGCAGGCTTGCCGGCCAGTTCACGCAAGGCCACGCCGTCGGTGGTGCGGATCGCGTAAGGCACCGGCAGGTCGGCGTCATGCAGTACGTCGAGCAGTTCGATGAAGAACGGCATCTCCTGAACCGGGCCGCGCTCGATCAGGGTCAGGACGAATTCACCCTGCTCCAGACTGATAAAGAAATTGGTGTTTTCGCTACCGGCGGCAATCCCCTGGAAATCAAGCAGGCGGCCGAGGCCATAAGGGGCGAGAAAAGCTTCCAGCTCGGGCCGAGCCAGGGGGGTGAACACAGACATGTTTAAACTGCCAGTACGGGCGCCGCTGTTGGGCCAGCGCCGATTGAAATTAAGAAACTACTTCCACTCAAAGATTTTCCACGCGGGAATCAGCATATCTGGCTGATCCGAGCGGATGAAGTTTGCATCCGTCCCGTCAGAGCGCACCAGGAAATACGGTGGCGCACCCTTCGGCGTGACCTTGATCGCATACAGGAAACCGTTTTGGCGGTACTCCTGAATGACCTTGTCCCCTTCCGTGCGGATCGTGACTTCCGGTTCCGGCGATGGCGCATCGTCCGCCGCCATGGCGGCCAATGGTGTAATTGCAAACAAGCCAGCCAGCAACAGGCGATTTAGTGTGCGCATGATAACCTTGTCCCTTTGTCGTCAACGGTCCCGCTATTCTAGCGCCGGACCCGCCGAAAAGGTTGATCCTGCTCATGAGCCAAGCCCCCCTCGTCCTGGTGGACGGTTCTTCTTACCTGTACCGCGCCTTTCACGCGCTGCCACCGCTGACCACTTCCAAAGGCCTGCCGACCGGCGCGGTCAAGGGCGTGTTGAACATGCTCAAGAGCCTGCGCAAGCAATATCCGGACAGTCCGTTCGCCGTGGTGTTCGACGCCAAGGGTGGGACTTTTCGCGATGAAATGTACGCCGAATACAAGGCCAACCGTCCGAGCATGCCCGACGACATGCGCGTGCAGATCGAACCGCTGCACCAGAGCGTGATCGCCCTCGGGTTCCCGTTACTGTGCGTCGAAGGCGTCGAGGCCGATGATGTGATCGGCACCCTGGCCCGCAGCAGCGCGGCCGCCGATCGCCCGGTGATCATCTCGACCGGCGACAAGGACATGGCGCAACTGGTCGACGGCCACATTACCTTGGTCAACACCATGACCGGTAGCAGCATGGACGTGGAAGGCGTGAAGGAGAAATTCGGCGTCGCTCCCGAGCAGATCATCGATTATCTGGCACTCATGGGCGATTCGTCCGACAACATCCCGGGCGTTCCGGGCATCGGTCCGAAGACCGCTTCCGGCCTGTTGGTTGGCGTGAATGGTGGCCTGACCGATCTCTATGCGCAGCTCGACATCGTCCCGACCCTGCCGATCCGTGGCGCCAAGACCCTGCCGGCCAAACTCGAAGAGCACAAGGAGATGGCATTCCTCTCCTATCAACTGGCGACCATCAAGGTCGACGTGCCTTTGGACATTGGCCTCGACGATCTGCAAATGGGTCCGGAAGATCCGGCGAAACTCTACGAGTTGTACACCCTGCTGGAATTCAAAAGCTGGCTGAACGACCTTGATCGCGACGCCAAACGCCTGGAGCTGAGCGCTGCCGCCGAGCCTGCACCGGCCGTCGACCTGTTCAGCGAACCCGAGGCCGAAGCACCGATCGTCGCTGCTGAAGCCGCTTACGAAACCATCCTCGATCAAGCGCGTTTCGATGTCTGGCTGGAAAAACTGAACAACGCCAAGCTGTTCGCCTTCGATACCGAAACCACCGGCATTGATGCGCAGCAGGCGCAACTGGTGGGGTTGTCGTTCGCGGTGCAGGCCAACGAAGCGGCCTACATCCCGTTGACCCATTCCTACATCGGCGTACCGCAGCAGCTGGATCGCGACACCGTCCTGCGCGCGCTGAAGCCGATCCTGGAAGATCCGAACAAGCTCAAAGTGGGTCAGCACGCCAAGTTCGACATCAACATCCTGGCCAACTGCGCCATCGGCGGCGATCAAGCCAACGGCATCACCGTGCGCGGCGTTGCGTTCGACACCATGCTCGAGTCTTACGTCCTCAATTCGACGGCGACTCGCCACGACATGGACAGCCTGGCGCTGAAATACCTGGATCACACCACGGTGAGTTTCCAGGACATCGCCGGCAAAGGCGTGAAGCAGCTGACGTTTGACCAGATCGCTCTTGAACAGGCCGGTCCGTATGCGGCCGAAGACGCTGACATCACCTTGCGTCTGCATCAGGTCCTGCATGAAAAGCTCAGCGCCATCCCGAGCCTGGCCAGCGTGCTGACCGACATCGAAATCCCCTTGGTGCCGGTGCTGGCGCGCATCGAGCGCCAAGGCGCTTTCGTTGATGCCGCGTTGCTCGGCATTCAAAGCATCGAGTTGGGTGACAAGATGGTCGCGCTGGAGCGTGAAGCCTTCGAGATTGCCGGGGAAGAGTTCAACCTTGGATCGCCCAAGCAACTGGGCGTGATCCTCTACGAAAAACTCGGTCTGCCGGTGCTGAAGAAAACCGCCAAGGGCCAGCCGTCCACCGCCGAAGAGGTGCTGGCGAAACTGGCCGAGGACGACTACCGGTTGCCTAAGGTGCTGATGGAATACCGTTCCATGAGCAAGCTGAAAAGCACCTACACCGACCGCTTGCCGGAACAGATCAACCCGCGCACCGGGCGGATTCACACGTCGTATCATCAGGCGGTGGCGTCCACCGGCCGGCTGTCCTCCAGCGATCCGAACCTGCAGAACATTCCGGTGCGCACGGCTGAAGGGCGTCGCATTCGTCAGGCTTTCGTGGCACCGACCGGTTACAAATTACTCGCAGCGGACTATTCGCAGATCGAACTGCGGATCATGGCGCACCTGTCCAAAGATGAAGGGTTGATGAACGCCTTCCGCCACAATCTGGACGTGCATACCGCGACCGCCGCCGAGGTCTTCAAGGTGGACGACCTGGCGAACGTGACCTCCGACCAGCGCCGCAGCGCCAAGGCGATCAACTTCGGCCTGATCTACGGCATGGGTGCGCAGAAGCTCGGCAAGGACATTGGCGTCGACACCAAGACCGCCAAGGCTTACATCGATACGTACTTCGCCCGTTATCCCGGCGTTCGCCAGTACATGGATCGCACTCGTGCCCAAGCGGCCGAGCAAGGTTTCGTGGAGACGTTCTTTGGACGGCGCCTGTACCTGCCGGACATCAACTCCAACAAGCCGCAAGAACGCGCTGCCGCTGAGCGCACGGCGATCAACGCGCCGATGCAGGGCACCGCTGCAGACATCATCAAGAAAGCCATGGTCGCGGTGGATGACTGGCTGACAGCCTCGGGCCTGGACGCCAAAGTCATCCTGCAGGTGCACGATGAACTGGTGCTTGAGGTGCGTGAGGATCTGGTCGATCAGGTCCGCGAAGAAATTCGCGTGCACATGAGCGAAGCGGCGAAGCTCGATGTTCCGCTGCTGGTGGAAGTCGGCGTCGGAAACAACTGGGATGAGGCTCACTAACCCGTCTGAAAAGGCCACGGCCCCCTGTAGGAGCGAGCCCGCTCGCGAAGGTGTATCAGCCACATTGACTTGGATGACACTCCATCGCGAGCAAGCTCGCTCCAACAGAGAAATCATCGTTTGTGCGCGGCGAAATGCCGCGGCAGAGGGGGCGAGGGCTGCTTAGTTCGAAGCGTTCTTGGGGTTATTCCAAAGCTAATCGAAAAAAATCTGAACTAATCTTCGATTCAGGCACTCAGAGTTACTGAATGGCTGGTGAAGCCCTTCGAGCTCCTATGTTGTGTTAAGTGTTGGCAGATATCTGGACCCCGCCCTAGCGGTCTAGAATTTGAACCCCGGAACTTCCCCCTCCCCATAAGAAGTCCGGGGTTTTTTTTGCCTGAAGAAAACTGCCTGAGTGCGTCACAGGCAGTTTTTCTCGCTTATTCGGCTTCTGCTTCGGAGCCCTTGTCCGCCAATTCCATCCACCCTGCCAATACAGTGTAGGCGTCTTCCAGGCCCATGCGCTTGGGGGCCGAAAACAGCTGAATGGTCACGAGATCGCCCCAGCCCTTGCGGATTTCCGCTTGAACCTTGAGCAGCGTGTTCTTGGCGGCGCCGTAGGTCAGCTTGTCCGCTTTGGTCAGCAGAATGTGCATCGGCATGCCCGCGGCCACGGCCCAGTCGAGCATCAGCAGGTCGAAATCGGTCATCGGATGGCGGATGTCCATCATCAGAATCAGACCCTTCAAACTCTCGCGGCCGCCGAGATAGGCTTCCAGGTGACGCTGCCAGTGTTGCTTGAGCGGAATCGGTACTTTTGCATAACCGTAGCCCGGCAGGTCGACCAGACGGCGTTCATCGTCTAGCTTGAAGAAATTCAACAGTTGCGTGCGACCCGGGGTTTTCGAGGTCCGCGCCAGGCTGGCGTGGGTCAGGGTGTTCAGTGCACTCGATTTGCCAGCGTTGGAACGCCCGGCGAAGGCGACTTCAAAGCCTTCGTCATCCGGACATTGGTCGACTTTGGCGGCGCTGAGCATGAAGGTGGACTGTTGGCACAGACCGAGGATGGGATTCTTGAGTTGCATGGGATTTCCGATGTGGGCGGCGCCAGGAATAGGTGCGGCAAGCAGTGTCGCTTCCGTTTCAGTGACGCCAGTATATAATGCCGCAGATTTTGTGTGCGCTTTGTCCCAGCGTAGGATGAAGTTCACGAGAGCGACAGACCTTGATTGCGCACTAGAACGCAGCACGCTCTCAACCCTGAAAAGGTCGTTTTATGACGAAATGGCTGCTAGCTGCCGGTGTCTTGATGCCGCTTTACAGCGCTCAGGCTACACAGGATCCGGAAGCTGTGTACAACCGTGTTTGTGGTGCCTGTCATTCCGGCCAGCTTCCAACGGCGCCCCGCAAGGGCGATCAGGAAGCCTGGACGCCGAGGTTGGCGAAAGGTATGGAGACGCTGGTGCAACACGTGACCCAGGGTTTCAAGGCGATGCCGCCGCGTGGTTTGTGCATGGACTGCAGTGCCGAGGATTACCAAGCCATCATCCATTGGATGAGCGAGTAAGCCCGGTCCATAACTCTTCAACCCTTAGCCGTAGTTGGATTAGCTGATGAACAAATTGATCGTGAGTCTGCTGTTGACCATGGGGATCTCCGGCATTGCCAATGCTGCAGGTGAGCCAGTAAAACCCGGTGACGCCGCCGCAGGCCAGGCAAAAGCCGCCGTATGTGGCGCTTGCCACGGACCGGATGGCAACAGCATGGCGCCAAACTTTCCAAAACTGGCGGGTCAGGGCGAACGCTACCTGACCAAGCAGCTGCACGACATCAAGTCGGGCAAGCGCACGGTTCTGGAAATGACCGGCCTGCTGACCAACCTGAGCGATCAGGACCTGGCGGACATCGCCGCTTACTTCGCCAGCCAGAAAGGCAGCGTCGGCGCCGCCGATCCGAAAATCGTGGCACGGGGTGAAGCACTGTTCCGTGGCGGCGACATGGCCAAGGGCCTGCCATCCTGCACCGGCTGTCACTCGCCAAACGGCACCGGCAACGCTGCCGCCGGTTTCCCGCACCTGGGTGGCCAGCACGCTCAATACGTCGCCAAGCAACTGACTGATTTCCGCAAGGAAGAAGGCGGTCGCACCAACGATGGCGATGCGAAAACCATGCAGACCATCGCCAAGCGCCTGAGCGACGAAGACATCGCCGCAGTGTCCAGCTACATTCAGGGCCTGCACTAAGACCGACGAATCGGGCGTGACGCGGTTGCATATCTCTTGCAACGTTAACGCTCGATTAATCCGTCACAGCAAGTATAAAAAGGGTGGCTTTGGCCGCCCTTTTTTGTGGCCGCTGCCGCTACACTACAGAACTCGAGCCCGCCGCGATCTGTCTGAGAACAGGTCGCGCGAGGCGATAAAATTGTCCAGGAGTAAAGCATGCGTAATCTGATCATCAGCGCCGTTTTTGCCGCTGCCAGCCTGTTCGGCATGACTGCCCAGGCCGCCGAAGCCCCAGCCGCCCCTTATGTCGAACTGACCAATCCGGTTCCGGTTGCCGTGCCTGGCAAGATCGAAGTGGTTGAGCTGTTCTGGTACGGCTGCCCGCATTGCTACGCTTTCGAGCCGGTGATCAATCCATGGGTCGAGAAGCTGCCTTCCGACGTGAATTTCGTCCGTATCCCTGCCATGTTCGGTGGCCCTTGGAACGCACACGGCCAGCTGTTCCTGACCCTCGAAGCGATGGGTGTCGAGCACAAGGTCCATACCGCGGTGTTCGAAGCGATTCAGAAAGAGCACAAAAAGCTGACCGACAAGAATGACATGGCCGATTTCCTGGCCACCCAGGGCGTCGACAAGGACAAATTCCTGGCGACTTTCGATTCTTTCGCCATCAAAGGCCAAATCACCAAAGCCACTGAACTGGCCAAAAAATATGAAATCACCGGCGTTCCAACCTTGATCGTCAACGGCAAGTATCGCTTCGACGTGGGCTCTGCCGGCGGTGCCGAACAAGCCTTGCAACTGGCCGATAAACTGATCGACAAAGAGCGAGCGGCTAATAAGGCTGCCGCCAACTAAGGGCATCGTTTTCCATGCGCCGCTGGGGTACTGAACGCATCGTTGGCCTGCATGATCCGCGGGTTAACGAGCACCATCTGGAGTCGACGGGCCTGCCCGCAGACAGTCGTTTGCGCCTGCTCAGTTTCAATATTCAGGTCGGCATCAGTACCGAGCGCTATCGGCACTACCTGACGCGGGGCTGGCAACATCTGCTGCCCCACACCGGGCGCGCCGGTAATCTGCAGAAGATCGGCAATCTGCTGGGCGACTTCGATCTGGTCGCCTTGCAGGAAGCCGATGGCGGCAGCCTGCGTTCAGGTTACGTCAATCAGGTCGAACACCTGGCCCAGCTCGGCGCATTCCCCTACTGGTATCAACAGCTCAATCGCAATCTCGGCCGTCTCGGCCAGCACAGCAATGGCGTGCTCAGCCGTTTGCGCCCGTGGGCGATCGAGGACCATCCATTGCCTGGGCCAAAAGGCCGTGGAGCGATTCTGGTGCGCTTCGGCGAAGGTCCGGAGGCACTGGTGGTGGTCATGATGCATCTCGCGCTCGGTGCGCGTACTCGAAGCCTGCAATTGGCTTATATCCGCGAGCTCATTGGTGGCTATAAGCACCAGGTGCTGATGGGCGACATGAACACCCATGCCAGTGACCTGCTGCAAAACTCTCCATTGCGTGACCTCGGCCTGCTGGCCCCGCAGCTGGAAGCGACGTTCCCCAGCTGGCGCCCACAGCGCTGCCTGGACCATATTCTTTTGAGTCCGACCCTGACCCTTGAAAAGGTCGAGGTGCTGGCCCAACCCATTTCCGATCACCTGCCGGTCGCGGTAGAGATTCGTCTGCCGGGTTCGCTCACGGCCGATGCATTGCCCGCGTTGAGTCCTGCCCTTCGCGGAACCCCTGAATGAGCGACGAAACACAGCGCTGGAAAGAGAAGTACCTCAAAAGCATCGAACAACAGGAAAAACTCGAACGCCGTTGGGATGCACGACTCGACCTGTTGCGGCGCGGGCTGGTGCGCAGCACCTTGGCGGCGGAAGGCACCGACCGCGCCGTGGACCAGTGCATGAAGGAAATGCGCGAAGTCGTGCGTACCGATGACATGGACGCCGGCCTGGCGGCGTTGATTCCGCGTCTGGAAAAAGCCGTGCTCGACTCTGAGCAACGCCGCGAAACCCGGATCAACCAGACCAGCGCCGCCCTGACCGCGCTGGTCACTCAGTTGCAAACACTGCCGTTGCCACGGGAAGTGAGTCGGCCGCTCAAGAGTTTTGCCAAACAACTGGATGCCCGAGTGGGTCAGGCGCGTGAGATTCCATTGTTGCTCAGTGAGCTGAGTGGTCTGCAAGGTAAAGCGCTGAGCCAGCTTGAGAACCCGGCCGAGCAGGATCGACCGGGTCTGTTGCAGCGGTTGTTTGGACATCGTGATGCGGAGGCAGCGAACACCCCGGATGCCCCTGCGGCGCCTGTCAGCGTCGAGCCACCTACGGCCCGGCAACCTTTGGTCGAGGTGTCGAAGCCACAGTCACTGGCGCCCGAACCCCGGCTTACCGAATTACTTGTGCCGGCCGACGATTCAATCGTCCAGCCGCTTGTTGTGGGCCATCCCGAACCTGCTCCAGTAAGCGAAACCCAGGAGCAACAGGCCCCCGAGACGCTGCGGGCAATTACCGAGTCGGCCATCAACCCCGATGAACTGATCACCCAGGCATCGGCAGAAAACGCGCACCTTCCACCGGCCACCACGGTGGAAATCACCCTGGTCGATCCGGAGTTATCCGAGCACGACATCCTTTACGCCCTGCCAGACTCCCCCGAGCCGTCTTACAGCTCGGTGGCCAGCCATATTGAAGACACACTGCTGGGCCTGCTGGATGACCTGACGTTGCCCGAGCGCCATCGACCGCAAGCCGAGTCCATGCGTGATCGTCTGAAAAACGGTTTGAACTGGTACGAGTTACTGCCGATTCTCGACGATTTCGCGACGTTGATGCTGGCGATCACCGACAGTGGCCAGCACGAATTCGAAGTCTACCTGCAGCGACTCAACGAGCGTCTTGAGTCGTTCCAGAGCAACCTTCAGGCAGCCAGCGCCGGTCACGCCGACAACCGTTCGGCTGCGCGCGAGATGGACACGCAGATCCGCGAACAGGTCGACGGATTGCAGAGCCGCATGCAAGAAGCAGCGGATCTGGACGATCTCAAAGTCGTCCTGGAAAACCACCTCGAAGGCCTGCTCGGCACCATGGACGAGCACCAGAAAAAACGCGACGAACGCGAGCAAGAGGTCGCCGCACGCCTGCACAGTCTGGCGGAACGGGTCGCCCATATGGAGCAGGAGGCCCAAGGTTACCGCGAGCACCTAGAAGAGCAGCGCCAGAAAGCCTTGATCGATCCGTTGACCGGGCTGCCCAATCGGGCCGCGTGGAGCGAGCGGCTGGAGGATGAAGTCAAACAGTGGCAGCAACATGGCAATACGTTGTTGCTGGCCATGTTCGACCTCGATCATTTCAAGCGCATCAACGATAACTACGGGCACCTGGCTGGCGACAAAGTGTTGAAAATCATTGCTGGTGTATTGCGCAAGCGGCTGCGTGGAACGGATTTCATTGCCCGGTTCGGTGGTGAAGAGTTTGTCCTGCTGATGCCGTCCACGGTGCCTGCGGCCGGTCTGAAGCTGCTGGAAAACCTCCGTGCTTCCATCGAAGCCTGCCCGTTTCACTTCAAGGGTGAGCCGGTGACCATCACCATTTCCATGGGGATGACAGCGTTGCGCCCGGGCGAGCAAAGCGATCAGGCGCTTAAAAGGGCCGATCAGGCGTTATATCGAGCGAAAAATGCAGGTCGTAATCGGGTCGAAACGGGCTGATCGCCTATTGTTCCATTATGTTTAATTCAGCGTGAATGCCGTCCGTGTTCAGGGCGGTACGTTACACTGTTGCATTATCGACTCCTGCGTACAGCCTCTCGCCATGAAATATTTTGCCCTCTTCGTGTCTCTGATCCTGCTGGCCGGCTGTGCCAGCGGCCCTCGATTCGACACCCGTCACAAGTCTGCCAATTTCGACAGCCGCATCCAGTTCGTGGTGGTGCACTACACCAATGCCTCAATGGAGCGTTCGCTGCAATTGCTGACCCATGGCGAGGTCAGCAGTCATTACCTGATCGGTGATGACAAGGGCGCCACCATTTTCAAGCTGATGGACGAAAGCCAGCGTGCCTGGCACGCCGGTGAAAGCGAGTGGGACGGCAGGACCTGGCTGAACTCCAGCTCCATCGGCATCGAAATCGTCAATCCGGGCTTCAAGGACACCCCGACCGGCCGGCTCTGGTATCCGTACACCGAGGATCAGATTCAGTCCTTGATCGTGCTGCTCAAGGACATCAGCAAGCGCTACACCATCAATCCTCGCTACATCATCGGTCACAGTGACATCGCACCGCTGCGCAAACTGGACCCGGGCCCGCTGTTCCCCTGGAAGCGCCTCGCCGCCGAGGGTATCGGCATCTGGCCGAACGAACAGGCCGTGGCGCGCCAGCAAATGCAGTTCGCCGCACAATTGCCGAGCATCAGCTGGTTTCAGTCGCAATTGGCACGATTAGGCTATTCCACGCCACAAACCGGTGAGCTGGATGTTGCAACACGGCATGTGATCGCAGCGTTTCAGATGCGTTTCCGGCCAGCCCGTTTCGACGGCACGCCGGATGCGCAAACGGCGGCGATGTTGATGGTCTTAAATCAGACAAAATAATGACGACCGCCCGACGGTGCGGGCGCTTTCTCAATCAGCAGCTATAACTCATTGGTAATTCGCCGGAATTCCACAATGGCTGCTGCTCGAGATACCTTTCGAAGTTGGTTCTATCACCCCTGGTTTCTGGGGTTGATGGCGGCTGTCTTGAGCACAGGCATGTTGATGACAGGCAGTCTGTTCGTCGCACTGCATCAGGTTGAGCAAAACGAGAGCGAGGAAATGAACGCTCAGGGCGAACGTTTCCTCGCCCGTCTGGAACAACTTTTCGGGCAGTTGCGAGAAAGTCTCGACGACCTTGAGGCCCAGCCGTTAAGAGGCTGCGACGATGAGATGATCGCGACCTTGCAGGCGGTCAGTTTCAATTACCGTTTCGTTTACGAAGCAGCCTACATGGATGCTTCGCGTGTCTGCTCAAATCGACCGCGTCAGGAAGGGTTGTCGCTGATTCGACCGCCAGACATCGAAGGCCCTACCTACAGTTACTGGCTCAATACCACGACTGAACCCGACGAAAACCGTGCCGCGCTGATGCTCGGGCGCGGCAATTTTCGCGTGGCGACGTCTCGTGGGCATTTGACCGACATGGTCGATCTGTCGCCGGGTAGCAGCCTGCTGGTTGTTCTGGACGATGGCGCGCGGGCCATTCCGGTGCTGGGGGTCTCACAGCCCTGGCCACCGAAAAAAGGCTGGCCACCGAAAAATCGAGACGCGCTGCAAATTACCGGGACGCGCCTGATTTACCGCATGCCCACCGACAACCCGGAATACCAATTGGTGTTGATCAGTCCACGTAGCGGCATGCATGTGCCGACGGTCTGGTGGTGGTTGTTGCCGGCCAGTTTGGCGTTGGGTGTGTGCGTGGGATTCCTGGTGTTTCTGCTGGTGCGTCAGCGACAGTCGCTGGACGCCGAGCTGACCGGCGCGATTCGACGCGGCGAGTTGCAGGTGTTGTATCAACCGATCTTCGACCTCGATAGCCGTAACTGTGTGGGCGCTGAAGCCCTGCTGCGTTGGCGCAGGCCGGACGGCACACTGACCAGTCCCGATCTGTTCATTCCAATGGCGGAGAACACCGGGCAAATTCGCCAGATGACAGACTTCGTGCTGCAACGCCTGCTTGAACAACTCGGGCAACTGCTGCGCGCCAATCCTCAGCTCTACATTTCGGTCAATCTCGCGGCGTGTGACGTGATGGTTCCGCGGATCGGCCAGGTCATGGAGCGGTTGCTGACACTGCATCGGGTCGCGGCCCGGCAGATTGCCTTCGAGGTCACCGAGCGCGGCCTGATCGATGTGGTAGTGGCCCGGGAAAACCTGCAAGCCTTGCGGGATGTCGGGCATCAGGTGTTGATCGATGATTTCGGTACCGGCTATTGCAGCCTCGCCTACCTGCAAACCTTGCCGGTGGACTGCCTGAAAATCGACAAGGCGTTTATCGACGCCCTGGGCCATGACGCCGCCAGCAGTGGTGTGGCTCCGCACATCATCCACATGGCCCAGTCACTGCACCTCAAGGTGATTGCCGAGGGCATCGAACATGAAGCCCAGGCTGCGTTACTCAGCAGCGAGGGCGTGAAGTTCGGTCAGGGCTGGCTGTTCGCCCAGGCCCTGAGCGCGGTGCAGTTCATTGAACTGATCACCCGAGGGCGCCGCCGCACGGTGCGACGATTGGATGATGAAGCCTGACGCCGCTCTAAACGGTCAGCGCCATGTAGAACTGTGTGCCCTGTCCTGGTCGTGAATAGACGCCCATCCGACCGCCATGCAATTGCACGATTTCCTTGCACAGGGCCAGACCGAGCCCGGCACCGCCCTTCTTGCGCCCGACCTGCACGAACGGTTCAAAGATCCGTCCTTGCTGGCCGTAGGCAATGCCTTCGCCATTGTCTTCAACGCTGATGATCACCCGATCGCCATGCCGTCGGGCCTGCAGACGTATGCGCCCGCCCGAGCCGGTGTGGCGCAGCGCGTTGTCGATCAGGTTATCGAGTACCCGGTCCAATTGCAGCTGGTCAGCTTGCAGCCAAGGCAACGGTCCCTGCACTTCTACCAGCAGGTCGATTTCCTTTTCGCTGGCTGATTCGGCAAAGCGTGTTTGAGCCTGCTCCAGCAAATCCTCGATGGAACAGGGTGTCAGGGTGAGTTTTTGCAAGCCGTTCTGGTAGCGGGAGAAGTTCAGCAGGTCGTTGATCAGTTGCATCAGGCGCTGCATCTCTTCGTTGACCGTGTCCAGCAGATCGGCCTCCCGGGAGTCAGGGGCAAAGTGCGCACGTTCGCGAAACAGACCGAACGCCATGTGCATGCCGGTGACCGGTGTTCGCAACTCATGAGACGCTCGTAACACGAACTCGCTGCGTACCCGTTCGAAGGCCCGCTGTTCCGTTACGTCATGCAGCACCATCACGGCACCGAGAATATGGCCCTGGGTATGGCTGACCGGGGTCAGGCTGTAGGTCAACACGCGCGCTTCACCGTCGACCTCGATGCTCAAATCGTCCGGCGCTCGCTCCAGCGTGCCGCCGCGCAGGACCAGTTGCAGCTGCGGATCGAGTTCAGGGCGCTCCAATGCCGTGCCCAAGCCCTGCCCCAAGCGGTCAGAGTCCCAGCCGAGTTGGCGTTGGGCCACGGGGTTGAGGTGCTCCAGGTTGCCCTGGCGGTCGATCATCAGTAGACCGTCGTCGATACTGTCGAGGACTGCCTGCAAACGCTGCTGACCTGCCAGAAGCTCGTCGACGTTGGTGGCCTGATGGTCGCGCAGCGCTTCGGCCATGATCCCGAAACGCCGGGTCAGTTGGTTCAATTCCGCAGCGGACGAGATCGGCAGTGTGACGTCGAAATTACCTTGGCCGATGTTATCCGCTGCCTGGACCAAGGCTTCAATCGGCGCTCCGAATCGCCGAGCAAGGGCATGGGCGGTGACGAAGCCGATGATCAGTACTGCCAGTCCCACCAGCCCGAGTAACCCGGCCACCAGAAGTGCACGTTCACGGGCCTGTCGCTGGATGAGGTTGATGTCGTCCAGCGCGCGTTTGTGTTCGGCGATCAAGCCATTACGCAGTGCGTTGAACTTGTCCGCGAGGTCATTGTGGCTGCCGAGGACATTTGTGGTGTTCGGGGACAGTTCATATGCCTGGATGAAGCTCTGGTAATCCGCCTTGGCTTTTCTGAATCCGTACTCGTTGCCTTTCTCGTCTTGTGGCTCTTGGGCGATACCTTCTTCAAGCAAACTGAAGTATTGCTGCTTGGAGGCTTCGAAGGCATTTGGATCGGGTTTGTCGCTGAGCAGGATGACCAGTTGGTCGCCCAGGGTCTGACGTAGCTTGAGACCCAGATCCAGAGTGGCGAAATTGTTGCGGATCAGCGATTCCTGGCTAGCCGCCATCTGCATCACGCCGACCAGCCCGAGTAGCAGCCCGAACAAGGCTGCGGTGATGAGTGCGGAAATGCTCAGGAAGAGCCGTGTCCTCAACTTCATCGCCAGTTTCATTGGCAGTGGCTCACAAGTTGTACTGCTTGCGTTTGCGGTACAGCGTCGAAGCATCGATGCCCAGGGTTTTGGCGGCTTGGTCGAGCGTGTCGGCGGTGGCCAGGACTGCGCCGATGTGGGCTTTTTCCAGTTCGTCCAGGCTCAGCGCCGCGCCGATACGTGGCGCATTGTTGACCGGGGTTTCGGCCATGCCCAGGTGGTTGATCTCGACGCGCTCCTGGGGGCAGATGATGCTCGCACGTTCGACGACATTGCGCAGCTCGCGGATGTTGCCCGGCCAGCGGTAGCTCAGCAGCGCTTCCCGCGCCTCATCGCTGAAGGCCCGTGCCGGTCGTGCGTACTCTTTGACGAACCGCGCCAGGAACCGATCGGCGAGGGTGAGAATATCTTCGCGGCGTTCGCGCAGCGGCGGCAGGTGCAAAGTAATGACGTTCAGTCGATAGAGCAGGTCTTCGCGGAAGCGGCCGTCACGCACCATGTCCTCAAGGTTGAGGTTGGTGGCCGCGAGGATGCGCACATCGGCGCGACGGGTCACGGGGTCGCCGACGCGTTCATACTCCTTGTCCTGGATGAAACGCAGCAACTTTGGCTGCAACGTCAGTGGAAAATCACCGATTTCGTCAAGAAACAACGTGCCACCGTCAGCCTGGTTGACGCGACCCAGGGTGCTTTCGCTCGCCCCGGTGAATGCGCCACGGCTATGGCCGAAGAGCTCGCTTTCCATGAGTTCGGCCGTCAGCGACGGGCAATTGATCGTGACGCAGGATTTCTTCGCCCGCTTGCTCCAGCCGTGGATGGCCTGAGACAACTCACCCTTGCCGGTGCCGGATTCGCCAAGAATCAGGATGTTGGCGTCGGTGGTGGCGACCTGTCGGGCGGTTTCGAGAACCACCTTCATGGCCGGACTGTGGGAGTCCAGACCATCCTTGGGTTTGCGTACCTCACCTTCCAGGGCTTCCAGGCGCGCCGACAGTTGCCGCACCTCCAATTGCTTGGCGGTGGCCAGTCGCAATTGATCAGGGCTGCATGGCTTGACCAGATAGTCGGCGGCACCGGCCTGGATGGCGTCCACTGCCGTGTCGACGGCCGAGTGCGCCGTGACAATCACGACCCGCATCCAGGGCGCTTGTACGCGCATTTGCGCCAGCACATCGAGCCCGTTGTCTTCGCCAAGGCGCAAATCGAGGAAGCACAGATCGAAAACCTGACGTTGCAGCAACGTCTCTGCCTGCGCGGCGCTGGTGGCAGTGGCCACGCTGTAGCCTTCGTCTTCGAGGCAATATCGGAAAGTACGCAGGATGGCGGATTCATCGTCCACCAGCAGAATACGGCCTTGATGCTCAGTGGCTGATTCCATTTTCCTACGCTCCTTAGTGAATGGTCTGAATTTAGTCCCGGAAAAATCGGGCAAGTTGCATGGTTGATTCTGAGCCATTCCTGCACAGAGAGGGTAGCGCTCATCTCAATGATCAGTTAGCAGCCTGATTCTTTGGGTCTTTTAATAGAATCCCGGTTTCAGACAACGTCCTGCGTCCATTTCTGACATCTGCGCCCTCCTCGCAATTCCAAAAAAATTACGACTTCCTTGATTGGGATCGTGCAATTCGCACGGTTCTAGGGTCGGCATCGTGCAGGATGCGCCTGAAGTGATTTTCGTTAAGTTGATAACGTATTGATTTAAAAGGTGTTTTGTTCTAAAAAAAATCTGGCATGCAGGGTGCAATGGTCTGATTAACCAGGGCATTCAAGAACAAACGCCCGTCAATCCCGACTTGATTGGGAGGAGCTTCAGGATGAACCGTCAACGTGCCGCCCACTTGCGCCTATCGCCGCTGTATTTCCAGCAAGGCTTGTTCGCTGCTCTGGCGCTGATGATCACATTGATCGGCGGCCAGCAGTTTGTGCGCTGGGAGCAGAGTCAGCAGCCAGACGCGGCGCGCCCAACGTTTCAGTACCCGACCCAAACCCAATTCAGCGCTGTCAGCAGCCAGGCCGACAGCACCCCGATGCGAATGATGGACGTCGACCAGGCCCAGCCTGTGGACGAGATGCGTCCCCAGGAGCGTTGGGTGTTCTAGGCAATACACCTGTCGCCTTTGATGCGCCGGGAAACGCAGCACCTTTAATAGACGCGTAAGGAGAATCACCATGTTGAGCTGGGCAATCACATTCCTGATCATTGCCATTGTCGCTGCCGTACTGGGCTTCGGTGGTATCGCGGGCACCGCCACGGGTATCGCCAAGATTCTGTTTGTCGTGTTCCTGGTGATGTTCATTGCTTCCTTCTTCTTTAGCCGTCGCGGTCGCGGCTGACATGAGCGGTTTGTCGAAAACACTGGCAGCCGCCCTGCTGTTGGGCGGTAGTGCCAGGGCTTGCCGACATGCCTGATCTGCGTATGCAGGGTTTGTTGAAAGATCAGAATTTGTACAGGAAAGAGGCCGCCGCGCTTCTTTCCATCTGCGCCACCTGAGGAAGGCCGGCGCATGACCATGGGGTCGGGACGTTCTGCCTGTGTCAGGGGCGGAGTGACCTACGGGTACAGGGAGTGCCTGCGCGAGGGCCGGGTCAGGAAAAGCTGCGTCGCAAGTTCGCCGACCGACCCAGGCTCGACGGACTTGCGAAGGGCTTGATCACACATACGCTTGAGACCGTCATTCCTTCGTTTTTCCTCTCCCCGTTGGTCATCTGCGCTCACAAACATGATTTGCGCAGCAATCTCTGTGACCGTATATCGAGAAAAATAACCGTTATTTTGCTGTGATTTTTCTCGCCATCACGTGGGATTTTGCTGAAAAAACCACGATCCTGCCCTGCTCAAAAAACAACCAACCTGCTCTGTGATGACCGGTTCACGGCGCTTATGCCTGCTGAAATGTCGTATTCGAACCGATTGCGACGTCGCTTTCAGTAAAAAAACCTCATGCCGATTCGGCATGGGGTAGGCGTTTACGGCATTAGACGTCGCTTCCTTGCATCGGAATAGTTGCGCCTTTTTTCGCCTGCCAGAGAGCTATTAACAAGTGCTCCGGGGCTCCTTATACGGGGGCAGATGCACAGACGGTTTCGCCACAAGCGGGCCAGTCCATGCGTCTGTCCGAGTCAAACTGAAGTAAGGGTAAAGATATGAAGAAGGCAAAGCTTAGCCTCGCCTGGCAGATCCTCATCGGTCTGGTATTGGGGATTGCAATCGGTGCGCTGCTCAACCATTTCAGTGCCGAAAAAGCCTGGTGGATCAGCAACGTCCTGCAACCGGCAGGCGATATCTTTATCCGTCTGATCAAGATGATTGTGATCCCGATCGTGATCTCTTCGCTGATCGTCGGCATTGCCGGTGTGGGTGATGCGAAGAAACTCGGTAGCATCGGCCTCAAAACCATCATCTACTTTGAAGTCGTCACCACCATTGCCATCGTCGTAGGCCTGCTGATGGCCAACCTGTTCCATCCGGGTGCCGGCATCGACATGAGCACGCTGGGAACGGTGGATATCTCCAAGTACCAGGCGACGGCGGCGGAGGTCCAGCATGAACACGCGTTCATTGAGACCATCCTCAACCTGATCCCGTCGAACATCTTCGCGGCCATGACCCGCGGCGAAATGCTGCCGATCATCTTCTTCTCCGTGTTGTTCGGTCTCGGTCTGTCGAGCCTCAAGCCAGAGTTGCGTGATCCGCTGGTCACGATGTTCCAGGGCGTGTCGGAAAGCATGTTCAAGGTCACCCACATGATCATGAACTACGCCCCGATCGGCGTCTTCGCACTGATCGCGGTAACCGTGGCCAACTTCGGTTTCGCTTCCCTGCTGCCGCTGGCGAAACTGGTGATCCTGGTTTACGTCGCCATCGCCTTCTTCGCCTTCGTGGTGCTGGGCCTGATCGCACGCCTGTTCGGCTTCTCGGTGATCAAGCTGATGCGCATCTTCAAGGATGAGCTGGTGCTGGCCTACTCCACCGCTTCCTCCGAGACCGTGCTGCCGCGCGTGATCGAGAAGATGGAAGCCTACGGCGCACCGAAAGCCATTTGCAGCTTCGTGGTACCGACCGGCTACTCGTTCAACCTCGACGGTTCGACCCTGTATCAAAGCATCGCGGCGATCTTCATTGCTCAGCTGTACGGCATTGACCTGTCGGTCGGCCAGCAACTGCTGCTGGTCCTGACCCTGATGGTCACCTCCAAAGGCATCGCCGGCGTACCGGGCGTGTCCTTCGTGGTACTGCTGGCAACTCTGGGCAGCGTTGGTATTCCGCTGGAAGGTCTGGCGTTCATCGCCGGTGTCGACCGCATCATGGACATGGCGCGTACCGCACTGAACGTGATCGGCAACGCCCTGGCCGTACTGGTTATCTCGCGTTGGGAAGGCATGTACGACGATGCCAAGGGCCAGCGCTACTGGAACTCCCTGCCACACTGGCGCAGCAAGGAAAAGCTGCCGGCTGGTGAAGTTTCCAGCAACTGACACCCTCTGTAGAAACCGGCTTGCTGGCGATGAACGATAACGCGATGTGACAGATACACCGCGGTGCAGCAATCGCCAGCAAGCCGGCTCCTACAGATGTGTAGCGCATAGACAAACCCCGGAGAAATCCGGGGTTTGTCGTTTCTGGCCACCCCGCTATCATTCGCGCATCTTTTGGGGGATTTGACTGATGCTTAATGGCCTGTGGCTTGGCTTCTTCGTTGTGGCCGCAATATCGGCGCTGGTGCAGTGGCTGGTCGGCGGTAATGCCGGGATTTTTGCGGCGATGGTGGAGAGCATTTTCGCCATGGCCAAGCTGTCGGTCGAAGTGATGGTCCTGCTGTTCGGCACCCTCACCCTCTGGCTCGGCTTTCTGCGGATCGCCGAGAAAGCCGGGATCGTCGAATGGCTGGCCAAGGCGCTCGGCCCGCTGTTTTTGCGCCTGATGCCGGAAGTCCCGCCCGGTCACCCGGCCATCGGCCTGATCACCCTGAACTTCGCCGCCAACGGCCTGGGCCTGGACAACGCAGCCACGCCGATTGGCCTCAAAGCCATGAAGGCCCTGCAGGAGCTCAATCCCAGCGCCACCATCGCCAGTAACGCGCAGATCCTGTTCCTGGTGCTCAACGCGTCGTCCCTGACGCTGTTGCCGGTGACGATCTTCATGTACCGCGCCCAACAAGGCGCGCCTGACCCGACGCTGGTGTTCCTGCCCATTCTGCTGGCCACCAGTTGCTCGACCATCGTCGGCTTTTTATCCGTGGCCTTCATGCAACGCCTGCGCATCTGGGACCCGGTGGTGCTGGCCTACATGATTCCCGGTGCCCTCATCCTCGGTGGCTTCATGGCGCTGTTGGGCACGATGTCGGCCGCCGCACTGGCCGGTTTGTCATCGATCCTCGGCAACCTGACGCTGTTCGGTCTGATCATGCTGTTCCTTGTGATCGGCGCGCTGCGCAAAGTGAAGGTCTACGAGGCCTTCGTCGAGGGTGCCAAAGAAGGCTTCGATGTCGCGAAGAACCTGCTGCCGTATCTGGTGGCGATGCTGTGTGCGGTGGGCGTGCTGCGGGCGTCCGGGGCGCTGGATTTTGGCCTGGACGGGATTCGTCATCTGGTGGAATGGGCCGGTTGGGATACGCGGTTCGTCGATGCGCTGCCAACCGCCATGGTCAAACCCTTCTCCGGCAGCGCTGCCCGGGCGATGTTGATTGAAACCATGAAGACCTCGGGCGTAGACAGCTTCCCGGCGCTGGTGGCGGCAACCGTCCAGGGCAGCACCGAAACGACGTTCTATGTGCTGGCGGTGTACTTCGGCGCCGTGGGCATCCAGCGCGCTCGGCATGCGGTCGGTTGTGCGCTGCTGGCGGAGCTGGCCGGGGTGCTCGGTGCGATCGGTGTTTGCTACTGGTTCTTCGGTTGATGGGCGCTTGCTGATCCGGACAGCGCTTTGAGTGCTGTCTTGCGCTCCTCTAGCGGCAAGGCGCCAAGCGTTTCCACGGCGGCGTAGAACTTCAGCCAGTCACCGCCCGCCTGGTTGAACAATGCGACAAACGCAGGTACCCATTGGTCATACAGGCCAAACGGCAGTAATCGGGCATTGTTCATCGGAGCATTGATCCAGGCGTCATAGCGTTTGTCGCCTGCCCACTGACGGTCGCGCATTTGCCGGTATTCGCCACGTAACCGCTCAAACTCCGCCGCTTTGCGCTGACGCATTTGTTCGGCCGGCAATGGCTGCGCATAGAGCTTCTCCAATCGGCTGCGGGTGTCCAGCACTAGCTCAATGAACTGGTCACGCTGGCGTGCCTGCGCATTGTTATCGGGAGGAAGGTTGCGAAAGGCGCGCCACTGGCGAGTGCCCTCTTGCTCGACAAACGTGGCAAATGACTCGTTGAACTCGGTGTCGTCCTTCACATACATACGCTGATGCGCCAACTCGTGAAAAATCAGCGTAGCCAGTCGTTCATCGCCCCAACCCATCATCGAATTCAAGATCGGATCGTTGAACCAGCCGAGTGTCGAATAGGCCTCGACACCGCCAATCGACACATCCATCCCTTGCAGACGTTGCAGGGCTGCTTCACCGCGAGCCGCGCTCTGGCTGTAATAACCGCGATAGGCCACGCAACCCGCAATGGGAAAGCAGTGGTTTTGCGGGGTCAGGGAAAACTCCGGCGTGACGAAAACATTCCAGACCACATATGGCCGGCCAATATCGGCGTACAGGCGATAGCTCTGGTTGTCCGGTAGACGCAGCTGCTGGCTGGCGAACGTCCGGGCCGTTTGTGATTGGGCCAGGTGAGCGCGCAGTTTTTGATCGCGAGCCGGATCGGCGATCACTTCGGAAACAGGCTCCCGCGCTCGCAACAGTTGCAGCTGGCCACTGGCCAACTGACTGTAATAGCTGACGCTGCTGCAACCGTTGAGCAACAAAAACATCACACCCGGAAACAAAACGCGAAAAACGCGATCAAGTAACCCAAGGCTTGGAAGTGGCCTGATCAAAATGAATTTACCCTGGAGAGTCTGCCCGCAAGACTATCCCGCCTGACTGGAGCTCCGCTATGCGCATGTTGATGCTGACGGGAAGCCTGCTGTTGCTGGCTGGCTGTGCTGGATTTGGACTACCGCACCACGATCCCTCGCAAGCCTGGATCGATCTGGATTCACAACAAGAAGATACGGCTTTGCAGGCACTGGAGGTCGACGACAAGGCCACTGAGGACAAGCGCTACTTTGAGGTTCAACCCGGCAGCCATGAGTTGACCGTTCGCTACCAGTTCACCGTGCAACCCACCAACATCGGGCCCGACGCTGAGCCGCTGTGGCGCGATTGTCAGATCAACGTGAAATTCAAGGAATTCAATGCCGGCGAGCGCTATGAACTGCAGGCGGGCAATATCGGTTTCCGGCCTTGGGCAAAGCTCTACGATCAACAGCGCAAAGTGATTGGTCAGGGCACGCCGGCGGGCTGCCAACGCACCTGATCAGCGTTATGCTGGATGCCTACCCCTTGAGACATCCAACATGCGCAGGTTGATGCTGTTGTTCGCCGCCAGTGTGGTCGCGGGCTGCCAAACCCCGATGCCGACACCCAATCCTCAAATGGCCTGGGTGGAGTTCTCTACGCCCTTCCCTAACGACAAGTTGTTGATGGCCGAGCGCCTCGACAAGCAGCGATTGCGCGACGGGCGTTATTTCGAAGTGTTGCCCGGCAGCCATGAGCTGGTCGTCCGGTTCGACTTCGAAGTACCCGGTGGCGGGGGCATGAGTATGATGAGTGGGCCCTCGGAACGGCTTTGCTACCTGACCATCAGATATGATCATTTCGAAGCCGGTCAGCGTTACGTGCTCGAAGGCCGCTCAATCGCCTTCACCCCTGGCGCCCGGCTGTATAACGCCAAGCGGGAGATCGTCGCTGAAGATCGGGAAGCCTACTGCCTGATGTGAGTGTCAGCGGTCGTTCTTCTGGTAGATGATCTTCTTGGTGCCGTTTTCACACGAACCCACGACCATATTCTTGTCGTGCACTTCGTCGTTGGTGACGATTTCAAGCGTGTAGGAGGTTACTCCGCTGGCCTGGATCTTGGCTTCGATCTCGGCCTTGAGTTCTTCACAGGGTTTCGGTGCGGCGATCGCCGATGTGGCCAGCGCGCAACAGATAACCACCAAGGCAAAACGTTTCATGGTTGAAGCTCCTTTGAGGCAGCACGCACGGTAATGCGTTTTGGCTGCTGTCATTTATTCGACCACAGTTTTGCCGTTCAGGTTTTGTTTCAGGGCAAAAAGTTCGCAGCCCGAAGGCTGCGAAGCGCAAGCGTATTAGCCAACCAGCGTCGCATCCAGGCTGATTTTCGCATTCAGCACTTTGGACACCGGACAGCCTTCTTTAGCCTTGTTGCTCAGCTCTTCGAACTGGGCTTGAGTTGCGTCGGGGATTTTCGCCTTGAGGATCAGTTTCACGGCCGTGATCGCAAAGCCGCCATCCACCTGGTCCAGAGTCACTTCAGCGTTGGTATCGATGCTGTCGGCTTTCAGCCCCGCCTCCCCCAGAATCATTGAAAACGCCATGGAGAAACAACCCGCGTGGGCTGCGCCGATCAGCTCTTCCGGGTTGGTACCTTTGCCGCCCTCGAAGCGCGCTTTGAAGCCATAAGGTGCCTCTCTGAGTACGCCGGTTTCCGTGGAAATCGAGCCGATGCCGGTTTTCAGGTCCCCTTCCCAATGAGCCGATGCTTTCTTGGTGATAGCCATGCCTGTCTCCTCAAGAGCGGCGCGAAATGTCACGCCTTTGTGGTTTTCGATTAGCAGGGTTGTGAGGATAGACCGAGGCGCAAAGTTCATCCTGTCCGATCGGGACGCTTTTTTTGCAGGATTTTTTACCCGGCTATTGAATCTCGGGTATATGCCCACATTGCATGAAACACGCCTTTGGATTCGGCAGGTTTTTGCTCGCATAAAAACCTGCGCCCTCATTTGGAGAAGCAGGTTTATGAAACGACTGTCCGATATCAAGTTCTCGACCCTCGATCTGGTGCCTGTGCGCGAGAACGGCAGCCCCGCCCAGTCGCTGCGCAACTCGCTGGACCTGGCGCAACACGTCGAGAAGTTCGGCTACAACCGCTTCTGGGTCGCCGAGCACCACAACATGGATGGCATCGCCAGTTCCGCTACATCGGTGCTGCTCGGCTATCTTGCGGGCGGCACATCGACCATTCGTGTCGGTTCGGGTGGCGTGATGTTACCCAACCACGCGCCGCTGGTGATCGCGGAGCAGTTCGGCACCCTGGAAAGCCTCTATCCTGGCCGGATCGATCTGGGCCTTGGCCGTGCGCCTGGCTCCGATCAGATGACCGCGCGCGCGCTGCGCCGTGAACGCTCCGGCAGCGCCGATGACTTCCCGGAAGATGTCGCCGAACTGGTCCGCTACCTAGGCCCGCGAACCCCGGACCAACGCATCATCGCAATGCCGGGCACCGGTACGAATGTACCGGTCTGGCTGTTGGGTTCGAGCCTGTTCAGTGCACAACTGGCAGGTGAGCGCGGTTTGCCCTACGCATTCGCCTCACATTTCGCGCCGCGCTACATGCACGAGGCGATTCGCGTCTATCGCAACCATTTCAAGCCATCGGCCGTGTTGGACAAACCCTACGTGATGCTCGGTGTGCCGCTGGTGGCTGCCGACACCGATGAGCAAGCCGATTACCTGGCGACGTCGGTGTACCAAAGGATTCTCGCGCTCATGCGTGGTCAGAGCCTGGTGCAGCGTCCGCCGGTGGAATCCATGGATGGCCTGTGGCTACCCCATGAGCGAGAAGCTGTGCGTGATTTCCTGGGGTTGGCCATGGTGGGCAGCCCGCAGAAAATCCGCGCCAAACTGGACGTGCTCATTGAGCAGACTCAGGCGGACGAGCTGATTTTTACCTGTGACTTGTACGAACATTCCGATCGCGTGCATTCCTACGAACTGCTGGCGCAAGTCATGAAAGGTTGATGCGAAAACCCGATGACAAAAAAGCCGACGCCTTGGCGTCGGCTTTTAATAACGCACAGAAATCGGGCTATCGCTTGTAAACAATGACCTTGGTGCCGCTTTCACAGGTGCCGACGATTTGTCCGCCGGCCTCAGCGCCTTTATCGACGATTTCCAGTGAATAACCGGAAACGCCCTTGGCATCCAGTTTCGCTGCGATTTCGGCTTTCAGTTCTTCGCATGGCTTGCCGGCCGCAAACACAGAACCGGCAAGGCTCAACAAACCTGCTGCCAATATAAATTTCTTCATCGGTTGCATCCCCTGGTCGAATCAAAAGGGTTATCCAGCGGTCTGCCAGACGCGCTCATACAGCGCTTTGCCATTCCCTGTGGCATACGGCCAGCACGCAAGTTCAGAAGACTAGACTAAAGTCAGCTGCTGGCAATCCGGAACCCGACCTTAAGGGTCACCTGAAAGTGCGCGGCCTTGCCATCCTTGATATGCCCTCGGGTTTCGGTCACTTCAAACCATTCCAAATACTTGATGGTTTTACTGGCTTCGGCCAGTGCGTTGTTGATCGCATCTTCAATGCTGGTGGTGGACGAGCCGACCAGCTCGACTTTCTTATAGGTGTGATGGTCAGTCATGGCGTTCTCCTCGGCGTGTGAATTACAGCCTAGCAGTGATTTTTCCTATTACTTCAGTCGACACATCCGCAGTGAAGTTCAGATTTACTGCACTTTCTCCTTCACCTGAAGTCCCAACCAACACACGCTACTCATCACCAATGCAGGAGAGCCACCATGGCCAGCACTTCGTTACGTAAAGCCTCATTGCAAAGCATGGAAGCCGAGATCGAGAGTCTGCTCAAGTCGTTGGAAAGCCTTAAGGACGACACCTCGGACGAGTCGCGTAGAACCCTGAAAAGCCTGAAAGTCAACGCCGAGAATGCGTTGACGCATTCGCGACACCTACTCTCCGATGCCTATGAAGAGGTCAAGGTCAAAACCCGTGAAACCGGGATCGCCACCCGCGATTACGCTCAGGAACATCCCTGGACAACAGCCGGAGTCGCGGTGGGTGCGTTGGGCCTGTTGGCTGCTTATTTGCTGTGCAAGCGTGATTAATCCGCTCGACGCAGCTCATTCTTGAGCCACTGCGCCAGTTGCCGGGCGCGTCCGTCTGCGGCGCGCTTGGGCAGCCACAACGCCAGTTGCGCCGAGGTTTCGCTGAAACCCCAAGGTGCAACCAGGCGGCCAGCCTTCAAGTCCTCGGCCACTAACGGCTCGGGGGCAATCGCCACACCCAGCCCCGCAACGGCAGCCTCCAGCAAGTAATACAAATGCTCGAAGCCCTGACCATACGTCAATGTCCCGGCGTCGAGGTCGCGCTGCTGCGCCCAGCTTGGCCAGGCTTGTGGGCGTGATGTGGTGTGCAACAGTGGTTCGCTCAGCAGTGCCGTAGCAGGCGAGTGTTTTAGTCCTTCATAACCGGCAAAGCGCGGGCTCATGACCGGTCCGATGCGTTCGCTGGCCAGTTCGAAGACCTGCATGTCCGCTGGCCACGGCGGTTCGGCGAACACCAGGAGTGCGTCCAGCCCCGGCCGTCGTGGGTCGAGATCGCCTTCTCCGGCAGACAGGTGCAACCGAAGGTCTGGCAGATCCGCATTGAGCCGTCCCAGGCGCGGGATGAACCAGCGCGCCAACAGGCTTCCCGAACAACCAAGCACGAAGGGTGCGTCGGCGGTGCTTTGCGTGAGCTCAGCGCACACGGTGCGCAAGCGTTCAAACGCTTCGGCGCTCACATCGCGCAGTCGCATGCCGGCATCTGTGAGTTTAAGGCCGCGACCTTCCTTGATGAACAGGCTCACACCCAAGTGCTCTTCCAGCACTTTCAACTGACGGCTGACGGCGCCATGGGTCACGTGCAGCTGTTCGGCAGCCTGACTGACGCTGTTTAAGCGAGCAGTGGCTTCGAAGGCGCGCAAGGCGTTCAGCGGTGGGAGATCGTGGCTCATTAGATCTGTGAGTTTTCCTGACAGGTTGTGGTGATCTTATCGGTTTTCAGCCGAGGACGTCAGGGGTAGAGTGAAGCCCATTATCACTTCACGCATTCAACTGGAGCGCCCCATGACCCAGACTAATCTGCGCAACGGCCCCGACGCCAACGGCCTGTTCGGCGCGTTCGGCGGCCGTTACGTCGCTGAAACCCTGATGCCGCTGATCCTCGACCTGGCCCGCGAATACGAATTGGCCAAGGAAGATCCTGCCTTCAAGGAAGAGCTGGCCTATTTCCAGCGTGACTACGTCGGTCGTCCAAGCCCGCTCTATTTCGCCGAGCGCCTGACCGAATTCTGTGGTGGCGCCAAGATCTACCTCAAGCGTGAAGAGCTGAACCACACCGGCGCGCACAAGATCAACAACTGCATCGGCCAGATCCTGCTGGCACGGCGCATGGGTAAAAAACGCATCATCGCCGAAACCGGCGCCGGCATGCACGGTGTGGCCACTGCCACCGTGGCTGCGCGTTTCGGTCTGGACTGCGTGATCTACATGGGCACCACTGACATTGAGCGTCAGCAGGCCAACGTATTCCGCATGAAGCTGCTGGGCGCTGAAGTGATCCCGGTCGTGGCGGGCACCGGCACCTTGAAAGACGCGATGAACGAAGCGTTGCGTGACTGGGTGACCAACGTCGACAGCACGTTCTACCTGATCGGCACTGTGGCCGGTCCACACCCATATCCTGCAATGGTTCGCGACTTCCAGGCCGTGATCGGCAAGGAAACCCGTGAGCAGCTGCAAGCCCAGGAAGGCCGCCTGCCGGACAGCCTGGTAGCGTGCATTGGCGGTGGTTCCAACGCCATGGGCCTGTTCCACCCGTTCCTCGACGACAAGAGCGTCGAAATCATCGGCGTTGAAGCCGCTGGCTACGGCATCGAAACCGGCAAGCATGCGGCGAGCCTGAACGGTGGCGTACCGGGCGTATTGCACGGCAACCGTACCTTCCTGCTGCAGGACGACGATGGCCAGATCATCGACGCCCACTCGATTTCTGCTGGCCTGGACTACCCAGGCATCGGCCCGGAACACGCCTGGTTGCATGACATCGGCCGCGTTCAATACACCTCGGTGACCGACGACGAAGCCCTCGCCGCGTTCCACCAGTGCTGCCGTCTGGAAGGCATCATTCCTGCCCTGGAAAGTGCCCATGCCCTGGCCGAAGTGTTCAAGCGCGCACCGACCTTGCCGAAGGATCACCTGATGGTGGTCAACCTGTCCGGCCGTGGCGACAAAGACATGCAGACCGTGATGCACCACATGGAACAATCCAAGCAGGAGAAACACTGATGAGCCGCCTGCAAACGCGTTTTGCCGAACTCAAGGAACAGAACCGCGCCGCCCTGGTGACCTTCGTCACCGCGGGCGACCCGAGCTACGACACGTCCCTGGCCATCCTCAAAGGCTTGCCGGCCGCTGGTGCAGACGTGATCGAACTGGGCATGCCCTTCACCGATCCGATGGCCGATGGCCCGGCGATTCAACTGGCCAACATTCGTGCGTTGGGCGCCAAACAGAATCTGGCGAAAACCCTGCAAATGGTCCGCGAGTTCCGCGAAGGCAATCAAGAGACGCCGCTGGTGTTGATGGGTTACTTCAACCCGATCCACATGTACGGCGTGCCGCGTTTCATCGCCGATGCCAAAGAGGCCGGCGTTGACGGCCTGATCGTGGTCGATCTGCCGCCGGAGCATAACGGCGAGCTGTGCGACCCGGCGCAGGCCGCGGGCCTGGACTTTATCCGTCTGACCACGCCGACCACCGACGATGTCCGCCTGCCGACCGTTCTCAACGGCAGCTCCGGGTTTGTGTATTACGTATCGGTGGCCGGTGTGACCGGTGCCGGTGCCGCGACGCTGGAGCACGTTGAAGAAGCCGTCGCTCGTCTGCGTCGTCATACCGATCTGCCGATCAGCATCGGTTTCGGTATCCGCACCCCTGAACAGGCTGCGTCTATCGCGCGTCTGGCCGACGGTGTTGTGGTGGGTTCGGCATTGATCGATCACATCGCCAATGCCACCTCGCCGGAACAAGCGGTGGATGGCGTGCTGAGCCTCTGCTCGGCGTTGGCCGAAGGCGTGCGCAAGGCCCGCATCAGCTGAAAGTAACGTGCATCAAAAGATCGCAGCCTGCGACAGCTCCTACAGATGAAATGTGATCTGTAGGAGCTGTCGCAGGCTGCGATCTTTGCTTTCTAAGCTATCAAGGCAACTCCAGTCCGCCCGATGCCTTATGCAGTTTGCGCAGATGTTCGCCGATTTGCTTCACGTTGGCTTCATTGGCGGCCATCTCGGCGGCTCGGCTCGGTTCGAGCAGCGCCCTCACCTCTTTGTCGAGATCACCGGTCAGTGCCTGGAGTTTTTTCTGGCGCAAACTGGTTTCCGCTTCCAGATGCTGCGACTCGCTTGGCTGCGGCAATCCATAACCGCCAGTGCCCAGCAACTCCGCCGGGCGACTGAGGAAGCCACTGTTGTCGAGAATCTGCCTGAGCGTTTCGTTGGCCCTGTCCATGCCGCCGTTCTTCAGCTCTCGAGCGCCTAGATATCGCTGCTTCACTTCATCCTGAGCCAACAGCATCTGGCGCCGAAAGCTCGCCTGTTCCAATAGCAGCAAGGCTGCGCTGGTGCGCAAGTCAGCCTGGCCGAACCATTCGCGGCGCTCATGGGCTTTCAAGTCCAGCCATTCTTCGACGGTGTCCTGCTTGATCGGCAGGTGCTTCTTCAGCACTTCGAACATGGCTTGATAACGATCGCGGAAAGAGTCGAAGCGATAGCCCAGACGCAGGGCTTCCCGTTGATCGTTCAACACGCTGGTGTCCGCCAGTCCGCGGCCTTTCAACACTTCCAGCAAACCGTTGGGCATGATGTTGTCGAGGGCGACCAGTTGCGCATTGTTGGTGCCGCCGCGTAGCAGTTTCAGCTCTTCCACTGCGCAGTTGTTCGACAGGAAGAAGTAGTTGCCGTCGTAACTCCAGTGCATTTCGGCGGCACGCTCCACCACGCCATCGATCTCGCTGCGCGACAGGTTCAACGGCACGGAGGCCAGGCTGCGCAGTTCGGTCTTGGTGTATTCGTCGATGACCTGGGCAAGGGGCAAAACAAACAGGCGTGACGGGTATTTACCCACAAGTCCGTCCCAGCTCGACAGTTGAACGTCGCCGACGAAGGCGCGGTACGACAGCACCAGATGCTGATCCAGATCCAGCCGGCAATCCGGCCCGCGTGGACGGCCCGGTGCGCAGATCACCAGCCGCAACATGCTGTGGCCCCAGCGGCTGACCCAGTTCTGATTGGCCTCGGCCAGCAGATAGTCAACGGCGTAGACCCGTTCCGGATCAACGTGGCCTAACGGCGTTTTGGCGAAGTCATTACCGGCATTGAGGAAGGCGAAGGTTTGGCCGCAAGCGTTCCTGGCAGCGGGCGCCCAGCCAAAGCGTTCTTCGTAGTAGCGATACAGCGCGGGGCGACGGCAGGCGTAGCTCGGGTCGAGGAGGAAGTACTCCATGTTGACCGCGACGAACTCCTTCGGACTGCTTGTCTCGTAGATGTCCGGGCTGCGGGCGATCTGCCGGTTGTGCTGTTCGCGCTCGCCACGACGGCCGACGTATTGCTGCCACCCGGCGAGGTCAAGCAGGCGCGGATCGTCGCTGAGGGTAAAGCGCCGATCGGATTGGCTCCGGCATTCGTCCGGAATGCCAATCAGGCCCGAACTGTTACTGCGTTGGGTGCAACGCTGAATCAGTTTGCGCTCGGTATCCGACCACAGGCGCGAACGATCATAAATATGAGTCAACTCATGCAGGACGGTGGCCAGCATTTCCCGGCGCACAGTGCCGTGGGGGCGATAAGTCTTTTTGGTCGCGGCACTGCCGTCCGTGAGGCTGGCCAACAGATTGCGATTCAGATCGAGCTCCGAGACCAGTGATGCCTGTCCGTAGGCATTCTTGGGCATGTCATCGGTCCAGCCGACATCAATGCGCCGGTCCAGTTGCTCGATGAAGCGCGGCGGCAGGGCCTGCATGGCTTCATCGAGCAGGGCCTGGCTGGCTTGCTGTTGCGCGGGCGTCAGACCTTCGGTCTTGAGCTGTAATTGAAGGCCAGCGTGGGCCGTGTTGCCAAGCAGCAACAGGGCCCCGGCCAGCAGCCAGGCGCCTGGACCCTTCACAGTGCGAGGATGGCTTCGGCGAGATCCTGGTCACTGGCATCACGAGCTTCCGGCACGCGGGTGCGCAACAAATCAAACGCGGACTCCAGGTGTGCGCCACGAATATCGCCATTGCTGGCGACGAAGCTGGCGGCATCGTCCTGGGCTTCGCGGACAATCTTCGAATCGCGAATGGACGTGGTGGTATCGGAAGTGAAATCAAGTGTGCGCTGGGTAGCGCGAATCAGAATGTTACTGGTGGCGACCAGAGTTTGTGCCTGGGCCACGTCGGCCAACAGAAACAGGCCTAAGACGGCAGCAATGAGCGGGTTACGCATGGAACGACTCCAGATAAAACAAGGATAACTATTGGACGAGTATTGCCTGTGCCAGTTCAAGGTCGCCAGCATGAAGTTTCGGCTGGGTCTGGCGTAGATACAGCAGGGCCGCTTCCAGTTGCGCGCCTCTCAATCGACCGTCACTGGCAATGAATGCCGCGGCATCATCCCGGGCGTCGAGCAGTTTATGGTCGAAGGGGGCGGAGGTCACCAGGCTTGTGGCGTAACCGCTGGCAACCGTGCCTTGGGTAGACAGGTTGAAAGCGTCGTAGGCTTGGGCCGAACCGTTATAGCCAAGAGCAAGGAACACTGGAGCGATCAACAGATTTGAAAGAAAACGCATGAGACTCGACAGTTGCAAGTGAGTCCCAAGGCTAGCGTAAGGCCCATTCTAGAGCCAGCGCCGAAATATCGGGACGCGACCGGCGCGTCCCATATCAGCGGTTTCGCTTAGATCGACAGGATGGCTTGCGCCAGCTGTGCGTCTGTCGCATTCAACGCAGGCGCCTGGTGGCGAATGTGGTCGAGTGCGCTTTCGAGTTTTACACCGCGGATAGAGCCTTCGCTGGCGACGAAGCTGGCAGCGTCATCACGGGCAGCAAGCACGATCTTGTCATCCTTGAAGGACGACGTGACGTCGGACGTCGAATCGGAGCTCGACTTGAGTGCTCCAACGACGGCGTCGGTGGTCACGATGAAGCTGGTGGCGTGGGAATTGGCAGCCACGGCAAGCAAGGCTGCAGCGCTGAGCAGACGTAGTCGGGACATGGTGTTACTCCTTTGGAAAAGCTCGATGAGAGGTGCGTGCCCGGCCATTCAGCGCCGGAGCTTCGATCACCCCGTTC
Source organism: Pseudomonas sp. Irchel s3f7 (assembly GCF_900187615.1). GTDB lineage: Bacteria > Pseudomonadota > Gammaproteobacteria > Pseudomonadales > Pseudomonadaceae > Aquipseudomonas. Next base: position 9,821 of record NZ_FYDO01000026.1, on the reverse strand, counting down.
TGGTTGGATATTAGGCCTGTATATGTCGGTCGACCAGCCTGCTTGAAAAAACTCTGTGTAACAGCTGCAAGGTTAAACCTTACAGTTCAACTGTACCTGTGCATTTTTTGATTTTGTGAAACTGTACTATTTTTACTTTTTTGACCCTTAAACGACAAGACCCGTCGTGGTTTCCCACGACGGGTCTTGTTTGTTCAATTCGGGTGCTGGCGGTGGACCCTTCAGGTCAGAGCCAGCGACGCTAACTTAGCGCCAGAACGGCTTGCTCAGCTCTTCGTAGCGTTGTGCTTCGCTAATCCCGGCGTCAGCCAGCAGACGCGAATCCAGGCGAGCCAATTGGTGGCGGCTGGAGATGCGGCGCTGCCACAGCATCAGGTTGGCGATAACGCGCAGAGGCATGGAAGCCTGGGTTTTTGCAGCAGTGTTTTCGAAGAACAGTTCGGAACTGAGTGTACGTTCCATGGTTGACATCCTTCCGCTTGTGGCGGGATCAGGTAGTGGTTTAACTGGTGCCCATGTTCCTCTTCTTTGCCTAGTCTCTGTAGATACAGTTCATCTGTATTGTGAGAGCTCAGTTAACTGTTTATAGGGGGTGTACTGGTCTAAATTGAGGCAACTGTACCTATCTGCACTAATTCTGTGCATTTTTAGGTTTTTGGTCGGAGGGTGTAGGCTTTTTCGGTAGGAAATGACCAGTACAGCAGTACAGTTTTTTCAATAATAGAAACGGACAATGAGGAGCTGACGAAACTGTGTTTGCGTCAGCTCCTATCTGTATCAATTACTTCTTCAGCATTTGCCCGGTTTCTTCCAGGTTGATGTGCCAGCTCAGTGCATCGCGCAGGATATGCGGGGTGTGTCCACCGAGAGCACAAGCGGCTGTGAAGTAGTCATCAAGCGCCTGGCGATAATCCGGGTGCACACAATTATCGATGATGATGCGCGCCCGCTCCCGAGGCGCCAGGCCGCGCAGGTCCGCCAGGCCGACTTCGGTGACGAGGATGTCGACGTCATGCTCGGTGTGGTCTACGTGGCTGACCATCGGCACTACGCTTGAGATCGCGCCGTTCTTGGCGATCGACTTGGTCACGAAGATGGACAAATGCGCATTGCGCGCGAAATCGCCAGAACCACCGATCCCGTTCATCATCCGCGTACCGCAAACGTGAGTGGAGTTGACGTTGCCGTAGAGGTCGAACTCAAGCGCCGTGTTGACGCCGATGATGCCCAGGCGGCGCACGACTTCAGGATGGTTGGAAATCTCCTGCGTGCGCAGCACCAGTTTGTCCTTGTAGCGCTCCAGGTTGCCGAATACGTCGGCATTACGTCGACTCGACAAGGTGATCGAGCTGCCCGACGCAAAGCTCAGCTTGCCGGCGTCGATCAGGTCGAAGGTCGAGTCCTGAAGTACTTCGGAATACATCGTCAGGTCTTCGAACGGCGAATCGATCAGGCCGCACATCACCGAGTTGGCAATGGTGCCGATACCGGCCTGCAGCGGGCCGAGCTTGTTGGTCATGCGCCCAGCCGCGACTTCCTGCTTGAAGAAGTTGATCAGGTGGTCGGCAATGCCCTGAGTCTCGGCGTCTGGCGCCAGCACCGTGGATGGCGAGTCGCCCTGATTGGTGATGACGATGGCGACAATCTTTTCCGGTGGAATCGGGATGGCGGTGCTGCCGATACGGTCATCGACCTTGACCAGCGGAATAGGCGTGCGGGTCGGGCGATAGGTCGGGATGTAGATGTCGTGCAGACCTTCGAGGTTCGGGTTGTGCGCCATATTGATTTCGACAATGACGTGCTTGGCGAAAATCGCGAAGCTGGCCGAGTTGCCCACCGAAGTCGTCGGCACAATGTGCCCTTGTTCGGTGATTGCCACAGCTTCAATCACGGCGATGTCCGGCAGCTTCAGTTGCTGGTTGCGCAATTGCTCCACGGTCTCGGACAAATGCTGGTCGATGAACATGACCTCGCCGGCGTTGATCGCCTTGCGCAAGGTGCTGTCGACCTGGAACGGCATGCGTCGTGACAGCACGCCGGCTTCGGTGAGTTGCTTGTCGAGGTCGTTGCCCAGGCTCGCACCTGTCATCAGGGTGATCTTCAGCGGCGTGACCTTGGCGCGTTCGGCCAGTGCCTGTGGCACGGCCTTGGCTTCACCGGCGCGGGTGAAACCACTCATGCCGACGGTCATGCCGTCTTCAATCAAGGCGGCGGCTTCGGCAGCGCCCATCACTTTGTCCAACAACGAAGGCAGGCGAATACGGTCACGGTACATGGATTATTATCTCGGGCAACAAGTAACAGGACGTGCAGTCTAGTGAATTACGCCGAGTCCTGTCCCGCTACCAAGGTCGCAAAAGAGCTGTCTATTTCGGGCCTTTTGAGCAAAACACCATTACCGGATCGGTAACAAAAGCGTAGTTTTGTCCGACGATTTGCGCAAACAAAAACGCCCCGACGAATCGGGGCGTTCTGTATGCCGCGCAGAATTACTCGACGGCTTTGACCATGTCTTCGATGACCTTTTTAGCGTCGCCGAACACCATCATGGTTTTATCCAGGTAGAACAGTTCGTTGTCCAGGCCGGCATAACCGCTGGCCATCGAGCGTTTGTTGACGATGATGGTCTTGGCCTTGAACGCTTCGAGGATCGGCATGCCGGCAATCGGCGACTTCGGATCGTTCTTGGCGGCCGGGTTGACCACGTCGTTGGCGCCCAATACCAATACCACGTCGGCCTGGCCGAACTCGGAGTTGATGTCTTCCATCTCGAACACCTGGTCGTAAGGCACTTCGGCCTCGGCCAGCAATACGTTCATGTGGCCCGGCATACGACCGGCAACCGGGTGGATCGCGTACTTCACGGTCACGCCGCGATGAGTTAGCTTCTCGGTCAGTTCTTTCAGTGCGTGCTGTGCCCGCGCTACCGCCAGGCCGTAGCCCGGAACGATGATCACGGTGTCGGCGTTGGTCAGCAGGAAGGTCGCGTCGTCAGCCGAACCGGATTTCACCGGACGGGCTTCTTTCGAACCCGCCGGGCCGGCCGCATCCGCCGTATTGCCGAAGCCACCGAGCAGCACATTAAAGAAGGAACGGTTCATCGCCTTGCACATGATGTACGAGAGGATCGCACCGGACGAACCCACCAGCGAACCGGCGATGATCAGCATCGAGTTGTTCAGCGAGAAGCCGATACCCGCTGCCGCCCAACCGGAGTAGCTGTTGAGCATCGACACCACGACCGGCATGTCGGCGCCACCGATCGGGATGATGATCAGCACGCCGAGCACGAAGGCCAGGGCCAGCATCACTGCGAAAGCGGTGTAGTCGCCGGTGAGCATGAAGGTCACGCCCAGGCCCAGTGTCGCCAGACCCAGCAGCAGGTTCAGCTTGTGCTGGCCGGTGAACTGCACCGGGGCACCCTGGAACAGGCGGAACTTGTACTTGCCTGACAGCTTGCCGAACGCGATCACCGAACCGGAGAAGGTGATTGCACCAATGGCCGCGCCGAGGAACAGTTCCAGGCGATTACCGGCCGGAATTGCGTCGCCGAGCTGATGGACGATCCCCAGCGACTGTGGCTCGACCACGGCAGCCACGGCGATGAACACCGCAGCCAAACCGATCATGCTGTGCATGAAGGCGACCAGCTCCGGCATCTTGGTCATTTCAACGCGTTTGGCCATGATCGAACCGGCGGTACCGCCGATCAGCAGGCCGACGATCACGTAGACGATACCGTCCTGTGCCAGTTCGGCACCGAGCTTGTAGATCAGGCCGACCGTGGTGAGGATCGCCAGGCCCATGCCGAGCATGCCGAACAGGTTGCCGCGACGCGACGTGGTGGGGTGCGAAAGGCCCTTGAGCGCCTGGATGAAGCAGACCGAGGCGATCAAATACAGGGACGTAACCAGGTTCATGCTCATGCTTGCTGCACCTCAGCCTTGACTGCTTCAGCCTTGGCGGCCGGCGCTTTTGCTGGCGCTTTCTTCTTGAACATTTCCAGCATGCGACGGGTGACCAAAAAGCCACCGAACACGTTCACCGCGGCCAGGGCCACAGCCAGAGTGCCCATGGTCTTGCCCAGTGGCGTCACGGTCAAAGCCGCTGCCAGCATGGCACCGACGATCACGATCGCCGAGATCGCGTTGGTCACCGCCATCAACGGGGTGTGCAGCGCAGGCGTCACGTTCCAGACCACGTGGTAACCGACATAAATCGCCAGCACGAAGATGATCAGGTTGTAGATACCGTCAGAGATCAGCATGTCTTCCATTGTTTTTATCCTCAGCCGTTCTTGCGCACGATCTGGCCGTCGCGGCACATCAGGCACGCGGCGACGATGTCGTCTTCAAGGTTGATCACCAGTTGTCCTTCTTTATCGAACAACAGTTTCATGAAGTCCAGCAGGTTGCGGGCATACAGCGCCGAAGCGTCAGCCGCCACCGCGCCGGCCAGGTTGGTCGGGCCGACAATGGTCACGCCATTCTCGATGACCACCTGATCGGCCACGGTCAGCGGGCAGTTGCCGCCCTGGGCTGCCGCGAGGTCGATGACCACCGAGCCCGGCTTCATCTGCGACACGGTTTCCGCGCTCAACAGCGTCGGAGCCTTGCGACCCGGAATCAGTGCGGTAGTGATGACGATGTCAGCCTGCTTGGCGCGTTCGTGTACGGCCGCGGCCTGGCGCTGCATCCAGCTGGCTGGCATAGGGCGTGCGTAACCGCCGACACCGACGGCGCATTCACGCTCTTCATCGGTCTCGTACGGCACGTCAACGAACTTGGCGCCGAGGGATTCGATCTGCTCTTTAACCGCAGGACGCACGTCAGACGCTTCGATCACTGCACCCAGGCGTTTGGCCGTGGCGATCGCCTGCAAGCCGGCAACACCGGCACCGAGAATCAGCACGCGCGCCGCTTTCACGGTGCCCGCAGCGGTCATCAGCATTGGCATGAAGCGCGGATAGTGGTGAGCAGCCAGCAACACGGCTTTATAACCGGCGATGTTGGCTTGCGAGGACAGCACGTCCAGGCTCTGGGCGCGTGAGGTACGAGGCGCCGCTTCCAGAGCGAAGGCAGTAATGCCGCACTCGGCCATTTTTGCGATGGTTTCATTGCTGAACGGGTTGAGCATGCCCACCACAATGGTGCCGCTCTTGATCAGTGCGAGCTCGCTGTCACTGGGGGCGACAACTTTGAGAATCAGCTCTGCACCAAACGCATCGTTGGCGCTGCCAATGCTTGCGCCTGCCGCTTCATAGGCACTGTCGACAACGCTGGCATTAATGCCGGCGCCGCTTTGTACAGTGACCTTATGGCCCTGGCCGATCAGCTTCTTGATGGTTTCCGGGGTTGCAGCAACCCGTGTTTCACCGGTCTGGGTTTCGAGAGGAACACCAATGTGCACGTCAAATCTCCTGCGTGATCTTATTGAGTAAACCCATGCACTACGGATGGTGCGGCTGGGGCGGCCGATCAGCACGATCCCGCCAAATCAGGGCGGGGCGCGGCATTTTGCAGGCGAACTTTGTGCCCTTCAAGGGATTATGACGGGTGACGGAAAATTAACTACAAGTCACCCCGTGACCGAATGTCGCAACCGACAGGCCCGATCCCTTGTAGACCGTGCTTTGTAAGGATTTTGAGCGAAATTCAATAATTTGCACATCGGCCGTATGAATGATGCGGCATCGTCGCAAAATAGTGGCGCAAAGCCGCGTCAACCGGCGCTTGTGGGACGATTGTTCGGCTGCTTAGTACAGTTTGCTGTTACGCGACAAATACTTATATCTGTAGGGCTTTGTGTTTGCTGACTACGAGGTCAGATAATGGCTTCGAGCCTTTATCCTTCTAGGCTGTAGCCGTGGGCCTGATTTACCAGCCAGTCACGAAAGGCCCTTAATGACGCGGATTCGACCTTTCGCTCTGGAATCATCAGGTAATAGGCCTTAATGCTGGAGAGTGCCTGAGGGTTGGCAATCACCAGGCGTTTCTCGGCCAGTTCACGCTGAATCAGGAACGGCGGGATCAGGGCAATGCCCATGTCGTGCATGGCTGCTTGGGCAAGCATGGAGAATAGTTCGTAGCGCGGTCCTGTCATGTCTCGGGGGACATTCAGGTGTTGAGAGTCGAACCATTGGCGCCAGGCGTAAGGGCGTGTGGTTTGTTGCAGGAGGGGCAGGTCAGCGATTTCGCCGGGCGTCAGAAGAGGCTTTTTTCCCAGTAAGTTGGGGCTGCACACAGGCATCGGATTTTCACCCATCAACCTGTGGGATTCCGTACCTGACCAATCTGCATCGCCGAAATAGATTGCCGCGTCGAATTCGGTGTCTGCAAACAGAAACGGGCGTGTGCGGTTGGTCAGGTTGACTGTCACCTCAGGGTGTTTTTGCTGGAAGTCCTTGAGGCGCGGCAGCAACCACTGGGTGCCGAAGGTCGGAACCACGGCCAGCTCAATCACATTGGCGCCCTGCTGGCCCATGACCGACAGCGTGTCTCGTTCAACGGCATCGAGCTGGGTGGCGACGCGGCGACTGTAGGAAAGTCCGGCCTCCGTCAGCTTCACTCCGCGTCTCGAGCGTCGGAACAGTTCCACGCTGAGGAACTCCTCAAGGCTGGCGATCTGTCGGCAAATCGCCCCTTGGGTCAGCGACAATTCCTGGGCTGCCTTGGTAAAGCTTTCATGGCGTGCTGCCGCCTCGAAGCTGATCAGGGCGGTGGTACTGGGAATCTTCCTGCGCATGTACGTCAACCTCACTAATGCATCGCATAAAGGCTCTTCTGCGACGTTTCGAAGTGAGAAATTAGCACAACAGTATGCGAAATCCTCGTTTGCCGAGACGACGAACCCGGCCTAGGATCAGTCCACGTTATTTGACCTGTTTCGAGAGGACACACTCATGGCCGGTAAAGCTAGCTTCAACTGGATCGATCCACTGCTGCTGGATCAACAGCTTACTGAAGAAGAGCGCATGATTCGCGACACCGCTGCGCAATTCGCCCAGCAGAGTCTTGCGCCTCGCATTCTTGAAGCTTTCCGCCATGAGAAGACCGATCCGGCGATCTTCCGCGAGATGGGCGAAGTTGGCCTGTTGGGCGCCACCATCCCGGAGGAATACGGCGGCAGCGGTCTGAACTATGTCAGCTACGGCCTGATCGCCCGAGAAGTCGAGCGTATCGACTCTGGTTATCGTTCGATGATGAGCGTGCAGTCTTCGCTGGTGATGGTGCCCATCAATGAATTCGGTACCGAAGCCCAGAAGCAGAAATACCTGCCGAAACTGGCGTCGGGTGAATGGATCGGTTGCTTCGGTCTGACCGAGCCTAACCACGGTTCCGACCCGGGCGCGATGATTACTCGTGCACGCAAAGTCGAAGGCGGCTACAGCCTGACCGGCAGCAAAATGTGGATCACCAACAGCCCGATCGCCGATGTGTTCGTGGTCTGGGGCAAGGACGATGCTGGCGACATCCGTGGCTTCGTACTGGAAAAGGGCTGGAAAGGCCTGAGCGCTCCGGCGATTCACGGCAAGGTCGGCCTGCGGGCGTCGATCACCGGTGAGATCGTCATGGATAACGTGTTTGTTCCGGAAGAGAACATCTTCCCGGATGTCCGTGGCCTGAAAGGTCCTTTTACCTGCCTCAACTCCGCGCGCTACGGCATCTCCTGGGGTGCATTGGGTGCCGCCGAGTTCTGCTGGCACACCGCTCGTCAGTACACCCTGGATCGTCAACAGTTCGGTCGCCCATTGGCCGCTACTCAGTTGATCCAGAAAAAACTGGCCGACATGCAGACCGAGATCACCATGGCACTGCAAGGTTGCCTGCGTCTGGGGCGTATGAAGGATGAAGGCACGGCGGCGGTCGAAATCACCTCGATGATGAAGCGCAACTCTTGCGGCAAGTCCCTGGACATCGCCCGCATGGCTCGTGACATGCTGGGTGGCAATGGTATTTCCGATGAGTTCGGCGTTGCACGTCACCTGGTCAACCTGGAAGTGGTGAACACCTACGAAGGTACGCACGACGTCCATGCACTGATCCTGGGTCGTGCGCAGACTGGCCTCCAGGCGTTCTATTAATAGGAGAACGTCCATGGGCGCGCTATCGCATCTACGGGTACTGGATTTATCGCGGGTGCTGGCAGGGCCTTGGGCCGGGCAGATCCTGGCCGACCTTGGCGCCGAAGTGATCAAGGTCGAGCGCCCGGGCAACGGTGATGACACGCGTGCCTGGGGGCCGCCGTTCCTTAAAGACGCCTATGGCGAGAACACCAGCGAGGCCGCCTACTACCTGTCGGCCAATCGCAACAAGCAATCGGTCACCATCGACTTCACGCGTCCAGAAGGGCAGAAACTGGTTCGTGATCTGGCCGCCAAGTCGGACATCCTGATCGAGAACTTCAAGGTCGGAGGCCTGGCGGCTTATGGTTTGGACTATGAGTCGCTGAAGGCAATCAATCCGGATCTGATCTATTGCTCGATTACCGGGTTTGGTCAGACTGGACCGTATGCCAAGCGTGCTGGTTATGACTTCATGATCCAGGGGTTGGGCGGGCTCATGAGCCTGACTGGGCGACCTGAAGGCGAAGAAGGTGAAGGACCGGTGAAGGTGGGCGTCGCGTTGACGGACATTCTGACCGGGCTCTACTCGACAGTCGCGATCCTGGCGGCGCTTGCGCATCGGGATCACGATGGTGGTGGTCAGCATATCGATATGGCCTTGCTCGACGTCCAGGTGGCATGCCTGGCCAACCAGGCGATGAACTATCTGACCACGGGCAATGCGCCAAAACGTTTGGGTAATGCTCATCCGAACATCGTGCCGTATCAGGATTTTCCTACGGCGGATGGTGATTTCATCCTTACCGTGGGTAATGACGGACAGTTCCGCAAGTTCGCGGAAGTGGCTGGGCAGCCGCAGTGGGCAGACGACCCGCGCTTTGTGACCAACAAATTGCGGGTGGCTAACCGGGCAGTGCTGATTCCGCTGATACGTCAGGCGACAGTGTTCAAGACTACGGCGCAATGGGTGGCACAGCTGGAGCAAGCTGGTGTTCCGTGCGGGCCTATCAATGATCTGGCACAGATGTTTGCCGATCCCCAGGTCAAGGCGCGTGGCTTGGCAATCGAACTGCCGCATGCGCTGGCCGGAATAGTGCCTCAGGTAGCGAGTCCGATTCGTCTGTCGGAGACGCCGGTGGAGTACCGTAATGCGCCGCCTTTGCTGGGTGAGCATACGCTGGAGGTGTTACAGCGGGTGCTGGGAATGGATGCTTCGGTGGTGTCTGCTTTCAAAGCGTCCGGCGTTCTTTGATTATGTCTTCTATATAGAGGCGCGTATTTGCACCTCTATATAGAGGGTAGGCAGGTCCTTTCTGCAAGCTATTGATAGAAAAGCAAAATCAGTGCTTGACGGCAGATCTCAGGTGTCTATAATTCGCCCCACTTCCGGCGCAGTCGAAACGGAAAATTCCTTGGTAAACAAAGAGTTACGCAGTTTTCGGCAGCAGGTTGCTTCAGTTCATCGAAGCCAAAAGGAAGTTGAAAAAGAGGTGTTGACATCAGCGGGTAACGCTGTAGAATTCGCCTCCCGCTGATGAGAGATCTGAAGCGCAAGTGGTTGAAGTTGTTAAGGAAATCCTTGAAAACTTCTGAAAATAACCACTTGACAGCAAATGAGGCTGCTGTAGAATGCGCGCCTCGGTTGAGACGAAAGATCTTAACCAACCGCTCTTTAACAACTGAATCAAGCAATTCGTGTGGGTGCTTGTGGAGTCAGACTGCTAGTCAACAGATTATCAGCATCACAAGTTACTCC
>NZ_FYDO01000009.1:32433-201292 GCF_900187615.1 Pseudomonas sp. Irchel s3f7 | reverse complement strand
GAGCCGATGCATTCCTTATCGGCGCATTAGGTGAAGGGGTGGGACGATGTCTCCCACGGTCTGTACTGGTCAGAGTCAGAAGCGAGGCTTTAGTCCCACCCACCCCTTCAAGTCTAAACATACAAGCTGGCTTGCCAGCGATGAGGCCCGCCCAGCCAACACAAAAAACCTATCGAACGCCATCGCTGGCAAGCCAGCTCCTACAGGGTTTTTTGGGGTGTAACAGATTGGGTTAACACCATCGATCACTGTAGGAGCTGGCTTGCCAGCGATGAGGCCCGCCCAGCCAACACACAGCCATATCGAACACATATCAACCCCTCGCCCAATTAATATTGTACGAACCCGACACCCCCTTCCAATACTTCCCCCCAAGCAGCCAGCGTCCCGAGCCGGATGCGACCAGGCGAGGGAATGCGTGATTTTTTGCGCATAGAAATGGCCGATTGCCCGGGACGTGGCTGCTGTGAACCGCAAGGTTCCCTACCCCGCTATCAGGAGATCGACTTCAATGATCATCGATATCAGCTGCTATCCCACCGATCTGGTGGACCTCGCCTGGAGGCATGACGGTGACCCGTTCACCGGCGAGCGTCTGCTGGAGATGATGGATGGCCCGTACATGGTCAACGGCAAGCCTCGCCGCATCGACAAAGCCTTCATCCAGCCCCCGCAGGGCAACACCATCTACACCTGGACCGACGGCGACCTGACCGGTCGCGAGTCCATCGACGCCTACATGGCCTACACGCTGAAAATGGTCCAGACCTACCCGGACCGCTTCATCGGCTGCTTCGTCTACAACCCGCGCTGCGGCGTGGAAAACGGCGTCGAGGCTATCGAGCGCTACGTCAAGGAACACGGTTTCAAGATGGTGCAGATGCAAGCCAACATGCACGCCTACCGTCCTGACCGTGCGCTGGACTGGGTGCGCCCGTGCTTCGAAAAATGTGCCGAGCTGGGCATCCCGGTCAAGCTGCACACCGGCGACGGGCCGTACAGCATCCCGTCGGAATGGGTGCCGATGATCAAGGAATTCCCCAACGTCGATTTCATCATGGCCCACTTCGGCGTGCAGACCGGTGGCGTCTATGTGTTCGAACCGATGCAATGGGCGATGGAACTGCCCAACGTCTACTGCGAATCGGGCTGGTGCCTGCAATCGCGGATCGTCGAGTTCGCCAAGGTCCTGCCGACCCACAAGATCCTGTTCGGCACCGACACCCCGCCGAACGAACCGGGCATGTGGCTGCGCCTGCTGGAAGTGCTGTGCCACGAACCGCCGCAGGGTTTGAACCTCGACGAGGACACCCTCGAAGAGTACCTGGGCAACAACACCGCACGAATGATCGGCCTCGAACCGACCCCGCCACCACGCACGGTTTGCGAAGCAGAGGCGCAGCTAAAGCGCCCCGTCACCACGCAACTGGCCAGGAGCTGAACCGATGATTATCGACACCCATCTGCACCCTACCAACCTGGTCGACGAGGCCTGGCGCCACACCGGCGAACCTTTCACCGGCGAGCGCATGCTCAAGCTGATGGACGGCCCGTACATGATCAACGGCAAACCGCGCCGCATCGACATGGGCTTCATCCAGCCGCCACCGGGCAACACCGGTTATCGCGACGGCAACCGCCGGGGCCGCGAAGGTGTGCGTGACTACATGTCCTACGTCGCCGAACTCTGCGTGAAGTACCCGGACCGTTTCATCGGCAACTTCAACTTCAACCCGCGCTGGGGACCGGAAAACGGTGCGGCGGAGCTGGAGTTCCACATCAAGGAATACGGTTTCAAGATGCTCAAGCTGCACGCCAACATGCACGGCTATCGCCCGGACCGGGCGCTGGACTGGTTGCGCCCGGCGATGAAAGTCTGCGCCAAGTACAACATCGTGGTGCTGATCCACACCGGCGACGGGCCATACACCATTCCGACGATGTTCTACCCGATCATCCGCGAGTTCCCGATGGTCAATTTCATCATCGGTCACTTCGGAATCCAGACCGGTGGCAACTACTCGTTCGAAGCGTTCTGGATGGCCATGGACACGCCGAACGTGTACTGCGAATCCGGCTGGTGCTTCCAGTCTCGGATCGTCGAGTTCGCCAAGGATTTGCCGCGCAACAAGATCGTGTTCGGCACCGACTCGCCGCCGAACGAACCGGGCATGTGGCTGCGAGAACTGGAGGTGTTGTGCTCACCGGCACCGCAAGGGTTGGGCATCGACGAGGATCACCTTGAGGACTACCTGGGCAACAACATCGCCCGGTTGTGCGGCATCGAACCGACGCCGCCACCCAAGGACCTGATCGAGGCGGACATCCGGCTGACCACGACGTACCTCTGACCCTCGACCTCTCTGTAGGAGCCGGCTTGCTGGCTCCTACAGGTGCACAGCACTGCTTCTCACGAGGTGAAACCATGACCCTCTCAACGCTCGGCGATACCCAGGATTTTCACGACTTCATCGACGCCTATCGCCGGCAATACCCGGACGATGTGCTCACAGTCCAACACAGTCTTTCAGCCGATCAGGACGTTACCGCCCTGGTCGATGCCCTCGCCACCCAGGGCCGCGATCTGCTGCTGATCTGCGAAAAGGTCGGCAGCTTCGGCGTGCCGGTGGCCACCAATCTGTTCGCCTCGCGAACCCGCATCGCCCGGATGTTCGGCGTTGCCCCGGCGCAATTGCACGAGACGTTCCAACAACGCGCCAACCACCCCATCGCCCCGCGCTATGTAGAAACCGGGCCGGTGCTGGATGAAATCTTCGAAGGCGAAGCCGTGGACCTGGCGCTGCTGCCAATGCTCAAGCATTTCGACACTGACCGCGGCCCTTACATCACCAACGCCATCATCATTGCCGAAGACCCGGTCACCGGCATCGCCAACATGAGCTATCACCGCTCGATGCGCCATGCCCGGCAAACACTCGCCACCAGCCTGCATTCACGCGGTCACCTGTGGCGCATGCTGCAAACCGCTCGCGAACGCGGCGAAGAACTACGCGTGGCCATGGTGGTCGGCGCACACCCGCTGTTCATGCTCGCAGCGGCGGCGCGTTTGCCGTTCGGCAGTGATGAGCGTGCGGTGGCCGGGGGCTTGTTCGGCGCACCGCTGGAGCTGGTGAAAACCCCGCGCTACGGTATCGGTGTGCCCGCCTACGCAGAGTTTGTCCTGGAAGGTGCGATCGATCCGGCGGCCTATGCCGAGGAAGGTCCGTTTGGCGAGTTCAGCGGTTATTCCTCGGATCGCTCGACCAACAACGTGCTGCGGGTCGACACCCTGATGCGGCGCAAGGACGCCTGGCTGGTGGACGTGGTCGGCGGTCGTTACGCCGAGCATCTGACCCTGGCGCGGCTGCCCCGGGAAGCGGAAATGAGCGAAAAGCTCAAGGCGCGCTTCCCCGCTGTCACCGCCGTGCACTACCCGAATTCCGGTACGCACTTTCACTGCTACGTGGCGCTGGACCAGAGCCGCGACGGCGAGGCGCGCCAAATCATGCTCGCGTTGCTCGGTTGGGACCCGTACCTGAAAACCGTGATCGCGGTGGACAGCGACATCGATATCAGCGACGACAGCCAAGTGCTGTGGGCCCTGGCCTCGCACTTCCAGCCGCACCAGGACATCTTCGTCATCGACGGCCTGCCCGGCAGCCCATTGGACCCGTCGTCATCGGTCAACGGCACCACCTCGCGCATGGGCCTGGACGCCACACGCGGCTCGGGATTCGACGGGATCAAGGCGCAGCTGAATCAGGACGTGCTTGAGCGCGCTCGCGATCTGCTCAGGAGCTATCTGCCATGAACTGTCAGCGCATGGTGGTCGGCATCAGCGGTGCGTCGGGCTTCATCTACGGCGTGCGCCTGCTGCAATTGCTCGCCGAGTTGAACATCGAAACCCATCTGGTCATCAGCCGCGCCGCGCTGCTGACCATGGCCCACGAAACCGACTACAAACTGGCCGACGTCACCGCGCTGGCCAGCCATTACCACCGTGCCGACGACGTGGCCGCCGGGATCGCCAGCGGTTCGTTCCGCTGTCTGGGCATGGTGGTCGCGCCGTGCTCCATGCGCACCCTGGCGGAAATCGCCACCGGCACCTCTTCGGGCCTGATCGGACGCGCCGCCGACGTCACGCTGAAAGAACGCCGCACGCTGGTGTTGATGGCCCGCGAAACGCCGCTGACCCTCGCCCACCTGCGCAACATGACCGCTGTCACCGAGATGGGCGGGATCATCGCCCCGCCTGTGCCGGCCTTTTACGCCCGCCCACAAGACCTTGCGCAAATGGTCGACCACAGCCTCGGCCGTGTCCTCGACCTGTTCGGTCTCGATGCCGGGACTGCGCAACGCTGGAGAGAACCCCAAAACTCTGTGGGAGCTAGCCTGCTAGCGAAGCCGGAGGACCAGTCGCCATCACCGTTGAATGACACACCGCAATCGCTAGCAGGCTAGCTCCCACAGAAAAGCCACCTCACCCAAATTCATTGTGCATTGGTCAATTGTTATCAAGGAGCATCACATGAACACTCCATTCAACGCCCCAACCCCGAACACCAAAATCCCGGTGACCATCCTCACTGGCTTCCTCGGCGCCGGCAAAACCACCCTGCTCAACTACATCCTCAAGGAAAACCACGGGCGCAAGATCGCCGTGATCGAGAACGAATTCGGCGAAGTCGGCATTGATGGCGACCTGGTGCTCAGTTCCGAAACCGAAGAAATCTACGAGATGGTCAACGGCTGCGTGTGCTGCACCGCCGAAGTCCGTGAAGACCTGGTGCGCATCGTCCGCGAACTGGTGGCGCGGCCCGTGCGGCTCGACCACATCCTGATCGAAACCAGCGGCCTGGCCGACCCGTATCCGGTGGCCCAGAGCTTCTTCATCAACGACCCGATTGCCGATGAAGTGGAACTCGATGCCATCGTCACCATGGTCGACGCCAAGCACATCGCGCAACACCTGGAAGACTTGCAACTCGACGGCGTGGACAACCAGGCGGTGGATCAGATCGTCTGCGCCGACCGCATCGTGATCAACAAGGTCGACTTGGTCAGCGCTGCCGAAGTCGCGTCCCTGAGCGACAAGATCCGCGGATTGAACGCCACAGCGGATCTGGTGACGTCCAGCTACGCCGAAATCGATTTGTCGAAAATCCTTGGCATCGGCGCCTTCGAGTCCACGCAAAAGCTCATGGAAATCGGCGCTGAGCACGACCATCACGCCGATGAGCATCACCACGACCATGACGATCTCGACCATGACCACGACCCGAGCGTGTCGTCGGTGGGCATCGCCGTGGACGGCGCGGTCAACCTCGGCGACTTCCATCGCTGGATCACCAAACTGCGCACCGAGCAGGCCGACAACCTGTACCGCATGAAAGGTGTGCTGGCGGTGGCTGATCAGGACCAGCGCTATGTGCTGCAAGGGGTGCATAGCCTGGTGGAGTTCCGTGCTTCCACTTCATGGGGCAATGAGCCTCGCTCCAGCAAGATTGTGTTCATCGGCCGCGACCTGGATCGCGCGGCGTTGAACCAGGGCTTTGCCGCCTGCCTCGCAGGCTGAACAAAGGCATCGGAGCCGGTGGATGGCGGTTCCGGGCACATGAATGACTGATGCCAATTACTCAGGACAACACAAAACCTGCAGGAGCTGGCTTGCCAGCGATAGCGGCCTGTCAGCCAACAAAAATGGCGACTGGCCGGCCGCCATCGCCAGCAAGCCGGCTCCTACAGGGGCCGCGATGTTCCGGCATCAAAACGAATACCCCTCTTTACCGAATAACAACAGCTAGAGGTGTTTCCCCATGTCGTCAGCCACTACCCCTTCCAAACCCGTTTCCGTCCTCCATCCCGTCGACCAGGTGTTATCGGTGCGACAAATGCTCACCCTCGGCCTGCAACACATGGCCGTCTCGTACATCGGCGCCATCGCCGTGCCGTTGATTGTCGCCAGTGCCTTGAAAATGTCCCAGGCCGATACCGTGGTACTGATCAGCACCACGCTGTTCTGCTCCGGCATCGCCACCCTGCTGCAAACCGTCGGATTCTGGAAATTCGGTGTTCGTTTGCCGATTCTCCAGGGCGTGGCATTCAGCAGCGTGGGCCCGGTGATTGCCATCGGCAGCAACCCCGAGGTCGGTTTTTCCGGGGTCTGCGGGGCGGTGATCGGCGCGGGTATTTTCACCATGCTGATCGCGCCATTCGTGGGGCGTTTACGCCGGTTTTTTCCTCCGGTGGTCACCGGTTGCATCGTCACCGTGATCGGCTTGCAGCTGTTTCCGATTGCCTATGAATGGGTCGGCGGCGGGCGTCATGCCGCCGATTTCGGCGCACCGGCGTACCTTGCGGTCGCGGCGTTGGTGTTGCTGACCATCCTGTTGGTCAACCGTTACGGTAGCCCGATGCTGCGCAACATGGCGGTTTTGGTGGGCATGCTGGTCGGTGCGGGGCTGGCCTACGCGATGGGCATGGGCAGTTTTCACAGCGTGCAGGAATCGCCGTGGCTGACCGTGCCTTACCCGTTCTACTTCGGCTTGCCGACCTTCAGCCTGATCCCCATCGCCACCATGGTCGTGGTGATGATCGTGCAGATGGTCGAGTCCATGGGGCTGTTCGTGGCCATCGGCGACATCGTCGAAAAACCGGTGGAAGAGAAACAGGTCATCAACGGCCTGCGCGCCAATGGCCTGGCCAGCACCATCGCCGGTATGTTCGCCGCGTTCCCGTTCATTGCCTTCATGGAAAACGTCGGGCTGGTGATCCTCACCGGCGTGCGCAGTCGCTGGGTGGTGGCTGTCAGCGGCTTGCTGATGTGCTCGGTGGCGCTGGTGCCCAAGGCCGGCGCAATCATCGCATCGATGCCGACGGCTGCACTCGGTGGTGCCGGGATCGCCATGTTTGGCGTGGTCGCTGCGGCAGGGATTCAGACCCTGGCCAAGGTCGACTACGAGCGCAATCGCTACAACGTGCTGATCGTCGGTTTCACCATTGCCGCCGCGCTGGTGCCGGTGTTGGCACCGGCCTTGTTCAAGCAATTACCCGAGTGGTCGCAGCCGTTCCTGCACAGCAGCGTGGTGATCGCCTGCCTGGTGTCGGTGTTGCTCAACGCCACTCTCAATGGTGTCAGCGTGCCTGATGCCGCCGCCAGCAAATCCGCCACCCACAGCCTCTGACTGGAGCCGCCCATGACTCAACTTCAAAACATCCTGATCAAAAACCCGGTGGCGGTGATGACCGGCCTGCGCGGCCCGCGTGCCCGGGCCGGTGCCGTGGACATTCGTATCGTCAACGGTCGCATCGCCGAAATGGACGCGAACCTTGAAGCGCAACCGGGTGAACGGGTGATCGATGCGCGCCATTCGGTCGTGTATCCAGGCTGGATCAACACCCACCACCACCTGTTCCAGAACCTGCTCAAAGCCGTGCCCGAGGGTCTGAATCAAGACTTGCAAGGCTGGCTGGCCAGCGTGCCCTACCCGCGTCTCAACCGTTTCACCCCGCAACTGGCGCGGATCGCCGCCCGGCTGGGCATGGCCGAACTGCTGCTGTCGGGGGTGACCACCTGCGCCGATCACCATTACCTCTACCACGCCAACGGCACCACCGAGACCGGCGACCTGCTGTTCGACATGGCCGATGAATTTGGCCTGCGCTTCGTGCTGTGCCGGGGTGGCGCGCTGGAATCGGCCAGCGCCCATCCGGGGTTCTCGAAAACCGCGCTGCAACCGGAATCCCTCGACCAAATGGTCGGCGATATCGAACGCCTGAAGTCGCTGTATCACCAGGACACCCCGGATGCGATGCGTCGGGTGGTGGTGGCGCCAACCACGCCGACATTTTCGCTGCCGCCGACGCTGTTGCGCGAACTGGCGCACACCGCCCGTGGCCTCGGCTTGCGCTTGCACACGCACCTGTCCGAAACACAGAACTACGTGAATTTCTGCCGCGAGAAATACAACTGCCTGCCGGTGGAGTTCGTCGCCGAACACGAATGGCTCGGCCCGGACGTCTGGTTCGCCCATGCGGTGCACATGCAACCAGGTGAAATTCGCATGCTCGCGCAAACTGGCACCGGTGTTTCCCACTGCCCGGTGAGCAATGCGCGCCTGGGCAGCGGTGTCGCGCCGATCCCGCAGATGTTCGAGGCCGGTGTGCCGATCTCCCTTGGCGTCGACGGCGTGGCATCCAACGAATCCGGGAGCATGGTTGGCGAGGTGAACACGGCATGGCTGATTCATCGGGCGGAGCAAGGCGCCTCGGCAACCACCGCCGAAGATGTCATTCACTGGGGCACGGCGGGTGGTGCGCAGGTGTTGGGCCTGGGCGCGGTCGGCACCCTCGAAGTCGGGCAAGCGGCGGATCTGGTGATCTATGGCCTGGATCATCCGCGGTTCTTCGGTTTCCACGACATTGCTGTGGCACCGGTGGTGGCGGGTGAACCGATTGCCGTGCGCTACAGCCTGGTCGGCGGTCGCGTGGTGGTCGATGACGGCGTGATCCCGGGGCTGGACGTGCAGCAGATGCGCGCCGAGGCGTGGGAAGGCGTGCGGCAGTTGATGCATGTAGACGACTGACCCACTACCAACACAAATCCCCCTGTAGGAGCTGGCTTGCCAGCGAAGACGGCCGTCGAACCAGCGCATATCGCCTGACACACCGCTTTCGCTGGCAAGCCAGCGCCTACAGGGGATTGCGTCATATTCAGGTGAATGCCATGTCCGGCCTCAACGATCTGCTACAAGCCATCGACAGCGCCGCCCAAGCCGGCGAAGAAACCATCCTCGCCACCGTGGTCAAGGTCGAAGGCTCGGCCTATCGCCGCCCTGGCGCACGCATGCTCATTCCGCTGCACGGCCGTACTGTCGGCACCGTCAGCGGCGGTTGCCTGGAACAGGACCTGGCGAAAAAAGCCTGGTGGCTGACCGATTCCGGCGAGCCCGTGGTGCGCCGCTACAGTACCGGCGCGACCGAAGACGAAGACGACGAGCAAAGCGCCCTGACCTTTGGCCTCGGCTGCAACGGTACGGTGTTCGTGCTGCTTGAACGCCTGCGTGCGAAAAATCCCTCGCCGGCCATCGACCTGCTGCGGCGAGTCCGCGAACACCAACAACCGGCCGCCATGGCTACCGTCATTGCCACTTCGCGCAATGCCTCGGCACGGGTCGGTGACCGGTTGCGGTCGGACACCGATGAAACCCTGCGCAACGCTCAACTGAGCAGCGCCATCCGCAACGACCTGCACAAGACACTGCTGCAGAAAAAATCATCGCTGCGCCTCTACACCGACGCCCGCGGCGAAGTCGAAGTGTTCTTCGAATACGTCGCTCCACCAGCGCGCCTGGTGATTTTCGGCGCCGGTCACGACGCACAACCGCTGGTGCGCATGGCGAAATTGCTGAACTGGCATGTCAGCGTCATCGACAGTCGCAGCCACTTTGCCCGACCGGAGCGCTTCCCTCAGGCGGACGCGGTGATCTTTGCCAACCTCGAAAACCCGTTCGAATTGAACCCCGTGATCGACGGCGCGGCGGTGGCCGTGATGACCCACAGCTATCGCCAGGACCGGCACTGGCTCGGGCAACTGCTGCAAGCCGCGCCCGCCTACCTCGGCCAACTCGGGCCCAAGGAGCGTACCGAACGCTTGCTATCAGACATCGGCCGCAGTTCGTCAGCCTTGCATTACCCGATGGGCCTCGACCTCGGCGGCGATGCCCCTGAAAGTGTGGCGCTGTCGATACTCGCGGAGATGACGGCGGTGTTGAACCAACGCCAGGGCGGGATGCTCAGGCATCGGCGCAAGCCGATTCATCAGGCGGATTTACTGGTCAGTGAAAAACTTGCGGCCATGGCAGATTTGTAGGAGCTGGCTTGCCAGCGAAGACGGTCGCACAATCGACACTTGTATCGCCTGATGCACCGCTTTCGCTGGCAAGCCAGCTCCTACAGGGGTGTTTGAGCGCTGGCCAACGCCGCCGAAGCCGCCAGCATCGCCCGCAACAACACCGCGCACCCGGCGGCCAGGTCGTCCGGTGCGGCGTTTTCGATTTCGTTGTGGCTGATGCCGCCCTCGCACGGTACGAAAATCATCCCGGCCGGGCCGAGTTCGGCGAGGAAGATCGCGTCGTGCCCGGCGCCGCTGACGATGTCCATGTGCGACAAACCCAGGCCTTGGGCCGCACCGCGCACCGCTTCGACGCAGCCTTTGTCGAAGTACAACGGCGGGAAGTCGGCGGTGGGTGTGAGTTCGAAGGTCAGCCCGTGTTCTTCGCAGGTGGTTTCGATGACTTCGCGCACTTCGGCGATCATCGAGTCCAGGCGCGCCGGTTCCAGGTGCCGGAAATCCAGGGTCATGCGCACTTCACCGGGGATGACATTGCGTGAACCGGGATACGCTTGCAGGCAACCGACGGTGCCGCAGGCATGGGGTTGATGGCTGAGGGCGGCGCGGTTGAGCGCACCAACGATCACCGCTGCGCCGACCAGAGCATCCTTGCGCAAGTGCATCGGGGTCGGGCCGGCGTGGGCTTCGACGCCGCGCAGTTTCAGGTCAAACCATTTTTGCCCGAGCGCGCCCATCACGACGCCGATGGTTTTGCGCTCGTCTTCAAGGATCGGGCCTTGTTCGATATGCGCTTCAAAGTAAGCGCCGACCTTGTGCCCGCTGACCTTGCGCGGTCCCGCGTAACCGATGGCGTTGAGTGCTTCGCCGACCGTCACGCCTTCGGCGTCGACCTTGGCCAGGGTTTCTTCCAGGGTGAATTTTTCGGCAAAGACGCCGGAGCCCATCATGCACGGGGCAAAACGCGAACCCTCTTCATTGGTCCAGACCACCACTTCCAGCGGCGCTTCAGTCTCGATGCTCAGGTCATTGAGGGTGCGCAGCACTTCGACGCCCGCCAGCACACCGAAGCAACCGTCGAACTTGCCGCCGGTGGGCTGGGTGTCGATGTGGCTGCCGGTCATCACCGGTGGCAGATCGGGATTGCGGCCGGGGCGGCGGGCGAAGATGTTGCCCACGGCGTCAATGCTGACGGTGCAACCTGCTTCTTCACACCACTGGACAAAGATGTCCCGCGCCTGGCGATCCAGGTCGGTCAGGGCCAGGCGACAGACGCCGCCCTTGACCGTGGCGCCGAGTTTGGCCAGCTCCATGAGCGACTGCCACAGCCGGTCGCGGTTGATGTGCTGATGGTTGGATTGCAGAACGTCTATGGCCGCGTTCATGAATGATCTCCTCAGGCTGTTCTTATGGATTTCTTCAGGCAGTTTGTCGGCGTGCTGGAGGCCGCCATCGCTGGCAAGCCAGCTCCTACAATTGAAATGCGATCCCCTGTAGGAGCTGGCTTGCCAGCGATGAGGCCCTCCCTCACACCGCAGATTTAGCAACAGACGGGCTGGGCCGCATCACATTCAACCCGTAATAAATCACCCCGCCCAACGCCGAACCGGTAAACCAGCCATAGCTGTAAAACCAGCTAAACGCGTCGCTGCCCAACGACAGCAACGTCAGCACCACCGGCACACCAAACGCGATGAAACCGCTCCAGTTCCACGCCGGGTACACGTCATCGCGGTACAGGCCCGCGAGGTCAAGTTGCTGCTTTTTGATCAGGAAGTAATCCACCACCATGATCCCGGCAATCGGCCCGAGCAGGCTGGAATAGCCGAGCAACCAGTTGGAGTAGACCGTTTCAAGGCTAACGTCAGACACGATCAAACCGAGCTTTTTCAGCAGTTCGTGGGCCATCAAGCCCAGCCCCACCAGTCCGGTAAGAATCACCGCTTTCGTGCGGTTGATCGCCTTGGGCGCGATGTTCTGGAAGTCATTGGTCGGCGACACGATGTTGGCGGCGGTGTTGGTGGACAGCGTGGCAATGATGATCAGTGCCATGGCAATCGCGACCCAGAACGGGCTCTGGATATGACCGATCAGGGTCACCGGATCAGACACCGTCACCCCGACCAGTTTGACCGACGCAGCAGTCATCACCACACCGAGGGAAGCAAACAGGAACATGGTCAGCGGCAAGCCGATGATCTGCCCGACGATCTGGTCCTTCTGGCTTTTCGCGTAGCGACTGAAGTCCGGAATGTTCAAGGACAACGTGGCCCAAAAGCCGACCATCGCCGTCAACCCGGCCGCAAAGTAGCTGGCCACACCCGCCCCTTCGGGACGCTTGGCCGGGATCGCCAGCAGTTCGGTCATCGACACATTCGGCATGGCCCACACCAGAAGCCCTGCGCCCACTGCGACCAGCAGCGGCGCCGACAGGGTTTCCAGCCATTTAATCGACTCGGCACCGCGAATCACCACCCACAGGTTCAGCGCCCAGAACACCATGAAACCAATGACTTCACCGGTGCCGCCCAAAGATTTCCAGCCGTCGAACACCGAGCCCAGAAACAGGTGAATCGCCAGGCCGCCGAACATGGTTTGAATGCCGAACCAGCCGCACGCCACCAGAGCGCGGATCAGGCACGGGATGTTGGAGCCGAGGACGCCGAAGGATGAACGCAGCAACACCGGAAACGGGATTCCGTACTTGGTGCCGGGGAACGCGTTAAGTGTCAGCGGAATCAACACGATAATGTTGGCAAACAGAATCGCCAGCAGCGCTTCGCCGACGCTCAGCCCGAAGTACGCCGTCAGCACGCCGCCGAGGGTGTAGGTCGGCACGCAAATCGCCATGCCGACCCACAACGCGGTGATGTGCCATTTGTTCCAGGTTCGTTCGCGCACCTTGGTCGGTGCAATGTCGTGGTTATAACGGGGACTGTCGAGGACGTCGCTGCCGGCTTCGAGCTCAAACAAGCCGTCGCGCTCGGTCACTTTCGAACTGATCTGTTGCATGGCCGCTCCACTGTTTTTTTTGATTATTGTTGCTCATCAGGGGGGCTGGCGCTTATGGCGCAAACCCGACGATGGCCGGAGAAACTGACAACTTTCATGGACCGGCCAAGGTGTCAGCGGCGGCATCAATAAACGTGCCGGGTGCCCCGCTTACGCATCGGGCAGTGCCAATACAACGCTCTAACGTGCTGATGTTTATCAGCTTTATATATTCAACCAGTGTCACTCAGGCCAAATGCCAAGCCGTTGTCAAAACATTCAAGGCTCAATCTGGTGCGTCATACTTTTTTTCAAACGCACGCATCAATCATAGACCCTGCACAAACAGCTGATTTCACTTAAGAAATCTTGACCATATTTCGTTCCTGTCAAGTGCGTCAAAATGGTGAGCGGCCTCACCATTTTGGTGAATTTAACTTTTAACGCTTATTTATCAATTAGTTAATAACTGAATAAGCTTATAAAAAATATTCTTGCCGATTCCATAAACTGCAGCTAGCGTTTAATCCTGACAGCGCTGACAGGAATTACTTGTTGGCACTTGCTTCATATAGAACATTTAGAACCGATATCAGTCGGTCATTGCCTGCGAGGAATCCGGAATGTCTCTGTTGATTCGTGGCGCTACCGTTATTACCCATGATGAAAGTTATCGCGCCGATGTGTATTGCGCAGACGGCGTGATCAAGGCCATCGGCGAAAACCTCGATATTCCCGCGGACGCCGAACGACTCGACGGCACCGGCCAATACCTGATGCCCGGCGGCATCGATCCACACACGCACATGCAACTGCCCTTCATGGGCACCGTGGCCAGCGAAGACTTTTTCAGTGGCACGGCGGCGGGACTGGCCGGTGGCACCACGTCGATCATCGATTTTGTGATTCCCAATCCGCAGCAATCCTTGATGGAAGCCTTCCATCAGTGGCGCGGCTGGGCTGAAAAATCGGCGTCCGACTATGGCTTTCATGTGGCGATCACCTGGTGGAGCGAACAGGTGCGCGAAGAGATGGCCGAGCTGGTCAGCCAACACGGCGTCAACAGCTTCAAGCATTTCATGGCCTACAAAAACGCGATCATGGCGGCCGATGACACGCTGGTGGCGAGTTTCGAGCGCTGCCTGGAACTGGGTGCCGTGCCGACCGTTCACGCGGAAAACGGCGAACTGGTTTATCACCTGCAACGCAAACTGATGACTCAGGGCATGACCGGGCCTGAAGCCCATCCGTTATCGCGTCCGTCGCAGGTGGAAGGTGAAGCGGCGAGTCGGGCGATCCGTATTGCCGAAACCCTCGGCACGCCGCTCTATCTGGTGCACGTCTCGACCAAGGAAGCCCTCGACGAAATCACCTATGCCCGTGCCAAGGGCCAACCGGTCTACGGCGAAGTCTTGGCCGGACATTTGCTGCTGGACGACAGCGTCTACCAGCACCCGGACTGGCAGACCGCTGCCGGTTATGTGATGAGCCCGCCGTTCCGTCCGCGCGGTCATCAGGAAGCACTCTGGCATGGCCTGCAAGCGGGCAACCTGCACACCACCGCCACCGATCACTGCTGTTTCTGCGCCGAGCAGAAAGCGGCCGGCAAAGACGATTTCAGCAAGATCCCCAACGGCACGGCCGGTATCGAGGACCGCATGGCCGTGCTTTGGGACGAAGGCGTCAACACCGGGCGCTTTTCGATGCAGCAATTCGTGGCGCTGACGTCGACCAATACCGCGAAGATCTTCAACCTTTACCCGCGCAAAGGGGCGATCCGTGTCGGTGCCGACGCCGATCTGGTGCTGTGGGACCCGCAGGGCACGCGAACCATTTCCGCCAAGACTCACCACCAGCAGGTCGACTTCAACATCTTCGAAGGCAAGACCGTGCGCG
The DNA here is from genome assembly GCF_900187615.1 of Pseudomonas sp. Irchel s3f7. GTDB lineage: Bacteria > Pseudomonadota > Gammaproteobacteria > Pseudomonadales > Pseudomonadaceae > Aquipseudomonas. The sequence goes on along the minus strand of NZ_FYDO01000009.1, from coordinate 186,555 downwards.
GTGTTCCGAGCCACACCATCAGCCAGGGCAAGATTGTCTGGGCCGATGGCGATCTGCGGGCCGAGCGCGGGGCCGGGCGGTATATCGAGCGGCCGGCGTACCCGGCGGTGTTTGATTTGCTGAACAAGCGGGCCGAGTTGAATCAGCCGGTTGCCGTGAAGCGCTGAGATCGGCCTTCGGCCTATCGCTGGCAAGCCAGCGCCTACAAGGGATCGCATTTCAAACTGTAGGAGCTGGCTTGCCAGCGAAGGCGTCCTCGCAGGCAACGAAAAACCAATGCCCATCAGAGGCAGCACCTCAAATAACCGTGAGGCCAATACCGTGATCAAGTCCCTGACCCACCTCCCGCATCCTTACGAGAATGCGGCCGCCCTCGCCGGCCATTTCACTGACCTGGCGCCACCGCTCAATGATCGCCAGGCGCACCTTGAAGCCTCGCGTTGCCTGTACTGCTACGACGCGCCCTGCGTGAACGCCTGCCCGAGCGAGATCGATATTCCCTCGTTCATCCGCAACATTCATCAGGACAACGTACAGGGCGCGGCGCAGACAATCCTCTCGGCCAATATTCTCGGCGGCAGTTGCGCCCGGGTCTGTCCGACGGAAATCCTTTGCCAGCAGGCCTGCGTGCGCAACAACGCCCACGAGTGCGCGCCGGTGTTGATCGGTCTGCTACAGCGCTATGCCGTGGACAACGCACACTTCAGCGAACACCCGTTTGCGCGTGCGGCGGCCACGGGTAAGCGCGTCGCCGTGGTCGGCGCCGGTCCTGCCGGTTTGTCCTGCGCCCACCGCAGTGCCATGCACGGGCATGAGGTGGTGATTTTCGAAGCACGGGAAAAGGCCGGTGGCCTCAACGAATACGGGATCGCCAAATACAAACTGGTGGACGATTACGCGCAGAAGGAGCTCGACTTCCTGCTGGAGATCGGCGGCATCGAAATCCGTCATGGGCAGAAACTTGGAGAGAACCTGACCCTCAGCGATCTGCATCAGCAATTCGACGCGGTGTTCCTCGGCCTCGGGCTCAACGCCAGCAAGCAACTGGGACTGGACCACGAAGACGCCCCCGGCTTGCTCGCCGCCACCGATTACATCCGCGAACTGCGCCAGGCCGATGACCTGACACAACTGCCACTGGCCGACCACTGCATCGTCCTCGGCGCAGGCAACACCGCCATCGACATGGCCGTGCAAATGGCCCGCCTCGGTGCGCACGACGTGAATCTGGTGTACCGCCGTGGCGTCGAGGACATGAGCGCCACTCACCACGAACAGGACATCGCCAAGGCCAATCAGGTGCGCCTGTTGACCTGGGCCCAACCCGAAGAAGTCCTGCTCGACGCCAACGGACAGGTGCGCGGCATGCGCTTCGCTCGTACGCAAATGGTCGACGGTCGTCTGCAAACCACCGGCGAAACTTTCGAACTGGCCGCCGATGCGATCTTCAAAGCCATCGGCCAGGCATTCGACAGCAGCGCCCTCACCGATCCGTTGGCCCGTGAACTCAAGCGCCAGGGCGAACGCATTGAAGTGGACGAAAATCTGCGCACCAGCATTCCCGGCGTGTATGCCGGAGGGGACTGCACCAGCCTCGATCAAGACCTGACCGTGCAAGCGGTGCAACATGGCAAACGCGCCGCCGAGGCGATCAATGCTCAACTGATGCTCAACGTGGAGGCTGCGTAAATGGCCGATCTGTCGATTGTCTTCGCTGGCATCAAATCGCCGAATCCGTTCTGGCTGGCCTCCGCGCCACCGACCGACAAGGCCTACAACGTGGTCCGCGCCTTCGAAGCCGGCTGGGGCGGCGTGATCTGGAAAACCCTGGGTGAAGACCCGGCGGCGGTGAACGTGTCGTCGCGCTACTCGGCGCATTTCGGCCCTAACCGAGAGGTTCTTGGTTTCAACAATATCGAGCTGATCACCGACCGCTCGCTGGAGATCAACCTGCGGGAAATCACCCAGGTCAAAAAGGACTGGCCGGACCGTGCGCTGATCGTGTCCTTGATGGTGCCGTGCGTCGAAGAATCCTGGAAGCAAATCCTGCCGCTGGTGGAGGCCACCGGCGCTGACGGCATCGAACTGAACTTCGGTTGCCCGCACGGCATGCCGGAACGGGGCATGGGCGCGGCAGTCGGCCAGGTGCCGGAGTATGTCGAACAGGTCACCCGCTGGTGCAAGACGTATTGCTCGCTACCGGTCATCGTCAAGCTCACACCGAACATCACCGACATCCGCGTCGCCGCCCGGGCGGCCCATCGCGGTGGCGCCGATGCGGTGTCGTTGATCAACACGATCAACTCGATCACCAGCGTCAACCTGGAACGCATGGTCGCCAACCCCATGGTTGGCAGCCAAAGCACCCACGGCGGTTATTGCGGTTCGGCGGTGAAGCCGATTGCCTTGAACATGGTCGCCGAAATCGCCCGTGACCCGCAGACACAAGGCCTGCCAATCAGCGGGATTGGCGGCATCGGCAACTGGCGCGATGCCGCGGAATTCATCGCGCTCGGCAGCGGCTCGGTGCAGGTGTGCACGGCGGCGATGCTGCATGGCTTCCGGATTGTCGAGGAGATGAAAGACGGCTTGTCGCGGTGGATGGACAGTCAGGGCTACGCCAGCATTTCAGAGTTCTCCGGGCGTGCGGTGGGCAATACCACGGACTGGAAGTACCTGGACATCAACTATCAGGTGATCGCGAAAATCGACCAGGAGGCGTGCATTGGTTGTGGTCGTTGTCATATCGCGTGTGAGGACACTTCGCACCAGGCTGTGGCCAGCCTGAAAATGCCCGATGGAACCCACCGCTATGAAGTGATCGAAGAGGAATGCGTGGGCTGCAATCTGTGCCAGATCACCTGCCCGGTGCAGGACTGTATCGAGATGGTGCCGATGGAGAATGGCAAGCCGTTTCTGGACTGGAATCATGATCCGAGGAACCCGTATCACGTTGTCGTGTGATTGCTGAAGATCAAAAGATCGCAGCCTCGTTTCACTCGACAGCTCCTACAGGATTGCGCGTTCCCTTGTAGGAGCTGTCGAGTGAAACGAGGCTGCGATCTTCTGTTTCAAGGTTCCAACCCAATCCCCCGCAAAATCACACTGGTCACCGTCTGTACGGCCTTCTCGAACTGCCTGTCCGACAGCGGCTGGTGGTCATTGAGGATATTCACTTGGTGATCGAAGTCGGCATAGTGCTGGGTCGAGGCCCAGATCATGTAGAGCAGGCTTGAAGGCTCTACCGGCAAGATGCGCTTGTCGTCGACCCACTGGCGGATTTTCGCTTCTTTCATCTTGGCCCAGTCGTACAGGCTGGCGTCCAGCGCCGTGCCCAAGGTCGGCGCACCGTGGATGATTTCGTTGGCCCAGACTTTCGAACCGTAGGGCCGGCTGCGCGAGTGGTTCATCTTGGCGCGGATATAGCTGCTGAGCACCACACGCGGATCGTCGAACATCTCGAAGCACATCGCGTCCTGCTTCCACACTTCCAGCAAGTCGAACAATACGGCGCTGTACAGCTCGGTCTTGGTGCTGAAGTAGTAATGCAGGTTGGAACGCGGCAGTTGCACTTCGGCGGCGATGTCAGCCATGGCAGTGCTGCCGAAGCCTTTTTCAGCGAAGACTTTTTCCGCCCCCAACAGGATTTTCTCGACGTTACTGCGACGAATCTCGATCTTGTGATTGCCCATGAGGGCTCCCTGACAACAGCGTTAAACAAGACTAGCATCCGCGATCCAAACGCGTTAACCCAGTAACTGACTCAACACCGCGCGCAACTTGCCCGGCTTCACCGGTTTGTTCAGCAGCGGTGCAGCGAGTCGTTCCAGGGAGCGCCGACATTGGTCGGTGCGGTCGGCGGTGATGATCACCGCGGGAATGTTCAGCTCGAAGTGCTCGCGCAAATGCCGGACCACCTCACAGCCAACCACGCCGTGGTCGAGGTGATAGTCCGCCAGAATCAATTCCGGGGCCTGCCCGCCCAACGCTGCCAGCGCCGACGCTTCATCGGTGGCCGTCACCACCTCGCAACCCCACTGGCCGAGCAGCGCGCTCATGCTGTCGAGGATGCTCACTTCATTGTCCAGCACCAGCAGGCGGCGCCCTGGCAACGGGTCGCCCGCCCCTGGCTGCGGCACCGCCTGGCTGACGGGCAATGGAACCTCGGCGGAAATCGGTACGTCGATGCTGAACATCGAACCGCGTCCCGGCGACGATTTCACACCGATGGCATAACCGAGAATCTTGGCGATGCGCTCGACTATCGCCAGCCCCAGGCCGACACCTTTGCGGTCGGCGGCGCGTCCGACGTCCAGTTGATTGAACTCCAGGAAGATCGAGTCGAGCCGATCTGCCGCGATCCCGCGCCCGGTGTCCCACACCTCGATGCGCAACATCTCGCCGCGACGCCTGGCCCCCAGCAGAATGCTGCCTTCTTCGGTATAGCGACAGGCATTGCTGAGGAAATTTCGCAGGATCCGCGTCATCAGGCGCAAGTCGGTATTGATCGCGTAATCGACCGCGTGCACGCGCAGGTTCAAGCCTTCCGCCTGGGCGACGGACTGGAACTCCGACACCAGCGGCCCGAACAACTCGTCGAGGCGATACGGCGCAACGTCCGGCTTGACCGCGGCCTGATCGAGCCGGGAAATATCGAGCAGATCCGTCAGCAGATCCTCAGCCCCTTCCAGCGCCTGGTGAGTGCGTTCCACCAGCACTTGTTCGGATGCCGGCAATTGGCGCTCGCGCAAAGTAGAGATCAGTAAACGTGCGGCGTTCAACGGTTGCAGCAAGTCGTGACTGGCGGCGGCGAGGTATTTATCCTTGCTGTGATTAGCCGCCTGCGCTGCGTCGCGGGCATGGCGCAAGGCCCTGGCGATCAATTTACGCTGGACGATCTGCTGCTGAAGATTACGATTGGCCTCGAGTAATTCATCGGTACGTGCTGCGACGCGCTGCTCTAGTTCATCGTTGAGCTGCTGCAAGTGTCGCTGAGCCTGTTTGCGCTCGGTGATGTCGGCGACAAATCCCTCGACCAGCTCTTCATGCCCCGGCTTGAGCAGCAGGTTCATCAGCACATCGATGTGGCTGCCATCCTTGCGGCGCAAACGGGTTTCATAGCTGTTCAGGCTACGTTCGCGGGTGAGGATTTCGCCGATGTGTTCCAGCTCCGGCGTGCCGTCGATAAACAGGTTGGCGGCCAGGTCCGTCAGGGAAAAAAGTACCTCCTGCGGATCCCTGTAGCCGAGCATATGGGCCAGCGCCGGATTGGCGGCGCGCATGCCATCGCGCAGGCTGGCCTGGAAGATGCCGTTCACCGCGTTTTCAAACAGCCATTTGTAGCGATTGCGCTCGGCCTCCAGTTCATCCAGGCGCGCAGCCAGCTCCGGGTAATGGCTCTTGCGGGCCGAATGATTGCCGAGTCCCAGCAGGCCGGTCAGCGCCCTTTGCTGTTCGTCAGAGGGCTTCGCCATACACGACCTCGACGTCACGCTGACTGGACTCACGCGGGTTGGTCAGGATGCACGGATCGTGCATCGCATGTTGCGACAGGAACGGAATGTCCGAGGTCCTGACCCCATGCAAACCAAGGGTTTCGTGGAAACCGATAGCGTGTTTCAACGCGATCAGGTGTTCAACCAGGCGCCCGCAAATCTGCCGGTGGTTCAGGCCTCGGCAATCGATGCCCAGCGTCTCGGCGATCACCTTGAAGCGATCCGGCGCCGAGTTGTAGTTGAACGCCACCACATGTTCCACCAATACCGCGTTGCACAAACCATGAGGCAGATCGAGAAAGCCGCCCAGACTATGGGACATGGCATGCACTGCGCCAAGGATCGCGTTGGAGAACGCCAACCCGGCCTGCATGCTGCCGAGCATGATTTTTTCGCGCAACGCAATGTCCGTCGGGTTGGCGATCATTTGCACCAGGTTGCCGTTGATCAGACGCATGGCTTCAAGCGCATGGGGATCGGTCAGCGGTCCGCTACCGGTGGAAACAAAGGCTTCGATGGCATGCACCAAGGCGTCGATGCCGGTACAGGCCGACAGGAACGGGTCCATGCTCAAGGTGGTTTCCGGGTCGATCAGCGAAACGTCCGGCACCACGGCCTTGCTGACAATGGAGAACTTCATGCGCTCCTGTTGGTTGGAAATGATCACGAATTGCGAGACATCGGCCGAGGTGCCGGCGGTGGTCGGAATCAGGATCAGCGGCGGGCTGGGCACGCGGATGGTGTCCACGCCTTCAAACTCAAGGATGCTGCGGCCATGGGCAACAACGATACCGATGCCTTTGCCACAATCCATCGGGCTGCCGCCACCGACGGCGACGATCACGTCGCAGTGGTTTTCCCGGTACAACTCGGCACCGCGCATCACTTCCTCCACCCGTGGGTTCGGTGAAACGTCGGTATACAGGCAGTACTCGATGCCCAGCGCTTGCAGGCTGGCCTCGACATCGGCGACCCAACCGGCGGCAACCACACCGGGGTCACTGACCACCAGGACCTTGCGTGCGCCAAAGGTCTTGGCGTAATTGCCGACACTGTGCCGGCTACCGGCGCCGAAGATGATTTCAGGGGACACGAATTTACGCAGCTGGTTGAGACTCTGGCTCATTGGTAAGCCTGTTTTTATTGTTTTGGAAGGTAGAAACCACACTAAACCATCCAGCTGTGAATGCAATCAGACCAAGGTCATTGGCCCAGCCACAGATCACTGTAGGAGCAAGCTTGCTCGCGATAGCGGTTTAACATTCAGCTCTATGTTGACTGACACTCCGCCATCGCGAGCAGGCTCGCTCCTACAGGGGATTTTTGTCGTTGGGCTAGCCGCGATAGATCAGCTGCGAAGCCTTCGCATTGCGCAGCGTCAGGTGTTCGATCCCCTGCCCCGGTTCCTCGGCTTCTTCACGGGCCTTGAGGATCACCCCGTGGTGCGGCGACTTGCTGCACACCGGGTCGGCATTGCTGGCATCGCCGGTCAGCATGAAGGCCTGGCAGCGGCACCCGCCCAGATCCTTGTGCTTTTCATCGCAGGAGCGGCACGGTTCCTTCATCCAGTCATCGCCGCGAAATCGATTGAAACCGAAGGACTCGTTCCAGATGTACTCGATACCGTGATCGCGCACGTTGGGAAACGCTACCGGCAACTGCCGCGCACTGTGGCAAGGCAAGGCCGTGCCGTCGGGGGTGATGTCGAGAAACAGGTTGGCCCAGCCGTTCATGCAGGTTTTGGGACGTTCTTCGTAGTAGTCCGGGGTGACGAAGATCAACTTGCACGGATGGCCCTGGGCTTCAAGGCGTTCGCGGTATTCATTAGTGATGCGCTCGGCACGCTGCAACTGCTCGCGGGTGGGCAACAGGCCGACGCGATTCAGTTCGGCCCAGCCATAGAATTGGCACGTGGCCAACTCGACGAAATCCGCTTCCAGTTCCAGGCACAAGTCGATGATCTGCGCGATCCGGTCGATGTTGTGCCGATGAGTGACAAAGTTCAGCACCATCGGATAGCCCTGGGCTTTCACCGCACGGGCCATGGCGAGCTTCTGGGCAAAGGCTTTGCGCGAACCGGCGAGCATGTTGTTCACCTCCTCGTCGGCAGCCTGGAAACTGATCTGGATATGGTCCAGCCCGGCCACCTTGAAGTCGCGCACTTTCTGCTCGGTCAGGCCGATACCGGAGGTGATCAGATTGGTGTAGTAACCCATGTCCCGTGCGGCTTTGATCAGCTCGGCCAGGTCCTGACGCACCAGCGGTTCGCCACCGGAAAAGCCCAATTGCGCGGCCCCCATCTCTCGGGCTTCGCGGAATACGCGAATCCATTCTTGCGTGCTCAGCTCCTCACCGTGCCGGGCGAAATCCAGTGGGTTGGAGCAATACGGACATTGCAACGGGCAGCGATAAGTCAGTTCTGCCAGAAGCCATAAGGGTGGTCCCGGTGGCACGTCACTCGATCCAGAACTGCGCATGCGCCACCTCCAGGAATGCCAGGACGTCTTCGTCGATCCCCGGCACGCCGGGAAACACCGTGGTTAATTGTTCAATGATGCTTGCAACGCTGCGCTGGCCGTTGATCAGGCCAAGAATCTGCCCGGCACTGGCGTTGAGTTTGATCATACCTTCGGGGTACAGCAGCACATGACAGTCCTGACGTGGCTCCCATTGCAGGCGAAAACCGCGACGCAAGGCCGGTGACTGCTGGCGATTGATCAGGCTCACAGGGCGATCCCCCGATGCCAGACGTTGTCGCTGGTGACCGTGTGATACGGCGGGCGTTCGAGTTCGTAGGCCATGCTCATGGCATCGAGCATGCTCCACAGTACGTCGAGTTTGAATTGCAGGATTTCCAGCATGCGTTGTTGCCCCTCGGCGGTCACGTAGTGCGCCAGCGTAATGCGCAAACCATGCTCGACATCGCGCCGTGCCTGGCTCAGACGGGTGCGGAAATAGTCGTAGCCGGCGACGTCGATCCACGGGTAGTGAGTCGGCCAGGCGTCGAGTCGCGATTGATGGATCTGCGGCGCGAACAACTCGGTCAGCGAGCTGCTGGCCGCTTCCTGCCAACAGGCGCGACGGGCGAAATTGACGTAGGCGTCCACGGCGAACCGAACGCCGGGCAGCACCAACTCCTGAGACAGAATCTGCTCGCGATCCAGCCCCACCGCTTCACCCAGGCGCAGCCAGGCTTCGATGCCGCCCTCGCTGCCGGGGACGCCGTCGTGGTCGAGAATCCGTTGCAGCCATTCCCGGCGCACGTCGCGGTCCGGGCAGTTGGCGAGGATCGCGGCGTCTTTCAGGGGGATATTGACCTGATAGTAGAAGCGGTTGGCGACCCAGCCCTGGATCTGCTCGCGGCTGGCGCGGCCGACGTACATGGCTTGGTGGAATGGGTGGTGGATGTGGTAGTAGACGCCCTTGGCGCGCAGGGCCTGCTCGAATTCGCTTGGGGTCATGGGGGTGTCGGTCATTGCGGGTCTCCGGGGAATCTGCTGTGTCTGGTCTGGCCTCATCGCTGGCTACAACACAATGCTCATGCCGTCATAAGCCACTTCAATCCCCCGTCGCTCCAGCAAGGCCCGCTCGGCCGAGTCTTCATCGAGGATCGGATTGGTGTTGTTGATGTGGATCAGCACCTTGCGCTGGCGGTTGAAACCCTCGAGCACTTCGAGCATCCCGCCAGGGCCGCTTTGTGCGAGGTGCCCCATGTCGCTGCCCAGGCTCTGGCCGACTTCGCAGATACGCATTTCGTCGTCGCGCCATAGCGTGCCGTCCAGCAGCAGGCAATCGGCACGCTGCATCCAGCCCAGCACTTCATCGTCGATTTGCCCAAGGCCCGGCGCGTAGAACAGCGAGGCGCCGTTGCGCCGGTCTTCAATGAACAAGCCAATGGTGTCGCCCGGTTGCGGGTTGCCACGATTGGGCGAATACGGCGGCGCGTTGCTCACCAGGGGAATCGCGCGAAATTGCAAATGTTCGCAGGCCGGGATGCTGAACGGCTGACGCTCAAGACCGATCGGCTGCCATTGCAACCCACCGTTCCAGTGTCCGAGCATGTTGAACAGCGGGAAACCGCTGCTCAGGTCCTGATGCACGCGCTCGGTGCACCACACGTCATGCGGGCAACCTTCACGCAGGCTGAGCAAACCGGTGCAATGGTCGATCTGGCTGTCCAGCAGCACGATGCCGGCGATGGCGCTGTCCCGCAGGCGCCGTGCCGGTTGCAGTGGCGCAAAACTTTCGAGTTGCGCACGAATATCCGGGGAAGCATTACACAGCACCCACTCCACACCGTCGTCACTCAGGGCAATCGACGACTGCGTACGACGTTGTGCCCGCAGGCTGCCATTGCGCACACCGGCGCACTGGCGGCAGTTGCAGTTCCACTGCGGAAAACCACCGCCAGCGGCGGAACCGAGAATACGGATGTGCATGGCGGATGCTCCAGAAGGCAGGCCCGGCCAACGCAGCGGCTGGCCGGGTGATCAATCAACGGTTGGCGAAATACATCGTCACTTCGAAGCCAATGCGCAGATCGGTAAACGCGGGTTTAGTCCACATGGGTCATTCCTCTTCTTGTGCCCGGGTGATTCCGGTAGAGCCATTAATGCACGGGGCGTTGAGTGCCCGAATGCTACTTTCGAAGGAGTTGGCGGGGTGATTTGGTAGGGGGTATGCGCGGTGTCAGATACAGCCATTCGCTGGCAAGCCAGCTCCTACAGGTATTGCGCATTCCTGTAGGAGCTGGCTTGCCAGCGAACGCCGTTACCCGATTTCGAGTCGGGTTAGAAGAAGCCCAGCGGATTGATGTCGTAGCTCACCAGCAGGTTTTTGGTCTGCTGATAGTGATCGAGCATCATCTTGTGGTTTTCGCGACCGACGCCGGACTTCTTGTAGCCGCCGAACGCGGCATGCGCCGGGTACAGGTGGTAGCAGTTGGTCCACACGCGCCCGGCCTTGATCGCCCGGCCCATGCGATAGGCGCGGTTGATGTCGCGGGTCCACAGGCCGGCGCCAAGGCCGAACTCGCTGTCGTTGGCAATCGCCAGGGCTTCGGCTTCGTCCTTGAAGGTGGTGATACCGACCACCGGGCCGAAGATTTCTTCCTGGAACACACGCATCTTGTTGTGTCCCTTGAGCAGGGTCGGCTGGATGTAGTAACCGCTGGAGAGGTCGCCCTCAAGACGTTCGGCGGCGCCGCCGGTGAGCAGTTCGGCGCCCTCCTCCTGGGCGATGGTCAGGTACGAGAGAATCTTGTCGTACTGCTGCTCGGACGCCTGGGCGCCGACCATGGTCTCGGTGTCCAGCGGGTTGCCGCGCTTGATCTTGACGATCTTCTTCATCACCTCGGCCATGAACGGCTCGTAGATCGATTCCTGAACCAGCGCCCGGGACGGGCAGGTGCAGACTTCGCCCTGATTGAAGAACGCCAGCACCAGGCCTTCGGCGGCTTTTTCGATGAACGCAGGTTCGGCGTTCATGATGTCTTCGAAGAAGATGTTCGGCGACTTGCCGCCCAGCTCGACGGTGCTCGGGATGATGTTCTCGGCGGCGCAATGCATGATGTGCGCGCCGACCGGGGTCGAGCCGGTGAAGGCGATCTTGGCGATGCGCTTGCTGGTGGCCAGGGCTTCGCCGGCTTCGCGACCGAAACCCTGGACGATGTTCAGCACGCCCGCTGGCAGCAAGTCTGCAATCAGTTCGGCGAAGACCATGATCGACAGCGGCGTTTGCTCGGCAGGCTTGAGCACGATGCAGTTACCGGCGGCCAAGGCCGGGGCGAGTTTCCAGGCGGCCATCAGTAGCGGGAAGTTCCACGGAATGATCTGCCCGACCACACCCAGCGGTTCGTGGAAGTGATAGGCCGTGGTCAGTTCATTGATCTCGGCAGCGCCGCCTTCCTGAGCGCGGATGCAGCCGGCGAAGTAACGGAAATGGTCAGCCGCCAGCGGCACGTCGGCGTTCAGGGTTTCGCGCACGGCCTTGCCGTTGTCCCAGGTTTCGGTGACAGCGAGCACTTCGAGGTTCTGCTCGATGCGGTCAGCGATTTTCAGCAGCACCAGCGAGCGGTCCTGGGCCGAAGTCTTGCCCCAGGCATCTGCAGCGGCATGGGCGGCGTCGAGGGCCTTTTCAATGTCCGCGGCGCTGGAGCGCGGGAACTCGGCGATCACTTCACCGTTGACCGGCGAGGTGTTGGTGAAGTACTCGCCATTGACCGGGGCGACAAACTCGCCACCGATGAAGTTGCCGTAGCGCGGTTTGAAGGTAACGATGGCGCCTGGTGTTCCGGGTTGTGCATAGATCATGGTGGGCCTCTGTCTGGGTCGATGCCTGTCGTACTGACAGGCGATGAACCGATACTAGAGAGCCCCGCGCGCCGAACGAATGCATCGTTGGCAGGAGGGGCTCTCGTTATTTGGTCGTAGATTTCACACAGATCACTGTAGGAGCGAGCCTGCTCGCGATGAGCCCGAGAACGCCACGGGGTATCAGGTTTCAAGCGTTATCGTTGACGACCATCGTCGGAACGCCGCCCGGAGCAGGCTTGCTCCTACAGGTTTAATGTTTGGCCACGAGGTCCTTCGGCAGTTTGAAGGTCCAGAGCATGCCGCCCTGGTTGAAGTCCTTCACGCGCTTGGCCACTTCGCCGCCCCACAGCGGTACCGCGCCGCCCCAGCCGGAGAGCACCGAGACGTACTGTTCACCGTCCATTTCCCAGGTCACGGGCGAGCCGAGTACGCCGGAACCGGTCTGGAATTCCCAGACCTTCTCGCCGGTCTTGGCGTTGAACGCCTGCAGGAACCCTTCCGGCGTGCCGGTGAAGACCAGATTGCCCTTGGTGGTCAGCACCCCGCCCCACAGCGGCGCGTAGTTCTTGTGGCGCCAGACTTCCTTGCCGGTTTTCGGGTCAATGGCACGCAGCACGCCGATGTAGTCTTCGTTCAACGGCTTGATGGTGAAACCGGCGCCGAGGAATGCCGCGCCTTTCTTGTAGGCGATGCCTTCGTTCCAGATGTCCATGCCCCACTCGTTGGACGGCACATAGAACAGCCCGGTGTCTTTGTTGTAAGCCATCGGCATCCAGTTTTTCGCACCGAGGAATGCCGGCGCGACGAAGACCGAACTGCCCTTGACTTCGGAACCCGGAGCACCGGGACGGCCGGCTTCGTTGTAGATCGGCCGGCCGTTCTTATCCAGACCGGTGGCCCAGGTGATCTTGTCCACGAACGGGAAGCCACGGATGAATTTGCCGTTGGTGCGGTCGAGCACGTAGAAGAAACCGTTACGGTCGGCAGTGGCCGCTGCCTTGATTTCCTTGCCGCCTTCGCTGTAGTTGAACGACACCAGTTCGTTCACGCCGTCGTAGTCCCAACCGTCGTGTGGCGTGCTCTGGAAGTGCCATTTGATAGTGCCGTCGTCCGGGTTGAGCGCCAGGCGCGACGAAGAGTAGAGGTTATCACCTGGGCGCAGGTGCGAGTTCCACGGCGCCGGGTTACCGGTACCGAACAGCAGCAGGTTGGTTTCCGGGTCGTAGTAACCGCCAAGCCAAGGGGCTGCGCCGCCGGTTTTCCAGAGATCGCCCGGCCAGGTCTTGCCCGCCTCGCCGCCGGAGATACCGTTCTCCACCGCTTTGCCGTCCTTGTAGACGAAGCCCATGTGGCCCTCGACCGTAGGACGGGTCCACAGCAAATCACCGTTTTTCGGATCGTAGGCTTCGATCTTGCCCACCACGCCGAACTCGCCACCGGCCACGCCCGTAATCAGCTTGCCGTTGATCACCAGCGGTGCGGCGCTGATGGAGTAGCCTTCCTTGTGGTCGGCGACTTTCTTGCTCCACACCACCTTGCCGGTGTCCTTGTTCAACGCAACGAGCTTGGCGTCGAGGGTGCCGAAAATCACCAGGTCGCCATACAGCGCTACGCCACGGTTGATCACGTCACAGCACGGACGGATGTCATCGGGCAGGCGCGCATCGTATTGCCAGAGTTTCTTGCCGGTGCGTGCGTCCACGGCAAACACCCGCGAGTAGGAGCCGGTCATGTACATCACGCCGTCCTTGACCATCGGCTGCGCCTGCTGGCCGCGCTGCTTTTCGCCGCCGAAAGAAAACGCCCACGCCGGGCGCAGTTCCTTGACGTTGTCGACGTTGAGAATGTCCAGCGGGCTGTAGCGCTGCCCCTGGACACCCAGGCCATTGGTCACGACCTGTTCGGGGTTTTTCGGGTCCTGGAGAATGTCCTGGTCGGAAACCCCGGCCAATGCCTGGCCGGACAACAGCATGGCACTGAGCAGCAGGCTCAAGACGAAGGGCTGGCGACGTGCGGGTTGGGTCATGACGGCTTCCTCTGCGGTTTTTTGTTATTTCCGGAAAAGTTTCCCGGTGTGGAGCAGATTCTTGAGCGCCGCCGCCCTGGCAACAATTGCCCGCAATGAGGAGATTGCTAGTTCCTTGGTACAGGTTCGGATGAGATAGACGCGAGATTTTGTGAACGGCACCGCCCCCCCCCTGTAGGAGCGAGCCTGCTCGCGAAAAACGTCAGGCCACCGCGTTCTTCCAGGCAGCTTGCGTTATCGTTGACGTCCATCGCGAGCAGGCTCGCGCCTACAGAAAAGCATCATTTGCCGGCACTGGAATCCACCCGCGTCATCCGCTCACGCTCGTAGCGCGGGTACAGATGGCTGATGCTGCGGATCAGTTCGTAGCGGCTCAGATTGATCCCGGCGAAACGCTCAGGGATGGGGCTGCGGATCATCTCGGCCATGTCGCTGCCATTGGCGGCGCCGTCGCGCATCATCTGATCGAGCCAGGTCAGGTAATCGCGCATCTGCTCGAAGGGCAGCGGGTCACTTGCCACCGGGCCATGACCCGGCACAACCTGCGTCCAGGGCAAGCCTTGCAGGGTTGCGATGTCCGCCAGCCACACGGCCAGGCCCGGGCTGTTGGGCGTGGTCAGCGCCCGCTGATAAAACACCAGGTCCCCGGCAAACAGCACGCCGGTTTTCTGGTCGAGAATAGCCAGATCCGCGCCCGTATGCCCACCCAGGCTCAGCAAGCGCAAATCATGATTCCCAAAACTTTTCACGCCCGGTGTCAGCGTCTGGGTGGGTAACACCACTTCGGTGCCACGCATCCAGTCGCCGACCATCCGGTACATATTCTCGGCCATGGCATCGCCTTGCTGATGCAACAGCTCGGTGGTGCCGGCCAACGCGCCGATCGGCACGTCGGCGAAAGCTTGATTGCCCAGCACATGGTCCGGGTGGTGATGGGTCAGCAGGACCTCGATCACAGGTTTATCCGTCGTGGCGGCAATCGCCTTGCGCATCGCTTCGCCGTAACGCCTGGATGGCCCGGTGTCGATCACCACCACCCCGCGTTCGGTGACGATAAACGCGGTGTTGACGATGTTGCCGCCGTTGGCCTTGGCGAAATTATCCGTGCTGCCTTCCAGCAGCCAGGTGTCCCGGGCGATCTGCCGGGGCTTGAGTGTGTACTCGAGATCGGCCAGGGCCGGCAGACTGACGCTCAGCACCATCAACAGGATCCAGCGCATGCCACGCTCCTTGGGGTCAGGGGATCGACGCATCGAACTCATTACCGCTGTTGTCCCGTAGCAGCAGGCGCGTTTGCCCTGCCCCTTCGATGTCGAAGGCCAGGTTGGGGTTTTCGCTGACCGCCGGAAACAGCTCCAGCCGGGCCAGCACTTGCTCGTTGCTATCGCGCAGCTCCGCATGGTTGATGAAGAATTCCGGAATGCCGCTGACCATGCCGTTGTCCATGGGATGCGCCACCTGCAACCGCAAACGGCTGAATTCACCCCTGGGATAACGACCGCCCAGCACTTCGCCGATGTGTTCTTCCCAACCCGGTTGCGTGCGCACCACGCTCGGCGCGGTGCAACCGCCACCTGCGGCGTCGATCAGGGTCGAACCGACATGCCACACGCCATCGCGGGTCAACACCGCCGCGCGCAATGGCGTCGCTTGTTCGATGCGGATGCGCAGCGACAGCCACGGTAAAACCGAATTCAAAGGCTGGAAGTCGACGATTTTCGGCAATGGGTTGAGCTCTGCCCAGGCGAGGATCCTCACCACCTCGCCCTTGAACGCACGGGCATCGATTTCCAACGGCACCTGCCGGGCATCTTCGGCAAATGGCGGCGCCAGCAACTTCACCCGGTCATCGAAAACGAATGGCGCATTGCCCAGAAACTGCTGTTGATAGAAGGCCCACATCACCGATGGGACCGGGTCTTTACCGGGATCGATAGCGCCAGCCTGTGCCGCCAGGCTTAACCAGCAAGCCAACAGACAACTCCCTCGCCATTTCATCGCCTGCTCCTTATTGATACATCTCGGGCACGTCGTATTGCAGGCCGTAATGGCCGTAGATGATCTTCACCGAACCCTCGCGGATCAGCGCTTCCAGCGCCTCTTCCACGGCATAGGCCAGTTGCCGGTTGCTTTCGTGCACCGCCATGCCGATTTCCCAGAGCTGCTTGCCCATGTTCGGATAGGCGTTCTCGGCCAGTGCCAGTTGAGGGTCAGCCGCCTCATGGACTTGCCAGTCGATCTCGCCGCGCATGGCCATCACCGCGTCGACCTCACCGGCCTTCATCGCGGCAAACGCCTGTGGCACGCCAGGATAGTGATGGGTCTTGCCGGCGAGCATGCCGTTGAACACCGAAGTCAGGTAGAACGACGGCACGCTGTCGACCTCCACGCCAATCGGGTGATGCTCGAACACCGCGACGCTGGCGACTTTGTCCAGCCGCCGACGGTCATAGGCCACCTGCCATTGTTCGTTCTGGTACGGACCGAACATCACCACTTGGCCGTTGACCAGTTCGCCCAACTCGTTGCGCCTCTGCGCGTAGTCACGGTCGTAGGGCACACGCATCATCAGGTCGGCCAGTTGCTGATGGTGCAAGGCACTGGCGCGCCAGATGTAGTCGCGCAGGTCGTCATCGAGTTTTTCCCCGGCCGGTGCCCAGATCAGCGTCAGGCGCACGCCAAGTGCCTTGGCCAGGGCCTCGGCAAGTTCGACATCGACGCCGCGAGGCTGGCCGGCACTTTCAAAACTGTAGGGGGCGAAGTCCTTGTAGACCGCCACCTTCAGCTCTCCAGCGGCGATCATTTCGTCGTAGTTGCGTACTTGCGCCTGCGCCGCCTGGCAGCACAGCCACACAGCACTGATCAACACCGCGAGCAGGCGCATGGGTCACTCCTCGACGCGGACAGTGTCCAGATAGGTGCGCACCGCCCACAGGGCTTCCTGGCTCAGGTAGTCAGCCATTTTCGGCATGTACACCCGACCGTCGCGCACCGCGCCATGGCGCACCCGCTCGGCAAACCACTCATCACCCGACTCTCCGACATCGAGCATGCGCAAATCGGGGGCAATGCCACCGGACTTGGCTTCCAGGCCATGGCAGGCCGCGCAGTTCTGGGTGTAGGCCGAAGCACCGATTTCCACGGCTTTGTCATGCTCCGCGGCGGTGCGATATGGGTTCACCGCCGCCCAGCCATCGGCATCGAGCTGCACACCGGCGTCCTTGATCGGGGTCAGCCCCGGAGTGGCCACGGCTTGTGGTACCACGTTGCCATGGGCCCAGACAGAACCTGTGCTGATCAAACCGGCCAATAGCCCGGTCACGAGCAAGGCGTTGCGTATTGTTGTCATTGTTATGCCCTCTGGATTGCACGCAAAACCTCTTGGCAGAGGCTATGGCAGCCATCTTAGAAAGCCTTTCGCGCAGCCCCCATGCTGCTTTGGTGGTCGCTATCTACTCCCTTGGTCGTAGGGCGATCGTTGGACACGGGACGCGGGCCGTGGAGCCGGTCGACGCCGATCAGGGTCAGGATCAGCAGGAACGGCAGGAGCAGTGCTTTGACGATACGCATGGTCAATCCCCTCCAGATCAGTGGCCGTGGTTACCCATGCTAGAACCGCGCCGTACGTGGCGAGCTACTACCTTGGTACTGTCTGTTCGGTACTTTCTGCATATTTTCACTGCACCACTGGCTTCCTATGCTGGCGCTAACGGTCATGGAGAGCCTTATGCGCCAGCTTGCCCCTTACGCCTTGTTCTACCTGCTGGCGATTGCCTGTGCCGCCGGCCTGGCCACCCAAAGCCAGGCTGCCGATGCGCCCTTGCAGGTGCGGATCGGCTACCTGGGTTATCGCCCCGCCCCCGGCCCGCTGCTGTCGAACGTTATCCCCGAGCCGATCGATGCCGGGCTGCGCGGTGCCGAACTGGCGATCACCGACAGCAACAGCACCGGGCGTTTTCTCAATCACGGCTACAGCCTGGTCAGCGCCAGCGTCGACAGCCCCGAGGCCTTGCTCGATGCGGCAAAGGCGCAGCATGAACAAGGCCTGCGCCTGTTTGTGGTGAATGCACCCGCGACCAGCCTGCGCCAATTGAGTGCAGCGATGCCCGATAGTCTGCTGTTCAATGCCGGCACTCCCGATGACAGCCTGCGCACCACCGATTGCCTGCCGAACGTGCTGCACACCTTGCCGAGCCGGGCGATGCTCGCCGATGCACTGGCGCAGTTTCTGGTACTGCGCAAATGGCAGCGAGTGCTGCTGATCGTCGGCCCGACCCCGGACGATCAAGCCTATGCCGCCGCCCTGCGCCGCGCCGCCAAGCGTTTCGGCCTGCAACTGGTGGCAGAGAAAACCTGGAGTTTTGATAACGACCAACGCCGCAGCGCGCAGGCCGACATGCCGCTGTTCACCCAGACCGCCGAGTACGACGTGGTACTGGTGGCCGATGAGCGCGGCGACTTCGGTGAATACGTGCCTTACCAGACCTGGTACCCGCGCCCGGTCGCCGGCACCCAAGGCCTGACCCCGGTGGGTTGGCACAAGACCGTGGAAACCTACGGCGCCGCGCAGCTGCAAAAACGCTTCGAAGCCCTGACCGGGCGCTGGATGAATGACCGCGATTTCGCCGCG
This sequence comes from Pseudomonas sp. Irchel s3f7, assembly GCF_900187615.1. GTDB lineage: Bacteria > Pseudomonadota > Gammaproteobacteria > Pseudomonadales > Pseudomonadaceae > Aquipseudomonas. Next base: position 168,090 of record NZ_FYDO01000009.1, on the reverse strand, counting down.
TGGATCGCCGTGCGCAGCATCGCCAGCGCCGTGAGCAAACTACGCCAGGCCGAACCAATGGCAATCCGTGCACTGGAAATCAGCGATCAACTGCCGCTCGACGGCTTCAAGGGCCGCAAGCTCAGCTACCGACCGTGGAACGGCCAGTTGCGCCAGCCGATTCCCATCGTCCAGCCGCGAGCGCTGGTCAGCACCTCACCCCAGGACGGCTTTCTGCACCCGTTCAACGAGATGGACAGCCTGGGCTACGACAAACCCGAGGTCAGCTGCCGTTTTCCCTGATCCGATCATCACAACAACAAGGAATCCGCCATGCGCCGCACCCTGCTTTCATGCGCCCTGCTCCTCGCCGCCGGCCATGCCGTTGCCAGCACGGCATGGGTCTCCAACGAAAAGGACAACAGCCTGAGCCTGATCGACCTGCAGACCCTGCAAGTAACCGACACCCTGCCCGTCGGCCAGCGTCCGCGCGGCTTGTTGCTGTCCCACGACAACAAATTGCTCTACATCTGCGCCAGCGATTCCGACCGGGTCCAGGTGATGGACGTGGCCACGCGCAAGATCATCAAGGAGCTGCCCTCGGGCAAAGACCCCGAGCAATTCGCCCTGCACCCCAACAACCGCTGGTTGTACGTTTCCAACGAAGACGATGCGCTGGTCACGGTGATCGACACCGAGACGTCCAAGGTACTTGGCCAGATCGAAGTCGGTGTCGAACCCGAAGGCATGGCCGTCAGCCCTGACGGCAAGTGGGCGGTCAACACCAGTGAAACCACCAACATGTTGCACTGGATCGACACCAGCACCCAGACCCTGGCCGACAGCACGCTGGTGGACCAGCGCCCGCGTTTCGTCGAGTTCTCCCCCGATGGCGCAAAACTCTGGGCCTCGGCGGAAATCGGCGGCACCGTGACCATTCTCGATGTCGCCAGTCGCCACGTACTCAAGACCTTGACCTTCCAGATCAAGGGCGTGCACCCGGACAAGGTCCAGCCGGTGGGCATCAAGCTTAGCGCCGATGGCAAGTACGGTTTCGTTGCCCTCGGCCCGGCCAACCATGTGGCGGTGATCGATGCCAAGACCTTCGAGATTCTCGATTACCTGCTGGTGGGTCGACGGGTCTGGCAGATGGCGTTCACCCCGGATCAGAAGCAATTGCTGGCCACCAACGGCGTCAGCGGCGATGTCTCGGTGATCGATGTCGACAGCCTCAAGGTCAGCAAATCGGTGAAGGTCGGGCGCTATCCCTGGGGCGTGGTGGTGACGCCATGAACGCCCTTGAAGTCCGCGACCTGAGTTTCGCCTACGGCGCCCGAGAGGCCTTGCGCAAGGTGAGTTTCAGCCTGGAGCCCGGACGTTTCGCTGCCCTGCTGGGGCCTAACGGTGCTGGAAAATCAACCCTGATCGCCTTGCTGACGCGGCTTTATGACGTGCAGCACGGCGATATCTTCGTCGGTGGCTGTTCATTGCGTCATGCGGTCCGCCCGGCGCTCAAGCAGTTGGGCGTGGTGTTCCAGCAAAGTACGCTGGACCTGGACCTCAGCGTCGAACAGAACCTGCGTTATCACGCCGCGCTGCACGGTTTGTCCCGGCGCCAGACTGACCTTCGGGTCGATGCCGAACTGGCCCGCCAGGCCTTGACCGACCGCCGCCGCGAACGGGTACGCGAACTCAATGGCGGCCATCGTCGCCGGGTGGACATTGCCCGTGCCCTGCTGCATGAGCCGCGTCTGTTGCTGCTCGATGAAGCCAGCGCAGGCCTCGATCCGGCGAGTCGCCTGGCGCTCAATCAGCACATCCGCAGCCTGTGTCGCGAGGAGCGCATCAGCGTGCTCTGGACCACCCACCTGCTCGACGAAGTGCAACCCAGCGATGACTTGTTGATCCTGCATCAAGGCCGGCTGGTGGCCAGTGGTCAGGCCGATGTCCTGAGCCTGGAACACGGCGGTGATCTCGGTTCGGCGTTCACCCGTCTTACGACTTCAGGAGCGATGCAATGACCGCCTACTGGCAATGCTTGCGCGGTATCGTGCTGCGCGAATGGCTGCGTTTTGTGCTGCAACGCACGCGTTTTCTCAGCGCCTTGGTGCGGCCGTTGCTCTGGCTGCTGGTGTTCGCCGCCGGTTTTCGTGCAGCGCTGGGGATCGCGATCATCGAGCCCTACGACACCTACATCCCGTATGAGGTTTACATCATTCCTGGGTTGGCCTGCATGATCCTGCTGTTCAACGGCATGCAGGGCTCACTGTCGATGGTCTACGACCGCGAGATGGGCAGCATGCGCGTGCTGCTGACCAGCCCCCTGCCCCGCACCTTTTTGCTGTGCAGCAAACTGCTGGCCACGTCGCTGATTTCGTTGTTGCAGGTGTATGCGTTTCTGGCGATTGCCTGGGTGTACGGCGTGAGGCCACCGGCCATGGGCCTGTTACTGGCGTTGCCGGCCTTGCTGCTGGTGGCGTTGATGCTCAGCGCCCTGGGCCTGTTGCTGTCGAACGCGATCCGCCAGCTGGAGAACTTTGCCGGGGTGATGAATTTCGTGATCTTCCCGTTGTTTTTCCTGTCATCGGCGCTGTATCCGCTGTGGAAGATGCGCGAGGCCAGCGAGTGGCTGTATTGGCTGTGCGCGGTAAATCCGTTTACCCATGCGGTGGAGCTGGTGCGTTTCGCCCTGTATGAACGCTTCAATCCGCTGGCGCTGGCGGTGTGCACGGGGCTGACGCTGCTGTTCGCCCTGTTCGCCGTGCTGACCTTCAACCCGCAGCACGCCGCCCTGCGCAAATCCAACTAACCCCCCCTGTAGGAGCCGGCTTGCTGGCGATCCAGACAACACGGTCTATCAATTGCACCGCGTCGCCTGGATCGCCAGCAAGCCGGCTCCTACTTTAGTACTGGTTCTACCTGTCTATCGTCGCATTCCCAATGTCCCCCGACTGGCATGTAATAGGTCCATAACTATAAGGACTGTATCCATGCCGCGTGCCCGACCTCGCCTGCTGCACCTTACTTTCAGCGCCCTGTCGCTGAGCCTGCTGCTGAGTACTGCGCAGGCCGACACCCCGCTGTTCTCCGCCGATGGCTACCGCGTCGACCTGTACCGCAGCCCGACGCCGCAACAACTGCAAGGCGCAACCATCGTCGACACCCCTGCCCTGCAAGCCCTGCTGAGCCAAAACCCGCGTCCGGTGCTCATCGATGTCTATCGCCGCCAATGGCTGAACGGGCAATTCATCGAAGACCAGCCCCACGAAAACCTGCCCGGCAGCCATTGGCTGGCCAACACCGGTGACGGCGACCTGACGCCGGACTGGCAGGCATACTTTGCGCGTCACCTGAAAACCCTCACCGCCGGCAATCTGGCGCAACCGCTGATCTTCTATTGCCGCTCCGACTGCTGGTTGAGCTGGAACGCCATCAAACGCGCGGCCACCATGGGCTATAAGACGTTGTATTGGTACCGCGATGGTCTGGACGCCTGGCAAGCCGCCAATCTGCCGGTTTCACTCGCCCAGCCCGAACCCTTTCCCTGAGCTTTACGCGTGCACGTTGTTGCCACACCATAATCAAAATAATGAGGTGAAAGGCTATGTACAAAATTCTGATTGCCGACGATCACCCGCTGTTTCGCGAAGCCATTCACAACGTCATCAGCGATGGCTTTGCCGGCAGCGAAGTCATGGAAACCGCCGACCTGGACAGCGCCCTGGCCCTGACCCAGGAACACGACGACCTGGATTTGATTCTGCTGGACCTGAACATGCCCGGCATGCACGGACTCAATGGCCTGATCAACCTGCGCAATGAAGCGCCGACCATTCCCGTAGTGATTGTCTCCGCCGAACAGGACAAGCAGATCGTCCTGCAAGCCATCACTTACGGTGCGGTGGGTTTTATCACCAAGTCTTCACCACGGGCCCAGATGACCGATGCGATCCAGCAGATTCTCAACGGCAACGTCTACCTGCCGCCCGACATCATCCGCACCGCCAAAAGCAGCACCCACCGGCGGATGAACGACACGCCGAGCTTCCCTCCGGAACTGCTCCAGGCCCTGACCCGCAAGCAATTGCAGGTATTGGAACGTATGACCAAGGGTGAGTCGAACAAACAGATCGCCTACACCCTGGAAATCGCCGAAACCACGGTCAAGGCCCACGTCTCGGCGATCTTGCGCAAGCTCAACGTGCACAACCGGGTGCAGGCGATCCTGAGTGCCGGGGACATTGATTTCGGGTCTTATTTGCGGCGTTGAGGGTTTACCCGAGAGGCCGGGTCGCCCCTATCGCTGGCAAGCCAGCTCCTACAGAATCACCGCAATCCTGTAGGAGCTGGCTTGCCAGCAATAGGGCCGTCCCATGCAGCGGAAAGATCAAGGCCTGCCAAGCAAATGACTCATCGCCGTCTTCAGCTTCATCGGCCGCACCGGCTTGTGCATCAGCGTGTGGCCCAGCTCGCGGATCTGTAGCTTGAGTTCATTGCTGTAGTTGGCGGTGATCATCATTGCCGGAATCGGTGAGGCACGACGGGCATTGATCCTTGCCACCGCATCGACACCGTTCTGATCGTTATCCAGGTGGTAATCGGCAATCAGCAGATCCGCCTCGGCGTGGTAGTTGTCCACTTGCCGCGCCAGGTCCTCCTCCGACAACGCCGTCACCACCCGACAGCCCCAGCCCTCCAGCAGCGTGCGCATGCCAGCGCAAATGGTCGCGTCGTTGTCCAGCACCCAGACTCGCGCCCCGCGCAACCGTTCCAGCATCGGTTCGCTCATCAACAGGCCCGGCGAAGGCTTTGGCGCCGTGGCGCTCAATGGCACTTCCACCGAAAACACCGAACCCTTGCCCGGCCACGAGCGCACATGAATGCGGTGCCCGAGGATGCCGGCAATCTTCTCGACAATCGCCAGGCCCAAGCCCAATCCGCGATCCTGATCGGGGCGCTGCACGTCGCCGCGCTTGAACTCCTGAAAAATTTCCTCGAGGCGATGCTCGGCAATGCCCATCCCGCTGTCCCAGACTTCGATCGACAAGCGCTGACGATGACGTCGGCAACCCAGCACCACACGGCCGCTGTAGGTGTAGCGAATTGCGTTGCTGAGCAAGTTGCGAAGAATCCGCGCCAGCAACTGGACGTCGCTGCGCACCAGCGCCGAACAGGCAACGAAATGCAGTTCAAGGCCTTCACTGCGCGCCACCTCGGTGTACTCGGCGGCCAGTGTGTCCAGCAACTCACTGAGGGCGAACGGCGCGATGTCGGCCTTGATCACCCCGGCATCGAGTTTGGAAATATCCACCAGGGTGCCCAACAGGTTTTCCACGTCTTCCAGAGAATTGCTGACATTGCGCACCAGCACCTCGTTGGAACCAGGCTCGCGTCGTTCCAGCAATGCACTGGTAAACAGCCGGGCGGCATTCAGCGGTTGCAGCAGGTCGTGGCTGACGGCGGCGAGAAATTTGGTTTTCGACAGATTGGCCTGTTCGGCCTCTTGTTTGGCTTCGCGCAGACGTGACTCGACCCGGCAACGCTCTTCGATTTCACGCAACAACTGGCCGTTCAGGTTGGTCAGTTCCGCCGTGCGTTCACGGACCCGCAGTTCAAGATTCTGATAGGCCTGGTGCAGCGCTTCCGCCGTGCGCCGACGTTCGGTGATGTCGCGGATCAATACGAAGATCCCCACCACCTCGCCATTCGCCAAGCGATTGGGCACATAGGAACGCAGCATGTAGCGCTCCTGATTGTTGACGTTGGTTTCGGCGAACTCGAACGTCACGCTTTCGCCGGCCAGGGCTCTGTCCACGTAAGACTCCAGCCGCTGGTAATGCTGTTCGCTGTGCACTTCGCGCAGGCTCTGGCCCAGCATCACGCCACGGGGCCAGCAGTACCATTCTTCATAGACCTTGTTGGTGAATTCGTAGACCAGATCGGCGTTGAGGTAAGCAATCAACGCCGGCACATGGTCAGTGATCAGGCGGATCCAGCGCTCGCTTTCGCTCAGTGCCTCGGCGTGCTGGTAGCGCTCGGTAATGTCGGTGAAGGTATTGACGAAGCCACCGGTGGGCAGCGGATGGGTGCGGATCTCCAGGACTCGGCCATCGTAGAGGCGCTGTTCGCATTCCTGCACCGGACGGCCGTTGCCATCGCGGGTGGCCGGCGTCAGCAAGGTCAACTCGCTGTCGGCAATCACTTCGGCAAACGGGCGATGCGCTGCCACGGGCGCCAGACCGCTCAATTCCAGGAAACGTCGGTTCCACAGTTCCAGAATGCCCTCGGCGTTGACCATCGCCACCCCTTGGGACAGGTTGTCGACCGCCCGTTGCAACAGATGCGACTTCTGCGCCACGGCCTGCTCGCGGCGTACGGTCTCGCTGAGTTTGACGTCGGTAATGTCGGTGAACAGGATCACCCGCCCGCCTTCCTGGGTCGGTCGTTCGCTGACTTGCAGCCAGCGACCGTTCTGCAGGCGATACACCAGGTTCTCGTCGGCATGCCCCCTAGGTTCTTCGGTGAACATGCCGTTGCTCATCATCAGGCGCTTGACCTCGGCCAGGCGCATCCCCGCGTTGATACGCACGCGACTGTTGCTCCAGAACGCCTTGAAACGACTGTTGAACAACACGATGCGCTGCTCGGCGTCGAACAGCACAAAGGCGTCGGATATGCTTTCGATGGCATCAATCAAGTGTTGATGGGCGGTTTCCGCACGCAGGCGCGCTTCGCTGAGCAAATGATTGCCGGCCTTGAGCTCGGCCATGGCCTGGTTCAGGGCATCGGTTCGCTCGCGCACCTGCTCGGCCAGCACCACCGAATGCTGGAACGCCGCGTACGGGTCGTTGCCACGGGTCACCCCGGACTCGACGCGCTCGATCAACGCGCCATTGATGCGCTGCAGCTTGTGGTTTTCATGGCGCAGGCTGGCCAGTTCGGCCTGTAGCTCAGCGATGTCCGGGGGCACGGCCGCGGGCAATGGCAACGCCGGTGAAGGTCTGGTTGATGTGCATGCCATTGAACTGTTCTCCGTAGGTGTTGAAACCCATCACCCGCTGCTCACGCAAAAACGTCCCGATCTGTTCGAGACGACCGTCGTCTTCAAGCTCCAGGCGCCGCAGGAAACAGTCGCAGCCGATGGTCAGCAGCAAATCCCCAAGGCGCTCCTGCAACCCTTCGAACAGGCTGTGCAGGTTCGGCAGCATCGGGCCCGGCGTCATGGCGGTGAGAACGATGCCGTTCTCCACGGCGCAGTAGAAGCTCAAGCTGAGGTCCGGGTGCACTTGCTGAATGGCACGCACGTAATACTGCTGATTGACGCGCACGGCCAACGGATGCGCCGCGAAGACCCGGTGATCGAGTTCAGCCACCGGCACGCCGATGTGTCGGGCATATTCGGCGGCCGCCGGTTCGGCATTGAGTTCAAAAACCCGGCGCAGCGCGCTGTCGGCGCCCGTGACCACCAGTTTGTCGGCGTTGGGCTGCATGTGGTGGGTGGTGAACACTTCGAAATCCAGCCAGGTATTGACCAGCACCACCACGGCCGCGCCGCTGTGGAACTCGCCATCGAAGTACACGTGGGTATGGGTCAGGTAATTGTCGTCGCCGGCCGATCCGCCGAAATGCGGTATGTCGCCCAATGCCGCACTCAAGGCGGCCAGCACCATTTCTTCGCGGCTGGACAGGCCATCGAGCAAGGTCAACGCGAAGCTGTTGCCCTTGATGGGCGCCAGTGTGTTGCTGCGGCAGCCACTGACCAGTCGCTCGACCATTTGCTGGGCGTCGATCAGGCTGAAGTGTTCCATTTCATCGATCAGCTCGACCGCAATGGAAAAGTGCCGATGATCGAAACCGACCGCTGTCACGCAATTACGGCCGTAGCCCAACGGGGTGATTTCCCCGGCGCTGGTGCAACCCACCAGGCGAATGCCGCCGAAGCTTTGCTGCAAGGCCTGACCCAAGGCCTGCAGGTCGTACTCGGCGGAACAGAAGAACAGGACCAGGCCCAAATGCGGATGCAACAACTGCCGTGCCAACTCCTGCGCGACCTGCCGGGCATCGCTGGCCTGGGACATTGCACTGACGACGCCTTCGCTCTGCTGCATCCTTACCTCCCGCAGGTGCGTGTGTATGAGGCACGAGTGTACGAAGTCTGTGGGGTGCGACGAATGCTACTTGGGTAGCGGGTAGCCGCTTCGATGGGATGAGAGTGTTTGAGGAGGTGAGGACTTGAAGGCTATAGCTGGAGATGTGAAGCACGCGCGTTGGTGGCGAGGGAGCTTGCTCCCGCTAGACTGCGTAGCAGGCCCAAAACCGGCCGATGCGCGACCAGAATCCGGACCGCTACGCGCTCCAGCGGGAGCGAGCTCCCTCGCCACAGGGAAAGGATGAGCAGACCGGCTTTATTACCAGGTCAGCACCGCGCCCACGGCGAAGGTGTCGGTGTCTTCGTTCTGCTCGTCGGTGTCATGACCGTTGATTTCGAACTGGTTGTACTCGGCCACCAACTTGAGGTTGTCGTTCACGTCATGAAACAACGCGACCCCGCGAGTCTCGTAATCCGCGCCGCTGCCGACCACGCCGTTGCCATCGTCATTGGTCTTGCCGTAAGACAGGGCCAAGCGGTTCTTGCCCAGTTTGTAGGAGCCCTGCAACAGGTAACCGTCACTGTCGACGTTGCGCAGGGTCGGTTCGCCGGCATTGTTGGTGAAAAACGGGTTGATACCCTTGGCCTGGAAGCCGGAACCGGTGAGTGACAGGCCTCCCATTTTCGCCTGTACGCCATAGCCGACACCCTTGGAGGTCACGGTGTCGACCGTAGAGTCCGTGTTGTCCGAGCTCTGGTAGCTGCCGTTGAGCCAGCTGTAGATCTTTGCCCCGGCCAGGTCGAACTGGTAGGTGATCTCGCTCTCGGTACGGGGGTTTTCCTGATAGGCCTTGCCCGTCGGGCTGCTGTCGTTGGTATCCACCGGGTCCATGATCCCGACCGCTACGCGCAAACCGTCCAGCACAGGCGTGCGGTAAGTGATCTGGGAAGTCGGGAACGGATACGGGTAACCGGTGCCGATGTTGCCGAACGACACGCCGCCACCGTCGACCAGCCCCAAGGTATCGCTGACCTGGCCGTAACCGGCGAGCATTTCGTCGAGCAGAATGTTGGAGCGGGCAAACAGGCCGAAATCTTTACCGATCAGCACTTCACCCCACTCCGGGTTGGCCACAGTGCCGTAGAACTGCCTTACGTCGATGGCGGTGTCGGTGCCGTTGGTTTCACTGTCGTTGATGGTGACCCAAAAGGAAGAGCGGGCACCCAGCTTCAGGTCATCAACCTGCTTGCTCATGTTGAAACCCAGGTAGTTGGGCAAAAAGCCCATCTTCACCCGCGACTGGCGGCGGTCGTATTGATCGCCAGCGCGATCCACATCGCTGTTCACATAAAAGGCATTGATATAGCCGTCTGTGGAGAACGTGGTCTGGTCCTTGTCGTACAGCATGATGTCCGCCTCGGCCAATGGGACCAGGCCGAGTGAGGACAGGCTGGCAATGAAGGCCGGCAGAAAACTATGCGTGAAGTTCTTATTGTTGTGCATGGCGCGCTCCGAAACGGGGGACGAAGTGTCGGAGGCGATTATCGAAAGCTGACGGGCGGCGCCATACGCTGCCTTGGGGGTGGTTTGCAGGTGCTTTGGAAGGGACGACTGCGCGCGATAACTAAGGCGTACGACCGCTTGTTGGCAGGGCAAGCCACTAAAGTTGTAAAGAACCGCTTTTCGTAGGAGCCGGCTTGCCGGCGAAGGCGCACTTGAAGCCGGCTCCTACAGGTCAAACGCTCGCTTTTATCAGCATGTAGGCGGCGACCACGACGCAGATGCTAGCGAACCCGACCTGCAACGCCCGCGCCGGAACCCGGCTGCACAGCCTTCGGCCAATGATCATGCCGACAATGCTGGCGCCGATGAAGGTTGCACCGACGCTGTCGATACGCACCCCCGCCTGAAACGCGCCGATCACGCCGATGGCCGAAATCAGGCTGATGACCATCAGCGAGGTGGCGACGATTCCGCGCATCTGCACGTCGGTCAGTTGCTTGAACGCCGGCACAATTAGAAAACCGCCGCCGACACCGAGTAACCCTGACACCACGCCGGTGACCGCACCCAGCGCCGCGAGGGTCGCAGTGCATTTGGCGGTCCAGGAGAAACGCCCGGTCTGTTGATCGAGCATGCAGTTTTTCTGGCCCCAGTTGGCCTGACCGTGGTCGCTGGGGCCCTCCTCCTTGCGCTCACGTCGCAGCATCCGCCAGGCCACCATGACCATCAGCAGGCTGAACAGGATCATCAGGATTTTTTCCGGCAACTGATGGGCGAAGTAGATGCCCAGCGGTGAAAACACTGCACCGAGGGCCGCGATCAGCAGCGCCGCTCGATAGCGCACCAGCCGATGACGCAAACCGTCGAGGGCGCCGACCGCTGCCGCGCTGCCGACGGCAAACAACGCCACCGGCGCGGCCTGGGTCATGCTCCAGCCCAACCCCAACACCAGGGCTGGTACTGCAAGAATGCCGCCCCCGGCACCGGTCAAACCCAGCACAAGGCCCATCACCAAACCAAACAGACTTGCCAGCAACATAGGGAGTTCTCAGTCGACCTTGGATACACGTGTCAGCCACTCGCGGCCCTTGAGCATGCCGTTCCAGTAGAACCACGGTAGCAGTGTCGCCTTTAGCCACCACGCCGAGCGGCGCGGGGTCGTCGGATCAAGGGGAAAGGTCGGCAGCAACTTGCCCGCGTAACCGAACTCGGCAAGGATCACCTTGCCCTTCTCCACCGTCAGCGGACAGGAGCCATAACCGTCGTACTTCAGCGGCAGCGGCTGTTGCTTGCGCAAGGCCAGCAGGTTTTCGGCCACCACCACGATCTGCTTGCGCACCGCCGCGGCGGTTTTTGCGTTGGTAGTGCCGCAGATATCACCCAGCGCAAAGACGTCGGGATAACGCGGATGCTGCAGGCTGTGGGGGTCGACCTCGCACCAGCCGGCGGCGTCGGCCAACGGGCTACGGGCGACGAAATCCGGGGCCACCTGAGGCGGTACGACATGCAGCAGGTCAAAGGTTTTTGCCTGGCGGGTGACATTGCCATCGGCATCCTTGACGTCGAACCACGCGGTTTTCGCCGGGCCGTCGACCTTGACAAGGTTCGAGTTGAACGCCAGCCGGGCGTTGTACTTGTCGATGTATTTCATCAGTGGCGGGACAAAGGTCGGCACGCCGAACAGCGCCGCGCCCGCAAGATTGAATTCGACGTCGATGGTGTTCAGCACACCGGTCTTGTTCCAGTGATCGCAGGACAGGTACAGAGCCTTTTGTGGCGCACCGGCACATTTGATTGGCATGGCCGGCTGGGTGAACAGCACCTTGCCGCCGCGAAGTTTCTGCACCAGATCCCAGGTGTAGGTCGCGTGCCGGTAGCTGTAATTGGAGGTCACACCGTGCTGGCCGAGGGTGTCCTCCAGGCCTTCGATCTTCTCCCAGGCCAGGCGCAGGCCGGGGCAGACTACCAGGTTTTGATAGCTGACCGTACGCGCATCACCGAGGGTGAGTTGGCGCTTGTCGGGATCGATGCCCGTCACGGCAGCCTGCAGCCAATGGGCCCCGCGTGGCATCACCGAGGCCATCGGCCGCACGGTGTTTTCCACGTTGTAGGCGCCGCCGCCGACCAGCGTCCAGGCCGGTTGATAGTAGTGCCGGGAGTCGGGCTCGATGACGGTGACGTTCAGATGCGGGCTACGCTTGAGCAGGCTGGCGACAAAACCGATGCCTGCCGTTCCGCCGCCGATGACCACGATATCTGCACTGATGGATGGGCCCCAGTGTTGATCGTTCATTGCTTGTTCCTTTTTGCTGCACGCAAATTTTCTTCCAGCCGCGACACAAAACGACTGTAGGAGCGAGCTTGCTCGCGATGGTCGCTAACGATTACGCGTGTTATCTGTATAAACGCGGTGCCATTACATCCATCGCGAGCAAGCTCGCTCCTACAGGTTCGGTGTGTTAGCTGGCATCAGGGTTGAACCCAGCTTTTAAGCACCGCCCCGCAATAAAGCCCGGAGAGGGTTTTCATCACCTGGATCACTTCGTGACTGGCGAGACCGTAAAAAATGTATTTGCCTTCACGACGGGTGGCGACCAGTCCTTCATCGCGCAGGATGCCCAATTGCTGGGACAGGGTCGGTTGGCGCACACCGGTCATTTTTTCCAGCTCGCCTACGTTGCGCTCGCCCTGGGTCAACTGGCACAGGATCAACAGACGATCCTCGTTGGCCAGGGCCTTGAGCAGCGCACAGGCCTTGGAGGCCGAGGCGCGCAGTTGGGCGACTTCACATTCGGTCAGACTGGATTGCATTTGCAGGATGCCTTCAACGTCACTTAAGCTGCGAACATTATGTCTTTAGATAAAGTGTTGCAACCGATGGCTGACTTTTCCTCTTCTGCCTTTTCTACCCCTGCACAGGTTCGTGTCCATGCCCGCACTGATTGAAGCTTTCCTCGACCCCGCCTCCTCGACCTACAGCTACGTGGTCTACGAGGCTGATGGTGGGCAGTGTGCGATTGTCGATCCGGTGCTCGACTACGATGCAGCCGCCGGGCGTACCGCGACCACCCAGGCCGACAGGATCATCGCCTTCGTTCGCGCCCATCAATTGCAGGTGCAATGGCTGCTCGAAACCCACGCCCATGCCGATCACCTGTCCGCCGCGCCGTATCTGCGCAAGGAGCTTGGCGGCAAAATCGCCATTGGCGAATCGATCAGCAAGGTCCAGGACGTGTTCAAGACGCTGTTCAATCTCGAGCCATCCTTTTGCGTCGATGGTTCCCAGTTCGATCACCTGTTCGCCCCCGGCGAATCGTTCATGATCGGCAACCTCAAGGCGACCGCCCTGCACGTACCCGGCCATACCCCGGCGGACATGGCGTACCTGGTTGGCAATGACGCGATTCTGGTGGGTGACACGTTGTTCATGCCGGACGTAGGCACCGCGCGCTGCGACTTTCCCGGTGGCAATGCCAACCAGATGTTCGCCTCGATCCACAAACTGTTGGCCTTCCCCGCCAGCGTGCGGCTCTACGTTTGCCACGATTACCCGCCCGAAGGCCGAGAACCGTCCTGCATGACCACGGTCGGGGAACAACGCCAACGCAACATTCATGTGCGTGACGGCATCGACGAAGCTGCGTTTGTCGAGATGCGCACCCGGCGCGATGCCGGGTTGGGGATGCCGACGCTGTTGCTGCCGGCGATCCAGGTGAACGTGCGGGCGGGGAACTTGCCGCCGGCCGAGGACAACGGCGTGACCTACCTGAAAATTCCCCTGAACAAGCTCTGAACACAAAAACTTGAAATGCTGAAAGCAGCCTGCGGCCTTTCGCTGGCAAGCCAGCTCCTACACAAGGTTTGCGCACAGCCGAGGCCCCTGTAGGAGCTGGCTTGCCAGCGAAGGCGGCGTATCAGGCGATAAAGATGCTTGTGTCTAATTGCCAAGGGTCAAGCCGTTTGCCGGCAACGGCAGCGCGGTCTTGTAGCGCACCTGCTTGAGCGCAAAGCTCGACCGAATATTCGCCACCCCCGGCACCTTGGTCAGAAAGTCCATCATGAAACGCTCCAGCGACTGAATGGTCGGCACCAGCACCCGGATCAAGTAATCCGGGTCGCCGGCCATCAGGTAGCACTCCATCACCTCGGGGCGATCGGAAATCGCCTCTTCGAAATGCTGCAACGCCTCCTCTACCTGCTTCTCCAGACTGACGTGGATGAACACGTTCACGTGCAAACCCAACAGGTCAGCATCCAGTAGCGTCACCTGCTCGCGAATCAGCCCCAACTCCTCCATGGCCTTGACCCGGTTGAAGCACGGCGTCGGCGACAGATTCACCGAGCGCGCGAGGTCGGCGTTGGTGATGCGCGCATTCTCCTGAAGGCTATTGAGAATGCCGATATCGGTACGGTCAAGTTTGCGCATGAGACAAAAACACCTGTTTTTTATGTTTATGCAGATTTTTTATCTGCAAATGATCTTGAGCGCAATGAAACAGAGAGAAATATTCTTCTTGGCCGGGCCTATGATTGTTGTAGGACAAGATTTCTTTTACCGAAGATTCCTGTCAGCTCACTACAAGAAATTCACAAGATCGAGCGTAGAAGCCATGACCCAAGCGTATGAACCGCTGCGCCTGCACGTCCCTGAACCCTCGGGCCGCCCAGGCTGCAAAACCGACTTCTCCTACCTGCATCTGACCGATGCCGGCACGGTGCGCAAACCCCAAATCGACGTTGAACCGGCTGACACGGCTGACCTGGCCCGAGGCCTGATTCGCGTGCTCGACGACCAGGGCAATGCCCTCGGTCCCTGGGCCGAAGGCGTCTCCAGCGAGATTCTGCGTAAAGGCATGCGCGCCATGCTCAAGACGCGGATCTACGACAACCGCATGGTGGTCGCCCAGCGTCAGAAGAAAATGTCGTTCTACATGCAGAGCCTCGGCGAAGAAGCCATCGGCAGCGCCCAGGCCCTGGCGTTGAACATCGACGACATGTGCTTCCCGACCTATCGCCAGCAAAGCATTCTGATGGCCCGCGAAGTACCGCTGGTGGACCTGATCTGCCAACTGCTGTCCAACGAGCGCGATCCGCTCAAGGGGCGCCAGCTGCCGATCATGTACTCGGTCAAAGAGGCCGGTTTCTTCACAATTTCCGGCAACCTCGCCACCCAGTTCATCCAGGGTGTGGGCTGGGGCATGGCCTCGGCAATCAAGGGCGACACCAAAATCGCCTCGGCGTGGATCGGCGACGGCGCCACCGCCGAATCGGACTTCCACACCGCCCTCACCTTTGCCCACGTTTACCGCGCGCCGGTGATCCTCAACGTGGTCAACAACCAGTGGGCGATCTCCACCTTCCAGGCGATTGCCGGTGGTGAAGCGACCACCTTCGCCGGTCGCGGCGTCGGTTGCGGTATTGCCTCCCTGCGGGTTGATGGCAACGATTTCTATGCGGTCTACGCCGCCTCCGCCTGGGCTGCCGAACGCGCTCGCCGTGGCCTCGGCCCGACCATGATCGAATGGGTCACCTACCGTGCCGGCCCGCACTCGACCTCCGACGATCCGTCGAAATACCGTCCCGCCGACGACTGGAGCCACTTCCCGTTGGGTGATCCGATTGCGCGCCTCAAGCAGCACCTGATCAAGACCGGTCACTGGTCCGAAGAGGAGCACACCGCCGTCAGCGCCGAACTGGAAGCCGAAGTGATCGCCGCGCAAAAAGAAGCCGAGCAGTACGGCACCCTCGCCGGTGGCCAGATTCCGAGCGCCGCGACCATGTTCGAAGACGTCTACAAAGAGATGCCGGAGCACTTGAAGCGCCAGCGCCAGGAGTTGGGGATCTGACATGAACGATCACAACAACAATATCGAGTTGGAAACCGCCATGACCACGACCACCATGACCATGATCCAGGCCCTGCGCTCGGCCATGGATGTGATGCTTGAGCGTGATGACAACGTCGTGGTGTTCGGCCAGGACGTTGGCTATTTCGGTGGCGTGTTCCGCTGCACCGAAGGCTTGCAGAACAAGTACGGCACTTCGCGGGTGTTCGACGCGCCGATCTCCGAGAGCGGTATCGTCGGCGTCGCCGTGGGCATGGGCGCCTACGGTTTGCGTCCGGTGGCCGAGATCCAGTTCGCCGACTACGTGTACCCGGCCTCCGACCAGATCATCTCCGAAGCCGCCCGCCTGCGCTATCGCTCGGCCGGCGAGTTCACCGCACCGATGACTCTGCGCATGCCCTGCGGCGGTGGCATTTACGGCGGCCAGACCCACAGCCAGAGCATCGAGGCGATGTTCACTCAGGTCTGCGGTCTGCGTACCGTCATGCCGTCCAACCCGTATGACGCCAAAGGCCTGCTGATCGCCTCCATCGAAAACGATGACCCGGTGATCTTCCTCGAGCCAAAACGCCTGTACAACGGCCCGTTCGACGGCCACCACGACCGCCCGGTTACCCCGTGGTCGAAACACCCGGCCGCACAAGTGCCGGACGGTTACTACACCGTGCCGCTGGACGTCGCCGCCATCACCCGTCCGGGCAAGGACGTGACCATCCTGACCTACGGCACCACCGTGTACGTGTCGCAAGTCGCCGCTGAAGAAACCGGCATCGACGCCGAAGTCATCGACCTGCGCAGCCTGTGGCCGCTGGACCTGGAAACCATCGTCAAGTCGGTGAAGAAAACCGGCCGTTGCGTGGTGGTCCATGAAGCCACCCGCACCTGCGGTTTCGGCGCCGAACTGGTGTCGCTGGTGCAAGAACACTGCTTCCACCACCTGGAAGCGCCAATCGAACGCGTCACCGGCTGGGACACTCCCTACCCGCACGCGCAAGAGTGGGCGTATTTCCCTGGCCCGTCCCGAGTGGGCGCGGCTCTGAAACGGGTCATGGAGGTCTGAATGGGCACGCACGTTATTAAAATGCCGGACATTGGCGAAGGCATTGCAGAAGTTGAATTGTCGGTATGGCACGTCAAAGTCGGCGACATGGTCGTCGAGGATCAGGTACTGGCCGATGTCATGACCGATAAAGCGATGGTCGATATTCCGTCGCCAGTGCACGGCAAAGTCATTGCACTCGGTGGCCAGCCAGGCGAAGTCATGGCGGTCGGCAGTGTGCTGATCAGCATCGAAGTCGAAGGCGCCGGCAACGTTAAGGCGTCGGCGCAACCGGCCCCTGTTAAAGAAGCGCCGGTTGCAGCGCCGACAGTCGAAACCGCCGTGGAAAGCAAACCGGTGGCTGCCGCAGCACCGAAAGCGGCCGTTTGCCAAGGGCCGATGGTCGCCCGCGAAGCCGATGAACGCCCGCTCGCCTCCCCGGCCGTGCGCAAACATGCGCTGGACTTCGGCATTCAATTGCGTCTGGTGCGTGGCACTGGCCCCGCCGGGCGGATTTTGCACGACGACCTCGAAGCCTATCTGGCCCAAGGCCAATCGAACGCTTCGGCACCCGTCGCGGCCGCTTACGCCCAGCGTCACGATGAAGAGCAGATCCCGGTGATCGGCATGCGCCGCAAGATCGCCCAGCGCATGCAGGACGCGACCCAGCGTGCCGCGCACTTCAGCTACGTCGAGGAAATCGACGTGACAGCTGTGGAAGAGCTGCGTGCGCACCTGAACGAAAAACACGGCGCAACCCGTGGCAAGCTGACGTTGCTGCCGTTCCTGGTCCGCGCCATGGTCGTCGCCCTGCGCGACTTCCCGCAGATGAACGCCCGCTACGACGACGAAGCCCAGGTCATCACCCGCCCCGGCGCGGTGCATGTCGGGGTTGCCACCCAAAGCGCTGTCGGCCTGATGGTGCCAGTGGTGCGTCACGCCGAAGCCCGCAACCTGTGGGACAACGCGGCGGAAATCGCTCGTTTGGCCACGGCTGCGCGCAATGGCAAGGCCAGCCGCGATGAACTGTCCGGATCGACCATCACCCTGACCAGCCTCGGCGCGTTGGGCGGCATTGTCAGCACTCCGGTGCTGAACCTGCCGGAAGTGGCAATTGTCGGCGTGAACAAGATCGTCGAACGGCCGATGGTGATCAAAGGCCAGATCGTGATCCGCAAGATGATGAACCTCTCCAGTTCCTTCGATCACCGCGTGGTCGATGGCATGGACGCGGCGCTCTTCATCCAGGCCATTCGCGGCCTGCTCGAACAACCCGCCACCTTGTTTGTGGACTGATTTTTGTTGGAGAGCTCCATGCAAACTCTGAACACCACGCTGCTGATCATCGGCGGTGGCCCTGGCGGTTATGTGACGGCGATCCGTGCCGGTCAGCTGGGCATCCCGACCATTCTGGTGGAAGGCCAATCGCTGGGCGGCACCTGCCTGAACATTGGCTGCATTCCCTCCAAGGCGTTGATTCACGTCGCCGAGCAGTTTCACCAGACGCAACACCACAGCCAGCATTCAGCGCTGGGCATCAACGTTTCGGCGCCGACCCTCGACATCAGCAAGAGCGTCGAGTGGAAGGACGGTATCGTTGATCGCCTGACCACCGGCGTTGCGGCGCTGCTGAAGAAGAACAAGGTCCAGGTCATTCAAGGCTGGGCCAAGGTGGTTGACGGTAAAACCGTGGACGTAGGCGACACGCGCATTCAGTGCGAGCACTTGGTGCTGGCCACCGGTTCGAAAAGCGTGAACCTGCCGATGCTGCCGATTGGCGGGCCGATCATCTCGTCCACCGAGGCCCTGGCGCCGACATCCGTACCCAAGCGCCTGATCGTGGTCGGTGGCGGTTACATCGGCCTGGAACTGGGCATTGCCTATCGCAAACTCGGTGCCGACGTCAGCGTGGTCGAGGCTCAGGAGCGCATCCTGCCGGCCTATGACGCCGAACTGACCCAGCCTGTTCACGACGAACTGAAAAAACTCGACGTGAAGCTTTACTTGAAGCACAGCGTGCAAGGCTTTGATTCACAAGCTAATACCTTGCAAGTACTCGATCCAAACGGTGACATCCTGAACCTGGAAACCGATCAGGTGCTGGTGGCCGTCGGTCGCAAGCCGAACACCCAAGGCTGGAACCTCGAAGCGTTGAACCTGGACATGAATGGCTCGTCGATCAAGATCGACAACCGTTGCCAGACCAGCATGCGCAACGTGTATGCCATCGGTGACCTCAGCGGCGAACCGATGCTCGCGCACCGGGCCATGGCCCAGGGCGAAATGGTTGCCGAACTGATCAGCGGCAAGAACCGCGAGTTCAACCCCACCGCCATCGCCGCCGTGTGCTTTACCGACCCGGAACTGGTGGTGGTCGGCAAGACCCCGGACGAAGCCAGTGCCGCAGGTCTGGATTGCATCGTGTCGAGCTTCCCGTTCGCCGCCAATGGCCGGGCGATGACGCTCGAGTCGAAAAGCGGCTTCGTGCGTGTGGTCGCTCGTCGGGACAATCATGTGATTGTCGGCTGGCAGGCGGTGGGGGTTGGCGTGTCGGAATTGTCGACGGCGTTTGCGCAGAGCCTTGAAATGGGTGCGCGGCTGGAAGACATCGGCGGCACCATCCATGCCCATCCGACGCTGGGTGAAGCGGTGCAGGAAGCGGCTTTGCGGGCCTTGGGGCATGCGCTGCATCTGTGATTCAAAGCACGCTCTAACTCTGTAGGAGCCGACTTGCTGGCGATGGCGGTCAATCTGATACACCGCGCCGCATTGATCGCTGGCAAGCCAGCTCCTACAGGGATCGCAATCTGGGCTGCGAAATAGGCCCGGAATGAAGTATTGTTGTCCCCATCCAAAAAACGTCAGAAGCCTTGAACCGTTTCGACGGTTGTTCAGTGATAGAGGGTGTCATGGGTAACGAAAGCATCAATTGGGACAAGCTGGGTTTTGACTACATCAAGACCGACAAACGCTATCTGTCGTATTTTCGCAATGGCGAGTGGGACAAGGGCACCCTGACCGAAGATAACGTGCTGCACATCAGCGAAGGCTCCACGGCCCTTCACTATGGCCAGCAGTGCTTCGAAGGCATGAAGGCCTATCGTTGCAAGGATGGCTCGATCAACCTGTTCCGCCCAGACCAGAACGCACTGCGCATGCAGCGCAGCTGCGCCCGCCTGCTGATGCCGCAGGTCGAAACCGAGCAGTTCATCGAAGCCTGTAAAGAAGTGGTCCGCGCCAACGAACGTTTCATCCCGCCTTACGGCACCGGCGGCGCGCTGTACCTGCGCCCGTTCGTGATCGGCGTGGGTGACAACATCGGCGTGCGTACCGCCCCCGAGTTCATCTTCTCGATCTTCTGCATTCCGGTCGGCGCCTACTTCAAGGGCGGCCTGACCCCGCACAACTTCCAGATTTCCAGCTACGACCGCGCCGCGCCTCAAGGTACCGGCGCCGCCAAGGTCGGTGGCAACTACGCCGCCAGCCTGATGCCGGGCTCCAAGGCCAAGAAAGCCCACTTCGCCGACGCCATCTACCTGGATCCGATGACCCACACCAAGATCGAGGAAGTCGGTTCGGCCAACTTCTTCGGGATCACCCACGACAACAAGTTCGTGACCCCGAACTCGCCATCGGTACTGCCGGGCATCACCCGTCTGTCGCTGATCGAGCTGGCCAAGACCCGTCTGGGCCTGGAAGTGATTGAAGGCGACGTGCTGATCGACAAACTGTCGGACTTCAAGGAAGCCGGTGCCTGCGGTACCGCAGCCGTAATCACGCCAATCGGCGGCATCGACTACAACGACCATCTGCACGTGTTCCACAGCGAAACCGAAGTCGGCCCGGTCACCCAGAAGCTCTACAAAGAGCTGACCGGCGTGCAAACCGGCGACATCGAAGCGCCAGCGGGCTGGATCGTCAAGGTTTGACCTGACGCCAGACGCACAAAAGCCCCCCATCGGGTGACCGATGGGGGGCTTTTTCATGGCTAAAAATCGTCCAAACGCGGCCCACTCCCCGGAGCTGCCGAAGGCTGCGATCTTTTACCATCACGCTCAATGGGCAACTCAATCCCAAACCGCCCCGCGATCTCCTTTCGTCCCAACACCGTCAATGCCAGTGCACGGCTATCGAGATCCTGCGTCACCCACTTGCGCCTGAGCGCCACTTGCAACAAAGCCGCTCCCAGCGATCCACCCAGATGCGGCCGGCGCATGCTCCAGTCCAGGCAAGGGCAGGCAAAGCGGCGACGTAGCGTGTTCAAATCCTGCACGGCAACACCCAGTCCTTCAAACATTGCCGTACCGCTGTCGCTCAAGCGATAGGCCTGTTCGTCGATTTCCTGCAGCCACCCCGCGTCAATCAGACGGTCGTGCAACAGCACCGCCAGGGTTCCGGCCATGTGGTCGTAGCACGTGCGAGCGAATTGCAGACGGTCCGGTGTGTGCGATTTGAATGTCGGCGCGGTGTTCTGGCCGATCACCATCAGTGCTTCGAGCGCCTGGGCCACGCGCTTGTCCGCCAGGCTGTAATAACGATGACGCCCCTGTGCGTGCAAGCGGATCAGCGCCAACTCCTTAAGTTTCGCCAAATGGGCACTGGCGGTCGACGCGCTGACCTCGGCCACCGCCGCCAACTCCGTGCTGGTACGAGCGTGGCCGTCCATCAACGAACAGAGGATTTTCGTCCGTGCGGGTTCCGCAATGGCCGCAGCGACCTGCGAAACGCCGATGTCGTGTTGTTCTGCACTCATACTTCGCTCCCGGACGAATCAACGCCTTTTCCGACTGGAGATAGTAGCAACACTTTCCAACAACAAAAGGCTGCGAACCATGGACCCGATTCTCGCCGCGACCCACGCCGACCCTTATCCCTATTACGCACAACTGCGCGCCGAGGGCGGATTGGTTTTCCACTCGCAACTGAATGTATGGGTCGCCAGCAGCGCCCAAGCGGTGGCTGCGGTACTGGAAAATCCCGTTTGCCACGTGCGGCCCTCAAACGAACCGGTGCCCCATGCGATTGCCAATGGCATGTCCGGCAAGGTATTTGGCCAACTGATGCGGATGAATGAGGGCGAACGCCAACGCTGCCCAAGGTCGGCGATTGCACCGGGTCTGAAAGGAATCGATGCGCAGGAAGTCGAGGCGCTGGTCGGCGCGCGGTTGATCACGGCGGACGCCGCAGGCCTGTACAACGCCATGTTCCGGGGACCGGCCTGTGTAATGGCAGCCCTGCTGGGGTACTCCCCCGCTCAAGGTCGAGCCATCAGCGAACTGACGAGGGACTTCGTTGCGTGCCTGTCGCCCTTGAGCACTCACACTCAACTGACCGCCGCCCACACTGCTGCAGAACAGCTGAGCGGCTACTTTGTCGAGCTTCTGGAGGATCCCGACAACCACAGCCCTTTGCTCAGTGGCATCCGCCAGCGCTTTACCGGTGGCACGCCAGAAATGCTAATCGCCAACTTGATCGGCCTGTTCTCCCAAACCTTTGAGGCGACCGCCGGACTGATCGGCAACGCGATCCTGACACTGATAAAGAACCCATCAGTGCTCCGCGAACCCGCACAAATCGACGACCTGCTGGCCGAAGTCCAGCGCTTCGACCCGCCCGTCCAGAACACCCGACGCTTCGTCGTCGCCCCGTGCGAAATCAACGGCATCAGCCTCAAGACAGGAGACGTGATCCTGGTACTGCTGGCCTCGGCCAACCGCGACCCGCAGCTCAACAACACCCCCGATGCCTTTATGCTCGACCGCCCAAACCGCCGCAGCTTCACCTTCGGCGCCGGACACCACCAATGCCCGGGGCAAAACCTGGCGTTGAGTATCGCCAGCGCGACGCTGCGTCAGATTTTGAAGAAAAAACCGGTGCTGGAACGGCTGAGCTGGGATTACCGGCCGTCCTTGAATGGGCGGGTTCCGGTGTTTAGCGACACAAGGCAGGTTTGATCGGCAATCAACCCAACTCCCCCACCCGCCCGGCATCCGGCCAAAACAACGCTGCCTGCCCTTTGCGCTGGCCATTGCGGTCAATCAGCGTCCACACTTTGCCTTCATGAATCATGAAGGCATTGCCCGCCTTGTCTACCCGATAGCCGCTGTAACCATGGGCAATGCCGTGGGCCGTGACCTGTTCGAGCAATGTCTGGCGCATGGCACGGTCGAGCGGCGAAGCGCTGAAGCGCGACGGCATGCCGAGGAATTCGGAGCGCGGGTATTTGAAACAGGCCAAGGTCTGTTGGTTGGCGTAGAAAAACAGCGGATCGTCTTCGGTGCCGTGGGCTAACAGACTGTAGGGCGCGTGCGCATGAAGCCAGTGCAGGCGCCCGGTCGGGCTCAATGAGTCCGGAGCCGGCAGGTTTTTCCCGGTCCAATGCCGATAGGAGGCGTCGATCAGCTCAATCGCCGCGGTGTACTCCTCGTTCAGCAACCCTTCCGGGCAATCACGATCAATCATCGCGCGTCAGCACTTCCAGCAACTCGATCTCGAAAATCAGGTTCGAGTTCGGCGGGATCTTGCCCATGCTGCGCTCGCCATACGCCAGATGCGCCGGCACCAGCAGCTTGCGTTTGCCGCCGACCTGCATGCCCGTGATGCCTTGGTCCCACCCCTTGATGACTCGCCCTGTGCCAATCACGCACTGGAAAGGTTTGCCACGGCTGTAGGAAGAGTCGAATTCGCTGCCGTCTTCCAGCCAACCACGATACTGGGTGGTGATCAAAGCGCCTTTGCTGGCGGCTTTACCGTCGCCCACCTGAAGATCAATTATCTGAAGCTCGTCATTCATTGAATTTCACTCGTATGCTCACTCGCCCAAAAGGGCCTGATGGGCGCCGTTTTCCCAGATTTGCCTTCGATTGGCAACCGTCCCGTTTCAGCCCGTAAGCTTAAGCGCAATGCTGGTGTAGCCTGAATTAGTCTTTACGTTTGCCGAACAGCTTGCCGTTGAACGTGTGGGTGCAACATTGACAGTAAGGCTGCATGTCCTGTGCATTGAGTTGAGGATTCACAATCTGCAGGCGCTTTTGGTCATCGACATACAATCCGCTGAAGTAACTTGATTCCCCCAAACAAACTACTTCTTCTCTTTCGTCCTCATGCAGGGCGACCATCCAGAACACCGGTTCAGGGCGGTCGAGACGACTGACGGCCTCACTGAAAATTTCATCCCAGTCTCCTCCTACCCGCGAAAGCAAAAACCGGAACAACGGCGTGTAATCAAACCCATGGCGACGGGTTGAGTGCATTGAACCGCGTGACGATTCATTGCGGATTTCATATTGGGTGTGCCGTTGGTGCCTATACTCACCGGTCTGCTCGTTGCGCCACACACCCCAGGTTCGAGTGTTGACCTTGCGGTAAAGGGGTTTCTTTTCCAACGAACAGCCTCCTGATATCCATCATTTCGAACACTCTGCGGGTTTTACTTGAATGCCGGGCAAAATCAATCGAGTCTTGATGATCAATTGTTTCAAACGCATTGTTGTGTGGCGGAGTCTGAATCGACCTGGCTTGCAGTGGATCTTCTGAACGCCTAACCCTTATCCTTGACGCCCCGCCGTACCAAGTTGATGGAGTTTTTGTTCATGCCCCATGAAGGCAATCTGCTGCAAGCCGCTGTCGTGTTTCTTTGCGCGGCCGTGCTGATCGTGCCCCTGGCCAAGCGCCTGCAACTGGGAGCGGTGCTGGGTTATCTGTTTGCCGGGGTGATCATTGGCCCTTCGGTGCTGGGGCTTATCGACAATCCGCAGAGCGTCGCCAATATCTCCGAACTCGGTGTGGTGCTGCTGCTGTTCATCATTGGCCTGGAACTGTCACCGCGACGCTTGTGGGTGATGCGCAAGTCGGTGTTCGGTGTGGGTTTGGCGCAGGTGTTGCTGACCGGTTCGACGATTGGCGTCGTGGCGTTGTTTGTCTTCGGTCAGCCGTTGAACAGTGCGATCGTTCTGGGCCTTGGGCTGGCGTTGTCGTCCACCGCATTCGGCCTGCAAAGCCTGGCCGAGCGCAAGGAGTTGACCAGCCCCCACGGGCGGCTGGCGTTTGCGATTCTGCTGTTCCAGGACATCGCGGCAATCCCGCTGATCGCCATGGTGCCGTTGCTCGCCGGGGGCAGTCACAGCGCCAGTGCCGCCGAAAACCTGAACCACGGCTTGCAGGTGTTGGCCAGCATCGCGGTGGTGGTGGTCGGCGGACGTTATCTGCTGCGCCCGATCTTTCGCGTGGTGAGCAAAGCTGCGTTGCCTGAAGTGTTCACCGCCACGGCGTTGCTGGTGGTGATCGGCACCGCGTGGCTCATGGAACTGGCCGGTATTTCCATGGCCCTGGGGGCCTTTTTGGCCGGCCTGCTGTTGGCGGACTCCGAATACCGTCACGAACTGGAATCGCAGATCGAACCCTTCAAGGGCCTGTTGTTGGGGCTGTTTTTCATCAGCGTCGGCATGGGCGCCAACCTCAACCTGTTGCTGAGTGCACCGATCACGGTGCTGGGCCTGACCCTGCTGTTGATCGCAATCAAGCTGCCGTTGCTGTTTATCGTCGGTCACCTGGCCGGTGGTTTGAACAAGGTCAGCGCGATTCGTCTGGGGATCGTGCTGGCGGCCGGCGGTGAATTTGCCTTCGTGGTGTTCAAGATCGGTCGCGACCATGAGCTGTTCGTGCCGCAGTTGTACGACCTGCTGGTGTTGACGATCACCCTGTCGATGGCCGTGACACCTCTGTTACTGCTGGTGTGCGCGCGGCTGGTCAGACCGAAAGTGCAACCGGTCGAAGTGCCGGAGAAATTCCGTGAAATCGATACCGATGCCCCGCGGGTGGTCATCGCCGGTATGGGCCGCATGGGGCAGATCGTTGCGCGGATCCTGCGGGCGCAGAACGTCAAGTTCGTCGCCCTCGATACCTCGATTGAAACCATCGAGCTGTCGCGCAGTTTTGGTGGCGTACCGGTGTTCTATGGCGACCCGATGCGCCCGGAAATCCTCAACGCCGCCAAAGTGGGGGAAGCCGAGTTTTTCGTGATCGCTACTGATGATCCGGACACCAACATCAAGACCGCCGAACGGGTGCGCAAGCTCTACCCTCACCTGAAAATCATCGCCCGCGCCCGAAACCGCCAACACGTGCACCGCTTGATGGACGTCGGTGCACACGCGGTGCGCGAGACCTTTTACTCCAGCCTGGAAATGAGCCGGCAAACCCTGATCGGCCTCGGGTTGACCCAGGCTCAGGCCGATGCGCGGATCAAGCGCTTCAAGCATCACGATGAGCAGGTGCTCGAAGCCCAGCATGCCGTGTATGACGACGCGGCGAAGGTTCTGCAAACGGCACAGGAAGCGCGGGCGGAACTGGCGCGCTTGTTTGAGTCCGATGAGCTCGAAGAGCGAGCGGGAAGCAAAACAAGGACACCTCAATGAGTGACGCTGACTCGTCTTCGCCCGCGCTCAAGGAAATCTTCAACGTCGAGCGCCTCGAGCACATCGCCACCGAGATGACGGCGGTCTATCCCGGGTTTGACGCGAAGGCGTTCCTGAAACTGGCCCGATCCGGTCTGGCAGAGCTGAGCGTGATGCAGCGCATGGCCCGGGTCAGCGAATGCCTGCACGCGGTGTTGCCGCTAGATTACACAGCATCGCTGGAGGTCCTGCGCGCCCTCGCCCCCCGCCTGAACAGCGGTTTCGTCAGCATGTGCCTGCCGCACTACGTCGCCCGCTACGGCGGCCATGCGTTCGAGCAGTCGATGGATGCGCTCAAGTATTTCACCTGCTTCGGCTCTTCGGAGTTTGCGATCCGCTACTTTCTGCGCAGCGACTTCGAGCGTTCGCTCAAGCGGATGCATGACTGGTCGCTGGATGACAACGAACACGTGCGACGCCTGGCCAGCGAAGGCTGCCGACCCCGCCTGCCTTGGTCGTTTCGACTGGAACAGGTCCAGGCTGAGCCACGCCTCGCCGTCAAAATCCTCGACAACCTGAAGGCCGACACCAGCCTTTACGTACGAAAATCCGTGGCCAATCACCTCAACGACATCACCAAGGACCATCCCGAGTGGGTGCTGGAGCTGATCGAAGGCTGGTCGCTGGATAACAAACACACCGCGTGGATCGCCAAACATGCCTTGCGCAGCCTGATCAAACAGGGCAACCCGCGCGCGCTGGCGATTATTGGTGCGGGCGGCAAGCCTGAAGTGGACATCAGCGAGTTACAGATCAATCCGCCGGTGATTGGTCTGGGGGAAAAGATCACCCTGTCCTTTGTCGTCAAATCCACGGTTGAGGACAGTCAGCGTCTGGTGATCGATTACGCCATCGATTACGTCAAAGCCAACGGCAGCACGTCGGCGAAGGTGTTCAAGCTCAAGACGCTGACACTGCCCGGCATGGCCAGCGAAACCGTCAGCCGGGGGCAACAGATCAAGGAACTCACGACGCGCCGGCATTATGCGGGCGTTCACGCCGTGCACATCATGGTGAATGGGGAACGGTTGGCCAGTACACAATTCGAGATCGTTTGACTGCATTTCTTCGTTAGAACCGGACCTGTAGGAGCTGGCTTGCCGGCGAATGGGCCTTGAACATGATGAAAACCTTGAGACCTCTTCGCCGGCAAGCCGGCTCCTACAGGGGATTGGGGGGCAGTAGCAGGGCTTGCTCCCGCTCACACAACTCCACCACATAATCCCACAGCACCCTTAGCCGCACAGACTTGTGCAGCTCGCGGCGGGTGCTGATCCAGTAGCTGCGCTGGATGCTTTCGTCCGGCAACAGCGGCACCAGCCCCGGATCGTCGCTGGCCATGTAACACGGCAGCACCGCGATCCCCAGCCCCGACCGCGCCGCTTGTTGCTGGGCGATCACGCTGGTGCTGTGGAACACCACCTGCGGGTTACGGCAGAAGCTGTTGAGGAACATCAATTCCTGGCTGAACAGCAAATCATCGACATAACCGATCCACGCGTGGCGCCCCAGGTCTTCGCGGCTGCGCAGCGGTGGCGAACGGTCGAGATAAGCCTGGCTGGCATAGAGCGCCAGGCGATAGTCCGTGAGCTTGCGGGTGACCAGCATGTCGGCGGACGGGCGTTCGAGGTGGATGCTGATCTCCGCCTCACGGTTGAGGATGCTGACAAAGCGCGGCACCGCCACCAGTTCCACCTCCAGCCCCGGGTAGCGCTCGAACAAGCCGTTCATGCGACTGGCGAGAAACATGATGCCCAGCCCTTCCGTCACCCCGACGCGAATCTTGCCCAGCGGAGCCGTGGACTGGGTGATTTCCTCCTGCGCCAGCAGCGCGACGTTTTCCATCGCCTCGGCGTGTTTAAGCAGCGCTTCACCGGCCGGGGTCAGTTCATAGCCTTGGGCGTGTTGAACAAACAACGCCGTGCCGAGGCTCTTTTCGATGGCTTCGATGTGCCGCGCCACGGTGGCGTGCGTCGTGTTCAACCGGCGCGCCGCCGTGAGCAAACGCCCGCTGCGCTGCAATTCGAGGAAAAACCGCAAGTCATTCCAGTCAAACATGATTCGTCCCTGGTTGTTCGCTGTGGATGGCGCTGTTTAAAAACGCACAGCCGCTGCGCAAAAACTAACATTCTTTTGACGAAAGCTAACAACTAGGATGACAGGCAACAAGAACAACAAACGAGGTCAGGGATGCAGACTTCCCTTGATGAATACGACTACATCGTGGTCGGGGCCGGGCCGGCCGGGTGTTTGCTGGCCAATCGACTGTCGGGCGATCCGCAGCACCGCGTGCTGTTGCTCGAAGCCGGGGGCCGCGACAACTATGCGTGGATTCACATCCCCGTGGGTTACCTGTTCTGCATCGGCAACCCACGTACCGACTGGTGCTTCAAGACCGAAGCGCAACCGGGCCTGCAAGGCCGCGCCCTGAGCTATCCGCGCGGCAAAGTACTGGGCGGCTGCTCGTCGATCAACGGTATGATTTACATGCGCGGCCAGGCCGGGGACTACGACGGCTGGGCGGCCGACGGCAATCCGGGATGGGCCTGGCAGGACGTGCTGCCGCTGTTCAAGAAAAGCGAAAACCACTTTGCCGGTGATTCTGAGTTTCACGGCGCCAGCGGCGACTGGCGGGTCGAGCGCCAGCGTCTGTCCTGGCCGATCCTCGATGCCTTTCGTAACGCCGCCGAACAAAGCGGCATTGCCAGCATCGATGATTTCAACCAGGGCGACAACGAAGGTTGCGGCTACTTTCAGGTCAATCAGAAGGCCGGTATTCGCTGGAATGCGGCCAAGGCGTTTCTCAAACCGGCTCGGCATCGACCCAATCTCACCGTGCTGACCGGCGTTGAAGTCGACCGCGTACTGCTGGAAAACAGCCGGGCGGCGGCAGTCAGTGCCCGCTGGCAAGATCAGGCCAGGACCTTCAAGGCGCGCAAGGAAATCATCCTGTGCGCGGGCTCCGTCGGGTCGCCGAGCATCCTGCAACGTTCCGGCATCGGGCCGCGTCCGTTGCTGGAGCGACTGGGGATCGGCATCGCCCATGAGCTGTCCGGCGTGGGCGCCAATCTGCAGGATCACCTGCAGTTGCGGCTGATCTACAAACTGGAAAACGCCCGCACCCTGAACCAGATTGCCGGCAGCCTGTGGGGCAAGATGGGCATGGGCCTGCGCTACCTCTATGACCGCAGCGGCCCGCTGTCCATGGCGCCGAGTCAGCTCGGTGCATTCGCCCGTTCCGGCCCGGAACAGACTTCAGCGAACCTTGAGTACCACGTGCAACCGCTGTCGCTGGAGCGCTTTGGCGAACCGCTGCATGCGTTTCCGGCGTTTACGGCGTCGGTCTGCGACCTGCGTCCGCAAAGCCGTGGCCGGGTGGAAATCCGCTCCGCCGATCCGCAGGAAGCGCCGCTGATTCAACCCAATTACCTGAGTCATCCGGAGGATTTGCGCGTCGCCGCCGACGCGATCCGCCTGACCCGACGCATCGTGGCCGCCCCGGCCCTGAAGGCATTCAAACCGGTCGAGTACCTGCCCGGTGACAGCCTGCAAAGCGAAGAACAACTGCACGAAGCCGCCGCCCGAATCGGTACGACGATTTTCCATCCGGTGGGCACCTGCCGCATGGGCAACGACGCCGCTGCGGTGGTCGATGCCCAACTGCGCGTGCACGGCATCCCCGGCCTGCGTATCGCCGATGCCTCGATCATGCCGCGCATCACCTCGGGCAACACCTGCTCACCGACGTTGATGATTGCCGAGAAAGCGGCACAGATGATTCTCAACCCAGACACAAGGAGCGTGAAGCAGTCAATGGAACTGTCAGCAAACGCCTGAACTCGGTACACAAACATGTAGGAGCCGGCTTGCTGGCGAAAGCGGCGCATCAGTCAACGTTGATGTCGACTCACGGTCGCCTTCGCCGGCAAGCCGGCTCCTACAGGGATGTCCGATGCATCGACAGCGGCACCCGCCCACAAGGCAGGTGCCGACAGTGGAACAACAAAAACAATCACTGTGAGGGATACCGGTATGTCAGAGAACGTTCAAACCCTGGAAGCCGTGCGCAGCGCGGGCACCAGTCAGGAAACCCAGAAAGTCATCTTTGCCTCCTCCCTCGGGACGGTCTTCGAGTGGTATGACTTTTTCCTCTACGGCGCCCTCGCGGCGGTGATCAGCAAACAGTTTTTCGCCGGGGTCAACGACACCACGGCGTTCATTTTTGCCCTGATGGCGTTCGCCGCCGGTTTCGTCGTGCGACCATTCGGTGCGCTGGTGTTCGGTCGGTTGGGAGACATGATCGGACGCAAATACACCTTCCTCGCCACCATCGTCCTCATGGGCCTGGCGACGTTCTGCGTCGGGTTGCTGCCGACTTACGCCAGCATCGGCATCGCCGCGCCGATCATTCTGGTGGTGCTGCGCATGCTTCAGGGCCTGGCCTTGGGCGGTGAATACGGCGGCGCTGCCACTTATGTCGCAGAGCACGCGCCCATCGGCAAGCGTGGTTTCCACACCAGCTGGATTCAGTCGACCGCGACCCTCGGCTTGCTGCTGTCGCTGCTGGTGGTACTGGGCTGCCGTTACTTCACGGGCGACCAGTTCGAAGTCTGGGGCTGGCGCATTCCGTTCCTGTTTTCCATCGTGCTGCTGGGCATCTCGACCTGGATCCGCATGAGCCTGCACGAATCGCCGGCCTTCGTGAAAATGAAAGAAGAAGGCAAGCTGTGCAAACAGCCGATTCGTGAGTCGTTCGGCAAATGGGAAAACCTCAAAGTCGTCTTGATTGCCCTGTTCAGCATCAACGCCGGACAAGCGGTGACCTTTTACGCTGCGCAATTTTACGTGCTGTTCTTCCTCACCCAGTTCCTGAGGATGGACCCGGCGGTGGCCAATGGCTTGCTGATCATCAGCGTGACCATCGGTGCGCCGTTCTTCATCTTCTTCGGCTGGCTGTCGGACAAGGTCGGGCGTAAACCGGTATTAATGCTGGGGCTGTTACTCGCCACCGCTTTGTACTTCCCGATCTTCAAGACCCTGGCCCACTACGCCAACCCGGCCATCGACCAGGCCAGCCGTCAGGCGCCGATAACCGTGATGGCCGACCCGGCGACCTGCACATTCCAGTTCGACCCGGTGGGCAAGGCGAAATTTGATAGCCCGTGCGACAAGGTCAAGACCTTCCTGGTCAAGCAAGGCCTGCCGTACCAAAGCGCAGCGGCCCCGGCCGGCAGCGACGTGCAGATCAGTATTGGTGACGTGAAGATCGACGGCTTCGACGAAGCGGCCCTGCGCGGCGCCGTGACCCTCGCCGGTTACCCGCAGCAGGCGGACCTGCAGCAGATCAACAAACCGATGATCGTCGCGCTGATCGTGGCGCTGATCATCATTTCCGCCATGTGCTACGGCCCACTGGCGGCGCTGATGGTCGAGCTGTTCCCGACCCGCATCCGCTACACCTCGATGTCCCTGCCCTACCACATTGGCAACGGCTGGTTCGGCGGTTTCCTGCCGACCGTGTCGTTCGCGCTGGTGGTGTACACCGGGGATATTTTCTACGGGCTTTGGTACCCGGTGGTGATCACCGGGGTGAGTCTGGTGGTGGGGATGATCTGTTTGCGAGAGACGCGTAACGTCGATCTGGACAAGAACTGAGATCGACCCGAATCCTGTAGGAGCGAGCCTGCTCGCGATGGTCGTAAACGAAAACGCGTGTTGTCTGGATAAACACGGCGTTCTCGAGTCCATCGCGAGCAGGCTCGCTCCTACACGGGCAGTGCCAATGAAAAAAATCGCGTTTAAACCTCGGCGTCGAGCAACTCGAACTTCACTTGATCCGGGTAAAACGCCACATATCCTTTAATCTGATCGACAGGCACCTTGGGGTTCTCATAACTCCACACCGCATTCGCACCTTCATGCCCCGGCACCTGCAAGCTGAAATAGCTGGCATCGCCCTTGAAGGGGCAATAGCTGGTGTGATCGGTGCGGGCGAAATACTTCTCGTCGATGTCCTCGCGCGGCACGTAGTACACCGGTGGGTAATTGGCCTCCAGCAGTACCAATGCCCGCGCCGAAGCGGCCACCTGGATACCGTGAAACTTCACCAACAAACAGCCAGGCTGCTCGGCGATGGTGATGACAGGGCTAGGACCGGAGCTTTTCATGGAAAACGTTCCTCATGACGGTGATGGACCTGTAGGCAAGGCTGCCGGTGACGGTGGCAGCGCCGAAACCTATGAATGCCGACTTATCAGGTATAACCCAAGTTCCGCCATTTCGACGGCTTCACAGCCGAACGGGAGCCCTGCGCTTCAAGCATTCAATTGCGCCAGATAAGTCCAGGGATAGATGCCCCGCTCGTGGCCATCGCTGAACACCAACTGCACGCCATAGCCTTGCGGGTTCAATTCGATGACCCGAACCTGCGCATCGACCATCGGCGTCAGGCCCTGCAAACGAAAGGCTCGGCATTGCGAGCACGGGCACTGGCGGCGCAGCTCGGCGTGGTCGAGTCGTTGTTCGCGACCGTCCGGCCAGTTCAGGCGCAATTGCCGGGCGCTTGTCGAATTTCCCACTGACAGCGGATTCATTGCAGTTGACTCAAGGCGATGCGCACCGCTTTGCGCACCTCTGGATCGCCATCGTCCTGCGCGGCTTGCAACGCGGCGATGGCCCGCTGATCGCTCAATTCGCCCAAGGCCAACGCCGCTTCCTTGCGCAGGTTGCTGATGCGGTGGCCGAGGGTTTCGATCAGCGCATCGAGCGCGGGGGCATAGCGCAAACGACCGAGACTGCGGGTGGCGCGCAAACGCACTTGCCAATAATCGTCGCCCAAGGCCTGGACCAGGGCCGGGCCGGCGTCGATGTGTCCGACCTTGCCCAAGGTGGTCGCGGCTTCTTCGCGCACTTGCCAGGCCTGATCCTGCAATGCCTGGCGCAGTGCCGGCAGCACCTGAGCGTCAGATGCCAGACCGAGGGCACCGGTAGCGGCGCGGCGCACTTCCGTGTCCGGATCATCGCTGGCCAATTGCGCCAATGCCGGCAAGGCTTCGAGTTGCTTGAGCCAGCCCAGCACGCCGACGGCTTCGCGGCGTACGCCAGCGTCCTCATCGTTCAGCGCGTTGGCAGCCGCCGTAGCGGCATCGGCGCAACGCAGCTCGCGCAATGCCCGGAACGCGGCAATGCGCACACGGAGGTCGGCATGCCCGGTCCACGGCAGAATCACCCGCCCCGCCGCTGCACTTTTCAGCAGGCTGAGGCTTTGTGCAGCGGCGGCCTGCACCGCTTCGCTCGGATCGGTCAGCGCCTGACACAACGCCTGAACCACGGGCTCGTCCTCCCAGGCTTCGAGCAAGCGCGCGGCCTCGGCGCGGACCTCTTCGGTCGGGTCCTGAGAGAGTCGATCCACCAGCCACAGCAGGCCGTCCGGTTCTTCAAGGTCAGCCAGTTCGATCAGGGCAATCCGGCGCACGCCGGGGTCCTCATCGGTCAGACGTGGTTGCAGGGCGATAATGTCGGCGTTGTCGGTTACAGCAAAAAGTGAGGTCATAGGGCAAACCGCGGCAGTTTGTTTTCAGGAGGCAGTCCGAGAGGGTTCAGGCGTGGCAGCTGCCGACCGTCTTCGTGACGCAGGAGTTCGAGGCAATGGCGCTTCAAGCGCGAAAATTCGTGGCTCGTCACCAATTCGGTGGTGCGAGGCCGGGGGAAATCGAGGCGCAGGTCTTCGATGATGCGTCCCGGTCGTGAGCTCATGACCAACAGCCGATCGGCAAGGAACAGCGCTTCGTCGATGTCGTGGGTGACGAACACCACGGTGGTGCGGATGCGCGTCCAGATATCCAGCAGCAGTTCCTGCATGTTCAAGCGGGTCAAGGCGTCGAGGGCACCGAACGGTTCGTCCATCAGCAACAGTCGCGGACGATTGACCAGCACCCGGGCGATTTCCACCCGTTGTTGCATGCCGCCGGAAAGCTGATCCGGCCATCGCTCGGCAAAGCCGTCAAGGCCCACCAGCGCGAGGATTTCGTCGGCGGCTTTATGCCGTTCGACTTTGCCGATACCGCGCATTTTCAGCCCGAAAGCGACGTTGTCGCGCACCGTGCGCCACGGG
This sequence comes from Pseudomonas sp. Irchel s3f7, assembly GCF_900187615.1. Lineage (GTDB taxonomy): Bacteria > Pseudomonadota > Gammaproteobacteria > Pseudomonadales > Pseudomonadaceae > Aquipseudomonas. The sequence continues at coordinate 134,065 of NZ_FYDO01000009.1, read as the reverse complement.
AACAGCGTGTGTTGCTGAAACACCATGCCGCGCTGCGGCGAGGGGCCGGACACCGCCGCGCCATCCACCGTGAGCGTTCCGGCACGCGGCTGCAAGTGACCGGCCAGCGCGCCGAGCAACGTGGATTTGCCGCAACCGGACGGCCCGAGAATGCACACGAACTGCCCCGGTTCGATCTGGCAATCGAGGCCCTGTACGGCTTCGAACGCCGCGTGGCCTTCGCCCAGGCTGATCGACAAGCCGCGAATATCTATTCGCCCTTCAGGGTGTTGAAACGCGCTCATCAGCTTTTCCCTCGTGGACGGTGCCAAGGCGTAAACAGTCCGCCCAGACGTTTGATCAACAGGCTGCTGCCCATCCCCAACACCCCGATCAGCAACATGCCGACGACAATGTCGGCGTAGTTCTGGATGGTGTACGACTCCCAGGTGTAGTAACCGATGCCGTACTGGCCAGAGATCATTTCTGCCGTCACCAGGCAGAACCACGACGTGCCCATGCCGATGGCGAGGCCAGTGATGATGCTGGGCGCAGCACCGGGCAAGATCACTTCCAGCAGGATTGCCCGGCGCCCTGCCCCGAGGCTTTTCGCCGAGGCGATCAGCCGTGGATCGACGCCTTCGACGCCGTGCACGGTGTTGAGCAGAATCGGGAACAACGCGCCGGTGAAGGTGATGAACACCATCGACAGCTCGGATGACGGGAACATCAGGATCGCCAGGGGAATCCAAGCCACCGCCGGGATCGGGCGCAGCACTTCCAGCGGCGGCAGCAAAACGTCTTCGGCCCATTTCGAGCGCCCGATGGCCAGGCCCAGAGCGATACCGATGATCAGCGCAGCGAGGTAACCGGCGAACACCCGGCCGAGGCTGCTGCTCAGGTGTCGGCCGAGCTTGCCGGAGTCGCCCAGCCCCAGTGCGGCCTCGATCACGGCCAGCGGGGTCGGGACGTTGGCGAAGGTTATCAGGCCGAGGTTCCAGTGGTGGCTGGCGGCGAGTTGCCAGAACAAAAGGCAGAGCAGCAGTGAAGCGGCTCTGGGTATCCAGCGTGAATAGGATCGGTACACAGTTATTCCTCTCAACCAAAAAACCCGTATGAGCTGGCTTGCCGGCGATAGCGGTAGTTAAGTCGACATCAATGTTGAATGTCCGTCAGCAATCGCCGGCAAGCCGGCTCCTACAGGGTTAGCGGGTGGCGACGGCCTGCGTTGTGGCATCGGTAAAGTCAAAGACCTTGCCGCCCTGCGCCGTGGCGTACTGCTGGGCCTGGCCCTTGAGCAGGAACGCGCTCAAACGCCCTTTCGCATCACTGGCAAACCACGCCTGATCCGCCAGCAACTTGATCCCGCTGTCGCTGGCCTGGGCATACACCGCGCGGATGTTTTTGCCTTCTTGCTTGAGGTTGGCCAGTGCGGCGAACGCTGATTCCGCCGAGGCGTACTGGCGGACTTTCGGCTCGCCACGCACCCAGATTTCGGCCACACGGCTGAAGTCGGTGATGGCTTTGCCGCTCGCCGCATCGCTCGCCTTCAGTGGCGTTTGTGCGTAGTTGGCCAATTGCGCGGTGTAGTCCAGGTTTGAGGCTTTGAAGGCGGTGCGGATGTATTGGTCGTCGATGAAGCTGTTCAGATCGAGTCCGCGATCGGCTTTCTTCAACAGCTTGAGCGTATCGATAGCCGTGCCCACGGCCTGGCGGTATTCCGGTTTCCAGCTCAGGTCGCGGGTTTGCACACCCAGCGGGCCGTGGAACAGGTAGTTGACCTCGGCATCGACGCCGGTGACCTTGGCGATCAGTTCGCTGTACTTCTCCGGTTCCGCGGCCAACAGCTGATTGGCCTCGATGCTTGCCCGCAAGTAAGCGACGACGATTTCCGGGTACTTTTTCGCGTAGGCCTGGTCGACCAGCGCGCCGTGGAATGTCGGCGCTGCGGCCTGCGAACCGTCGTAGATCTTGCGTGCGAAACCGCGGCTCGGGAACAGTTCGGCAAACGGCACGAAGTCTGCGTGAGCGTCGATCTTGCCGGCCTGCAATGCGGAGCCTGCGACTTCCGGTGGCTGGGCGATGATGTTCACATCTTTCAACGGATCCCAGCCTTGAGCCGCCACGGCACGCAGCAACATGCCATGGGCGGTGGACGCGAACGGCACGGAAATGGTCTTGCCTTTGAGCTCTGCCAGCGATTGCACGCCCGACGCACTCGGCACCACGATGCCGTTGCCGCTGCCTTGTGTGCTGCCCGACAGCACGCTGATAAACAGGCTGTGCTTGCCGGCCGTTTCAAACGCCACGCCGTTGAAAGCACCGGGGAAATCGGCCATGGCGCCGAAGTCGAGTTTGCCGGCCACCATTTCATTGGTCAGGGGTGCGCCGCTGGTGAAGTTCTTCCACTGCACCTCGTACTTCGCATCTTTGTATTGGCCGTCGTGGGGCAGGTATTTGTCCAGCAGGCCCAGCTCGCGAATCAACAGACCGCCAGCGGCGCAGTTGATCGTGGTGTCCTGGGTGCCGATGGCAATGCGGATGGTTTCGGCCGAGGCCGACAAGGTGAATGACGCCAGTACCAGACCGGCAAAAGCTGCACGCAACATGAGTGTTTCCCCTCGAATCATTTATAGGATGTTCGTCTCCGCCACGATCAGGGCGCGGTGGGAAACGAGGGGTGTTTTTGAATCAGGCGTCCGGTGGTGGCCGGATGGCGGTTTTTTCGTTGTCTGGGCTGGCCTCCATCCCCCTGTAGGAGCCGGTTTGCTGGCGATGGAGTGTCAGCTGAATCGATGGTGACTGGCACGCCATCGCCAGCAAGCCGGCGCCTACAAGGTTCTTGTTTCAGCGTAGGAGGTACGGAATTTCGACTTTCACAGCGCCCGTCGGGCAGTCTTTTTCACAGGGCATGCAGTACCAGCATTCATCAAACGCCATGTAGGCCTTTTGCGTGGCCGGGTTGATCGCCAGCAGGTCCATCGGGCAGACGTCGACGCACACGGTGCAGCCTTTGTGGGCGATGCATTTGTCCTCGTCGACGGTGACGGGGGCGTTGGAGCGGAAGAAGATTTCCTGGGCTTGATAGGCCATTTCACGGTCTCTCTCTTGGGTGATGCTCAAGCGGCATCGGCGCGGACTCGCAGTCGGTCGTAGATCTGCATTTCTTCGGCATCCAACGCAATGATGTAAGGCTCAACGGCCTTCTTGAAGCTGGTCATCTGGCCGTTTTCATCTTTCTTCAGATGGCAATGGCAGAACCAGTCGCTGTCGTCGCGTTGCGGGTGATCGACCCGATAGTGGTAAAGCCCCCAACGACTTTCAGCGCGGAACAATGAAGCGCGGGCAGCCATTTCGGCGCAGTCGCGGATCATGCTGACTTCCATCGCACGCATCAGTTCGTGGGCGTTGTGCGCCTTGATCTGATCGAGGTCACGCTGGATATCGCTGAAGCGTTGCAGACCGATCTGCATTTTCTTGGTCACTTTCGGCGGTTGCAGGTAGTCGTTGACGAAGCGCCGCAGCTTGTACTCGACCTGCGCCGGTGGCAGGCCGTGTTCACGGTCCAGCGGTGCGTAGACCCGTTGTTTTTCGGTTTCGATCTGTTCGGCATCCAGCGCAGAAAACTCGCGGTCTGCGACAAAATCCGCCGCGTTGTTACCGGCAAACCAGCCGTAGGTAAAGGCACCCAGCATGTAGTTGTGCGGCACCGCGGCCATGTCGCCTGCCGAGTACAAACCCTTGACCGAGGTCTCGGCCTTCTCGTTGACCCACACACCGGAGGCCGAGTGACCGCTGCAAAAACCGATCTCGGAAATGTGCATCTCGACCATCTGCGTGCGGTAGTCGGTGCCGCGATTGGCGTGGAACTGGCCGCGACTCGGGCGTTCGTTGCTGTGCAAAATCTCTTCGATGTTCTGGATGGTTTCCTCGGCCAGGTGATCGAGTTTGAGGAACACCGGGCCGTTGCCGCTTTCGAGCTCCTGGTGGAACTCCCACATCATCTGCCCGCTCCAGTAGTCGCACTCGATGAAGCGTTCGCCCTTGTTGTTGGCGGTGTAGCCGCCCAGTGGGCCGGTGACGTAGGCGCAGGCCGGGCCGTTGTAATCCTTGATCAGCGGGTTGATCTGGAAGCACTCCAGGTTCGCCAGTTCCGCCCCGGCGTGATAGGCCATGGCATATCCGTCGCCGGCATTGGTCGGGTTTTCGTAGGTGCCCATCAGGTAACCCGAAGACGGCAAGCCCAGACGCCCGGCCGCACCGCAAGCGAGGATCACCGCCTTGGCCTTGATCACATGAAAGTCAGCCGTGCGGCAATCGAAGCCCATCACACCGTTGACCGTGCCCTCTTCATCCTTCAGCAAACGGGTGCACACGACGCGATTGGTGATGCTGACCCGTGCCCGTTTCAACTGGCGATACAGGACTTTCTTGATGTCATGCCCTTCCGGCATCGGCAACACGTAGGCGCCCATGTGGTGGACCTTTTTCACCGCGTAGTCGCCGGTCTCGTCCTTCTCGAACTTCACGCCCCAGCGGTCCAGTTGCTCGATGGTTTCGAAGCTGTGGGTCGCGTAGGCGTACACCGCTGCCTGATTGACGATGCCGTCGTTGGCAATGGTGATTTCCTTGGTGTATTGCTCCGGTGTCGAGTGGCCGGGAATGATGGCGTTGTTCAAGCCGTCCATGCCCATGCTGATCGCGCCACTGCGCTTGACGTTGGCCTTGTCGATCAACAGCACCCGCAGATCGCGGTTACGTTCCTTGGCCTTGATCGCCGCCATCGGCCCGGCGGTGCCACCGCCGATCACGACGATGTCGTATTCCTGCTCAAGCGTGTTTCGAGTCATGCCTGATCCCCTTTTTGCCGATCAATCCGCAAGCGGTACTGGAACGCATCGCCACGGTAGTAAAGGTGTTCGAAATCCACTGGCTGGCCATTGGCGTCGTGGGTCAGGCGTTCGATGCGCATGATCGGCGAGCCGGGTTCGACGTTCAGCGCCTGGGTCAGGTCGCTGTCGGCCAGCACCGCGTCGATGGCCAGATCGGCATGACCGAGCGCCAGGCCGCAGTCGTTTTCCAGGATCAGGAAAATGTCGCGAGTGACCAGATCAGCCTTTTCGAGGCGTTCGCCGATGGCTTTTGGCAGGTAGGTGATTTCCAGCGAGATCGGTTCGCGGTTGATCAGGCGCACCCGTTTGATCTGCGCCACGGTTTCGCCTTCGGCCACCTGCAAACGCTCGGCGACCAGTTTGTCGGCAGCAATGAATTTGAAGCTGCGCAGGCGGTTGATCACCTCGTAGCCGCGCCCGGTCATGGACTCGGCCAGGCCTTGCAGGGTGCTGACGTTCTGGAAGGTTTTCGGCTTGGCGACGAAGGTGCCCTTGCCGTGGATCTTGAAGATCAGCCCTTCCTTTTGCAGATCGCCCAACGCCTGGCGCACGGTGATGCGGCTGACTTTGAACAACGCGCCGAGTTCGCTCTCGGAAGGCATCTGGCTGTCTTGCGGATATTGGCCGTCGAGGATGCGGGCACGCAGCACGTCGCGCAGTTGGGTGTGCAGCGGAACACTGCTGAGGGATAGAACGTTATCGGTCATGAAGATCACTTGTTATAACGAGTTATGACGTGATCTTAGAGACGTTATGACAAGCTTGAGAAATACCGAATGAGCATAAGGTTAGATTCTAGCGACTAGCCCTGCAGGAGCCGGCTTGCTGGCGAAAACCGGTAACGCGCTAAATCTGACACACCGCCTTCGCTGGCAAGCCAGCTCCTACAGTGATCGCCCACCTGTAGGAGCTGCGGAAGCCTGCGATCTTTGGCTTTTACTCAGCCAATGCGCAGCGCACGCAAATCGAGACGGCCATCCTTGATCGGCGGGCACCAGTAGTAGCCACCCGTGATCGGCCGGCTGATGCGATACAAGCCGTCAGTAATCCCGTCTTCCAGACCGCTCATACGTCGCAGTTGGGCTTCGAACGCGTCGAGGGAGAAACCGAAGGCCAGGAACATCAGGCCTGCGCGGTCACCTTCGATCCACGGCATCGAACGGCGCACCACGAACGCCTCGGGGGCGAAGCTTTCCTGGGCGGTGCGTTTGACGTGAGCGGAAACCGGCGCGTCATCGATCTCTTCGTTGTCGCTCAAGCGGCGGCCCATGATGTTGTCCTTGTCCTCGGACGACATCGCGTGAAAGCCCTTCAGGTCATGCTGCCATTGCTGGATCGCGGCGAAGCTCCCGCCGACCGTGCCGTCCGCGCCCTCACCCACCAGCGCCGCAGCCACGGCGGCTTCGTCGTGCGGGTTCTCGGTGCCGTCTTCGTAGCCAGTCAGGTCATGGCCGCTCATGTGGCGGAAGGTTTCGTTCATCTGCACCAGACGCAGGGCCGGTGCCAATGCCGCTTCGATGGCGTTGCTGCGGTTGAGCAACTCGCCTCGGTCATCACCGTGCAACCAGCACCAGAGCGCATGTTGAGTCGACGGGTTGTCGACGCCGACGCCGGTCAATGCCGGGAACGTGCGCAGGCCGTCGATGTGGCGGTCCAGGGCCTTGACCAGGGATTCGCCAAAGCCGATCACCGCCGACTTGCCGTTCACCAGAGCTTGCAGTTTGTCGAGCGCAGCCGGCAGTGCAGCCGCCGATTCCAGGGCGAAGAACATATGACGGGCTTGAGGCGGAACGGGGGTGGCGAGGATGCCCGGCTGGAAATAACTCATATGAACTCCTTTTGAAAGAGTCCGAAGTTTACCTCCCGCACAGTCACTTGTGTGCGCTCAGGTCAAAAGAACAGGTATCACCCCATGCCGATTGCGGTCTACGCTTCAAGCACAAGATCCAGACCCTCAACCCCTCTACTCTGCCCATCAGCGCTCAATAACGGTTAAAAAAAACCGGCATTGAGGCGTATAACCTTTGAAGTGAATTTGAACGGCAGCCGCCAGCGCATGGCTGACACCACCTACGGGGTAGCGACATGACCACAGCACCGATTCTTGGCAACCTGTTTCCCGACGCCGGCAGCATCCCGGAAAAACACCGCCTCGACGGCCCGACCGAACAGCGTGAATACCTGGTCGACGGCACGCTGAGAACCTGGCCCGGCCCGCTCGCCCAGGTCCGCAGCCCGGTTTATCTGAGCGGTCCGAACGGCGATGAACAAGCCATCCTCGGCAGCACGCCTCTGCTGGATGCCGACACCGCATTGACCGCGCTCGATGCCGCCGTCCGCGCCTACGACCGGGGTCAGGGCCTCTGGCCAACAATGCGTGTAGCCGAACGCATCCAGCACGTCGAAACCTTCCTCGCCCGCATGCGCGAACAGCGTGAAGCCGTGGTCAAGTTGCTGATGTGGGAAATCGGCAAGAACCTCAAGGACTCGGAAAAAGAGTTCGACCGCACCTGCGACTACATCGTCGACACCATCAACGCGTTGAAGGAACTCGACCGCCGCTCCAGCCGATTCGAACTGGAACAGGACACCCTCGGCCAGATCCGTCGTGTTCCCCTCGGCGTCGCCTTGTGCATGGGGCCTTACAACTACCCGCTGAACGAAACCTTCACCACACTGATTCCGGCACTGATCATGGGCAACACGGTGGTGTTCAAACCGGCCAAACTGGGCGTGTTGCTGATTCGTCCGCTGCTGGAAGCCTTCCGCGACAGTTTTCCGGCCGGGGTGATCAACGTCATCTACGGCAGCGGTCGCGAAACTGTCAGCGCGCTGATGGCCAGTGGCAAGATCGATATCTTCGCGTTCATCGGCACCAACAAAGCCGCCAGCGACCTGAAGAAACTGCATCCCAAACCCCATCGTTTGCGTGCGGCGTTGGGCCTGGATGCGAAAAACCCCGGCATCGTCTTGCCGGAGGTGGATCTGGACAACGCGGTCAGTGAAGCGGTCACCGGCTCGTTGTCGTTCAACGGTCAGCGCTGCACCGCGTTGAAAATCCTTTTCGTCCACGAAGACGTGGTCGAGGCCTTCATCGACAAATTCAACACCAAACTCGCCACGCTAAAACCCGGTATGCCGTGGGAAAGTGGCGTGGCACTGACTCCTCTGCCGGAGTCGGGCAAGGTCGATTACCTGCATTCATTGGTGGCGGATGCTGAGGCCAAAGGCGCCAAAGTGGTCAACCCCAATGGCGGCGAAACCCGTGCTTCGTTCTTCTACCCGGCGGTGCTTTACCCCGTCACGCCACAGATGCGCGTCTATCAGGAAGAACAGTTCGGCCCGGTGGTGCCCATCGTGCCCTATCGCCATCTGGACACCGTGATCGATTACGTCCTGGAATCGGACTTCGGCCAGCAATTGAGCATTTTCGGCACCAACCCGGTGGCGGTTGGGCGACTGGTCGACACCTTCGCCAACCAGGTCGGTCGGATCAACCTCAACGCCCAATGCCAGCGCGGCCCGGACACCTACCCATTCAACGGCCGCAAAAACTCCGCCGAGGGCACATTATCGGTACATGACGCATTGCGAGTGTTTTCAATCCGCACCTTGGTTGCGACCAAGTTCCAGGAGACCAACAAGGACTTGATCAGCGAAATCATCAGCGGCCGTAGTTCGAGTTTCCTGACCACGGATTACATTTTCTGAGGCACTGATTGAAACTTCAGGCTCCAGCCCTGTTGCATACCGGCGGCCGCCAACAGAATCGCTGCAACCCCTACCCATTGCAGCGGTTCGAGGCGGTGACCGAAGGCGAACCAATCGACGAAAATCGCTGCAATCGGATAGATGAACGACAGTGCGCCGGTCAACGCGGTCGGCAGTTTTTGAATCGCACCGTACAGCAGCACATACATCACGCCGGTGTGCACGATGCCCAGCGTCACTAGGCTGGCCCACGCACCGGGGGCTTGCGGCAGCGCGGAAAAATGCGCGAACGGTGCGAGCAACAACACGCCGGTGCTGACCTGGATCAGTGCGATCAGGTGCGGCGGCGTACCGGTCAGGCGTTTGATGATCAACGCGGCAATCGCGTAAAGGAACGCAGCACCCAGCGCCAGAACGATACCCAGCAAGTATTCGCCGCCACTCTCCCCTTGCCCGCCATGGGCACTGACAATCGCCAGCATGCCGAGGAACGAAACACCCAGCCAGGTCAGTTTCTGCGCGGTGATCTTTTCGTTGAGGAACAGTGCCGCCAGCCCGACCAGCATGAACGGCTGCACGTTATACACCGCAGTCCCGATGGCAATTGATGCACGTGAATAGGACGCGAACAACAACACCCAGTTGCCGACAATCGCCACACCGCTGAGCACCGCCAGCAGAAACGTCGTGCGGGTCAGAATGCCGGGGCGCAGAAAGCCGAACGCCGCGCAAATCAGCAGCAACGTGCCGGCGCCGAACAGGCAACGCCAGAACACCACATCCAGCACCGGTTGCCCGGAGACCAGCACGAACCAGCCGATGGTTCCGGAGATCAGCATGGCGGCCGTCATTTCGAATGAACCGCGACGTATTGTGTTGTCCATCATCAGACTCCTGTGTTTGTGGGCAAAGTATGCCAATGGTCTGAGGGGCATCTCCAGCGTATAAAGCAGGTTAAACTCTGAATCTGCCTTTTTTACGAAGGCGATTGTCGATAATTGCCTAATAGAGGTTTTCGCCATGACCGATGATATCGACCAGGTGCTGATCACGGCCCTGATGGAAGACTCGCGACGCTCACTCAAGGCCCTGGCGCAGATCAGTGGCTTGTCTTCACCCAGTGTTGCCGAACGCCTGCGCCGCCTGGAGGAGCGTGGCGTGCTCAAGGGCTACACCGTGGAAATCGACCCGAAATGTTTCGGTTATCAACTGCAGGCCATCGTGCGCATACGCCCGTTGCCAGGTCAGTTGCAGGAAGTCGAACGGCAGATCATGGCCATTCCCGAGTTCACCGAGTGCGACAAGGTCACCGGTGACGACTGCTTCATTGCGCGCCTGCATGTGCGCTCGATGGAACAACTGGACACACTTCTCGACCGCCTCAATACCCACGCCGAAACCAACACCGCTATCATCAAGAAAACCTCGGTTAAACGCCGGTTACCGCCGATGGAATAAGTGATCTTTGACCTTGCATCATGCAGATTGGCGATCATCTCGACGAAGGAATGACGGTATGAAAGTTCAGGTTCTCCTGGTGGCAGCATTGATGCTCACTGGGTGCGGCACGGTCCAGACAGTCGTGCGCGGTGACGACGTGGCAGTGAAAAGCCTCAAGGAACAGAAGAGTTACTGCGGTGCGGTTCCACGAATTTACAGCGGTGTGACGTACGACTTTTGCGCGTTGAACGCTCCGCTGCAGGATGGAAGGGACGACCAGAAACATGATTTTGCTCCGGCCATTGTGCTGATCGACGTCGTTGTTTCCGCCGCGTTCGACACCTTGTTGCTGCCCTACACCATCTACCGCCAGCAGGCCGATGGCAGCATTATCATCAACGAGTAACCCTGATTCTCAGGCAAGAAAAAACCCGCCGAAGCGGGTTTTTTCATTCAGGGCTGACGATCAATCATCGCGACCCATGATGCCGAACAGCTGCAACAAGCTGACGAACAGGTTGTAGATCGATACATACAGGCTGATGGTCGCCATGATGTAGTTACGCTCGCCGCCATGAATGATGGCGCTGGTCTGGAACAGAATGCAGACCGAGGAGAACAGCACGAAACCTGCGCTGATCGCCAGTTGCAGGCCGCTGATCTGGAAGAAGAAGCTGGCAACCACTGCACCCAGCAACACGAAGAAACCTGCAGTGATAAAACCACTGAGGAAACTCATGTCCTTGCGGGAAATCAGCACATAGGCCGACAGGCCGCCGAATACCAGAGCGGTCATCGCGAACGCCGAGCTGACGACTTCAGCGCCGCCCTGCATACCCAGGTAACGGTTGAGGATCGGGCCGAGCAGGAAACCCATGAAACCGGTCAGGGCAAATGCCGACACCAGGCCCCAAGCGGAATCGCGGAGTTTATTGGTAAGGAAGAAAAGACCGTAGAAGCCGATCAGCACCACGAAAATATTCGGGTAGCCAACACGCATCTGCTGGGCAACGTAGGCCATCACACCGCTGAAAGCCAGGGTCAGGGCGAGCAAGCCATATGTGTTGCGCAGGACGCGGCTAACCTCTAGCTGCTCAGCCTGCACGCTGTTATTCACTGCGTAATCCTGTTCGCGCATGGCGACACTCCTGTTGGTTTGAAACGTTCAGTCGCAAAGATCATAACAGACACCCTGTAACAAGCTATGCAGAGAGTTTGACAGTGTGTTTCATTCAGGTATTATGGCGCCCGCAACGCAAACGGAGGTGTGGCCGAGTGGTTTAAGGCAACGGTCTTGAAAACCGTCGACTGTAACAGGTCCATGAGTTCGAATCCCATCGCCTCCGCCATCTTTATACGACAAAGCCCTGATTTTTCAGGGCTTTGTCGTTTCTGGGATCGGGCAATCCGGTGTGCCATCAGAGCGATCGTTTCCGTATCTTTCTGGCTATTTCCGAAAACCAATTCGCTCTCGAAGCGGGGAGCCGCAGATGTCGTCGAAAACGTATTAGCGTTAGTCACTCACATAGCGGTCACGGCCTTGCTGTTTGGCTTGGTAAAGCAGTTGATCGGCACGGATAAGCATGGCCTGAATGTTGTCTTCAGGCCCACGCCAAGCGGTGACACCTATGCTACAGGTGACGCCAATACGTGTTCCGGCATAGTCCAGCGTCGAGTCGCGCAGGATCTGCAACAAGCGCTCGGCCATCGTATGTGCGCCCGTCAAGTCGGTATTTGGGAGCAGGATGAGGAACTCTTCCCCGCCGATGCGGGCGACCAGGTCATGTTGACGCACAACCTGGTTAAGTAGCTGGGCAAAAAATTTCAGCACCTCATCTCCCCCGTCATGGCCGTAGGTATCATTGACCCGTTTGAAGTGGTCGATATCCAGCATCAATATGCACAACGAACCGGGGGTGCGGATTACCCTGGCCAACTCCGCCTCTGCCAGTGCCATCGCCTCCCGTCGGTTGTACAACCCGGTAAGAAAGTCGCGGGTCGCCGCTCGATGCTGTATCCCGTAGGCGTCAATCAATTTCCCCGACAGCCAAATGATCAACAGCACACTGGCAAGCATGCCAACCAGCATTGACAACCCGAGACCATTCCAGCTCAGGAACAGTGACAGGAAACTCGGTGTCAGGATTTCACTATAGAACTGCAGATGCAGGGCATGTTGTGGGTCCTCTATGTCTCGGACAAAACGCTCCTGGCCTTGCTCCTCGGAAATGTGTGTCGTGGGCCAGTTGGCGGCTGTGACAGGAATCAGATCTGCCTTGTCGCCGGTGAAATGAATGTCGACATACAAGGGGGGTTCATGGCCGTGGCTCACAGCGACATGCACGATAAGCGCATCGACAAACGCCGGTCCGATCGCCGAGCGCGGCGGCAGTGGTAACGGCTGTAACCGGGTCTGTGTTTCCCGGATCACCGCGTTACGCCCGCTGCAGCTGTAGCCTAGAAGTTGTCGACTGGTCATCTGAATGCCGCCATTCGTCAGGCGCATTTGTGGTGCCAGCGGACTGGGCAAATCCGCTACGTGATTTATGGGTACTCGCGATGTGTACTGAGTGAGCTCTTCGATACCTTCAGTCAGGGTCTTTGTAGCGCGCCGCTGCTCGGCAATAGAGTGGTCTGGCAGACACCCGGTCGGTAGGGGATTTGCCCGAAGCAGTGAAAGTTGCAGTTCATGGGTCGCCAGTTGGCGTACCAAAGTGTCATAGCCCCAGCTGCTTCGATGAGCCAGCAATGCTTGCTGCCCCTCCAATAGCAGAGCGCGCTGACGGTGATAGCGGTCGGCCACCCCGATAACGGCGATAACGATCAAGATTGTCCCTATAATCCAGCTGCCAACCTTGACGGCGCGCGCAGACTCGATCACCCACCTCATGATTGCCTCTCCAAAATGGCATTTGGGGAAACCTGTCTTGCGCTCCTGTTACCAAGCATCTGACCTCCTGCTCTCGCCAATGGGCTCATTGGTTGCAGCATAGGCACGGCGCAGGGTTCTCACTTCAAATTATTGTCCTTTGGCTGTACTGACGACCAGCGACCGACCGTTTGTGGACGGTAGAATTCAACCTGATGCGACAGGGTAACTTTGGGTCGACTGCAGCGCTTCGCGAAGGCAACAACAGCCAATAGCGCCACGCTCGTCCCTTGCACCCCATATTGGGGACTGAAAAGACCTAATCCATTGCTTTAAAAGAAATACCATCACTATTGATGGTGGCAAAAAATACATTTTTTTGTGATTTCGCAAACGATAATCCGCGGCTTCCAGCGGAGGTTTTGCGCACAACAATCCTCTCTCCCTGCCAACTTTTTGCCCCTTCCCCTACCCGCCCCGATCAACACCCGCTGCTACGCTAAAATCTCCACGGAGGATTTCGCTTTGCCAAACTCTGACCTGCTCCCTTCCCTGCTCTACAAGCTCAACGAAAACCAGCTCGCCCTGGAAGCCGCCATCATGGAGCTTTCGAATTGGGTCGAGCAGAGCGGATCGGCCGACGTTGCTGACAACGTGCGTGACGCCCTGGAAGTCATCGATAGGAATGAAGAGTTCATCAAAATGACGCTCGCCGTGATGATGGCGCCGGAGTGATTACTATCGATTGCAGCCCTTCGCACAGGCATCAGATGTCCAATAGCGACATACCGTGGCCCCGCGCCTCCAATGTAACCGTGACTTTCTCCTGACAAAAAATCCGGCGCCAGGCGGGACTCTATGGTTAAGCTATACGCTTCACGCATGGAGAGCATTTATGAAGTACACAACAATTTTTCTGGCTACCGCTTTACTAGGTGGATGCTCCTCGTACAGTGAGCGCGGTACCGGTGAAGGCGGAAGAGAAATAACCAACAAGGGCTACACCGTCCGTTGTGATGCAACGCCGGCCAATCAGCCAGGTTGCTACACGCCACCACCATCGTGGTCTTGGTGGCCCTCAAACAACATAAAGTTTAAATTGGGCGCAAACTGACGCGTTCCTCACATCCTACAATGATGACGCCGGATTGATTTTGCAGTATCAAAGCTTGGGATGCCGCGTAATTCAACACAATCCGTCCATCGCAGTAGTGAGTCACCGATTCAACGCTGGTATTCTCGCCGCCACGTTCGCCAGGCATTAAGGGGTGCGGGCGAAAATAGCCAAATTCTGCCCTGCTCCCTGCCCGACTGTTCAAACTCAATGAAAACCAGCTCGCCCTCGAAGCCGCCATCATGGAGCTTTCGAACTGGGTCAAGCAGCACGGATCGACGGCCGTCGCCGACAACGTGCGCGGCGCCCTGGAAGCCATCGACAAGAAAGAAGAATTCATCAAGATGACGCTCACGGTGATGATGGCGCCGGTGTGACAGTAATCGGCAAAGCAGCCATTCGCATACGGGCTCTTCACGGCACAGATCAAGTGGGGGCGATGGTCAAAACGGCCTACAGTGAAAATTGGCACCTGAGGTGCTGGATATGTGCTCTAGGAGTTCGCCACCGTCCGTTAGGATCTCAGCTCACTAACGGAACAGGAGTGCGGTTCGTGAGCAAGTACAGTTCAAGCGTCGACAGCGTTCCCAAGGGCATATTGCTAATCAGCGCTGCTGTATTTCTCCTTTCTCTGGCCGATGCAGCGGTCAAATATTTTAGCGCCAGACTACCGCTCTGGCAGTTGTTCCTCATCGTTTCCTGTCTGTCGGTTCCCACTCTTGGAGCCTGGCTAGGCAGGGACATCAAATCGGGTCGACACGCAATTGCTTCGGTGTTTTAGGTGACAACCAGGAGCATTCTGCTGTTGTTAATGTGGGTAACGTACTACTCGGCATTACCGTTGATACCGTTATCAGTGGCTGCCCTGGCAATCTACACGACTCCCCTTTTCATAGCGCTTTTCTCCACACTTTACGGAGTTGAGCCATTATCACTGCGTGGTTGCGTGGCTGGGTGGCGATGGGAATAGGTTTCATGGGTGTCTAGAAAATCCGGGGCGATTCACCTAGACAGAATCGAGCGTCAGTTTTGGGTCGATTTCTGCCCATCGTGACAGGCAAAAAACGGCCAGAAGTTGACTGTCGATTTCGTCTGAGGCACATGCATGTGCATGTGCATGTGCATGTGCATGTGCATGTGCATGTGCATGTGCATGTGCATGTGCATAGCATTTGACCAACGGCTTATTAGGATTAAAGTCTAAGGGAAAGATCGACCCCGTCAGTCTTTGATCCGCAACGGCTAGCGCCACGCAGTTTCCTCAATGGCAAGTGAAACGGAGTATTGCTCATGACCAAATACCTTCGAATGATGGCAATGATTTCAATACTCGCGATCACGGCGGGCTGCCAAATGGGTCAATCAAGTTCCGCCTCAGATGTGAAGGCTGCTAACGCGCAAATGAACCGCGACGCGAACGCGGCGTTACAGAGTTTGTATGCCAAAACGCCGCAAGCGCGAGACCTCGCGCGGCGAGCCAAGGGTATCCTCGTTTTCCCTGATGTGCTGAAAGCGGGCCTCATCGCCGGCGCACAGCATGGCGAAGGCGAATTGATTGAGAACGGAAAAGTCACGGGATACTACGCGACCACAGCAGCCTCATACGGCCTTCAGGCGGGCGTGCAGCGGTTTGGATACGTGATGTTCTTCATGACCTATTCAGCGATGAACGATCTGAAAAATGTTAATGGATTCGAGGTCGGCGTGGGCCCAAGCATCGTGGTCGTGGATTCAGGCATCGCCAAGTCGTTGACCACTTCAACGGCTCATTCCGATGTCTATGCGTTCATCTTTGATCAAAAGGGCTTAATGGCCGGGCTGGGATTGCAGGGTTCAAAGATTACCAGGCTCAATCGCTGACGCCGTCTGCATGTCGCTTACACAGAATTCAGTTGTGTTGTATCGACCTGCTGAATTCACAATCCCTGGCTGCCCTTAGCGGAGGTCAGCGGCGGCATAGACGATGACTTGCGGCATATTGGTTTCCTTCAATTCAACAGAGTGGTTAGCGCTGTGGGCCCGACGATCCACAAGAAGTCAGCGACTCGGTTATCACTGACGTAACGCTTGCGAATTAACGAGATCCCGAGGCCACTGACCTTCGAGCCCCACCAGCAAGTTGTCCAAGGCACGCTTGGCCATTGCGTCGCGGGTGTCATTTGTTGCCGAGCCAATGTGAGGGACCGTAACGACGTTTTTCAGCTTAAAAAGCCTGGAATCTGTTAGTGGCTCTTTCACGTAGACATCCAGGCCAGCGCCCCGAATCGTCTTTTCCTCAAGCGCTTGGATGAGCGAGTCCTGATCAACCACCGGACCACGAGAAACGTTGATCAAAATGCCCTCTGCCCCGATCAGCGCCAGCTCTTTTTGGCCGATGAGGTTTCTCGTCTCTGCGGTCAATGGCACGACCGGACAGACAAAATCAGACTCGCTTAACAGCTGTTCCTGCGGGACAAATCTTGCGCCGAGCTCTTGCTCCAGCTGTGGTTTACGAGTTTTGCCGCTGTACAAGATATTCATGCCGAAGCCGAAACGTCCTCTGCGAGCGATGGCCTCTCCGATTTTGCCCAGGCCGATAATGCCCAAGGTCTTTCCATGCACATCACATCCAAAATGGGAGGCGTCGATTGTTTTTGACCAATTCCCATCTTTTGTCCAAGCATCAAGCTCTGGGATACGTCTCGCTGTGGCGAGGATCAGGGCAAAAGCGAGATCGGCAGTGGTTTCGTTCAGCACATCTGGTGTATTGGTCAACATGATCCCTTTGCTATTGAGATAGCTGAGATCATAGTTGTCGTAACCCACCGAAATGCTGGAGATGATTTCAAGGTTTTTAGCCGACGCCAGCTCAACTTCACCCAGACGACGATTCCCACCGATCAGTCCATGAGCGTTGGGAAGGGCTGCTTCAAACTGAGCATCCATGTCACCAATTTCTGGGCTCATGATGACGATGTCGTACTTATCTGCGTAAGGCTCTAGCATGCTGGGTGAGACTCGGCTGAAGGCCAGGATTGTCTTTTTCATGACGCTTTATTCCACCTGCCTCAAGTTCAATTGGCGCCGTTATCTGACGTCAAATAGGTTTTTGCCCATTCGCGGTAGTTGTCCGAAAGTGTGTATTTTGAAAGCAGCTCAGCGTCAGGGCGGCAACGCCGGCCTTCTGTAACTCCGTGACTGTTCGCATCACATTGAGCGCGTTTCCGAATCCATGGTCGGCATCCCCAATGATTGGGATTTGACTGGCGCGTCCGACCCTGGAAACCTGCTCTGCATACTCATCGAGCGTGAGTAACGAGATGTCCGGGGCACCAAGCACCTGGAGCGAGGCGACCGATCCACCCTGGATAGCGACTTCAAAGCCAAGGTCAGAAGCCATTCGAACAGAGATCGGATCGAACACCGATGCCGCAAATTTACAGACGGCGCCATGAAGCAAATCACTGAACGCCTGTCTTAGTTCATGATGAGATCGCTCAATCATTTTTCTGCTCCATCACATTTCAACTGAGTACATCGCTGAATCGTCCTGCGAGAACGAGACATAAATTGGCTACCGGTCATTGCGCCCTATTCGAAGAGGAATGACCGGCAAGCGATGCCGACTACTTTTGCGCTACCAGGGCTTTACGCTCTGCCTTTTCGTTTTTCATTGCAGTAATTTCACGCTCGCAGGCCTCGACATCGAACGAGTTGTCCCACTTGGCAATCGCGATGGTGCCGATACCGTTGCCGATCAGGTTGGTCACGGCTCGCGCTTCGTTGAGGAATCGGTCAATGCCCAAAAGCAGGACAAGGCCTACCAGCGGAATTGAGTGGATGGTTGTGAGCGTTGCCGCCAAGGTGATGAATCCGGCACCCGCTACCCCCGCAGAACCTTTCGAGGTCAGCAAAAAGACGCCCAACAGGATCATCTGATCCACAAATGTCAGCGGTGTATTGGTTGCCTGCGCGATGAAAATCGCCGCCATGGTGAGGTAAATGCAGGTGCCATCCGCATTGAAGGCATATCCAGTTGGTAGCACCATGCCCACCACTGACTTCTTGCAGCCCAGCTTTTCAAGTTTCACCATCATTCGCGGAAGTACGGCTTCGGTTGAGCAGGTGCCAAGCGTGATGAGAATTTCATCTTTGAAATAACGAAGAAATTGCATGAGCGGCATGCCCGACCATCTAGCAACCGTGCCCAGCACTACCACGATGAAAATCAAGGTCGTGATGTAGAGCGCGACCAGCAACTGGCCCAGTGACAGCAACGTACCAATCCCGTATTTGCCAATGGTAAAAGCCATGCCGGCACCGGCACCAATCGGGGCCAGACGCATTACCATTGCCACGATCTTGAACAGCCCTTGCAGAAACAGATCGATGGTATTGATCAGCGGCTTGCTGGTTTCACCCATTTGAACCAGAGCAACACCCATCAAGACCGACAGCAAGATGACCTGAAGCATGACGCCATTCGAAAACGCGCCGATGAAGGTGTGCGGGATGATGTTAAGAAAGAACTCAACGGTGCCGCCCTGCTCACTCGCGGCCTGGCTGTACTTGTTGATTGCACTGGCGTCCAGCGTGGTAGCGTTGATATTCATTCCAACGCCTGGCTTTGCGATATTGACCACGATGAGGCCAATGACCAGCGCAATGGTTGAAAGGATTTCAAAGTAGAGCAGCGCTTTGACGCCAATCCGCCCAACTTCTTTGATGCTGCCCATCTTGGCAATACCAACGACGACGGTACCGAAAATAATGGGCGCCAACAGCATCTTGATCAGTTTGATAAAGCCATCAGCAAAAGGCTGGAGCTTGGCTCCGATATCGGGGACGAAGTAACCGATTGCGGCACCGATCACAATGCCGATCAGCACCTGCACATAGAGCTGGCTGTACCAGCGGGACTTGGAGATTTCCACGGAAGCACCTCATTTTATTTTTGTGATGGGCGTGTGGCGTGGCGTCAGCGGATGACGCCGGATAACTGTGGCCTCAAGGGCAGAGGCCACAGTTCGGGGCTATCAGCCCTCGCCCAGCTCGCGCATAACTGCGTATAGAGCTGACTTGGCTTCGAAGCCAACACCTGGGATGTCAGGAAGGCCTACGTAGCCGTTTTCCACCTGTATGCCGTCAGCGAACCCACCGAATGGCTGGAATACGTCTGGATAAGATTCGTTACCGCCCAGATGCAGGCCTGCAGCGATGTTCAGGGACATCTGGTGACCACCGTGCGGCACTACGCGGCGAGAAGACCAACCCATTTCTTCCATCACCTTCAGGGTGCGCATGTACTCCACGAGGCCGTAGGACAATGCACAGTCGAACTGTAGGTAGTCGCGATCAGGGCGCATACCACCGTGGCGCAGCAGGTTACGAGCATCCTGGTGGGAGAACAGGTTTTCACCAGTAGCCATTGGTAGTTCATAGTGATTTGCAAGTTCCGCCTGCAATGCGTAGTCCAGCGGATCGCCAATTTCTTCGTACCAGAAGAGGTTGTACTTCTTGATGGCCTCTGCGTACGCAATACCTGTTTTCAGATCGAAGCGACCATTGGCATCGACAGCCAGTCGACGACCGTCACCCACCACTTCAAGTACTGCTTCGATACGACGGATATCTTCGTCCAGTGGCACCGCGCCAATCTTCATTTTGACGACGTCGTAGCCACGATCCAGATAGCTCTGCATCTCTGCCTTGAGCTTGGTCTGGTCTTTGCCCGGATAGTAATAACCACCCGCCGCGTAAACCCAAACCTTGTCATCTGCCACGCCGTCGCGGTAACGGTCGGCCAGCAGGCGGTACAGTGGTTTACCTTCGATCTTTGCAACGGCATCCCACACGGCCATATCAATGGTGCCAACGGCAACTGAACGTTCGCCGTGGCCACCTGGCTTTTCGTTGGTCATCAGGGCCTTCCAGATGGCGAACGGATCCAGGTTGTTGTTCTCATGGTCGATAAGAGTATCCGGATCAGCTTCCATGATTCGCGCCAGGAAGCGATCACGCATCAAAGCGCCTTGACCATAGCGACCGTTGGAGTTGAAGCCGTAACCGATGACTGGTTTACCATCGCGAATCACATCCGTGACAACAGCGACGACCGAACAGGTCATTTTGGAAAAATCGATGTAGGCATTGGCGATTGGAGAAGCAATCGAAACTGTTTTTTCACGGATGTCTACGATACGCATGACGGGTTCCTCTTGTTGTTGGTGGCCCAACGTTATGCTTTGCGATGGGACTCGCCCAATGCTATTAATGCCGCGCCCTATGCACAGGAGGCATTGCCCTTGGAACTCGTCTGGCTCGAAGATTTTTCAGCGCTTGCGGAATACGGCAGCTTTGTTCGTGCCGCAGAAGCGCGGCACGTTACTCAGCCGGCATTCAGCCGCAGAGTCCGTTCACTGGAGAATTGGATGGGCGTACAGCTGTTCGTTCGCACCCCTCAAGGGGCGACCCTGACCGAAGCCGGGAGGCAAATTTTGCCAAGTGCTCAGGAGGCAGCCAGGCGTTTGTACAGGATGCGCAACGAAGCTCAAGAGGTGGCGGGAATGGCCGCTAAATCCCTGCACTTCGCTGCAACTCACTCCCTGTCGTTTACATTTTTTCCACGGTGGCTTCGCAGCACAGAAAACGGTGCTCCAATCGAGGCTGTGCAACTGCACTCCGATAGCATGGCTGTCTGTGAGCAGATGCTGATACATGGCCAGGTTCAGTTTCTGCTCTGCCACCGCCACCCCGACGTTCCACCATTACTGGCCCCTGATCAGTTCATTGGCAAGAAGGTTGGAGAGGACGTTCTCGTTCCTCTGGCGAGTGCTTCCGCCAACTTCGGCAATTCCCCGGCGGCATTGCCCTACCTCGCTTACACCCATGAGTCCGGACTGGGGCGTATCGTCGCTCACCGACTGCATGGCAAGGAAGATTACCTTCACCTCAAACCACTTTTCAGCAGCCACCTCGCGGCAGTGCTGATGTCCATGGCCTTGGAGAGCAAAGGTGTCGCATGGTTACCGAAAAGCCTTACAGAACAGGAAATGGCTGACGGTCGGCTGGTCAGGGCACTCGACGAAAGCTGGGATATTCCCTTGGAAATTCACCTCACTCGTCCCACAGCCCCAATCAGTCCCTCTGCCGAAGAGTTCTGGGCCAAGCTAGGCGACTAGACACATTGGGCCGCAGCCAGTCTTCATTCGCCAAAGGCGTTCTGGTACCGAAAAAATCCAATACGCCACGATTCGTGAAGTGGTTGATCACTGAATCGCCATTGTTTGAGGCTAGTCATCTAATTACGCTCGGGGCCGCGATTTTTCCAACAACAGCTAGTGCGGCCTGGCGATGTCATCGTCATTGACGGTAGTGCAGACCTGACGCGCGCCGTCTTTGGGGGAATCATGCGGGCAATGGCGTTGAAGGCGGGAATCGTTGGAGTGGTAATCAATGGGGCTCTACGCGATCTCGATGAGTGGCAGACCGGTGAGTTGCAAGCCTACGCAATCGGCGGGGTACATCGAGGGCCAAGCATAGATGGTGGTGGAGAAATCAACGTGCCGATCTCCTGCGCTGGAATGCTCGTGAACCCTGGTGATCTGATGATAGGCGACGGAGATGGCGTCGTTGCTGCCGCCCGTGCTGAGCTGTCTGAACTGCTTGTGCGTTGCCACGATATGCGTGCTCGCGAACAGGCAACGTTAAAAGCTATTGAAGCCGGCACGCTAGATCCGAATCGTTTTGACGCTATTTTGCGGGCAAAGGGTTGTCCACTTTAATTTGTCAGGGACCTCGCCCCATCCCTTCGAGCGGCCTTCAATTTTGTTCTTTGTTAGCGCGATTCGATGCGCGCTATCGCTCAACATTCAAGTCATAAGCTAAAGGCGGGCAGCATCAAATGATCGATTGGGCTATGTACCTGCTATTGGGCGCGGCCATGGGTACTCTCGGAGGAATATTCGGGATCGGTGGTGGGCTCATCGCAATCCCCGCATTGGTCTTAATATTCGGGATGGATCAACAAGTGGCCCAGGGGACGACTCTCGTCATGGTCGTTCCCAACGTAATTCTCGCGCTGTGGCGGTATCACCAACGAACCCATATTTTATTGCGTCATGCCGTGCCATTGGCGGGATCAGGGTTTGTCTTCGCCTGGATAGGATCGATCATTGCCGTAGGCCTGGATCCCGATGCCATGCGCATAGGTTTCTCTGTATTCATGATTTTGCTGTCGACCTACAGCTTTTTGCAGATGTACTTACCCAAACCCCCACCGAGCAAAGAGCTCCGACATCCATGGCCGTGGTTGATGGTCTTGGGATCAGGCTCCGGGATTTTGGGCGGTTTTTTCGGGTTGGGGGCATCGGTACTGGCTACCCCCATTTTATCCACCGTCTTCGGTACAACCCAAGTAGTCGCACAGGGCCTATCGCTGGCATTGGCCGTTCCAAGTACGGGTGTAACGCTGCTGACCTATGCGCTTCATGACCATGTCCAATGGCACCTGGGTCTGCCCATGATGGCAGGTGGGCTTCTTAGTGTCAGTTGGGGAGTCAAGCTCGCTCACACCCTGCCCGAAAAGACGCTTCGCACCTGGTTTTGTCTTTTTCTGATGGTGTGTGCCGCCCTGATGATCTTTAAAGCGTGAACGCCACCGGGCGATCAAACTGAAATCGAGGGCAATTCGATTATTCACAATTCGTGCTGAAAGCGTTCACTTTCACGCTCTTGATGCGTGATCAAGGATCAATATGCTGTAGGCATGTTGTACCCGTGATCTCGAATAAGACAGAGAAAGAATCAGCCATGAATATGCCTCGAACGCTCTACCAAAAACACATCGATAGCCACACCGTTTGCGCTCTTGATGACCAAGGCCACGTGCTTTTGTACATTGATCGCCAAGTCGCTAACGAATACACCAGCCCCCAGGCATTTAGCGGGATGCGCGAAGCAGGCCGCAAAGTATGGCGCCCAAGCGCGACACTCGCGGTGGTCGACCACGTGAATCCGACCGCTCCGGTTCGTATCGCAACCATGCCGGATGCCGGCGGTGCGCAGCAGGTCTCGTACTTCGAAGAAAATTGCCGAGACTTTGGAATCGAGCTTTTTGATGTGCTGGATAAGAGACAAGGCATTGAGCACGTCGTAGCGCCAGAACAAGGCTTCATATTACCTGGGATGGTCGTCGCCGCAGGCGACAGCCACACCACGACATATGGTGCACTGGGTGCTTTCGGATTTGGGATCGGCACCTCCGAAATCGAGCACCTGCTAGCGTCGCAAACATTGGTTTACAAACGACTGAAGACCATGCGAGTCACAGTCAACGGGTTGCTCGGAAGCGGTGTCACGTCCAAAGACATCATCATGGCGCTGATCGAAAACATCGGTGCATCAGGCGCCACTGGCTATGCCATCGAGTTCGCAGGGTCGGCGATCTCCGACCTGAGTGTCGAAGCCAGAATGACCATCTGCAACATGGCCGTCGAAGCGGGGGCCAGGGGCGCGTTCATGGCTGCGGATGACAAAGTCTTCGCTTACCTGCAAACCAAACCACGTGCGCCCCAAGGCGAAATGTGGAAGCAGGCCGTTGCCAAATGGAAGGAACTGCACACTGACGAAGGCGCTGTATTTGATCGCGAGGTCATACTCAACGTTGATGATCTGGAACCGATGGTCACCTGGGGCACAAGCCCAGACCAAGCCGCACCGGTCGGCGGTCATGTGCCAGATCCCGCCACTCAACCCGACCTGATTCTCCGCCAAGGCATGCAACGCGCCTTGGATTACATGGGGCTACAGGCGGGCATGCCACTGAGCGACGTAGTCATCAGTCATGCGTTTATCGGCTCCTGCACTAATGCGCGAATTGAAGACTTGCGTGACGTTGCTCGTGTGGTGCGCGGCAAGCGCGTGGCGGCACATGTACGAGCAATGATCGTTCCCGGCTCAACGCTGGTGCGTACCCAGGCCGAGCAGGAAGGCCTTGCGCAGATATTCCTGGATGCCGGTTTTGAGTGGCGGCAGTCGGGTTGCTCGATGTGCCTGGCCATGAATGACGATGTCCTCGCTCCGGGTGATCGCTGCGCATCCAGTACAAATCGCAACTTTGAAGGTCGACAAGGTGCCGGCGCGCGCACCCATCTCATGAGTCCGGCGATGGTCGCAGCTGCTGCGATCACCGGACATTTGACTGACGTTCGTTCATTCGCTCTGGAGGCTTGAAGCATGCAACCTTTCAATACGGTCAGCGGCAGCGCCGCGCCACTTTTGGCTTCCAACATCGACACCGATGTGATCATGCCCAAGCAGTTTCTCAAGGGTATTGATCGAAAGGGACTGGATCGCGGTTTGTTCTTCCATTTGCGCTTTCTTGAGTCAGGCGAACCCAACCCCGAGTTCATTCTTAATCAACCTGCTTGGAATGGCGCAGCCTTCCTGGTGGTCGGCCCCAACTTCGGTTGTGGGTCTAGTCGAGAACATGCCGTTTGGGGTCTGAAGCAAGTAGGCATCAGAGCACTCATTGGTACCAGTTTTGCCGGAATATTTTATGACAACTGCCAGCGCAATGGTGTGTTGGCCATCCAGCTTTCTGAAACCCAACTAAAGCAGATTGCCGGGGTAATCGGTGACGCGTCGACAGCGCGGATCGAAGTGAATTTGCCAGAGCAAACAATCGAATTGGCGGACGGTACCGTCATTCCTTTCGAGATCGACCAACTGCGCAAGCAGTCTCTTTTGCAAGGACTTGATGCCATTGGTACGACGTTGCAGCGGTCCGACCAGATTCGAAGCTTTGAATCTCGGCATTTGGCGGAAAACCCCTGGTTGAGCTGATGAAAATGCCTGGCGGAGATCACGTGTGGTGATCTCCGCCAGGAAGTCACCCAACCGATAGATCGCGAAAGTACTCTTCCAGAAACTCGACGCAGACGCGCAACTTTGCCGACTCGCTGAGACGGGTGGGATAAACAGCCCAGACGTTGGCGCTCTGTGAGTAATCAGCAAGCACTTGCACCAGACGCCCTTTTTCCAGCATCGATTTCACATCCCACATCGACCGCAGAAGAATACCGCCGCCGCTCAACGCCCACTCCAGAACAATCTCGCCGCTGTTTGAAGACAACGGGCCACTCACGCGCACGGATTCTTCCCGCCCGTTTCTGGTGAGGTTCCACACGCCAAAAGCGTTGTTTCGCTCTTTCAGCACCAGGCAATCATGGTTTTTGAGATCTTCCAACGACTGAGGCGCGCCCCGCCGCTCCAGATACTCGGGCGTTGCACACAGCACTCGCCGATTACTCACCAGCTTGCGACCCAAATGTTGGCCTGGCAGGTCATCTCCTACACGTATTTCCAGATCGAACCCTTCGCTGACTATATCGACGACGCGATCAAACACGTCCAAGCGAATATCAAGCTTTGGGTAAGTCTGGGAGAGTTTGCAGATGGCTGGCGCAACATGATTGCGACCAAACCCAAAGCTGCTGCAAATATGCAACGACCCCATGGGCTGATGGCGCGCTTGGGATATTTCCCCAACAAAATCGTCAAGATCACCCAGCAATTTTTCCGCCCATACCCGCACCCGCTCACCATCATCGGTCAAGGCAATACGCCTGGTGGTGCGGTGCAATAGCCTTGTCGATAGCGTGGTTTCGAGAACGGATATGCGTTTGCTGATGTAGGCAGGCGAGTAGCCAAGCTCCTCGGCAGCACTGGCAAAGCTGTTTTTTCGAACGACGGTCAGAAAAACGTTGAGGTCTTCGGGCAAGGGGAATTGGTCACGATTCGTGTTCATACGCCTCATACCTCCGCTATTTATCACGTTATTTGCGAAGGATAACATCGAAATACCGAGTGGCAACCTGAGCCCGGTTAACCGTGGTTTCTGAATCCTCGATAAAAACAACATGAGGAAATAGCGTAATGAACAGTTCCTATGAGCAATCCCTGAAAGTAGAAGGTGGTGGCGGTTTTCTTCAACGCCTGCAAAGCCTTTGCGCTTACGAAATTGGTGTTATCCCCTTGCCGATTTTCCTCGGGATAGCCTTGATTGTATTTTTCTCCGCGCATTTGGGTTTTCTGCCAAAAAACATGATCGGCGGACTCGCAGTCATCATGACAATGGGCGTGTTTTTTGGTCAGTTGGGTTCGCGCCTTCCGCTGCTCAGAGAGATTGGTGGCGGTGCCATCTTGTGCCTGATGCTGCCGTCGGTACTGGTGTTTTACGGTTTCTTCGGCCCGGCAACGATTGATGCAACCAAGATGCTGATGAAGGAGGCAAATTTCCTCTACTTCGTTATTGCCAGCCTGGTGGTGGGCAGCATTCTCGGTATGAGTCGCTTTATCCTGGTTCAGGGCATGATCCGCATGTTCATCCCCTTGCTCGTCGGCACCTTGGCCGCCGTCGGAAGCGGGCTGATTGTTGGAAAACTGGCCGGATACAGCTTCTACCACACCTTCTTCTTCATCATCGTACCGATTATTGGCGGTGGGATCGGTGAAGGGATTCTTCCTCTGTCGCTGGCGTACTCGGCGATCCTCGGAGGCACGCCTGATATCTACGTAGCGCAATTGGTGCCCGCCGCCGTGGTCGGCAACATCGCAGCAATCATTTGTGCAGGATACCTGGCTCGTTTGGCCCTGAAACGTCCGAACCTCAATGGCGAAGGCTCACTGATTCGGGCCAAGACCGAGAATGACAAATTTCAGGTCAAGGAAGAGGCAAACCCCAGCATCGACCTTCGCATCATGGGTGCAGGCGTGCTGGTCATCTGCGCGTTCTTTGTCCTGGGTGGGTTGCTGGAAAAGGTTGTTGGTATCCCAGGGCCAGTGATGATGATCCTTGCCGCCGTACTATTTAAGTACATCCGTGTCCTGCCGGAAAAACTGGAGAAAGGTGCGCAATCCTTCTACAAGCTGGTCTCCGCTGCCTTCATCTGGCCGGTCATGATCGGCCTTGGCATGCTCTATGTGCCGCTGGATAGCGTGGTGAAGGTGTTCTCTGTGAGCTATGTGCTGGTCTGCATATCGGTCGTGGTTTCGATGACAGTGGCGGGCTTCTTCATTGGCAATGTGATGAAGATGTATCCCATCGAGTCGGCCATTGTGACGTGCTGCCACAGCGGCCTGGGCGGCACTGGGGATGTAGCCATCCTATCTGCCTCTAACCGCATGTCGTTGATGCCGTTCGCTCAGATTTCCACGCGGATTGGTGGCGCATCGACAGTGATTCTTGCAACGATTCTGTTAGGTATTTTCGCCTGAGCGAATTGAAACAATGCGACTCGAGTAGCCATACTAACTTCACTGTCAGTGCATCAATAAAAAAGGGCCCACTCGGCCCTTTTGTACTCAAAGCAAAATCACGTGGTCAGCCAGACGCAACGGTCGTGGGACCGTGCTCTACTTTCCATTCTTTCAGCGTCTTGTGATTTCCGCTTTTCGATTCGGTAACCTTGATGGAAGGTGGCTTTTTTAAACTTTACCTAGTGCGAATAGCGACTGCTGGCCTTGAACTCAACGGGTGGAGCAGGAGGTCCGCAGGGGATAAATATTTGATCAAGCTTGGTAAGTTTAATCCGTGCTCGGCAAGCAAAGGGCAAAGCGTGTTCTCAAATTCGATCGCTCGTTTCAGTTCAATATCACTGAATTATCCCTGTTTTGGTGGTCACAAATGAAAGGCAGCTAAGTCGATTTCGGTCAGTCACGACAGGCAGAAATCGGCCGCAGGCGGTCGTTCGATCAGCTACCCTCAAGCAGCTGTAGAAATATCGAATAGTTGTCAAAAACGACAAAATTTATCTCGGACTCTGTTTTGTACGGGGCAGATACTTTAATGAAGTTCCTCCAGCCAGAGAACAACAAATCCAAATTCATATCTATACCTTTAGGAAGGTATATTGCACTCAGCAACCATAGGTCAAAATGCTTAACTCACGACAAGTGAATTTAGCACTCAAACGAATGGAAACATAAAAAATCCAAAATCCACAAACCCTTTTCAAGGTTATACCGCCCCTAACTTCCATCCACGACGACCGCTCCGGACCAGTGAAAGCAGCATATTTGCACTTTGTCTTTGGTGCAACGCGGTGTTTTGCGACTAATTCTGCCCTAACCGCCTGACCTCGGCGAACAGTCGTAACTTGTGTTCGATGCAATAGACATTCTAAACACCATCAAAGCCAGCAATTACTCCATAAAATAATGGCCTTTACTCTGGCAAGAGACAGTGCGCAGCAGAACTGGTTTTTTTAGCGAGTAGACGCCAACGATTAGAATGCAATGAAGTTTCAGCCGTAAAAAAGCGCGATCAGATATCTCCGGCAGTTCCGTATGTGTACGAGCTTACCGTTCCTGCAGATATCCCTCATTCTGGCGTGACTTAGCACTTCCACTCCGACTTCATAGGCTGGCAACGCTGCGGGCCTTGCGGATGGTCTCTTCCGTTCAGAGTAACGATCTGTGTGATCGACACTCTCAGCGTGACAAAATCACGATCAACCGTTGATGATAATTTTGGATTTGCTATCGACTCCTGCTCTGGCGCATAATCGCGCGCCGACACCAAGTCAACTTTAACTCTTCCAGCACTTAAAAATATTTGTTGGCTTTAGAGCACTCTAGAGGAGGATGTAATGAAGTATTTTTTCTTAGGATGGATCGCTGAATACGAGCAAGTGATGATTAAAAACTTATCACTACGACACAAAATAGAAACAATCAGCACCCCAAAAATAACAAAGAGACTGAACCGGTACATCTCAAAAATCAATAAATTATTTAACAAAAACCTAATCAGCAATGAGTGGCTGGCACGAAATTTACTTTCATCATACAGCGTTAGTAACAGCGACATTCTTATATGTAATGACTGGCAGTTCAAACGAGACTTCCAGCCAACCATAATTAAAAATTTCAAAGGAAAAAAAGTACTGCTAGTTAGAAACTTGATTGACCTAGATTTTATGCTCAGCATAAAGGGGGTCTTTGACAAGGTCTACAGCTTCGACAAACCACAGTGTGAACTGTATGGCATGGACTACTTGAATCAATTTTTCCCCTATGGGGTTGACGATGTAAAATCCCTGCACAGTCGAATTGAAGAATCGACCGGAGCGCCGAAATGCTTTTTTTTAGGTCGCGATAAAGGCAGGACTGCCGCTATCAATTCCATCGCAAAACAACTTCGCGGGCTTTGTTGCGTGGCTGACTTCTATATCGTCAAGGACAAAAACACAAAATATTTTTCAGAGTACCATGTCGACGAAGGTTTTTCCTATGACAAAAGCATAGAGATGTCGACAAGCTCGAATTTTTTGCTCGACATACCACAAGACGGCCAAGCAGGGATAACCTTGCGAGCGCTAGAGTCTATTTTTTTCAATAAAAAACTTATAACATCAAATAATGAAATAAAACTACAACCTTTTTTCAGGCCAGAAAATATACATATTATCGGTAAAGACAACTTTAATGATCTTTGTGAATTCATACAATCAAAATCAACGGTGTTACCTGAGGAGATACTGCATCAGTTCAGCCCCGATCACATGCTGAAAAAAATCACCGCCGATATGAAGTAGACGCCCAATCACGCAGTACCGCGACAAACGAACCGGCAAGGTGCAAGCGAACCGTGAATATCGCTGCTTTCGCATATTTACAACATCGCCCGGGAATGGGGCTTGCCTTCTACGACAAACTTCATGATTGAAGTCAACACCCTACTCACCGAGAATTCCTTGACGCGCTGTTTTCTGCCTAACAAAAACTAAAGGTTTCGGTAGATTCGATTCCTCAGCACTGATCGGAGGAATCGAGCGCAACGCCGGTCTGTCCAATGGCTGCCTGTAAGACTGACAGGTTGAATCCACAGTCAATCCCAGCCCTTCGTGATAGGCAGTACTCGCCCCATACGACGACAGCAAACTGTCCGATGCTGGTTGCTTACAAATGCCCGTAGATGGCACAGGCAAATCGGGCGTCACCTGGCCTGACGCGACGGATAAATACCGGCAAGCCGCGCTATCACGACCCCCACATAAAAGACGCCTGAAAATTCCTCCACCATCACCAGTGAGCGAGCGTGGTTGGTCAACGGAATAACATCGCCGTAACCGGTGGTAGTAAGCGTTGTGAAGCTGAAATAGATCAGCTTAAAGAAAGTGCCGGGTTGTCTGAAATCGAAGTTGCCAGGTCCGAAGGAGCCAGTGGCGGAAATCTCGACCAGGGCATAGATGAAGGACCAGACAAAGGCCAGCATGATGTAGCCAGCAAGCGCGCCATGCAGTTTGTCGGCTGTTATTGGCCCGCGCTTGAGAAGGTAGCGAAGCACTCCGCTGAACGAAACCGCAAGAGACGCCGCATAGGTTATCCCGGCAAGTTCAAGCGTCGCGATGCTCTCCGTCCACAAGGCCGCCCATTGAAGGCCAATCCCAAACAACGCCAGGCACAGTTTGAAGATGAACCCCGACCGGGTCTGCCTGGTGGCAAAAGCGCCCACGAGCAGCACGGCCGAAAACAGAATGCCGAGCAACGTGCGAGCAATCAGCCCCTCCTCCAGAAAGGGAAACAGAAGGATCAACCCGAGCAAGAGCAACAACAGATAAGTGCAGGGCCCCAGCCCTATCACCATCTGAGCTAAATCCGCGTCGGAATCGGCTTTATCTTGCAGATGTGTCATACCGGTTTCCCTAATGCCGAAGCAACGCTCGATACCTGATGTTACACGGGTGAATTCTGATCTTGCTTCAGAATAGTTGGGAGTGAAGCGCTAGTCGCGTATACCTGTAAGAGTTTTCGACCTGACTGGCAGCTTCACACCCAGCAAAAAACGCCCTCTGCTACGCTGAAGTCTCTACGGAGAATTCACGGTAGAAAGTGCAGTTCTGCTGCCTGCTTTGCGATCAACTTCATGATTGAAGTCAACACCCTACTCACCGAGGGCAGGCAAAGTTGTACGCCGCAGGAAAATTGGGTTAAGCCCGAATCGGCGCCAATGCGACGGGCTATTGGTCCCCTACCCGTAGATCTACTTAAACAGATGACCCTATGAAAGACTCCATTCGCTACGCCGACTACATGCAGATGATCGGCGCCGGTCGCCGCGAAATACCCATGCGAGAAATGGTATCCGCACCGGTTCGCAATGCCGATGGCCACTGGCAGGCCGCTCCTCACAAAGCTGCAAAATTGCGCGGAGTCGAGGTCGCCGCCATCCTCAGGCCCTACCTCAATGTCCGGCTGAAAGAGCAGCTTCGCGCCGTGGCGCCGTTAGCGATGTACCTCGTACTGTTTCAGATCATCATCCTGCGCCAAGTGGTGGAGGACTCGCTGATTGTCGCGGGCGGCCTGTTCGCTGTGATCGTCGGACTGATGCTGTTCATGGAAGGGCTGAAACTCGGCCTGATGCCGTTGGGCGAAATAATTGGCAGTAACCTTCCGCGTAAGTTATCCCTGCCTGTGGTGTTGCTGATTACCCTGTTGCTGGGCATCGGGGTGACTTTCGCTGAACCCGCTATCGGGGCGCTGCGCGCTGCGGGGCAGAACGTTTCTGCAGAGCGTGCGCCCTACCTCTGGGCGTTACTCAACCAGTGGACCGGCGAACTCGTCCTGGTTGTGGGGGCCAGCGTCGGCCTGGCCGCTGTAACCGGTACGCTTCGGTTTCTCTATGGCTGGAGCCTGAAGCCGCTGATCTATTTAGCGCTGGCACCTGTGCTGCTGTTGACGGTTTACATGACCCGGGACCCTGAGCTTGCGAAGATTATTGGCCTGGCATGGGACGCTGGCGCGGTCACCACCGGGCCGGTCACCGTACCGCTGGTGCTGGCGCTGGGTATCGGCATTGCGGCTGCCGCTGGCAAGGGCGGCTCCGGTCTGTCCGGGTTCGGCATTGTCACCCTGGCCTCGCTGTTTCCCGTCATGGGCGTCATGCTGCTCGGCCTGTACGTGGCGGCGCTCTCCTCACCAGCGGAAATAATCGTCGCAGCGCAGGCCATGACCGGCGCCGAACAACTGGCTGCACCCTGGCACACGGTCAGCCCCGGACTGGAGGTTGTTTCGGGGCTGCGAGCCATTGTGCCTCTGGTGATATTTTTACTGATCGTGCTGAAACTTCTGCTGGGCCAGCGCCTGCCACGACGTGGCGAGATTTTCCTCGGCATTGCACTGACCGTAGCCGGCATGTGTGTGTTCAATCTCGGGTTGACGTACGGCCTGTCGAAACTGGGTGGGAGTGCGGGTTCGCTGATTCCGGCGGCCTTCATGAAAACCCCTGGCACAGAAGACTCTCCGCTTTATATGTATCAGGTGGGACTGGTACTGGCCTTGGGTTTCGCCTGGGTGCTCGGGTATGGGGCGACCATTGCCGAACCCGCGCTCAATGCGCTCGGCGTCACAGCAGAGTCCCTGACCAATGGTTTTATCCGCAAGCGCAGCCTGATCCGTGCAGTTTCAATAGGCGTCGCCTGCGGTATTGCGGTGGGCGTGGCCAAATTGGTATTCGACCTGCCTTTGGTCTGGCTGGTGGTGCCGCCCTACCTGTTTGCCGTGGTACTGACGTTT
Source organism: Pseudomonas sp. Irchel s3f7 (assembly GCF_900187615.1). Classification (GTDB taxonomy): domain Bacteria; phylum Pseudomonadota; class Gammaproteobacteria; order Pseudomonadales; family Pseudomonadaceae; genus Aquipseudomonas. Next base: position 101,502 of record NZ_FYDO01000009.1, on the reverse strand, counting down.
TTTTCGACGGAAGAGTTTGTCAATGTGGCTTGGGACAGTGCAGGAGTCACCACTGGGCCGATCACCGTTCCGCTTGTTCTTGCCATGGGGTTGGGACTGGGCAATGCCACCCACGCAGTCGAAGGTTTCGGCATTCTCTGCATGGCATCCGTTGGTCCCATCATCAGCGTCATGCTCCTGGGACAGTGGGCGCGCTTTCAGTCGTGGAAACAGACAAAGGCTGCCGCGCAACAGCCGGCAAATACATTATTGAGCACGGGAGAAGCGGGATGAAAGCTGACGGGATTACCTACCTGACTGATGTGGCACTGATCACCTGCATTGTTCCCGTCGGTCGCGCTGACCAGGTGATCCGTGCGGCCCAGGGTATGGGCGCGCCAGGCGCCATTGTCTACCACGCCCACGGTGTAGGCCCCCGCGAGCGGCTCGGTTTGCTCAGCGTTGCTATCGATGCGGAAAAAGAAGTGGTCAGCCTGCTGGTGGCGGTCGACTACCAGGACGCGGTACTCGAAGCCATCTACCACGCAGCCAACCTGAATGTTCCCGGAGCGGGAATGATCTATGCGACACCGGTGGAAAAAGTGGCCACCTACATTCCCCGAGAAATGCTTGAACAGGGGAATATCTCGTGAGCGTGGTGACGGCGTGTATACCGGGTGGGGCTGCGAAACTTATCACCTGCGTGTTGCCGGACGATGGTACGGAGCGCAGGCTATTGCAGTTGTTGCGCGATACACATGGCATTACGCGCGCGGACAGCGTTAGCTGCCGCGGTGTGCCCGTGCTGCAGGCGGCTCAAGCTCCCCGTCATGAAGTGCCCGAGGCGGTACTGTCCCGACTAATCAATGTGGTGGTGGATGAGGCCGAGGCCGAAACGGTATTCGAATTCATCTGCGCTCACGCCGGGCTGACCGAGCCAGGCCGGGGTTCGGTGTACATGATTGCGTTAAATTTCGCGACGCCCATGGCTATGCCTGCTGGCGTCGCGTAAGAGTCCGGGTGGTCGCTGATACGGACCATCACACTGCCCTTGCAATTGCGCCTGAAGTCGGCCATGCGCTCGTAGTTCTCAAACAAAAAAAACCCACGTCTTGATGATTTTTGATTTTCATCAATCTCCAGTATGCGGCGCTCAATGGCAACATCACAGAAGCAGAGGCTGTTCATCAGTCAATAAATCGAACCCTTAACAACCTGTTTGATTTCAACTGACGATCTTGTATGGGTGCCGCAAAAAAATGCGAGGGTGGTTTCCTGCACCACCCTCGCATTCGTTCACGCGCGCGACGCCTCAGGCGCTAAAGAAGAGGTCGCTATCCTGAAGGTCGACCCCGACCACGGTGATGGTCGTTACCTGTCCTGGCTCGGTCACCGTCACGATGCTGTCAAAGCCGGTATTGTCGATCTGGAAGGTGTTCTGCACACCGTTGATCACCAGTTTGTCGTGCACGTCCGGGCCTACATCGAAGCCGGTCACCTGGTACAGGTTGTCATTGATCGACAGGTCGATGTTGAACGCATCTTGCTCGCCGATCGTGCCCACTAGCGTGTAGTCGAACTGTGCATTGGCCGCGTCATTGGCGAACAGGTTGGCGTCAAACGTACTCGTCGCCGAATCGCCATCCTTGTCGGTCAGCGTCGCGCTGAACGCCAGTTTCACATCGTTGGCCAGGCTCTCGCTCTCCGAGATGAACTGGATGACCGGGATCTTGATATCGCCCCGACCCATGGTCAGTTGAACCGCGTCGATCAGCAGTGCGCCCTCTTTCTGAATGAGGAAGGACACCTGCCCACCCGCCTCCGATGTCACTGTGTTCACCTCGATGCGATTCGAGAACGTGCCATTTTCGTAGAAGATCCTGTAATACAAATCCTCGGTCGCGGTGTTGTAACCCCCTACGGAGTTGTCGATAAAGACCTTCATACCCGCCAGCAGGGTTTCCGGATTGATCACGAAACTTTCATCGGCAGCGCTGATTGCCACCTGGTTGTCTCCCTGGAACACGTTGTTGCCGACGCCGATGCCGGACGTGCTGACGTTCATGGAGGCGGCGTCGATGTACGCCGGCAGCGGGTTGGTCTGTAGCGTGGCTTCGGTAGGGTCGGAGGCTCCGAGCCCGATGCCGCTCAGGATCTGATCAGTCGTCGCAAGCGACTCTGCGGAAAAGAACACAATTTCCTCGGAAGTCGAAGGAATAGCCGGGTTGTTCGTCTGCGGAATCAGCAAGGTGCGCACTGGATCCGGGCCGCCGGCCGCAAGCGAGCCGTCGGCACTGCTGAGCACGATCGTCGAATGGAAGCCTTGCACCAGATCGAGTGCATAAGTGCCATCGGCGAAGGCGGTCAGCGTGTAGTCGACGCTGGTATTGGCCGTTGCGGCGTTGTTGTCGAAATCACCGGTCAACGTACCCGCAAAATGGTACGCGCCGTTGATATCCGGTGAGCTCCCCTGCTCGGTCAGCGAGCCGACTCCGAGCAGGGTCGAGTTGTCCGGCCTGACGAGGGTGAACTGGTTGTTCACCAACGAAATGTTCAAGCCGGTCGCGCCCAGCCCGTCGGCTCCCGCCGCGCTGTTCCAGTACCCGTATTGTGGAAGGAGACTACCGGTCCCGATCAGGTTGCCGAACGCGAGTGATGGCCCGTCATCCTTGAACACCAGGTTCTGCCCGATGTTTAGGGTCGCCTGGGCACTGTCGCCGTCCCCATCGGTTCTGGTCGCTATCAGCGTCACCAGATTGTCCGAGGCCAGAGTCGTCGAGTCATCGGGATCGTTGATATTGGGATGCACCACCGCCCGGAGCTGATCGAGCGTAACGCTGCCATCGGCGGCCACGCTGACCGTGAACACCAGATCGTCGCTCACGGCTGTGCGGCCTTCGACCACCGTACCGTTAAGCGACAGGATCACGACTTGACCCGTGGCCGTATCCGTCAGCCCGGTGGCGCCGACGCCTATGCCCAGCGAATAGGTCAGTGGCCCTGCCCCATCGGCGCCAGGACCAGAGCTGAAGTTGGCGGTAAAGCTCTGGGTGGCATCGCCCCCCAGGGCCGAATCGTCCACCGTCATTGTGGGTTCCGTGCCGGAAGTGTTGACGCTCGGCCCATCGTCCTTGAACACCAGGTTCTGCCCGATGTTGAGGGTCGCCTGGACGCTGTCGCCTTCCTTGTCGGTTTTGGTCGCCGTCAGGGTCACCAGGTTGTCCGAGGCCAGGCTCTTCGAATCATCGGGATTGCCTGTGTTGGAATGCACCACGGCCCGGAGCTGATTGAGCGTAACGCTGCCATTGGCGTCGACGCTAACCGTGAATACCAGCTGGTTGCTCGTGACCGTGCGGCCTTCGATCACCGTGCCGTTGAGTGACAGGACCACCGCATGGCCCGTGGCCGTGTCCGTCAGCCCGGTGGCGCCAACCCCTATGCCCAGCGCATAGGTCAGCGTGCCGGCCCCATCAGCGCCAAACGCCGAGTTGAAGTTGGCCGCAAAGCTCTGGGTGGCGTCGCTTAACAGGTCCGATTCGTCCACCGTCAGCGTGGGTTCCGTGCCGGTGGTATTGATGCTTGGCCCATCGTCCTTGAACACCAGGTTCTGCCCGATGTTAAGGGTCGCCTGGGCACTGTCGCCGTCCCCATCGGTCTTGGTCGCTGTCAGCTTCACCAAGTCATCCGAGGTTAGAGTCGTCGAGTCATCGTGATCGCCTGTGTTGGCATGCACCACGGCCCGGATCTGGTTGAGTGTAACGCTACCATTGGCGGCGACGCTGACTGTGAACACCAGATCGTCGCTCGTTTCCGTGCGGCCTTCGACCACCGCGCCGTTAAGCGACAGGATCACCGCCTCACCCGTGGCCGTGTCCGTCAGCCCGGAGGCACCGGCCACCATGCTCAGCGCATAGGTCAGTGTGCCCGCCCCATCAGCGCCAAACGCCGAGATGAAGTTGGCCGCAAAGCTCTGAGTAGCGTCGGTTGTCAGTGTCGTCTCGTCTACCGTCAGCGTGGGTTCCGTGCCGGTGGTGCTGATGCTCGGTCCGTCGTCGTCGAAAATCATTTTGGAGCCGATTTCGACGGTCTGGATAGAGGCCTGGAGCAGCCTGAAGCCACCGATGTCAAAATCGGCGTGGTTGTTGCCCTTGGCGTCGACGGCCGCGCCGTTCTCGATGAGCACGCGGTTGTGATCCGCCGTTGTGGTGTATTCAATCTCGTAGCCAGCCTTGACGCCGCTGATGGTCACAACCCCACCGGCAAAGCTGAAGACAATGCCCAGGGTATTCGACGGTGCGGTGGAGTCCGCGACGACCCCGGTACTAATGTTGGTGACGCGAACGCTGGTGATTGAAATCGACGTATCATCCGCATATCCGTCGATGAAATCCTCTTTAGATTCAACCTCGGTGCTGAAGGCGCTGACTCTTACGACAGCACTCTTGCCGCTCTGCAACTGTACGACGTCGAAACTCGCCGATTTCGCATTGAAGACGTCGGTGAAGTCGACGTTGGCTTCAAGATCTGCTTCGTTCTGATCGAGGAAGGGAACAGTCACATTTTGCCTGGCTCCCGTGACGAACGAGAAGCGGATGCCCTCTTGCTCCACAATCATCTGATTGTTGGTGCCGAAGGTGGTCGGGCCACCCGCCTGGCTGGTATTGATCGTGTCGCCAGTGGTTATATTGACTCCGGTTGACTGGTTTGCGGGGTTCTTGCCGGTGGCGATGATGGTGGGGTCCGTGATCCGCGTGACAGTGTCTACAATTTCAGTTTCCGGGTTCAGCTTCGTAAACATCAGGAAGAGGTTCTGACCGGAGGGTGCATTGAGCAGACTGAACGCCAGGTCCTGGCTGGCACCGATGAAAACCTTATCCATCAAATTGACCGAGTCATCAGGGTTCGCCGTGCCTGGATGCTGAATCGGTTGGTACTCCACGATCCAGATCTTGCCGCCAGAGACCGGTGTTCCGGTTTCTTCTATGTAAGCTGCGAACACAATCGCGCCGTTCGGCCCACCGGCCCGGCCCAGAACGATGTTGTCATCTGAATCCGTATAGAGAAGGATGCTGGTGCCATCGAGGGTAAACAGTCCACTGTCATCGCCATCGAGCGCAGCGCCAGCGCTGTCAACGAAGCTGACATCGGTAATGCTGCCTCCGGGCGCAGAGGTGATGGTGAATGCCGTGCTGCCCGTATTGCCCACTTCCCCGTTGTAACCACTCAGGGCCACACCCGTTGCGGTACCGGCCCCAAGAGTGCCCAGTCGCGTGGAAAACGCCCCCGGCAAGGCCAATGACGTGTCGTTGTCGTCCGCGTCTCCCCCAGGGGCTGGAGTGGCCGTGGCGTTCTGCAACCCGGCCGTTTCGTCCAGCGTAACGTCCTCGCCGGTCAGCTCGACGCCAAAAGCACTGTCCGTAAAGGACGCTGTGGCCACCGCATCGTCAGCCGTGCCGGACGCACCATCGGCACCTGCCGAGGTCGCGCTGAGCAGAAACGTCGCGCCGGCCGAGTCGTCGGGGTTCACGTACCACGAGGTGGTAACGCTGCCATTGACTTGGCCATCGAGATCGCCGGCACCGCCATCGGTCACGGACCAGGGCTCGTGCCCATCGCCGGTGTTGGTATCGAGCACATCGTCGGACGTGCCCCACACGCTATCCGCGCCAGCACCGACGGCGTGGTCCACTTCGAACGTCACGGTGCTGCCGGGGGCGAGCCCGCCGGCCGTGATAGTGGCAGTGCTGCCCGGTGCGTAGTCTTGCTGGTCGGTGGTGACGGTCAGGTCATTCGTTGGCGATGAGGTTTTCTTGCGCATAGTCATGACTTTCTCCTGAGCAGGTCAAGTCATCGAGACCGACCGTAGACCTTTGTCTGTTCTATAGGGCACAACTATGAACAAGCTCCAAAGTTTGCACATCGTCTGAAACTCCCAGACGGGCTGGGAGTTTCAGACTACTGGGGAGCGGGAGACGGGAGCCTGCTGCGGTGTTCATCGGCAGGATGGCTGGCCCGATGACCACACCCGCCGCCTCGCCGCAGCCTTCGGCCGAAGGCGCGTTGAGCAGCCACTCAATATTTTTTTCGCTCGGCACGAATGGCCGTAATTTCGTCTATACCTTGATACTGAGCAGCCCGCATTTGGCGTTCTGGTACGCGTCGCTACCCGCAAATGCAGGCGCAACCGACCAAGTTTTGATTGATCCTTGAATCAAAGGGAAAAGGCCAATCGGCAGCAGTATTGACGGAATGAGGGACTATGAACGACGACGATATTTTGAGTGGTGCTGAACACGAGGCACTCAACGCCGCTAACCGGCATGAGCCAGAAAAAAGACCTCAAAAGGTCTTGATCGTTGATGACGACCGCGCGTTGCGCGAGATGATCTCCGGCATTCTTCACCTGAAAGGCATCCAGAGCCTTTTAGCTGAAAGCGCTGACGACGCCATGAAATTACTGGTCGCTGACGACGCCATCGAGTTGGTCATTACAGACTTGCGGATGTTACCGACCGATGGCCTGGATTTTATTCGCAAGATCCGAAAGTCCGTGTGGGCCGATCTGCCTGTCCTGGTCATGTCCGGCGATGCGGGAATCAGGGATGCAATCGACGCAATGCATCTGGGCATTGTTGATTTCCTGCTCAAACCGATAGAGCCCGACCAGCTCCTCCCTTTGGTTTACCGGGAGCTCGGCATCAAAGCCTAGACTTACCGGGAAACCGGCACCGAACACCAACAGTCTACGAGGCCAGTCACTCGGATGAGTGACGTCGGCGCATTGCCTTCAACTGTATAAAATGACCCTGTCATGCCCCTCATCGCTATCCGGCCATTGTCAGTGGCTCAGCGGGCTCGCTATCGGAAAAGCGCTGGGCAATTTGATCGAACTCGTCCTCCAGAGCCCTGAAGGCCAGCACCACATCCGGATCAAAATGCCGGCCGGCACCGTCATAAATGATGGTTGCAGCCGTCTGATGGCTCATCTGCGACTTGTATACGCGCCGGCTGATGACCGCATCGTAGACATCCGCCACGGCCATCAGTCGGGCGCTCACCGGAATGGCATCACCGGCCAGCCCGTTCGGATAACCGCTGCCGTCCCATTTTTCGTGATGACACAGGGCAATTTCCTTGGCGATGCTGAGGAAGGGAACGGGCTGCCCCAACAGCTCCTCCGCATGGACCAGTGCCTGATAACCCAACTGGGCATGGGTCTTCATGATCTCGAACTCGGCGGGCTCGAAACGGCCAGGCTTGAGCAGGATATGATCCGCGATCCCGACCTTTCCGATGTCGTGCAGCGGCGCTGACTTAAACATCAGTTCAATGCTTTCATCATCCAGAAACGCGCTGAATCGTGGGTGATGACGCAGTGCCTCGGCCAACGCGCGCACATAATGCTGCGTGCGTCGCAGATGGTTGCCTGTCTCGTTATCGCGTGTCTCGGCCAGTGACGCGAGGGCCATGATGGTCACGTCATGGGTGGCTTGCAGTTCGCGGGTTCGCGCCAGTACTTCCTGATCGAGAAAGTTGTTTTGCACACGCAGCAGATCTGCCGCCAATTTCAGACGCATCTGTGTCTGCACCCGCGCCAGCAATATGGGCGGATTGACCGGCTTGCTCAGGTAATCGCTAGCGCCCAGTTCGAGCCCCAGGCATTGATCTTCATCTTCGTTTCTGGCACTCAGAAACAGAACCGGGACATCCATGGTTTTCGGATTGCTTTTGAGACGACGACAGACCTCATAACCATCCATGCCAGGCATCTGCACATCAAGCAAGATCAGGTCGGGTAGGACTCGGTCGACAATCTGTAGCGCCTGCTCGCCGCTGACAGCAACCCGCAATTGATACTGCTCACGGAGCAGTTCATTGATCAACTGCAGGTTGGCCGGCATGTCGTCAACCACCAGCACGATGGGTTTACGGGGAAATTGGTTCAACAAGACATCCTCGCAACGGGCACACACCAATGCGTCGTTAAATCTGCCGGGGCAGACGCAACTGGCCTGAAGGCACAATGGGGCAAGAATCGTCCGTTTTCTTTGCCAGGTTTTTTTTTGCAGTAACGCATGCCCTGCGCAACTCTGCTCTGAATTGGTCTGAGTGCATTCTGTTCAACGCTGAAAAACGCTGAAAACTTTTGAGCAGAGTCCTGATGCTGGCAAACACCGCGCATAACCCACCTGCTATTCGCTCATCGCCGCTGTTGCATAGGCTTGTAGCGCCTCGTTCAGATGGCACTGTGCTTGCTCGAAACTGAAACGCTTTATCGCCTCCTCAAGTGGCGCAAAGCCATTTGCAAACGCGCCCCGCAACAACACGGAATGTCGGGAGAAGTAATGGACAGCGTCCCCATCGGACTCACCCAGCAGCGCATCGAGCGTGCGACACACTTCGTTCAACCGGGGCAAGTCAACCTGCATTGACGGTGATTCGACCTTTGCCGGCAATTGCTCGCGCAGTTGGCCCAGGAGCGCCGCCAAGGGTTGGGTCAACCTCTCCAGGCATACTTGCAACATCTCAGCCGGCTGCCTGATGCGCAGCGCTTGCTCCAATGCATGCGCTGCTTGCGCGACGGTGTCGGCGCCGATGGTTGCGGATACACCTTTGCAGCTATGTGCCAACAGCTCCGCTCTTTCCAGATCGCCCGTCGCCAGCGTCACGTTCAACTGTTCCAGCAGAAGGCTCTGGTCGGCCAGGTAATTGCGCAATAAATCCAGATACAAAGGGTGATTGCCCAACACCCGCCGCATTCCCGCTTCCGTATCCACGCCGTCGAGACTGAACTTGGCATTGGTAACGTGTGCAGCCGGGGTTGGCTTACGTGTATGAGCGCCACCGTGGCTGATCGGCGCGTCACTCAGCCAGCGTCGCAACATCGCGTAAAGCGCCTGCGGCTCGAAAGGCTTGCTGACAAAATCGTTCATACCGGCGGCCAGACAAGCGTCATGGTCACTACGCCGGGCATTGGCCGTTATCGCAATGACCGGCAACGCGCTCAATCCGGGCCGCTGGCGCAATTGGCGGGTGGCGGCCAGGCCATCGAGCACCGGCATCTGCATGTCCATGAACACCAGGTCATATTCTTCTGCCGCCAGCCGCTCTAACGCTTTGCGACCATCGAACGCAATATCGACACTGCAGCCCACTGCCCGCAGCAACTCGGCGGCAACCTGCTGGTTCAGCTCGTTGTCTTCCACCAGCAAGATACGAGTGCCGTCGGCCACCTTCCAATCACTGCGGTGCGGTGTGTGGGACAGGTTGTCGATGACGTCGTCCTGGGCCAATTGCAAACGGACCTCAAACCAGAATGTACTGCCCTCGCCCAGTTCACTTTGAACACCCACCTGCCCGCCCATCAGCTCGGCCAATTGTTTGGCAATCGCCAGCCCCAGACCCGTTCCGCCAAAGCGCCTGGTGATCGAGGCATCTGCCTGTTGAAAGGACTGGAACAGGACTTCCAGTTGCTCGGCGGATAAGCCGATGCCAGTGTCCGTCACGCTGAAGTACAACAGCACATCATCCTGGCTGGCCTGACGCAGGTTGACCTCTATGCGGATCTGCCCCCGTTCAGTGAACTTCACCGCGTTGCTGAGGAAGTTCAGCAGCACCTGACGCAGCCGCAGCGGATCGCCACACAAGCGCTCAGGGACATCCGCCCCGGTGTTGAGGCGCAGATCCAGGCGTTTATCGGCAATGCGGGGACGAACCTGGTCAACCACTTCTTCCAGCAACGCAGTCAGACTGAAGTTACAGACATCCAGCTGAAGCTTGCCTGCCTCGATCTTGGAAAAGTCCAGGACATCGTCAAGAACGCCCAGCAAGTGTCGGCTGGAGCTCTGTACCTTGCTCAGATAATCACGTTGGCGTTCGTTCAGCTCCGTGCGCAAGGTCAGATGCGTCATGCCGATGATGGCGTTCATCGGTGTGCGGATCTCGTGGCTCATATTGGCCAGGAACTCCGACTTGATTCGTGCGCTCTCCTCGGCGAGTAGCTGCGCTTGCTGCATTTCGGCGGCTGCGGCCTGGTGGGCGGAAATGTCTTCGACGATCCAGATCGAACCACGGGACAGGTCACCGGGCGCGATGGCACGTGCGCTCAGGCTCCCCCAAAAGCTGGTGGAGTCCTTGCGGCACAGTTGCAGATGCTGATGATAAATTTCGCCGCTGTTGAGGGTCGCCCGAACCTGTGCTTCCAATGCAACCTTCGTCTCTGCCCACACGACCTGATCCAGCCAACTCACCGGGGAACATTGCAATTGCTCGCCCGGCGTAAAGCCGAAGAGTTCGTCCAGGCGCAAATTGGCCTGCACAATCACGCCACCCTGCACCAGCGCGATACCACAAGGCGCCGCCGTGACGATTGCTTGTTGTTGCTCGTGCGCTTCACGCAGACGGCGCTCGTCCGCTTTGCGCTGGGTGAGATCGCGAATCGCAACACACAGGCATTCACCGCGATCCTGCCGTGCGGGCAGCAGGCAGAGACGTAATTCCACAGGGAACTCACTGTCATCCGCGCGACGCGCAATGACTTCGACCGGGTCGAGCACCTTGTCTATGCGCAACTGCTCAACCATCGATACGATCAGGTCACGTTGACTGTCCGGGAGCAGGACTTGATAGCTTTGGCCGAGCAAACTGCCAGGTGCATAACCAAACGTCACTTCACTTTGCTGATTCGCCAGAATCACACCATTTTCGTCAAACACGAGCAGCGCTTTAGGGGCGAACTCCACGATGCCGCGATACCAGCTCTCGGTGGCTTCCAGTGAATCCTGTCGTTGCTGCAGGATCTGCGCCTGGTCTTCCAGCTGCCGAGCCTGTCGGCGGGCCTGTTGTAACAGCTCTTGGTTGTGGAGTCGTTGTTGCACAAGGTGCAGCAACGTGCCAAGTCGCGCCGGCAGACTGTCGAGCAGCTTGAATTGGGCGGGATCCGGACGCTGAGTGAAATCAAGTTCAAGGCTGGCCAACTGCTGCCCCTCTTGCAGCAATGGCAAGCTGAAGTGCACTTGACCACTGCGTTGCACGTCGGGCACCGCATCAAACGACAAGACCGCGTGACAATTCAAACAATCCTGCAACCGCTGTTGCAGCGTCGCCGCAAAGGCCTGTGGGGTCGCGCACATTTGTAACGCCTGGGACAGTTCACCAAGGCGCACCTTCACCCAGTGCTGCCGGCGCAACTCTTCATTGACGTCAACATAGGCATCGAACGCTTCATTCAGTGCCACGACCTCGGCAAGGCCGGTGCGCGGCTCCGGTTCACCAACGGCCTCCCCGGCTTGCAGCCGGCGTATGCGCTCGGAAAGCCCCAGCAGCGGGACCACCAGTTGGCGTCGCAAAATGATCAGAAATGCCAACAGTGCGGCGCCCAGTGTAATCAACTGCATCAATACATTGATTCGGCTGGCCAGTTCGGCCTTCTTCCGGGCAACCTTGAAGTCGTTATTGAAGCGTTCGCTTGTTTCCGTGATCAGCTGATTCAGCGCATCCGCGAAACCCCACTCGGAGTTAATGTAAGAGGTACCGGAAAGCAGTGACGGCCCCCCACGATGGAAACTTTCCCGCATGGCCAGACGCTCCATATCCGTCTGTTTTACATCCATGACTTCGACCGCTTTGAGCAATTGCTCTTCTGTATCGCTCAGTCCCATCGCACGGAAATCCTGTGCAACTTCTTTAAACTTCCGGCCTTGTTGCCATTTTTGGTTGTATCGGGTGAGAAACAACTCGTCGCCTGTAGTGACATACAGACGAGCCAACTGGGTCAGTTCACGGTTGAGGGTGCCTATCTGGGCAATGGTGGTAATGCTTTGGTGACGTCGATCAGTGGCTTGCGCTGCCTGCTTCCCGAAGTACTCATCCACTGCCAGGGTCATCAGGCAGGCAGCTAATGCCAGCCCAAATCCTATAGAGATGAGTTTGCTCAGACGTTCCAGGCTCACGAGATTCTCCTGCCGACATTGCCCCGACCCACGTCGAAAGCTCATCGAGCAGTAAACCGCGACCTCTTGGGCTGCGCTGTGAAATCCGCTGATCCATTATTTGGTTTGATGAAATAACGTTGAAAAACCGTGAATCGGGCGAAAAACGCCCGTGCCAGTGCTTCAAATGCGTACCCCCACGTCCCTGTGGGTGTTCGAGGGGATGGGGTATTACCGATTGAAGCGTTCAGCCAGGCTGTGCAAATACTCCGCCATACGTTCCAGTTCCTGGCTGATTTCCACGCCTTGCTTGGCCTGCCCGGCGCTGTGATCGCACAACTGGGCAATACGCGTGATCTGTTGATTGATGTCTTCAGCCACCTGGCTTTGCTCTTCCGATGCCGACGCCATCTGGTGACTCATTTCCGTGATTCGGCTGACAGCCCCGCTGATGCCGACAAGCGCTGACTGCACCGCCTCGACACTCTGCATGCTGTCACGAGAAATCTGTTCACCCCTGCTCGCGGTCACTACCGCCCGATCAGAGCCGGTTTGCAGGGAAGCGATGATTCCATGGATCTGCTCGGTCGAGGTCCGCGTACGTTGCGCCAAGGTGCGCACTTCGTCGGCGACAACCGCAAAACCCCGGCCATGCTCGCCTGCCCGAGCCGCTTCAATGGCCGCGTTCAGCGCCAATAGATTGGTTTGGTCGGCGATCGACGAAATCACATCCAGCACACTGCCTATTGACTGGGTCTCGCTCGCCAGCGCATTGACCGCCTGGCCAATTTCGCTCACAGCTTCACTCATGTTCATCATGGCTCGCAGACTTTGCTGCGCCACATCACCGCCCTCCCGCGCCAACTGATCCGCCTCGGATGCCGCATTCGCGGTGTTCTGCACGTTTTGCGTGACTTCCTGAATCGTCGCCGCCATCTGGGAGATAGCTGCGGCCGATTGATCGGTTTCATTGCGCAGACGATCCAGAGACTTCGCCTGCGAACCGGAAAGTTCAGAGGCCAGCCCTGCCTCGGCCTTTACACTCACCCCTGTATCGACCAGTCGGGTCAGCGCCGTTTGCAGACGTGCTTCTTCACTGAGCATGGCCAGATCCAACTGCCCTTGAACGCCGGGGTTGTCGCTGTAAGTGAGGGCTACCAATTGACTGGTAAAGGCTTTCGGATGTTCAGCCAGGGTGCGCTCGATGGTTCTGCGCTGACGGCGCTCGACCACGTACCAGGCAGCCATCAGACTCCCCGTCATCAGCGCCAGCGCCTGAGGTTGTGCAAGCCAGAGAACACCCGGCAATGAAACGGCACCGGCCAGGAAGAATGGCCAGCCGCGTTGAACCGGACGGCAAATGCGTGCACTTAATGCGACGGGGCTTTTTCCGGCACGCAGTCGGGCGTAGAGCGCGGTTGCACGTTGGATCTGGGCACTGGTCGGCAGTGAACGCACCGACTCATAACCACTGATTCGACCATTTTCATAGATGGCGGTGACATAGGCGTTGACCCAGTAGAAATCACCATTCTTCGAACGGTTCTTGACGATCCCCATCCAGGGTTTGCCTTGCCTGATGGTTTCCCACATGTGACCGAACACTGAAGGCGGCATATCGGGATGACGCACCAGGTTATGCGTCTGTCCGATAATTTCTTCGGATTCGAAACCGCTGATTGCAATAAATGCATCATTGCAATAGGTGATTCGGCTATCCAAATCCGTGGTAGAGATTAACTTTTGCTCAGCTGAAAAAACTCTTTCGCAATCAGTGACAGGTAAATTAACGCGCATAAGGCATCTCTGGCAGGTCCATGTTTGGATGAGGCCATCCCTGTGAATAATAGTGCGCAGCCCACTTTAAATTTAAACGGCTCGAAGTGTGCGAGTGCACCTCAAGTACCGGTTCGATATTTTCTGCTTCTGCGCAACGGTCACGAACGGATGGTTTTTTTGCAATTAGTACATGCCATCCAAAGAAACGCTCTGAAATGAGCAGTGGCCTGCCCGCCAGCGGTTGAAAAACGCTGAAAAACGCTGAAAAGTCATGAGGCTCACCCGTTTGCGCCCGTATCCATTGCGCCTTCCTGATAAGAAGCCAGAAGCTGCAGACCTTATTCAGGACCAGACGCCAGGCAGAAAAAAGCCCAGCGCGGGGGCTGGGCCTGGATGATCGGAGCCAACATTGTGCTTGACGGCCGGGATCAACGGCCACCCATGCGACGCCTGACCGGATCCTTACATCTCAACCTGCGTGCCCAGCTCTATCACCCGATTCAACGGCAACTTGAAGTACTTCAGGTTGCTGTTGGCGTTCTTGAGCAAAAAGGCGAACAGGCTTTCTCGCCACCGGGCCATGCCGATGCGCTTGGTCGGGATCACTGTTTCGCGGCTCAGGAAATAGGTGGTGCGCATCGGACTGAAATCCAGTTCAGCCAAATGACAGTGACTCAACGCCAACGGGACATCAGGCTCCTCGATAAAGCCAAAGTGCAAGTTCACCCGGAAAAATCCTTCGCCGTACGCTTCAACCTCGAACCGTCGATCAGTACTCACACGAGGGCTGTCTTCAGACACGACGGTGAGTAGCACCACTTGCTCATGCAAGACCTGGTTGTGCAGCAGGTTATGCAACAGGGCATGCGGAACGGCGTCGGCCCTCGCCGTCAGAAAGACCGCCGTACCTTGTACGCGATGAGGCGGCTGCGCCCGGATGCTGCTGATGAACAACGGTAGCGGTAATGCGGTTTCGTCCAATCGCTCAACAATGATCTTGCGACCCCGCTTCCAGGTGGTCATCAAAATGAACAAAGCAATGCCGGCAATCACCGGGAATGCACCACCCTGAAAAATCTTTGGTGCATTGGCCGCGAAGTACAGGCTGTCCACCAGCAGAAAACCGAGCAAAATCGGGATGGCCAGCCAGCGCGGAGTTTTCCAGAGCAGCAGGACGACCGCCGAAGACAGGATCGTGGTGATCAACATCGTGCCCGTCACCGCAACCCCATAAGCCGCGGCCAATGCACTGGACGACTCGAAACCCAGTACCAGCAACACAACACCGACCATCAGCGCCCAGTTAACGGTACCGATGTAAATCTGTCCCTGCTCCTGACTGGAGGTGTGCTGGATAAACATGCGAGGGACATACCCCAGCTGGATAGCCTGGCTAGTCAGGGAGAAAGCACCGGAGATTACCGCTTGAGACGCGATGACCGTCGCCAGTGTGGAGAGCGCGACCATCGGCAGCAGCGCCCAGCCCGGCGCGAGCAAATAAAATGGATTGCGCACCGCCTCAGGGTTTTCCAGGATCAAGGCACCCTGGCCGAAATAATTGAGTACCAATCCTGGCAACACCAAGATGAACCACGCCCGGGCAATGGGCTTGCGACCAAAGTGCCCCATATCGGCATACAGTGCTTCAGCACCGGTCAGCGCGAGTACCACGGCCCCCAGGATGGCCACGCCGATTCCCGGATGTGCGATAAAAAAATACGCGCCCCAGTAAGGGTTCAGCGCTTGCAGCACTTCCGGTCGCTGGACAATCCCATAGACACCCAGCGCACCCAACACGACAAACCACAGCACCATCACCGGGCCGAACAGGATGCCGATGCGGGCCGTGCCATGTTTCTGTATCAGGAACAGCGCCACCAGCACGATCACGGATAAAGGCACCACCCAGTGTTCGATTCCGTCAAACGCCAGCTGCAGCCCTTCAACCGCGGAGAGCACCGAAATAGCCGGGGTGATCATGCTGTCGCCGTAAAAAAGTGCCGCACCGAAGAGGCCAAGCAGAACGAGTATTTTACTCATGCGCGGATAAGGGGCGGCCGCGCGGCGGGCCAACGCGGTCAACGCCATGATGCCGCCTTCGCCCTGGTTGTTGGCACGCAGGATGAACAGCACGTACTTGATCGAGACGACCCAAATCAGTGACCAGAAAATCAACGACAGAATACCCAGCACGCCGTCGTGGTTGGCCTGAACGCCGTAATGCCCGGAAAACACTTCTTTGAGCGTGTAGAGGGGGCTGGTGCCGATGTCCCCGTAAACCACGCCGACCGCCGCGACGAGCAAGCCCAGTCCCGAGGTTTTGGATGGCAGGTTTTCATGTGCGCCGATTGCTGTCTGGCTCAAGGTTCGCGTCTCTCGAATGGAGGGCAGGACGTACATGCCGTCGTTGGGCACAACGACTTGCCTGGGCCACTGGAGCCACGAGGCGCATGGACGGTCTAGAAAACGCGGCCAGTATCTTTGAGGGCGAAAACAGCAGTCGTAAAGAAAGCGTAAAAAATCGACGAGACGAAGACTGTCCCTTCGAAACAGCGGATCGGTGCTTGAGCTAGATGGATCCGTTTTCCGGGGAGATGACTGTGTCGGGAGTGGCCTCAGCAGCCAGCTTCAAGCGGTCAGCCTTGCTGATGTATTTAGACTTGTTGACCGGTGCCAGTTTGGCACTCGCCTTTTTGGCGTGCGCCTGTAACAACTGTTTTATTTTTTTACGACGGTTCATATTTTTTGCTCGGTTTGTCAGTGTTCGAATGATATCAGCTTAAAACTTCGGGCCTGTGCCCCCTACCCCGACACGCGGCCAAAAACACGCCGGTGGTGAAGTTTAATCGTGTTTGAGGGTTTTTGATTCGGATTATCCCGCCACTGCGGGCAGCATCCGCCCCCGCATCAAAATCTGTATGAAAACTTCCACCACTGAGAACAGAACCAATGAGCATGTCGAATAGATGGATTGTGGGTATTGCTGCGAGCTGCGTATTTCAGGTCGGCTGTGTCTCGCAGGTCGCGCAGCCGGAGCAATACTCGGGCTTCCTGCCCAATTATCAGGGGCTGGAAGAGCAGACCACGTCGAGTGAACAGAAGGTCATGCGCTGGGTAGCGCCAGGGTTTGATCCGAAAGCCTACTCCACAGTCGTGTTCAAGCAAGTAGAGCTGTACCCATCGCCGAAACCGACCCAGCGCGTCAACCTGCAGACCCTGGAAGACGTTCAGGCCATGGCCAGCGACAGCATCCGAAATGCGTTCGCCCCCTCTTACACCGTCGTATCGGACACACAGCAAGTGCCGGCCGATTCGCGGACCCTGATCTTGCAAGCAGCGATCACCCACGTCAGCGCAAACAACGAAGGCATGCATTGGTATGAGGTTGTGCCGATCGCTGCCATTGTCGCGACGACACAAGCGGTCACCGGCCACCGTGATCAGACAGCCGAGATGTTTATCGAAGCCGATTTGATCGACGCAAAAACCGGTATGCCGGTTGCCAAGATGGTGCGCAAGGTATTCGGCGAGACCCTGGAAAACGAAAGCCAGCCAGTTGTCGCCAATGACTTCAAAGTTGCACTCAAAGGCATGACCAGCGACATGCAGGCTCTGCTTAACAAGCAGTAACAACCCCGCGATACCCCATTGCAAACGCTCAATTGCCTGCCATCCATGACCTTGGGTTGCACTGCGCATTTGACGGGCATGGGGTTTCAGTCGCCAGTCTCCCTAAGCAAACCGTTAGACGGCTTAACGATGTTTAACGAGAGTCCGACTTGATGAAAAAATTGACGTTTACCCTATCGGCCTTGGTATTGCTCGCCAGCTCCAGTGCGTTGGCGGTGACGGTGGTGCCACTAAAAGGCCAAACCTCCCAGACCATCCAGCAAGACACCGGCGCTTGCCAATCACAAGCCAATGCTCAATTCCCCATAGAAACCACGGTGCCATCCGGTGGCCGGGTAAAAGGCGCCACCACCGCTGCGGTCGCCGGAGCTGCTGCGGCGGAGGTCCGGGGTCAGCAACATGACAATGTCTACGACCAGATTGACGACGACATTCAGCAAGACTACCGCCAGAACAATGCGCGCAGCGCTGCGGCGGCAGGCGTCGTGGTCGGGGGATCGAGGCAACGCCAGGAACGCCGACAAAACGCTGGCACCACCGAGCAAAACATCACCGCCAACAACTCCGTGTACACCAGTTGCCTGCAACAGCGCGGCTACAACGTCTTGCCTTGATCCCAGGGTGGAGACGGACTCTTCGTTGCGATTGGCCATAAACAAGGCATAAAAAAACCCCACGTCCACCATGGAAGGACGTGGGGCAAAGGATTTGAAACGAGAGATGAGGATTGCTTATGCCACGACAGCGTCCACAATCCCCGACATCCATTTAAAACTGCATTGATCCGGACGCAAAGTTAATACGGATCAATAATGATTAGTGACCGGCCAGGCGCCCCGACTATTGATTACTGATGAACATTGCAATCACTGTTCAGCATTAAATCGACGATTGAATACCCCTGCGCAAATGCGAATCAGTTGAGCAAAGACGCCCGCCTGACTTGAGATTGCTGCCCCGCTCAAACCCCGCCTCGCACTTTTCGGATAGCGCAAATTACTCGTACCCAGCATCATTATTGGCTTCGATTGAAACCCGTGGATTTGCTCTTGCTTGATTCCAGTGAAATTTTTGATGGGCTATTTCAGCCTTGTATCGTGACGCTCTGCGCACCGGCTGCGCTTGCACGTGGATAGCTGTTCCTCTCTCCACAAGAGCGGATTGCGTCAAATCCAGCCTATCAAAACCATCTGTATACTCAGCCAGAACCAACTGAACGGAGGACTCCCATGCGTTACGCCTTCAAGTTGAAAAATGGTGCCAAGGCCCTTTTCGACCCGGACACCGCCCTGCTTTCCATCACCACTCCCCATGGAGATGTTCAAAACTCCACGTTGGGTAGAGCTGAGTCGCGTCTGCTGGACCTGCTGTTGATGGAACCTGGTCAGACCAAAAACCGTGAAGAGATCATCGACTACACCTGGAATGATCGCGTTGTCGCCTCTGGCAGTCTCAATCAGGCTGTTTTCTCCCTTAGAAACATTTTGAACGATAATCGGGATCACGAAATCCTGATGACGGTTCCTCGAAGAGGCTATTGCTTCAACCGTCAGTACGTCATCGAAGATCAAACAGATTTACCGGCGCCAATAGAAGTAGTCGGGCAACCTGATGCACCCGTCATTGAAGAGCCTGCACCCGCTGAAACTGTTGTACCGCTGATACCGCCAGAGAAAACCACAACATCCGGTTTTATCAACAAAGCCCAATCAATCGGTTATGTCCTGACGTTGGGGGTATGCGCCTTCGCGGGCTTCCACTCTGGCTTCGACACACCGAAGATAGAAATTTCCAGCATTGAACAGAACAACTTAGTCATCCATGCCGTCGGGCACAGCGTCGCCGAAGCTGAATCACTGAGGGATGATTCGGCGAAACAGGTTCAACAGGTTTCGCCAAACCTGAAAGGCCAGGTATGGCTGAATCGCTATAAATCTACCTATTCTGTTTCGTGCGTTCGCCCAGACATGAGCACAGCGAACTTACAACTCAATAGCGACCAAAAAGACCTTGCCTTGATGATTCGCCAATGTTTGGAAGCAACAATATGAAGCCAACGATACCTTCCTGGACTCACTGGATAGTTCTTGGGCTCATCAACGCTGCCTGTATTTTTTCCCTGTTCTATTCGCCCTCTTACTACATGGAAAATACCAGCTATCAAACCATCACCCGGCAATGGCTCGAAGATACCAATCAGCTCAACACTGAAGAGTATCTGACCATCGGACACGGCCGACTGACCCAAACCACTCTGGAAAGCCTGAACGGAAAAATTCGCAACGCTACTATTTCAGCGGATGTTGTTCGCGAAAGTAACCATCACGTTCAAATAAAGATCAGCAGCGTCAAGCTGAGTCAGGACAACGAATTGTTCGCCATTGAGAAGACACCCGATCTCTTCTTCAGGCGCCAATACGTACTCCAGGAAGGCGCCGTTCTTAACTACGAATTGATCCCTACCGCCAACAAAAGCGCCGTTTGTTTTTACGTGCATGAGTTGGGTCGGTTGCGCTGCATGAATCACTAAGCGTTTGCTGGCAAAAGGACCTGCCAGGCCTTGCCGTCCCTGTGCATTCAAGAAAAAATAAGAATTATTAACTTGAATCGGACATTCCCCGCATCTAAAGTCCCTCCTTTTTTCCTGGAGCCGTATGCGCTGTCACTCAGCGCGCACCACGGCTCCATGCTCCTGCAATCAATCTGAATGACACCCGGCAGTGCTGTCGGCAACCTCGAAAATATGAGTTTTTGATTTTAATAAGCAAGATGGCAGCGAGAGTATCCACTGACCAGGCCGTGGCAATGATGCGGCTGACATTATGCTTTTTCAGAAAATTCATTAACAAGGAAGCACGTCAATGCTGATGAAAAACCTCGCCACCGCATCGTTTGGTGTAATGCTTTCTCTGAAGGCCATGGCCACTGACAAAGAACTTTACAACGCCGACATGACACGCATTGAAAGCAACAAAAATTCGCTGAGCGAAGAACAGGCCGATTACAAGATTTGTTCAGACTACCGTGTGGACGAGTATTTTGCCTTTGACGCATCGGCCATTGGCTCGGCCAGTCAACAGACGGCTATCTTTGGTTCGAACATTGCACCGGAAAAACTACAAAGCCTGTTGGATTTACCTTTGAACGATACGTATGTTTTTTCAGCCGCGTTAGCACTTGCGCCGGATTCAGTGAAGTCGATGTCTGAAACACTCACAACCTCATCGATCTGACCGCCAGGACCGAGGCCAAGTCAGGTGCCTCTACTTAGAACTATCCATTTAGCTGAAGAGCGTTCATTCCATGTGCCGCACAATCCCTGATGAAGTCTTTCATGTAACGTCTACGCCGACGGACACTCCCCATCGCACGATTGGACGGTGGGAAATGAGCCTTACTCCGTCAGAGTATGAAGCCAGCATTCGACAGCATAAGGTCATTGATGGTCCCCGACTTCAATGCAGTCGACTGGAATTCGATTCTGCGGTAACACTGGTCAGCTCGGTACCTCATGGTTTTGTCAGCGTAGCCATTTCTCAATCTTCCGTGGGTCGCCCCACTGTCAATGATCACAAGTTGCGACCTAACGAAATCATCGTGTTGTACAGCGGCGAGCCCGTGCATTACGTTTGCGAGCCCAACGAAACACTTTTCACACTGACCACGACAATGGAACATTATGTCCAGTGCCTTGAAGGTCACTCGACCATCGACGTGCTTGCCGGTCGAAACGAGCATCGTTTTCAGGTTGCAAACTTCAAATTGATGCAATCGGCCATTGAGGCCATCAATGCTCACTTTATCGATGCCAATAACACCCCTTTACAACAGCGCAGCGGTTCAGAGATCTCAGCCATTGAAGATGCGTTGCTGACGTCCCTGCTAACAGCACTGAGACCGGCCGGTCGTTCCGCGCTTCGTACTCCGACACGCAGAAAAGTCGCGATCGAAGCCATCGAGTACATTCATCAGAATTCAAAAAAGGCGCTTTGCATGAAAGCGCTGGTCAGACAGCTTGAAACCACCACGCGCACCTTGCATCACGGCTTTGTCGAAACGTTCGGGATTTCACCGATCGCTTACGTGCGAAACCTGAGACTCGCCAATGTCCGCCGGGATTTGATCTGCAACACATGGCCAACCGTTACCGAAACGGCGATGTATTGGAATTTTCACCATCTCAGCCGATTCTCCAAGGCGTATCAGGATGCTTATGGGGAGATCCCCTCAGAAACGGCCCGACGTAATGCCGCCAGGCTGTCAACGTCCAACCGCTGAGCAAACAAAGGGGCGAGTGAACGCTATTCCGAGTCTAAAAATAACAATCAATAATTTTCATCCGCCAACCTGAATTGCCAGCATTGCTTATTTCTAATTCAAGGAGATAGGCATGCGATATCGGCTCAACTCACTTCCGCTCAAACAGAAAGTCATCTTCTGCCTCGCCGCCTATTTGTGTGGTGTCGCGTTAGCCTGGTTAATCGACGGCTTCTAACGCGCACCCTCACTTCGGGCCAGATCTCTTTTTGGAGTTTTCATGATCGCCGCGTATAAAGCCTTGCTGAAAAGACACTCGTTAGCTTTATGCGCAACCGCTGCCGTGGGTACGGCCGCATGGTTTTTTGCCGGGGGGCTTGCAGAGAACCTGATAGAAAAGCGCTTGAAAAACATCCATGAAGATTTCAGTTCCGCTCAAGTCGAACCCAACAGCCAGATCAGTAAAGCGTTGGAAGCCCTCAGCGGCATTGATCGTTCCAGCCAGGATTGCTCCAGCGAGCAGTATTCCCAAATAGCGAATTCGGTAAAAAACTTTCGTTTCATTTATCAGGCGGCGGTCCAGCTCGATAACGGCAAGATCTGCTCTTCCTACGGCCAGGAGATCGCTTCGGTAGCCGTGGGACACGAAAAGAATTGGCGCCCCGTCAACGGGCGAGTCTATGAAATGAGTTCCGCCCCGCAAGCCTCCGCGGATACGGACTTCATCATCATTTCGCAGCAATCAGCTTACGTGTGGGTCAACAAGGAAATACTCCTGGATAACCTGAACATCCCGCAGGATGTGCAACTGGAGCTCCAAGGCCCAGACGGCGTGTGGCCCATGACCTCAACGAGCCGCCCCCACCTGAACATGCAACAACCCTTGCCCCTTGAAGAGCTCGTCACCACGGCAGACTACGTCTATGTCGCTTTTCCGGGCAGTCACAACGCACTGATCTCGGTCATTTCACTGCCGGTGAGTGATCTCACAGGTCTCAAGTGGAAGCTATTCATTGCCCTGGCTTTCATGGCGGCAGCCCTGCTGTACATCACCTGGCGAATCCAGCGGTATTGCACCTCGACCGTCGTTCAACTGCGCAAGGCCATCAGGGCGAACAAGCTGGATGTTCATTACCAGCCTATCGTCAATTTGAGGACGGGCAATCTGGTCGGTGCCGAATCGCTTTCTCGCTGGAACACCAACGGCGTCGCCATTGCGGCAGACGTGTTCATCGAGGCGGCAGAGCGTTCCGAGTTGATCTGCGAGCTGACGCGCTCGGTCATACGCCAGGTCGCCGAGGACTACAGCACCTATCTTTGGGCGTGCAAGGATTTCTACATCACCATCAATCTTTCCGCCCAAGACATTCTCGACCCAACCTTTCCGGAGTTCGTGGCCAGCATCATGGCGACGTACAACATGCCGGCGTCCATCATCGTTTTTGAAGTCACCGAAAGAGCGCTGCTGGACCAGAAAACCGCAGCGGTCCAATTGCACAAACTTCGAGCGTACGGGCACCTTATTGCGCTCGATGACTTCGGTACCGGCTACTCCAGTCTCTCGCTCATTGAATCCGTCCCCGTCGACATCCTGAAAATCGATCGCTCATTCATCGAGCACGACAAGATCGCGGCCCCGGATGCCCTGTGGCGCCATATTGCCAATATTGCCAGGGCGCTGAAGCTCAAGGTCGTCGCCGAAGGCGTAGAGACTCAACTTCAACTCCCGCACCTGGCGTCAGAAGGTGTGGTGTTGGCCCAAGGCTGGCTGTTTTCCAAGGCGCTCCCTGCCCAGGCATTGGCCAGACGCTATTTTCAATGCCCGATGATCCTCAATCCTCACGCGGATTGAGGCGGCTCAAAAATACCAATCAATGACTTCTATCAGGCGTTGTGTTCGCTCAAATTCCCGGCAAACACCTCACAATCGACAACCTGTAGAAGGACTACACCTCCCATGCTATTTCGAAACCTCGGCTTCGCTACCCTGCTTTCGTTGCTGTCTTTTCAGGCACTCGCTGACGATAAAGGTTTGTATCTTGGCGCCGGTGTCACCAGCATTGAAACCGACAAATCCCATTTGAGCGATGAAGACAACAGCTACAAGGTGTTTGCAGGTTATCGTTTGAACGGCTACCTGGCCTTCGAAGGTGCCTACGTTGATCTGGGCCAGTTCGAGGACAAGGACCTCGATTTCGACGGTAAATCTGTACAGGCCGCCGCCCACCTCGGCTTTCCGCTGGGTGATCGTGTGCGACTGTTCGGTATCGTTGGCGCCCATGCCTGGGACGCCGATGGCAATGCCTCCGATGATGACACTGGCGTTGACCTGACCTACGGTGCCGGCGTTGAGTTTGATGTGTTTCGCAACATCGGTATTCGCGCTGAATACGAAGTGCTGGAAGTCGGCGACATCGACCTGAACCAGACAACTGCTTCGGCCTACGTGTTGTTCTGATGTTTGTTTGAGCAGAGCGGCCCTGAGGGTCGCTCTGCTCCAATCACGCTCAAACCTGCTTCAACGCCCCTTCGAACGCTGGTGTCAGCCCTGACAACTCCAGCTTGCGCACAAAATCCCCCAGACGCTGTTGCTTGTAGGCGTCCACGTCCATGTCACGGTAGTCGTAGAATCCCTGTCCATCGCGCAAGCCATTGCGGCCGTTTTGCATATTGTCGGCGATGACCTGCGGCGATTCGAAACGTGGTGACAGCGCACCACTGAGGTAGCGCGAGGCGTAGTACAAAATGTCGCCGCCGCCCCAGTCGATAAACTCCAGCAGCCCCAGCACCGAGAAACGCAGCCCGAAGCCGACACGCACCGCGGTGTCGATGTCTTCTGCGCTGGCCACACCCTCCTCCACCATCCGTGCAGCCTCGTTCATCACCAACGCCTGGATGCGCGGCACGATGTAGCCAGCCACTGGATTGCACACCACCGCTACCTTGCCGATTCGCTTGAGCAATTGCAGCAGTCGCTCGACCACGTGCGGGCAGGTCGCGTCGCTGCGGCTGACTTCCACCAGCGGCATCAGGTACGCAGGGTTGAGCCAGTGCGCATTCACAAAGCGCTGCGGTTCACTGACCATTTCGCTCAGTTCGGTAACGAGAAACGTCGACGTGGTCGAGGCGATGATGGTCGACGCCCGAACATGCTCGCTGACCCAGGCGAAGGTCTCCTGCTTGACCCCGATGATTTCCGGCACTGCTTCGAACACCAGGTCGCACTGAGGCAGTGTCGCCGCGGCCTGGGATTTTGATTGCACCGTCAGCCGGGCTAGCGCGATGTCCGCCTGATCCCCCTCGAGCACACCCAGGCGTACCAGCATCTGCAGTTCGCTGCGGATGTTGTTCCGCACGCGCTCGAAGTAGCCGCGCCGCTCATCCTCGGCGCGATCCTTGATGTCGATCAGATTGACCGGCAGACCGGCATGGATGAACGCCAACGCAATACCCTCGCCCATCCGGCCAGCACCGACCACGCTGACATGCGGCAGCACGGCGTTCATCAGTTGTAGCCCTTGGTCAGCAACTCGGTCATCTGTGCCCGGCTCAGCGTCGCAAGACCGAGGTTTTCCAGGGTGCGGCCTTCGGCGTAGAGATCACGACAGGCGACGACCGAGGCGATGCTCAACAAGCCCTGCGCAACCGGCGTCGGTACGCAGGCCCAACGACCGACGGACACCAGGAAGGACAACCCCAGGCGGGTGTCTTCGAGCATGTAGCGATGCTTCTGCAGGTCGATGTCTTCACGCCAGTCGCCACTGTCGGTCAACTTGCCGTGAGCGCCGCGACCGTACATCCACTCGTCGCCTTCGGTGGTGTTGTAGTGGTCGGCCAGCGGGAAGTGCGGTGCGCCGTAGGTCAGTGCTTCACGCACGGCCATGCGCTCGGCATCCAGCTGATTGGTCACGCGGCGGATCGACGGCTGGGTGCCTTCGTTGTGAATGTCCCAGGCCTCGAAATGCTCCAGGGGACCGGCGTTCATCATGATCAGCGGCGGGTGAATGATGGGACCCGCGTTCATCAGCGCACCGCTCAGGGTATCTTCGATTGGCTCGACGCTTGGGTAGGCTTCACGCAGCACCGCGAAAGCATGCTCGGACAGGTTGCTCGGGAATACGCCGGTCGGCAGGCGAGTGGCGTAGCCGCTGATCACCAGATCGCTGGCACCGTGCTTGCGCACCAGGTACGGCAGCGTACCGGTCTCGGCAAAGGCCACCTTGCTGTGGTTGCCCGCATCGACCATGGCCTTGGCGAACACGTAGCTGCCGAAAGTGCCTGGCGGCAGGAACACCACCTGACCGTCGTGCAGGTGCGGCGCGACGTGTTTGGCCAGGTCTTCATGGGAAGTCGACGGCAACGGGATGATCACCAGCTGCGCATCGGCCAGGGCTTCGGCCAGGTCGTCGGTGAACGACAGTTTGTCGCCGGGCTGGCCGACGGACAATTTGCGAGTGCCCTTGTAGTCCTTGATGGTCAGGCTGCCGATGGCCAGCAGCGCCTTGAGCGCGGCGGAGTCTCGACGCCACAGGCGGGTCTGGTGCCCTTTTTCAGCCATTTCGACAGCAGCGGCGTAACAGCCGTGACCACCACCCAGCACGGTAATATTCATGCAGATACTCCTTTTTGTTAGAGACTCGATCCTATCGAGCCGCACCGTCGTGCACTTATCCGATTGCGCAGCCGAATGACGGATTGCGCAGAAGTCTCAATGCTTCTGCCGACGCAGGGTGTCCGACGGCAGGCAACCATAGCGTTGCCGATACGCGCTGGAAAAATGCCCGAAGCTGTTGATGCCGTGACGCAACAGGATATCGGTGACGGTTTCGCCGGCCCTGCCCTGCTTGAGCGATTCGTGGATCACCGCCAGCCGACGGTCGCGGATGTACTCGACCGGTGCCTGCTGAAGGAATTGGTTGAAACCGTTCTGCAAGGTGCGAACCGAGACGCCGCACAGTTCGCTCAAGGTCGCCAGGCTGATCGGTTCGTCGAGGTGTTCCTCGATGTAGTCGCGGGCCTTTTTGACGTGGTGCGGCAGCGGCGCACGCGAATCGATCAACAGATCCGCCGAATAGTTGTGCGGCAACTGAGTGAGCAGCAACTGCATCAGGTATTCGGACAGGCCGCTGGCCAGACGCGAACCGTCGACGCCGCTGCCGTAGAGCCGGCAGATGTAGTCGAGGGTGTGATAGAGGCTGACGACGCCGGCGCCGAGATGGTCGACGCTGATATCAAAGATCACCGACTGCCGCAGGCTGCGGCCGAGCAGGCGCTGCAGTTGCGTCTCCAGGGCATCCCGGTCGACGCGCAGGATCAGGTTGCGGCACTCGCCATCGGTGACGATGCGGCTTTGCGCAAACGGCGAGGAAACGCTCAGGTAGCCCGACTGCATCGCCGCGCTGCGCCGCCCGTGGGCCACCTCGCAATGCCCCTGCAAGGTGATGCGAAACAGGTACTGATCGGCGATGTCGCCGATGGTGATCTCCACTGGCGCGCCATAGCGCAAGTCGAGCAGCGCCGAGTCGCCGAAAAACACGCCATTGAGTTGCGTGTACATGGGCTCGTCCCGCAGCACATTGAAGCTGTGCGGGCACAGGTATTGGCTGACCTTGTCCTTGATCTCGCGGTAATCGGCCGAGCTGAGCAGGCTGTGCCGTTCCAACAGGTGTACGTCATTCAACATCAAGGATTCTCCTGATCTGGAGCGTGTCGGCCCCGCTCCCTTTCACAGGAGCGAGGCCGAGGTACCGATCACGGACTATGACCAATCAAGCCCCGGTCGGATACTCCCGGGCATAACTTTCGCGGAAACGACCGCAACCACGCCAGAGCAGCAGAGCAGTCAATGCCGATGCACCGGCGATCACCAGCGACATCGACGAGCCGACTGCCGCGGGCGATCCGAAGTAACGGTCGGTCAACAGCGCCACCAGCGTGGTCCCCAGCCCCAGGCCCAGCAGGTTACTGATCAGCAGGAACATGGCGGAAACCTGCGCACGCACCTGGTTCGGCGCGAGGATCTGCATCGCCGCCGTGGACGCCGGCATCGGGAACGAAGCGAAGAACATCGCCGGCACCAACAGCGTCACCGACAACCACAGTTGATCGACTTGGGGGAACAATACAGCCGGCACCACCATGCCGAGGGCACCGATCACGCCGGTACGCATGGCTGCGTCCTGGTGGCCTTTCTTGGCCAGATAATCGGTGAGCCATCCACCGAACAGCACACCGGTGGTGTTGGCCAGCAACAGCACGGTGCCGAGCATGTACCCAGCTTCCATCGGCGACAGGCCGAACTTGCGGATATACAGCGCCGGGCTCCAGCTCATCATGCAGAACAGGACCATGGCGTAGAACGAAAAGCCCAGGTAATGGCAGGTGAAGGTGGCACGGTGGCGACCGAGAAAACGGAAACCATCGCTCAGCGCGACCTTCTTCGCCCGCCCCTGCGCATCAACCTGCAGACCCTTGCGCGCCGGATCACGTACGGTGAGCCAGATCAACAGGCCGACCAAAATACCGGGCAGGCCGACAATGAAGAATGCCAGTTGCCAGGCCTTCATCGCACCGAGGAAGGCGACCTCGATGGTGCTCATGTCCTTGAGCATCGAGATCACATAGCCACCGACCAGGAACGCCAGACCACCGCCGACGAATGAACCGATCGAGTAAATGCCTACGGCGCGACCGAGTTTCTCCTTGGGGAACATGTCGCTGAACATCGAGTAGGCCGAAGGCGACAGAGCCGCTTCACCAACACCGACGCCAATGCGGGCGAGGAACATGTGCAGGAAGTTCTTGCTCAGACCGCAGGCGGCCGTCGCCAGACTCCAGAACACCACGCCGGCGGCGATGATCTTCGGCCGGGAGAAGCGGTCGGCCAGATAGGCGATGGGCATGCCCATGACGGCGTAGAACAGCGAAAAGGCCAGCCCGTGCAGCAAGCTGAACTGGGTGTCGCTGATCTGCAGGTCGGCTTTGATCGGTTCGATCATCAGCGCCAGGATCTGCCGATCCACAAATGAAAAGATGTACGCGATCATGCACAGGCCGACCACGTACCACTCGTAAATGTAGGTTTTCTTCTTCTGCAGGACCGCGCTATCGACCTGAATATTCATCAGTATTTGCTCCTTTTGGAATCCGCTCATGCGCGTAGCGCGCCGGGTGACGGTGCACGGGACACCGACTGGGAATTTGCACGGCAGATGTAAAGGACGATGGGTTCGAACATGATCAGGCCTCTTATTGTTATGGGGTCAAACCCCGGACGGACCGGGCTTACCAGAACTTCCAGGTGTAGGTCGTGGCGACACGGAATTCGTTGTAGTCGTAGCCGTACTTCTGTTTCACGTCGATGTTGCGCAGATCCAGCCCAAGGCCTTGCAGCGCACCGCTCTGCACCACGTAGCTGAGCCCCAGGAAACGTTCGCTTTCCTCGTTGTCGCTGAGGTTGCCGCCACGGTCCCAGTTGGTGCCCTTGATGTAGCGGGTGTAGAACTTCAGCCCCGGCATGCCCATCCCGGCAAAGTCATAGCTGTAGCGCGCGCCCCAGGACTTTTCTTCCGGGCGGACAAAGCCCAGGGATGACCAGTGCACCAGGTAAGGTTGCGGGATATAGCCGTTCATGGTCGGGAACACGCTGTCACCGAGCATGCGCTGGTAACTGAGGCCAAACATGTGGGCGCTTTTGAGCAAGGTGAACAAGGCACCGTAGGAACGGTTGTCGATCTCACCGTTTAAAGCGTCGCCATCTTCATTGTTATTGAAGTAGCGCAAGTCGGTTTTCAGTTTGTAGCCATTGCCCAAGTCAGCCATGTGCATCAGGCCGAAATAGTGCTGCTGATAAATATCGTGCAGCACGCCATAAAAGTAACTGGCTTGCAGGTTTTTGGAGATG
Source organism: Pseudomonas sp. Irchel s3f7 (assembly GCF_900187615.1). GTDB lineage: Bacteria > Pseudomonadota > Gammaproteobacteria > Pseudomonadales > Pseudomonadaceae > Aquipseudomonas. Next base: position 72,024 of record NZ_FYDO01000009.1, on the reverse strand, counting down.
TCGTAAGTGGCACCGCCAAAGTCCAGGCCATCGCTGTCGCGATCATCGGTGGAACCAAACTTGTAGAACTTCTCGTGGTTGGAAGATTCGCGGGTCACGGCAGACCAGAAACGGCCGCCGGTCATCGTCAACCCATCGACTTCCTTGGACTCAACCACGGCCCCTTGATAGATGGTATCCAACTGCCGACTGGGGTCATCGGACGCCACCGGCAATTGTGGGCGAAGGTCGCCGACCTTCAGCTCGGTCTTGCTGTAGCGCGTCTTGAAGGTAGCGCCGGCCCGGCTGTACTCATCGGCTGCTTGCTGGTCGTGGACGCTGTACGGTAGCGAACCGTCGTTGCCCGACGAATCCAGGCGCACGGCGGACTGCGCATCCACATCGAGGCCGAAGGCCAGGGCCGTGTCGGTGTAACCGGAAGTGAACTGCGCATCAAAACCCTGAGACCAACTATGCACTTCAGGCACCGGCGCATTGTTATTGGTGTAGTTGCGATGCAAATAGAAGTTACGCGTATCCACTTTGAAGCGACTGTCATCAATAACATCGGCATGCGCTGCCAAGGGAGAACAGATGACCCCCAACATGCTGGCAATACCGAACCCACGGCAAGATTGCTTTACCTGATACATCTAACATCTCCACATCTGTATGTGCTTGGGCACTGTTTTTATAGGAGCAGAATTAAACTGATGACAAAACACGCCTGCAGCCGAACATCGAGTCCTCTTCTACCGAAAGACGGATGACATGAGGGATATAAAAAGCGATGTGTTCGAACATGGTCAGGCCTATTGTTGTTATTGGGGTAAAACGCTTGGCGGGCTCATTGGAACAGTCCGCTACGGCGACACGCCTCTTGTCTACCCAAGGTAAGTCAGAAGACGTCGCGCCGGTATCAAGATGAACAGCATCCGTTGGGGGGGAAATCTCCCATCCCGCTAAAGGTTTCCCGTACAAAGGGCGTTGGCTAACCTGAATTGCATAAGCCTTGCTGGCGCAAAGTCTTGTTATTGGATGGACCCTAAGCTAGCGATTGCTCGGCCCGGCAACCTCCCCGATTGCGCAGGCGACTCTCCAATTGCGCAACCTGATGCAGGCAGTCCACAGAAAAAAACACATGAATACAGACACCGGTTAGTGCATCTGCATGGTTGGAATGGGTGTATTTGAACCTTGTTTTTTACCGGCGCGTTTATATGAAAAACAGCCCAGTAAATAGTCGGATTTTTTTGCAGTAACAACGCACCCTTACTTACAAGTACAGGAGCGCTGCCATGAGTCACATCGACCTCTACCCTATCGAATACAAACTTCGTGACCAGCGCAGAACATTCGTCATCCGGGCCGGTTGCGATGCCGGGATAGCGCCGATCCCCAAGCCCGGGCGTCCGCCATTGAAAATCTACTCCAGGCCTCTGGCGCAGAGATACGGCGTCACGGATGTCCGGTGGCGTGAGGCGGCCACATTGAATTGGGCAGATAACTCGCAATGACGATCGCTGGCACCTACGCTTCCACCCGGTTGCGCCCTCCTTCCTTGGCGCGGTAGAGACACTCATCGGCCCGCTTCAGCAGGCTTTCCGGCGTCACGGCCTCGTCGCCCCGGCAAGCGACGCCGATGGAGATGGTCAACCGTCCAACGCCCGGGATCTCGGTATCAGCGACATGTTCTCGAATCCGCTCCCCGATGGCCCTGGCGGTTTCCAGCGGGGTATCGGGCAGGACCAGGGTAAATTCCTCTCCCCCGGCGCGGCAGACCACGTCCGCCGTGCGGGAGTTGTGCTTGAGGATGTCGGCGACCGTCTTCAGCGCAACGTCACCCGCGTCATGCCCGAAGGTGTCATTGACCCGTTTGAAGTGATCGATATCCAGCGCCAGCACCGAGTAGCGCTGTCCGGTCTTCGTCAGCAGATCGAGCACGCTGGCCATGACACGACGATTGGCCAGGCCCGTCAGCGGATCGCTTTGCGCTTCGTGGCTGAGTTGACCGAGCTTCTGCTGAAGCAATTGCACGCCCGTCAACATTGCCTGGCGAATGGCCGAGGCGTCGCGGTACCAGGCATTGATGCGTTGCAGTTGCCCGGCGGTTTCTGCGGCGGCCAGTTGATTGGCGGCGGCGGACAGCTGGCGCAAAGGCCGGGCAATCAGCGTCGTGCCTAGCAGAATCAGGCCCACGCCGACAATGCCGGCAGGCACCATCCCCAGGATCATGTTGCGCATGAGGGGGTCCAGGGGGGCGAGGCTACGCTCCGTGGGTTGCTGCACCACGACCGCCCAATTTGCATCCGCCACCGGCGCAAAACCGGACAGCATCGGTATGCCTTGATAGTTCGGGGCGGCCATGGTCCCCACTTCGCCGCTCAAGGCGGCGTCCACCGTCGGGCTCGAGCCCAGGACTTCGCCGATTCTTTTCTGGTCAGGGTGATACAGCAGCCGCCGATTACCGTCCGCCACAAAGGCAAAGGTCCCCCCGTGATGAAAATGTCTGCTGATGACCGTGTGAAACACGCTTTGCTTGAGCAGGTAGACGGAGCCACCCACCACGCCAAGGAACTCCCCGGACCGGTTGAGTACCGGTTGCGAAATGAACACCACCAGATTCCCGGCCAGGGATACGTAAGCCGTGCTGACCACCGGACGGCGCTCCTTGAGTGCCTGGACGATACCTTCCGAAGACACCGTACTGCCGGTGATTTGCAACGTATCCGGATACGCCTGAAGCACCTTGCCGGCGGCATCCACAATGGCGATGGAATTGAAGTCAGTGTCCTGCGCCTGCAAGCGAAGCGCCTCCTCGTGCAGCTTCGAAGGATCGTGCCAGTGCTCGGCGAGCGTTTTGGCGCTGTAGTTCAAGCGGCTGTGCGCCGCCCCGAGGAACTCACCGATACTGGAGGCCACTTTCGCCGCGTAGGCCCCGTTGGCCTCCAGCGTCGAATTGATCAAGGCCTCGCGCTGCACCCGATACGCGACAAAGAGGCTGTTACACAGCGTCGCCAGTACCGACACCAGTACGAATAACAGGATCAGCCCGCGCAGGTCGACGGGAAAGGGTTTACGCAACTTCATTCCGCCACCCTGCACCAAGGAAATGTGATCAAGACAAACACCGATATTTGCAAAGTTTCGGTCCTGAAAGTGTATACGGAGGGAAACATCGAGGCGCCCTGTGACGCAGGTTGCAGGATAGGCAGAGACTGACCTGTTGTCACATCACGCGTTTGCAACACATCGAGTAACAAACGCCGCCCTCACGCCAGGGAAAATTAAGTTTCGGCTAAGGTTGGCTGATTAATCTGCGCTTTTCAGATAGCCGAGCATCTCGCAGATGGGCACCGTCGACACTCTTTCCAAGCCAACTTTCAGTATCGTCCTGGTCAACTATAAAACCCTTGATCTGACCCGGATCTGCCTCGACCTGCTGCATGCCCATGCCCGAAAACAAAACATCCCGGTGTGGGTCGTCGATAACGACTCCGCAGACGACAGCGTCGCCTACCTGCGCTCACTGAACTGGATCAAGCTGATCGAACGCCAGTCACCTGGCAAAGAGCCGGGCCACATTGCCCATGGCAAGGCACTGGACATGGCGTTGGACAGCATCGATACCGACTATGTGTTCCTGATGCACACCGACACATTCGTCTTCGATGCCGACGTGTTTGCAATGATGATGGACCATTGCAACAAGAACCCCAACGTGGCCGCTGTCGGTTGCACGGAGCAATTGGATCGGGGCCTGCCACGGACCGTGTGGCGTTTCACTTCGCGCTTTGTGAAGCATCACGCAAGACGCCTGAAGCAATCCCTGGGCCTGCGCTCAAGAGCGCCAAAACCCTACAGGGAAACCTACCTGAAGAGCTTTTGTACCTTGTGGAATTGCCGGCTCATGAAGCAACGAGGTCTGCACTTCCAGATCGACGACCGCGTGCCGGGGTATGAACTGCAGGATCGAGTGATCGAGCTTGGCCATGAGGTCGTGTTTGTTTCGCCCGGCAAAATCTTCAAGTACCTGGACCACGTTCAGGCCGGCACTGTCTCGGCGGCGGGCGGATATGCCCAGAACCATCGACGAAGCAAAATGTATCAGGACATTCTCAAGCGCTTCCGTGCCGCCAACACCTCGATGTCCTGAGCAAACCTGCACAGCAATAAGCCCACTGACCGTTACCGGTTCAGTGGGCTTTTTCACGTCAGGCCAGCGTTCACTGACTCAGGATGAACGTCGCCAGACTTTTCAGTTCGTCCGGGCTCAGTTGCGCGAAAGGCGGCATGGGCACATCTCCCCATTTACCGCTGCCGCCGTGCTGGATGCTGGACATTACCCGGTCCAGCGCCTGCGGGTCTTTGGCATACTTCGCCGCCACATCGTGATAGGCCGGGCCGACCACCTTGTGATCGATGGCATGGCAGGACAGGCAAGCGTTGTTCTGGAGCAAGGTCTTGGTGTCGACTTTTGCCACCGTCACCGCCACGGGTTGGGCCGCCGGGGGATTCGAGGCAGCCTGGACATCGGCATCGCTCGCCTTGGCACTGCCGTAGGTCACCGCCAGGTAGGCACCGATCACACTCACGTCCTGATCGCTGATCGGCGCGCCGTACACGTGCTGCATCTTGCCCGCTTCAGCGGTCCACTGCGCCAGGCTCAGGCCGGGCGGCTGGAAGTTGATGTAATCCGCCGAGTGGCAGACGGAGCACTTCTGCTGCGCCAATGCGTACCCAGGCAGGGGGCTGGACTTGAACACTGCCGTTTCGGGCGGCAGCGTGATGGACAGCGGCGCGGCGCTAGCCAGGGTCGCCAGGTAAAACGGAGCCGCGCATAGCAAGGTGGTGATGAATTTCATGGGTTTCATGCGGCTGTCCTCAGGCGACGGTCACGTGGCTGGTTTCCACGACGTGGCGACGGTAACCGCTAGGGTTCCAGTCAGCTTTCATCGGTTGGGTTTCGCCCGCACTGTTGCTTGCGCGCACCATCAACTGCGTCGCGCCCTTGCTGGTGAAGGTGATCGGCAGTGTCCACTCACGGAAGGAGAAACGCCCCAGATCCTCGCCCAGTCTGGCTTCGCTCCAGGTTTTCCCGCCGTCGATCGAGACCTCGACCTTGTTGACCCCCACGCCACCGTCGAACGCAATGCCCTTGAGCACCACGCTTTTCTTCAGCGGCAATACATCGCCGTGTTTAACGCTGGTGATGAAACTGCGTATCGCCAACTTGGCAATCGGCAGGGTTTTCGCCGCCGTGGTGCCGGGGGCAATGCAGAAACAATCGTTATCCGGAAGGCGGTAACCCTTGGCCATGAAGAAACCGTCGAAGGTGTGGTCGACGACTTCGATTTCACTCAGGTGTTTGATCCAGTACGTGCCGAAATAGCCAGGCACCACCAGGCGGATCGGGTAACCGTTGAGGAATGGCAGGTCGGTGCCGTTCATTGACCAGGCGATCATCGGCTCGCCGTCCATGGCATGGCCGATGTCCAGCGCCTTGATGAACTCCGGCGTGCTCGCCAGCACCGGCTTATCCAGCCCACGGAAGGTCACTTGCGCGGCTTCGGCCTTGACCCCGGCCTTTTCCAGTACGGCCTTGAGCGGGACCCCCACCCAGCGCGCATTCCCCATGGAACCATTGCCCAACTGAGCGCCGAACACACGCGGCATCGAGAAGCCACGGCTGTTACCCGAACATTGATTGACGGCGACCACTTCCACCGGTTCGGCAATCGCCTTGAGCTCGGCGAGGGACAACGACAGCGGCGTCTCGACCGTGCCCTTGACCGTCAAACGGTAAGTGTCCGGATCGATGCTGGTCGGGAAATTGGCCAGGTGATAACGCACGAAAAAGGCGTCATTCGGGGTGATCGGCCCTTCGTTGAAGACCGGGAACGGCGTCTCCAGGTGCGGCGGACGGGTCGTTACCAGAGTCAACGGGCGCTTTTGCGGGTATTGCACCAACGGTCGTGGGCCCGCCGCAAAGGTCACTTCATCGGCAGACTCGCTGGCCACTGCGCTTTCATCGGCTGCCTTGGCAAGACTGGCCAAGGGCGAAGCCGCCAACGCCAGGGCAACACCATCACGTAGCACCCGCCGACGGCTCGGCTGGCTGTTGTCTATAAATCTGAACTTCATTCTGCGCTCTCTATGATTGTTCTATTGAGATGCAACTGACGGTTCCCCACCTGCACGCAAGGCTCGCTCCTACACAATGGTGCCCGCCCGGCGGAGGGGTATCAGGCTTACGGCTCGACGCCGGAAAACAAGTCAGTATCGCCACGCGCAAACTGTCCGCTTTTCATTGAGCGTCAGTGACTTGGCATTTGATGACAGGGAATGCCTGTCCAGGGTGGATGCCCATTCCATCGCCCACAAAAAAACCCACTGACCGTTACCGGTTCAGTGGGTTCTTTTTGACTGGGTTTCTAGTTACAGAGCCATATCATTCGCGGCGTTGGCTTTCGGCGCTTTTGGCGCTTTAGCATCAAGATCGACAGTCACCGGGGTCGCCGCCGGAGCCATCATCGCCGGAGGCGTCGTCAGTTCCAGCACTTTGGCGGTGTAGGCCCATTCCTGCGCAACCTTTTCCGGGCTGGCGTTCAGCTGGGTGCCGTAGCTCGGCACGATCTGGTGCAGTTTTGCCTGCCACTCAGGGCTCGCGACCTTGTCTTTGAAGACTTTCTGCAGCACGGTCAGCATGATCGGTGCGGCAGTCGAAGCGCCCGGGGAGGCGCCCAGCAGGCCGGCGATGCTGCCGTCTTGCGCAGCGACGATCTCGGTGCCCAGTTTCAGCACGCCACCGGCGGCTTCATCACGCTTGATGATCTGCACGCGCTGGCCCGCTTGCCACAGACGCCAGTCTTCAGCCTTGGCATTCGGGAAGTATTCTTTCAGGGCGTTGAGGCGGTCTTCATCCGACAGCATCAGCTGGCCTGCCAGGTACTCCACCAGCGGGTATTCCTTGATGCCGACCTTGGTCATTGGCCACACGTTGTGTGTGGTCGTGGTGGTCAGCAGGTCCAGGTACGAACCTTCTTTCAGGAACTTGGTGCTGAAGGTCGCGAATGGGCCAAACAGGATCACGCGCTTGCCGTCCAGCACGCGGGTGTCCAGGTGCGGAACCGACATCGGTGGTGCGCCAACGGAAGCTTTGCCGTAGGCCTTGGCCAGGTGTTGCTCGGCGATGGTCGGGTTTTCGGTCACGAGGAACGAGCCGCCAACCGGGAAGCCTGCGTATTCCTTGGCTTCAGGAATGCCGGACTTCTGCAGCAGGTGCAAGGCACCGCCGCCGGCGCCGATGAACACGAACTTGGCGTCGGTTTCGGTTTTGCTGCCGTCTTTGAGGTTTTTGTAGCTGACGCGCCAGCTGCCGTCTTCGTTCCGGGTGATGTCCTGCACTTCGCTGGACAGCTTCAAGTCGAATTTCGGTGTGGTTTGCAGGTGTGCAACGAACTGGCGGGTGATTTCGCCGAAGTTCACGTCAGTACCCAGCGGGCTCCAGGTGGCCGCGATTTTCTGGTTCGGGTCACGCCCTTCCATCATCAGCGGTACCCATTGCTTGATCACAGCCGGGTCTTCGGAGTACTGCATGCCGGCGAACAGCGGGCTCGCTTGCAGCGCGTCGTAGCGCTTTTTGAGGAACTTGATGTTGTCATCGCCCCACACGAAGCTCATGTGCGGTGTCGAGTTGATGAACGAACGCGGGTTCTTCAGCACGCCTTGCTGAACCTGCCAGGCCCAGAACTGACGGGATATCTGGAACGCTTCGTTGATTTCCACGGCCTTCGGGATCGAGACCTTGCCGTTCTCGTCTTCCGGCGTGTAGTTCAGCTCAGCCAGGGCGGAGTGACCGGTACCGGCGTTGTTCCAGCCGTTGGAGCTTTCCTGAGCGACGCCGTCAAGGCGCTCGATCATTTCCATCGACGTACCGGGTTCCAGCTCATTGAGCCACACACCCAGGGTCGCACTCATGATGCCGCCGCCAATCAGCAGCACGTCGACTTTCTTGGCCTCTTGCGCGTGCGCGCAAGCCACCCCCAGCGACAACGCCAGCCCCAGCAGGGTTGTGTTTACTTTCTTAAACATCTGTAGCACCTATGATAAAACGCCATCCGCCCTTCCATCCTCGCGCACGCAGACCCATGTTTCACGGCAGATCATGGGTTAGGCACAGCGGGATTACAGGGTGGGCACACAAGGCCGACGAACCGCATCGACCCCAATTTATATGTCCCTTCTGAACTGACTTTTTATCTTTATTGGCTTCAGCTGCTTGAGCGACAGTGATTCCGTCGGCACGCCTCAAGGACATGCAAACTGAATAGGTCAAACCAAGTTGGCGCGAAGAATATCACGTCAGGGCTTACCCGCGCGTCTGTTCCCGACTTGTAGGAGCCGGCTTGCCGGCGATGGCGGTCTTGGGCCTTGCATCGATCGTTCGGGCGCCATCGCTGGCAAGCCAGCTCCTATGGGTGAACGCCTGCGGGTAGCCTCGTAGGGGCGACTATACTCATCGGGTTTCCCTGGTGAAGCTTTGAGGAGTTGTCATGAGCGACAAAGACGATCTGCGCAAGTATTCCTCCCAGGTCATCGACGGCATCGAAGCCGCCCCCGCACGCGCCATGCTCCGCGCCGTGGGCTTCACCGATGAAGACTTCAAGAAGCCGCAGATCGGCATTGCCTCGACCTGGGCGATGGTCACGCCCTGCAACATGCACATCGACAAACTGGCGATCGAGGCGGAAAAAGGCGCGAACGCGGCGGGTGCAAAAGGGGTGATTTTCAACACCATCACCATTTCCGACGGTATCGCCAACGGCACCGAAGGCATGAAGTATTCGCTGGTGTCCCGCGAGGTGATTGCCGACTCCATCGAAGTGGTGGTCGGCTGCGAGGGCTTCGATGGGCTGGTCACCGTCGGCGGTTGCGACAAGAACATGCCGGGCTGCCTGATCGGCATGGCGCGGCTGAACCGTCCTTCGATCTTTGTGTACGGTGGCACCATTCGACCGGGTGCCGGCCACACCGACATCATTTCCGTGTTCGAAGCCGTGGGCCAACATGCGCGTGGCGACATCAGCGAAATCCAGGTCAAGCAGATCGAGGAAGTGGCGATCCCCGGCCCCGGTTCCTGCGGCGGCATGTACACCGCCAACACTATGGCGTCGGCCATCGAGGCGCTGGGCATGAGCCTGCCCGGTTCCAGTTCCCAGGACGCCATCGGCGGCGACAAGGCTTCGGACAGTTTTCGCGCCGGCCAACAGGCCATGGAACTGCTCAAGCTGGACCTCAAGCCACGCGACATCATGACCCGCAAAGCCTTCGAGAATGCCATCCGCGTGGTCATCGCCCTCGCCGGCTCGACCAACGCCGTGCTGCACCTGTTGGCCATGGCCAATGCGGTGGACGTCGAGTTGACGCTGGATGATTTCGTCGAGTTGGGCAAGGTTTCCCCGGTGGTCGCCGACCTGCGCCCCAGCGGGAAATACATGATGAGCGAACTGGTCGCCATCGGCGGCATTCAACCGTTGATGAAGCGCATGCTGGCCGCCGGCATGTTGCATGGCGATGTGTTGACCGTCACCGGCAAGACCCTCGCGCAAAACCTGGAAAACGTGGTCGACTACCCCGAAGGCCAGGACGTGATCCTGCCCTTCGACCGGCCGATCAAAAAGGATTCGCACCTGGTGGTGCTGCACGGCAACCTCTCGCCCACCGGCGCCGTGGCCAAGATCACCGGCAAGGAAGGCCTGCGCTTCGAAGGCACGGCTCGGGTGTACCACGGTGAAGAAGGCGCGCTGGCGGGCATTCTCAACGGTGAAGTGCAACCCGGCGAAGTCATCGTGATTCGCTACGAAGGGCCCAAGGGCGGGCCCGGCATGCGCGAGATGCTGTCGCCGACCTCGGCGGTCATGGGCAAGGGCTTGGGCAAGGAAGTGGCGTTGATTACCGACGGGCGCTTTTCCGGCGGTTCACACGGGTTTGTGGTCGGGCACATCACCCCGGAGGCCTTTGAGGGCGGGCCGATTGCGCTGGTGGAGAATGGCGACAGGATCACCATCGATGCCGAAACCCGGCAGATCACGGTCGATGTGTCCGACGCTGAACTGGCCGAGCGCAAATCGCGCTGGGTTCGGCCGGAGTCGAAGTACAAACGCGGGGTGTTGGCCAAGTATGCGAAGACTGTTTCCAGTGCTTCAGAGGGGGCGGTGACGGACAAGTATCTTTAGGGTGCTTGATCCAGCGTTGCTTGAGCTATTGCCATCGCGAGAGCGATCAGCGTTGCCAGTTGGCTTTTTTCCTTCACTCCATGCTAGGTTGTACGATGACTGATGAATTCGCGCTCAGTCATTTCTAACCCCCTACAAAAACAAGGAATCGAAGATGAAAAAAACAACACTGCTGATCGGTTTTCTGTGCCTGTTCAGTGGCTACGTCGCCGCCTCCACACCGGCCGCAGACCAGGACGTGGCACAAGCGGTCGACCATCTGACCCAGGCCATGCTGCACAAGGACATTGCCGAACTGAACGCCCTGACCGCGCAGAACCTGACTTATGGGCACTCCAGCGGCAAGGTCCAGGACAAGAAGGCATTCATCGCCGACATCGAATCCGGCAAAAGCGCCTTCAAGACGCTGGAGATGCAGAACCAGACCATCACGCTCTCGGGTGACGTCGCGCTGGTTCGCCACCACTTCTCCGCGCAAGCCATCAAAGGCACCGACGTGGTACCGACCGAAATCGAAAATTTCCAGATCTGGCAGAAGCAGGACGGCAAATGGCTGTTGGTGGGACGTCAGGCGTTCAAGTTCTGATGCCTGAGTAGATTCACCCCTGCCTAATAGGCGACGCCAACCTGTGGCGAGGGAGCTTGCTCCCGTTGGATTGCGCAGCGATCCCTGTTTTGGGGCCGCTTCGCTGCCCAACGGGAGCAAGCTCCCTCGCCACAAATGCAGTGTCACATCGGATTATCAGGTGTTGGTCTTGAGCTTGGTCCACAACCGCGCCGGATTGCCTGACCCTGTTCGAAGAAGCGCTGGTGCCGGTGTGCGCCCCGGGGCTGGGCACTCCGACGCCGCCGCGCGGGGCGAGGGGGTGGCGATGACCGACATGACCCTGGCCGGCGAATCGATGACCCTGTGGTGATGATGGCATTCGACCGCATGCCCCTGTAGGAGCAAGCTTGCTCGCGATGGCGGTGTGTCATTCAGCGGATTTGCCGGCTGTTAGTCCATCGCGAGCAAGCTCGCTCCTACAGGAATGAATTCCATTCCAGGCATCTGCCGGTTCAATCATCCTCATGCAACTTGATTCCCCGCTTATGCAATACATAGGGCACCAGTAGCACCAGCAACGTCAGCCCCAGGAAAAACGCCGAGATCGGTTGCGTCAGGAATATCGTCCAGTCGCCCTCGCTGATCGACAACGCGTTACGCAGTTGCTTCTCGGCCATTGGCCCGAGCAGCATGCCGACGATCACCGGCGCGACCGGGAAGTCGAAACGCCGCATCAGCACCCCGCCCCAGCCAATCCCCAGCATCAGCAACAAATCGAAGGAAGAGTGGCGCATGCCGTACACGCCGATGGTGGCGAACACCAGAATCCCGGCATTGAGGTACGGTCGGGGGATTTGCAGCAACTTGACCCACAGCCCCACCAACGGCAGGTTCAGCACCAGCAGGATGAGGTTGCCGATGTACAGCGAGGCCACCAGGGTCCAGACCAGATCGGCAGACGTTTCGAACAGCATCGGCCCCGGTTGCAGGTTGTAGTTCTGGAACGCCGCCAACAGGATCGCCGCCGTGGCAGACGTCGGAATGCCCAGGGTCAGCAACGGCACCAACGATCCCGTCGCGCTGGCGTTGTTCGCCGCTTCCGGGCCGGCGACGCCTTCGATGGCGCCCTCGCCTTTGTTGGCGGAAAACTCCTTGGGATACTTGCTGAGTTTGCGTTCGGTGGAGTACGACAGAAACGTCGGAATCTCCGCGCCACCGGCCGGAATCGAACCGAACGGAAAACCGATCAGCGTGCCCCGCAGCCATGCCGGCACCGAGCGTTTCCAGTCGGCGCGGGTCATCCATAACGAGGTCAGGCGGTGCCGGCCTTCATTTGACTCCGTCTGATAAAGCAGGTTGTACAACGCCTCGCCGACGGCAAACAAACCCACCGCCACCAGCACCACTTCGATGCCGTCGACCAGTTCGGGAACCCCGAGGGTGTAGCGGGCAATGCCCGAGGTCGAATCCAACCCGATCAGGCCGATGGTCAGCCCGATACCCAGCGAGGCGAAGCCGCGCAGCATGGAGGCGCCGAGCACCGCCGACACGGTGGTGAACGACAACACCAGAATCGCGAAATATTCCGTCGGGCCAAAGTTCAGCGCCAACTTGGCCACGACCGGTGCGAACAGCGTCAGTAAAATCGTCGCGATGGTGCCGGCCACAAACGAGCCAATTGCAGCCGTGGCCAACGCGGGGCCGGCGCGCCCGTTGCGGGCCATCAGGTTGCCTTCCAGCGCCGTGACCATGGACGACGATTCGCCGGGCGTGTTGAGCAGAATCGAAGTAGTCGAGCCCCCGAACTGCGCGCCGTAATAGATACCGGCAAACATGATCAAGGCGCCGGTGGGGTCAACCTTGGCGGTGATCGGCAGCAACAACGCCACCGTCAGTGCCGGGCCGATACCGGGTAACACGCCAATGGCCGTGCCGAGCAGACAGCCGATGAAGCCCCACATCAGATTGATCGGCGTCAGCGCCGCCGAAAACCCCATCGCCAGGCTTGCAAGAATGTCCACGGTGTCAGTCTCCGTTCAGATCCAGGCGTTGATCAGCGGCGGCAGGGACACGCCGAGCCCGGCGTTGAACAGCCAATAGATCGGCAGCGTCAAGGCGATGCCGATGGCCAGGTCCCGCAACGGGTGACGGCTGCCAAAACCCCGTGCGGCACAGACAAACAGCAACCCGGCGGACAATACGAAGCCGATGAAATTGATCAGCACCGCCACGCCGACAAGCCCCGCCGTCACCCAGGCTGCACCGGTTTTTCCGCCCGGCACCGTCGCGGTTTCGGTGTTGTCCAACTCGCGGAATCCACCGGTCACCGCCTGATAACCCAGCAACACGCCGACCCCGCCGAGAAAACCCGTCACCGCATAGGGATAGACGTAGGCCGGGAGGATGACGAAGCCCATTTCCGGCGGAAAGCGAAACGCGCCCACTGCGAGCACGATGCTGATGGCGATCAGGCCGATGCCGATCGCCAACTGTGCTGGTACGACGCTGCGCATTCCGGCCATTTCAAAGCAGCCCGACCTTGACCAGCATGGCGCGCAACCGCACGTGCTCTTCTTCGACGAACTTGCCGAAGTCATCACCGGTCAGCACGCTCGGCGTCCACGCGTTGGTTTGGAGGTTGTCCTGCCAGACTTTGGCCTTGCTGGCCGCCACCACCGCATCGGTGACTTCTTTACGCTGCTCGGGCGTGAGACCCGCCGCACCGTAGACACCGCGCCAGTTGCCGATGATCACGTCGTAGCCACTTTCCTTGAGCGTCGGTGCATCAATCCCGGGCACCCGTTCCGGCGCGCCGATGGCCAGCACGCGGAATTGTCCGGCCTTGATGTATTGGCCCAACTCGGCATAGCCGCCAGTGATCACTTTGAGTTGGCCGCCCAACGCCTGGGCAACCACTTCACCGCCCCCGCCGAACGCCACGTAGTTGACCTTGTTGACCGGGACCTCCAGTTTGCCCGCCAGCTCGGCGATGCCGATGTGGTCAATCGAGCCCTTGGAGCCACCGCCCCAGGTAATGCTCGTCGGTTTTTCCTTGAAGGCCTTGATCAAGTCGTCGAGGGTCTTGAATTCCGATTCCTTGCGCACCGCGATCACGTTGTACTCGGTGAACAACCGGGCAATCGGCGTCACGTCCTTCAAGGTGATGGGCGGTTTGTTCTGTTCGATGCCCGCGACCATGATCGCGCCCACCACCAGCAGCGCATTCGGGTCGCCCTTGGTGCTGTTGGCAAACTGCGCCAGGCCCAATGTCCCGCCGGCGCCGCCCTTGTTTTCGAAGGTCACGGATTTCGCGACGTTGGCTTCAACCAACGCCTTGCCCAACACCCGGGCGGTCTGGTCATAACCGCCGCCGACCGAGCCCGGGGCCATGAACTTGACCGTATCGAGCGCCAGGGCTGGCGTGATGAGTGCGGCAGTGGTGACGCCGACGGCCACTAACTGACTGAATCGACGAAATAAAACGGACATGGGTTGTTCTCCCGAATGAATTGTTTTTATAGGTGCCGTTTGTCCATCGAGCGCAAGCCTCTGCGGCGCTTTTGAACATGGGCCTGCGGACAAGCGTAGGTCATGGCGCCAGTGACTGCCTGCTCTGCCCAGCACGGGTCACAGCCGGATACATTCTTTTGAGACGAGTGCGCACAATGCTGACTGACCATCTTGCGCTTCATCGCTCGAAGCTCCTTCAGCCAAAAAAACCTCGACCGTGCGTGTCTTGACCTAACCTCATAGGTTTAGTGGCCCACACCCATCGAGCTAGCCTATGTGCAATGCGTTGAAATCGCTGATGTTCGTCGTGTTCGTGGTTTTCGGGCTGAGCAGCCCAATGCTGTTGGCGACGCCCCTGCTCGACGCACCTGCCGACCGTTTGACCCCGCCCTCCATCAGCCTTTCCGACAGCGAACTGCTGACACTGCAAAACCAGCTCGACAATCTCAAGCAGCAGGTTTCCAAGGCCGCCAACTACACCCAGCTTGAAGGCTCGCAAAATGTGGTGCAGGCGTTGATTCAGGAATTGGATCGCCTGACGACAGCGCTGCTGCCCGAACAGGCGCAACTGCAAGCCCAACTCAATGTGCTGGGTCCGGTGGCGACCGACGAAGGTGGGCTGGTGACATCCGCCATGGCGTCCCAAAGAGCGGCGCTGAGCGAACAAAAGAATAAGGTCGATGGTCAGCTCAAAACCCTGGCGGCGCTGAAACAAAGTGCAGCCGAACTCATCACCCAGATTGCCGGGTTCCGCCGCAGTCTGCTGGAAACAGAGGTGACCCAACAGACCAGCAGCATTCTGAGTCCGCGGTTCTGGTCACCCTTGTTTGATCTGCCGCAGGACGACCGCCAGCGGTTCATCGCCCTCATCCAGCAACTCAAGACCACGCACGAGGCGGCCTGGCAACCCGGCCAGCGCTTGATCACGGCCGGCCTGCTCCTGCTGGCGCTGGTCATATGGACCGTGGGGCGCAGACTCGCCGATCGGGCGCTGACCTGGTTGTGCATTCATCGCATGCCGGAAGGCCGATTGCGCCGCAGCTCTCTGGCCCTGGCTTCCGTCATAGCTACCCTGTTGACCGCGGGGTTAGCCCTGGAACTGGTGCATTTTGCCGGCACCCGCCAGTTGCCTTTCACCCCGCTGATTGCCGATCTGGCCGAATACCTGGAAAAACTGGCCTATACCTGTGTGCTGATCACCGGTTTGAGCCGTGCCCTGCTGTCGACGCAACATCCCACCTGGCGCCTGCCCGCCATTGCCGATTCCGTGGCACTGGAGATCGAGCCCTACCCCCAAATACTGGCCGCCCTGTTGCTGGTGATGGTGACGCTGGTGCAGATGGGCAATGTCACCGGCATGAGTTCCGAGATCGTGCTGTTTGGCCGGGGCATCGTGGCATTGGTGGTAACACTGGTGATCGGTTCCCTGCTGCTGCACGTCAGCAAGATCCGCCGAACGCTCGCAGCGGCCGGTGAGGCGCCGGAAGCTTTCACGACGTTCGCCGGGCTGATTTACGCCTTTGCTGGCATTTCCGTGGTGGTTTCCCTGTTCGCCCTGTTGATTGGCTACGTGACAATGGCCAGGTTCATCACCTACGAATTGGTGTGGATCTACATCATTTCAGCCGGTTTCTACATGCTCACCCAGGTGTTCACGGACACCTGCGAATACGTTTTTTCCCCCAAACAGCCCACGGGCAAAGCCATCAAACAATTGCTGGGCATCGGCAATCCACGCCTGGAGCAAATCTGCACCGTGCTGTCCGGCGTCGGCCGCGCCGCGTTGATGCTGATTGCGATCATTGCGCTGTTTGTCGGCGGTGTCGGTACGACACTCAGCCAACTGGTGACCAACACTTTTTCCATCCTCGGCGGTGAAGGGCTGCGCAAGCTCAACATCGTCCCGGACAACCTGCTGCATGCCTTTCTCGCCCTGGTCATCGGCATCTACCTGATTCGCTCATTACGCCGCTGGCTCGACAACGAGTTCCTGCCGAAAACCGAAATGGACCCCGGCATGTGCGCGTCACTGAGCACGCTGTTCGCCAACCTCGGCTATGCCTCCGTGGTGCTGCTGACGCTGTCGTCGCTGGGGATCAAGTGGACCAACCTGGCGTGGATCGTCAGTGCCTTGTCGGTGGGCATCGGCTTCGGCTTGCAAGAGATCGTCAAGAACTTCATCTCCGGCCTGATCCTGTTGACCGAGCGCCCGGTCAAAGTCGGCGACCTGATCAGCATCAGCGGCGTCGAGGGCGACATCCGCCGAATCAACGTACGCGCCACGGAAATCCAGCTCGCCGACCGCTCGATCGTGATCGTGCCCAACTCGCAGCTGATTTCGCAGAACTTGCGCAACGTCACGCTGGGCGGCAGCGCCCAAGGGGTAGCGACACTGGAATTGATGTTCCCGTTGGGCATCGACCCGGAGCAAGTGCGCAGCCTGCTGCTGGACACCTACACCGAACACGAATCCATCCTGGAAAAACCGGCGGCGTTCGTGCGCTTCAGCCAACTCAAGCCTGAGGGCATCACGTTGACCATCACCGGTTACGTCGCCAGCCCGCGCATGGTCGGGGCGATCAAGAGCGAGCTGCTGTTTGAAATTCTCAAGCGGCTGGGTGCCGCCGGGATCGAACTGGCGAAACCGCCAGCGGCGTGACGCACATCCCCGTAGGAGCTGCCGAAGGCTGCGATCTTATGACCTTGATGTTAAAAGATCGCAGCCTCGTTGCACTCGACAGCGCCTACAGGTTTATCAATGGGCGATACACACCGACTTCAGCTCGGTGTAAGCCTCGATCACCGCACGACCGAACTCGCGGCCCATGCCCGATTGCTTGACGCCGCCGAATGGCATGGCCGGGTCGAGCAGTACGTGGGCGTTGACCCAGACCGTACCGGCTTCGATGCGCGGCACCAGGTTCATGGCTTTGCCCAGGTCGTTGGTCCACAGGCTGGCGGCCAGACCGTAGCGGTTATCGTTGGCCAGGGCGATGACGGCATCTTCGTCGTCGAAAGGCATCACGCCCAGCACCGGACCGAACACTTCTTCGCGGGCCACGGCCATGCTGTGATCGATGTCGGCCAGAATGGTCGGCTGCACAAAGAAGCCATCGCCTTCCAGCAATTCGCCACCGGTAACCACGCGTGCACCTTCCTGGCGGGCCAGTTCGATGTGTTTGAGCACGCTTTGTTGTTGCTTGCGCGACACCAACGGGTTGATCGCGGCGTCGCAGTTCATGCCGTCGCCGATTGGCATCGACGATACAGCCGCCGCCAGGGCTTCAACGAATTGGTCGTGGATCGAGCGGTGCACGTAGAAACGCGAGGCCGCCGCGCACACCTGGCCGTTGTTCAGCAGACCGCCAAGGATCGCGCCTTGGACGGCTTTTTCGATGTCGGCATCGGCGAGCACGATCATCGGGTTCTTGCCACCCAGTTCCAGGGAGAAGCGCGTCATGTTCGCCATGCACGCCACGCCAACGCTTTTGCCCACGGCGGTGGAACCGGTGAACGACACTTTGCTCACCAGCGGGTGCGCAGTCAGCACACCACCGACCGAAGCACCGCCACCGGTGACGACGTTGAACACGCCTGCCGGAATGCCGGCTTCCAGGGCCAGTTCGGCCAGGCGCATCGCGGTCAGCGGGGTTTCCATTGCGGGTTTGATGATCACGGTGCAACCGGTGGCCAGTGCCGGCATCAGTTTCCAGGCCGCAATCAGCAACGGGAAGTTCCACGGCACAATGCCGACCACCACACCCACTGGCTCACGCTTGGTGAACGCGGTGAACTTGGCACCCGGTGGCAGCGGGATCGACACGTCGAAGGTCTGGCCTTCGATCTTGGTCGCCCAGCCGGACATGTAGCGCATGAATTCCACGGTGGCGTTCAGGTCCAGCGCACGGGCCATGTTGATCGACTTGCCCTGGCTCAGGGTTTCCAGTTGGGCCAGTTCTTCGGCGTGCTCTTCGACCAGACGGGTGAAGTTCAGCAGGATGCGCTCACGATCTGCTGGACGCAGGCTCGACCACACACCGGATTTGAACGCCTTGTGCGACGACTGCACGGCACGCTCGACGATGTCCAGCGGTGCATCGAGGGTTTCGCACAGGGTTTTCCCGGTGGCCGGGTTGACCACGGCGATACGGTCGCCTTCGGCCAGTACCCATTGCCCGTCGATGAAGCAGCCATGCTCGCGTTCGAGGAATGCAGCAACCTGCGGCAGAATTTCAACGTTGCTCATGAATCACCTTTCGTTCAAATGTAGGAGCCGGCTTGCCGGCGAAAGCGTCTTGACGGACGGTGCAAGCCAGCGCCTACAGGGGGTGGTTGGTTGTCAGTCGGTAATCCGGCTGATCAGTGTTGTTCTTTGAGGAAGCACACGACCGCCTGGCGATCGTCGGCGGACGCCAGGCCCATGTACGGCATGTAAGTGCCGGGCACGAAGGCCTGGGGTTGGGTGATCAGTTGCGCAATGTTCTCGGCCTGCCAGCTGACGTCTTTGTCACGCATGGCCTGTGAGTAGCTGAAACCCTCCAGCGAACCCGACTTGCGCCCGTAAACACCGGACAGATTCGGCCCCATCATGCCCATCGTGCCCTTGGCCACCGCGTGGCAGACGCCGCATTCATTAGCGAACACTTCAGCGCCACGGCGCGTGTCCGGCACACACTCGGCGGCAACGACCGCTTGAGCCAGGGTGAAGGACAGCAAACCAACCAAAGACAAACGCAACGAGGTGAACATAGGAAACGACCTTGAAAATCCACGCACCCGCCACCAGACGAGCGCCAACACTAAAAATGCCGAGGCAACGGTGCTTCGGCAGGTTGGTAAGGATTGTCGGTGGTCGCCGCCACACAGGTTTTGCCCTGCGTGCCAGTTGTGTTGGCGGTTGTGCCAGATTGCGGCCCCCCTGCCGGACGGTGACCTTTAATGGACCTAGCGCAAGGCCGCGGTTGTCCTCAGTATTTTAGTTCCAGAATGTCGTAGTCCGCTTCTGGCTTTAAGCCATGTTCTGACAACACCTCATCAAGTTCATCCGCCGGCATATTTTTATAGCGATTCAACTTGGCCAGTGCTCTTAGCAATGGAGGCGACCGATTTATCGACCTGCCACCCTTATAAGTTTCTGAACTACCAGAATCAAAATCAAGTATTTCGTAGCCAGGCATATTTAACATTAGGAAGTCCCTTTGCAGGGTCGGGTAGAGCATCCAGGCCGCCCCCTCCCCGATCTGCAATTCCGCTTTGCGCTTTTGAGAGTGCGGCTATGCACAGTAATGAGCCATGTTCAAGCTCATCGTCAAAACAAGGAACACTTCGAAAATATTCGCATTTCATTATTGAGTACTCGCCGATTAGAGGAAGCACCACTCGAATCAAGTGACACGCCTACATCTAATAACTTCAGAAGAAGTATGCAAGAGAATATTTTTTTGCGCGTAGGCACTTTCACTCAACAATAAAAGACACCTCCCACAAGATTTCAGGAAAGACATTTCGCCCAACAACACAAACTTAAAACAGCATCAGCGATGGTTTTTTTCAAGACATTGAAAACAGGTATCAAAGTTGACTACCCACTGAAACACAGCGAACGATGCTGACCGTCATCCATCTGTAGGACGAAGCAGGAAACGTCCGATTTTTCAGAGAATTTATTTTTTGTGCTCTTTCATCTTTTTTTGCCATTGCTTTGAAAAAGCCTGATCGGATAAGTCAGCTCGCATACCGCTTGCGATACTCACCCGGCGCAACACCAAACCGCGCCTTGAACGCCGTGGAGAAATAGCTCGAATCGTTGAAGCCCCACTCATAGCCCAGCGCACACAGCTTGCCCTCGCCCCGGGCATGGCGCAGTTGTTCGGCACAGAGGTCGAGACGGCGGTTTTTCACGTATTGCGCGACCACCAGGCCGTGTCGGGAAAACAGCCGATACAAACCGCGCACGGAGACGCCAACCTGCGTCGCCAACCATTCCGGGCACAGTGCTTCGTCACCGATATGCTCATCAATAGAGCGTAACGCCTTGCGGAAGGTGCGTGCCTGGGGGGAATCGTCCACGTCGCTCGCCCCCATCGCCGGGCGCAGCAGGCTGATCACGGCGTCCAGCGTCGCTTCGCTTTCGGCATGGCTAAGGCGCTGTTCCGTTGAGCCGAGGATCAGGCGCTTGGCGAGCCCGGCCATCGGGGCCGAGGCCGGTATGCGCTGCGCCGGTTTCACCGTGGTAAAGCGCAACTGCTGCTCCACCCGCTCGCGCGGCAGGATCAATGACAGCTGGCGGGCGTTGTTGCGGTAGACGAAGTTGCTCGGACGAGTCGAATCGATCAGCGTGATATCCCCCGGCATCAGGGTGATGCAACTGCCCTGCTGCTCCATGACCGCTTCGCCGGCAAGTTGGAACGCTGCGTAATAATGCGCGCCCTCGCCCTGATCGATCTCGTGCTGAGTGCGGAATAATTGAGCCTGGGACACGTCGACGAAACTCATCTTCAGTTCACCGCTGCGGTACTCATCGATCGAACCCGCGAACTGCGGGCCCAACAGATTGGCACTGAAACACCCGCAGACCTGGTTGACCTTGTCGAGCCACTGATCAAAGCGCTCGACCTGTTGTGCATTGCTCATCACAGCCTCATCCATCGCATTATTCGCTGCGAGGCGCCCTGCACGTTTCGTTCCCGCCCTGCTCCGCCCGCAAACTTCACGGCCTCCAGGCAAAAGCGTGCGCGATAACCGCGCAACGCCCCAAACGGCGCACCAAAACCTGACGACATGGCAACGCGCCATGCAATCTGGCATGCACAACCAACTAATTGGCAAACAGGGAAAAGGCCAAATAAAAGTCGCGCCGTAGTATCCGGACAGACCGCAAACCTGCGCTCAAGAACAAGAACGGATGCCACACCATGCTCAAGTCCCCCTTGCTTCGTCTCTCGACGCTCGCGCTGATGATCAGTGCCGGCAATGCCGGCGCGTATGAACTATATGCCGATGACGACAGCCACCTGAACGCTACCCTCGAAGCCGTGTTCGGCATTTTCCACAGCCAGGAAAACTACGCCCTGTCCGGTCGCCTCAGCGAAGGTTCATCGTCGTGGCGCGAGGGCTACATCAAATACGGCTTGAGCTTCGATCAAGGCCTGGGCGGTGTGGGTACCGCGTACGGTGCGGCGAACATGCTCAGTTCCGGCACCTGGGGCGACGGCGATGCCGCCGGCTTCACCGATGGCTCGGAACGCACCACCAAGTTCGAAGACGCTTACCTCGGCTGGCGCTCGGCCGATCTGTTCGGCGCATTGGGCAGTGACGGCATCGACGTCTCCTTCGGCCGCCAGAACATTGTGGTCGGCGACGGCTTCCTGATCGATGGCGACGCACTGAACCTGGGTAACGGCCTGGCCGACGGCGAATTCAACCGTGGCGGCGCCTACTACCTCGCGGCGCGCAAGGCATTCGACGAAACGGCTGTGCTGCGTATCGGCGGCAAGGAAGGCTGGCGCAGTGACCTGATGTGGCTCAAGTCCAACAACCGTGGCCAGGCCATGACCGAAATGTACGTCGGCACCCTGGAGCACGTGGCCGAGGCCGGCACCGTTGGCCTGACCTACGTCGACACCACCGATGTCGATGAACAATACGCCTCGCCAATCCAGCTCGAACGCGACGGCATGAAGACCTACAGCCTGCGTGCGGCGGGCAACGCCGGGGTGAAGGACCTGTTCTTGTCTGGTGAATACGCCAAGCAGGACAAACCTCACACCGCCACCGAAGACGCCTGGTACCTGGAAGCGGGCTGGACCTTCTCCGACGCAGTCTGGACACCGAGCGCCAGCTACCGCTACAGCCGTTTCTCGGAAGGCTATGACACCCTGTTCTACGGTTTCAGCCGTGGCTACGGCACCTGGTTCCAGGGTGAAGTGGCGGGCAACTATGCCGGGCCGTTCAACAGCAACTCGCGCATCCAGAACGTCACGCTGAAAGTCGCGCCGCTGGAAAACCTGAGCGTTGGCGCGATGTACTTCAACTTCGACACCATCGACCGCAACCTCGGCAACACCGATGGCCACGAAGTCGACCTGTACGCCGAATGGCACGTCAACGACCACCTGACCGTGATGCCGCTGGTGGGTATCTACCAAGCGGACAAGAGCGCGGAAAACGGTGGGACCCAACTGGGTAACAACGACCAGAACGTCTACGCCCAGGTGGTGTTCGCTACCGGTTTCTAATCTCGGCCGTGGGCAGTGGCCACGCCATTGCCCACGTGGAAAAAGGTATTTCCATGCACAAAACCTTCCTGACGATCCAGAGCAAGATCGCCCTGCTCGCCGGACTCTGCCTGCTGTTGGTCGTGGGCTTGCTGATGGGGTTGTCGCTGTATCAAACCCACAAAAGCAGCCAGCAAGTGGCCGATGCCAGCAGCGGCATGCTCGCCAGCGCTGCCAAGGAACACATGCAGGCCCTTGGCACCGTCCAGGCCATGCAAGTGCAGCGCACCTTCATGCAAACCCACGAATACGGCCAGGGCTTATCGCGCTATTTGCTGTACCTGCGACAACTGCAACACCAGGGCAATCTGACCCGCCAACAACTGCGCCAGGAGCTGAGCACCCAGCTTCATCAGGCACTCATCGACAAGCCCGACCTGCTCGGGCTTTATGTCATTTTCGAACCCGATGGACTGGACGGCGCCGACGCCGGTTTCGTCAATCAAGCCGCGTTGGGCAGCAACGAAACCGGTCGCTTCGCCCTGTATTGGGTGCAAAGCAAACCCGGCGAACTGCAAGCGGTCATCGGCGACGAAGGCCTGCTCGCCAACACCGAGCCGGGGCCGAGCGGCGCACCGTACAACGCCTTCTACACCTGCGCCCGCGACACCCGCCAGGCCTGTGTGTTGGAGCCGTATTTCGATGAAGCCTCGGGCAGCCGCAAACTGGTGACCAGTGTGGCGTTCCCGCTACTGGAGAACGGCAACGTCATCGCCGTGGTCGGGCTCGACATCAACCTCGCCGCCCTGCAACAAAACAGCGAAGCCAGCGCCCGCGAACTGTTTGATGGCAACGGTCAGATCAGCATCGTCAGCCCGCACGGGGTGATTTCCGCCGATAGCCAGGACGTCGCTCGCCTCGGTCAGCCGATGGACAATGCCGAGGTCATGGACAGCCTGCGTCAGGGGCAGGCCAAGGTGTTTGTCGATGCGCAGCACATTAAAGTCCTCGAACCGCTGGCGCCGATTGCCGGGGCCGCACCGTGGGGTATTTTGGTGGGTGTGCCGCAGAGTGTGTTGCTGGCACCGGTCACCACCTTGCAAAAAGAACTCGACGCCCAAGGCGTGCAAAGCACCGCGCTGGAACTGCTGCTCGGCGGTGGCTCGGCCCTGCTCGGTCTGCTGTTGATCTGGTACACGGCGCTGCGCATTACCCGGCCGCTGCAGATGCTGACCAAGGTCATGGAAGATATTTCCCTCGGCGAAGGCGATTTGACCCGGCGCCTGCAAGTGCAATCGCGGGATGAAATCGGTCAGCTGGCCACAGCCTTCAATCGCTTTGTCGAACGCATTCACCACTCGATGCGCGAAGTGGCTTCGGCGGCTGTAGGCGTCAATGAAGGCGCCCGCCGTGTGTTGGTGGCGTCGAACTCGTCGCTGAGCAATTTCGACGATCAATCCACCCGTACCAACAGCGTGGCCGCGGCCATCAACCAATTGGGCGCCGCCGCCCAGGAGATTGCCCATAACGCGTCCGATGCCTCGCAGCAGGCGTCGTCCGCACGGCAACAAGCCGAGGATGGTCGTCAGGTCGTGCAGCGCACGATTGAGGTGATGAGCGAGCTGTCGGGCAAGATCAGTGCGTCGTGCGCCAACATCGAAGTGCTCAACGACAAGACCGTGAACATCGGGCAGATCCTTGAGGTGATCAAGGGCATCTCGCAGCAGACCAATTTGCTGGCGCTCAATGCCGCGATTGAAGCGGCGCGAGCCGGTGAAGCGGGCCGTGGGTTTGCCGTGGTCGCAGACGAAGTGCGCAGCCTGGCCGGCCGCACCCAGACCTCGGCGCTGGAGATCCAGCAGATGATCGAGGAGCTGCAAGTGGGCGCACGGGATTCAGTCACCACCATGACCGAAAGCCAGCAGCACAGCGAAGAAAGCGTCACCATCGCCAACCTCGCCGGCACCCGCCTGGGCAGCGTGACCCAACGCATCGGCCAGATCGACAACGTCAACCAGTCTGTCGCGGCGGCCACCGAGGAACAGACCGCGGTGGTCGAGGCGTTGAATATCGATATCACCCAGATCAACACCCTGAACCAGCAAGGGGTGGAGAACCTGCAAGCGACATTGCGTGCTTGTACCGAGCTGGAGCAACAGGCTGGACGGTTGAATCAGTTGGTGGGGAGTTTTCGGATCTGAGATTAGCGTTGCCTGACCCGACGCCTTCGCCAGCAAGCCGGCTCCTACGAGGATCTGCAGTGAACACAAAATCCGTGTACGTCACCTAAAATCTGGCACCCACAACCAACCACATGGCATGCGCGCAAACATGCCGTTGCGCACCTCGGGCGTAGTATCGAAGCCGACCTCAGGGCCTACCTGCTTCTGGGTTGCCTTGCCAGACAACGCTCAAACCCCTCCATTTCTCACTAAAACAATAAATCGACCTTCGGGTCGCGGGAGACTTCTGTGCTTAAGAAAAGTGCGCTGGGCTGGCCAAAGATCGCCGGCCTCGGAATTGCGTTGGTGGTGGCCGGGCAGTTTTCCGGTTGGAATTTCGGGCTGATGGCCGGTGGCTGGCTGAATATGCTGATCGCCACGCTGTTGATGGCCCTGCTCTGCGGCGGGCTGGCGTTGTGCGTGGCGGAACTGTCCACCGCACTGCCCAGCGCTGGCGGCGTCTTCGTCTATGCGCAAAGTGCCTTCGGGCCGTTCGTGGGTTATCTGGTCGGCGTGGCGTGCGCGCTGGCCCTGACCATCGGCACTGGCGCGGCGGCAACTTTCATCTGCGCCTACACCGAGTCGATTTTCGGCCTCGGCGGCTGGCCGGTGAAGATCGCCCTGTTCGCGGTGATCATCGGCATCCACATGCGCGGCGTCGGTGAGGCCATGGGCCTGACCTTTATTGCCGGCGTGATTGCGGTCGTTGCACTGCTCACGTTTGGCGTAGCCATGGCGCCCCATGTCGAATTGACCCATTTGCTGACATTGCCCGCCAACGTCGCCACACCGGTCAGCCTCGGCGGCATCTTCGCTTGTGTGCCGTTCGCCATCTGGCTGTTCATCACCGTCGAACAAACCGGTTCGGCAGCCGAGGAAGCACACAACCCCGGCCGCACCATGCCACGCGGCATTCTGGCGGCCATCGGCACGTTGCTGGTGACCGCACTGGTGGTACTGGTCTGCGCACCGGGCGCGGGGGGTGTTGAACTGGTCGGTTCAGCGGGTGATCCGCTGTACGCCGCGATGTCCAGCAACAGTGCCTTCGGTGAAGGTTCGTGGCTGGCCAAGGTGATTGGCTGCGGCGCGGTGTTCGGCCTGATCGCGACCTTCTTCTCGCTGGTCTACGCCGCTTCCCGCCAGCTGTTTGCCATGGCCCGCGATGGCTTGTTCCCGCAATGGCTGGGCAAGACCGGCAAGCGCGGCACGCCCTACCTGGCGCTGTTGCTGATCGGCGTGATCGGCCTGCCGCTGTCGGAAGTCGACCCGGCCACTGTGATGCTCGCAGTCGTGCTGCTGCTCAACGTTTGCTACCTGTTCATCTTCGGCGCGTACCTGCACATCAAACGCAACCAACCGGACCTGCCACGGCCATTCACCCTGGTCGGCGGCAAACTGGTTGCCTGGCTCGGCCTGGCCCTGACGCTGGTGGTGATCGCCGCCTGCTTCCAGCTCGACATGCTGATGCTGATCGCCCTCGCGGTGACCTTCACCCTGTGCATCTTCAACTACCTGCTGCGCAACCGTCGCACCACCGCCATCGAGGTTCCAGACCATGCCTGAAGACACTCTCCTGCAACGCCGCCATCGCGTGCTCGGCAGCGCTTCGCCACTGTTCTACGATAAACCTCTGCACCTGGTGCGCGGCGAAGGCGTCTGGCTGTTCGACGTCGACGGCCGCCGCTACCTCGACGTCTACAACAACGTGCCCTGCGTCGGTCACTGCAACCCCCACGTGACCGAGGCCATGCACCGCCAGGCCACCACGTTGAACATCCACACTCGCTACCTGGATGAGCAAGTGGTGCGCTATGCCGAGCGCTTGACCGCGACGTTCGCAGCGCCGCTGGACACCGCGATGTTCACTTGCACCGGCAGCGAAGCCAACGAACTGGCGCTGCGCCTGGCGCGGTTCGCCAGTGGCGGCACCGGGATCATCGTCAGCGACTACAACTACCACGGCAACTCGGCGTCGCTGGCCGAAGTCACCACTGCCCTGCCCTCGCCGGAACCGTTTGCCGCCCATGCTCGCGCGGTGCCGATTCCATGCCTGTACCACGCACCGGCCGGCACCACGGAAGCGCAACTGGCCGAGGAATATGCGGCGAATATCGCGGCGGCCATTGCGTCGATGCAGGCCCAGGGCATTCGCCCCGCCGCGTTGCTGATCGACACCCTGTTCGCCAACGAAGGCCTTCCACGGGTGCCGACTAGTTTCGTCAACAAAGCCGCGGCGTTGATCCGCGCTGCCGGCGGCCTGTTTATCGCCGACGAAGTGCAGTCCGGTTTCGGTCGTACCGGCGATCACCTGTGGGGCCACCAGGCCCATGGCGTGGTGCCGGACATCGTCACCCTCGGCAAACCGATGGGTAACGGTTATCCCCTGGCCGGGTTGATCACCCACAAGGCGCTGGTCGAATCCTTCGGCCGCCATGCCATGTACTTCAACACCTTTGGCGGCTCGCCGGTCGCGGCAGCGGTCGGCATGGCCGTGCTGGATGTGATTGAACAGCAGCTGCTGCTGCAAAACGCGCAAAACGTCGGCGCTTATGTGCAACAACGCCTGCAAGTGCTGGCGGGCAAGCACTCGATCATCGGCGATGTGCGGGGCAAGGGCCTGTTCTTCGCCATGGAACTGGTACGCGACCACGCCAGCAAGGAGCCGGCCGGGCTGGAGGCGCGCAAAGTGGTGAACGACATGCGCGAAAACGGCGTGCTGATCAGCAAGATCGGCGCCGGCGACAACATTCTCAAGCTGCGTCCGCCGCTGGTGTTCAGCCGCGACGACGCCGACCTGTTCGTTGAAACGCTGGACAACGCGCTCAGCGCGATTTGAGGCCCTGCCATGACTGAGTTCAACACCCTGCCCCACGACCAGCAAGTCGCCCGCCTGCACGACCTGGCACGCCATGCCTTGCTGCAATGGGAAGGCGATTTCGCTGACCTGGAGCTGGTGAAATTCCGCGAAAACGCGGTGTTCTCCGCCCGCCGCCACGACGGCCAGCGCGTGGCCCTGCGTATTCATCGAAACGGTTATCACTGCGAGGCTGCATTGCGTTCCGAGCTGCAATGGATGGAGGCGCTGGGCTCGGCCGGCATTACCGTGCCGCAGATCATCCGCGCGCAGGATCAACGCCACCTGATCGAAGTCACCCACCTGGCCATCGGCGAAGCGCGTCACATCGACATGCTCGCCTGGCTACCGGGCGCGACGGCCGGCACTTCCGAGGCAGGGGTGCAGGCCGGTACCGAAATCGATTTCCTGTTCAACGAGGCCGGGGCGATTGCCGCGCGCATTCACCTGCATTCGGCGCAGTGGCAGCAGCCGGACGAGTTTGTCCGGCACGCCTGGGATGAAGAAGGCTTGATCGGCGCCACCCCATTCTGGGGACGGTTTTGGGAACTGGAACAGCTCAGTGACGAGCAACGCGACTTGCTGCAACAGGCCCGGCGCACGGCGCGTAAGGACTTGCGCCAATACGGTCGGCACCTGGGCAACTTCGGCATGATTCACGCCGACCTGGTGCCGGAAAACCTGCTGATCGAAGGCCCGCAACTGCGCCTGATCGACTTCGACGATGCCGGATTTGGCTGGCACATGTTCGAACTGGCCACGGCATTGTACTTCTGCCTGGATGATCCGCGTTTTGAGCAGATGAAGGCCGCGTTGCTGGACGGTTACCACGCGGTCAAGCCGCTGACCGAGGCCGATCGCAAGACCCTGGCACTGTTCCTGATGCTGCGAGGCACCACGTACCTGGGCTGGATTCACACCCGCCAGGGCACGCCGACAGCGATTGAATTGGCACCGATGCTGATTGAGCGCGCGTGCGGGCTGGCGCGGGAGTATTTACAGATTTGATGCACCGCCATCGCGAGCAGGCTCACTCCTGCAGAACACAGCCGCCCCCTATAGGAGTGAGCCTGCTCGCGATGGGGCCATCAAACCCACCTTCGGTCCAGCTCAAGACGCCCCCACCGCCAGCGGCTTGTTCAACTCCCCGATCTTCTCCAGCCGCGCCCGAACGATGTTGCGGCTGATGTTCAGCAACCGCCCGGTCTGCAACTGGTTGCCATGGCAGAACCGGTAGGCGGCGCGAAAAATGGTCTCCTCGATGTGTTCGTAAAGGTCTGGAATGTTCTGTTCAAACAGCGCATTGAGTGCCGCTTCCAGATCCACTGGCCCGGCAATCGCAGGGCTTGTCTGTACTGATTGCTCCTGCTCATGACGGATGCCCGAAGAGCGCATGTCCACCAGGTGCAGATCAGCCGGCGCGACGCGTTGATTGCGGCACACGAGCAAGGCATGGTGAATGGAATTTTCCAGTTCACGGATGTTGCCCGGCCAGCTGTGTTCCAGCAGCTTGCGCTCCGCTTCTTCACTCAATGTGGCGCGGTTATAGCCCAGTCGCTGGCAATGCTCTTCGAGGAAAAACTCGGCCAGTGGCAGGATATCGCCCGGTCGCTCGCGCAAGGGTGGCAGGCGGATCGTGGCGACGTGCAGTCGGTAGAACAGGTCCTCGCGAAAATGCCCGGCAACCACCGCATCCGCCAGGTTCACGTTGGTCGCGGCCACCAGTCGAACGTTGATTGGAATCGGCGTGCGCGAACCCAGGCGCACGACTTCACGCTCCTGTAGAACGCGCAATAATTTGACCTGCATGTTCAGCGGTAGATCACCGATTTCATCGAGAAACAACGTGCCGCCATTGGCCGCTTCGAACCACCCGGCCTTGGTCGTGGTAGCGCCGGTAAACGCACCTTTTTCATGGCCGAACAGTTCGCTCTCCACCAGGGTTTCGGCGAAGGCGCCGCAGTTGACGGCAACGAAAGGCTCTCGTCCCCTGCGACTCAAATGGTGGATGTGCCGCGCGACCAACTCCTTGCCGGTGCCGGTCTCGCCGATGATCAGCGTATTGGCTTCACTCGGGGCCAGGCGCTCGATACGACTGAGCAGTTCCTGTGAGCGCGGGTCCTTGAACACCAGAACGGTGGCCCGCACCGACTTGGTCAATTCACGGGCATTTGGATGAGTGATCAGCGACATGGTGCATTCCTGGCAGTAAAAGCGCGTGCTTAATATTGCATGAAGATTATTAGACTAAATAATTATTAATTATTCTTTATATATTCCATTGAGGAATATAAAGCAAAACTGCTAGTGCCTTGTTGCTGGAGCAGCAATTTGCCCCCATTGCCTTGCTTGCAGATCAACACCCTGCGCACGGCCCCGCCACCGGCCGGCGCGCCACACGCCCCGCCCTGCAAGGCCTGCAGCGTTTTTTTCGCGCAATGGCATGCAATCTGCTCTCTCCCCTCCCAACACAACACATTCTTTGCAGGAGCTGGCTTGCCGGCGATAGCGCTCATACCGGCAACACACGGCTCAACGGCCCCATCGCCGGCAAGCCGGCTCCTACAGGAGCGTGTTTAGGGGAACGCGGATGTGATGACTTTGGAAATCGAATCGGGGACATTTCAATGAAAAAATTCTGGCGCAACAGCCTGGTCGCCTTGACCGGGATTCTGCTCACGGCCACTGCACTTGCCGAACAGGCACCCGCCTCGGTAAAGATCGCCATCGTCGCGTACACCCAGGGGGGTAAACCGGTGTTCGGTGGTATCGCCGGGCGCGTAATCGAAGATGGCTGGCTTGAGCAGCAATTGAATCAGCGCGGGGTCAAACTTGACTGGATCGCCCTGCCCCACGCTGGCGCCGGCCCGCAGATCAACGAAGGCTTCAGCAACAACAGCATCGACTTCGCGGTGCGCGGCGACCTGCCTTCGGTCATTGCCGGTGCTGGTGGCGTGCCGGGCAAGCTGATCGTCCCGGGTGGCAGCGGCAACAATATCTACCTGGTAGTGCCGGCAGGTTCCACCGCCAAGAGCATTGAGGACCTCAAAGGCAAGCGCCTGGCTCTGCATCGCGGGCGCCCTTGGGAGTTCGCCTTCAGCAACTTCCTCGCCAGCAAAGGCTTGAAGCTCGACGATTTCAAAATCGCCAACCTCAACCCGCAAGTCGGCGCGGCCGCCGTGTCCGCGGGCAAGGTCGACGCTGCGGTGCTGCTCAGCGAGGCCTATGCGCTGGAAGATAAAGGCGTAGGCAAGATCATCTGGTCAACCAAACAAGGCGCAAACGACTGGCGCCTGATCTCCGACCTGTGGGGCACCGACCTCTTTGTCGCGCAGCATCCGGACATCACGCAGCTGCTGGCCACCGCCTGGGTCAAGGCCGCCTGGTGGATTTCCCAGGAGCAGAATCAGGACGCCTACTACCAACTCTCCTCCCGCGCCGGCACCGCCGAAAGCGTGCTGCGCCGCGATGACCAAAACGATCCCGTGGCCTGGAAAGAGCGCTGGGCACCGAAAAGCGACCTGCAACTCAAGGCGCACTACCAGGCACTGACCGAGTACGCGCTGGCCAATCACCTGATCCGCGACAACTACGACATCACCCCATCGTTGGCCACCGGCTTCACCCGCCAGGCGCTGATCGACCTGAAGCTCACCGACTACTGGCCGGCCCTGCGTGGCCAGGTCAGCAACAATCCATAAATAGGGAAATCCTGATGAAACTGCCGCAAAAATTCGTCTTCGGTTTGAGTGTCCTGGCGCTGTCCATCACAGCCATGGCGGCCGGCACACACGCACCAAAACCCGATTCGCAACAAGGTGACGGCCGTGTCTCGGCGTTCTATACCTGGCAAGAAATCATCCCGGCTACGCCTGGCAAACTGCTGCGTAGCGAGCCGTTGGAAAAGACCCTTAGCCTGCCCAACGCCGCCAGTGCGCAACGAATTCTCTACACCTCCACCGACGGCATCGACAACAAGACCCCGATCGTGGTCTCCGGCACCTTGTTCCTGCCCAAGGGCAAGGCACCTGCCGGCGGTTGGCCGGTCGCCAGTTGGGGCCATGGCACCGTCGGTGTAGCGGACGTTTGCGCGCCGTCGTGGCAAGGCCGCTCCTATCGGGACGTGCAGTACCTCAGCCGCTGGCTGGACGAAGGTTATGCCATTGTCGCCACCGATTATCAGGGCCTTGGCGTACCCGGTGGGCACCCGTTGCTGAACAATCGCATGGCGGCCTACGGCATTCTCGATGCGGCCAAAGCCGTGGTCGCCGGTGTTCCGGGGCTGGCCAACAAAGTGCTGATCGTCGGGCAGTCCCAAGGGGGCGCGGGCGCCTTCGCCTCCGCCGCCTAC
The DNA here is from genome assembly GCF_900187615.1 of Pseudomonas sp. Irchel s3f7. Lineage (GTDB taxonomy): Bacteria > Pseudomonadota > Gammaproteobacteria > Pseudomonadales > Pseudomonadaceae > Aquipseudomonas. Next base: position 40,107 of record NZ_FYDO01000009.1, on the reverse strand, counting down.
GCACCGACTTATGCGCCGGACCTCGGTGTCAAAGGCAGCATCGGCACCGGCGTGATCTACACCGTGGGTGCGAAAAACGTCGGTGAACAGGACGTCAACAAGGTCGACGCGTCCCTCGCCTACGGTTTCTACACCTTGCTGGCGGCGCAGCAGTACGACCCGAGCATCAACCCCAAGGATTTCTACACCGACAAGGCGCTGCCACTGTTCGAGCAAGCCCGCACCAGCTGCCTGGCGGCCCTGGTCAGCGATGTGGTCGGCGTCGGCCTGACACCGGCCAATGCCAAAAAAGACTACCAGGGCGACCAGCTCGCGGCGTGGCAGAAGCAAGTGTCCTACCCGACGCTGAAGTTGGCCCAGCCGATCTTCATCGGCACCGGCGCCGAAGACAAAACCCCGGCGGCCTCAACCCAGGTCGCGCTGATGCAGGACGCCTGCAAGACCGGCTCAGTGGTTGAGGGCCATCTCTACAAAGGGCTGGGTCATAGCGAAACGGTCAACGCCTCCCTCAAGGATTCGGTGCCGTTCGCCCACAAGGTCATCAACGGTCAGCCCATCACCCCCATCTGCAACCCCAGCGTGCAGTGAGACGGAGCCCTCGACATGAGCATTGAATTTTTCACTCGCCTGCCTCTGCATGGCGAAACCCAGTTCCTGCCCGGCGACCCGCGCAACCGTGGTGACTGGCATCGTGGCGGGCCGAGCACCGGCGCGGTCTCGGGCTTCAGCGTCGGCGATCACTTCACCTACATCGACTACCTCGGGCAAATCGCCAAGGCTGCGGAAATCAATGGCTTCGGCGGTGCCCTGATGGTCAATGCGCCCACCGGCGAAGAACCCTGGACCGTCTGCTCGCTGCTGGCCCGGGAAACCCGCACGCTGAAATTCGTCACAGCATTCCAGCCCTATCACTACACGCCGTGGGTGGCGGTGCAGCAGGCCGCGACCTATCAGCGCGCCACCGGAAACCGCCTGGTCTGGAACATCATCAACGGCGGCTCGGATGCGATTCAGCGCCAGGTCGGTGACTTCAGCGATCACGATGAGCGTTATGAGCGGGCCATCGAGTTCATGGACGTGGTCAAGGGTTATTGGCACAACGAGAACTTCCACTACGAGGGCAAATTCTATAAAGCCGAAGGGGGTGGCTTGCGCGGGCCGCTGAAGAAGGCCGAGCTGCCACTGATCTGCACCGCGGGCTCATCGATCCCGGCTCGGGAGTTCGCGGCCAAACACGCCGACTTTTATCTGATGCGCGCCGAGCATCCGGATGAAATTGCCGCGTTGATTGCCGACATTCGTGAGCGTGCCCTGAAGTACGGGCGCACCGATATTCGCTTCGGCTTGTCGATCGATGTCATTACCCGGGAAACCGAAGAACTGGCCCGTACCGAAGCCAAGCGGTTCTTCGACGAAGGCATCGCCAGGGGCGCGGTCAAGGCAGTGGCAGCCCATGCCGGGCTGCGCACCGCACGCAAGCTCAGCTATGAAAACCAGTTCGCGCAAAAGACCGAAACCCAAAGCTTCGACGACTTCTTCATCCACCCCAACGTCTGGACAGGTTTTGGCTACATCGGCATCCCGCCGGGCTGTGCCCTGGTCGGCAGCTACGAGAATGTCGTGGCGCGGATCCGCGAGTACAACGCCATCGGCATCGATCTGTTCTTCCTGGCCGGCTACCCGCACCTGGAAGAAGCCTATCGCTTGGGTGAACACGTCCTGCCGCACTTTCGCAGCGACCGTGTAGAGCTCAGTCGCCCTGCCGAAGCGCCGCTGGAGTTGCGTTCCGCCAACGGTCCGACCGGAGCCTGATGCCATGAGCGACGATCACTCATTGTTCAGCCGCCGGGATTTTCTCGGCCACAGCGCGCTGCTTGGCGGTGGCTTGCTGCTCGGTGGCGGCCTGCTCGCGGGCTGCGGCCCGAGCAGCGAAAAGCCAACCGCCAGCGCCACTGCCGACAATCAGCCGCGGTATGGCGGACGTCTGCGCCTGGGCATTCTCGACGGCAATCAGAGCGGTAACCTCGACGCGCACAAACCCATCGGCAGTGGCATCGTTCGCGGCTTTGCTCTCTACAGCAAGTTGTGGGAATGGGACGAGCAAATGCAACCGCGTCTGGCCCTGGCCGAATTCGCCGAGCCGAATGCCGATGCCAGCAGCTGGACATTGCGCCTGCGTCCGGACCTGGAATTTCACCATGGCAAAACCATCGACGCCGATGACCTGATGTTCTCCATTCGCCGCCTCACCGATCCACAACTGGCCTCGCCCTACGCCGCGCTGCTGCACTGGGTGGACCGCGACAACCTGGTCAAACTCGATTCGCGCACCGTGCGCCTGAACTTTCGTGAGGGCCGCAGCTACATGCCGCTGGCGGAAACCTGGGTCAACTTTGGCGGGATCGTGCCGGTGGACTATCACCCAGTGACCAACCCGGTGGGCGCAGGCCCGTACAAACTGAAAAGTTTCACCCCCGGCCAGCGTTCACTGTTCACGCGGTTCGAGAATTACTACAAGGATGGCAAGCCCTACGCCGATGAGCTGGAAATCATCGACTTCAAGGATCAGGTTTCGCGCTTGGCGGCCCTGCGTTCCGGGCAGATCGACATGGCCAACGTAATGCCCACCGAACAGCTGGAAGTGCTGCAGCGCGACCCACGGTTGAAGGTGCTCAAATCAGTCACCGGTAACTGGTTGTCGTTCGACATGAATCTCGACAAACCGCCGTTTAACGATCCACGGGTACGGGAGGCATTTCGTCTGCTGGCCGACAGGGAGGAACTGGTGCGCCGGGCGCTAAACGGTCAGGGCCGAGTGGCCAACGACCTTTATGCGCCGAGCGATCCGACCTTCAACCACACGCTTGGGCCGCGCCCTCACAACCCGCAACGTGCGGCGCAACTGCTCAAGGAAGCCGGGCATGAAAACCTTGAACTGGAACTGGTGACAACACCCGGTCCGGGGCTGACCTCAGCGTTGGTGCTGGCCGAACAGGCCAAGCGCATCGGTGTCACGCTCAAGGTCAAGCAGGTCGACCTGGCCACGTACCAGGGACCGCTGCGCAACGACTGGACGCTGAGTACCGGCGGCAGCATCGGCGCGCCGTTCCTGGCCAGCGCGATTCACACCGACGCGCCGTTTGCCGTATCGAACAAAACCCATTTCAACGATCCGCAGTTCAGCGAGCTGTTTCTGGCGGCCATGGCCCAACCCGACCTGGAGAAACGCAGGGCGTTGGTCCACCAGGTGCAGCAGATCCAGTACGAACGCGGCGGCATGTTGATCTGGGGTTATGCCGACCTGCTCGACAGCGTCGCCAACCGCGTGGGCGGTGCGGCGGCAGAAGAGTCGCTATTCAGCACCTGGCGCTTTGAAAAGCTCTGGCTGAAAGACACGGCATAACCCACACGGGCGCTGACACCCCACGGTCGACCCTACACCACTGACCTGTAGGAGCCGGCTTGCCGGCGATGGCGTCTCACGGCTGCCATCGCCAGCAAGCCGGCTCCTACAGGGTGGTGGTGGCCGTTATGACGTTTACGCCATTCAATGCATTTATCTATCGAGGCACATTTTCATGCCCTCTATCGGCTTCGTTCGTCCCGCTTCTGGCCATGCTCTGGCATTGGTCATCGTTTCTACCCTGTCGACCGCGACCTTCGCCGCCGACACTCAACTGCAAACCGTCACTGTTCAAGCCAGCGCCGCCGATTCCGACGATGACGCCCTGCCCACCCGGCCCGAGTCTTCGATCTACGGAGGCATCGAAACCAAAGTGCTCGATACTCCGCGCTCGATCACTCAGGTCAATGCCGAACAACTGGCCAACGACCCGATCCGCAGCGCCGACGACCTGGTCAAGTACGCGCCAGGCATCACCCGTGGCGGAGGCCAGAACGCCGGGATCGCACCGCAATTTCGCGCCCAGGGTTCTGAAGTTTTCCAGGACGGCCAGCGCGCTTACGGCGTGCGGCACCCGGCCAACTTCAACGCCTATGAAGGCGCCGACATCGTCGCCGGTCCGTCCTCGGTGACCTATGGCTCGGTGTCCGGTAGTGGTGGCTATGTCAATTACCTGAGCAAGAAACCGAATTTCAATGAGTTCAAAACCAGGCTCAGCGGTGAGCTGGGCACCTGGGTGCCGGACGGTGAATCCCGTGACTCCAGTAAATTCAGCGTCGATAACACCGGCCCACTCAGCGACAACCTGGCCTACCGGATCAGCATCACCAAGCAGCGCCAGGAGGATTTCTACGACAACGTCGACAACAACTTCGACGCGTTCTACGGTGCCCTCGCCTGGCGCAATGACAACGTGCGGGTCGACTGGAATGCCAGTTACGACGACTACTACGACTACAACATCGCCCACGGCTGGAACCGCGCTAACCAGGAGTTGGTGGACAGCGCAAAATACTATGCAGGACGGGCCACGCCGATCATCCAGAACGGCAACACTTTGTGGTCGCCGGTACTCGCCTCCGGGGCGGCTGATGCGCCGACCCTGGGCTGGGTCAAGCGCCAACGGAACGCTCAGGGCCAATACAGCGTGGTCGATGGAAGTTTCCAGTCCGCCTCTCCTAACACACAAACCAAGCCGGGCAGCCTGCGCGGCTGGGTTTATGACCCGTCGCTGGCCGGCAATGGCCTGACCTCCCTGTCCTCCCAAACCGGTCAGCGCGATGAGGATGAAAACACTTCGCGGCGCTTCACCACGCAACTGAGGGCAGAAGCCGATCTGACGCCGACCATCACCCTGGCCAACAACACGTTTTACCAGCGCTCGCGGGACATGACCGACGCCGTCGGCTCTTTCCAGGTGCAGTCCAAGGACAATATTTTCGATAACCGCTTTGAGTTTCGCTCACGCAACGAAACGCAGCTGGGCGGTCTGACCTTGCGTGATGACAGCAATACCGGGCTGATCTACCGTCGTGAGTTCAACCAGTCGATCGCCGCCAACAACAGTTTCGGCTCGACCATCAACGCCTACGACCTGACTCAGGACCCATCGGGCAAGAATCCGGGGGATCTGCTGGGGCTGACCGGTTCCAATCCGGCCGGTGGCAACGCTGCCTGGATCGGCCAGCCCGGTGTACCACAATTCTCCAACTACTATGGCTGGCTGAATCTGCCGGCCATGTACCCGGCCGGTCACGGGCTGTACGCCGAATCCGTCGCGCCTTACACCGCTGAAAGCACCTGGACCACGCAGACGTTGTTCACCCAGCACAACCTGAAATTGGGTGAGCGTGTCGGCCTGAACATCGGCGCCAGCCGCAGCTGGATCGACGCTGAAATCGAAAACCCTTTCGTACTCGCCGGCGGCAACCCGCGCAAGGACAGTGACAACTACCGACTGTTTGCCTTTCAGGTCAGTCCGTACGTAAAGCCCACCGAAAACAGCACGCTGTACTACACCTTTGATCGCTCGTTGGCGGTCAATACCGGGTTCTTCTCCAACGGCCTGGGCTGGGGCAGCGGCGCCGGAGCCAACCTGCTCAACCCGTTAGCGTTCGAAAGCCTCAGCGTGTTGCACGAAGTGGGATTGAAGGTAGAAGCCGTGCCCAACGAGCTGTTCATGACCCTCGCTGCGTTCAAGCAGGAGCGGGATCAGTCACCCGACAGCAACAACAACATTGCGCGACTGGTGATCAAGGGCGTGGAGTCGACCATTCGTTACCAACCTGACGACCACCTGCGCACGGCGTTGAACCTTTCGAAACTCACCGCCTACAACGAATTTGCTTCCCAGTCCGGTTTTGCCTCGGCGGGGTTCATTCCAGACAACGGCACAGTGTTCGGCGACAACAACAGCCTCAACCAGCGACCGTCCGGGCGCTTCGACGCGGTACAGATTCCCGAATACACCGCCAGTGGTTATGTCGACTATCGCTTCGAGTCAGGCTTTGGTGCCGAACTCTCCGGCTGGTGGACCAGCAGCTGGTACCTGAACCTGAGCAAGACCGTGAAAATCCCCGACGAGTACAACCTCGATCTTGCGGTGTACTACCGCCAGCCGCAGTGGAGCACCACGTTGCGCGTACTCAACCTGACGGATGAATTGAACTTCGTCAGCGGCCTGGCCGGGTCCACCAATACCTTCCTGCAACCCATGCCTGGCCGCACTGTGCTGGCCCAGGTCGATTACCAATTCTAAGCCCGCGGCCAAACCGCCTACCGTCCTCAGGAGTGTCCCCATGTCCATTGAATTTGTCGGCATGATTTTTCCTCGCCAATGGTCCGAAACCCGCGGCGTTCGCAGCCCCGACTTCGACCTGGATTTCATCCGCCACCACGCCAGAGCCCACGAGCATGCAGGTTTCGACCGGGTGCTGATCGCCAGCGGCCCGGGCAGCGCCGACAGCTTGCAGATCGCTGCCTACGCCGCCGCTCACACCGAGCGCCTGGGCTTCATGATCGCCCATCGTCCGGCTCTGTCCGCCCCAACCGTCGCCGCCAGAGCCTTTGCGACGCTCGATCACACCACGGGCGGTGGGCGGATTCGCCTGCACGCCATTACCGGCATCACGGCCGAGCCCCAGGAAGGCGACTTCCTGCTGGACAAGACCGAGCGCTACAAACGTACCGATGAGTACCTGGAAATCGTTCGACGCACCTGGACCGCCGAGGAGCCGTTCGACTTCGAGGGACAGTATTTCAACATCAAGGGCGCGTTCTCACCGGTCAAGCCTTTGCAAAAGCCGCACATTCCGATTTCTTTTGGTGGCTCGTCGGACATCGCCTACCAGATCGCCGTCAAGCACGCGGACCTGTACGCATTGTGGGGTGAGCCGTTGAGTGGCGTTGCCGAGCAGATCGGCAAGCTGCGCGCCGCCGCCAGCGCAGCGGGCGTGGAGGCGCCGAAGGTCAGTTTGTCGGTGCGTTTGATCCTTGGTGCCACCGAGGAATTGGCGTGGCAGCGCGCCGAGCAGATTCTTCAACAGATCAAGGCCAACCCGCAGTTCGCAGCCGGCAGCCCCTGGCAAAAACGCATCAAGGGCACCGGCTCCGAACGCCTTCTCGCCGCCGCAGCCCTGGGTGATCGCCATGACCGTGCGCTCTGGATGCCCACCGCCACCGCTGTCGGCGCCTACGGCGACACCACCGCCCTGGTCGGCACCCCGGAAACCGTGGCCCAGGCCTTGCTCGATTACGTCGACCTGGGTGTGACGACCTTCCTCAACCGTGGCTACGATCCGTTCTACGACACCGTTGATTACGGCCGCTGGATCATCCCGGCCGTACGCGAAGAAGCACGCCGCCGCCAGACGCGCGTGGCATAACGACGCCATCGCCAGCAAGCCGGCTCCTACAGAACCGTGTTCACAACGATCCCTTGTAGGAGCTGGCTTGCCAGCGATGACGGCGGCACATCCACCATCGCATCGCCAACAAGCCGGCTCCTACAAAACTGTGTTCACAACCATCCCTTGTAGGAGCTGGCTTGCCAGCGATGACGGCGGCACATCCACCATCGCAATCGCCAGCAAGCCGGCGCCTACAGAACCGTGTTCACAACCAGCCCTTGTAGGAGCTGGCTTGCCAGCGATGACGGCGGCACATCCACCATCGCAATCGCCAGCAAGCCGGCGCCTACAGAACCGTGTTCACAACCAGCCCTTGTAGGAGCTGGCTTGCCAGCGATGACGGCGGCACATCCACCATCGCAT
>NZ_FYDO01000009.1:0-32298 GCF_900187615.1 Pseudomonas sp. Irchel s3f7 | reverse complement strand
TCCCTTGTAGGAGCTGGCTTGCCAGCGATGACGGCGGCACAGTCACCATCGCAATCGCCAGCAAGCCGGCGCCTACAGAACCGTGTTCACAACGATCCCTTGTAGGAGCTGGCTTGCCAGCGATGACGGCGGCACAGTCACCATCGCAATCGCCAGCAAGCCGGCTCCTACAGAGTCGTGTTCACAAGATCCCTTGTAGGAGCTGGCTTGCCAGCGATGACGGCGGCACATCCACCATCGCATCGCCAGCAAGCCGGTGCCTACAGAGCCGCGTGCACAACCAGCCCTTGTAGGAGCTGGCTTGCCAGCGATGACGGCGGCACATCCACCATCGCATCGCCAGCAAGCCGGTGCCTACAGAACCGCGTGCACAACCATCCCTTGTAGGAGCTGGCTTGCCAGCGATGACGGCGGCACATCCACCATCGCATCGCCAGCAAGCCGGCGCCTACAGAACCGTGTTCACAACCAGCCCTTGTAGGAGCTGGCTTGCCAGCGATGACGGCGGCACAGTCACCATCGCAATCGCCAGCAAGCCGGCGCCTACAGAACCGTGTTCACAACGATCCCTTGTAGGAGCTGGCTTGCCAGCGATGACGGCGGCACATCCACCATCGCATCGCCAGCAAGCCGGCTCCTACAGGACCTTGTTCACAACCATCCCTTGTAGGAGCTGGCAAGCCGGCTCTTACAGCCATTTCGCGTCCCATAACGGGTAATCATGTACTCGCCTGACAAGGCCTGCTCGTATGGGGTTGGCAATGACGTAACGTGCCACCGCCAGCAAATCTTCTTCACGTCGAATTGCCCGGTCGTGAAAGCCTTTTTGCCATAGGCGGCCACTGCGTCCCAGGTGGGCATTGATGGCTCGTGCACTGCGAGATTTAGTAGCCAGCATCAACGCCGGCAGCGTGCTGTTCTTCAGTTCCACCAACCAATGGAAATGGTCGGGCATGACCACCCACGCCAGTGAGTCGGCCCATTCTTCTGCCTGGGTTTGGCGAAATTGATCCACCACCAGACGCCCCGTACGCCAATTGGCAAATACTGGATCACGGTGATAGGTGACGGCGGTGAGCAGGTAGATTTGCCCGGATTGGGAATAGCGCCCGGCGCGCAGGCGATTGGCGTGGGGAAGATCAGGCATTCCATTGCCCTCCTGTGTTTGAGACAAAAACAACAGGCTAGTAGGCAGGAGAAAGATCGTCTTCAAGCTCTGGTTCTGGATGTTTCTGGGCGGCTGCTATCGCCAGCAAGCCGGCTCCTACAATGGATCGTTGTGAATACAGTCCCCGTAGGAGCCGGCTTGCTGGCGATTGGCGTCACCGCAATGTCGGCGAGTTTTCCAGCAATGTGCGCGTATAGGCCGCTTGCGGTTGGTCCAGTACCGCATCCACCCGCCCTTGCTCCACCACACGACCCAATTTCAACACCAACACCCGGTCGGCAATGGCGCGAACCACACCCAAGTCATGGGTGACGAACAGCAGCGTCAGTCCTTCTTCTTGCAGTTGCCGCAACAGCGCCAGGATCGACGCCTGCACCGAGACGTCCAATGCCGAGGTGATTTCATCGCAGATCAGTAGCCTTGGTTCGCAAATCAGCGCCCGGGCAATCGCCACGCGCTGGCGCTCGCCACCGGACAGGCTGTGGGGATACTGCGACGCCATCGATCCCGGCAGAGAAACCCGCTTGAGCACGGCATCCACGCGCACCCGGGCCGCGTCACCCTTGATGCCGAAAAAGTGCTCCAGCGGCGCACTCAGGGTCTGGAAAACCGTTTGACGAGGATTCAGCGCCCGATACGGATTCTGAAAGATGTACTGGATCTGATGACGCTGTCCGCCGTCACGCTTGCGCGCCGACAGGCTCAACGACTCGCCCGCATACCGCAACTCGCCCTCGGCGTTTTCGCCCAGCCCGGCAACGGCACGCGCCAGGCTGGTCTTGCCCGAGCCGGACTCACCGACCAACGCCAGGCACTCACCCGCCGCCACGCGCAGAGAAACGTCAAACAACACCTGACGGTCGTAGGCCACGTTCAGGTCCTTGATTTCCAGCAGCGGCGTGCGCGCCTGTGCTTCGGCGACGGGCAACACCGGGCTTTGAGCAATCGGCGTCAAGGGCTGAAGATGCGGGGACAGGCAGGCCACCCGCTGCTGTGACGACAGGTCCTGCAATAGTGGCTCACCCGTCGAGCACCCGGCCAGGCGACGTGCGCACCTGGGTGCGAAGGCACAACCTGGCGGCCGTTGCCCCGGTGCCGGTGCATGCCCGGCAATCGCCAGCAATTCACGGCGCTGCGCCACATCCGGTATCGCCGCCAACAACCCTCGGGTATAGGGATGAGCCGGGCGGTTGAACAATGCTTCGCGGCTGGCGACTTCGACCAGACGCCCGGCGTACATCACCATCACCCGGTCTACCAGGTCCTTGATCACCGCCAGGTCGTGGGACACATACACCGCCGCGACGCCCAGGCTTTTGCACAACCGGCGCAACGTCGCCAGGATGTGCGCCTGGGTCGTGACATCCAGCGCGGTGGTAGGCTCATCGAGGACGATCAGCGCCGGGCGCAAGACGAACGCCAGCGCCAGCATTACCCGCTGCTGCTGGCCACCGGACAGTTGATGGGGAAAACGCTGCAAAAACTCTGCATCTTCCGGCAAACCCACATCGCGCAAGGTCTCGACGATGCGCTGCCGTTGCGCGGCGCGATCGAGGCCGGTCTGATGCGCCTCCAGCGTTTCACGCAGCAAGCTGCCAATGCGCAGCGCCGGATTGAGCGCGGTCGCCGGGTCCTGGGCGACATAGCCGATCAGGCTGCCCCGGGCCCGGCGCAAGGCTTCGCCCTGCAGTGTCAGTAACGACTGACCGGACACTTCGACCTGCCCACCGACAATCCGCGCGCCGCGCCGGGCATGCGCCAACAACGCGGTGGCGAGCGTGGTCTTGCCCGAACCGGATTCGCCGACCAATCCCAGAATTTCTCCGGCCTGCAGACTGAAGGTCACCCCCGACAGCACATCGATCTGCCCCGGCAACTCAACCCGCAAATCACGAACCTGCAACACCTGTGCATTCAGCACAGGGGGGCGGGACTCAATCCCGGCAATGGCGTTCATGGCTGCTTTTCTCCGATCCTTGAACTGCTGCGGCCGATGCCTTCAGCCAGAATATTGGTGCCATAGGCAAAAATGCCGATCAGGATGGCCGGGGCCAATACCGCCCACGGCTGTACCAGCAACCCCGCCTGATTTTCATTGATCATCAGCCCCCAATCGGCGGTCGGCGGGGCCACGCCGTAACCGAGAAAACTCAGGCCCGAGAGCATGCCCACGCCCCAGGTCAGCATGTTGCCGAAGTGCACCAGCAGCGGCGTGAGGATGTTCGGCAGGATTTCCTTGAACAGAATCCGCCGCTTCGAATAGCCCATCATCTGCGCAGCCTCGACGAACTCCTGCCCCGCCACTGCAACCGCGCTGCCACGGGCCAGGCGAATCACACCCGGCGTGAAAGCGATGGACACGGTCAGCACGATCAGCCAAGGCGCGCGCCCCAGCATCGAGACGATCAACAGCACCAGAATCAGGTCGGGAAAAGCCAGCGACACGTCCGCCAACCAGGTGATCAATTGGTCCAGGCGCCGCCGGGAAAATCCCGCCAACAGGCCCAGCGTGCTACCGGTCAACAGTGCGATCGACGCCGCAGCCACCGACATCCACAGCACCGACAGACCGCCACTGAGCAAGCGCGATAACACGTCATGCCCGAGGAAGTCATAGCCCAACCATGCCGCCTCCACAGGTGCGCCGTACACCGAGCCGACCATTTCCGTCGGGCTGTGTGGAGCTAAAAAAGGGCCAAACAACGCCAGCACCACCACCGACAGAGTGATCAGGGCGCCCTTGCGGGTTTGCGGTTCCGCCAGCCACAGTTGCCAGCGCAAACGTCGGGAGTCAGTCATGCATCACCTCTCAAGGCGCCTTGGATGGGGAGCGACGCCACCAGGGCTGGATGCCCCGACGATTGCGCCGGATCATGGTTACCCGCCGTGCAGTACGCAGTTTCGGGGTCAGCAGCACCGTCAGCAGATCCGCGAACAGGTTGATCAGCACCACGCCCAGGGTGATCACCAGCACAATGGCCTGGACCATCGGCAAGTCGCGCATCTGAATCGCCGAGTTCAACGAGGTGCCGATACCCGGATAGCTGAAAATCACCTCGGCCAGCAGCGCGCCGCCGATCAGGGTCCGCAACGTCAGGGCCACACCCTGGATCGCTGGAACCAGTGCATTGGGCAAGGTGTGACGCCACACAATCCGCCATTCGGCGATGCCCCGAAGCCGGGCGGCGATCACGTAATCGGACTCCAGCGCTTCAATCATCGAAGCCCGTACCATGCGCGTCAGGTACGGCAATGCCGACAGACTCAGGGCCAGCACCGGCAACACCAGAAACTGCAATTGACGCAGCAGGGACTTGTCCGGATCGAGAATCGACACCGCCGGCAGCACGTCCATGTGCGGCATGGAAAACAGCAACACCAGGCCGATGGCCAAGAGGAAACCCGGCGTGGCCTTGAGGAAAATCAACAGCGACAGGCTCCAGCGATCCAGGCGACTGTCACGCCGCAAGGCCAGTGACACGCCGAGCAGTAACGCCGCTGGCACCACCACGGCAATCACGCCAGCCAACAGCGCCAACGTGTAGCCGAAGCGGCCGAACAGGATGCTGCCGACCGGCGCATTGGAGTCGAGCGACACGCCTAACTCGCCGCTCAGGGCGTGGCCGAGCCAGCGCAGGTATTGCTCGAGAATCGGCCGATCCAGGCCCAACTGCCTTTGCAGCGTGAGGATGCTTTCCAGCGGTGCGTCCGGGCCCAGGATCACCCGCGCCGGGTCCGAGGGCAGTGCCTGCGTGGCAATGAACACTACCAGGCTGATGACCCATGCGGTCAGCAGGCCATAGCCCAATCGTCCGATGAACCAGGACAACCAGGCTGGCGTGCGCGGGGTTTTGCAGGATGGCTCAGGCATGGTTCACCCACATCTCATCGAAACGCCATGAAGCAAACGTCGTCTGTTCAGGCGCCAACCCTCCGACCCGAACAGAGGCAGCATCCAGCACGTCATTGAAGCCCCAGATCAGTAAGCCGCCGCGCTCGTGCTGAATGCTTTGAGCCTCATGCACCAGCAGCTTGCGCCGCTCCAGATCGGGCTGCGCCAGAGCCTGTTGGTACAGCGAAGTGAAGCGCTCATCGTGGAAATTGCTGCGGTTGTAAATAGCTTGCGGCGCGTCGTTATGCAGCGCCGACGCCAGGAAACCCCGAGCCGGCGTCGAGCCCGGCGATATCAACCAGTTTTCCCGTTGCGGGCCGTTGAACACCGAGCCATCGACCTGGGTGACCTTTATCTCGACCCCGGCTTTTTTTGCTTGCTGGGCGAACACCAACGCCGCATTGACGCCGGGGCCCGGCGTGGTGGTCAGCTCCACCCGCAGATCGTCTTGCCCAGCCTGGCGCAGCAGGGAACGCGCCTGTTCCAGGTCGTACGGTCGCTGGGCAATGCTGTGGTTGTAAGTCGGGTCGTGGGGGGAATACAGGTCATTGGCGATCCGCCCGAAACCATTGAGCCCACGGTCGACCAGTTCGCGACGGTCGGCCAGCAGCCGAAAAGCCTGGCGCACACGCTGATCCTGAAACGGCGCCTTGGCCAGATTCAGGTTGAAACCGGTAAACGATGTGCTAGGCGAGGCGTATAACTTGAGACGTGAATCGGCCTTGAGCAGCGCGCTGTGTTCGGCCTGCACGCCGCTGGCGACATCGATTTGTCCGGCTCGCAAGGCCGCGGCGCGGGACACCTGATCCTTGAACTCGATGATTTCCAGCTCATCGGCATAGGGTTGACCGGGTTTGTAGTAGTTTTCGAAACGCTGGTAGAGCGAGCGCTGACCCGGAATGAAACTCTTGAGTTTATAAGGCCCGGCCCCCACCGGATTGCTGATCGGGTCGTAATCGGTGGGGACGATGCCACCAAAACTGATCAAGGTTTCATCCAGCGGATAGAAGCTTTGGCCCTCCTTGAAGCGAATTTCAATGGTGCGCTCGTCCAGTTTGCGCAAGGCATTGCGGTCGATCGCGCCCACCAACCCGGCAAATGGCGAGGCCAGTTTCGGGTCGGTCAGGCGCAGGATCGAGAACAGCATGTCGTCGGCACCAATGCTCTTGCCGTGGTGAAACTCCAACCCCGGTTTGATGCGAATGGTCCAGGCGCTGGCATCTGCGTTGGGCTCGGCAAATTCGGCCAGGGCCAGACGCGTGCTGACATCGGTGTTCCATTCCCAGAACTTGCTGTACAACGCCCAGCCGCGAATGATCCCGCCGCCCACCGGTTTGTGCGCATCGAGGTTGCCGGATTGGTCGCCATCAATGATGCCCACCCGCAAGCGCCCGCCGCGCACCGGAGTGCTGGACAACGCTGCTGCGCCACTGACGGCCGCGCCACTGTCGCAACCACTGAGCAGGCTGCTGCCGAGTATCAGGCCACCGCCGACCGCCAGGCCGTTACCGAGAAACCTGCGACGGGAAAATCCTTCTCTCATGACTGACTCCTCAGGCCTGCTCGACTACGTTGGCGCGTTGCAGAACTGGCGTCTCAGCCCGCAGGCGCGGCACCTCGAAACCGTGATCCAGGTCGAGCAACGGGAACAACAGGTCGGCCACGCGGTGCGCCTCATCGATCAACGGGAAGCCTGAGAGAATGAACGCCGACGTGCCTTGCGCTTCGTATTCACGAATGCGCTCGGCGACCTGCTCGGCGCTGCCTACCAGATAAGTGCCAGCGGCCGGACCGAGGATGTTGAAGCCGAACAGGCTCGGGCCGAGCCAGACGTTGGGGTAGATCTCCAGATCCCGTGCCTTGGGCAGCCGACCCGCACGAATGGCTTCGACGTTGCGCTGGATTTGCGGGTCGTCGCTGTGGAAGCTTTCCAGGGTTTGGCCGGGGGGCAGTTGCCGTTCGATGGCCGTGCGTGCAGTTTGCAGTGAGGTACGCTGCAAGAGTTTTTCGGCGTGAGCCCAGGCTTCCTCTTCGGTCTCACGGACGATGATTTGCAGGCGCGTGCCGAAGGTCAGCTCACGGCCGATCTTGGCCGCCTCCGCCGCCACTTTGCGAAACTTCTCGCCGAGCTTGGGTGGGGTATTAGCGAAGCTCAGGTAGACGTCGAGCAACTGCACCGAATGGGCAACGCCGGGGCCCGAGGTGCCAGCGCCCCACAAAGGAATGCCGGGTTTCTGTTTCGGCGGATGCCACCCGCCCAAGGGATGACTGGCAGCCGCTGGCGAGCGAGGGGCGAGTTTGACGTATTGACCGTCATAGCCTGAGGTGTCGCCGGCGTAGAAGTTTTGGAAGGCGCGCCAGTATTCGAGGCTGAAGTCATAGCGCTCATCGTGCGGGTAATGCACGCCGAGGGTAGCCAGGCCGGCGTCGTTGCCGTTGACGACGTTGAACAACAGACGGCCGTTGGAAAATTGATCGAAGGTCAGCGCCCACTTGGCCAACACCGCTGGCGACAACTCGCCGGGGTGCTGCGCCACCAGAAAACGCAGGCGCTGGGTGGCATCGATCAACGCAGCAGAAACAGCCAGGCTTTCGTTGGGACTGGAACCCAGCAGCGACCCGTAATACCCCAGGCGATCACTGGCCACAGCCAGTTGCTTCAAATGTTCGAAATCGGTTTTCCAACGCCCTTCCGGTTCCCACGGATAAGGTCCGTCGGGGGTGGTGAGGTACCAGAGAATTTTTACAGCCATGGGCGTGTTCCTTGTTTATGTGTCGACCGTTCGGCCGCCATCGCCAGCAAGCCGGCTCCTACAGTTCAATCGCGTAAACCCGATGCATCGCTACAAACCCGATCCCTGCAGGAGCCGGCAAGCCAGCCGCCCACAGTTCAATCGCGTAAACCCGATGCATCGTAAAAACCCAATCCTTGTAGGAGCCGGCTTGCTGGCGATGGGGCCATCCAATTCCGGGTTCAAGTGCGGCGGTCGATCGCTGGCACCAGGCCCAGTTCGGTAGCGTGTTCGTACAGGCCGCTCATTTTCCATTGCTGGGTCAGAACGCCCGGACCATAGGGACGGGAACCGCCCACGGCATCGGCGAGCAATTGCAGTTGCGCGCCCTCTTCCAGCAACAGGATGAATTCGGCGGTGGCGCGCAAGCCTTGCTTGCCCCACACGGTGGAGCCGCCGTTGGCTTCAAGAATCGCCAGGTTGAAGGGGTTCTCGGCAATCTTGTCGAGGATGAAATCGACTTCCGGCTGACGACGGTCGATGTACACCGGCAGCTCCCGGGCCAGCTGGTAGCGCTGCACCGGCACGTAGTGAAATGGCAGGGTGCGATGGGTCTGCGCCCACGCGCCGAGGTACGGCGAATGCACATGGGACACCGTGGTGATGTCAGCATGCTGCTGGAACAGTTTGGTGTAGCGACCAAAACCGCCCTTGCCTTTGCCGTAGATCACCTTGCCTTCAAAATCGGTGACCGTCGCTTGCAGCGGTTTGCGGTAATTCCATGGACCGCCGTAGTTGACCGACACCAGCAGCTCCTGGCCCGGTACACGTTCGATGAAACCGACGGTGCCATTGGCAGTGATGGTGTTGGTTTCACGGAATACGGTGAAGGCTTCCTCAGCCTCGATCAGCACCTTGTCGATAAAGTTCTTCAGTTCTTCGCTGATCAATTGTTCGTTGATAAGTACGGTCATGGCAGATCTCCAGATTCAGGCGCGGCGCTTGGCCAACAGTTCATGGGCGGCTTGCAATGGACGCGGATCAACCCAGTCGGCGATGGAAAAATCGCGTTCCAGGAAGCCGTGCAGATACAGAAAGTCTTTCTGGGTATCGAGAAACTCCAGTCGCTGCGAGGACAGATCCGGTGCCAGCGTGGTGTGGAAATCGCCACGATAGGCCTCGGCGACTCCGGCGCTGCCGGCGCGGGTTTCCTCCTCGAGAATCGCGTTCAGTGCCTCGCGGTTATTGGCAGCCCAGTCAGCGGCGTTGAGGGTTTGCGCGAGAAAACGCACCACCAGGTCGAAATGGTTGTCGAGCAGGCTTTGGTGGACGGTGATCGGGCGCGGCGTGCCGTTGTTGATGCGATAGCGCGGCTCGGCGATCAGATCCAGGTCGATACCCACCACCAGCCCGAGACGCCGCGCGGCGTCGGCGGCGGAAGCGCCTTTGACGTAGACCGCATCCACCTCACCGCGAACCAGGTAATCGAGGCCCGACCACAGACGCTGCAACCCTTCCTGCGGATTGGCCGCACGCTCCTGGTCCTGCAGGGCGACTTCCACCAGATCGACATCATCGAACCCCAGCCCGGCCAGGCTCAGCGCGCCTTTGTAGCCGTGCAGGCTCATGGCCCGAGCGATGCTCCCAGGACGGGTTTCACCCCAGGCGGGAAGCGCCAGTCGCTTGCCTTTGAGATCCTGCGGCCGGCTGATGCCGGAGTCCGGGCGAACCAGGATGGTCTGCCACTCTTCGATCCAGGTCAGGCCGATCAAGCGACTTGGCGCACCGGCCGCCCGTGCCGCCAATGCCGGTACGTTTCCGCCTTCGCGAAACAGCCCCGGCAGCTCGTGATCGTAGTGGTGATGACCCAGTTGACGGGCCTCCTGCAAGGTCGAAACCGGCAGGCCATCGGCGGCGAATTCGTCGCTGAGCCAACCGAGTTTGTAGGCGATTCCGGAGGCCGTCGGCACTGGGCAACGGGTGAACCAGATCTGGTCCAGATCGGTATGGGTATCGGGTCGGGGTTGTTTGGCAGCAAGCGTCATGGGCAGCTCCATCGGGTTAGAAGTCAGTCGCGGTGACTGTTGCCAGAGCTATTGCAGTGCCCGTGCCAAAAGCTGAAAACCCCGATTTCAAAGGCCTTCAGGCCTTCGCACGCCAATGCCGACCTCCCAACTGCTGGCCTGCCAGCAGCGTTGCGCGGCGACTGCTGCTGGT
Organism: Pseudomonas sp. Irchel s3f7; assembly: GCF_900187615.1. Classification (GTDB taxonomy): domain Bacteria; phylum Pseudomonadota; class Gammaproteobacteria; order Pseudomonadales; family Pseudomonadaceae; genus Aquipseudomonas. Next base: position 22,289 of record NZ_FYDO01000009.1, on the reverse strand, counting down.
CGAGCAATCGGCGCAATCGCGCTGCTTCTCCAGAAGCACACGACACCCCTTCGCCACTCCAGCCCCTCCGCCTGGCTCGCTTTCAAGCCCTTGGCGCAGAACTTGCTCAAGGCCCTATCAACATCCGAAAAACCTGTAGGAGCTGGCTTGCCAGCGATTGGCCTTCGAACCTTGCGCCGTATGCAAGGACGCCATCGCCAGCAAGCCGGCTCCTACAAGGGGAATTTGAAAACACCGACAACCCTGTAGGAGCTGGCTTGCCAGCGATTGGCCTTCGAACCTTGCGCCGCACTCAAGGACGCCATCGCCAGCAAGCCGGCTCCTACAAGGGGAATTTTGAAACACCGACAACCCTGTAGGAGCTGGCTTGCCAGCGATTGGCCTTCGAACCTTGCACCGCACTCAAGGACGCCATCGCCAGCAAGCCGGCTCCTACAAGGGGAATTTTGAAACACCGACAAACCTGTAGGAGCTGGCTTGCCAGCGATTGGCCTTCGAACCTTGCGCCGTATGCAAGGACGCCATCGCCAGCAAGCCGGCTCCTACAAGGGGAATTTGAAACACCGCAAAACCTGTAGGAGCTGGCTTGCCAGCGATTGGCCTTCAAACCTTGCGCCGCATTCAAGGACGCCATCGCCGGCAAGCCGGCTCCTACAAGGGGAATTTTGAAACACAGACAAACCTGTAGGAGCTGGCTTGCCAGCGATTGGCCTTTGAACCTTGCGCCGTATGCAAGGACGCCATCGCCAGCAAGCCGGCTCCTACAAGGGGAATTTGAAAACACCGACAACCCTGTAGGAGCTGGCTTGCCAGCGATTGGCCTTCGAACCTTGCGCCGCATTCAAGGACGCCATCGCCAGCAAGCCGGCTCCTACAAGGGGAATTTTGAAACACCGACAACCCTGTAGGAGCTGGCTTGCCAGCGATTGGCCTTCGAACCTTGCGCCGTATGCAAGGACGCCATCGCCAGCAAGCTGGCTCCTACAGGGGGAATTTGAAACACCGCAAAACCTGTAGGAGCTGGCTTGCCAGCGATTGGCCTTTGAACCTTGCGCCGTATGCAAGGACGCCATCGCCAGCAAGCCGGCTCCTACAAGGGGAATTTGAAACACCGAAAAACCTGTAGGAGCTGGCTTGCCAGCGATTGGCCTTCGAACCTTGTGCCGCATTCAAGGACGCCATCGCCAGCAAGCCGGCTCCTACAAGGGGAATTTGAAACACCGCAAAACCTGTAGGAGCTGGCTTGCCAGCGATTGGCCTTTGAACCTTGCGCCGTATGCAAGGACGCCATCGCCAGCAAGCGGGCTCCTACAAGGGGAATTTGAAAACACCGACAACCCTGTAGGAGCTGGCTTGCCAGCGATTGGCCTTCGAACCTTGCGCCGCACTCAAGGACGCCATCGCCAGCAAGCCGGCTCCTACAAGGGTTTCACATGGGCAGCAGATCAATTATCAGAGGTACACCAATGAGCAATGTTGAACATCATCCAGCCGGCCAACTGACCCAGGAGCAGGCCCCTATTCGCCTGCTGCAAAGCGAGGTACAAGCCATCGCCGTGGCCAGAGAAATCGCCCTGGAGATTGCCGAAATCGCCGCCGATGCCAGTCAGAACGGCCAACTGCCCAAGCGTCAGGCACAACTGTTGTCCGAGAGCGGCCTGACCGCCATTGGCGTTCCCAAGGTTTTTGGCGGACTCGGTGCTTCGGTGGAAACCATCGTCGAAACCGTGCGCCTCATTTCAGTCGCCGACGGCGGAGTCGGCCAGTTGCTGCAAATCCACAACGTCATGCTGCGGGGGATTTTCACCGGGTATTCCGATGAGATCCGCGACCGGCTGATCCGCGATGTATTGGCCGGCAAACGTTTTGGCAATGCCTTGGCCGAAGTGGGCGGAAAGAACAAGTTCGCGCTCAAGACCCGAGTCGAACGTCGTGCCGACGGCAAGCTGATCCTCAATGGGAGCAAGTTCTACTCCACCGGTTCCTATCTGGCCGAATGGATCTCCCTGACGGCCGCCAGCGACGATGGCGGTGCCGGAGTGCTGCTCAACCGCAATACTCCGGGCCTGACACTGGTTGATGACTGGGAAGCCTTCGGCCAGAAGAACTCGGTCAGCGGCACGGTGATCTTCGACAACATCGAACTCGACGAAGGCTTCGTCTCGCTGCGCAAAGGCCCGATGAAACGCACAGGCCTGACCTTCCCGCAGATTCTCCATGCGGCCATCGACACCGGCATTGCCGAGGGTGCGCTGTCGGCGGCGGTGGAATATCTCAATCACAACGCCCGCCCATGGGTGGAAAGCGGCGTCGATCAGGCCAATCAAGAACCGCACATCATCAAGCAGATCGGCGAATACGCCGTGGCCTTGCGGGGCGCGCAATCCTTGCTCAGGGACGCGGCACGGGTGTTTGACCAGCACGAACTGGACCCGGACAACAAGGAATTGCAGGACGAACTGATTCTCTCGGTGGCCACTGCCCGCGCCCATTCTGATTCGGCCTCGCTGAAGATCTCCAGCGACATTTTCTCCCTGCTCGGCGCCAGCTCATCACTGACCAAATGGAACCTCGATCGCTTCTGGCGCAACGCCCGGGTCCACACCACCCACGACCCGATCCGCTGGCGCCTGCATCACGTCGGCAACTACTACCTCAATGGTGTCGATCCGGGCGAGTACACCGCAATCCTCAATGCCAAGGAAAAACAGGGCGCCACCAGCCCCGGGCGATGATTTGACCACACCATCGCCAGCAAGCCGGCGCCTACAAGGGAAATTTGAAAACACCGCAAAACCTGTAGGAGCTGGCTTGCCAGCGATGAGGCCTTCGAAGTTTGCGCCGCAATCAAAGACGCCATCGCCAGCAAGCCGGCTCCTACAGGTGCGTGCGGTGCGGCACTTATCACAGAGCAATTACATGATCGAAAAACACCCTCTATTGCGCAGCCTGGCGATTTACCGGGAGATGCCCTGGCGCTTCGCACTGGTAGCGGCGCTGTTCATTGCAGCGAACCTCGGATTGGTCTGGCAGCAATGGCTGATCGGGCACGCGGTGAACGATGTCAGCGCCGGTCGCGCGGTGATCCGGCATGCCGATGGCAGCCTGGATTCCAGCCTCGGCTGGTACTGGCTGTGGCTGATGCTCGCCGTCGCTGTGGGCCGTGGCGTTTTGCAATACGCCGCCAGCGTGTTGTCGCTGGTCCTCAGCCAGGAACTGCTGACGCGTCTGCGCGAACGCATCCTGCAACAGGTACAAACGCTGCACCTGGGTTATCACTGGCAACACGGTATGGGCGAGATGATTACGCGCACCACCCGCGATGCCGACAAGGTTCGCGATGCGCTCATCAGCTTCTGGCGGCAGGTCGTGGAAACGCCACTGGTGGTGCTGGCAGCTGTCGGCCTGCTGGGTTGGTACAACCCGCTACTGGGTCTGGTTCCGTTGCTGCTGACCGTGTTCGGCCTATGGATTTTCGTGCGCCAGACCGAACGACTGGTCAGTCTCGATCGAGCCGTTGGCGAAGCCTATGACCGGGTCAATCAAGACCTCAGCGAGGGCATCAGCGGCGTGCGCGTGATCAAGTCGTTTGGCCTGGAACACAGCCGCAGTCAGCGCTTCGCCGCACAAGTGGCGGTGTTCGCCGACCACGCCCGTCAAGCCCTTGCCTATTCCAGCTCGCGTATCCCCCTGCCCCAGGCAGTCGTTGCATTGGGCCACGTGTGGATTCTGATTTACGGCGCTCATCTGGTGGCAACCGGCCAACTAGGAATCGGTGAATTGGTCACCTCCCTGTTGATCGCCACCACCCTGGTGTTTCGCATCGAAGGTATCGGCCGCGTCATGCAGACATTCGCCGATGCCCGTTCCAGCGCCGAGCGCATCTGGCAACTGTTGGACGAACCGGCCGCGATTCGAAGTGGTGACAACAGCCTGCCCGATTCGCCGCTGGGGTTGAAACTGGAGCACGTCAGCGTCAGCGCTCCGGGTGGTGGGCTTGAGATTCTGCGTCACTGCTCGCTGACGTTGCAGCCCGGAGAGATCGTCGCTCTGGTGGGTGCGACCGGCACCGGTAAAAGCCTTTTGGCCAGCCTGTTGCCGCGTTTGAGCGATATCAGTTCCGGTCGTTTACTGATCGGTTCGGACAGTGCGGGCTGGCAGGACATTCGTCAGTTGAACCTGGACGAATTGAGACGCCGGGTGCATGTGGTGCCGCAAGAAAGCTTTTTATTTTCCGACACGCTCGCGGCCAACCTGCGCCTGACAGCGCCACACGCCAGCGACCAACAGTTGCGTCACGGCTTGAGCCTGGCGGCTGCTGAAGACGTACTTGAACGTCTGCCCCAAGGTTTGGCCACGCCGCTCGGTGATCGTGGCGTGACGCTTTCTGGAGGTCAGCGCCAGCGCTTGAGCCTGGCCCGAGCGCTGCTCGGCGAGCCGGATATCCTGTGCCTGGACGATGCCACCAGTGCGCTGGATGCGATCAGCGAACGCCAGGTACTGAACAACATTCGCCAGCTGCGCCGTGATCAAGGACGGGCCACCACCTTGTTGGTGATCTCCAGCAAGCTCTCGACCATCCTCTTGGCGGACCGCGTGCTGATGCTCCAGGACGGCCGGATCGCCGCCAGCGGCACCCATGCTGAACTCTTGAAGACCCATCCGGATTACCGCGACCTGCTAGGGATCGATCATGGCTAACCCAATCGCCGGCAAAGCCTTGAGCGATATCGAAATTGAAGAAATGCTGGCCAAAAAAGCCCTCGACCGCAGCATGTTCAGTCGGCTGCTACCGCTGCTGAAACCGATTCGCCGACACATTGTCGGCGTCATCGGCATCGAGCTGCTGCTGGTATTCACGGTGTTCCTGCGCCCCTGGTTCGTCCGTGAATTGCTCGACCGAGGGCTGATTCAACACAACGATCACTGGTTGCTCGATGAGCGACTCGTACTCTGGCTTGGCCTGGGATTGGCGGCCAGTTGGCTCGGGCGCTTTCTGCTCGCGGGGGTTTCGCAGTTCGTGGCCGGTAGTGCGGCGATCCGGGTGTTGAATGACCTGCGGGTTCGGGTGTTTGCGCATGTCCAGAGCCTGAGCGTCAGCTATTTCGACCGAACCAAGGCCGGACGGATCATTTCCCGTGTCGACCGGGATGTCGATGCCCTAGAACCGTTGCTGATCCAGGGACCACCCGAGTTGCTGGGCGCTTTGCTGCGTTGCGCACTGGCGTCAGTGATGCTGTGGCGAATCGATCCACGGTTCTTTCTGAGCCTCGCCGCCACGGTGCCTTTGCTGGTGCTGGCGACCTGGAGTTTCAAACGCATCTCCCAGCGCAACTGGGCCAAGGTCGCGGAGAACCGCAGCCGCTTCACCGCGCATCTGGTGGAGAGTGTGAGCGGAGCGCGCATGTTGCAGCAGTGTGCCCAGCAAGCCCCGAACCTGCGGCGCTATCGCGGTCTGCTGGATGACTTCAATCAGGCGCTGATCCGCGGCAGCCTGCGGTCCGGCTGGTTCGCACCCTTTACCGCCCTTCTCAGTTCGGCTGGCATGGCAGTGCTGTTGCTGGTGGGCGCTTACGGTCTGGCGCAGGCGGATGTGACCGTGGGCCAGATCGCGGAGAGTCTGTTTTATGTATTCCTGTTCCTCGGGCCATTGCAGGAGCTGTCGGACCTGTTCGAGCGCTATGCCACGGGTTCGGCTTCGGCACAGCGAATCTTCCTGTTGCTCGACACGCGTGCGGAAATCAACGACAACGCTACACCGCAGCGCGTGGGCAAAGCTCGAGGTGAAGTGAGTTTTGAACGAGTGCGGTTCAGTTACGATGCCAGCAGTGCGTCGCCGGTGATCAACGATCTTGACCTGCACATTCCTGCCGGTGAGGTGCTGGCGATTGTCGGCCCCTCGGGTCATGGCAAGAGCACGCTGGTGCAGTTGCTCACGCGCTTCTATGAAGTGCAGTCGGGCGCGGTCAGGCTGGATGGCATTGATGTTCGCAATCTGACTCAACATGAACTGCGACGTAACGTCGGAGTGGTCCTGCAAGACAATGTGTTGTTCAGCGGCAGCATCCTCGACAACCTGCGTCTGGCATCGCCCCATGCCGATGACGCGAGTCTGATTGCCGCAGCCCGGGAACTGGGCGCGGACGAAGTGCTGGAGCGTTTGCCACACCAATACCAGACCGAAGTCGGGCCACTGGGTGGGCACTTGAGTCATGGGCAACGGCAATTGGTCTGCCTGGTGCGCGCCTACCTTGCAGACCCGGCGGTGCTCGTTCTGGACGAAGCGACCTCTGCCGTCGACATCCATACCGAGCGTCGGATCCAGCGAGCGTTTCGCCGACTCTGCGAAGGTCGCACCGCCATCATCATCGCCCATCGCCTGGCCACCATCCGCGATGCCGACCGGATCGCGGTGATTCGTCAGGGCCGCCTGGTTGAACAAGGTCCTCACAGCCAATTGATCGATCAGGGCGGTGCTTATGCGGCGCTGTACCAGACGTACCTTCGCAGTGCCGAAGCCGGTTCGTCCATTGATGAGATCGTCGCGACAGCGTCAGCGTGATTAAGGTCGCCATCGCCAGCAAGCCGGCTCCTACAAAATCGGGTTCACAGCGCGGACTTGTAGGAGCTGGCTTGCCGGCGATGGCGCCCTCAAGATCGCATAAATTCCAGCGGCCTCATCGCCAGCAAGCCGGCTCCTACGGGATCGGGTTCACAACGCGGACTTGTAGGAGCTGGCTTGCCGGCGATGGCGCCCTCAAGATCGCACAAAAGCCAGTGGCCTCATCGCCAGCAAGCCGGCTCCTACGGGATTGGGTTCACAACGCGGACTTGTAGGAGCTGGCTTGCCGGCGATGGCGCCCTCAAGATCGCACAAAAGCCAGTGGCCTCATCGCCAGCAAGCCGGCGCTTACAGATGCACGGGCGATAAACATTGCTTGTTGCACCCTGAACACCCATTGCTGACGGGCTGCTGCTACAGCAGCACCGTCGCCTGCCTTCCCTCCGGGATTCCCCGCCAAACGTCCGGCCCTACTGGCCAGAACCCCGCTTTTCGACCATGGCATGTCCGTTGCAATCACCCCCACAAGACGTCCTCGCACCTGCGCGAGGCAACGGGTAATTGAATCAGGAGCATCCCATGAGCACTGAATTTTTCTGGCGCCTGCCGCTGGGCACCGATGGTCCGCAACTGACCACCGACAAACACAACCGCGGCAACCCGCACTATCGCCCCGGCAACATCGCACCCGGGCGCCTGCCAAACGGTGAACCGGATGACTTCACCTACATCGATTACATCGCCCAAGTCGCCAAGGCCGCCGAACTGGCCGGTTTCGAAGGCGCCTTGTTGCCTACCGGCCCCGAGCCATGGATCGCCGCAGCCGCACTCGCCCGGGAAACCCGACGCATCAAATTCCTGATCGCGTTCCAGGCCACCTGGACCTTGCCGGCCTATGCCGCACAACAAGCGGCTATCTTGCAAAACCTCAGCCGCGGTCGCCTGGAGTGGAACATCATCACCGGCGGCAACCCAGCCAGTCAGCGGGCCAATGGCGACTTCCTGGAACATGACCTGCGCTACAAACGTACCGGCGAATTCCTCGACATCATCCAGGGGCTTTGGCAAAACGAGCGTTTCTCCTATGACGGCGATATCTACCAGCTGGAGAACGGCGCCCTGCCCCACGGTCTGCAAAATGAGCGCAAACCCGGGGTGTATTTTTCCGGTTTCTCCGACGCAGCCCTCGACGTGGCCGCCAAACATGCCGACGTCTACCTGAACTGGGCCGAGCCCATCGACAAGCTCAAGCCGCACATCGAACGCGTGCGTGAACTGGCAGATAAACAGGGTCGCAGCGTGCGCTTCGGCCTGCGGGTTGACCTGTTCGCCCGGGAAACCGAAGACCTGGCGTGGAAAGATTTGCGTCGCCAGTTCGACAGGCTCGAAGGCAAAAGCAGCGCGGTGGCCAAGGGTTTCACCAGTGGCTCCGATTCGGTTGGCGGCGCACGCCAGACCGCCTACCACCAGAACATCGACCGCTTCGACGACCTGATTATCGGACCGAACCTGTGGGCCGGTTTCGCCAAGGCCAAACCGGGTCCGACCGTGGGTCTGGTGGGCAGTCACGAGAACATCGCCGAACGCCTGGTGGAGTACCGCGACGCCGGCTTCTCGACCTTTATCCTCGCCGGCAACCCCCACCTGGAAGAAGCCCTGCGTATCGGCCAGGAAGTCCTGCCGCTGGTGCACCAACGCCCTGCAGTCCAAACGGCATCTCAATTGAAAGCCAGCGCCTGAGCGCTGCGGGAGAAACACTGATGACTCAACCCCTCGACACGCTGTGGTACACCCGTTGCCCGGTCCCTACCGGGCTGGGCATTGCCGTGCAAAAAGGCTGGCTGCAAGACACCGTCGGCGCGCTGGGCACGCAAGTCCAGTCACTGCGCGAATCCAGCGACCAGGCCGTGCGTGAGTCGCATTTCGACCATACCCTGCGCAACTCGGTACGCCACGGTGGCAACATCCCGGCAATCTGGGCCCGTGCCCAAGGCCGTGAGACGCGGGTCATCGGCCTGTCGTGGGCCGACGAAGTGCAATTGATCCTGACCCGACCGGACAGCGGTATCAAAACCGTCAAGGACCTCAAGGGCCGCCGTTTCGGCTTGCCTGACTGGGCCGGCGCGCAGATCGACTTCACCCGTGCCCAGGCCCTGCGCGGCCTGGAAAACGCCCTGAAACTCGAAGGCCTGCAGGTCGGCGATGTGCAACTGGTGAATTTCCAGTACGCCGGCACCTTCAGCGACCCGCAGGTGAGCACCGTCAACGGCACGCCGGTCAGCACCCAACGTGTCGAAGGTCGCAACCTTGAGTTGGTCGGCTTGTTGCGAGGTGAAGTCGACGCGATCTTCCTCAAGGGCGCCAGCGCCGCCCGGCACGCCCATGAATTCGGCCTGCACACGGTCATCGACACCGGCTCGCACCCCGAACCACTGATCCGTAGCAACAACGGCACCCCGCGCACCCTGGCGGTGGACCTGAACCTGCTGGACCAGCATTTCGATGTCGCCACCGGGATTCTCGATTCCGTGCGGCGCGCCGAACACTGGGCCCACAAAAATCCGCAGGACACCCGCCGCTACCTCGCCCACGAAACCAACAGCAGTGAGTATTGGGTCAGCGCCGCGTATGGCGACGACGCTCACCTGCGCCTGCGCACTGAACTGGATGAACAGGCGATCGACGCCTTGCAGGACTTCACCCACTTCCTGCATCGCTGGCGCTTCATCCCGAAAAGCTTCGACGTGCGCGACTGGATCGATCGTCGACCGCTGGATGCGTTGCTGCAAACACCCACCGCACTGGCCGGATAACCCGCCAGGTTTCATGGATTCGAACTGAAGGCCTTTATGAGCAAGCCACTCGATACGCTTTGGTACACCCATAGCCCTGTTCCCACGGGGCTTGGCATCGCCGTGCAGTCCGGTCGACTGGCGGAAGCCTTTCTGCCGTTCGGCACCAACATCCAATCCCTGCGCGAGTCCAGCGAGCGGGAAGTTCGCGAAGCCCATTACGACCATCACCTGAAAAACTCGGTGCGTCATGGCGGCAATATCCCGGCCATCTGGGCCTATGCCAGCGGCGTACAAACCCGGGTACTGGGGCTGTCCTGGAGTGACGAGGTGCAGTTGATCCTGACCACCGAGGAAAGCGGAATCAAGAGCATTCGCGACCTGAAAAACCGTCGTTTCGGCCTGCCGAAATGGGCCAACGTGCAGATTGACTTCACCCGTGCCCAAGCCCTGCGCGGCCTGGAAAACGCCCTTAAGCTCGAAGGCCTGACAGTGGCCGACGTCGAACTGGTGGACTACCCCTATGGCGGGACCTACAGCGACGATCAGAAGCAGCATGTCTATGGTTCGGAAGTCAGCCTGGAAGTCACCCGCGTCAGCAAGCGCAACAATGAGCTGATCGGTTTGCTGCGCGGTGACATCGACGCGATTTTTCTCAAGGGCGCGCATGCGGTGCACCTGGCCCATGAGTTCGGCTTGCAGGTGGTGGTCGATACCGGCTCCCATCCGGACCCGCTGATTCGCTCGAACAACGGCACGCCCCGAACCCTGACCGTGGACACCCATTTGCTGCACGAGCATTTCGACGCCAGCGTGAAAATCGTCGATACCGTGCTGCGCACCGAGCAATGGGCCTGGGCCAATCCGGATGAAACCCGACGCTTCCTGGCCCGTGAACTGAACACCAGTGAGTATTGGGTAGCCGCCGCCTACGGTGAAGACGCCCATCGGCGCTTGCGCACCACGCTGGATTCGCGCTCCATCGAAGCGTTGCAGGATTTCACCGATTTCCTGCATCGCTGGGATTTCATCCCGCGACGATTCGATGTGCGCGACTGGATCGATTTCAGCGTGCTGGAAAATGTCATTGGCTCCACTTCCCGCCTGGCGGTTTGAGTGCCTCATCGCCTGTAATACCGCCATCGCCGGCAAGCCGGCTCCTACATGGTTTGCGCACGACCGGTAGGAGCCGGCTTGCTGGCGATGGCGTCCCCACGGCCAATGAATTGCTGGCCAGGCAACACTCTTTCCTGCGACGCCTGCTGCTCCAGCAACACCCACCAAACAACTTTCTGCTGAATAGCTGACAGGCTCTTGAACTCGCCCGCAGCCTAACTAAAAAAACGCTGGAAAATCTCCACAAACACAACTTTCAATAACAACATAACCCTTTAAATACAGTCACTTAACAAAACAAAATCACTCGTAAAACCTCTTGGCACGATCTCTGCTCTACCCCTACTAGCGAAACTTTATTGGGGGAAATATAAATGCATAAACTTAATCCGATCACCAAGAGTATCTGGCTAACCTTGTTGCTGGCCGGGGGCGGCGTCAGCGAGGGATTGCTGGCAGCAGAAGCCACAGAAGTGGACAGCCAGAAAACCGCAACCGAGCCTTCGCTCAAGACCGTGACCGTCACCGCCCAACACAAGGAAGAAACCCTGCAGGAAGTGCCGGTGGCCGTCTCCGCGGTACAAGGCACCAGCCTGGTGGCCGACGGCGTGCGCAACATGGGCGACATCACCACTTTCGTGCCCAACGCCTCGGCAAAAAACCCGGACGGCGATGGCCGGCCACGTTGGTACATCCGTGGTCTCGGCACCGGGGATACCGGCGCTGCAACGGTTTTCCCCGTGGGGATCTACGCCGATGACGTCTATCTGAACGCGCCCATTGCCGGCGGTGGGCCGCTGTTCGACCTGGAACGCATCGAAATCCTGCGAGGTCCGCAAGGCACGCTGTACGGCAAGAACACCACGGCCGGTGCGGTGAATGTCATCTCCAAAAAACCGACCTTCGACACGGACGGTTTCGGCACGATTGGATTTGGCACCAAGAACGAACGCATCGTCAGCGGCGCTCTGGGGGGAGCGCTGGTGGATGAGAAACTCGCGGCGCGGGTCTCGTTGTATTCCGAAGAGCGTGACGGCTTCCAGGAGAACCTGGTGGACGACAACACTTACGGCGACGTCAACAAGAAAGCCGTGCGCCTGCAGTTTCTGGCGCAGATAAATGATGATCTTGAGGCGCTGCTGAAGATCCACAGTCGCGAGTACAAAGGTGATGGCAGCAACGGCTCGCTAACCTTGGGCCGTTACTACAATGTGGGCTATGAAAGACCTAGCGGGCGCGATATCGCCATCAACGTGAATGAAGACTCCAAGCTCAATCACGACGGCACTTCGCTGACCCTGAACTGGCAGTTGGGCGATTACACCCTGACCTCGATCAGTGCCTATGACTACATTCGCGGGCAGTCCACCAGCGACGCCGACTACACACCTTATGAGGTCAACGGCGCGGCGAGTGCCGATAACAAATACGCGCAGTATTCCCAGGAACTGCGCCTGGCCTCGTCGCAGCAGGAAACCCTGCGCTGGTTGCTGGGTGCGCACTACTTCCACGAAGACCTCGACAGCTCCGCACAGCGCATTATCACACCCGGCCCGACGCCTAACGGCACCGGTTCGAATCAGACGCGCGGCGCCACTGCCTTCCGTGACTTGAGCTACGACCACACCACAGACAGTTATGCGTTGTTCGGCAACTTGACCTACGACTTCACCGATAACTTCTCCGTGACCGGCGGCCTGCGCTGGACCCAGGAAAAGAAAGACATCGATCTTGACCTGACCCAACTGACCCGCATCACTGCCAACGGCCCATTGGTGCCGCTGCCCGGTGTCGGTACCAACGGCAATCGTCAGGAGGACAAGACCTGGGAAGCCTGGACCTATGACCTGACGCCGGAATACCGGATCAACGACAACGTGCGGGTGTTCTTCCGGTATGCCCATGGCTTCCGTTCCGGTGGCTTCAACACCGGGCTGTCGACCAGCCTCGCGCAGTTGACCACGGTCGATCCGGAACAGCTCGATGCCTATGAGCTGGGCCTGAAATCCGAATGGTTCGATCATCGCCTGACGGCCAATGCCAACATCTTCTACTACGACTATTCGGACATCCAGGTGAACCTGTTGACGGTCAATAACGGGGTGCTGACCACCGCGTTGACCAACGGCGCCAAGGGCACGGTCAAGGGCGCAGAGCTTGAGCTCGAGGCGCAACCGACGGAATACCTGCACTTGCGTGCGGCGGTGTCCTTCCTCGACACCGAGTACACCGACTTCAAGAACACCAACCCCAACACAGGTGCAGTCACCGGCGACTACAGCGGCAACAGCTTCGTGCGCTCGCCGCGTAACGTGGTGGCGCTGGGTGGCGACTACACCTTCCCGCTGGAGATCGGTGGCAAGCTGGTGGCCGGCGGCGACGTGAGTTTCCGCGACAAGGAATACTTCCTCGCCGATCGCCAAAGCAGCGTCGACAAGACCCTGACTCAACCGCATTACACCCTGGCCAACACCCGCCTGACCTGGTTCAGCCCGGATGAGAAGCTCAGCGTCACCGGTTTCGTCAACAACGTCACCGACCGTCGCTATCAGGTCCATGGCCGTCCAAACGGCACCGTTGGTCAATACGTCATCACCTACGGCGACCCACGCACCGTTGGCCTGAGCGTGACCAGCCGCTTCTGATCCCTGTAGGAGCCGGCTTGCCGGCGATTAGGCCCCCAGCCTTGCATCGCCATGGAGGCCGCCATCGCCAGCAAGCCGGCTCCTACAGAAAACATGTCGATTTCCGGGCCGCCGGTATCCACGCAAAACCCATCGATTTCCGGGCCGCCGGTATCCATTCAAACAATCGATTTCCGGTCCTCCGGAACCACACAAAACCCTGTAGGAGCCGGCTTGCCGGCGATGAGGCCCACAGACCTTGCATCGCTCTGACGGCCGCCATCGCTGGCAAGCCAGCGCCTACAAGGGGTCTTCATACGTCTGGAAGGAATTTACCCATGTTCCATCACACCCCGCTGGCCGGCGCTATCGCGCTGGTCGTTGGCAGCTTTGCCATACCCGTCGTTGCTGCCGAAACCCAACCCGCCGCAAGCAGCGAACACCTGGACACCGTGGTAGTACTCGGCACGCGGCGCAGTGATGTCACCGCTCTGGAAAGCGCCGCACCGATTGATGTGCTCACCAGCAAACAACTTGAAGAAACCGGTGCCAGTGACCTGTCCGGCGCCCTCACCGCCCTGTCGCCTTCGTTCACCTACCCGCAATCGCCGCAAGGTGCATTTGCCGGCTCCATCGCCCAAGGCGCATCGCTGCGCGGCCTGGCTTCCGACCAGGTGTTGGTGCTGGTCAACGGCAAGCGCCGTCATACCAGCGCCAACGTCACTCGCCAAAGCCTGGTGAATGGGCGTGGTGCGGCTGCCGTCGATTTGAGCCTGATCCCCCTGAGTTCAATCCAGCGCGTGGAGATCCTGCGTGACGGCGCTGCGGCCCAGTACGGCTCCGACGCCATCGCCGGGGTGATCAACATCGTGCTCAAGGAGAAAGACGACGGCGGCAACCTCGGCTATCGCTTCGGCGGCTACGACAAGGGCGATGGCATCCAGCGCAAACTCAGTGGCTGGAAAGGCCTGGCCCTGCCCAACGACGGCTTCCTGACCCTGAGTTTCGACGCTGGCAGCCAGGACCCGGCCAGCGACACCAACCCGGACAACCGGATCTTTTATCCCGGTTCCACCAGCATCAACACACCCCGCGAGCAGAACAACCGCTACCGCACCTGGCGCTGGGGCTCGGGCAATGTGTCGGACCAATACAACTTCGCCGTCAACAGTGAAGTCGGCATTGGCGACGGCCTGACCGCCTACGGGTTCGCCACCTACTCGCATAAAAACACCGATGCCGAAGGCTTCTTCGACCCGCCCACGACGCTGCGCAACAACTACGGCAGTACCGCGTTGCAGCGCTACCCGGACGGCCGCCTGCCGGTCACCCGCTACTCGCTCGAAGACTATGCGTTGACCGGTGGCGTACGCTACGAAACCGAACAACTGGGCAAGTTCGACTTCGCCATCAACCATGGCGACAACACCCTGGATTCCACCGACCGCAACGCCATCAACCCCAGCTGGGGCGTCACCAGCCCGGAGAAAATCTACACCGGTGAACGTGAGGCCGATCAGACCAACGCGACCCTGGACTGGGTGCGGGACTTCCCCACCGACCTGTTGTTCAAACCCCTGACCCTCTCCGCCGGCCTGGCCTGGCGCGAGGAGAACTACGAGCTCAGCGCGGGCGAAGCCGCAGGTTGGCAGAACGGGCCGCTGTTCAACACCGTCGACCCGATCACCCGTCGCCGCATTCCGGGTTACTACTCGGGCATTACCCAGGTCGACGCCGCGTCACTGGACCGCAATGTACTGGGCGCCTACGTCGATATCGAAGGTCAGGTCACCGAGAAATTCCAGGCCGGCGTCGCGGTGCGTACCGAGCACTACTCGGACTTCGGCGACACCACCAACGGCAAACTGTCGCTGCGATATGACTTCACCCCGCAGATTGCCGCCAGGGCCACTGCCAGCACCGGCTATCGCGCGCCGTCACTGGTGCAGAGCGGCTTGTCCTCGTTCAGCGTGCAGGTGGTCGAGCAACCGCCCGGCAGTGGCAATTACGTCGAGGTGCAGCAACGCACGCTGCGCGCCGACAGCCCGGAAGCCGCGATGTTGGGCGGTACCTCGCTGAAGCCGGAAGAGTCCACCAGCTACTCGCTGGGCCTGGTCTGGCGCCCGCTGGCCAACGCGTCGGTGACGCTGGATGCCTACCGTATCGATATCGACAACCGCATCACCCTGTCCGACCAGTTGCCCGCATCGGTGGTCTCGCCGATTTTCGCCGGCACGCCTTACTCGAACATTCAGAGTGCCGCGTTCTACACCAACGTCGCCGACACCCGCACCGATGGTGTCGAACTGGCCGGCAACTATCAGCTGGACTTGCAGCAATTCGGACGCCTGAACCTCAACGCCGGCGTGAGCCAGAACAACACCAAAATCACCGCACTGCGTGATGTCGGCAACATCAAGGGCTCGCAGATTGTCGGGCGCACTACCCAGGGCCTGATCGAAGACGGCACGCCAGACTCCAAATTGATCCTCAGTGCCAACTGGCTGTATGAGGGTTGGGGCATAACCGTGGCTCAGCGCCGGTATGGCGAATGGAAAAGCCTCAACGCCACCAATCCGAACCTGGACCAGACCTATAGCCCGCAATGGGTAACCGACCTGGACCTGTCCTACACCTTCAACAAAACCCTGAAGGTTTCGCTGGGCGCGATCAACCTGTTCGACACCCACCCGGACAAGGCTGACGGTACGCAGTTGTACGGCGTACCGAAGTACTCGATCACCAGCCCTGAGGGTGCCCAGGGCGCGTTCTACTACACCAGCGTCAGTTACGACTTCTGACGAAACTGCTGGCGAGGTGTTGCTGGGGCAGCAACGACTGCTGATGAAGCACCATTGCCATTGTAGGAGCCGGCTTGCTGGCGATGGCGGACCGCACGATTTGTGGTGTTTGCACCGCAGCTATCGCCAGCAAGCCGGCTCCTGCAAGGATGTATTGCCTGACCCGTCGCGGCTGGCACAGCTCTTGCGATACCCCTTCGGTACTTCGCCGAAATAAGACCTGCCATGCGTACCCAACGTCTGTTGTCCTCCCTGACCTGGCTCATCTCCCCTGCTGCTCTGCTGTTGCTGTGGGCAGTGGTGGCCGAGGCCGGAATTTTCCCGCGCAACCTGCTGGTCCCTCCTGCACAGGTATGGCAAACCTTCAAAGACCTGTCGGTCAGTGGCGAGTTGCTCGAACACCTGCTCAACAGCCTGTCGCGCCTTGGACTGGGATTCGCTATCGGCTCGTTGTCAGGCCTGGCTTTCGGGGTGCTGATGGCCCTCTCGAAAAACGTCGAGAACTACTGCTCGCCGTTGTTCCATACCCTGCGCCAGATTCCCAGCATCGCCTTGATCCCAATGTTCGTGCTGCTGTTCGGTATCGATGAAACCTTCAAGATCATCATCGTCGCCAAAACCGCCTTCTTCCCGGTGGCACTGGCTGCCAGCGAAGGCGTCAAAGCCATTCCGCGCAGCTACTTCGAGGTGGCTGACGTGTATCGACTGCGCTGGCCGACGTTCGTCCGCGAGATTGCCTTGCCTGCCGCCGCGCCACCGATCATCACCGGATTCCGTATCAGCCTCACCCGTGCCTGGGTGGTGTTGGTGGCCACCGAGTTGCTCGCCGCCGACAGTGGCCTGGGGCAGATGATTGAAATGAGCCGGCAAATGCTACGCATCGATGTGGTGATGGTCGGTGTGGTCGTCACGGGTGTGATCGGCTTCGTACTCGACTTCAGTTTTCGTCAACTCGAACAGCGGATGTTCCGCTGGCAGACTCGCTAGGAGCCGCTGATGTCTCGACTACTTGCCAATTCCCGCGGCTTGCTGCTGCCCCTGTTGTTGATCGGCGCCTGGGAGTATCTGTCACGCCAGGGCGCCGCCGGGGCTTACGCCTTTGTCCCGTTGTCAGGCATTGGCTCGGCCTTGATCGAACTGCTGGCCAATGGCGAGTTGTTGGTCAATCTGTTGGCCAGCCTGGCTCGCACCAGCACCGGTCTGGCCCTGGGCATCTTCTTCGGCGTGTTGCTGGGGGTGCTGATGGCGCTGTCAGCAGTGGCCAATCGGTTGATCGGGCCATTGTTCCATTCAATCCGACAGGTGCCGATGCTCGGCTGGATTCCGCTGATCGCCATGTGGTTCGGCAACGGCGAGTTCTCCAAGGTGTTGATCGTCAGTCTTGCCGCGTTCTACCCCATGGTCCTCAACACCTATCAGGGCTTCAGCCATGTCGAGGTGCGATACCGCGAAGTCGGTCAGGTGCTGGTGCTGACCCGCTGGCAACGCTTGCGTCATGTGCTGTTGCCCGCAGCGCTGCCAAGCATTGCCACCGGTGTACTGCAAGCCCTTGCGTTTGCCTGGGTCACCGCCGTGGGCAGCGAATTGTTCCTGTCCTCCGGCGCTGGCCTGGGCAACCTGATGATGAACGCAGAAGCCGGCTCACGCATGGAAGTCATTGTCCTCAGCGTGTTGTGCATCGGGCTGTGTGGTTACCTGATGACCCTGCTATTCACCCTCCTGAGCCGCCAATTGCTGCGCTGGCGCAACATTCGTTGAAAGGCCACTCCATGAACGCTATTGCCCGCCATGCCCCGCTACACAGCACTTCCTTGCAGTCCGGTGCGCTGCAGATCCGCGGCCTGAGCAAGGCTTACCGGATCGAAGGCAAGCCTCTGCCGGTGCTTGAAAACATCAACCTCGACGTGCGTCCCGGCGAGTTCGTCAGCATCGTCGGCGCCAGCGGTTGCGGCAAATCCACCCTGCTGCGTCTGATCGTCGGGCTAGAAGCCGACTATGCAGGCGACATGCTGCTCGACGGCAAACGGGTCGTGGCCACCAGCCTGGAGCGTGGCATCGTGTTTCAGGATCACCGCTTGTTTCCGTGGATGACCCTGAGCCAGAACATCGCCCTGGCGTTGAAAAACCATCCGCTGTCGCCTGCGGAAAAAAACCGGTTGGTGGCGGAACACATTGCGCTGGTGAATCTGGAAGGCTTTGAAAACGCCTACCCGCACCAGCTCTCCGGCGGCATGGCGCAACGCGCAGCCATTGCCCGCGCGCTGATCAACAAACCGAAAGTATTGCTGCTCGACGAACCGCTCGGCGCGCTCGATGCGTTGACCCGGATACGCCTGCAACACGAGTTGCAACGCATCTGGGTGCAGCAACGCTGCACCGTGATCATGGTCACCCACGACATCGAAGAAGCGCTGTACCTGGGTGACCGGGTGATCGTCATGGACGCCCACCCGGGACGGATCAAGCACGAAATCAGGGTTGACCTGCCCCATCCGCGGGATCGCGCTTCAACTGTGCTGCAAGGCTACAAGGAACAACTGCTGGAAGAACTGGTGGGGCATTAAGCACCGGACCGGTCCGTTGCAGCATGGAAAATACTGAAGATGCACAGGAGTAAACACATGGGCAATGTCCAAAGCCCCGCCAGTCTGCCGCAGGTATTCCAGGGTCCGGCCCTGGGTGAACTGCTGAACCTTGGCCGGGTATTTCGCGAGCCCCTGGCACTGTCACGCCTGCAACGCGCCCCGAAACGCGTGTTGCGTCGTCGGGAAGCGGTCCTGTTGGGGGCGCTGGCGCTGGTGCTGCATGGCGCGGTGATTGTCTGGGTCAACCAGGCGCCGCCGCTGGTCCTGCCGGTGGTGCCACCGGAAATACCGCCGATGACCATTGAATTTTCGAAACCGGCACCGCCCGTGGTGCAACCGCCACCCCCCCAGCCGGCACCGCTACCGGTGGTCGAGCCACCACCGCCGGTGGAAGATGAACTGGCCTTCAAACCGCCACCGCCCAAGCCGATCCCCAAGCCCAAGCCTGTGGTCAAGCCCGCGCCCAAGCCGGTTGCCAAACCCGTCACGCCGCAGCCTCCCGCGCCTGTTGCACCACCACCGGTGGCCGCAGTGCCCGCACCCGCGGCGCCGCCTGCACCACAGCCCGTCACCCCGGCGTCGGCCAACGCCGGTTACCTGCACAACCCGGCACCGGAATATCCATCGCAGGCAATGCGTCGCGGTTGGGAAGGCACGGTGGTGTTGCGTGTGCATGTGTTGTCCAGCGGCAAGCCCGGTGAAATCCAGCTGCAGAAAAGCAGTGGCCGCGACTCGCTCGACACCGCCGCACTGGCCGCCGTGAAGCGCTGGAGTTTTGTGCCGGCCAAACAAGGCGACGTCGCCCAGGACGGTTGGGTCAGCGTGCCCATCGACTTCAAGATCAAGTAGCACCCCCCTGAACACCCAGGCAGCCGCGGGCCACCCCACAAAAGGAGCACCGCCACTCAAGCAACCGATATCAGAGAACACCGACCATGAACCTGCTCAGCTCGCCTTTTGAATCTATCGAACACGCCGTGATCTGGCTGTTGATCCTCTTCTCCATCGCCACTTGGGGCCTTGCGTTGCTCAAAGGGCTGCAGTTTGTGCGCCTGAAGGCCCAGGATCGAAAATTCCACAAGCAATTCTGGGCGGCCTCGAGCCTCGAGTCGGCAGCCGAGTACGCCAACAACCTGCCCGGCTCGGCGGCCCGCGTGGCCTTGGCCGGCTACAACGCCATCCAGTTCAGCGACAGCCCAGGCGCCGATCTGAGCCAGTCGATCAATCATCAGGACCGCCTTGAGCGCGCCTTGCGCCAGCAGATCGTGCGCGAGCGGCGCTCACTGGAAACCGGGCTGGCCATTCTCGCCAGCATCGGCAGCACCTCGCCCTTTATCGGCCTGTTCGGCACCGTTTGGGGAATCATGTCGGCGTTGAAAGGCATCAGTGCCGCGGGCTCGGCCAGCCTCGAAACGGTGGCCGGCCCGATCGGCGCCGCGCTGGTCGCGACCGGCGTGGGGATCGCCGTCGCCGTACCGGCCGTGCTGGTCTACAACTACTTTTTGCGTCGCCTGAAGTTGGCGGCGGCGGACCTGGACGACTTCGCCCATGACTTCTATAGCCTGGCGCAGAAACACGCCTTTCGCGTGTTGCTAAGCCCTGTGGCGGGCAAGTCCGGTGCCAGCAATGCTGGTCAGAAAGTCAAGGAGGCATCCTGAGATGGCGTTTTCTACCCAGGACAATGACGAGGTGCTCAGCGAAATCAACGTCACGCCGCTGGTGGACGTGATGTTGGTGCTGCTGGTTGTGTTCATTGTCACCGCGCCACTGCTGACCAATGCGATACCGATCAACCTGCCGAAAACCGAGTCGGTGGCGCCGGTCGAGCAAAAGGACCCGTTGGTGGTGAGCATCGATGACAAAGGCAAGTTGTTCATCAACAAGGACGAAGTGCAGCCTGACCTGCTTGAGACCAGCCTCAAGGCCGCCAAGGCCAAAGACGCCGAGGTCCGCGTGCAGTTGCAGGCTGACAACGGGGTGAACTATGGCGAAGTCGCACGGGCGATGGCGTCCATCGAACGCGCGGGCATCACCAAGTTGTCGGTAATCACCGCAAAGTAACTGACCGCGGCCAAGGGCCTCATCGCCGGCAAGCCAGCTTCCACAGGATTCGGTGTGTACCCGTCCTCCGCCATCCACACATCCCTTGCAGGAGCCGGCTTGCCGGCGATGGCGGTTTCAAGCGCTGGAGGCTGCCGGGTTCAGCAATGTGCTCCGGCATGCTCAACGCGATGAAACAACCGGTTGAAATACACCAGGCTGTCACGCGGTTCGCGCACGCCCACTTTCGTCAGTTCCACGAACATCACCGAATGCGAACCCACTTCCTTGCACTCGCTGATCCGCCCTTCGAGCTGCACCAGAGCATCACGCAGCACCGGCACATCGGCGGCGCCGTCGTCCCACAGGTCCCAGGCGAAGCGTTCGTCCATCGGCACTTTGGTCATGCCGGCGAAATGACGCGCCAGCTCTTCCTGCTCGCCACACAGCACGTTGATGCACAGGTGGCCGTTGGTGCGGAACACGTCGTGGGTGGCGCTGTTGCGGTTGACGCACACCAGCACGGTGGGCGGCGAGTCGGTCACCGAGCACACGGCGCTGGCGGTGATGCCGCAACGACCGCCAGGGCCGTTGGTGGTGATGATGTTCACCGCAGCAGGCAGCTGCGCCATGGCGTTGCGAAAGTCGATTTGCTGCTGGCTCAGGTCGGCCATGTCGATGCCCCTTCCTTCAGGAGGACCGCTGTCTTGCGGCCCGTAGGTGATGGAACAAGACTAAGGCTGCGGACGCGGCGCAACTATTCTGACGATCCCCATGGTGAGGTTGGGTTTCCGCTAGTCGACTAGGTGGTTTCTTTATCGCAAGGGCCGGCCACAGTGGGTATTCTGCAGACTGGCTACAGAAAGTTGAGCCAATGCGTGCCGCACGCTCGCGTGCGAAAACAATAATTAGAAAAACATACGTGGCAGCCCCGATGGAAACCCGTAAACCGATTGTTTATATCGTTGACGACGACAAAGACCTGCGCACTTCCCTGGCGTGGTTGCTGGAGTCTGTCAGTGTGCAGGCGCAATGCTTTGCCGGCGCCGAAGAGTTCCTCAGCCAATACGACCCCAAGCAGCCCGCCTGCCTGGTGCTCGACGTGCGCATGCCGGAAACCAGCGGCTTTCAGTTGCAGGAAATCCTCAACCAGCGCGGCAGCACCTTGCCGACCATTTTCGTGTCTGCCCATGGCGACATTCCGATGTCGGTCGCGGCGATGAAAAACGGCGCGCTGGATTTCGTCGAGAAGCCCTACAACCCGCAGCAGATGATCGACCGCATCCAGGCCGCGCTGAAGACCGCCGTGCACGCCCAGGCGGATCAGCAACAGCGTCAGAACCTGCAAGGCAAGCTGGCGCTATTGACCAGCCGTGAGCGTGAAGTGTTGATGCTGGTGATCGATGGCAAGGCGAGCAAGGTGATTGCCCGCGAGCTGAACATCAGCGTGAAGACCGTTGACGTGCATCGCACCAAGATCAAGGAAAAGATGGGCGTGAGCAGCATCGCCATGCTGGTGCGCGAAGTGCTGCATTTGCCGGTGGATGAGCCGGTGCGGCATTGAGGGATTTGTGGCGGCCGTGAGGCCGCCATCGCTAGCAAGCTAGCTCCTACAGTGGTTTTGTGTTCGCTAGAGGTCCCTGTAGATACCGTCTTGCTTCTCATCGAGCAAGCGCAAGTTTCGGGTCAAAGGGTTGGCCCGACTTGAGCACTCCGTAAACGAAATGCAGCAGTTTGCGCATCGCCGCACAGATGATCTGCTTGGGGGC
>NZ_FYDO01000017.1 GCF_900187615.1 Pseudomonas sp. Irchel s3f7 | reverse complement strand
CTGCGACCTGAAAGACCTGCTTGGCAAGATCGACCGCCACTGTCGTACAGGCCGACACATCGGTTGAAGACAGGGACTGTTTAAGCGTCGTATTCTTTTTCATGGACTCGCCCTCGCTGCCGTTGGCTTCTTAGACTGCCACCGTGGCGCATTGACGCCTCGGCGTGGGCGAGTCCATCCAATTACAAGGGGAATCTCGATTACACGCGGAACTGGTCCATCAGTTTCATCTGGTGAGTGGTCAGGGAGTTGAGTTGGCTGCTGATTTGCGCCGATTCAGTGGCTTGGCCGGTCAGGGTTTCGGTGACGGTGCGGATCGCCGAGACGTTGCGGTTGACCTCTTCGGCCACGGCGCTTTGTTGCTCGGCGGCGCTGGCGATTTGCAGGTTCATGTCGCTGATCACGGTCACGGCGTCACTGATTTTGCCCAAGGCCTGCACCGCTTGCTGAATCTGCCCGGCGTTGCTGTGGGCCTGGGTCTGGCTCGAATGCATGGTCGCGACCACGCCGCGCGTGCCGCTCTGGATGCGCTCGATCACCGAACGGATTTCCTCCACCGAGTCCTGGGTGCGTTTGGCCAGGTTGCGTACTTCATCGGCCACCACCGCAAAGCCGCGACCGCTTTCACCGGCACGGGCAGCTTCAATCGCCGCGTTGAGCGCCAGCAGGTTGGTTTGCTCGGCGATGCTGCGGATCACTTCCAGCACCGAGCCGATCTGCTCACTGTTCACCGCCAAGGCTTCGACTTCGGTCACGGCCTTGCTGACTTCCTCGGCCAGTTGATTGATGTCGCGGGTGCTGCGCTCGATGATCTGCATGCCGTCGCGGGCCGACTGATCGGCACCTTTGGCGGCATTGGCCGCGTTCGACGCGCTGTTGGCGACGTCGTGGGCGGTGGCGCTCATTTCGTTGGACGCGGTGGCGACCTGGTCGATTTCGCGGAACTGCACCTGCATGCCTTCGCTGGTCTGGCGGGCGATCTCGGACGACTGATCGGCCGTGCCGCGGGCGTCGGTGATGCTCTGTTTGATCTGCGCAATGGTCGGTTGCAGCTTGTCGAGGAAGCGGTTGAACCAGCTGACCAGTTCGCCCAGTTCATCCTTCTTGCTGTAGTGCAGGCGTTGGGTCAGGTCGCCGTCGCCGCTGGCAATCGCCTTGAGCATTTGCGCCACGCTGTCGATCGGCCGGGTCACGCCCGAGGCGGTGAGCCACATCAGCAACAGGCCAACCACGCCGGCAATCACCGCCACCAACAGGGCTTTGATCGTGCCGCTTTGCTGGGCGTCGTCGAGGACGGTTTGCAGCTTGACCGAGTCGGCCAGCAACACTTGCTTGGGCAGGTCGATCACCACGGCCCAGGCCTTGGCGTCGGCAATCGGGCTGACCGGATAAACCGCGCGGATCAGGTCGCCTTGTTCGAGAACCTTCGGTGCACCGTTGCCGAGCAATTGCAGAATGTCTTTGCCGTCCGCACCGAGCGTATCGCCGATGCTCTTGCCGACTTTCGTTGCATCGACGCTGTAGGCGGCCACTACGCCGGTGCCGGACACAATCAGCATGTGCCCGGCGCTGTTGAACAGTTCACGTTGGGAATCAACCGCGGCCGCTTGCAAAGCGTCGAGGGCGATGTCGATACCGACCACGCCGATGGATTTTCCGTCCATCAGCAGCGGCACGGAAATGGTGGTCATCAACATTTCCTTGCTGCCGACAGTATCAGCGTAGGGGTCGAGCAAGCAGATGCGTTTGCTGTCCCGCGGGCAGGTGTACCAGACGTTGTAAGGCGTACCGCTGAGGTTCAGGGTGGTTTTGGTCATGTCCTCTTCGACCATGATCGTGTTCAGCGTTTCACCACCGGCACGGCTGAAGTAGGTGGCAAAGCGACCGGCCTCGTTGGACTGGCGGGCCGCGTCATCGACGAACTCGCTGTCCTTGCCATCCAGGCCATTGGGTTCGAACGCCAGCCAGATCCCCAGCACTTTGCTGTTGCGCTCGAAGGCGGTTTTCAGGCTCTGGTTCAGGTCCTCACGCAGCGCGCCGGGCTCAAGCGCGCGCTTGGCGGCCAGGGTGCGCATGTCCATGATCTGATCGGCAAGGCCGGTGACCACCGTCAGGGTTTCGCCGAACGTCTTCTGCACCCGCACCGCTTGCTCGGCCGCTTTGGCCTGGAGCAGGTCCTGCACGCTGGCGGTGAGCATTTTGCTGCTGGAATCGCTGACCAGATCATCGTTCTGATTGGTCTGGTAGATGTTCATGCCGACGATCAATGCGACTACACCCAGCAGGCACAGACCAGACAGCAGGACGATTTTCAGGCGGATGGACAGTGAGTCGAACATAGGGCGAACTCGCGAATGGATGAAGTGTTGGCTGTGAGCCTTGGCGGCTCGACTCGCTAAATCCATTTAGCGCCATTCAATGCACATCGGCGTGGCGTCGAGGTTTCATGAATGGCACTCCGACGAACGGTAGTGGTTGAACGTTTGCGCGGAAGAATGTCGCGAAGATCGGATTAAAAACGAGAGTAAATCGCGGGCGGGTTCAGGCTGTTTGCCGCAGTGATTCCGGACGTGACCAGATCCACAGATTGCCCAGGGCCATCCCGGCAATCGCCAAATAGACCGGCCAGCCATGATCGAGCATCACCAGCATGAGACTCACACATAACAGCATGCTGACCGTGGCGCTGATTTTGGCCCGGCGAGCGATGATCTTGCCGTTGCGCCAGTTGAAGAGGATGGGGCCGAACAGTCGATGGTTTTCCAGCCAGGCACTCAAGCGCGGCGAACTTCGCGTGGCGGCCCAGGCGGCCAGCAGGATGAACTCGGTGGTGGGCAGGCCGGGGATGACGATGGCGATCAGGCCGATGCCCAGGCTGACGTAGGCCAGCAGGCCGAAGAGGAAACGAGAGAGTTTGGAGGAGGCGGGCATGGGCTCAAGACAGCACGTGAGGCGGATCGAAATCTAACAGACTGGCGGCGTCCCCTGTAGGAGCGAGCGTGCTCGCGATGGCGGTCAAACATTCAACATTTGAATAGTCTGGCACTCCGCTTCGCGAGCAAGCTCGCTCCTACAGGGGATGGGTCAGGCTACTTCGGTAGCGTAAGCCTGTTCCAGCAACACGGTGAAGCGGTTGAACGCGTCGATGGCGCCTTTTTCCGCTTCGGCTTCTTCTTGCGCAGAGAGCTCCAGGCCGTCGAGGGTTTTGACGAAGCTCTTCCAGCCTTCAGCGCGGCCACCGGCCGGTTCGCCCAGGTGACGGGCACCGAAGGTATCGCTCAGGCCCAGGCCCACAGCACGCTTGATCAGGAACGCCGCGCCGAGCTTGGAACCTTCGGAGACGAAAATCCAGCCGAGGGCTTCGGCTTTGGTCGGGTTGCTCAGGGCACCGGCAACTGGCGCCGGCACTTCGGTGTCGAGGTCCGCCAAGTCAGCCTTGGCCGCATCGGCGCGGCAGCGGGCCGGCAGGTCCGGAACAATGGCGGTCAGCTCGGCATCGTTGTACAGCGACACCAGTTCCGACTGGAACAGGTACTGCGCGACCACGAAACGAGCGAAATTGGCCTGGGTTTCGAACGGCGCGTGGGCTTTGACCAGGGCATCGAGCTTGGTGTGCGGCTCGTGGGTGATCTGGTTCAAGCGTTGCGAACGCAGGTTGGGGCGTTGAGCAGTGTCCTGGGTATTCATGGCAAATCCTTGGGAAAGAAGAGGCGCTTGGTAACGAGACGAACAGGAAGACGCCTGACAGTAAAAAATCCTCGCCGGGTGATTGCATGAATCCCGGCGAGGCGACCCGGATCAGATATCCCAGATCAGGTTGACTGCGAAGTTGCGGCCCGGCTGAGTCAGGCGATCAAGGTTGGCCGGTTGTGTCACCGAGGCTTCGCCGACGCTGTCGTAGCCGCGCACGTCATCCCACAGCCAGTACTTCTTGTCGGTCAGGTTGTAGACGCCGCCGCTGACGGTCACATCGTCCGTCACTTTGTAGAACGCGCTCAGGTCCAGAATGCCGAAGCCCGGGGTCTTGAACTGGGTGCTGGTACCGTCCGGGGTTTTGAAGTTGGTGCTGTCGACGCGATCCTTCTTCTTCACCAGGGTCCAGTTGAGCACACCACCGTAGTTGTCCTGGTCGTAGCCGAGGCCGAACACGCCGGTCAGCGGGTTGACGCTGTTGAGCGGTTCGCCGCTGTCGTCGTTGCGTCCGTAGGCATAGGCCACCGAGCCTTGGGTGTACAGGCCTTGCGGCGCGCCGAAGGCGTCGAGGTTCAGGCGGCCCTTGATCTCCGCGCCCTTGATGGTCGCGTGCTTGATGTTGTTGCTCTGGAACGTGGTCTCGGTGTAGCCGGGCGTGATGGCGTTCTCGTCGATGAAGTCGCGGTACTTGTTGTAGAACACCGCCACGTCAAACGAGCCCTGCTCGAAGTTGCCGCGCAAGCCTGTCTCGTAGCTCTTGCTCTTCTCTGGTTCCAGGTCCGGATTCGGCGCGACCTGATAGCCGCCGGCAAGGTTTTCGAAGCGACCGTACAAGGCCTTGGCGGTCGGGGTGCGGAATCCTTCGGCGTACTGACCGTACCAGGTGTAATGGTCGTTGAAGCTGTAGGTGGTGCCGAACTTCGGCGAGAGGCGATGCCAGGTCTTGGTCTCTTCGCTTACGTCGCCGTTACCGCTCTGGTCGGCGGTGACCAGGAATTCATCGGTGACGTGCGGCTTGAGTTCGGTGTAGTCATAGCGAGCGCCGGGCAGGAACGTCCAGTTGCCCCAGCTGATCTGATCCTGGGCGAACAGGCTGTAGCTATTGATGGTCGGGTCCGGGAAGTCACTGGCGGGTTTAAGCGTGTCGGCGGCGCTCGGGGCACCGATGACACGGCAAGCACCGGCGACGGTCAGGCAGGTGCCGGAACCGGTACGCAGGCCGGTGACCTTGTTCTGCTTGATGGTGGTGCCATAGGTGACGAGGTGCTCTGTGTCGGCGACGGCAAACGACTTGTCAGCCTGGGCGTCGAAGACCCATTGGCGATCCTTGTAGGTGGTATCGCGGTTACGCAGCACGGTGCGCAACGGCGCGTAGATTTCCTCGGTGCTCTGGTCGGTCTTGGCGATCTGGTAGTTCAGCGACCACTTGATGTTGTCAGCCAGTGCGCTGTCCAGACCGAAGCTGTGTTCGATGCCAAAACGTTCGCGGGTGATCGTGTCGTTGCCGGTGCGGGCCTTGTAGAAGCCGAAACCGCGTCCGGCGTTGAACGGGCCGCCCACAGCACTCAGTTGATTGGTGTCGCGGTCGTCCTTGTAATGCTCGTAGGTCAGCCCCAGGCGCGCGTCGTCGGCATAGTTCCAGCCAAGCTTGGCCAGAATGTTGGTGGTGCGCACATCCTCGGGGTTGGCTTGCGTGCGGTTCAGGCCAGTGCCGCCGGTTTCGCCGTAGGACTCTGTTTCATGACCGTTGCGCTGACTGAGGTGCAACAGGCCATCGAACTCGCCGGTGCGGCCCGCGACGGTGCCGGACGTCAGCCAGCTGTCGTCGGCGGAGCTGTAGCCGGTTTTCAGGCGTGCACCGACATCCTTGCCCGGTTTGATGATGTCGTCCGGGTCCAGCGTGTAGTAGCTGACAGCGCCGCCAATCGCATTGCTGCCATACAGCACTGACGCCGGACCGCGGAGGATTTCCACGCGCTTGACGATTTCCGGGTCAACGTAGTTGCGGTTGGTCTGGGCGTACGGGCCGTTGAAGAAACCGTCGGGGACCTGCACACCGTCGATCTGCGTCAGGACCCGGTCACCGTCGATGCCGCGAATGTTGTAGCCGGTGATACCGGAACGCTGGCCTGCGCCGCCGACCGAAACACCGGGCTCGTAGCGCACCAGTTCCTTGATGGTATTGACGTTGTTGCGGTCCAGGTCTTCGCGGGTGTAGACCGAGACCGTGCTCGGCACGCTGTTCACGTCCTGCTCGTTACGGGTGGCGCTGATGGTCACCTGATCCAGATTGAGCGCGCTGTTGGTGGTGCGCTTTTCCAGGACGATGCTGTTGTTGCCCAGTTTGCGATAGCTCAGGTTGGTCCCCACCAACAGGCGATCCAGCGCTTTCTCTGGCGACAGCGACCCGCTCACGCCCGGCGAGGCTACGCCTTGCGCCAGCTCCGACGACACGCCGACCTGCCAGCCGGTGACGGCGGTAAAGGCATTGAGCGCCGACACCAGTGACTGCTGGGGAATGGCGAACGCGTAATCGCCCATTTTGCGTGTCGACTGCTCGGCGGCGTTGGCGGCCATCAGCGGTGCAGCGCCGGCCATCAGGATGGCGGCGGTCAACAGCGACAGCACGCGGGAAGGTGAAGAGGCTGGGCGGGTAAGGCGAGAGGACATCGATAGCGCTCCGTGTCGCACGAATCTTTATAGGTGCTGATTGGCATAGTGAGATGCGAATCAATTGCATTGGCTATAACGAGACGTACGGGATTTGGCTATCGAGTAAAAATAATTCTCATTCAGTTCAGGATGACCAGCACCGGGAATTCCTGGAGCCGTGCCGAGGTGATGTGGGCGAGGGACCGAACCACGTCCAGCGGTTGGTCGAGGCGATAGTTGCCAGTCACGGTGATATCGGCCAGTTGCTCGTTGTTGTTGATGATCCAGCCCGGGTAATACCGACGAAGCTCCGCCAGCACCTGGTTCAACGGGCAGTTTTCGAACACCAGCCGTCCCTGGACCCACGCCAGGTCGGTGGCAGCATCGAGTTTGGCCGGGCGGTCGAACCCGTTGGGACCGATGCGGATACTTTCCCCGGCGGACAAGCGCACCCGCGCGTCATTGCGGGTGGCGCGCAAGTCGACGTTGCCGCGCTGCACCCGCACCTGCGCCACGCCGTCGAGGTAGCGCACGGCAAACGCAGTATCGCGGACACTGGCCTTGACCGGGCCGGCGTCGATTTCCAATGGCTGGCCGCGATTGGCTTGCACTTCGAAAAACGCCTCGCCCTGATACAGCCGAGCCACGCGCTGTTGGTCGTTGATGGTGCTGGAAAACGCCGAGTTGGTGTTGAGCAGGACTTTGGAACCGTCCTCCAGTTGCAGACGCTGGCGCTCGCCGACCACGGTCAGGTGATCGGCTTGCAGGCGCATCGGCAGGTTGCTGAAGCTGAACAGTCCGAGGATCAGCACGGCGGCGGTGGCCAGCGGTTTCCAGTGCGGACGCAGGCGCGTGAGCACGGTGATTTTCGGCGGACGCGCCGCCAGGCTTTGCGCGCTCTGCGCCACTTGCGGACCGTCCCAGATCGCCTGGGCCTTGGCGAACGCCTGGGCGTTCAGCGGGTCGGCGTCGAGCCATGCGTGGAATTGACGGCTCTGCTCCTCATCAGGACAGCCGAGCACGATGAGCCAGTCCAGGGCCTGGTCCATTGCAGTGGCGGCGTCCTGTGCCGGTGAAGGCGCAGGGGAGCGGTGGTTGTCCGTCACGGTGTTTCCTCGGCGTGTCTGTGCACGACTGTTTTTTTAGTGAAGCGTAAAAAGTGGGCCAAGGGTAGCAAAGGCCGATGATCAGCGCAGTCGATGAGGCTTTGAAAAAAGTCTAACGGCCTCAATCGGCGTTTAGCCGGTCGGCGACACCGATGCAGATCGACATGATCAATTTGAGTTCTTTCTGAACCGTGCTGAGGGACATGCTCAGTTCGTCGGCGATTTCCTGATAGCTGTGCCCGTGCAGGCGACTGAGGATGAAAATCCGCTGCTGTCGGCTGCTGAGTTCACCGAGGCTCACGTTCAGGCGCTCCAGTAATTGTTCGGCATGGGCAGCATCTTCGGCGCTGCTGGTAGGGGCGGCGACGCTGTGCATGACCTCTTGCGGAACGTCGTCGACCATCGTGCGCGAATGAATACGCCGCGCGCGCAAGTGGTCCAGCGCCAGGTTACGGGCCGTCTGGAACACGAAGGGTTCGAGATGATCGATGGTCCGCTCACTGAGCGCCCGGGTCACCCGCAGGTAGGTTTCCTGCAGGAGGTCTTCGGCGGTGCTGTGATTGTTGACCATCCGCTCCAGCGTGCGCAGCAGAGAGACCCGCTGGGTGATGAAGACGTCGTTGAAGCGCGATTGACTCACGGGAGGACCTGATCCATTTCAAGCGAATGATAATGCTTATCATCCGCTCAAATGGTCAAGTACTGATTTGTGAAGGATTACACCCGGGCTTGCAAATAAGTCGCGTAATCCGGAATCCGATGCGCATGCGCCTGATCCATCATCGGGCTGCTGAGCAGGTAATCGGCGCTGCATTCATTGCAGGCCACCGGGATGTTCCAGACCGCAGCAACCCGCAGCAACGCCTTGATGTCCGGGTCGTGTGGTTGCGGTTCGAAGGGGTCCCAGAAAAACACCAGCATGTCGACCCGTTGCTCGGCGATTTGCGCGCCGAGCTGCTGATCACCGCCCAATGGGCCGCTGATCATGCTTTCCACCGGCAGGTCGAGACGTTGTTGCAACAACAACCCGGTGGTGCCGGTGGCGACCAGGTTGTGTTGCGCCAGTGTGTCTTTGTGCCGCGCGGCCCAGTCGAGCAAAAACACCTTGCAGTGGTCGTGGGCAACCAGGGCGATACGCTTGCGCGCCGTCAGGTTCTTTTGCGTAAAGCTGATACCGATCATGGATGGTTCCACAGGCGATTTGCGAGGGTGATTCGGAGGACGCCATCGCCAGCAAGCCGGCTCCTACAAGGTTGAGTCGTACACGATTGTTGTAGGAGCCGGCTTGCTGGCGATAGCAATTTTGCAGACGCAGAATTATTCCGCGTTGCACAGCGCCAGGCAGTTATCGAGCATGCGGTTGGAGAAGCCCCATTCGTTGTCGTACCAGGCCAGCACCTTGAGCAACTTGCCGCTGGATTTGGTGTGGTTGGCGTCGAAGATCGACGACAGCGGGTTGTGATTGAAGTCGCTGGAAACCAGCGGCAGGGTGTTGTAGCCGAGGATTTTCGAATGCTGGCTGGCTTCTTTCATCAGCGCGTTGACTTCCTCGGCGCTGGCGTCTTTTTTCACCTGCACGGTCAAGTCCACCAGTGACACGTTGATCACCGGAACGCGCACCGCCATGCCAGTGAGCTTGCCCGCCAGTTCCGGCAGCACCAGGCCGACCGCTTCGGCAGCACCGGTCTTGCTCGGGATCATGTTCTGGGTGGCCGAGCGGGCGCGGTACGGGTCGGTGTGGTAGACGTCAGTCAGGTTCTGGTCGTTGGTGTAGGCGTGGATCGTAGTCATCAAACCGCTTTCGATGCCCAACTCCCGGTGCAGCACCTGGGCCACCGGCGCCAGGCAGTTGGTGGTGCACGAAGCATTGGAAATAATCTGGTGCGACTGGCGCAGAATGTCGTGGTTCACGCCATACACCACCGTGGCGTCGGCACCTTTGGCTGGCGCTGAGATAATGACTTTTCGTGCACCCGCCGTAATATGCGCGGCGGCTTTGGCCCGGTCGGTGAACAGGCCGGTGCATTCGAATACGACATCAATTTTTTCCGCGGCCCAGGGCAGGTCGGCCGGGTTGCGGATGGCGCTGACCGCAATACGGTCACCGTTGACGGTCAGGCTTTCCTGATCGTGCAAGACATCGGCGTCGAACGTGCCGTGAACGGTGTCGTACTTGAGCAAGTGTGCGTTCATTGCACTGTCGCCCAAGTCATTGATGGCGACGATCTGCAGATCCTGACGGTAGCCCTGTGTATAGAGTGCGCGCAGTACGTTACGGCCGATGCGGCCAAAGCCATTGATTGCGATTCGAAGAGTCATTTGTCTGCGCTACCGTCGTTTTGTTGTTGGAATTACAAGATTATTCGCAAAAAAATAGAAAACAAGCCTTTTTAATGGCAATATTTTGTTCAATCTACAACGAGTGACCTGAACCAACTGGTCCGACCGATCAAGAAAACCGTCTGTCATCCCATCGACACCGGTCTTTGATCAGCATAGACAATCAGGTCGCCACATCCGTTAGCCTGGAGTTCTACACATGCATCCCCGCGTCCTTGAGGTCACCGAACGGCTTATCGCCCGCAGCCGCGCCACGCGTGAGGCTTACCTTGCATTGATTCGCGGTGCGGCCAGCGACGGTCCGATGCGCGGCAAACTGCAATGCGCCAACTTCGCCCACGGCGTGGCCGGGTGCGGCAGCGACGACAAGAACAGCCTGCGGATGATGAACTCCGCGAACATTGCGATTGTTTCGTCATATAACGACATGCTCTCGGCGCACCAGCCGTACGAAGTCTTCCCTGAACAGATCAAAAAAGCCCTGCGCGAGATCGGCTCCGTCGGCCAGTTCGCCGGTGGCACGCCAGCCATGTGCGATGGCGTGACCCAGGGTGAACCGGGCATGGAACTGAGCCTGCCGAGCCGTGAAGTGATCGCGCTGTCCACAGCGGTGGCGCTGTCCCACAACATGTTCGACGGCGCGCTGATGCTCGGCATCTGCGACAAGATCGTGCCGGGCTTGATGATGGGGGCGCTGCGTTTTGGTCATCTGCCGATGATCTTCGTGCCGGGCGGGCCGATGGTCTCCGGCATTTCCAACAAGCAGAAAGCCGATGTGCGCCAGCGCTATGCCGAAGGCAAGGCCAGCCGCGAAGAGCTGCTGGAGTCGGAAATGAATTCCTACCACAGCCCCGGCACCTGCACCTTCTACGGCACCGCCAACACCAACCAGTTGCTGATGGAAGTCATGGGCCTGCACTTGCCAGGCGCTTCTTTCGTCAACCCGAACACGCCGCTGCGCGATGCCCTGACCCGCGAAGCCGCGCATCAGGTCACGCGCCTGACCAAGCAAAATGGCGACTACATGCCGATCGGCGAAATCGTCGACGAGCGCTCGCTGGTCAACTCCATCGTGGCCCTGCATGCCACCGGCGGCTCGACCAACCACACCTTGCACATGCCGGCCATCGCCATGGCGGCGGGTATTCAACTGACCTGGCAGGACATGGCCGACCTCTCCGAGGTGGTGCCGACCCTGAGCCACGTCTACCCGAACGGCAAGGCTGATATCAACCACTTCCAGGCGGCGGGCGGCATGTCGTTCCTGATCCGCGAACTGCTGGAAGCCGGGCTGCTCCACGAAAACGTCAACACCGTGCTCGGCCATGGCCTGAGTCGTTACACCATGGAACCGTTCCTCGATAACGGCGAACTGGTTTGGCGCGAAGGCGTGACCGACAGCCTTGATGAAAGCATCCTGCGTCCGGTCGCACGTGCATTCTCGGCAGAGGGCGGCTTGCGCGTGATGGAAGGCAACCTCGGTCGTGGCGTGATGAAAGTCTCCGCCGTGGCCGTGGAAAACCAGATCGTCGAAGCACCGGCCATGGTGTTCCAGGATCAGCAAGACCTGGCGGATGCGTTCAAGGCCGGCTTGCTGGAGAAGGATTTCGTCGCAGTGATGCGCTTCCAGGGCCCGCGTTCCAACGGCATGCCGGAACTGCACAAGATGACGCCGTTTCTCGGTGTGCTGCAGGATCGCGGCTTTAAAGTCGCACTGGTCACCGACGGGCGCATGTCCGGCGCATCGGGGAAAATCCCTGCGGCGATTCACGTCAGCCCCGAAGCTTATGTCGGTGGCGCTTTGGCCCGGGTGCAAGAGGGCGATATCATCCGCGTCGATGGCGTCAAAGGCACCCTGGAGCTTAAGGTGGACGCCGAAGAATTTGCAGCGCGCACGCCGGCCAAAGGCCTGTTGGGCAACAACATCGGCACCGGTCGCGAACTGTTTGGATTCATGCGCATGGCCTTCAGCTCGGCGGAGCAGGGCGCCAGCGCCTTTACTTCTGCCCTGGAGACGCTTAATTGAAACTGGCTTTGGTCGGTGACATCGGTGGGACCAACGCACGTTTCGCGTTGTGGAAAAACCAGCAGCTGGAATCGGTCCAGGTGCTGGCAACGGCCGATTTTTCCAGCCCGGAAGAGGCGATAAGTCTCTATCTGAGCGGGCTCGGTCTGGCGCCGGGTTCAATCGGTTCGGTCTGCCTGTCGGTGGCCGGGCCCGTCAGCGGCGACGAATTCAAGTTCACCAACAATCACTGGCGCCTGAGCCGCAAGGGCTTCTGCCAGACCTTGCAGGTCGATCAGCTGTTGCTGGTCAACGACTTCTCGGCCATGGCGTTGGGCATGACCCGTTTGCAGCCCGGCGAATTCCGCGTGGTCTGCGACGGTACGCCCGAGCCGTTGCGCCCGGCGGTGGTGATCGGGCCGGGCACTGGCCTGGGCGTCGGCACTTTGCTCGATCTGGGCGAAGGGCGGTTTGCCGCGCTGCCGGGTGAGGGCGGTCACGTCGATCTGCCATTGAGCAGCCCGCGTGAAACCCAACTCTGGCAGCACATCTTCAACGAGATCGGCCATGTCAGCGCCGAAACCGCGTTGAGCGGCGGCGGCCTGCCGCGCCTCTATCGAGCCATTTGCGCGGTGGACGGTCACACGCCGGTGCTCGAAACGCCGGAAGCGATTACCGCTGCCGGTTTGGCAGGCGATCCGATTGCCCTGGAAGTGCTTGAGCAATTCTGCTGCTGGCTCGGTCGCGTGGCGGGCAACAACGTGCTGACCAGCGGTGGGCGCGGTGGCGTGTATATCGTGGGCGGGGTGATTCCGCGGTTTGCCGATTTCTTCCTTGAAAGCGGTTTCGCCCGCTGCTTCGCTGACAAGGGTTGCATGAGCGATTATTTCAAGGGCATTCCGGTGTGGCTGGTGACGGCGCCGTATTCGGGTCTTGTTGGTGCCGGTGTAGCGCTCGAACAGGCTTGAGAACGAGTCGCCTTCATCGCTGGCAAGCCAGCTCCTACAGGTTTGTGGTGTTCTTGCGTTTGGCACGAACTCTGTAGGAGCTGGCTTGCCAGCGATGGGGCCAGGACAGGCAACAACTATTCAAGGTGCATCAGGCATAATCCGCCCAATTCAAACAACAAGGACGCCGCCCCGTGAGCTCAGTCAACAAGTCGATTTTGTTGGTCGATGACGATCAAGAGATACGCGAGTTGCTGGACACCTACCTGACCCGCGCCGGGTTTCAGGTGCGGACCACGCCCGATGGCGCCGGTTTTCGCCAGGCCCTGAACGAGGCACCGAGCGATCTGGTGATCCTTGATGTGATGCTGCCGGACGAAGACGGTTTCAGTTTGTGTCGCTGGATTCGTCAGCACCCACGCCGGGCGCAAGTGCCGATCATCATGCTCACCGCCAGCTCCGATGAAGCTGACCGGGTGATCGGTCTTGAACTTGGGGCCGACGACTACCTCGGCAAACCGTTCAGCCCGCGTGAATTGCAGGCGCGGATCAAGGCGTTGCTGCGTCGCGCGCAGTTCGGTCAGGAGCGCAGCGGCGGTGAAGTGCTGGCCTTCGATGACTGGCGCCTGGACATGGTCAGCCATCGGCTGTTCCACACCGACGGCGAGGAGGTGATTCTCTCCGGTGCCGATTTCGCCCTGCTCAAACTCTTTCTCGATCACCCGCAGCAAATCCTCGACCGTGACACCATCGGCAACGCCACCCGTGGGCGGGACCTGATGCCACTCGACCGCATCGTCGACATGGCGGTCAGCCGTTTGCGGCAACGTCTGCGCGACACCGAAAAACCGCCACGGCTGATCCGCACCGTGCGCGGCAGCGGCTACCAACTGGCTGCCAACGTGGTTGCCGGCAATGGTCACTGAGTCTCTTCGCAAACTCGCCGCCAGGGTGCCGGTGCCGCGTTCGCTGCTGGGGCGGATGTTGCTCTTGACGCTGCTCGCGGTGCTGTTCGCCCAGGCGTTGTCGAGCGTGATCTGGGTCTCGCAACTGCGCGCCACACAACTGGAGGGCCTGGTCACCAGCGCCCGCAGCCTCGCCCATTCGATGACGGCCAGCGTCAGTTATTTCCGTTCGTTGCCGGTGGCGTATCGACCGCTGGTGCTGGATCAGTTGCGCAGCATGGGCGGCACCCGGTTCGTGGTCACGCTCAACGACAAACCCCTGGGCATGGAAGTGTTGCCGGTGACCCCGCGCAAAGCGGCGGTGATCAACGCGGTGGACCAAGTGCTGCGTGACTCCCTCGGTCACGACACGGATATCTCGGTGACCTTCGTCAGCCCCGAGGACCTGCGGATTTTCAACGGCGGCCTCAAGCTCGATGAGCTGCCGCGTTCCTGGGCGCACTATGCGTTGACCCTGGAACCAGTGAACCCACCGGTGCTGGTCACGCAGATCCAGATGGCTCCGGGTGAATGGCTGTACATCGCCTCGCTGTTGCCCGAGCCCTACACCAGTCTTGAAGAGCAAGGTCTGCCCGCACAGCAAGTCTGGTTCATCGTGCTGACCAGCAGTTTTCTGTTGCTGTTCATCGGCCTGCTGGTGCATTGGCAGAGTCGTCCGCTCAAGCGCCTGGCGCGGGCTGCGCGGGATCTGTCATTGGGCGCCGATGTCGAGCCGGTGGCCGAGGGCGGTGGCAGCGAAGTCGTCGAAGTCGGACGCGCATTCAACACCATGCGCGAACGCATCAGCCGCTACCTGACCGAGCGCAGCCAGTTATTCAGCGCGATTTCCCACGACTTGCGCACACCGATCACCCGCTTGCGTTTGCGGGTTGAACTGCTCGAAGACGAGACGCTGCAAACCAAGTTCGGCCGCGATCTGGATGAGCTGGAGTTGTTGGTCAAAGGCGCGCTGCAATGCGTGAAAGACACCGACATCCACGAAAACATCGAGCCGGTGGATCTCAATCACGTACTCGACTGTCTGGTGGAACCGTACCTGGCGCCCAACGGCAACGGTCGCGTGACCCAGCAGGGACGTGCACTGGCCGCGTATCCCGGCAAGCCGCTGGCGCTCAAGCGTTGCATCGGCAACCTGATCGACAACGCACTGAAGTACGGACAGAACGCTCACCTGCACATTGATGACGACGACAGCGCGTTTGTGCTGCATGTCGACGACGAAGGACCGGGGGTTCCGGAGCAGCGGCTGGAGCAAGTCTTCGAACCGCACTTCCGCCTGGCCGGGCAGCAGCAGGGTTATGGGTTGGGGCTGGGGATTGCGCGCAACATTGCCCACAGCCATGGTGGTGAGGTCACTTTGCAGAATTTGCGTGAAGGTGGGTTGCGGGTGACGTTGCAGCTGCCGCGCTCGGCGGATTGACATCGACCCTGTGGCGAGGGAGCTTGCTCCCGCTAGACTGCGCAGCGGTCCCTCTTTTGGGGGCGCTTCGCACCCCAGCGGGAGCAAGCTCCCTCGCCACAAACATCACTCACCATCCAAATGTCACAGCTCGGTGACATAACCCACCCCCTTCGTTACAAGCCCGTCTTCGTCCGTTGTTTATGCTGCCCCTCAGTCATAACAACAAAAAAGGCACCCCATGGACTCCGATCAACCCGCCTTCAGCAGTTGGCTGAATGCACCCGCCCATCAGCAATGGCTTGCCGCTGAAGGCCTGCGACTCCTGGCATTTGCCAAGGCCTCAAAGTTACCTCAAGGCTTCGGCAATCTCGACGAGCGCGGCCATCTGCCGGCCGGCGCCCAAGCCGAAACCATGAACACCGCACGCATGACCCACAGCTTTGCAATGGCTCACATTCAAGGGCTGCCGGGTTTTGCCGAACTGGTCGATCACGGCATCCATGCCTTGCGCGGACCACTGCGCGATGCCGTGCACGGTGGCTGGTTCGCGAGCGCCGAGCATCGCGATGGCAACACCGGCAAGAACGCCTATCTGCACGCTTTCGTCGCGCTGGCCGCCAGTTCTGCGGTGGTCGCGCAACGCCCCGGCGCGCAGGCCTTGCTCGATGATGCGATTGACATAATCGACACGTATTTCTGGAGCGAGGAGGAGGGCGCCATGCGCGAATCCTTCAACCGCGACTGGAGCTGCGAAGAAGCCTATCGCGGCGCCAACAGCAACATGCACGCCACCGAAGCCTTCCTCGCCCTGGCCGATGTCACCGACGACAACCGCTGGTTGGGTCGCGCCCAACGCATCGTCGAACGGGTGATCCACAATCACGCCGCCGCCAACGACTACCTGGTGATCGAGCATTTTGACCGCGACTGGCAGCCGCTGCGCGAGTACAACCATGACAACCCGGCTGACGGGTTCCGTCCTTACGGCACCACGCCGGGCCATGGTTTCGAATGGGCACGGCTGGTGCTGCACCTCGAAGCTTCACGGGTACGAGCCGGCATGCTCACGCCGGGCTGGCTGGTCACCGACGCGCAAAAACTCTTTGAGCACAACTGCCGTCACGGTTGGGACGTCGATGGCGCGCCGGGCATTGTCTACACCCTCGATTGGGCCAATCGGGCGGTGGTTCGCCATCGTCTGCACTGGACTCATTGCGAAGCCAGCGCCGCCGCCAGCGCTTTGCTCAAGCGCACCGGCGACGCGCAGTACGAACATTGGTACCGGCTATTCTGGGAATTCTGTGACAGTCATTTCATCGACCGTTGCGAGGGCAGTTGGCACCATGAACTCGATCCCTTGAACCGCCCGAGCGCCGACATATGGGCCGGAAAACCGGACCTTTATCACGCCTGGCAAGCCGTGCTGATTCCGCGCCTGCCGTTGGCGCCGAGCATGGCCAGCGCGCTGGCGAAGTCGTCCCAGAGCGCTTCTATGTAACCATGCGGTGACATTCGCACGTCCCTTCGTTACCTGCGAAGGGATATCCCCTGTTTAGAATCCTATGCAGCGCAAGCACCAGACTTGCAATGCATAACAACAAGAAAGGTACTCCTAGATGAATGCGATTTCTCGCCTCGCTACTGTCATTTCTCTCGCTTCCCTGTCTGCGCTCCCTCTCAGTGTCCTGGCCGCCGAATCCAAAGGTTCCGTGGAAGTTGTGCATTGGTGGACGTCCGGTGGTGAGAAAGCAGCGGTTGATGTCCTGAAGGCCCAAGTCGAAAAAGACGGCTTCACCTGGAAGGATGGCGCAGTCGCCGGCGGTGGCGGTTCCACGGCCATGACCGTGCTCAAGAGCCGCGCCGTGGCCGGTAACCCGCCGGGCGTTGCACAAATCAAAGGTCCGGACATCCAGGAGTGGGGCAGCACTGGCCTGCTCAGCACCGACGCGTTGAAAGACGTTTCCAAAGCGGAAAACTGGGACGGTCTGCTGTCGAAGAAAGTCTCCGACACCGTGAAGTACGAAGGCGATTACGTGGCCGTGCCGGTGAACATTC
Organism: Pseudomonas sp. Irchel s3f7; assembly: GCF_900187615.1. GTDB lineage: Bacteria > Pseudomonadota > Gammaproteobacteria > Pseudomonadales > Pseudomonadaceae > Aquipseudomonas. The sequence continues at coordinate 135,728 of NZ_FYDO01000017.1, read as the reverse complement.
ACCGCGTGAACTGGCTGTGGATCAACCCGCAAGTGTTCAAGAAAGCCGGGATCGAAAAAGCCCCGACCACCCTCGAAGAATTCTATGCCGCCGGCGACAAGCTGAAAGCCGCCGGCTTCATCGCGCTCGCCCACGGCGGTCAGCCTTGGCAGGACAGCACCGTGTTTGAAGACATCGTGTTGTCGGTCATGGGTGTCGATGGCTACAAGAAAGCCCTGGTCGACCTGGATCAGAAAACCCTGTCCGGCCCGCAGATGACCCAGTCGTTCGCCGAGCTGAAAAAAATCACCACCTACATGGACCCGAACCGTGCCGGTCGTGACTGGAACATCGCGGCTGCCGAGGTCATCAACGGCAAGGCCGGCATGCAGATGATGGGCGACTGGGCGAAAAGCGAGTGGACCGCCGCGAAGAAAGTCCCGGGCAAGGACTACCAGTGCGTGCCGTTCCCGGGCACCGAAAAAGCCTTCACCTACAACATCGACTCCCTTGCGGTGTTCAAGCTCAAGGCTGATCGCAAAGGCGACATCGCTGCCCAGCAAGACCTGGCCAAGGTCGCATTGGGTACCGACTTCCAGAAAGTCTTCAGCATGAACAAGGGTTCGATCCCGGTGCGCAACGACATGCTGAAGGAAATGGACAAGCTCGGCTTCGACGAGTGCGCCCAGAAGTCGGCGAACGACTTCATCGCGGACGACAAGTCCGGCGGCCTGCAACCGAGCATGGCGCACAACATGGCCACTTCGCTGGCGGTGCAGGGCGCGATTTTCGACGTGGTCACCAATTTCATGAACGACAAGGATGCTGACCCGGCCAAGGCCAGCGCCCAACTGGCGTCGGCTGTCAAAGCTGCCCAGTAATACCACGGCCGCCGCAGGCCAGGCCTGCGGCATCTATCGATGATCTGCCAACTGTAGGAGCCGGCTTGCTGGCGAAAGCTGTGTGCCTGACACACCGCGTCGTCTGGTTCGCCAGCAAGCCGGCTCCTACAGGTTTGATCTTCATTTCTAACACTGGATTATCCCGATGAGCTCTGTGGCGGTTTTCAGCAAAGCCTCACCGTTCGATGCGCTGCAACGCTGGTTACCCAAGTTGGTACTCGCGCCGAGCATGCTGATCGTGTTGGTTGGTTTCTACGGTTACATCATCTGGACGTTCATTCTGTCCTTCACCAACTCCAGCTTCATGCCGAGCTACAAGTGGGTCGGCCTGCAGCAATACATGCGGCTGATGGACAACGACCGCTGGTGGGTCGCGAGCAAGAACCTCGCGCTGTTCGGCGGCATGTTCATCGGCATCAGCCTGGTGTTGGGCGTGTTCCTCGCGGTGCTGCTGGACCAGCGCATCCGCAAGGAAGGCTTCATCCGCACCGTCTACCTGTACCCGATGGCGCTGTCGATGATCGTCACCGGTACGGCGTGGAAATGGCTGCTCAATCCTGGCCTGGGCCTGGACAAAATGCTGCGTGACTGGGGCTGGGAAGGCTTCCGTCTCGACTGGCTGGTGGATCAGGATCGCGTCGTCTACTGCCTGGTGATCGCTGCCGTATGGCAGGCCTCCGGGTTTGTCATGGCGATGTTCCTCGCCGGCCTGCGCGGTGTCGATCAGTCGATCATCCGTGCCGCGCAAGTCGACGGGGCGAGCCTGCCGACCATCTACCTGAAGATCGTGTTGCCGAGCCTGCGCCCGGTGTTCTTCAGCGCCTTCATGATCCTCGCGCACATCGCAATCAAGAGCTTCGACCTGGTCGCAGCGATGACGGCGGGCGGTCCGGGTTACTCGTCCGACCTGCCGGCGATGTTCATGTACTCCTTCACTTTCAGCCGTGGCCAGATGGGCATCGGTTCGGCGAGCGCCATGCTCATGCTCGGTGCCGTGCTGACCATCCTCGTGCCGTACCTGTACTCCGAGCTGCGAGGCAAACGCCATGACTGATCAATTCGCAAAGCGTGGTGTCAGCTTCAGCCGCATCGCGATCTACGCCACCCTGATTTTGGCAGCCGCGGTGTACCTGATCCCGCTGATCGTGATGCTGCTGACCAGCTTCAAATCCCCGGAAGACATTCGCACCGGCAACCTGCTGAGCTGGCCGACCGTGATCGACGGCATCGGCTGGATCAAGGCCTGGGACGTGGTCGGCGGCTACTTCTGGAACTCGGTGAAAATCACCGTACCGGCGGTGCTGATTTCAACCTTCGTCGGCGCCATGAACGGCTACGTATTGTCGATGTGGCGCTTCCGTGGTTCGCAACTGTTCTTCGGTTTGCTGCTGTTCGGTTGCTTCCTGCCGTTCCAGACCGTGCTGCTGCCGGCCTCGTTCACCCTTGGCAAGTTCGGTCTCGCCAACACCACCACTGGCCTGGTGCTGGTGCACGTGGTCTACGGCCTGGCGTTTACCACGCTGTTCTTCCGCAACTACTACGTGAGCATTCCGGATGCGCTGGTCAAGGCTGCGCGGCTCGATGGCGCGGGCTTCTTCACGATCTTCGGGAAGATCCTGCTGCCGATGTCGATCCCGATCGTGATGGTTTGCCTGATCTGGCAGTTCACCCAGATCTGGAATGACTTTCTGTTCGGCGTGGTCTTCGCCAGTGGCGATGCCCAGCCAATTACCGTGGCCCTGAACAACCTGGTCAACACCAGCACCGGGGCCAAGGAATACAACGTTGATATGGCTGCCGCGATGATCGCCGGGCTGCCGACACTGCTGGTCTACATATTCGCTGGCAAGTATTTCCTGCGTGGGCTGACGTCCGGCGCGGTCAAGGGGTAGAACATGGCAACTCTCGAATTACGCAACGTCAACAAGACCTACGGCGCCGGTTTGCCGGACACCCTCAAAAACATCGAACTTAAGATCAATGACGGGGAATTCCTGATCCTGGTCGGCCCGTCGGGCTGCGGCAAGTCGACGTTGATGAATTGCATCGCGGGCCTGGAAACCATCAGCGGCGGCGCAATTCTGGTGGACGACGCCGACATCAGCGGCATGAGCCCGAAAGATCGCGATATCGCCATGGTGTTCCAGTCCTACGCGCTGTACCCGACGATGAGCGTGCGCGACAACATCGCCTTCGGCCTGAAGATTCGCAAAATGCCGACCGCGGACATCGACGAAGAAGTCGCACGGGTTTCCAAACTGTTGCAGATCGAACACCTGCTCAGCCGCAAGCCGGGCCAACTCTCCGGTGGTCAGCAACAGCGTGTGGCGATGGGCCGTGCCCTGGCGCGTCGGCCGAAGATTTATCTGTTTGACGAACCGCTGTCCAACCTCGACGCCAAGCTGCGGGTCGAGATGCGCACCGAAATGAAACTGATGCACCAGCGCCTGAAAACCACCACGGTCTACGTGACCCACGACCAGATCGAAGCCATGACCCTGGGCGACAAAGTGGCAGTGATGAAGGACGGGATCATCCAGCAGTTCGGTACGCCGAAGCAGATCTACAACGATCCGGCCAACCTGTTCGTGGCGAGCTTCATCGGCTCGCCACCGATGAACTTCATCCCCCTGCGTTTGCAGCGCAGGGACGGTCGTCTGCTGGCACTTCTCGACAGCGGCCAGGCCCGTTGCGAGTTGCCGCTGGGCATGCAGGACGCCGGTCTCGAAGACCGCGAAGTGATCCTTGGCATGCGTCCGGAGCAGATCGTTCTGGCGAACGGCGAAGCCAATGGTTTGCCGACCATTCGCGCCGAAGTCCAGGTCACCGAACCGACCGGTCCCGACACCCTGGTGTTCGTCAACCTCAACGACACCAAGGTCTGCTGTCGCCTGGCTCCGGACGTGGCGCCGCAGGTGGGCGAGACCCTGACCTTGCAATTCGATCCGGCGAAAGTGCTGCTGTTCGATGCCAAAACGGGTGAGCGTCTGGGGGTTGCTGGAGTAGCGAAAACCGAATTGCACGCTGACAACGTCGCCCAATTCAAAGGCCGCTGAAGATCAAAACGGTAGGAGCCGGCTTGCTGGCGATTGCGGTCTGACATTCAACATTGATGTCGACAGTCCGATTGCCATCGCCAGCAAGCCGGCTCCTGCAGGGGGATTCGCAATGCGCGGCCTGTCGCGCATTGCACCGGATGTAACCGCGTTAAAAAAAAGAAAAGTTAATAACAATAAAACGAGGATGTAGGGATGAAAGTGAAGAACAACGCCCGGTTGATCTGCCAGGTTTCAGCAGCGGCAGTACTGGTGCTGGCCGGCAACGCGATGGCCGATGAAGCGTTCAGCTCCGACTCCAAGTGGATGACGGGTGACTGGGGTGGCGCGCGCACCAAGCTGATCGAGCAAGGCATCGACATCAAGATGGATTACGTCGGTGAAGTCGGCGCTAACCTCCATGGCGGTTTCAACGATGACAAGACCGCACGCTACGCCGACCAGTTTGGCCTGGGCGCGGCGCTGGACCTGGAAAAACTGTTCGGCTGGGACAACACCCAGGCCAAGATCCAGCTCACCAACCGTAACGGCGAGAACATCTCCAACGACCGTATCGGCGACCCGCGTGCCGGCACCTTGAGTTCGTCTCAAGAAGTCTACGGTCGTGGTCATATGGTCCGTCTGACCCAGTTGTGGATCCAGCACCAGTTCTTCGACAACAAGCTGGACGTCAAGGCCGGTTACTTCGGTGAAGGCGAAGACTTCAACACCTTCCCGTGCGAATTCCAGAACCTGGCGTTCTGCGGCTCCCAGGTGGGCAACTGGGCCACCAACATCTGGTACAACTGGCCGGTCATGCAGGCCGCGATTCGCGTGAAGTACAACATCAATGACGAGCTCTACGCTCAGATCGGTGCGTACAACCAGAACCCGTCGCAACTGGAACACGGCAACGGCTTCAAGCTCAGCGGTAGCGGCACCGAAGGCACCGTCCTGCCGGTTGAGCTGGTCTGGTCGCCGAAGGTCAACACCTTGCCGGGCGAATACCGTGTCGGTTACTACAAAAGCACGGCCAGCGCCGATGACGTTCGCGAAGACGACAATGGCGATGATGCCGCCACCAGCGGCAACGCCTATCGCAGCCACAGCAGCAAGCACGGCTACTGGTTCGTTGCGCAGCAGCAACTCACCAGCCATAACGGCGACGCCAGCCGCGGTCTGAACATTGCCGCCAACGCTACGTTCCACGACAAGGACACCAACATCGTCGACAACTACCAGTCGCTGATGTTTGTGTACAAGGGCCCGTTCGATGCACGTCCAAAAGATGACGTCGGTATCGGTTTTGCTCGTATCCATGTCAACGAAGACGTGAAGAAAAACGCTGAACTGACCAACGCCGCCAATGGTGTCAGCGACTACAGCGATCCACTGTTCTCACCTCTGCGCGACACCGAGTACAACTATGAACTCAACTACGGTTTCCACGTGACCAACTGGCTGACCGTACGTCCCAACCTGCAATACGTCACTCACCCTGGTGGTGTGAATGAAGTCGATGACGCGCTGGTAGCTGGCCTGAAAATTCAGTCGGTGTTCTGAAGCGTCTGCGATAAGCTCCTCTCTATGTGCGCATGTTTGCGGACAGCCATGGCTGTCCGCTTTTTTTTGCAGCGACAAGCTGTTTAGAGAGATGAGTTCCCCCATGTTTTTCAGGACCGTAGTCCATGCTTGAGCATCCGCTACAACGCTTCTTCAAATCCTTGCGCGAGCGTCCGGTGTTTGCGTGGGAGCGCTATCAGATGCGCGATGTGCTGGTGATCGATCATCCGCTGTGTCAGGCGGTGTTCAGTCGGCAGGGTGCGCAGTTGCTGCACTTCCAGCCTCAAGGCCAGAAACCGTGGCTGTGGTGTGCGGCGAAGTGGCCGCAGGTCGGTGCGATTCGCGGTGGCGTGCCCGTGTGTTGGCCGTGGTATGGCCGGCATCCGAGTGAGAATGCCTGGCCGTCCCATGGCTGGGCGCGATTGCTCGACTGGAAACTGCTCGACAGCAGCCATGACGACGATGGCGTGCATCTGCACTGGCAGCTGAAGTTGTGCGACTGGCAAGTTGACCTGCACGCGCACTTGGGCGAAAGCATGGATCTGCGCCTGAGCACCGAACATCAGGACGACATGCCGTGCCAGTTGAGCCAGGCTTTGCATGCTTACTGGCGTATTGGCGATGTCAGTGAGATAGCGCTGTCTGGGCTCGAAGGCGCGCAGGGTTACGACCAATTGAGTCGGCAGGTTTGTCAGCAGGAAGGTGAGTTACGCGTTGATGGCGGGTGCCAGCGGGTGTTCCAGCATGACGGCGAGTTACAGCTGAACGACCATGCCTGGGACCGGGCGTTGTGCATCGATACGGGTGAGACGGCGGATACGGTGGTCTGGCATCCGGGTTCGCGACCGTTGCTCGGCGTGACCTGGAACGAGATATCCGAATTCGTTTGCGTGGAAGCCGCAAGCGGCGGCACCGACAGCCTGTGCCTGAAGCCTGGGGAACGGGCGCATTTGAGTTTGCAGGCGCGGGTGGGGGCTTAGCGAAAAGGCAAGGTGTTGCGGATGACGCTTTCGCTGGCAAGCCAGCTCTTACAGGTTCGCGGTCGGTCGCTTTTTTGTACTCGACACAAACTTTGTAGGAGCTGGCTTGCCAGCGAAGAGGCCGGTTCTTCAATGCAGATTCAAGCCGGTTTCAATTGAACTCATCACCCACCGGATACCGGCTCGCATTCAAGCTCTCTTTGATCTTGCGTAAATGTGGCTGGAAATCCACGCCCCGGCGCAGCGTCATGCCGGTCGCCAGCACATCGAGCACGGTCAGTTGAATGATCCGCGAGGTCATCGGCATGTAGATGTCGGTGTCTTCCGGCAGCGGAATGTTCAGGCTCAGGGTGCTGGCCTTGGCCAGTGGCGAGTTTTCGGCAGTCAGGCCGAGAACCGAAGCGCCGTTCTCTCGAGCGATGCGCGCCACTTCCACCAGTTCGCGGGTACGGCCGGTGTAGGAGATGATCACGAACAATTCGCCGGTGTGCGCCACCGAAGCAATCATGCGCTGCATCAGCACGTCGGCATGGGCGGTGACAGCGAGATTGAAGCGGAAGAACTTGTGCTGTGCATCCAGCGCCACCGGGGCCGAGGCGCCGAGGCCGAAGAAGTGGATCTGCCGGGCCTGGATCAACAGATCGACGGCGCGGCTGATCAGGTTCGGGTCGAGGGCCTGGCAAGCACTGTCCAGCGACGCAATGGCGCTGCCGAAGATCTTCTGCGTGTAGGCCTCGGGATTATCGTCGGCCTCAACAGCACGGCTGACGTAAGCAGCGCCGCTGGCCAGACTTTGGGCCAGTTGCAACTTGAGTTCGGGATAGCCGCTGACGCCGAATGAACGGCAGAAACGGTTGACCGTCGGCTCGCTGACCGAAGCAGCCTGGGCGAGGGCGGCGATGCTGAAGCGGGTGGCCTGCTGCGGGTTGAGCAGGATCACCTCGGCGACTTTGCGTTCGGCCTTGTTCAGGTCTTCAAGGCGATTCTGGATCTGTTCCAGTAAATTTCGCACGCGGTCCATATGGATTTCCTTGATTCACCGGTGCCGATAGGCGCGCGGCTAATGCAAAAAGGGCCTTTGTTGAGGCCCGTAACGGTGGCCTATCCTACTGATGGCTCCGACCGACCACCACTCGGAATCTGTATTTTGCGAAAATGTTGTGGTTATTACTACATTTTCCCTTGAGTGATGCCTTGAAAAAAGGTATTTGTAGCTTAACTTGATAAAAGAACAAACATCATGCTCTCGATTACGGTTGAACCGTGCACCTTTGCCTTGTTCGGCGCCCTTGGCGATCTCGCCTTGCGCAAGCTGTTTCCTGCCCTCTATCAACTCGATGGTGCAGGCCTCTTGCACGAGGACACGCGAATCATCGGGCTGGCCCGTGAAGCGGGCAGCGAGCCGGAACACCTGGCGTTCATCGCTTCCGAGCTGCGTCGCTACGTGGGCGCCAAAGAGCTGGACGAAGCCGTGCTCGAGCGGTTTCTGGCGCGCCTGAGCTATTTGCACGTCGACTTCCTCAAAGCGGATGATTATGTGGCCCTGGCGGAGGCGGCTGGCAGCGCACAGCGAGTCATTGCTTACTTTGCTACCCCGGCAGCGGTCTACGGCGCGATCTGCGAGAACCTGGCGAAAGTCGGCCTGGCGGAAAACACCCGCGTGGTGCTGGAAAAACCCATCGGTTCGGACCTGGAATCCTCGCGTAAGGTCAACGATGCCGTCGCGCAGTTCTTCCCGGAAAACCGCACTTACCGCATCGACCACTATCTGGGTAAAGAAACCGTCCAGAACCTGATCGCGCTGCGTTTCGCCAACAGCCTGTTCGAAACCCAGTGGAACCAGAACTACATTTCCCACGTGGAAATCACCGTCGCCGAGAAGGTCGGGATCGAAGGCCGTTGGGGCTACTTCGACAAGGCCGGTCAGCTGCGGGACATGATCCAGAATCACCTGCTGCAATTGCTCTGCCTGATCGCCATGGACCCACCGGCTGACCTGTCCGCCGACAGCATCCGCGACGAGAAAGTCAAAGTGCTCAAGGCCCTGGCGCCGATCAGCCCGGAAGGCCTGACCACTCAGGTGGTGCGCGGCCAGTACATTGCCGGTTACAGCGAAGGCAAGCCGGTGCCGGGTTATCTGGAAGAGCCGAATTCCAACACCCAGAGCGACACCGAAACCTTCGTCGCCCTGCGTGCCGACATCCGTAACTGGCGCTGGGCCGGCGTGCCGTTTTACCTGCGAACCGGCAAGCGCATGCCGCAGAAGTTGTCGCAGATCGTCATCCACTTCAAGGAACCGTCGCACTACATTTTCGCTCCCGAGCAGCGCCTGCAAATCAGCAACAAGCTGATTATCCGCCTGCAACCGGACGAAGGCATTTCCTTGCGCGTGATGACCAAAGAGCAAGGCCTGGACAAAGGCATGCAGCTGCGCAGCGGTCCGTTGCAGCTGAATTTTTCCGACACCTGGCGCAGCGCACGGATTCCCGATGCCTACGAGCGGTTGTTGCTGGAAGTGATGCGCGGCAATCAGAACCTGTTTGTCCGTAAAGATGAAATCGAAGCCGCGTGGAAGTGGTGTGACCAGTTGATCGCCGGGTGGAAAAAGTCCGGTGATGCGCCCAAGCCGTACGCGGCCGGGTCCTGGGGGCCGATGAGCTCCATTGCTCTGATCACGCGGGACGGGAGGTCGTGGTATGGCGATATCTGATTTGAAACTGCCGCAGGGCGTCAGCGCGAATGCGTTCAAGAGCGCGGTGTTGCTGGCCGAAGGTTTGGCGCTGAACGTGGCCAAGCAATTGAGCGATGCCATTGAGGCCCAAGGCTCGGCGACCCTGGTGGTGTCCGGTGGCCGCAGCCCGGTGGCGTTTTTCCAGCACCTGGCCAAGCAAAGGCTGGACTGGTCGAACGTGGTCATCAGCCTGGCCGATGAGCGTTGGGTGCCGGTCGAGCATGCCGACAGCAATGCCGGCCTGATCAAGCGCTATCTGTTGCAAGGCCCGGCGGCCAAGGCTCAGTTTTTGAGTCTGTACAGCGCCAGCGCCAACCTGGAACAGGCGGCCGAGCAGGCTGATCGTCTGCTTTCCGAACTGCCGGTGATCGACGTTCTGGTGCTGGGCATGGGTGATGACGGTCACACCGCCTCGCTGTTTCCCAATAGCCCGAACCTTGCCGAGGCCTTGCAGGCCGATGGCATACGTCGCTGCTGGCCGATGCTGGCGCCGACCGTGCCGCATCAGCGCCTGACCATGAGCCGTGCACTGCTGGCCTCGGCCAAGCACAAAGTCCTGTCGATTTCCGGTCAGTCCAAGCTGACCACCCTGAGTACCGCACTGGCCGGTGACGATGTCGCCGCAATGCCGATTCGCGCGTTTCTGCAACCTACGTTAGAGATTTACTGGTGCCCATGAGCCAAGGAACAGCCGCTATGACAAACCCATCCCCGACCGTTTCCATGGCGGATAAAGTTGCCCTGATCGACAGCCTTTGCGCCAAGGCGCGGATCCTGCCGGTGATCACCATCGCCCGCGAGCAGGACGTTCTGCCGCTGGCCGATGCCCTCGCGGCCGGTGGGCTGACGGCCCTGGAAGTGACCCTGCGTTCGCAGTTCGGCCTCAAGGCGATCCAGATCCTGCGTGAGCAGCGCCCGGAGCTGATGACCGGTGCCGGCACCGTGCTCGACCGCACCATGCTGGCAGCGGCCGAAGCGGCAGGATCGCAGTTCATCGTCACGCCGGGCATCACTCGCGACTTGCTGGAAGCCAGCGTTGCCAGCCCGATTCCGCTGTTGCCAGGCATCAGCAATGCCTCGGGCATCATGGAAGGCTACGGCCTGGGTTATCGCCGTTTCAAGCTGTTCCCGGCTGAAGTCAGCGGCGGCGTCGCGGCCATCAAGGCATTGGGCGGCCCGTTCGGCGAAGTGAAATTCTGCCCGACCGGCGGCGTCGGTCCTGCCAACATCAAGAGCTACATGGCGTTGAAAAACGTCATGTGCGTGGGCGGTAGCTGGATGCTTGATCCGGAGTGGATCAAGAACGGCGACTGGGCCCGCATTCAGGAGTGCACCGCCGAGGCTTTGGCGCTGCTGGACTGATTGCTTCACCCGACACTTCGTTGTGTGTTCTACGGCTTTACGGTGCGCTTGGTCGGTGCACCGTTTTTTTTTGCCTGAAGGAAAACGCAGGAGCTGCCGAAGGCTGCGATCTTTTGCTTCTCGGAAAATGTGTCCAGAGCCGAAGAAGATCGCGGCCTGCGGCAGCTCCTTGCATGAAATCATCGACATCATGCGATACATAGTTACCGCATCCTGAAAATCGACCGATGCTAGCCTGCGTTCATCTTATGGAAGAGAGAACGTCATGGACGCCCATACCTCAGTTGCACCCGCAAGCCCCGTTTGCCTGTTGTCCCCCGAGCAAATTGCCGGCCCGTATTTCCGCAACCCGAAACTGATCCGCAGGAACATCAGCGAAGGCGCCGACGGCATTCCGCTGGTGCTGCGGCTGACCATCGTCGATGCCATGACCGGTGAACCCGTCCCGGATGCTCTGGTGGACATCTGGCACTGCAATGCGCGCGGCGCCTATTCGGGCTGGAGCAAAGTCAATCCGGACGTTGAGGTCGATTCCGCCGACATCGGCGCAATCGCCCGGACCGACGACGACACCTACCTGCGCGGTGCGCAGTTCAGCGACAAATCGGGCATCGTGCGTTTCACCACCATCTATCCAGGGTTCTACGCCGGACGTGCGCTGCACATTCACGTCGCCGTGCGCATTACCTCGGGCAACAATTATCTGGAGGAGCGGCATGTCGCCTGGGTCGGGCAGCTTTACCTGCCTGAAGTCGCTTCGCGTGCGGTGCTCTGCTCCCGTCAGTACGAACGGCGCAGCACAGTGCGACTGACCAATCCCGAGGATTTTTTCTACACCACCATGGGCGGTGATGCCTCGACCCTGAACGTGCACACACTGGGACGGGATTCGAATGAAGACGGGTTCTTCGGGCAGATGACCATCGGCATCGACACCTTCGCGGCGTCGACACAGATCAAGCCTGAAGACTTCGACAAGTACACCGTCTGACGTCAGCGCAGTTCGGTCAGTGCCTTGCTCAGTGCATCGATATCGTCAGCGGTGGTGATGAGGCCGGGGGTGATGCGAATGCAGGGGCCACACGCCGCGCCGCTTCGCGTGACGGTGAACAGGTTGTATTCCTTGAGCAGTCGTTCGACCATCAGTTGCTGGTCGGTGTGGCGGGAAAAACGCATCGAGGTGATGCCGCAATACAGCCGCGGATCATCCGGGGTCATGACTTCGATCCCCGGTAACTGGCGAACCGCACCGACCCAGCGGTTGCGCAGGTAGTTGAGTCGTGCACCCTTGGCCCCGGCACCGCCCATGGCCCAATGTTCTTCGAGCACCAGCGGCAGGGTCAGCAGTGCCGGAATATTAGGCGTGCTGTAGGAGGTGCGGGCACGGATGTCGGTCACCGGGTAATGCACCTCGCCCATGTCCGGGTCGATATCAGCCAGGCGTTCGGGGGCGATGTAGATGAAACCCAGCGTCAACGGTGCACCGATCCACTTGTGCAGGTTGAAACCGGCGAACGCGATACCCAGCTCGGTCAGGTCGAATTCGATCTGGCCGAGTGCGTGGGCACCGTCGAGGATCACATCGATGCCGTGTTCCCTGGCGGCGGCTGCAATTGCCTGCACCGGCATCACCAGGCCGGTGCGATGAGTGACGTGGGTCAGGGCCATCAACTTGAGCCGCGGATAACGGATGAAGGCGTCACGGTAGGTGCTGAGCAAACTGTCGTAGCTTGCCGGGTGCGTGTGTTCGATCTCGATCACTTCAACGCCGCGATGGCGCGCCAGCCAGCGCATGGCGCCTTTGACCGTGTCGTACTCCAGGTCGCTGATCAGAACCTGATCACCGGGCTGGAGCAGGTTGTAGTTGCGGATCAACGACTGCAAACCCTCCGTTGCATTGCGGGTGAGAGCGATGCTATCGGCCGATACGCCAATCAGACGGGCCAACTGCGCGCGAATCTTCAGGCTGTCACCCTGTTCAAACCGTTGACGCACATAGACCGAGTTGCTGCGGTTGATCAGCTCGATGTTGCGCTGATACTCCTCAACCACCGTGCGCGACATGCGCCCGAAGTAACCGTTTTCAAGGTTGATCGGGCCGGGTTCGACCTCGTATCGGTCGGCGAAGGTCTGCCAGAAAGCTTCATCACGGGCACGGAGCGTATTGTCAGGCATGGGGGTACTCAGTCGGGGGCCGGGTGAGTCAGTGACGCGGGGCTGGTTTGCCGTGTTTGGCGCGCAACGGCTCGAGCAAATCCGACAAGCCGTTGTGATCGATTTCCTGCATCAGGGCCAGCAGACCGCCGAGCTCGCCATGGGGGAAACCTTCCCGGGCGAACCAATTCAGGTAAGGGCCGGGCAGGTCGGCAATGATTCGTCCCTTGTACTTGCCGAAGGGCATTTCGCGGGTGATCAGCAGTTCAAGCTTTTCAGGGTTCATCGATCAGTCGTCTTGATTCAGTCAGTGGAGAAAATACAGGCATTCTGCATGCAGGCCAATTGACAGATCATGCAAAAAAAACGGATACAGATTTTTAGGTTATTGATAAGTATTTGAAATATAACGATTAAATAAACAGTTTCAGGCTGGCATGCAGGGTGCACTGTTCATTGCATCTTCCATCACGGCAAGGAATTGAAAAATGACCGACATGAATAAAGAAGCCATTTCTGTACTCAACGACCTGATTGAAACCAGCAAGGACGGTCAGAAAGGGTTCAAGACTTGCGCTGAAGACATCAAACACCCTGAACTCAAATCCCTGTTTGTTCAACGCTCCTCCGACTGCGCCACGGCCGCGGCCGAACTGCAGGCCGCCGTTCGTTCGCTGGGCGGCGACCCGGAAACCTCCAGCAGTGTCGCCGGCGATCTGCATCGTCGTTGGGTCGATGTGAAGTCGATGTTCACCGGCAAGGACGAGGAGGCTGTGCTGAATGAAGCCGAGCGTGGTGAGGACCATGCATTGAAGGCATACCGGGATGCCATGGAGAAAATCAACAAGAACAACCTGATTGGTATTCGTGACCTGGTTGAGCGTCAGTACCATGGTGTGCAGCGCAACCACGATCAGGTAAAAGCCCTGCGTAACCAGGCCCGTGCCCGTTCGTAACGCGTATTAAAAACGCCAGCAGGGCTGGCGTTTTTCTAGATCAAAAGATCGCAGGCGCGATCTTTTTAGCGATCAACCAATGCTGATGGCGGGCAGCTCGGTCAACGTCACGCTCTGTTGCTTGCGTGGCGCCAGAATCTCCGCCTCGCCATCCACCACCAGCTCATCGCGCTGGTTGAATACACGGGTGGCAATGCGCACGCGGAATTTCGGCAGTTTTTCGAGGATTTCCAGACGCACCGTCAGGGTGTCGCCAATCTTCACCGGCTTCTGAAAACTCATTTGCTGGCCGATGTATATGGTCCCCGGCCCAGGCAACTCGCACGCAACCGCTGCACTGATCAACGCGCCGCTGAACATGCCGTGGGCGATGCGTTCCTTGAACATGGTGCTGGCGGCGTACTCGGCATCCAGGTGCACCGGGTTGTGATCGCCCGACATCGCGGCGAACAACTGAATGTCGCGCTCTTCGACAGTCTTGCTGAAACTGGCGGTCTGGCCGACTTCAAGGGCTTCGTATGGCGTGTTGGTAACCTGGGTCATCTGTCTCAATTCCTGTGACGAATTAGAAAATTCACAAAAAGCTATTCGGCCCTGGGCGGCCGGGGGCTGCTCAAGGCCTGTGCGATCCAGTTCAGCACATCGGCGATGACTTCATCGCGGTTGCTCTCGTTGAACAGTTCGTGCCGCGCCTGCGGGTAAATGGTCAGTTGCAGGTGCTGGTTGCCGGCCGCGCGCAGGGCGTTGGCCAGATCAGTCAGACGCTTGCCTTCGCTCACCGGATCACATTCACCGCCAATCACCAGCAGCGGCAGGCCCGGATCGATCTGCGCGAGATTGGACGCTTTGCTGATTTGCTGCAACCCACCGAGCAAATCGATCCACAGTTGATTGGTGCAGCGAAAGCCACACAGCGGATCATTGGCATACCGATCGACCTGCGCCGGATCGCGGCTGAGCCAGTCGAATCGGGTGCGCGCCGGTTTGAATTTTTTGTTGAACGAGCCGAACGACAGCCATTCGATCAGTGCGCTGCGTCCCTTCGGCCCTTGGCGCAGCCTTTCCAGACGGGCGATCTGCCGCGCCGCGCGATAAAGCGTCACGGGCTGGAAGTTAGAACCGCTGAGAATCGCCCCGTGCAGACTGGCGCTGTGGTGCATTAGATAAGCCTGGGCGATGTAACTGCCCATGCTGTGACCGAGCAACACGATCGGCACGCCGGGATGCTCCTGGCCGATGTGCTGGTTGAGGCTCGCCAGGTCGCTGACGACTTTGCACCAGCCGTCGTCGTCGGCGAAATGGCCAAGGGTCCCGTTTTCGGCAGTTTTGCCATGTCCGCGCAAGTCCGGCGCACAGACGCCGTAGCCGTGTTCAGTGAGTTTTTCCGCCAGATCCGCATAACGACCACTGTGTTCGGCCATGCCGTGGGCTAGCAGAATCACTGCCTTGAGACTGCCGTCTGGCAGCCACTGGTTAACGAAGAGGCGGCTGTGGTCGCTCGTGGTCAACCAGAACGTATCGTGGATCATTGCGGTTCCTTTGCATGGGGCTGCCGGATCGGAAACAGCTCGTTGCATTTTATAGCGCATCCTGCGTCGGGCGTCTGATCAGGCCACGCCACTGCACGAAGATTCACACGATCAATGACGGTTGTGGGCATATTTGCCTGAATCGCCATTGCTGCTAGTGTCCGTGAAGCTCCGCTTTTCGTAGTTTGTTTTTGAAATGACAGAAAAGTGGCCTCGGATAGGCTCAGGTAAAGAGGACAAGAACAATGCAACCTGATTTCTGGAATGACAAACGCCCGGCCGGCGTACCCCTGGATATTGACGTTGGGGCTTACAAATCGGTGATCGAGGTGTTCGAGCGTTCCTGCAAGAAATTTGCTGATCGCCCGGCCTTCAGCAACATGGGCGTGACCCTGACCTACGCCGAACTGGAACGCCATAGCGCCGCTTTTGCCGCTTACCTGCAATCGCACACCGATCTGGTCGCCGGGGATCGCATCGCAGTGCAGATGCCCAACGTCCTGCATTATCCGATCGCTGTATTCGGTGCCTTGCGCGCCGGGCTGATCGTGGTCAACACCAACCCGCTGTACACCGCGCGGGAGATGCGTCATCAGTTCAAGGACTCGGGTGCCCGGGCGCTGGTGTACTTGAACATGTTCGGCCAGAAGGTCCAGGAAGTACTTCCCGACACCGATATCCAGTACCTGATCGAAGCGAAGATGGGCGACCTGATGCCTGCCGCCAAGGGCTGGCTGGTCAACACCCTGGTCAGCAAGGTCAAGAAAATGGTCCCGGAGTATGCCTTGCCCCAGGCCGTTTCCTTCAAGAGCGCGTTGGCGCTGGGCCGAGGCCTGGGCATCAAGCCGCTGAACGTCGGCCTCGATGATATCGCCGTGCTGCAATACACCGGCGGCACCACCGGTCTGGCCAAGGGCGCGATGCTGACCCATGGCAACCTGGTCGCCAACATGCAACAGGTGCGCGCATGCCTGGAGCAGTTCGGCAACGACGGTCAACCGCTGTTGCGCGAAGGGCAGGAGGTGATGATTGCACCACTGCCGCTGTACCACATCTATGCATTTACGGCGAATTGCATGTGCATGATGGTGTCGGGCAATCACAACGTGCTGATCACCAATCCACGGGACATCGGTGGCTTCATCAAAGAGCTGAAGAACTGGCGGTTCTCGGCACTGCTGGGGCTTAACACGCTGTTCGTCGCGCTGATGGATCACCCGGACTTCAAGACCCTGGACTTCTCGACGCTCAAGCTCACCAACTCCGGCGGCACCGCGCTGGTCAAGGCGACCGCCGAACGCTGGGAGCAGATGACCGGCTGCCGCATCACCGAAGGCTACGGCCTGACCGAAACCTCGCCGGTGGCCTGCACCAACCCTTACGGCGACCAGTCGCGGATCGGTACCGTCGGCCTGCCGGTGCCGGGCACCACGTTGAAAGTGATCAGTGATGACGGCGTCGAACAGCCCTTGGGCGAGCGCGGCGAACTGTGCATCAAAGGTCCGCAGATCATGAAGGGCTACTGGCAGAAACCCGAGGCCACCGCCGAGGTGCTGGACGCCGAGGGCTGGTTCAAGTCCGGCGACATTGCGGTGATCGATCCGGACGGTTTCGTGCGCATCGTCGATCGCAAGAAAGACATGATCATCGTCTCTGGTTTCAACGTGTACCCGAACGAAATCGAAGACGTGGTGATGGCTCACCCGAATGTCGCTAACTGCGCAGTCATCGGCGTGCCAGACGAACGGTCGGGAGAGGCGGTGAAGCTGTTTGTGGTGGCTCGCGAAGCGGGTGTCAGCCTTGAAGAGCTGAAGGCCTACTGCAAGGAGAACTTCACGGCGTACAAGGTACCCAAGCACATTGTGTTGCGTGAGTCGTTGCCGATGACGCCGGTGGGCAAGATTCTGCGGCGGGAGTTGCGTGATATCGCGTAAATTTTCGTAAATCGGTGCGATCTTTTGCTTTGAGCCCCGAAATCCGTGGGTTTCAGAGACTAATAGGTTTTTTGCTCTAAAATGACTGCTTGTTATTCTTGAGTCACAATTGTGACTGTAGAGGCCGCTTTTGGCTCTAGGCGACCCTTGGCAAAGCTGCTACTCTCGGCGCGCTTTGTGACTTCTCGGCCTTCTGTCAGCCAGATTCACCAATGACCAAACACCAATAATAATCGCATCAAATGCGGTGCTGAATTCGCGTTGCTGAGGAGTGGGCTTCCATGAACGAAGACTTTTGGAAGGATAAGTACCCAGCTGGGATTGCTTGCGACATCAATCCAGACGAGTACCCGAATATTCAGGCAGTGTTGAAGCAATCCTGCCAACGCTTCGCCAATAAGCCGGCATTCAGCAACCTGGGCAAGACAATCACCTACGGTGAACTGTACGAATTGTCCGGTGCCTTTGCCGCTTACCTGCAACAGCATACCGACTTGCAGCCCGGCGATCGAATCGCGGTGCAACTGCCCAACGTGTTGCAGTACCCGGTTGCCGTCTTCGGTGCCATCCGCGCCGGCATGATCGTGGTCAATACCAACCCGCTGTACACCGCGCGGGAAATGGAACACCAGTTCAATGACTCCGGTGCCAAAGCGTTGGTCTGCCTGGCCAACATGGCGCACCTGGCTGAAACGGTCGTGCCGAAGACGGGCGTCAAGCACGTCATCATCACCGAAGTCGCCGACCTGCTGCCGCCGCTCAAGCGCCTGCTGATCAACAGCGTCATCAAATACGTGAAGAAGATGGTCCCGGCGTATCACCTGCCCAAAGCCGTCAAGTTCAACGATGTGCTGAGCAAAGGCATGGGCCAACCGGTCGCGGAAGCCAGCCCCGCCAGCGGTGATGTCGCGGTGCTGCAATACACCGGCGGCACCACGGGCGTAGCCAAGGGCGCGATGCTGACCCACCGCAACCTCGTCGCCAACATGCTGCAATGCAAGGCACTGATGGGTTCCAACCTGAATGAAGGTTGCGAGATCCTGATCACGCCGCTGCCGCTGTACCACATCTATGCGTTCACCTTTCATTGCATGGCGATGATGCTGATCGGCAACCACAACATCCTGATCAGCAACCCGCGCGACCTGCCGGCGATGGTCAAGGAACTGTCGAAGTGGAAGTTCAGCGGTTTCGTCGGGCTGAACACGCTGTTCGTGGCCCTGTGTAACAACGAAGGCTTCCGCAAGCTGGATTTCTCGGCGCTGAAAGTCACGTTGTCCGGCGGCATGGCCCTGCAACTGGCCGCGGCCGAACGCTGGAAAGCGGTCACCGGTTGCGCCATCTGCGAAGGTTACGGCATGACCGAAACCAGCCCGGTCGCGACGGTCAACCCGATCCAGAACATTCAGATCGGCACCATCGGCATTCCGGTGCCCTCGACCCTGTGCAAAGTCATCGACGATGCGGGCGTTGAACAGCCAATGGGTGAGATCGGCGAGCTGTGCGTGAAGGGCCCGCAAGTCATGAAAGGTTACTGGCAGCGCCAGGACGCGACCGATGAAATGCTCGACAGCGAAGGCTGGCTGAAAACCGGTGATATCGCGCTGATTCAGGCGGATGGTTACCTGCGCATTGTCGATCGCAAGAAAGACATGATCCTGGTCTCCGGTTTCAACGTGTACCCGAACGAGCTGGAAGACGTGCTCGCCGTTCTGCCGGGCGTGCTGCAATGCGCAGCCATCGGCGTGCCTGACGAAAAGTCGGGCGAGGCGATCAAGATCTTCATCGTTGCCAAACCGGGCGTGACCCTGACCAAGGAACAGGTGATGGAGCACATGCGCGCCAACGTCACCGGCTACAAGGTCCCGCGCGCCGTGGAGTTCCGCGATGCACTGCCGACCACCAACGTCGGCAAGATCTTGCGTCGTGAATTGCGCGATGAAGAGCTGAAAAAGATCAACGCGAAGAAAGCCACCGCGTAATACAAAAAGCCCCGCAAATGCGGGGCTTTTTGTTGGCGCAGACTTTCTGGTCAAAGTGCTTTTGTGGCGAGGGGGCTTGCCCCCGCTGGGCTGCGAAGCGGCCCCAAAACCAGCAGTTGCCATTCGCCTGACACACCATACTCATCTGATTTACGACGGCTGCGCCGCCGAACGGGGGCAAGCCCCCTCGCCACAACGATTTTGTGTATTACAAGCGGAACGGCGCGAAGTTGACGTTGGTCCCTGTCGGACGCATGTCCTGCAGGTACGAGTCCTTGTCGGCGCTCAGTTCCAGGCTCAGGGCCGCCTTGCGCTTGCCTTCGTTGCGTATCACCAGGCCTTCAAGTTTCTCGCGCAGGAACACGGTCGGCACTTTCAGGTGCAGCAGTTCGTCGGTGTCCGGTGTGTGCATCAGCAGGTGAATCCACTCGTACTGACCAATCGCCAGGCGCGCGACCGGGAGGTCGAACCACCAGATGTTGCGGTTACGGTTCAGTTCGGCGAAGTGGCAGTTGTTGACGCCAAGCACAGCACCGCCGAGTTCCTGGTTTCTGCGGGCAATGGCCTGCTTTTTATCGAGTTTCATAACATTCCTACGGGATTGGATCTTCAGCGCCATGGCCTGAAAGTGTTGCACATTCTCGGGGGTTGCCGGGCAAACATAAAGCCCAACCTGCATCGAGCGATGAAATGACGCGGTGAAAATAAATGAAACTCCGCGCAAACGCCCCCGGTCAACCTTGTGTAACCACTTTTCCATCCCGATGTTCACAGGAGAAATACCATGAGCAGCACAGGCGATAAAGTGAAAGGCATGGCCAATGAAGCCGTGGGCAACGTCAAGCAAGGCGTTGGCAAGGCCACCGGTAATGACAAAATGCGCGCCGAAGGCGTGGTGCAGGAAAAGAAAGGCGAAGCACAACAAGCCATAGGCAAAGCCAAGGATGCGGTCAAGAAAAGCGTCGACGAGGCCTGATTCGGCCTTGGATGACGGTAAGGAACGGCCATCTTCAGATGGCCGTTTTTGTGTCAGCCTGAACTTGATCACTGAAATTGTTTCAAAGTCGCGAAGTGCGCTACTTTGATGGAAGAAAACGGCCCCTGAGTCGCCACAACTTGAACCCGAATCTGTTTGCGGCGGATGGAGACGCTAATGATTTTCCCGGACATGAGAGGCTTGCCCCTGCACCGTGTGATGGTGCGCACGGTCACCGAGTTCGTCGACGACGAGATGTCGACCTATGCCTCGGCGCTTGCCTATCAAATGCTGTTTTCGCTGTTTCCGTTCATTCTGTTTCTGATTGCCTTGATCGGTTTTTTGCACCTGCCTGATTTTTTTTCGTGGCTGCGCCTGCAATCGGAACTCGTGCTGCCGCCCCAGGCCCTGGAACAGGTCAACCCGGTCATTGACCAGCTTCAGCAGTCCAAGGGTGGTTTGCTGTCGGTGGGTATTGTGATTGCCTTGTGGACCGCTTCAGCCGGTGTGCGCTTGATGATGAGCGCGATGAACGCTGCCTACGACGTGGTGGAAGGTCGTCCTGCGTGGAAGCGTTTTCCGCTGTCGATCATCTACACGGTCGGCATCGCCGGTATGTTGCTGATCGCCGCCGCGCTGATGGTGCTCGGTCCTCAAGTGATGAGCTGGATCGCATCGCAAGTCGGCCTCGAATATTTCATCGTCACACTCTGGACCATCGCACGCTGGCCGGTGATCGTGATCCTGTTGATGGTCGCAGTGGCGTTGATCTACTACGTCATGCCTGACGTCAAACAGGAGTTTCGCTTCATCACGCCCGGCTCTGTACTGGCCGTGGTGGTATGGATCATCGCGTCGCTGGGCTTCGGCTTCTACGTCAAGGAGTTCGCCAACTACAACGCCATGTATGGCAGTATCGGCGCGATCATCGTGCTGTTGCTGTACTTCTACATTTCCGCCGCGGTGCTGTTGCTCGGCGCGGAAATGAATGCAGTGATCGAGCACATGTCGCGAGAGGGCAAGGACCCCGGCGAAAAGGTCCCCGGCGAACACGGTCCGGGCCATGAGGAAAAGCACCACGTGTCGGGGCTGGGCCGGGATCACTCGCTCAAGCCGACCACTGACGAAGCCCAAACATGATTCGTGACATTCTGAAAATGGGCGACGAGCGCCTGCTGCGCATTGCTCCGCCCGTACCCGCCGAGATGTTCGACAGCCCCGAGCTGTGGCAACTCATCGACGACATGTTCCAGACCATGGAAAGTGTCGGCGGAGTCGGCCTCGCCGCACCGCAGATTGGCGTCGACCTGCAATTGGTGATTTTCGGGTTCGAGCACAGCGAGCGCTATCCGGACGCCGAAGCGGTGCCGCAGACGATTCTGATCAACCCGTTGATCACGCCGCTGAGCCCGACGCTTGAGGAGGGCTTTGAAGGTTGTTTGTCAGTGCCCGGCCTGCGCGGCGAGGTACAGCGCTACCAGCATATTCGCTACGAAGGTGTCGACCCCAAGGGCGAACCCATCGTGCGCATTGCCTCGGGGTTCCACGCGCGGGTGGTGCAGCATGAGTGCGATCACTTGATAGGCCGCCTGTACCCTTCGCGGATTACGGACTTCAGCAAGTTCGGGTTTACCGAGGTGATGTTCCCGGATCTTGATCCCAACGCGGACGAATAAAACCACCCCAAACCCTGTGGGAGCGAGCATGTTCGCTCCCACAATTGTTTATGGGGTCAATCCCATCGCAATCATCGGCTTGCTGCGCGCATAGCGCGTCAAACGCTCAACCATCGCGTAAGGCATCTGCGGATCGAACGTAAAGCCGCGACGCTCATAAAACCCCCGCAGATCCGGATGACAGAACAACCACACCGGGAGTTCGCAATCCTTCACCGCCGCCTCGATCAGTCCCGCCGCAATCCCTTGCTCGCGACAGCCCGGATCGACAAACAGCCCCGTCAGCCAATGCCCGCCGGACACCGGGCGCAGACACAGCACGGCAACGATTTCGTCACGCCGGGCCACCCATAACTGAGCGTCACGGACGGCTTTCATTGACGACTGGTGGGCGCGATAGAACTTGTTCATCAACGGCCATAACGGCTCGTCGAGTCGGCTGTATTGAGTGCTGGGCATGTCTTCGACTGTCGGTGCGCAAAACGGGCGATTATAAAAGAACATGCGCGAGGGGATAGGTGTATACCTGATCTCACATCCCAGTGTGTGGAGTACGTGTCATGTCCAAAGGTATGGATTCAAAGAAAGCGGCGAAAAAGAAACCGGCGAAAACCGCCATCGAAAAACGTGCTGATAAAAAAGCCAAGAAGGTTGACGTGTTCGGTCACTGAGCCCGCGTTGACTGATCGCTCCCATGCAATGTGGGAGCGATTCGCTGAAAACAATCTGCAGGACTTCCCTTGTAAACCGCTGAATTGAGGGTCTTTTTTTACCGTTCGTCGGTACCGAAATACATTTTTCTCACGGCCCTGCGGACGCTGAACCGATTTTGTCCCCATGATGGCCGATTAGTGGCCTTGCAAGAGGGGCGCTGCTGGCTATGCTGACGTGTAACTAACGATATCGACCATGCTGGACAGGTCGATATTGGCGGTCAGAGTGCGCAATTCAAGGCACCCACACTTGACCAAAGGAGCCTTGCGTTAAATGGAGTTACTTGACGAGTCTGTTAGGGCTGGCCCGCGTGCGGGCTATCAAGAGAAGGATGTCTTGATGAGAGTGCCGGTATAGGGACCCTCCGATTGATCATCATTTATCACCTGACAATTCCTTCTTATTGGAGGAACGCGTGTGCCTGTTCCGTGGAACGTAGTGGTGGATGTGAAAGACCAGCAACTTTCATTAATCAAAAGAACGCGCCGAAGGTGATACGACTATGTTCAACCTACATCACAAGGCTGACCTGCTGGAAATCGAACGATTCAGTTGTGCACTGACCGAGGCCAATGCCAAGTTGGCGGCGGTCAGTCGTTCGATGGCGATGATTGAATTCACCCCGGATGGCTTCGTGATCGAGGCCAATGAGAATTTCTGCAGCGCCATGGGTTACAGCGCCGATGAAGTGCGCGGCAAGCATCACCGCATTTTTTGTGAAGAACAGTATTACCGCAGCGACGCCTACACCAAGTTGTGGCGTGATCTGGCGCGTGGCGAGCCGCTGAGCGGCACGTTTTTGCGGTTGGACAAGGCCGGCAGGGAAATCTGGCTCGAAGCCAGTTACATGCCGGTGATGGGCCCCGATCGCCAGGTCAGGAGCGTGATCAAAGTCGCGACCGAGGTCACTGCCAGGGTCAACAAGGAACATGAAAACCAAAGCATGCTTGCAGCGATCGGACGCTCGATGGCGGTGATTGAGTTCACCCCTGAGGGCCGCGTGATCACCGCCAATGAAAACTTCCTGAAAACCATGCAGTACACGCTCAACGAAGTGGTGGGGCAACACCACAGTCTGTTTTGTCATCGTGCTGAAGCCGAGTCCCAGGGTTACAAGAATTTTTGGGCTTCGCTCAATCGCGGCGAATATCACTCCCATCGTTTCGAGCGCAAAAACAAGCAAGGTCAGACGATCTTTCTCGAAGCCTCCTACAACCCGTTGTTCGACGCGAAGGGCCGCCTGTACAAAGTCGTCAAGTTTGCCAGCGACATCACTCACCAGATGACGACCCTGCAAACCGCCGCTGAATCGGCCCACAGCACCTCCGTGCAAAACGATGTTTGTGCGCGCAAAGGGTCCGAGGTGGTGCAGCAAACGGTGCAGATCATCCAGGACATTTCCAAGGACTTGAACGAAGCGGCAGTGAGCATCGACGCTGTCAGCAAGCAGTCCGACATCATCGGCACCATTGTGCAGACGATCCGCGGCATTGCCGATCAGACCAACTTGCTGGCACTCAACGCAGCCATCGAAGCGGCTCGCGCCGGGGAGCACGGACGAGGGTTTGCGGTGGTGGCCGATGAAGTGCGCAGTCTTGCGGCGCGCACCAGCCAGGCGACGCTGGAAATTGTCGAGGTGGTGCGCAAGAACCACGATTTGTCGTTGAGTGCGGTGTCGAGCATGCAGTCAAGTTTGAGTCGAACCGGGCTCGGTGTGGAGTTGGCGAACGAGGCGGGGGAGGTGATTCTGGAAATCCAGCAGGGCTCGCGCCATGTGGTGGATGCGATCAGCCAGTTCAACTCGACGTTGCAGCTGAACTAGCCGCAACGCTGAACCTGTGGCGAGGGAGCTTGCTCCCGTTGAACTGCGCAGCAGTTCCTTTTTGGGGGCCGCTTCGCTGCCCAGCGGGAGCAAGCTCCCTCGCCACAGGGGGTTCGTTTCCGTTCACGGCAAGCCGTTGCAGCCGTATTTGAGGAATCCGGGGCGCTGCGCCAGGCGTTGGAAATACTCATCGACTGCCGGGTAATCAGGGCGGTCAATCGGCGTCATCAGCCAGCGATTGACCGACAAACCGATGACAATATCCGCCAGGGTGAATCGTGGACCGGCCACGTAGGCCTTGGTGGTTGCGAGTTGATGTTCAAGGATTCCCATCTTCTGGTTCCAGCCACGCACGCTGACGTCGGTACGATGCGCGTCCTGGAATTCCGGATCCTTGCGCACCAATGCCATGAACGCGTAACTCCATGACGCATTGAGCTCGATGGCTTGCCAGTCCATCCACTGTTCAACCCGGGCGCGTGCCGCCGGTTCGCCAGGCAGCAGCTCATGCTGGTGTTGGTATTTGCCGGCCAGATAGCGGCAGATGGTATTGGATTCCCACAACACGCCAGCCTCATCGATGATCACCGGCACCTGTGCGTTGGGATTGAAGCGCAGGAACTCGGGGCTGTGGGTGGATGCAAAACCACTGCCCCAGTCCTCGCGTTCGTAGGCAATACCCAGTTCCTCACAGGTCCACAGCACTTTTCGGACGTTGATGGACGAGGCTTTGCCGAGAATCTTCAGTGCATGTTCCATTGGGCTACTCCATCGAGAATGGCGTATATGCAAGTGTAGGAGCTGCGACGGGGAAACTATGTGCTCTCGCGCACCATCAACTCAAACCCCATGTCCTGCACCGGTTTGGCCACGGTGTTGCCGGCCATCAGCGTCAGCATCTGCTCCGCCGCTCGACGACCAATGGCTTCGCGGGGGGTGTTGATGCTGCTGAGGCGCGGAACCATGTGTTCTGACATCGGCAAATCGTTGAAACCCAGAATCGCCACCTGTTCCGGAATCTTGATCCCGCAGCGCATGGCTTCGAGCAAAGCTCCCTGGGCCAGGTCGTCGTTGCCGAAAAAGATCGCATCGACATCCGGCTGACTGGCCAGCAGTTGCAGGAACAGCTCGCCGCCGAGGCCGACGGAGGAGGCGCGGGGCGTCAGCACTTCCAGATCCGGGTCATACAGGCCGGCCTTTTTCAGCGCTTTGCGGAAACCTTCGCCGCGCAGCAACGTGCGTTGATCCAGCTGCGCGCCGATGTAAGCCAGGCGCTTGCGCCCGCGTGACAGTAAATGCTCGGCCGCCGTTTCACCGGCCGCCAACTGCGAGAAACCGACGCAATTGAGCCCGGCGGCGCTGTCCAGTTCCATCATGTACACACACGGAATGTTGCTGGCTTCGATCATCCGACGCGAACTTTCGGTGCGGTCGAAACCGGTCAGCAACAGGCCGCGCGGCTGATACGCCATGTAATTGCGCAGCAGGTTTTCTTCTTCATCGCGCGAGTAATGGAAGTTGCCGATCAGCACTTCGAAGCCCTTGGGGCGCAAAACCTGATGAATGGCTTCCAGGGTGTCGATGAACAACAGGTTGGACAACGACGGCACCAATACCACCACCGAATGGCTCTGGGCCGAGGCCAGGGCGCGGGCGGCAGGATTGACCACGTAATTGAGTTCCAGCGCGGCCTTCTGGACTTTTTCCACCAGTTCGGTGGCCACCGTGCTGACCCCGCGCAGGGCGCGGGAAGCGGTGATCGGGCTGACGCCAGCCAGTCGCGCCACTTCGTTCAGGGTAGGGCGGCCAGTGGTGCGGGTATTTTTATCGTTTTTAGTTGGGGTCATCGACGGCTTGCCAAACAAAATTCAAGGCACTAAGGTAGCGCTGTCTCGATGCAGCTGCAATGCGTGAGCGAGGGTTCGCCTGATCCTCGCTTTTTGGCGTCGGGACTTAACCAGCTGCAACCCACAAAATGACAAGAAAGGCGTCGGCAACTTCTGCTTTTGATCGAGTGTCATAACCGGCAAAGGTAGCGCTGTCTGCGCGCTGAGGTGTTACATGAATCATCCCATCACCGCCCTGGTCATCATGGGCGTTGCCGGTTGCGGCAAGACGTGCGTCAGCGAGGCCCTGTGCCATCTGAGCGGCGCCACTGCCATTGAAGGCGACTCCTTTCACCCTGCCGCCAACATTGAAAAGATGAGCGCGGGTACCCCCCTGAACGACGAAGACCGTGCCGGCTGGCTCGACAGCCTGTGCGATGAACTGCGTCGTATCGATGCCAGGGGCGAGCGCCCGGTGTTGACCTGTTCGGCCCTCAAACACATTTATCGCGAACGTCTGCGCAGTGCCTTGCCGGGCCTGGGTTTCGTGTTTCTTGAGTTGACCCCTGAAGTCGCTGCCGACCGCGTCTCCCATCGGCCGGGTCATTTCATGCCGTCGACCCTGATCGACAGCCAGTTCGCCACCCTCGAATCGCCTGTGGGCGAGCCGTTGACCCTGGCGCTGGATGCTTCGACCAACAGTGTCGGGCAACTGGCGGCGCAGGCTCATGCGTGGTGGCAGGCGAACGGCCTGAAACAGGCGGTATGACTGTGCTTGCAAAGACAGCGCTGTCCTCACCACTTCTGATTAACCCGCTTTAATAACAACAACAACCAGGAGACACCCCCAATGTTTGGCATGTCCCACGAGACGTTCCTGCTGCTCGATGCAGTGGTCACGGTGATCGGGCTTATCGTCCTGATCACCAAGTTCAAGTTGCACCCGTTCCTCGCACTGATCATCGCCGCTGCCTTCCTCGGCCTGACCTCCGGCATGCCGATCGGCACCATCATCAAGGCGTTCCAGGACGGCTTCGGTGGCGTGCTTGGTTTCGTCGGCATCATCCTGGCGCTGGGTACGATGCTCGGCAAAATGATGGCCGAATCAGGTGGTGCGGATCAGATTGCACAGACGTTGATCCGCGCCTTCGGCAAGGACAAGGTGCAGTGGGCAATGATGTTCGCCGCGTTCCTGGTCGGCATTCCGCTGTTCTTCGAAATCGGCTTCGTGTTGCTGATTCCTTTGGTGTTCATCGTGGCCCGCCGTACCGGCGTGTCGATCATCAAGATCGGTATCCCGCTGCTGGCCGGTCTGTCCGCCGTACATGGCCTGGTGCCGCCGCACCCGGGGCCGCTGCTGGCCATCGGCGTGTTCGGTGCCGACATCGGTAAAACCATTCTGTACGGCCTGATCGTAGCGCTGCCAACCGCCATCATTGCCGGCCCGATCTTCGGTACGTTCATCGCCAAGCACATTCCCGGTCACCCGAACCAGGAACTGGTGGATCAACTGGCGCGCGAAACCGATTCGGCTGAGCTGCCGAGCTTCGGCATCACCCTGGTGACCGTGCTGCTGCCGGTGTTCCTGATGCTGCTAAAAACCTTTGCCGACGTGGTGCTGCCGGACGGCAACATTTTCCGCGCCTTTATGGACCTGATCGGTCACCCGATTTCGGCGTTGCTGCTGGCATTGCTGCTGTCGCTGTATACCTTCGGCTACAAGCAGGGCATCGGTTCCAGCCAAATGATGAAATGGCTGGATGCGAGCCTCGCGCCGACCGCCGCGATCATCCTGATCATCGGTGCCGGTGGTGGCTTCAAACAGATGCTGGTGACCAGCGGTGTGGGCGACGTGATCGGCCACATGGCAGTGAACGCACAGATCTCGCCGATCCTGCTGGCCTGGCTGGTGGCGGCGGTGATCCGTATCGCCACCGGTTCGGCGACCGTGGCGACTATCACGGGTGCCGGCATCGTGGTGCCGGTGGTGGGGATGATTCCGGGTGTGAACCGTGAGCTACTGGTGCTGGCCACCGGTGCCGGTTCGTTGATCCTGTCGCACGTGAATGACGCCGGTTTCTGGCTGGTCAAGCAGTACTTCAACATGACCGTGGCTGAAACCTTCAAGACCTGGACTGCGATGGAAACCATCCTCTCCGTGGTGGCCCTGGGCTTTATTCTGTTGTTGTCGCTGTTCGTTTAAGCGAATCGACAGGCACAAAAAAACCGCAGCGATGCGGTTTTTTTGTGTCTGATGCAAACCCCTGTAGGAGCCGGCTTGCTGGCGATCGCATCGACGCGGTTATACGTTAAACCGAGTCGCCTGCATCGCCAGCAAGCCGGCTCCTACAAGCCAGGTCAGGTGGTGGACTTGGTGGCCAGGCCATCTGCCCGGAACATCCCGCGAATCCCACGTACGGCCTGGCGGATCCGGTCCTGGTTTTCGATCAGGGCGAATCGCACGTGATCATCGCCATACTCACCAAACCCAACACCCGGTGAGACGCAAACCTTGGCCTCGGCCAGCAGTTTCTTGGCGAACTCCAGCGAGCCCAAATGCGCGTAAGCCTCGGGAATCTTGGCCCAGACGTACATCGATGCCTTCGGGTTTTCCACCATCCAGCCCAGCTCATGCAGGCCTTTGACCAGCACGTTGCGGCGTTGGCGATACTGCTCGGCGATGTCGCGCACGCATTGTTGATCGCCTTCCAGCGCCGCGATCGCCGCGACTTGCAGCGGGGTGAAGGTGCCGTAGTCGTGGTAGCTCTTGATCCGCGCCAGGGCGTTGACCAGTTCCGGGTTGCCGACCATGAAGCCGATGCGCCAGCCGGCCATGTTGTAGCTTTTGGACAGGGTGAAAAACTCCACCGCAATGTCTTTGGCGCCTGGCACCTGCATGATCGACGGGGCTTTCCAGCCGTCGTAGACGATGTCGGCGTAGGCCAGGTCGTGCACCACCAGCACGTCGTATTGCTTGGCGAGGGCGATGACACGCTCGAAGAAATCCAGCTCCACGCACTGTGCGGTCGGGTTGGACGGGAAACCGAGGATCATCATCTTCGGCTTCGGAATCGACCCGCGAATGGCTCGCTCCAGTTCCGCGAAGAAATCCACACCCGGCACCAGCGGCACCGACCGCACCTGGGCGCCGGCAATCACGGCACCGTAGATGTGAATCGGGTAGCTCGGGTTGGGCACCAGCACGGTGTCGCCCTGGTCGAGGGTGGCCAGCATCAAATGCGCCAGGCCTTCCTTGGAACCGATGGTGACAATGGCTTCGTTTTCCGGGTCGATGTCGACCTCGTAGCGTTCCTTGTACCAGTTGGAAATCGCCCGGCGCAGGCGCGGAATGCCCTTGGACGTGGAGTAACCGTGGGTGTCTTCGCGCTGAGCGACCTGCACAAGTTTTTCGACGATGTGCGGCGGCGTGGGGCCGTCGGGGTTGCCCATGCTCAAGTCGATGATGTCTTCGCCACGACGACGGGCGGCCATCTTCAGCTCGGCAGTGATGTTGAAAACGTAAGGGGGGAGTCGATCTATGCGCGCAAAGCGGCGCGGCGAACCTTGTTCGGCCATTGTTGCCTCGGATAACGTAAGCGCCCGGAACCGTCCGAGCGACGCTGGTCACTGCGGTGACCTGTGGCGGAATGTACGGTCAGCTGTGGCAGACTGTCCAGCCTCAAATCAAACAAATGTGTCCGAAGGATAGGGTTCGATGGAATTTACCAGTGGCTTCTTGTTGAGCCTGTCGCTGTGTCTGGACATTGGCGTGGCCAATATTGCGATGATCACGCTGGCCATGCAGCGCGGCTATTTTCAAGGCTTTGCGCTGGGGTTGGGGACTTGTGTGGGTGACCTGATCTACGCCGTGCTGGCGCTGGCCGGCATGACGGTGTTGCTGCAGTACGAAACCGTGCGTTGGGTGCTGTGGATCGGTGGTTCGGCGCTGCTGGTGTACTTCGCGGCGAAGATGATCTATTCGGCGATTCACCACGAGGCAGTGCTCGCCCAGACGGCGGAGGTGGGAAACAACTCCCATCGCAAGGAGTTCTTGCGCGGTATTTTTCTCGCCATGTCCTCCCCCAGCGCGATTCTCTGGTTCGCGGCCGTTGGCGGCACGCTGATCGCCCGTTCCGGCGGTGGTGGCCCGCTCAGCTCGGCACTGTTTCTCGGCGGTTTCCTCTGCGCGGGTTTGCTCTGGTCAGCCGGCCTGTGCTTCGCCGCGAGCCACGGCGGCAAGTTGCTGGGCGATAAGTTGTTGCGTTATTCCTATATGGCATCGGCTGCGATCTTCTGCTATTTCGCGATCTACGTGATCCTATCGGGTTACAACGAGTTTGTGGGGGCGGGCGCCGTCGAGCAGTTGCACGCCCTGTAATTGGGCGAATCGGGTTTGGCTTCTATACTCCCAGCCGAACCCATTTTTAGTTCCAGGAGTCGAGTCATGGATGAGCAAACACGCGTTGAGGTGTCCGAGCCACGGTTTGTACATGGACACTTCCTGCTGATTGCAGGGCTTGGCGGCAAATTTACCCAACAAACCGTAAAAGGCATTCCCGAGCTCTGGGAAAAGTTCGTGCCCCACATCGGCCATGTCCCGGGTCAAAAAGGCGAAGTGACCTACGGCGTCTGCTGCAATTTCGACGGCCAGGGCGGCTTTGATTACATCGCCGGGGTCGAGATCAGCAAACTCGACGATTTGCCGGAGACGTACCGCTGGGTCGAGATTCAGCCGCAGCAATACGTGGTGTTCGAGCACAAAGGCTCATTGGACACCTTGGCGCAAACCTTCCAATACATCCATGGCACATGGCTGCCGCAGTCCGGGCGTGAACTGCTCAACGCCCCGGAGTTTGAGCGTTACAGCGAAGACTTCAACCCAAAGCTCAATACCGGCAAGCTGGAAATCTGGCTGCCGCTCAAGGCTTGAGCCCCGCATCGAGAGACGGATCGCTCGATTCGTTTCTCGATGTCACACAGCGGCTGATTTATGATTCACGCCTTTCCCACGCTGACCCCGAGCTGCCATGAACACCGTCATCCGCCACGTCACGTCTGCTGATCTGGACCGTTGCTACGCCATCGAAACCGTTGCCTACGAAGGCGACGAAGCCGCCACCCGCGAGAAAATCGCCACCCGCATCGCCACCTGGCCCGAAGGCTTTATCGTGGCCGAAGTGGACGGCGTTGTAGCCGGTTTCATCAATTCCGGTGCGGCGTTTCAGGTGGAAATGTCGGACGAAGCGTTCAAGGAGCTTATCGGCCACGACCCGGCCGGGCCGAACGTGGTGATCATGTCGGTGGTGGTGCACCCGGATTACCAGGGGCAGGGTTTGGCCAAGCGTTTGATGGGTGAATTCATCGAGCGTATGCGCGGGATGAACAAGGCAACCATCCATTTGATGTGCAAGGAACGGCATATTCCGTTGTATGCCGGGTTTGGTTTTGCCTACATCAAACCGTCAGCATCCGACCATGGCGGCATGGCGTGGCATGAGATGGTTTTGACGCTGTAATCTCCTACGAAGGTTCATCGGCGCGCAATTAAAATAACAACCCCATCCGCCGCTCATAACCGATCCGGCCCTTGTACGCTTCGCCGCTGTCGACAAAACCATACTTGGCATACAGCGCAATCGCCGCAGCGTTATCCGCATCCACCGACAGCTCCAGCCCTTTGATTTCCGGCCAGGCCTGGCGCGCTACCTCGGGCAGTGCTTGCAGGCAGGCCTTGCCGAAGCCTTGGCCCTGAGCGCGTTGATCGACTTGCAGCGCATGCAGGGTCGCGCTGTGTTCATCGGCCCAGGCTGGCAGCACTGGCGGGCGCTTGAGCAGCAGGAACGCCACGGGAACGTCTTCGGCCAGCAAGGCGAACCCCTTGACCCCCGGGCCGGGTTTGGACAACAACGTGTGCAACGCACCGTGGATGTCGCCGGAGAATTTGATCTGTTCCGAATGCACTTCGATGGCCTCGACCTGTTGGCGCTGCAGCGTGTTCAGGCTTTCATAAGGCACGAGTCGGGCTGTCACTGGCGTGTCCTGTTTCCAACGGAAAATGAGTCTCGGATTCTAGCGAGTCTGGCGATATGGATTATTTTTATTTCTTCTGTCGATTCGCCGGATCGCCAGACGACTAAGGGTGTCTTCCAATAAAAACCACGGAGAACCACCATGAACTCGCACACCCAGATCCAGAACCTGATCGAAACCTATCGTCAGGCCATGATGGCCAAGGACGTCGATAAAATCATGACCCTGTATGCCGACGACATCGTCTCCTTCGACGCGGTCAAGGCGTTGCAATTCAAGGGCAAAGAGGCGTATCGCGCGCATTGGGAAGATTGCATGAAAATGTGCCCCGGCCCGCACATTTTCGAGTTCCAGGACATCCGCATCGAGGCGTCCCAGGAGATCGCCTTCGCCCATTGGCTGGCCCATTGCGGCGGCACCAACGACAAGGGCGAAACCCAGGCCTGCTGGATGCGCGGCAGTGCGTGCTATCGCCAGGAAGGCGGGTTGTGGCAGATCGTCCATGAGCACTGGTCGGCGCCGTTCGACATGATGAGCGGCACCGTCCTGTTCGATCTGAAACCCTGATCGATGTTATTTGTCGGGGCGCCGCGCCAAATGGCCAATCCACGCCCATAGTTGATCCGTTCGAATCAGGAGACGTTCATGAAGTATTTATGCCTGGTCTACAGCGATGAGCGCCTGCTGCATTCGCTGCCGGAAAGCCCGAAGGACGAGGAGTGCATGGCCTATGCCGAGTCGATCCAGGGCAGCGGCCGGATGGTCGCCGCCGAAGCGCTGGAGTCGGTGCAGACCGCTACCACGGTGCGTATGCGCAACGGCAAGATGTCGATCACCGATGGCCCATTCGCTGAAACCAAGGAGCAGTTGGCCGGTTTTTACCTGATCGATGCCAAGGACCTCAACGAAGCGATCCAGGTCGCCGGGAACATTCCGGCGGCCCGGGTCGGCAGTGTCGAAGTGCGCCCCGTTCGGCAGTTGAATCCTTAAAATGCCAGGGCTGCCGGTTCAGGCGCAGGTCGAGCGGGTCTACCGCGAAGAGTCGCGGCGCATTCTGGCGACCCTGATTCGTTTGCTGGGTGATTTCGACCTTGCGGAAGAGGCCTTGCACGAGGCGTTTTTCATCGCGGTCGAGCGCTGGCAGCGCGACGGCGTGCCGGCCAATCCCCGCGCCTGGCTGGTCTCCACCGGGCGCTTCAAGGCCATTGATGCCTTGCGCCGACGCGCACGTTTTACCGCGTCGCAACCGTTGCTGGTGGCGCAACTGGAAGCGCTGGAGCAGGCCGACTGGAGTGAAGAAGACGTGGAAGACGATCGACTGCGTTTGATCTTCACCTGCTGTCACCCGGCCCTGGCCTCGGATGCGCAAGTGCCGCTGACGTTGCGGGAAGTCTGCGACCTGACGACAGAAGAAATCGCCCGGGCGTTTCTGTCGGCGCCGGCCACCATTGCCCAGCGCATCGTGCGCGCCAAGGCGAAGATCCGCGACGCGAAAATCCCTTATCAGGTCCCCAGCCTCGCCGAACTGCCCGAGCGCCTCGACAACGTGTTGCGGGTGATTTACCTGGTGTTCAACGAGGGGTATTCGGCGTCTGTCGGCGAGACGTTGATTCGCGAGGATCTGACCCGCGAAGCCATCCGTCTAGGCCGATTGTTGATGGAGTTGCTGCCGGAGCCTGAAGTGATGGGGTTGCTGGCGTTGATGCTACTGCACGAATCGCGGCGGCCGGCCAGAACCTCCGCCAGTGGCGAGCTGATTGTGCTGGACGAACAAGACCGATCGTTATGGAGCGCCGAACTGATTGCCGAAGGCTGCGCGCTGATCGAACGGGCGCTGACCCTTGGGCGTTTTGGGCCGTACTGCCTGCAGGCAGCGATTGCGGCAGTGCATGCCGAAGCATCGACGGCTGAGCAAACCGACTGGCCGCAGATCGTCGGTCTGTATGACGTGCTGCTGCGAGCGGTGCCGTCACCGGTCGTCGAGTTGAACCGGGCGGCGGCTTTGGCGCGGCGTGATGGGCCATTGGCGGGCCTGACGCTGGTCGAGCGGATTCTGGCTCGGGGAGATTTACAGGATTACCACCTGGCGCATTCGGCGCGGGCGGAGTTTTGTCGGCAACTGGGGCGTTTCGACGAGGCGCGGGCGGCGTGGGAGCGGGCGCTGGAGTTGACTCAGCAGGCACCCGAGCGGCGGTTTATCGAAGGGCGGCTCAAGACACTGGAGTGACCTGGCTCAAGCCGCCTCATCGCCGCTAGAGACTGAACCCTCCGTCCAGCGGAATGATGTTGCCAGTCATGTAGGCCCCCGCCGTGCTCGCCAGGCTAATTGCCAGCGCAGCCATTTCCTCCTCTCGACCCCAGCGCTTCATCGGAATCAGCGCCGTATCCTGCGCCAGCGCTTGCTCATCATCGCCGATGTGCTGGGTCATTTTGCTCGGAAAGCGCCCCGGGGCGATGACGTTGACGTTGATGTGCTGGCCGACCAGCTCTCGCGCCAGAATCCGCGACAGTTGATGCAGGGCGGCCTTGCTCGGGCCGTAGGCATAAGCCTGTTCGCCGAAGGATGAAATCCCGGCCACCGAACCAATGTTGATGATCCGCGCCGGGTTGGCTTCGCAACCGGCCTTGCGCATCAATGGCAAGAACTGCTGGATGCAGTTGAATACCGACGTCACGTTGAGCTGCATGACCTTTTCCCAGCCCTTGATCGGGTAACTCTCCAGCGGCGCGCCCCACGTGGTGCCGGCGTTGTTCACCAGAATGTCGAGGTGGGTGATCTGTTCGCCTAAGCGCGTGGCCAACTGCTGCACGCCTTCTTCTGTCGCCAGGTTGGCCGCTATGGCGTGGCAGCGTCCGAGTGCACCGAGTTCATCGGCCGTTTGCTGACAGGCTTCGGCATCACGGGCACAGACGTACACGGTCGCGCCGGCTTCGACATAGGCCTTGGCGATCATTTTGCCGATACCACGAGTGCCGCCGGTCACCAGGGCGGTGCGGCCTTGCAGGGAAAAGTAGGGGTGCATGGCAAGTCCTGAGAGCTGATGGTTATTACACCCTAGCCGTCAGTCGTCGGAAGCGGAGCCACTATTTTTGCGCGGAATGGGGATTCATACAGCCGCCCTTGTCGGCGCCGGCTTGCTGGCGATGGCGTTTTGAGAATTGCCATCGCCAGCAAGCCGGCTCCTACAAGGGATGGGCGATTACTGCGGGCGAACGCGCAGGGTCAGGCCCTTGAGGAAGTTGCGCAGCAACTGATCGCCGCACGGGCGATAGTTGGTGTGGCCGAACTTGCGGAACAGCGCGCTCAACTCAGGCTTGGACACCGGGAATTCGGCTGCCTTGAGGATCGCGTGCATGTCGTCTTCCTTCAGTTCGAAGGCGACGCGCAGCTTCTTCAGGATGATGTTGTTGGTCACCGGGACTTCGATCGGCTGCGGCGGACGGCTTTCGTCCTTGCCGCGCTTGAAGATCACCAGGCCGTCGAGGAAATGCGCCATGACTTCGTCCGGGCAACGTACGAAGCCTTCCTCGTCTTCCTCTTTCTTGTCGAGGTAGGTCAGCAGGTCCGGCAGGGTCACGTCCATGCCGCCTTGCTTGATGATCTCGATGACTTTCTTGTC
The DNA here is from genome assembly GCF_900187615.1 of Pseudomonas sp. Irchel s3f7. GTDB lineage: Bacteria > Pseudomonadota > Gammaproteobacteria > Pseudomonadales > Pseudomonadaceae > Aquipseudomonas. The sequence goes on along the minus strand of NZ_FYDO01000017.1, from coordinate 99,957 downwards.
GCTGATGTCGAGCATGTAGCGCACGCTGCGCAGTACGTCGTTATGAATCATGTGGGCAGTCCTGATATTCAGCTGTGGGCGTCGCGGCCAGGCACGGCGCCGAAATGTGTGGCGGCAAGAGCAGCCTTAGAACTTCTCTTTGCCGGACAGGTAGCGCCATTGTCCCAGCGGCACTTTGCCGATGGACACGCCGCCGATGCGAATGCGGCGGATACCGATGACCTTCAGGCCGACAGCCTGGCAGAGCAGGGCAATGATGCCCGGCTGCGGATTTTTCATGGCGAAGCGCAGACGGTTTTCGTTTTGCCAACTGGCTTTGACCGCCGGCAGCTCCTTGCCCTTGTAGGTCAGGCCGTGGTTCAAGCGGTTGAGGCCGTGAGCCACCATTTCGCCTTCGACTTCGACCACGTACTCCTGCTCGATCTTGTTCGAGTCGGCGGTGAGTTTGCGCAGGATTTTCCAGTCCTGGGTGAACACCAGCAAACCGCTGGCATTGGCCTGCAGGTCGGTGCTGGCGGTCAGGCGCAGGAAGTGGCCCTTGAGTGGACGTTTGCCGTAGCGGTGCTCTTCGCTGAGGGTCTCGGCGCTGATGCTGGCCATGGCGGTGTCTGCGTCCATGCCGGCAGGCACGTTGAGCAGCAGGGTCACCGGTTCCGGTGCAGTGGCCTTGGCCTCCGGGTCCAGTTCGACTTTCTGGTTGTCGACCTTGAACTGCGGTTCGTCGATGACCTCGCCGTCGACGGTGACCCAGCCGCCCTCAATGAACAGCTCAGCCTCCCGACGGGAACAGCCGACGAGTTCGATGAGGCGTTTGGAGAGACGAATCGGGTCAGTCATGTCAGGGCCGTAACAAAAAGGGGGTGGGCATTGTACCTGCCTGGCGCCGGTTAATCCCGGTTCCATTTGCACCGTAGAGTTTTTTGTAGGTGCGTGTCAGCCATTGCGCGTCAATAGTTGCGGCTGGCGCATACGCATGTGCAACAACGGATACGGCTGGCCCATGCCATCGACTTCAGAGCGACCGATGACCTCGAAGCCCTGTTTGAAGTAAAAACCGAGGGCTTGGGGGTTCTGTTCGTTGACGTCCAGTTCATCGGCGTTGAGGTTTTCCAGGGCATAGCGCAACAAGCGCTTGCCAAGGCCCTGGCCGCGATACGCCGGGTCGATGAAGAGCATTTCGATCTTGCCCGCCGCAACCCCGGCAAACCCGGTGATGCGTTGGCTCGAATCTTTGGTGCAGATCAACATCACCGAATCGAGGTAATGGGTCAGCACCAGGTCTTTCAGCAGCTTGATGTAGCTGTCTGGCAGGAAGTCGTGGGTGGCGCGCACCGAAGCCTCCCAGACCCGGGTCAGTTCTTCGTAATCGCTTTGTTTCGGCGTGTGGATGACCGAATGCTGGCGCATGCCTGTCTGCCCTTTATGCGTGAGTGATGAGAGTCCTTTCCACCTCAAACGATAGCCGTAAAAAAGCCCCGCATCTCGTCAATAGAGCGGGGCTTTTCGTGTTTTTTTCGTTTAGATCTGTTCAGCCCACAGATCGTACTCGTCGGCGTCGGTCACCTTGCACCAGACTTTGTCGCCTGGCTTGAGGTTGCTGCCGTTGTCGATGAACACGTTACCGTCGATTTCCGGGGCATCGAAGAAGCAGCGGCCAACGGCGCCTTGCTCGTCGACTTCATCGACCAGCACTTCGATCTCACGGCCGATGCGCATTTGCAGGCGCGCCGAGCTGATGGCTTGCTGGTGCGCCATGAAGCGGTCCCAACGGTCCTGCTTGACGTCATCCGGGACGACTTCCAGGTCCAGATCATTGGCCGGAGCGCCTTCTACCGGCGAGTACTGGAAGCAGCCAACGCGGTCGAGTTGCGCTTCGGTCAGCCAGTTCAGCAGGTACTGGAAGTCTTCTTCGGTTTCGCCGGGGAAGCCGACGATGAAGGTCGAACGGATGATCAGGTCCGGGCAGATCTCGCGCCAGTTCTTGATGCGCGCCAGGGTCTTGTCTTCGAAGGCCGGGCGCTTCATCGACTTCAGCACTTTCGGGCTGGCGTGCTGGAACGGGATGTCCAGGTACGGCAGGATCTTGCCGGCGGCCATCAGCGGGATCAGCTCGTCAACGTGCGGGTATGGGTAAACGTAGTGCAGACGAACCCAGACGCCGAGGGTGCTCAAGGCTTCGCAGAGTTCGGTCATGCGGGTCTTCACCGGCGCGCCGTTCCAGAAACCGGTGCGGTATTTCACGTCGACGCCGTAGGCGCTGGTGTCTTGCGAAATCACCAGCAACTCTTTGACGCCGGACTTGACCAGGCGCTGGGCCTCGTCGAGTACGTCACCGACCGGACGGCTGACCAGTTTGCCGCGCATCGACGGGATGATGCAGAAGCTGCAGCTGTGGTTGCAGCCTTCGGAAATCTTCAGGTAGGCGTAGTGGCGCGGGGTCAGTTTGATCCCTTGTGGCGGCACCAGGTCGATCAACGGGTTGTGATCCTTACGCGGCGGCACGACTTCGTGCACGGCATTGACCACTTGCTCGTACTGCTGCGGACCGGTCACGGCCAGCACGCTCGGGTGTACGTTGCGAATGTTGCCTTCTTCGACGCCCATGCAGCCGGTCACGATGACCTTGCCGTTTTCCTTGATGGCTTCGCCGATCACTTCCAGGGACTCGGCCTTGGCCGAATCGATGAAACCGCAGGTGTTGACCACCACGACGTCGGCGTCCTGATAGGTGGACACCACGTCATAACCTTCCATGCGCAGCTGGGTCAGGATGCGCTCGGAGTCGACCAGTGCTTTGGGGCAACCCAGGGATACGAAGCCAACCTTTGGATTGGCCGGCGCAGGAGTGGTGGACATGTCTAACCTCGGTGTTTTGTGACGCCGCTGCCGCGTAGGGCAAACCGACGGACGGGCGCTTGAAGTGCGCCTCTGATCAAAAAGTGCGCAATTCTAGCGATGAGTCGTTCACTTGACCAGCTTTATGCAGGGAAATACGACGAGTGCTGCGCTATGCTTCGCGCCGTTGGCCTTTACTGATTTTTTACTGTCAACAAATCGTCTGTAACGTGAAGTAAAACAGCGCATGCTGCGCGTCAAAGCATAGTGCTTCTTTCAAAGAAGCCCGGGTCTGGGTAGTAGGGGGGGTGGATGGGTCAGGCAAGTAGTCAGGCGGCGGGGGCCGAGCATTCGGCGGCAAAACCGATCGGCATGCTGGTCGCTGCAGTCGGGGTGGTATATGGCGACATCGGCACCAGTCCGTTGTACACCCTCAAGGAAGTGTTTTCCGGCGCCTATGGCGTGCCGGTCAACCATGACGGCGTGTTGGGGATTCTGGCACTGATTTTCTGGTCGCTGATCTGGGTCGTGTCGATCAAGTACATGATGTTTGTGCTGCGTGCCGACAACCAGGGCGAAGGCGGGATCATGGCCTTGACCGCGCTGGCCCGGCGGGCGGCGGCGGGGCATGCCAAATTGCGCGGCTTTCTGGTGGTTTGCGGGCTGATCGGCGCGGCGCTGTTCTATGGCGACAGCATGATCACCCCGGCGATTTCCGTTCTATCGGCGATTGAAGGCCTGGGGCTGGCATTCGATGGCATCGATCATTGGGTGGTGCCGCTGTCATTGGTGGTGCTGGTCGCGCTGTTTCTGATCCAGCGTCACGGCACGGCGCGGATCGGCATTCTGTTCGGGCCGATCATGGTCACCTGGTTTCTGGTGCTGGGCGCACTGGGCGTCTACGGCATCATTCAGCACCCGGAAGTGTTGCAAGCGATGAACCCGGTGTGGGGCGTGCGCTTCTTCATCGTGCATCCTGGCATGGGCGTGGCGATTCTCGGTGCCGTGGTGCTGGCATTGACCGGTGCCGAAGCGCTGTACGCGGACATGGGCCACTTCGGCCGCAAACCGATTGCCCGTGCGTGGTTCATCCTCGTGCTGCCGGCGCTGGTGCTGAACTATTTCGGTCAGGGTGCCTTGCTGCTCGGTGATCCGGAAGCGGCCCGCAACCCGTTCTATCTGCTGGCGCCAAGCTGGGCGTTGATCCCGCTGGTGGGGCTGTCGACCCTGGCGACGGTCATTGCCTCGCAAGCCGTCATTTCCGGTGCGTTCTCCCTGACCCGTCAGGCGATCCAGCTCGGTTACATTCCGCGGATGCACATCCAGCACACCTCAAGCGCCGAACAGGGCCAGATCTACATCGGTGCGGTGAACTGGGCGCTGATGGTCGGCGTGGTCCTGCTGGTGCTGGGCTTTGAATCCTCTGGCGCCCTGGCTTCGGCTTATGGCGTAGCCGTGACCGGGACCATGCTGATGACCAGCATTCTGGTGTCGGCAGTGATTCTGCTGCTGTGGAAGTGGCCGCCAGTTCTGGTGGTGCCGGTTCTGTTGGGCTTCGTGTTGGTCGACGGTTTGTACTTCGCCGCCAATGTGCCGAAAATCGTTCAGGGCGGTGCGTTCCCGGTGATCGCCGGTCTCGCGCTGTTCGTGCTGATGACCACCTGGAAGCGTGGCAAGCAGTTGCTGGTCGACCGGATTGATGAAGGTGGATTGCCGCTGCCGATTTTCATCAGCAGTATCGCCGTACAACCGCCACACCGTGTTCAGGGCACTGCCGTGTTCCTGACGGCGCGACCGGATGCCGTGCCCCATGCGCTGTTGCACAACCTGTTGCACAACCAGGTGCTGCACGAGCAAGTGGTGTTACTGACGGTGGTGTACGAAGACATCCCGCGGGTGCCACCGACCCGGCGCTTCAAGGTCGATTCCTACGGTGAAGGCTTCTTCCGGGTCATCCTGCACTTCGGTTTCACCGACGAGCCGGACGTACCGAAAGCGCTGAAGCTGTGTCATCTCGATGAGCTGGACTTCAGCCCGATGCGCACCACGTATTTCCTCAGCCGCGAAACGGTCATCGCCTCCAAGCTCGAAGGCATGTCCCGCTGGCGCGAGGCGCTGTTTGCGTTCATGTTGCAAAACGCCAACGGCAACCTGCGCTTCTTCAATCTGCCGCTGAACCGGGTGATTGAGCTGGGGACGCAGGTGGAGATGTAAGCCCCAGCAAAAAGCCCCCGTTGCCATGAAGGCAGCGGGGGCTTTTTTGTGTTCAATGATCGCAGCCTTCGGCAGCTCCTGCGGGGCGTACGCCGCGTCATGTAGGAGCTGCCGAAGGCTGCGATCTTTTGGGAGGCTCTATCAGATCACTCTTGAGCGCTCGCTTCGGCTTCCTTCGCCTGACGCTTCACGATCACATCCACCAAACGCTGTGCCAGCGCGGGGTAGTTCTCGTCGAAGTGGTGACCGCCCGGCAACTTGATGACTTCGCCCACGACGCTCTTGTCGGTGCAGCCACTTTCGTCGACTTCTTCTTCACCGTAGATGCACACCACTTTAGCGGCTGGCAGCTTGGCCATTTCCGGGCCGGTGGCGGCTTCTTTGCCAGCGTTGCCGAGCCAGCCTTCGACTTCGATTTCGAAGCTGCCGGTGCGGGCGAAGGCCAGCAGGATAATGGCATCGACGCGCTGTTGCTCGGAAGCTTCCAGACGGTTGTAGATCGCCGGCAGGACATCGGCGCCAAACGAATAGCCGGTCAGGATGAAGCGCTTGGTGCCCCATTTCTGGCGGTAGTGCTGCATCAGTTCGGCCAGGTCCAGCGCGCTTTGCTCAGGGCTCTTGTGCTGCCAGTAGTAGCGCAGGGTGTCGATGCCGACTACCGGATAGCCGATCTTCGCCATTTCTCCCGCCACGTCGCGGTCGAGGTCGCGCCAGCCGCCGTCACCGGACAGGAACAGGGTCACGGTGTCCTTGGCCTGGCCTGCCGGTACTTCGACCACCGGGATCTGCAGGCCGCCAGCGGCTTTGTCGCCGCCGACGAGGATCTTGCGCAGTTCGTTGTTCAGCACTTGCGGCAGGTTGATGTCGTAGTCGCTGATGCTGGTTTCGGCGTTGGGCTGGTCACGTACGAAGCCGGCACTGGTGTCGTCCGGGTTGTCGTTCCACGCCACCAGCCAATGGCCGTGGGCGGCGCTTTTCGGCAACAGGTGAGTGCATCCACCGGGTCTTTCCAGGGCCAGGTCTACCGAAATGGCCTGGGCCTTGTCGTTCTTCTGTTCCGACAACCAGCGCCAGGCCAGCACGGCGCCCGGGCCGATACCGCTGACCAGCGTGGCGGGGCCTTTCAGTTCACGCAGGCCCGCTTGCAAGGCGCGACTTTGCAGCAAACATTCCTTGGGCAGGATCACCTGGACGATTTGCGCCGAAGCGCTGCGGCTCAGGGTGGTCAGTTGCTTGTCGTTAAGCTTCTGGTCGTCGTTGACCACCACCAGCACCTGAGCCTTCGGCGTCGTGCCGGGGGTGACGCGGGTCATGGCGGCGCCATCGGCCGGTGTGAGCTGTTCCAGGGTCGGTTCCGGTGCCGGGCGTTTGAGGTACCAGAAACCGCCACCGAGAATCACGGCCAACACAATCAGTACGGCCAGGATGTACTTCAGGGAGCGTTGAATCATCAGCGTTTCACCAATCCAGTCAAGCCGCCCGCGATCAGGGCGGCAGTATCGGCCAGGGCGACCAGCGGATCGAGTCCGGCGGGCACGGCCATATAACGGGGTTCCCAGTCAGGCTGGAACTTGTCTTTGAAGCGGCGCAAACCTTGGAAGTTGTACAGCTGCTCACCACGGCGGAATACCATCGAGCCCAGGCGCTGGGTCAACGGTGCACCGCGACGGGGTTGCAGCCCCGACAACGGCACCATGCCCAGGCTGAAGCGCGCGTATCCATGGTTTTTATAATGTTGAATCAGGCCGACCATCATGAATTCCATGGTCAGCTTCGGGGCCTCCGGGTGTGCGCGCATCAGGTCGAGGCTGGCCAGGTCGTGGCTGTAGGTCTCGAGCAGGTTGGCGAACGCCACCGGGCGTCCTTCGAAACGAATCACCGCGATGCGGAAATGCTTGAGGTAGTCATCGCTGAAGCGGCCCAGCGAAAAACCTTTTTCGCGGACATTCTTGCCGGTCAGCCAGGCATCGGAAATTACCCTGAGCTCTTCCATCGGCGCCTGGCCCGGTTCATGGATTTCCAGCGACAGGCCGTCACGGGTGCCGCGGTTCCAGGTGTAGCGCAGGTCCTTCATCTCTTTGCCCTTGGCTTCGAGATCAAAACGCTGGAGGTCGACCCGGGCTTCTTCGCCAAGCTTGATCGCGGTCAGGCCGATGTCCATGTAATACGGCAGGTTCTCTGCACGCACTTGATAGAACACAGGGCGGGCGTGGTGGAGATCGCACAGGTCGCGGAACTGCCAGATCATTTCGGCCCGTTGCTGACCCGGCCCGATCGGGTCATACAGCGCCACCAGGCTGCGGCCACGGCGGGCGTACATCAGGAACGCCTCGTCGTTAGGGTGAAACAGCAACGCCTTGTCACCGGTCAATGCGAGGCCACCATCCGGTTGCGCGGAGGCCATGAGGATCTTGCTCGCTCGCTCCAGCTCTTCAGGTGTCGGCAGATGGATCACCGGGCGCGCGGTACGCAGCAGCCAGGTCAGGGACACCACCACCAGCAGCACTGCCGCGCCGAGCAACGAGCGCAAGCCGCGCGGGGCATCGGCGTCGAGGGTGAACTGCCACCACAGCTGATGGCTGTAGGGGACGTCCTGGTAGGCAAACAACAGCAACCACATCGAGGCGCCGAGCACGCACAGGCTGGCCACCAGATACAACGGCGAGAAGGGCAGTTCGGTCAGGCGGCTCGGGCGATAGAACGAACGCCGGAAAACGCCCAGCAGGCTCGCCGTCAGCACCATCAGGCTGGCTTCCTCCCAGTCAAAACCTTTGAGCAGCGAGAGCAGGGCGCCTACCAGCAACAGAATGGTGGTCAGCATCCACGCAGCCGAGAGGCGACGGCGCAAGCCTTGGGCCAGCAGCAGGCACAGCACGCCGATCAGGCTGGCGCCAAAGTGCGAGGCATCGACCAGGCGATGAGGGATCAGAAAGCCGATGTGTTCCAGGCGCGTGTCGATTTCCGGGGTGGCCCCGGAGAACAGCAGTACCACGCCGGACAGGAACACCAGTACCGCCAGGATCGGTGCAGCCAGGCCAGAAGCTGCACGCAGGGTCTGGCGCGTCTGGAACAGGCGTTGGCCTTCGTTGATCAACAGCAGCAAGCAAGCCACCAGCAGCGGCAGCACGACATAGATCAAGCGATAGAGCAGCAGGGCCGCGGCCAGTGGTGCGGCGCCGAGGGTGTCGGAGAAAGCGGCCAGCAGGATCGCCTCGAACACGCCGACGCCACCCGGCACATGGCTGAGCACGCCGGCGGCCAGGGCCAGCAAGTACACCAGCAGGAAGGCGCCGAACGGTGGCGCTTCGGGCAACAAGAGATACAGCACGGTCGCGGCGGCGGCGACGTCCAGGGCGGTGATGATCAATTGCAGGAAGGTCAGGCGCCGCCCCGGCAGGCGCAACGTGCGGCGTCCGATCTTCACCAGCAGATTGTCCGGCACAGGCTGTTCCGGAAGGCGACGGCGGTAGATCCCGATCGCCAGGACCGAGAACAGCAGCAGAACGGCCACCGCAATGGCGCCCAGCAAGGTCGCGGAGAGTCCCAGGGCGGCAGAAGCCGCAGGCAGGTTGCTCAGGGTTGCCAGCGCGGCCAGCGGGGGCAGGGCGCAACCCAGCGAGAGGCTGGCAAACAATGTCATGCGGGCGACTTCGGCCGCTCCCACACCATCGCGGGCATATAAGCGGTAGCGAACCGAACCGCCCGACAGCATCGAAAGACCGATGGCGTTGCCGATGGCAAATGCCGTGAAGCCGCCCAGCGCCATGGTGCGCGGTGCCAGGCTCACGCCGGCATACCGACTGGCGGACCACTCGTAACCCAGCAGAATGATGAAACCTGCCACGGTTGCGGCCAAAGCGCCGAGCAAGGCCGGTTGCGGCACTTCGAGGATCGAGTCGTGCAGGGCGTCGAGGTCGAGTTCGCTCAACAGGTGGCGACAGGCAATCAGCGCGATCGTGAACAGCAACAACGTGACCGCCAGACCGATGGGTTGGCGGTATTTGCTGATCCGGTCAAGCAGGCGCAGGCGCTCGGCCTTGATCGGTTGTGTTGCTGTGACAGTGTCTTTTGGGTCAGACGAGTTGGCGAGCATCAATCACCTCTTGGATTGTGCGCGACAGGATGGAGGTATCCAGCCAAGTTACCAATCCCTGTAGAAAAAATAATCTCAAATACGGGCGTCCATCATCGGATGCCGGGGGGGCGATTCATTATCAGAAGTAGAGGTTTTCAGCCTGCGAGTGAGCATAGCCTGAACTCGGCGCGTTGGGCGACCCTAACGGCTCGCTACACAGTGACAGATCATTGTTGCGAAAGGACTTTTTCAGCAGATACAAAAAAGGCCACTCTTTCGAGTAGCCTTCTTTGATGTTTGGTTGCGGGAGCCGGATTTGAACCGACGACCTTCGGGTTATGAGCCCGACGAGCTACCAGACTGCTCCATCCCGCGTCTGTGTGGCGGCATTCTATAGAGAAACGCCGGGGTGTCAACCGTTAATACCGAGTTGGGTCAAATAAACGTAAAACAGCGGTAAACGGTCGCAGGGTTGGCTTAAGTTTTGGAATCTGAAGGATTTCTCATTTCTGAATGGCCGGGGCGTCTGCCTTCATTTGTAGGAGCCCGGCTTGCCGGCGAAGGCGTTATTGAATGTCGCATCAACAGGAAGACTTGCTTCGCTGGCAAGCGAGCTCCTAGAGGAAAAGACGTCGGGAGTCTGGCGGTGGAGCAAAGGCCACCTTCGCTGGCGTCTAGCAGGAAATACGCGCGCACAAAAAAGGCCACTCTTTCGAGTAGCCTTTTTTGATGTTTGGTTGCGGGAGCCGGATTTGAACCGACGACCTTCGGGTTATGAGCCCGACGAGCTACCAGACTGCTCCATCCCGCGTCTGTGTGGCTCATTCTATAGAGATGCGCTCGGGTGTCAACCTTCAATTCTGATAAAACCTGTTCATCTTCAATCGCTTAGGTCGTTTTGTGGGTGATTGAAAGGGCTGAGAGTGAGGCAGGGCAAGGGCTGTGGCTCTATTGTGGTGAGCTTTCTGATTGAAAAAATAAATTCATCAGCGTGTTTTCCTACAAGGGGAAAAGAACATTCAGACTACTGGTGCTATATACAGGGGTCAGTGAGATACTGTTTATCCGACACACCATGACCCCTTTTTCTGCCATGAACACTGCTTCGACATGACCCAGCGAAAGATCATTCACGTCGATTGCGACTGCTTCTATGCCGCCATCGAAATGCGCGACGATCCACAGTTGGCGGGTAAGCCACTGGCGGTGGGCGGCTCGGCGGATCGCCGTGGGGTCATTGCTACCTGCAATTATGAGGCGCGAGCCTATGGTGTGCGTTCGGCCATGTCTTCGGGGCATGCCCTTAAACTGTGCCCGGACCTGACCATCGTCAAGCCGCGCATGGAGGCCTATCGGGAAGCCTCGAAGGAAATTCATACGATCTTTCGCGATTACACCGACATCATCGAACCCCTTTCCCTTGATGAAGCGTATCTCGACGTGTCGGACAGCGCGCATTTCGCGGGTAGTGCGACACGTATCGCCCAGGACATCCGGCGCCGCGTTTCCAATCAGTTGCACATCACCGTGTCTGCCGGGGTGGCGCCGAACAAGTTTCTCGCCAAGATCGCCAGTGACTGGAAAAAGCCCAACGGTTTATTCGTGATCACGCCGGATCAGGTCGAAGAATTTGTCAGTGGTTTGCCGGTGAGCAAGCTTCACGGTGTTGGCAAAGTCACGGCTGACAAGCTTGGCAAGCTCGGGATCGCCGATTGCTCGCAGTTGCGCGAGTGGGACAAATTGGCGCTGGTGCGCGAATTTGGCAGTTTTGGTGAGCGACTCTGGAGTCTGGCCCGCGGGATTGATGACCGGGTAGTGCATAACGACAGCCGTCGTCAGTCGGTCAGTGTCGAAAACACCTACGACGCGGATCTGCCGGATCTGAAAAGTTGCCTGGATAAATTGCCTGAGTTGCTGGACACCCTGGCAGGTCGCATGGCGCGAATCGACAGCAGCTATCGGCCGGGCAAGCCTTTCGTCAAAGTGAAATTCCACGACTTTACCCAGACCACGCTTGAACAGGCCGGGGCAGGGCGGGATCTGGGGAGTTATCAGCTGATGCTGACCCAGGCGTTCAATCGCGGCGGTAAACCGGTGCGGTTGTTGGGCGTTGGGGTGCGACTGGAGGATTTGCGGGGTGGGTTCGAGCAGATGGAGTTGTTTGAGCGTTAAGTCATGTAAAGCAAAAGATCGCCGCCTGCGGCAGCTCCTACAGGGAAATGCATTCCGATGTAGGAGCAGCCGAAGGCTGTGATCTTTTTTTGGCTTTAATTCGGTCGGGGTGTTGCCACCAGACGCTTGCCATCCTTGGCCAAGGACTTCAGGAACTCATCCTGCAACTCCGGATCATTGCGCGTCAGTTCGATCAGGCTCTGTTCCAGTTCGCTGGCTTCTTCTTCAAGACCCAGTTCCGACAGCCGCTTGACCCGATGTACCCACTGGTTCACTTCGTCGCCTTCAAGGTCGTCATAAATCAACCCGTGGGCTTCGAACAGTTTGCTGCGCAAGGTGCTGCTGACGGCCAGGGACGAGTCGGTGTGCACGTCGTCCTGGGCATCTTCGACCTTGATCAGCAGTCGGCTCAGATGATTGATGTCATGTTCGGCAAACGGGCTGTCCAGCAAGTTCAGGCGCAACACGCCGTTCTTGTCGGTGCTCAGTTCGAACGTTTGCTTGCCGGCCTTGACCTCGACCGGGCGTTCGCTCCAGGGCAGGCTTGAGTATTCCGTGCGCTTGTCGCGCTGAACCTCGTCGATGCCGGCCAGGTTTTGCTGCGCGCGGCCGTGAGACTGCACGTTCATGAACGGGTTGAGACCGGCGAAACCATAGCTGAGCCAGTCCTTGGTCACGCTGTCCGGCAGATTGCCGAGGGTGAACACATTGACCACGTTGGCACCGACACCCGCCACCACCGCCACCGCGCCCAGCGGGATTTCGTAAACCTCCCGCCAGGGTTGGTACGGTGTATAGCGATCGTAATGGCGCGTGACTTCGAACTCGGTGACTTCGAAGGTCTTCTGCTCGTGGATCTTCACCCGCCGTTGCGGCAGCTCAAGCACCTTGGGCTCACCAACATCGATCTGCAGGCTGTGATCGAGCAATTTGCGCTCGACACGTTCCTCGTGCTCGCTGCGTTGTGACATGTGGTTGGCACAGCCGCTGACCAGCAGGGCGCCGCACAAGGCGGCGCCACCGAGGCCTAAGGTGTTTCGCTTGAACATGACGTCTCTATCTGGATTCAGCGGCGGATACGGGCCTGAAGGAAAGACAACACGTCTGCGACCGGCAGCGCTTGCGCCTCGGCCTCGGTGCGGCTCTTGTATTCCAGGTTGCCTTCGGCGAGGCCGCGGTCACTGACCACGATCCGGTGCGGAATGCCGATCAGTTCCATGTCTGCGAACTTGATGCCCGGGCTGGTTTTCTTGTCGCGGTCGTCCAGCAGCACTTCGAAGCCGGCTGCGGTCAGTTCCGCATAGAGCTTGTCGGTCGCTTCGCGAACTTGTTCGGTTTCGTAGCGCAATGGCACCAGGGCAATCTGGAAAGGTGCGAGGGTGTCGCTCCAGATGATCCCTTTTTCGTCGTTGTTCTGCTCAATGGCCGCAGCCACTACGCGGGACACGCCGATGCCGTAGCAACCCATTTCCAGGGTGACCGGCTTGCCGTTTTCGCCCAGAACTTCGCACTTCATCGCCTTGCTGTACTTGTTGCCCAGCTGGAAGATGTGTCCGACTTCGATACCGCGCTTGATTTCCAGGGTGCCTTTGCCATCCGGGCTTGGATCGCCGGCAACGACATTGCGCAGGTCAGCCACGGTTGGAACGGGCAGGTCGCGCTCCCAGTTCACGCCGAAGTAGTGCTTGTCGTCGATGTTGGCACCAATGCCGAAGTCGCTCATCAGCTCGACCGAACGGTCGATGATGATCGGCAGCGGCAGGTTCAGCGGGCCGAGGGAGCCGGCACCGGCGCCGATGGCGTCGCGAAGTTCGCTTTCGGAGGCCATGACCAGCGGGCTGGCGACACCAGGCTGGTTGCCTGCCTTGATTTCGTTCAGCTCATGGTCGCCACGGATGATCAAGGCAATCAGCTTGCCTGACTCTTCAGCGTGAACCACGAGGGTCTTGATGGTTTTCTCGATCGGCAGGTTGAAGCCTTCGACCAGTTGCGCAATGGTCTTGGCGTTCGGGGTGTCGATCAGGCGCAGCTCTTCGCTCGGCGCGGCGCGGGAGGTTTCGCGCGGTACAGCCTCGGCTTTCTCGATGTTCGCCGCGTAGTCGGAACCGTTGCTGAAGACGATGTCGTCTTCGCCGGATTCGGCCAGTACGTGGAACTCATGGGAGCCGGCGCCGCCGATGGAGCCGTTGTCGGCTTCTACCGGGCGGAACTTCAGGCCCAGGCGAGTAAATACGTTGCAGTAAGCCTGGTGCATGCGGTCGTAGGTGACCTGTAGCGACGGCTGGTCAGCATGGAACGAGTAGGCGTCCTTCATGATGAATTCGCGGCCGCGCATCAAACCGAAGCGAGGACGGATTTCGTCACGGAATTTGGTCTGGATCTGATACAGGTTGATTGGCAGCTGCTTGTAGCTGCTCAATTCGTTGCGCATCAGGTCGGTGATAACTTCTTCGTGGGTCGGGCCGGCGCAGAAGTCGCGGCCATGGCGATCCTTGAAGCGCAGCAATTCAGGGCCGTATTCTTCCCAGCGACCGGATTCCTGCCACAGCTCAGCCGGTTGAGTGCTCGGCATCAACACTTCGAGAGAGCCGGCGGCGTTCATTTCTTCACGAACGACAGCTTCGACCTTGCGCATTACCCGCAGGCCCATCGGCAGCCAGGTGTACAGGCCCGAAGCGAGTTTGCGGATCATGCCGGCGCGCAGCATCAGCTGGTGGCTGATCACGACCGCGTCGGAAGGCGTTTCTTTCTGTGTGGCGAGCAAAAATTGACTGGTGCGCATGGTTGGCCGTTATCGCTTGCTGATGACGAAATATGACGGAGCATTGTACGGGCGAGATCCGCTGGCGTACAGGCGTGCGGTCGGTGGTGTGGCGGCGGGCGGATTTCACGCCGCCCGCTGCAAAGGTTCCTGCAAAAAGCTTCTTACGATTCTTCCGCGACCTGGGTCGGCACCGGTTCCTGCCTTGGGGTCGGGCCTGCGCGACGGTTCTCCTGGAACCAGTGCAGGGCGATCAGCAGCAGTGTCGGGACGCCCAGCAGGGCGGTGATCAGGAAAAAATTGTGGTAACCGAATTTTTCCACCATGACGCCTGAATAACCGCCGATCAGCCGCGGCAGCAGCAGCATGATCGAACTGAGCAGGGCGTACTGGGTGGCGGAGAACTTGAGGTTGGTCAGGCTCGACAGATAGGCGACGAACGCCGAAGTGGCCAGGCCGGAACTGAAGTTGTCCAGGGAAATGGTCAGGATCAACATGTTCAGGTTGGCGCCCATGTCGGCGAGCATCAGGAACAGGATGTTGGTGCCCGCCGAGGCGACGCCGCCGATGAAAAGGATCGGCAGAATGCCGAATCGCACGATCAGCAGGCCACCCATGCCGGCGCCCACGAGGGTCATGATCAGGCCGAAAATTTTGCTGACACTGGCGATCTGGTCCTTGGTGAAGCCCTGGTCGATGTAAAACACGTTGGCCATCACGCCCATGACCGTGTCAGACATCCGATAGGTGGCGATCAGCCCGAGCAGCAGTAGCGCTTGCCAGCGGTAACGCAGGATGAAGTCGTTGACCGGCGTCAGCACCGGCGCCAGACCACGGCGTCCCATGGCTGACAGGCACAGAGCGGTAAAGAGTGTGTAGAGGATCGCCCGCAGGAAGGCGCGGTCCTCGAGCAGCAGGTCGAGCACGCTCGCGCCTTCGAACAGCACGCTGGCGAAATCGGTGTTGTAGAGCTGGGTGAACATGGCGGGTACAGACACCAGCAGCACGATCAGGACAAACACCGAAGCCAGTTGATGCACAAAGCTGTAGCGCCCGGCCTGCAGTTGTGTGCGCAGCGGCACTGGTGGTTCGCGCATGAACAGCGAGGTCAGCAGGGCGGGAACCATCAAGGCGCCGAACAGCAGATACGTACCGGCCCATGCCGAATGCTTGTAATTGAAACCTGTGGAACCAAAACCTTCCGCGAAGAACAGGGCGCCGGCCGTGGCCAGCAGGGCGGCTATCCGATACCCGGACATGTAACTGGCGGCCAGGGCGGCCTGACGGCTGTCGTCGGCAATTTCCAGGCGATAGGCATCCACCGCGATGTCTTGCGTGGCCGAAGCAAAGGCCACCACAACAGCGATGGCGATCAGCCAGGACAGATGCTTTTGCGGGTCGCAGAAGCCCATCCCGACCAGGCCGAGGATCACCAGTGCCTGTGACAGCACCAGCCAGGATCGTCGTCGACCGAGTTTGCCCAGCAGTGGCAGGCGCCATTGGTCGAGCAGGGGGGACCAGACCCACTTGAAGGCGTAGGCCAGTCCGATCAGGCTTGCGTAGCCAATGGTTTCGCGAGCCACACCGGCTTCACGCAACCAGACCGAAAGCGTCGAAAACACCAGCATGTAGGGCAGGCCGGCGGCGAAACCAAGCAACAACAGCACAAGTGTCGATGGGCTGGCATAAGCGGCGAGCGCGGCGCGCCAGGTTTTACGGGGCATGGGCTGAAGTCTGCCTCAAGAAATACGGAAACAAAGCGCGCACTCTAACCGCTGTGCTCTACCGGACGCCAGCCATGGCGCTGAATATCAACACGATTATTCAGGACACTGATCCCTTCCATGCGCAGTCGGGCACGCTGTTCGTCTCCCGAAGGGCTCCCGGCCGGCAGGCTCAGGCGGCCACCTGCGCCCAGCACACGATGCCAGGGTAATTTGCTGTCGCCCGGCAATTGGCTGAGGGTGCGCCCCACCCAGCGGGCAGCGCGACCCAGTCCCGCGAGCTCGGCCAAGTGACCGTAGCTCACAACTTTACCTTCGGGCACTTGCGCGAGGGTCAGATACAGCGCCGTGCGTCGGATTTGCGCGGCGCTCTCGGGTTCGGGGGTGGATTCGGTCACGTCCAGAGTTCCTGAAAAATGCACAGTACCGTTTGTAGAGTAAATCCTGGATCGCCAATTGAGAAATGAACTCAATAGAAATCGTCGGGTCAGTCCTTGCTAGTGCACTATTCCTACGGATAATGCCGACTTTTTTCGAATTCCAGAGCCTCTATCTGTTTATGTTGTCCAGAACCCTGCTGTGTCTCGCTGTCGTCAGTGCTTCTATGCCCTTGCTCGCTGATACCGTCTGGTTGAAGAACGGTGACAAGTTGAGTGGCAAGATCATTCTGTTCGATGGCGGAAAGTTGTTGGTCCAGACCGAGTACGCCGGTGCGGTACCGATCGACTGGAGCAAGGTGAAAACCCTTGAGAGTGACCAGCACTTGTTGGTCAAACAGGATGCCTACACCGGGGAGGTGACCAAGTCGCTGCACGCCGCGGAGGATGGCAAGGTGACCCTGGTCAATGGTGATGCGCCCAAGACGGTCGCGCTCGCGAGCATCCAGCAGATGCTCAAGCCCAAGCCAGTGGTCGAAGATCTGGTCTGGAAGGGCAGCATTGACGCTGCTCTGGATTACCAGCGCGCCGACAATGACACCGACGATTACGATATCGACTTCAGGACTTCTGCGCGCCATGGTCGCTGGCGGCACATCGCCGAAGGCGAGTACAACCGGGAGTTCCAGGATGACGTGGTCACGACAGACAACTGGCGCGGCGAATATTCCCTTGACCGTTTCCTCACTGACAAGTGGTTCTGGCAAGGTCGCCTGGTCTACAAGCGTGACAAGGTTGAAGATCTTTCCCGCCAGCGCACGGCCGGTACCGGTCCTGGTTATCAGTTCTGGGACAATGAGCTGGGCGCGTTCTCTCTCGGTTCGTTGGTCAACCGCACGGACTATGAGTTCGCCGACGGCAGCAAGGAGAACTTCTATTCCGTGGCCATGAAGTGGGATTACAACCGTTACCTGGTGGGCAAGAAAGTGGAGTTCTTCACTAACGGCGAGGTGGGCAAGCCGCTGACAGATGTGGCCAATTACGCGCTGGATACAGAGATAGGCCTGCGCTACAAGGTGACCGACTGGGCATCGCTCAATCTGAAGGCGGAACGCAATATCATCGACGGCACCGACGATGCCGATCTGGACAAGACCCGCTACACAGCCGGGTTTGGCGTGACCTGGTAAACGCCAGAAGCTCAAAAGATCGCAGCCTTCGGATGACTTTGTAGGCGCTGCCGAAGGCTACGATCTTTTTTGGCGCGGGTAAAAACATTCGCCCACAAAAAAGCCCCGCTTTTAAGGGCGGGGCTTTTTACTAAAGCAAGTACAAGTTAGATAACTTGAACTTCTTCAGCTTGCATGCCTTTCTGACCGCGGGTAGCGATGAAAGAAACCTGTTGGCCTTCTTTCAGGCTTTTGAAGCCGTCGGATTGGATAGCTTTGAAGTGAACGAACAGGTCGTCACCGGATTGTGGAGTGATGAAGCCGAAGCCTTTTTCATCGTTGAACCACTTAACGGTACCGGTTTGGCGATTAGACATGGTGTAACTCCTTGAACAAAGATAACTGCGACTCAGGAAGAACCCTGGCCGAGACTGAGTGCAAAGAGCAGGAAAAATTCTTGTAGATGGTTGGATCGAAATTCAACATATCGTGTAGAGATTCTCAGTGACACAAGCAGCACAGTGGCGCCACCTTAACCCTTTTTCCGGAACGTGCCAATGCTTCTTGCGAAGGTTTCTCTGTTTTAGTGACTGACGGTGCAGTGTTTTGCTGCGAAGGGCCCTAAATCCGGCCGGATCGTCGAGAATTGCGAGCGGCGCTTTGAACCCGGCGGCGCGCCCCGGTAAGATGCCGGACAGATTTTCTCCACCTCGCTATTCAGGACACCGCCATGAGCATCAAATCGGACAAGTGGATTCGCCGCATGGCGCAAGAGCACGGCATGATCGAACCTTTCGTCGAGCGCCAGGTGCGCGGCAGCGACGATAGCCGTGTGATCTCCTACGGCGTGTCGAGCTATGGCTACGATGTGCGTTGCACCAATCATTTCAAGGTGTTCACCAACATCAATTCGGCCATCGTCGATCCGAAAAACTTCGATGCCGGCAGCTTCGTCGACATCCATAGCGACGTGTGCATCATTCCGCCGAACTCCTTCGCCCTGGCCAGCACCGTCGAATACTTCCGTATTCCGCGCAATGTATTGACCATTTGCCTGGGTAAAAGCACTTACGCGCGCTGCGGCATCATCGTCAACGTCACGCCGCTTGAACCTGAGTGGGAAGGTCACGTAACCCTGGAATTCTCCAACACCACCAACCTGCCGGCGAAGATCTACGCCAACGAAGGCGTGGCGCAGATGCTGTTCCTCGAGTCTGACGAAGAATGTGAAGTGTCCTACAAGGACCGTGGCGGCAAGTACCAGGGCCAACGTGGCGTGACCCTGCCGCGGACCTGAGTCAGCCGTCTGACAAACCGTGGGAATTCTTGAGCGAGCGTACACTCTATGGGGTGTACTGCTCCGATCCGCGCAAGGCGGACCGGGCCATCGCTCAGGAGTGCGTTATGAAGATCGACCCGCGAATCAGTGCCGAACTGGCAAGGCTTGAGCCCAATCAGGTTGGCGTGCTGGCCTGGTCATTGTTGGCACACCCGCCCATCAGCATGGCCGGTGGCATTCCGGGCCAGCCTGATCCCGATACCCCGAACGAACAGCCAAACGAACCGGGCGAGCCAACGCTGCCGGATGAGCCGCCGCCTGCGCCTGTGGCCTGAGGCTGTCTGAAGTGAATCCGAACCTGTAGGAGCTGCCGCAGGCTGCGATCTTTTGATCTTGATGTTTTTTTAACCATTGAAGATCAAAAGATCGCTGCCTCGTAGCTCCTGCAGGACGTCACCGGCTGTTTTACTTCAGGTTGCCGCTGAGGAACTGCTTCAACCGTTCGCTCTTTGGATTGCCCAGCACGTCTTCCGGCGCGCCTTCTTCCTCCACCAGCCCCTGATGCAGAAACAGCACCTGGCTCGATACTTTGCGGGCGAAGCTCATTTCGTGGGTCACCATGATCATGGTCCGGCCTTCCTCGGCCAGGCCCTGGATCACCTTGAGCACTTCACCCACCAACTCCGGGTCCAGTGCCGAGGTCGGTTCGTCAAACAGCATGACCTCCGGCTCCATGGCCAGTGCGCGCGCAATCGCTACCCGCTGTTGCTGACCACCGGACAGGAATGCCGGGTACTGGTCCGCCACCCGGGACGCCAGGCCCACCTTGTCGAGATAGCGTCGGGCGCGGTCTTCGGCTTCTTTTTTGTCGCAGCCCAGCACCCGGCGCGGGGCCATGGTGATGTTTTCCAGCACCGTCATGTGGCTCCACAGGTTGAAATGCTGAAACACCATGGCCAGCCGGGTGCGGATCCGTTGCAGTTCATCGGCGTCAGCCACGTGCATGCCTTGACGATCCTTGATCATGCGGATGTTCTGGCCGTCCAGGCTCATGGCACCGTCATTGGGCTGTTCGAGAAAGTTGATGCAGCGCAAAAAGGTACTTTTACCCGAGCCGCTGGCGCCGATCAGGCTGATGACGTCGCCGGTCTTGGCCTTTAGCGAAACACCTTTGAGGACTTCATGATCGCCGTAGCTTTTATGCAGGCCTTCGATGGTCAATTTGTACATGGGGCATGCATCCTCAAGGCGAAAGTAGGTAGCCGCTGCGATAGGCTTCGGCGCCCGCGACATGGGCGATCACCATGCCGGCGGTGGCCATGCGGCGCAGCGAGCGGGCGTACATCAGCCCGGCGGCGGAGCAATGAACAGGGGTGACGCGATCGATGATCGGGTCAATGATTTCGGCGATCAATTGCCCGGCTTCCAGGTATTCCCCCGGCAGCGCGGCGAACACCAGCAGTCCGCCCACGGGAGTGGTCACCGGCTCGACACCGGCCAGCGGCGTCGCCGGGTAAGGCAGGTCGGGCAGGGGCGCAGGTTCACCGGCAATCGCGCCGTAATGGATCAAATAATCGATCAGCGCCTGGCAATCGATGCTGGCCAGCGGGTGATTGACGTCGCCCTGGCCGCGCAGTTCGACGGTTACCGAAAAACTGCCCGGCGGAATGTCGAAGTGCTCGCCGAAGCGTTCCTTCAACTGCCACCAGAGCAGGGTGAAGCATTCGTCGAACGACTGGCCGCCGGAATCGGTGGCCAACAGGCTGGCCTCGGCCCCGATGTACCGGGCCAGCGGCTCAACCTGCGGCCAGGCTTCAGGCGTGGTGTACAGGTGCGCGACCGCTTCGAAATCGCAATGCAGGTCCAGCACCATATCCGCATCGCAGGCCAGTCGTTGCAGGATCAGGCGCTGGGATTGCAGTTGGGTGTCGGCGCTCTGTCGGGCCAGCGCATCGCGCAGGCAGCTGCGAATCAGTTGCAGGTTGTGCTGCGGATCGTCGCCGAGCTTGCCCTCGATCTCGTTACCGACTTCTTCACTGAGGTCGACAAACCAGCGGTTGAAGTTCTGGCCGCTTTCCAACTCGTAACGGCCGAGCGGCACATCCATCAACATCTGTTCCAGCCCGACCGGGTTGGCGATGGGCACCAGCACGATTTCGCTGTGCAGGCGACCGGCGGCCTCCAGTTCTGTCAGGCGTTGCTTGAGGTGCCAGGCGACCAGCATGCCGGGCATCTCGTCGGCGTGAAGGGAGGCCTGGATGTAGATCTTGCGGTGGCTCGGCTGTGGGCCGAAGTGAAAGCTGTGGATCTGTCGTGCGGTCCCCGGCAGCGGGGCCAGCAGATCGTGAATCTGGTGGCGCATTTGCAAGTTGTCCTAGTGGGTCGGCCCGAGAAAGGCCAGCCAGCGGCGTTCGGCGAGACGGAACAGGCCGACCAGCGCAAAGGTGACGGTCAGGTAGATCAGCGCGGCGATACCGAACGACTGGAAGGTCAGGAATGTCGCCGAGTTGGCGTCCCGAGCGACTTTGAGCACGTCAGGGATGGTCGCGGTGAAAGCCACGGTGGTCGAGTGCAGCATCAGAATCACTTCGTTGCTGTAGTAGGGCAACGAACGACGCAGGGCTGACGGCATGATCACGTAGGCATACAGCTTCCAGCCGGTCAGACCATACGCCTTGGCGGCTTCGACTTCGCCATGGTTCATGCTGCGAATCGCCCCGGCGAAAATCTCCGTGGTGTAGGCGCAGGTATTCAGGGCGAAGGCCAGGATCGTGCAATTCATCGCATCGCGAAAAAATGCATCGAGTACCGGTTGGGCGCGAATGGCGGCCAGGCTGTAGATCCCCGTGTAGCAGATCAACAGCTGGATATACAGCGGCGTACCACGGAACAGGTAAGTGTAGAACTGCACCGGCCAGCGGATGTAGCGGTGCGGCGACACTCGTGCGATAGACAGCGGGATCGACACCAGAAAGCCAATGAAAATCGAAGCACTCAGCAGCCACATCGTCATGGCAAGGCCGGTGATGTTGTTGCCGTCGCTGTAAAGAAAGGGGCGCCAGTATTCCTGAAGAAGCTCGATCATCGTACGGCCTCCCGGGTTCCGGCGGAGTAGCGACGTTCGAGCCAGCGCAGGATGAAGTTCGAGGCGCTGGTGATCAGCAGATAGATCACTGCGGCAAGCACCAGGAAATAAAACAGCTGGTAAGTGCTTTTACCGGCGTCCTGGGCGGCTTTGACCAGATCGGCCAGGCCGATGATCGAGACCAGCGCCGTGGCCTTGAGCATCACCATCCAGTTATTGCCGATGCCCGGCAGGGCGAAACGCATCATTTGCGGAAACACCACGATCCAGAAACGCTGACCGCGCTTGAGGCCATAGGCCGTGGCAGCTTCGACCTGGCCCCGCGGGACGGCGAGGATCGCACCGCGGAACGTTTCGGTGAAGTAGGCGCCGTAGATAAAGCCCAGGGTGATGACCCCGGCACTGAACGGGTTGATTTCGATGTATTCCCATTCCATGTAGTCAGTGAACGACGTCAGCCAGGTTTGCAGGCTGTAGAAGATCAGCAGCATCAGCACCAGATCGGGCACGCCGCGAATCAACGTGGTGTAGCACTGGGCAACCAGGCGCAGCAGTTTGACTTTTGACAGTTTGGCACTGGCGCCGAGCAGGCCGAGCAACACGGCCACCAGCAGCGACATCGCCGATAATTTGATCGTCATCCAGGTGCCTTCCAGCAACAGCGGACCGAAGCCCTTGAGGCTGAAGGCGGAGAGCCCCAGATTTTGTAAGAGGTTTTCGAACATAAATCAGCAACCTGATCGGATAAAAAAAGCGCCCATCGCGAGATGGGCGCCGGGCATTACTTGCCGCTGTACAGATTCAGATCGCCAAAGTGTTTCTTCTGAATGGTGGCGTAGGTGCCGTCATCATGTAACGCTTTGATACCTTTATCCAAAAGTGCTTTCAGCTCGGTGTTACCTTTCTTAATACCGATCGCAGTTTTGGCTGGCAGCAGTTCGCTGTCGACAGGCTCGCTGATATCGTAACCGGCGCCATTTGGCGACTTCAGGAAGCCCAGTTCAGCTTGCAGCATGTCCTGGATCCCGGCGTCGAGACGGCCGGAAGTCAGGTCGGAATACACCTGGTCCTGGTTCTGATAGGCCTGGGTTTTCACGCCCGCCTTGTCGAGCACGGCTTTGGCGTAGGCTTCCTGGATGGTGCCTTGTTCGTAGCCTACGGTTTTACCCTTGAGCGACGCGACGTCGGCGGTGATGCCGGAGCCTTTCTTGGACACGTAAGCGGTTGGACCGGAGAACAGCTCGCTGGAGAAGTCGATGACTTTTTCGCGGGCCGGGGTCACGGTCATCGACGAGATAACGCCGTCGAATTTATTGGCTTTGAGGCCTGGAATCATGCCGTCGAAATCGCTTTCGACCCATTTGCACTTGACCTTCAGCTCGGCGCAGATTGCGTTCCCCAGATCGATGTCGAAGCCCACCAGGTTGCCGTCGGCCGCTTTCGACTCGAACGGTGCGTAGGAAGGGTCAACGCCGAAACGCAATTCTTTGTACTCCTTCGCCATGGCGGAGCCACCAGCCACGCACAACGCCAGTGCAGAAAGGGTCAGCAATGCTTTTTTCATTATTCAATCCCTAAAACCAATATGAGCGCTTGTGGCGCAGAATTATTGTTACTGGAACGCGTAAGACCTTAAGAAAGTAGCAATTTCCGAACCAGAGTGGCGAACGAGCGTTTTAAAAGGTGCGCGACGAACGGCCGGAGCACGATTTATGCACGAAAACGGGCGCAAGGAAATGGCCGCACCGGATTGGCACGAAAAGAATCGAATCCGAAGTGGGCCAAAGGCTTATCCGAGCAGATCCTGCAGGTCGAACCCGCTGTAACCCTCTACCAGCGGTGAAACCGGGTGATCACCGAGCGTTCGACCGGTCGCCGCGGGTCGATGTAGAAATCCCCGATGGGGCAGTACACATCTTCGGGACCCATCACCGTCCCCTGTAGGAGCGAGCAGGCTCGCTCCCACTAAGGGCGGAGGTTATTTCCCGGGGGTAAGGGTCAACCGCGACTTGCCATAGGCATTGTCGAAGTTTTGCGGCTGCATCGGCAGGCTCATGTACTGGCCCTTGAGCCACGGATCGACGCTGTTGAGGTAGTTCGGGCTGACCGGATTGCCAGACTGGCCGGTGCCGTTCTGGGCCATCAGTGGTTCGGACTGGCCGAAGTCGACGATCAGGCGCATGGCCGGTGCCAGCGTGGTATTGAAGTCCTGGCCCCAGGCGAACGCGGCGGTGTTGAGGGTGGTGTGATCGCCGCCCGCCGGAGCAGGGCCACGCACGGTCTGGCCGCCGGCGTTCTTCCATTCATAGCGATGCAGTTTGCCCCACTGCCAGGCCTTGTGATTACCGCCCAACTGGCTGTCGCCCGCGCTGATCGCTGCCGCAAGGCTGCGCGCGAGGATCGCCGGTTTGTCTTCTTTCTGCGCGGTGCGTGCGTCATCCCAGAACGGGCTGTCTTCGCGGCCCAGCAGGTGATCCGCTTGCGCCGCGTAGGACAACTTGCCATCTGCGACAAAGGCTTTCCACGCCGGGCTGCTTTCCGGGCCCAGTTCATCGAGGAAAATCTGCCGGGTGCTTTCTTGCAGGAACAGCTGGTAGATCGCCGCGTCGGTGGACGCCGGGCCCAGTTTGCCGTCGAAGGCCATCAAGCGGCTGAAGGCTTCGTGTGCCTTGGCGCGATCGGCCACCGGCAGCGCGTCGATGGCTTGCTTGAGTGGCTGGGACATGCCCGGCGCCTCGAACATTTTCTTCAGTTTGGCGGCGAAGGTGGTGGTCTGGTCGTACTGCATGGCGATCATGCTGCGGCTGTCGTGTTTGCCTGCGCCGGCCAGTTCAGCCAAGCGCTCGCCACGTTCCGGTGCCGACCATGAGTTGGACAGTTGCATGCCGTAACCATGGGGGATAACCCGCTGGTTGGCGGTGCCGAGCCAGCCTTGGGCCGGGTCCTGGTCGTAGGGGTGCAGCATCGGGTCGGCATAACCGTCCCAGTCGTAACGACCTTCCCAACCCGGCGAGGGCAGCAGGCCTTCGCCTTCGCGCCGGTTCGGGTAGCGGCCGGTGACTTGCCAGCCAATGTTGCTGGCATCGGCAAACACCAGATTCAACGCGATGGCGCGGATTTCGCGACTGGCGTCCGAGGCTTTCTCGACGCTCTGGGCGCGGGTCAGGTCGAAGAACGCATCCAGGGTTTTGTCATCGGTGAAGCTTGGCGTCTGCAAGGCCAGGCCAAAACCATTGGCCAGCGTGGTGCCTTGGGCGCTGTTGAGCAGCGGACCATGGCGGGTTTCGTAGACCGCTTCGCGAATCGGTCGCTGGCCTTTGACGAAATAGGTCTCGTTGCGCACGATCACTGGCTGCCACTTGCCGGCGTTTTCGTAGGTGATGGCGTTGCCCTGGCGTTTGATTTTCTCCAGGAACAGATCCTGGTTGTCACCCATGACGGACGTCATGCTCCACGCCACTTTGCCGTTGAAACCACCCAGTACCATCGGCAAGCCGGCGATGGTCACACCGGATGCCTGATACTTCGGCGCGCGGATCTGCACGTAACTGAACAATGACGGGACGCCCAGCGGGCCGTGGCTGTCGCTGGCCAGCAGGCTTTTACCGCTGCGGCTGCGTTGTGGGGCGATGGCCCAGTTGTTCGACGAAGTGGCGCCCAGCAGGTTCAGGTCAGACAGTTGTGCGGTGGCCTTGCTGATTTGCGCCAGCCCCGGGATTTGTCCGTTGAGCTTGAGGCCTTGCAGCTTTTCGCTTTCGGCCGCAGGCAGTTTTTCGTCGGGCGCGGACGGCGACAGCCACGCGAGTTTGTCGGTGGTCACCGTTTGCGCCAGCACCAACGAGGAGATTTCTTCCGGCAAGTTGGCCGACTGACTGAAGTTCAGCAGGCAGAAAATCAGCGCCGAGTCTTCCGGCTGCCAGTATTCAGGCTTGTAACCGGTGGCGGCAAGGTCTGCCGGCAACTTGTCGCGGTAGCGGAACAGGTAAGCATTGACCCCGCGCGCATAGACTTCAAAGAAGCGCTTGAGCCGCGGCGAAGACGCTTTGTACAACTCACCGGCATTTTTCTTCAGGTTGACGGCGCGCATGTAGCGGTCGGCATCCAGCAGTTCCGCGCCGTGCATTTCGGAGAGGCGGCCCTGAGCAAGCAGGCGCAGGGTGGCCATTTGCGTGATGCGGTCGCTGGCGTGCACATAACCGAGGGCGAACAGTGCGTCGTGGAAACTGTTGCTTTCGATCAGCGGCATGCCCATGGCATTGCGTCGCACGGAAACGTTTTGCGCCAGACCCTTGAGCGGCTGCATGCCAGAGGTCGGCGGGAGGGTGTCCTGGGCGTTGAAAGTCTGACAACCGGTCAGGCTCAAAACGCCGGCCACTGCTGCGGCAACGCCGAACTGGGGTAGAAAATGAGTAAGGGCTGGCGAGGCCATGGCAAAGCTCCTGCGGGGGTGGTGGCGCAATAAAGCCGCTACGTTAGTGAGCAGGCGATGGCCGCGCAAGCGGGGCAAGAGGTTATTTCTGGATTTGTCAAAGATCGCAGCCTTCGGCAGTGATACGCCGATCTCGCGTAGGCGCTGCCGAAGGCTGCGATCTTTTGATTCTCAAGTGACTTGCCAGCCTGTAACCGGTGATGCTGAAGTGCAGCAGGCACAATATCCTGGAGAACAGTCGGCATGGAGCTCAAGACAAACGCAGCACTGATCATCATCGATCAACAGAAAGGCATCCTTCACCCCAGACTCGGTCGCAGGAATAATCCCCAGGCTGAAGAGCGCATGCTGGAGTTGCTGAGCCATTGGCGACGCACCGGTCGGCCGGTGATCCATGTGCAACACCTGTCCCGGTCAGAGGATTCGGTGTTCTGGCCGCAGCAATCGGGAGTGGAGTTTCAGGAGCGTTTTCAGCCGGGTGCAGGTGAGCGATTGATCCAGAAACAGGTGCCGGATGCGTTTTGTTCAACTGAGCTGGCGTCAGGGTTGCGCGAAGCGGGGATCGGGCAATTGGTGATCGTCGGCGTCGCGACGCACAACTCGGTGGAGTCCACGGCGCGCTCGGCTGGAAATCTGGGGTTTGATGCGTGGGTGGTGGAGGATGCGTGCTTTACCTTCGACAAGGCTGACTTCTATGGCCATGCCCATTCAGCCGAGGAGGTGCATGCGATGTCGCTTGGCAATCTGCATGGCGAATACGCAACGGTTGCAAGCAGCGTGCAGATCCTGTCAGCCGACTAAGCACTTGTAGGAGCGAGCAAGCTCGCTCCTACAGGGACGGCATCAAGCGCCGTGGCACTTCTTGAATTTCTTGCCGTTGCCGCATGGGCAAGGGTCGTTGCGGCCGACGTCTTTCAGGGCGTTGCGCACCGGCTCCTGGTGGGCATGGCCGCAGTTCGGACCGTGGACATGGCCATGGTCGTGATCATGATCATGCTGGTGATGGTCATGATCGTGGTTGCAGTCAGGGCCATGGACGTGGGGTTGCTGGGTCATCGGGGTTACTCCGGAATTAAATCGGCGGGGATTATCACGCCATTACGCGTCAGGTGCACGTAGTGGGCGATGAATAAACCGGTTTCCATTTCACCTTCCAGACGATAGGGGATGCCTTGCTTGGGGTTTTTGAGTTGTTTGACCAGATCCTTGACCCTGGGCCACAGGTTGGTGCGGATTGGCACCTTGAAGTAGACGCTGTGTTTGGGGCGGACCGTAAACCACTGTTCATGCTCGCCTTCGGCCAGCAAGATGTCCGCCAGGTGAATGCGATATTCCAGGCCGCGCACCGTCAGGTCGCTGTCGTTGGGGTTGTCGACGCGAAAGTGCAGGATGAATTTCTGATCAAGCAGCCTGGCCCGCACGACTTCGACTTTTACCAGGTGGACCTCGGGATCCGGCTCGTCGCTGCTGAACCAGGACGCACAGCCCCCGAGCCCGAGGAACAAAAACAGCGTGAAGGTCTGCAAGAAACGTCTGTGACTGGTCATGTCGAGGTTCTCCCTTAAGGCCAGTCTAGTCCCTTCATCTCATGCGCCGAAGTAACCTGCACAGCACTTCTTGAACTTCTGTCCGCTGTCACATGGACAGGCATCATTGCGCCCGGTTTTGAGCGGCACAGTGGGGTCGATGAAATACCAGCGCCCGGTGTTCTGCACGAACGAGGAGCGCTCGCGGTGGCTGTGCTCGCCATGACTGTCATGCCAGCGCGCGGTGAACGTCACGAAGGCATGTTCGGGCTGGCCGCCCAGGACTTCCGAACTTTCCACTTCAAGCCCCAGCCAGGTGCTTTGGGCGCTCCAGTCACTGATTGCCTGACGATCAAGGCCTGCCTGTTGCGCCGGCAAGGTCGTGGCCACCAGATAATCGATCAAGCCCAGCACATAGGCGCTGTAACGCGAACGCATCAAGGCTTCGGCGCCGGGGGCAGGGTGACCGGTATGATAATGACCGCAACAGGCGTCGAGCAGGGTGCCGCTGCCGCAGGGACAAATGGATGTACTCATTGCATTACCACCAGTATTTCCCGAAGTTTTCCGGATTGGCCCAAAAGCGTGAATTGAGCCAGTCGGGCACTTGTTTGTATTCAAGCAGATCGTAGGTGAACAGGGTCAATACCTGTTCGTCACGGGCAAAGCGCTCGCTGGCTTGCAGCGCCAGGGAGAAAAAGTCCGTTTCCTGCCAGCCGCAGGCCGTCAGGTCCGCCAATACCGCTATGCGACTGGCGTTGAGGTTGCGGATGCCGCCCAACAGGTTCAGACCCTCGCGCTTGGGCAGATGCTCCAGGCAATCGACCACCAGGGCCAGGTCAAAACGCCGTGCCGCCAGCTCGGCAGGCAATGGCCCCGGTGCGGCGAACGCGACGCAGCTGTCCGGGTGGGCCGCTTTGAACGCTGCCAGCGCCGGGAACTCGCTGGCGCCGATCAGCAACAGGCGCGCGGGGGCATATCGGTCAAGTAGAGCGGCCAGTGCCTGCTGGGGCGTGCGTGAAGAAATACCTGCAATCATCGAAGTTCCTCAATCAGATCCGTCAAGACTAGCCTGCTCGAACGTTCGGGCCTAGAGCGGCTTGACGACAAATGCGCCAACCTCTCGTTAATACAAGAATAAACAGCGTGGTCCATTGCTGGCGGAGTTTAAAACTCGGGTCTTTACTAGCTGAATCGGTTCTAAGCCGATCCTTCAGGAGAAAACTCGATGAGCATAGTTCGGACAGCATTACCCTTGGTCCTGCTAACCAGTCTGTTGACTGGTTGCGCAGGTTTGCAGAAAACCGACTGGCCGACCTGTGCGGCAGTTGGTGGTGTCGTGGGCGCCGGTCTCGGTGCGACCGAAAGTTCGGCATGGGCAGGGTATGGTGCTCTGCTTGTCGGCGGTACGGCAGCGGCTTATTGCTGGGTTCACGGTGATGGCGACGAAGACGGCGACGGTGTGCCGGATAGCCGCGACAAGTGCCCGGGCACGCCTAAAGGCGTACAGGTCGACGCTGACGGTTGCCCACCTGCACCAGTGGTTGAAGAAGTGGTTGTAGTCAAGGAAGAAACCATCGTCATTCGCGATGTTCACTTCCAGTTTGATAAGGCCACACTGACCGAGTCTGACAAAGCGGTACTCGACAAGATAGCCACTCGCCTGAAAGCCGAAGCTCCGACTGCTCAATTGACTGTCACCGGCCATACGGACAGCGTGGGCAGCGACACCTACAACGAGAAACTGTCGGATAAACGCGCTCACTCGGTGGTTGAATACCTCATCGAGCAAGGCGTACCTCGCAGCAACTTCGTGTCGGTTGTCGGTGCCGGTGAAAGCCAGCCGGTAGCGGACAACTCAACCGATGACGGTCGTGCACAGAACCGTCGCACGGAAATCAAAATCCAGCGTTAATCCCTTCGCATCCGCGCCTTGTGCAGTCGCGGATGCGGGTCTTTACTCCTGTGTAACCGGTATTGGCCGGTGACACAGGAGCTTTCAACATGATCTTTCTCACAAGGACCGTATTGCCGGTTCTGCTACTTGGCAGCCTGTTGACGGGCTGCGCCACTCACAGTGATGGCACTGCCCCCCTCAATCAACGAACCTGGCCGATCTGCAGTCTTATTGGCGGGCTGGTCGGTGGAGGCCTTGGTGCAATCGAAAGTGCCGGCTGGGCCGGTGGTGGAGCTGCGCTGGGCATCTTGGCCGGTGGCTTGATCTGCTATGCACAGGATGGCGACGAAGACAGCGATGGCGTTTTCGATCGACGTGACCGCTGTGCCGATACTCCTGCCAATACCACGGTCGATCATCGCGGTTGTCCGTTGCCGCAGAACGCAGTTAGCGAGACTCCCGCCCCCACTCCTGCGCAATCTGAAGTCATCACCCTGAGCGATGCCGGCGAAGTGTTGTTTGCGTTCAACCAGGCCGATCTGACCCCTACGGCAAAGAGCCAGCTGGATGCGATCATGGGCAAGCTGGAGGACGCCAGCGTGGTGAGCGTGAAAGTGGTTGGCCACACCGACAGCGTGGGTGCGGATGCCTATAACCAGGCCTTGTCGGAGCGACGTGCCACCAGCGTGGCGGAATACCTGTTGAGCCAGGGTGTGGCGCCGAACAAAGTTACCAGCGAAGGCAAAGGTGAGAGCGAGCCGATTGCCGATAACGAAACCGAGGAGGGGCGCGCGAAGAACCGTCGCGTAGAACTTCACGTCAACCGCTGAGCCTTGAAATAGAGCCGTCGGACGATATTTTTGAGCGTCGCGACGGCCATTTGGCGGCCTTCATGAAGAATTTTCTATTGCCCTCTGGCTTATCCTGCGTGGAAGCCGTTACTGTGCGTGCAAATAATAATTCTCATCGGGGGGGCGTATGAAGGCGTTATGGGGGCTGGGGAAGTTACTGACCCTGATGTTCTGGCTGGTGGTGCTGTTCAATCTGCTCATGCCGTTTGTATTTCCGCTGCACCATCTGGTCAATCTGGCCGGTGGCCTCCTGGCATTCTTTCATCTGCTTGAAGTGCTGCTGTGCAATCGCAGCCTCAAAGGACGCGCCCACCCTTGGCGCGATCGCCTGAAGATTGTCATTTTCGGCGTTTTCCATCTGCAAACCATTCCTGCCCCCACCGCACCGAAGGCTTCCCATGCGTAAACTCTGTCTGCTCGCCGTATTCATCAGTCCATTGGCCTGCGCACAGGTGGTGAGCGTCGAAACCAACTCGCTGATGCGGTTGCCCAACACCGCCAGCACCCTGCAACTCGAACGCCTGGACGTCGCCGATTACGGCACTTTGCTGATCCCCTCGAACGTGACCGAAGTCTCCGTGGGCGAACTGCGTTTGGGGCGTGACGCACGCATTGCGATTGTGCCCGGCGAACAGACGTTGGCGTTGAAGGTCCATCGGGCTGATTTGTCCGAGGGTAGCCAGATCACGGCGCGCGGTGCGCCGGGGACGTATCAGAAGGCTGCCCGTTCCGGACGAAACCTGGATTTACAGATCAAGACCCTGAATGCATCGCAACTTCAGGTGGACGCTCGCGGTGGCGCAGGAGCTCCGGGGTTTGTGGGCCTCGACGGGGCCAACGGTCAGGATCCGGGCTGCACTTGGGGCCAGGCCGGTCGTGGTGCCGATGGCAGCGACGGCAGTAATGGTCAGGCCGGCGCGCCGGGGGCACTGGTCAAACTGACATTGCCGCGCGACTACCCGGCCGATCGGATCAAGGTTCAGGTGGCCGGTGGTGCTGGTGGCCTGGCCGGCCCTGGCGGCAAACCGGGGGCGGGTGGCAAAGCCAAGGGTTGCCTCGTTTACGAGGCCGACGGCGGCAAGGGCGGCAAACCTGGAGCGGATGGTCAGCCAGGACCGGAAGGCGCGGCGGGCTCGGTGACTGTGCAGCGGTTGTAAATCCAGCCAGGACTCTGTGGCGAGGGAGCTTGCTCCCGCTGGGGCGCGAAGCAGCCCCGAATCCGGATAATGTATTTTTTTCAGGATGAGCGCGTTCACCGGTTTACGGCTGCTTCGCAGCCGAGCGGGAGCAAGCTCCCTCGCCACAAACGCTCGATAGATTCAAAACATCGGCCGTGCCGCACCAATCGCCACCACGACCAACCCCACCAGCAGATTGATCCCCACCAGCTTGCGGATCCGCCCCAGCACCGCTGCACCCGCGGGCCAATCCTGCTCGGCCACGGCCGTGCGCAGTTCCGGCAGCATCAGCGCCTGAATCCGGATAAACAACGCCGTCATCACCACATACAAACCCATCATCACCTGCACATAACGTGGCGCAGTCTCAAAGCCACCGAAGTGCATGTGCAGCATGCCCACGCCGCTGACCGGCAACAGCACGACCGCCACCCAGACCCAACGGAAAAAACCTTGAAACACTTCTACCCACAGCTTTAGCCGGGCAGGGCCTTCCAGTGCCGTCACCGCTGCGGGGCGCAGGACCATCCAGGCGAAAAACATGCCGCCGACCCACACCAGTGAGGCAACGACATGCAGGCTATAAATGAGGCTAAAAGGTGTCATTGAGGTACTCCGTTCTGCGCGGGATTCATTAGCGGGGTATGATAGCCGCCGAACCGAACCACTGAAAATTTATCCAGCGTTTTTTGCGCCCGACAATCCATGATCAGCACTGAACTCAAAACCACGATCCAGGGCGCCTACTCGCGTTTTCTCGAAGCCAAGAGCCTCAAGCCGCGCTACGGCCAACGCCTGATGATCGCCGAAGTCGCCAAAGTCCTCGGTGATATCGACACCGACGACGAAGGCCGGCGCAGTGGCGACCCCGCGATTGTCGCGGTGGAAGCCGGCACCGGTACCGGCAAGACCGTGGCCTACAGCCTGGCGGCGATTCCGACGGCGAAGGCCGCCGGCAAGCGCCTGGTGATCGCCACTGCGACCGTCGCGTTGCAGGAGCAGATCGTCTACAAGGACCTGCCTGACTTGATGCGCAACAGCGGGCTGAATTTCAGCTTCGCCCTGGCGAAGGGGCGTGGGCGCTACATGTGCCTGTCCAAGCTCGACATGTTGCTCCAGGAAGGTCACGCGCAAACCGCCACCGCTCAGTTGTTCGAAGAAGAAGGCTTCAAGATCGAAGTCGACGAAGCCAGTCAGAAGCTGTTCACCAGCATGATCGAGAAGCTCGCCGGCAATAAGTGGGACGGCGACCGCGACAGTTGGTCCACCGCGCTGGAAGACGCCGATTGGGCGCGCCTGACCACCGACCACAGCCAGTGCACCAACCGTCATTGCCCGAATTTCGGCCAGTGCGCCTTTTACAAGGCCCGCGAAGGCATGGGCAAGGTCGACGTGATCGTCACCAACCACGACATGGTCCTGGCCGACCTGGCCCTGGGCGGCGGCGCGGTGCTGCCGGATCCGCGCGACACCATTTATGTATTCGACGAAGGTCATCACCTGCCGGACAAGGCCATCGGCCATTTCGCCCATTACACCCGCCTGCGCTCCACGGCCGACTGGCTGGAAACCACCGCGAAGAACCTCACCAAGTTGCTGGCCCAGCATCCCTTGCCGGGCGACTTGGGCAAGTTGCTCGAGCAGGTGCCGGAGCTGGCGCGAGAGATCAAGACCCAGCAGCAATTCATGTTCACGGCCTGCGAGCAGATCGCCGATTTCAAACCCGGCGAAGACGTCGAAGGTCGCGAGCGGCCACGTCACCGGTTTGTCGGCGGGGTGATTCCCGATCACATGCGTGAAATGGGCATCGAGCTGAAGAAAGGCTTCGCGCGCCTGACCGACCTGTTCACGCGCCTCACCGAATTGCTCAAGGAAGGCATGGACGGCGAGGTCAACATCGGCATCGCCAGCAATCAGGCCGAAGAATGGTATCCACTGTTCGGCAGCCTGTTGTCCCGCTCTTCGGGCAACTGGGAATTGTGGACCGCCTTCACCGTTGAAGACCCGGAGGACAACCCGCCCATGGCCCGTTGGCTGACCCTGGCCGAAAGCGGTTCGCTGTTCGACATTGAGGTCAACGCCAGCCCGATCCTCGCGGCGGAAATGCTCCGGCGCAATTTGTGGAACGTGGCCTATGGCTGTCTCGTCACGTCGGCGACCCTGACTGCACTCGGCACTTTCGACCGCTTCCGCATGCGCGCCGGGCTGCCGAAAAAAGCCGTGACCGCCGTGGTCCCGAGCCCGTTCCACCATGCCGATGCCGGCGTGCTGCGGGTGCCGAACCTGAACGCCGACCCCCGTGACGCCGCCGCGCACACCGCCGCGATCATTCGTGACTTGCCGGAACTGGTCGAAGGCTCGCGGGGCACGTTGGTGCTGTTCTCCTCGCGCAAACAGATGCAGGACGTGTTCGACGGACTCGACCGCGACTGGCGCAAGCAAGTGTTCATTCAAGGCAACCTGTCGAAACAGGAAACCCTGAACAAGCACAAAGCGCGGGTCGATGGCGGGGATTCGAGCGTGCTGTTCGGCCTGGCGAGTTTCGCCGAAGGGGTCGACTTGCCCGGCGCCTATTGCGAGCACGTGGTCATCGCCAAGATTCCGTTCTCGGTACCGGATGACCCGGTCGAAGCCGCGCTGGCCGAATGGATCGAAGCCCGTGGTGGTAATCCGTTCATGGAAATCTCCGTACCGGACGCCTCGCTGAAACTGGTTCAAGCCTGCGGACGCTTGCTGCGTACCGAAGAAGACCGCGGCACCATCACCTTGCTCGATCGACGCCTGGTCACCCAGCGTTATGGCAAGGCGATCCTCAATGCATTGCCTCCTTTCCGCCGCGAAATTTCCTGAGACTCCGGTGGGCGGTTTCGCCCACTGCGTTGTCTATCTTTCAGCCATCGCTTTTCCACAGGCCCATTGAAGGTCGTTAGGGAGAATTTCGTTCTCATGATTCGCCGTTCGTTGCCCGCTGTTTTTGCCCTGTTGTTCGCAACACCTTTGCTGGCCGCTCCCGCCGGTCAGCAAACGCTGTTCAACTTTGTGCGCCCCGCCGACGTGGTTCAGGTGGCGACTCAGGACGCCAGCCTGCCGCAATCCAACGCCGAGCAAACCCCCGAGGGCGAAGTGCTGCGGCGGGTAACGTTCAACCCGGTCGCGCGGCCGACCTTGCGCCTGAGTCCGCAGAGCGGTGCCTGGGACTGGTCGCAATCGGGTTTCATGAGCTTGCGGGTCCAGAGTGCGATGGACTGGGCCCTGACCCTGTACGTGACGATCCAGAGCAATGACGGCAAGACGCTGGTCAGCCGCGTCGACCTGCCGGCCGGCCCCGCGCAAACGCTGTTGGTGCCATTGCAACCGACTTCACCGTTGAGCCTGGGCATGAAGGCCGGCCCGCCAATGCCGATGACGATCGACGGCCAGCGTGTGTTGTTGGCCAGCAGTGCTGGCGCGCTGGACCGTGGCCAAGTGGTGTCGGTGAGTGTGTCGATGGATCAGCCGAACGTCGCGCAAAGTATTTTGCTGGAACGCTTTGGCGTGCAGGACGGCGAGTCGGTGACCCAAACCGTGTATGGCGGATTGGTCGATGCTTACGGTCAATCGACGCGGGCCAAGTGGCCGGAAAAAATCAGCACTGACGAGCAGCTGAAAAGCGCCGCCGCCAAGGAACAGCAACAACTGAAAACCTGGCTGGCCGAGCGCGAAAAGTCGTCCCTGGACAAATTTGGCGGCTTGAACAAAGGTCAATCGTTCAAGGCTAGCGGCTTTTTCCGCACCGAGAAGCGCGACGGTCGCTGGTATCTGGTGACGCCGGAGGGCCATCCGTTCTATTCGCTGGGCGTCAACACCGTCACCCCGGACGTCAACCAGACCTACGTGGCCGGTCGCGAGTGGATGTTCGAATCCCTGCCCAAGGCTGACGAAAACCTGGCCAGCCACTTTGGCGAAGGCGACAACCGGGGCGGCAACGGTGCTGACTTGGGACGCGGCTACAACGCCGGGCGCTGGTACGATTTTTACGGGGCCAACTTGCAGCGTTTGTATGGCGACCCTTGCGCACTGGGCAGTGACACCAAGGCGGGCGTCGCTGCTGCGGCCAAGGCTGATGCAGTTGAGGCCACGGCAGAGAAAGCCGTTGAACCAGCGGTTGTGCCGCCGAGCCCTGAAGCCGGTGTCGCTGAAGCTGCCCAAACTGAAGCGAAAGCGCCAGCGCCAATTGCTGTCGAGCCTTGCAAGGCGGTTTTTGACGAGCAGCGCTGGGCCCGCCACACACTCGATCGCCTGCAAGCCTGGGGCTTCAACACGATCGGAAACTGGAGTGCGCCGGCGCTGGGTAATGCCGATCGCGTGCCGTACACCTTGCCGTTATCGATCGTCGGTGATTACGCCAGCATCAGCACTGGCAGCGATTGGTGGGGTGGCATGCCTGATCCGTTCGACCCGCGCTTCGCCATGGCCACGGAACGCGCCGTGGCCATTGCCGCTCGCGATCACCGCGACGACCCATGGCTGATCGGTTATTACGCCGACAATGAACTGGCCTGGGCCGGTCCTGGCGATGATCCGAAAGACCGTTATGCCTTGGCCTACGGCACCTTGAAAATGACCACCGACGTCCCGGCCAAGCGTGCGTTCCTCAAGCAATTGCGCGATAAGTACCGCAACCAGGCCGGCCTGTCGAAAGCGTGGGGCATCGATTTGCCCGCGTGGGAATTGATGGAAGACCCGGGTTTCGTGCCACCGATGCCAAGCGCCGAATATCCGGAAATCGAAGCCGACTTCAAATACTTCCAGAAGGTCTTCGCCGACGCTTACTTCAAGACCATTTCCGATTCGCTCAAGTGGCACGCGCCGAACCAGTTATTGCTCGGCGGCCGTTTCGCCATCACCACGCCGGAAGCAGTCGAATCCTGCGCCCAGTATTGCGATGTGTTGAGTTTCAACATGTACACGCTGCAACCCCAGGATGGTTATGACTTCGCCAAATTGCGCAGCCTCGACAAACCGGTGCTGATTACCGAGTTCAATTTCGGTTCGGCTGATCGTGGTCCGTTCTGGGGTGGTGTCACGCAATTGGCGAAAGAAGAGGACCGTGGCCCGGCCTATGCGAACTTCCTAAAGCAAGCGATGAGCGAGCCGTCGATTGTCGGCGTGCATTGGTTCCAGTACCTCGACCAACCGGTGACCGGTCGCCTGCTTGATGGGGAAAACGGCCACTTCGGTCTGGTGGGGATCACCGACCTGCCGTTCCAGGGCTTCGTCGACAGTGTGCGCAAAAGCAATCTGGCGACGGTCGATAAAATGGGTAAAGAAGCCGAGAAAGCGGCGACCGAGGCCGACAAAGCCAGCCACGATGCCGAGGGCGGGCGTAAAGCCGATGCCGGCAAAGGACCGGGGAAGGGCGCGGGTGGACATTCCGGCAAAGGCCATTGATCCCGTTTGCAGCCTGCGGCAGCACCTGGAGGAGCTGCCGCAAGCTGCGATCTTTCGATCTTGGCCCTCAATTGACCATCCAGCCCAACCCTGTTCCCAAAACCCTCAAGGGCTGGAACAATGCCCGCCACTTTGTAGAGCGTTAATCCGGGGAGTTACGGGTGCAGATTCAGGGTCATTACGAGCTTAAGTTCGAGCCGGTGCGTGAGGCGTTCGCGGCGCTGTTCGACGATCCTCAGGAGCGTGGCGCGGCGTTGTGCATCCAGGTCGGCGGCGAAACCGTCCTCGACCTCTGGTCCGGCACCGCTGACAAGGACGGTGCCGAAGCCTGGCACAGCGATACCATCGCCAACCTGTTCTCCTGCACCAAAACCTTTACCGCCGTTACCGCGTTGCAACTGGTGGCTGAAGGCAAGCTGCAACTGGATGCGCCGGTTGCGCGCTACTGGCCGGAATTCGCCGCTGCCGGCAAAGAATCCGTCACCCTGCGCCAACTGCTTTGCCACCAGGCCGGATTGCCCGCGCTGCGCGAGTTGCTGGCCCCTGAAGCGCTTTACGATTGGCAAACCATGGTCGATGCGCTGGCCGCCGAAGCACCGTGGTGGACGCCGGGTGAAGGCCACGGCTACGCGGCCATCACTTACGGCTGGTTGATCGGCGAGTTGTTGCGACGTGCTGATGGTCGTGGGCCGGGTGAGTCCATTGTGGCCCGGGTTGCCAAACCGTTGGGTCTGGATTTTCACGTTGGTCTGGCTGACGAGGAGTTCCATCGCGTGGCACACATCGCTCGCGGCAAAGGCAACGTCGGCGATGCGGCGGCCCAGCGCCTGCTGCAAGTGACCATGCGTGAGCCGACGGCCATGACCACCCGAGCTTTCACCAATCCGCCGTCGATCATGACCAGCACCAACAAACCGGAATGGCGACGCATGCAGCAGCCGGCCGCCAATGGTCATGGCAATGCCCGTAGCCTTGCCAGCTTCTACGCCGGACTGCTCGACGGCAGCCTGCTGGAAAGCGAGATGCTCGACGAGCTGACCCGCGAACACAGCCTCGGCGAAGACAAGACTTTACTGACCCGGACCCGTTTCGGCCTGGGTTGCATGCTCGATCAACCTGACGTGCCTAATGCAACGTTCGGTCTGGGTCCTCGGGCCTTTGGTCACCCGGGTGCCGGTGGCTCCATCGGTTTTGCCGACCCCGAGCACGATGTGGCCTTCGGTTTTGTGACAAATACCCTGGGACCGTACGTCTTGATGGACCCGCGTGCGCAAAAGCTGGTGCGGGTTCTGGCCACCTGTCTGTAAGAATCGCTCAAGGGTTCCAGGATTGGAACCCGAACGTCTTTTCAGTTTCAAACCTCCGTTTAGCGGGCCGCTGTGGCCTGATGTTTTTTGACTTCATTTTTGTGGATATCCAATGTCATCCAATAAAACCCTCGCCTTGGCCCTGTGCTTCGCTATTACCGGCTGCGCACAGACTCCACAAAAAGATTCCGATGGCGGTAGCTGGTGGTCGTTCGGCTCCTCCGACAAGGTCGCAGCAAAAGAATCGGCCCCGGCGCCATTGAAACCAGCGGCAACCGCACCGGTGGCCAAGGCTGACACCAGCAGCCCGTGGTACTGGCCGTTCGGTTCCGACCAGCCGGCAACCAAAGCCGAAGTGAAACCTGAAGCCAAGCCCGTCACCGTGGCCAAGACCGGAGCCGATACCGGCAGCCAGTGGTGGTGGCCGTTCGGTGGTAGCGAGCAAAGCACCGCTAAAGCCGTGCCGATGCCTGATCCGAAAGTTACCCAGGCCTGGTTGGACGACTACGAACCGCGTCTGCGCGAAGCGATCAAGGGCAGCAACCTGCAACTCGAACGCCGCGAAAACGTGCTGGTCGTGACGGCGCCGGTCGAAGGCTCATTCAATCCGGATCGCCCGGCCATGTTGCTGCCGGTCACCCTCGGCCCGTTCACCCGCGTCGCCAAAATCCTCGAAGTCGATCCGAAAACTGCGGTGTTGATCCTCGGTCACAGCGACACGTCCGGTTCAGCGCCGGCCAACATCAAGCTCAGCCAGGACCGTGCCCGGTCTATCGCCGCGATTTTCCGTCTCAGTGGCCTGCAACGTGACCGTCTGATGTTGCGTGGCATGGGCAGCGATGCGCCGCGCGCCGCCAACGACAGCGCGGAAGGGCGTGCGCTGAACCGCCGTGTGGAACTGTTGGTGACGCCGCAAAACACCATGGTTGCGTTGCTGAGCAAGTACAACATGCCAGCACCGAGCCCCGTCACGCTGGTCGCTGCGCAGGACATCAAACCCGTCGCCAAGCCTGTGACACCGGCACCTGCCGCTAAAAAAGCCAGCGTCCCAGCGGCGAAAAAAGCCCCGGCACAAAAGGCACCGGCCAAGAAAACCCCTGCCAAAACTGCTACCCCGGCGAAAAAGACCAGCCCGGCCAAGGCCTCCGCGGCTGACAAGAAAGTCGCCACCACCGATACTGCAAAGAAGTGATTCGTTAACCAAAAGGAATGCGCCATGACCCAGGGCCTGGCTGATATGCGTCGTGACTACACCCGTGATGGCCTGACCGAGGCGCAAGCCCCGGCCGAGCCGTTTGCGCTGTTCCACCAGTGGTTCGCCGACGCGGTGAAAACCGAACAGGCACCGGTGGAAGCCAACGCCATGACCCTGGCCACGGTTGACCCCGACGGTCGACCGCACTGTCGCATTCTGCTGCTCAAAGGCCTGGACGAGCAGGGCTTCACCTTCTTTACCAATTACGACAGCGCCAAGGGCAAGCACCTGTTTGCGAACCCGTTCGCGGCCATGACCTTTTTCTGGCCGGCCCTGGAACGCCAGGTGCGCATCGAAGGACGGGTGGTGAAGGTCACGCCGCAGGAGTCCGACGCGTATTATCAGGTTCGCCCGCTGGGCAGCCGTCTGGGCGCCTGGGCTTCACCGCAAAGTCGTGTCATCGCTGATCGTGCCGAGCTGGAAGCATTGCTCAAGGACACCGAGCAACGCTTCAGCGATGCCCAGCCCCATTGCCCGGAACACTGGGGCGGCTACCGCCTGTTACCCGAGCGCATCGAGTTCTGGCAGGGGCGCCCGAGCCGCTTGCACGACCGCCTCAACTACCGTCTACAAGACTCCAACTGGATTCTTGAACGTCTGGCACCCTAAGCAGTCTACCGATCGGGATAACCTGCCGCAGCGGCCTCAAGCCACTTCGACAGGTCTCGACGATTGATCTTCTGCGCCTGAGCGTTTGCCAGCTGTTCGAGCATGAAGACTTTTTTCTGCTCGTCTGTACCCGCCAACGACAGGGCCAGATCGCGGTCCATCCAGCGTTTGATCCGCACGTACAACCACCAATGGAAGTACAGACCGGCGACGGTTGTGGCGACAATGATAAAGTAGTCCATATGAATCCTTGGGCCAGTGGCGCAGTTTTTCGATTTTGCCGCACTGTGCGGTGAGTTCGTGAAGGCGACTTAACACAGCCTGAATCAAAACAACTTTATCCGGGCCGTGCCGTGACAGGCGTCAAGCTGCGGAGTTTAATGAATACCTGTCCTTTGGAGTTGATGCTATGCGTAAGTCTGTTCTGCTGGTTGCTGTCTTTTCCACGATGGCGATGTTGCTCACCGGTTGCCAATCAAGCCTGACCGGTGACTCCTATTCCCGTGACGAAGCACGTCGCGTGCAGACCATTCGCATGGGGACCATCGAAGCCCTGCGTCCTGTCAAAATCGAAGGCACCAAGACCCCGATTGGCGGTGCAGCAGGCGCAGTGGTGGGCGGCGTTGGTGGCAGCACCATTGGCGGCGGCAGTGGCAGCATCGTCGCCGCGGTCATCGGCGCAGTCGCCGGTGGCCTGATCGGCTCGGCCGCAGAAGAAGGCCTGACCCGTACCCAGGGCGTGGAAATCACCGTGCGCGAAGACGACGGCAGCATGCGCGCCTACGTGCAACAGGTTCAGGAAAACGAAGTGTTCCGCGTTGGCGAGCGCGTACGCATCTCCACTGTTGACGGGACCAGCCGCGTTTCGCACTAAGCGGAAGGTAGGGTGAAAAACAAAACCCCGATCAGGTAACTGGTCGGGGTTTTTATCTTGAGTTATTTGGAGGCGTTCCGGGCGCCTATGAAGTATTCCAAGTCTTCTGGAAAATCGACATTGAGCAGCTTGGCAGCTTGCCTGACCTGAACTTTTGTCATTTCTAACTCTCCGGGCTCTATTTCCTCAAGTGTCTTCGATTCCGTGAGTTGTGCCAGAGCTTGATTTAATTCGTAGTTTTTTATAGTTAGCTCGAATTGCAATGAGTCATCCTGTTTCTCATCCGGGTAAAAGCCAGTGATGGATAGGTAGCGCATTTTTGATCTCTTTCTGTGGTCACTTTGGTGTCGTTCTGCCGGGCTTCGCTTTTTTAGTTTGCTCACCGGTTATGTGATTGATCTCACCTAGGTGAATACCTGATTGTCGTAAAGCTCAACAGCGCCGCTTTTTGAGTCTGGGGCGAGTTTATAGAATGCATTTTAATCTCCCGGCTACCATGGTTTTCGATAACGAAATGCTACTTGGTAGTCATGGGTGGAAATATCGATTCGATGCTTGAATAGACACTGAAGTGCCACCACCCAACCCGCCGAAACATCAAATCCGCCATCATAGATTTCCTTTTCATCCAGCAGACCTAAAGTTTGGATAATTGAAAAATCGTCGCCAAGGTCCGCAGAGTATTCCTGCCCTTCTGCTATTTCTGTGTCCCTGTTATACCAATCCAATCTGACTTTCAGTCCCATTGCTGCCTCACAAATACTTTTTGATGTTGCGTTCTTTCTTGGGTGGATCGATTTGTTTACCTGTTAAGTGATCGAAAGAGCCTAGGTGACTTCCATCACTCGCACGATAGGCTTCCAGTTCTCCATGTTGTGAGTCCCACTCGTAGATTTTTCGACCTTTGGCATCAGTCCAGCGCTCTCGGAGACCCGCACCTCCTTGCTTGGGAGTTTTGTTTTTCACCTTTTTCAGACTTGAAAAACCTGTAATTTCTTCTGTTTCCGGAGCTGGGTGATATCCAT
Organism: Pseudomonas sp. Irchel s3f7; assembly: GCF_900187615.1. GTDB lineage: Bacteria > Pseudomonadota > Gammaproteobacteria > Pseudomonadales > Pseudomonadaceae > Aquipseudomonas. The sequence continues at coordinate 57,885 of NZ_FYDO01000017.1, read as the reverse complement.
GTTCTGGATTAGGGAGTTTTCTGCCAGAAACACTCACCACAACATAAACCGGCCGAACCCCCGCCCCCACCGGAAACACAAGAATGAAATCCTTGTAGTCAGGCGGATACACCGGGTTGACGATGATGTCGTCCGCCGATTTGGTCGGTGGGAAGACCCAGATGTGCGGCGCTTGTGGGGCGGCTTGCAGGGCGGGGATGCCGAGTGTGTTGGTGCCGTCTTCGGCCGGGGTCCAGATCAGTTCGATGCCTTCGCCGAGGTCGGCGATGAATTGGCTGCCCCGGGCGGTGATCTGCACGACATCGACCATTTCCCAGTCGAGGTTCCTGCCGGTGTAGAAGCCGTAACCCTTGAGGCTGCCGTCTGCTTGTTGCTCGATCTGAAGGCGCACGCGGGTGCGGGCTTGTTTGAGGTTGCGCAGTTGGTCTTCGGTGTAGAGGGCGCTGTCGCCCAGGCTCGGGGCCCAGAACAGGGCGACCAACCCGGTCAAGGTAGCGCTCGCCGTAGCTCCAATGGCACCCATGACCGGCGCGGCGAGACTCGGGGCACTCAGGGCCAGACGCCCGACGCCAAGCGCGACAGTGCTGCCGCTGATGGTTTCCAGATTCAGCAGGCCGTCGTCGTCGACATTACGCCCGCCGAGCCAGGCGATGTCGCCGTAATCCTTGAGACTGTCGGTCGGCACCATTCCTGAAGGGTTGGTGTAGTCGATGATGGCGTCAGGCAGGTTGCAGGACTTGGCGAACACGCAGCCTGCGTGCGTCGGTTCTTCCTTTTTTGCAGCTACCGTGAGGCTGTCTTCGAACGCCTGCTGCCGGGCGAGCATTGTTTCGTAGGCGTTTTGCCGGGCGTCCCGTGCTGCGAGTTCGCGGGCCGTCATCGGGCGATAGGTGACGTGATGCCCATCGCCCTGAGGCGGGTTTCTGATGAGGGGAATGTTCTTGTTGCCAGCCACTGATCATCCTTGGTTACGTCCATCGGCAGCCCCGCGAAGGGGCTGCACGACGTTAACCAAGGTGCTTGATCGTGACTGTAGGACGCGTCCGGGATGACGCTAGGAACTGTCGCTGTTTATCGGGCAGCCACGACGGTGCTTTTGCGGCTCGCCATCGCCGTCACGGCATAACCGATCAACGCTGCCAGAATCGAACCGGTCAAAATCCCCATGCGGTCCATGCCGGCGTAGTCGCTGACGCCTGGTTCGAAGGCCAGGGAGCCGACAAACAGACTCATGGTAAAGCCGATGCCACAGAGGATCGCCACGCCCAGGATCTGGCCCCAATTGGCGCCTTGAGGGAGGGTGGCAATACCGATTTTGACGGCGAACCACGTCAGCGCAAACACGCCGACGGTTTTGCCGAGGAGCAGACCAACCGCAATGCCCATCGGTACGTCGTGGGTGAAGCTTTCGACGGTCACGCCACTCAGGGACAGGCCGGCGTTGGCGAACGCAAACAGCGGCAGAATGCCGTAGGCCACCCAGGGGTGCAGCGCATGTTCAAGGTTGAGCAGAGGGGACGGCTCAGCGTTTTTCGTGCGCAAAGGAATGCAGAACGCCAAAGTGACGCCAGCCAGCGTGGCATGGACACCGCTCTTGAGTACGCAAACCCAGAGGATCAAGCCAACCAGCATGTAGGGGCCGAGCTTCACCACGCCGAGTCGGTTCATCGCGATCAATGTCGCGATACAGGCTGCGGCCAACGTCAGGGACAGGGTCGACAGCGAGCCGGAATAGAAGATCGCGATGATGATGATTGCGCCAAGGTCGTCAATGATCGCCAGGGTCATCAGGAACAGTTTCAGCGAGACCGGAACACGTTTACCCAACAGCGCGAGAACGCCGAGGGCAAAGGCGATATCGGTAGCGGTCGGAATTGCCCAGCCACTCAGGGCGGTTGGATTATCGCGGTTGAGGAACCAATAGATCAGCGCGGGCACCACCATGCCGCCAATGGCCGCGGTACCGGGCAATACGATCTGCGACGGTTTGGACAGTTGGCCATCGAGGACTTCGCGTTTCACTTCCAGGCCGATCAGCAGGAAGAACAACGCCATCAGGCCGTCGTTGATCCACAGTAGCGCCGGCTTGGCGATTTTCAGGGCGCCGATCTGGGCCACGACGGGGGTGTCCAGCAGCCCGGTGTAGAGCCACGACAGTGGCGAATTGTTGATGACTAGAGCCAGAACGGCAGCCGCGATCAATAAGAGACCGCTGGCAGCTTCCAACTGAAAGAAACGCGTGAAAGTGCTACGCAGAGGCAAGGTCGCTCTCCATCCGTGAATTCAAAAGGTGTTACACCCTAACAAGTACTGTTAGTTGTTAAAACAAAAGTTATATTCTTTTTTGTTATATGCCGTTACAGAACGTCCAGATGGCTCGGGCATGAGCCTAGCAGTTGTCTGGCGTATTGGACCTCAGCTGTATCTGTGCCGGCTGCAGGATTTTTCCTAAGCTTGTTGATTGAGCCCTTTAACAACGCCGATTTTTGCCTGATTCAACGAGAACCCCATCATGAGCGACAACCGACAGTGGTCCCGCGAGGCGATCCGGATTATCGAAGCCGATTTCCAGCGCAGCGCCGACACCCACCTGATCCCCTTGCCGCTGCCGGGTTTTCCGGGCATCGAGTTGTACTTCAAGGATGAGTCCAGCCACCCCACGGGCAGCCTGAAGCATCGCCTCGCGCGCTCGCTGTTCCTGTATGCGCTGTGTAACGGCTGGCTCAAACCCGGTGCGCCGGTCATCGAAGCGTCGAGTGGCTCGACCGCCATTTCCGAGGCTTACTTTGCACGCATGCTGGGTTTGCCGTTCATTGCGGTGATGCCTGCCACCACCTCCAAAGAGAAGATCGCGCAGATCGCGTTCTACGGTGGCCAAAGCCATTTGGTCGACGACCCGACCCAGATCTACGCCGAATCCGAGCGCCTGGCGCGTGAGCACGACGGGCATTTCATCGACCAGTTCACCTATGCCGAGCGCGCCACCGACTGGCGGGCCAACAACAATATCGCCGAGTCCATCTTCCATCAGATGCGATTCGAGCAGCATCCCGAGCCGAGCTGGCTGATTTCCAGCCCCGGTACCGGCGGCACCACGGCCACACTGGGCCGATACGTACGTTATCGCCAGCACGACACCCGTGTGCTGTGTGCCGATGCCGAGCGCTCGGTGTTCTTCGATTACTACCAGACCGGCGATGCCAGCCTGCGCCTTGATCACGGTTCGCGGATCGAGGGCATTGGACGGCCGCGGGTGGAAGCCTCGTTCCTGCCCAAGGTGATCGATGCGATGGTCAAGGTGCCTGACGCGTTGTCACTGGCGGCCATGCATTACCTGGCGGAGCGCTTGGGACGGCATGTGGGCGGGTCGAGCGGGACCAACCTGATCGGCGCATTGATGGCGGCTCAGCACATGAAGGCGGCCGGGGAGGCGGGGTCGATGGTGGCGATTCTGTGTGACAGCGGCGAGCGCTATGCCACGACCTATTACGATCAGGCCTGGCTCAAGGCTCAGGGGTATGAACTGAGTGGATTGATTGCCACGGTGGCTGCGACGGTGGAGCGGGGCGAGCCGTTGCCGGCGAGCGTGCTGCGCGCCAATATCTGACACCCATTACCTGTAGGAGCTGGCTTGCCGGCGAGACGGGTTCGGATTCAGCATGAATGTCGGCTGATCCACCGCTATCGCTGGCAAGCCAGCTCCTACAGGGTTCCGGTCAGGCCTCGAGACCGAGGATGTCGCGGGCAACGGCTTCTGCAATGCGAATCCCGTCAACACCTGCCGACAGAATCCCGCCCGCATAACCCGCGCCTTCACCGGCCGGGAACAAGCCTTTCACGTTCAGGCTCTGCATCGATTCGTTGCGGGTAATGCGCAGCGGCGACGATGTGCGGGTTTCGATGCCGGTCAGCACCGCGTCGTGCAACGAGTAACCACGAATCTGCTTCTCGAACGCCGGCAAGGCTTCGCGAATCGCTTCGATGGCGAAGTCCGGCAAGGCCAGGGCCAGATCGCCCAGAGCGACGCCCGGTTTGTAGGAAGGCTCGACACTGCCCAGTTCGGTGGACGGTTTGCCCGCGATGAAATCGCCGACCAACTGCGCCGGTGCTTCGTAGTTGCTGCCACCCAGCACAAAGGCGTGGGACTCAAGACGCTCCTGCAACTCGATACCGGCCAGCGGGCCGCCCGGAAAATCGACTTCCGGGGTGATGCCGACAACGATCCCGGAGTTGGCATTGCGCTCGTTACGCGAGTACTGGCTCATGCCGTTGGTGACCACGCGATTTGGCTCGGAGGTCGCCGCCACCACGGTGCCGCCCGGGCACATGCAGAAGCTGTAGACCGAACGGCCATTCTTGGCGTGGTGCACCAGTTTGTAGTCGGCGGCGCCCAGTTTCGGGTGGCCCGCGTACTTGCCCAGGCGCGCGCGGTCGATCAGCGACTGCGGGTGCTCGATACGGAAACCCACCGAGAACGGCTTGGCTTCCATGAACACGCCACGGCCGTGAAGCATGCGGAACGTGTCGCGGGCGCTGTGACCGAGGGCCAGGATCACGTGTTTGGAATGGATCTGCTCGCCGCCGTTGAGTTCGACGCCGACCAGTTGGCCGTCTTCGATCAACACATCGGTGACAAGCTGCTGGAAGCGCACTTCGCCGCCCATGGCGCGAATCTGCTCACGCATGTTTTCCACCACGCCGGTCAGACGGAATGTACCGATATGCGGCTTGCTGACGTAGAGGATTTCTTCCGGGGCACCGGCCTTGACGAATTCGTGCAGCACTTTGCGGCCGAGGAATTTCGGGTCCTTGATCTGGCTGTAGAGCTTGCCGTCAGAGAACGTCCCTGCGCCGCCTTCGCCGAACTGCACGTTGGATTCCGGGTTGAGCACGCTTTTGCGCCACAGGCCCCAGGTGTCCTTGGTGCGCTGGCGTACTTCGGTGCCGCGTTCGAGGATGATCGGTTTGAAGCCCATTTGTGCGAGCAACAATCCGGCGAAAATCCCGCACGGGCCGAAACCGACAACGATCGGGCGTGCACTCAGGTCGGCCGGCGCCTGGCCGACTTCTTTGTAGCTGACATCCGGCGCCACGTTGACGTTACGGTCATCGGCGAACGTGTGCAGCACCGCCGCCTCATCGCGAACGTTGAGGTCGATGGTGTAGATGAAGCACAGTTCGGAGGACTTTTTTCGCGCATCGTAGCTGCGCTTGAACAAGGTGAAGTCGAGCAGGTCATCACTGGCGATGCCTAGGCGCTGCACGATGGCAGGGCGCAGGTCTTCTTCGGGATGGTCGATCGGCAACTTGAGTTCGGTGATTCGTAACATGGCGGGATCCGGTTCGCGGGGCGCACAACTGCGCCAGGGCGTTTGAAGCCGGCGATTATAAGCCCCAATGGCACCGTCCAGTGAGGCAAAAACGGCCTCTCGTCGAATCAGTCGTCCCGTGCACCGCCGAAGGATGCGCAACCGCGCTGCACTTTTCCGTCGACTCGAAGTTCCGCGCTCATGTGCTGGATGCTGCCGGTGCTGCTGTCGACGCAGCGTTGTGGTGCAACCCACAGTTCGATGTGCTGGTTATTGGCATCGGTGCTGAGGTTGAAACGGCCATCGCCCAGTTGCTCTTCGACGTAGGGCACGGCCAATGGTGGCTGGCCGGCACGCTCGAGGATCAGGCCTTTGCCGCTGACTTTCATCGTCCATTCCGGGTTGTGGCCCGCTGCACGCAAAATCGACAGTTTGAAGTTTGGATCGTCACATGCCGTGCCCGAGCGCTCGATGCGGTACAGCGTTTCCAGGTCAAGTTGGCCGTCGGCACCGTTACCGGAGACAACCTTGCCACGCACATCGGCAAACAGTTTGCCCTTGCCATCGGCCAGGGATGCAGCCTGTTGCAGGATGCTGGTACCGCCCGTGTCGTTGACCACGTAACGATTTGGCTGATTGCACGGCTGGAACAGCAGTTTTCCATCCGCCGCCGTCAACTGCCCTTGCAGGCGGGTTTGACCGACATTCGCGGCGTTTTCACGCGGGCTGTCGAACAATTGGCAGGCGGCGAACAGAGGAAGCAGGGCAACGACGGCTAAGGAACGGGCAACACGCATCTTTGGCTCTCCAGACAAGTGCCGCCACGTTACTCAGCATGACCGTTCATCACAACCCCATCAATTGTTGTCGATCAACCGGAAGGAGCCGGCTTGCTGGCGATAGCGATCGGAAGGCGCCATCGCCAGCAAGCCGGCTCCTACGGTTTTCTGGGTGAATTAACCCACTTGAAAAGTCTGACCCGTCTGTAAGCCTTCCACACTTTTGGCGTAGGCCAACGCCACATCCGCCGCAGGAACCGGTTTGAACCCACGGAAGTACGGCGCGTATTTGCCCATGGCTTCCACCAGGACGTTCGGGCTGATCGAGTTCACCCGCAGGCCGCGAGGCAACTCGATGGCGGCGGCGCGGACAAAGCTGTCCAGTGCACCGTTGACCAGCGCCGCCGATGCGCCGCTATAGATCGGATCGTGGCTCAGTACGCCGGTGGTGAAGGTGAACGATGCCCCGTCATTGGCGAATTCGCGGCCGATCAACAGCAGGTTGACCTGGCCCATGAGCTTGTCTTTCAGACCGAGGGCAAAACTGTCTTCGGTCATTTCATTCAGCGGCGCGAAGGTCACGTTGCCGGCGGCGCAGATCAACGCATCGAACTTGCCGGTCTGCTCGAACAGTTTGCGAATCGAAGCACTGTCACTGATATCTACCTGGAAATCACCGCTGGTGCGGCCGATGCGGATGATTTCGTGGCGTTGGGACAATTCCTTGTCGACAGCCGAACCAATGGTGCCGCCTGCGCCGATCAAAAGAATTTTCATGGGGGCTGATCCTCAAGTGGGTGTGAACGAGGCCTCAGTTTAGAGTGGTTTTTTCTGCTGATAAGCGCGCTAATAGGCAACCTTTGGTTTTCAATTGGAAACAATCCATGAGCGAAATGGATGATCTGGCGGCGTTCGCGGTGTTGATCGAAGCGGGGAGTTTTACCCTGGCGGCGCAGCAATTGGGGTGCAGCAAGGGCCAATTGTCCAAGCGCATCAGTCAGCTGGAAGCACAGTTTTCCGTGATTCTGCTGCAGCGCACCACGCGGCGCTTGAGCCTGACGGCGGCGGGCGCGGCGTTGCTGCCCCAAGCCCAGGCATTGGTCGTGCAGGTTGAACGTGCGCGTCAGGCATTGGCGCGATTGAAGGACGACATGGCGGGTCCGATTCGTATGACGGTTCCGGTTTCGCTGGGAGAAACCTTCTTCGATGGCCTGTTGCTGGAGTTTTCCGCCCAGTATCCCGAGGTGCAGATCGAGCTGGATCTCAACAACAGCTACCGTGACTTGTCCCGCGACGGTTTCGACCTGGCGATCCGCTCGGACGTAGCGATAGACCAGCGACTGGTGGCGCGTCCGTTGTTGGCGTGGCACGAAATGACCTGCGCCAGCCCGGCCTATCTGGAGCAGTACGGCGAACCGCAAACGCCCCAGGCGCTGGCCGAGCATCGTTGTTTGCTCAACAGTCACTACAGCGGTCGTGAAGAATGGCTGTATCACCAGCAGCATGAATTGCTGAAGGTGCGGGTGTCGGGACCGTTCGCCAGCAACCATTACAACTTGCTGAAAAAAGCCGCACTGGCCGGCGCCGGGATTGCGCGCCTGCCGTCTTATTGTTTGTCGGCGGAATTGGCTGACGGACGTTTGCGCTGGCTCCTGCGCGATTATCAGACCCGGAGCATGCCGATGTACCTGGTGCATGCGTATCAAGGTGGGTTGCCCAAGCGTACGCAGGTGCTGGCGGATTACTTGATTGGGTGGTTCAAGCGCAGTGGTGAGGCGCTGGACAAGCTATAGGCCCTTGTAGGAGCCGGCTTGCTGGCGATGGCGTTGTAACATTCAAAAGAGAAGGTGACTGATACACCGCAATCGCCAGCAAGCCGGCTCCTGCAGGGGTTACTCATTGTTTTCGGAATTGTGTGTGGGTACAAAAAAACGGCCCGAAGGCCGTTTTTTTGTTTACCGCAAAGGCTTAACCGCCGAGGTACGCTTCGCGCACTTTCGGGTCGGTCAGCAGGGCTTCACCGGTGCCTTGCATCACCACCCGGCCGTTCTCCAGAACGTAGGCGCGGTCAGCGATTTTCAGCGCCTGGTTGGCGTTCTGCTCGACCAGGAACACCGTCACACCGTCCTTGCGCAGCTGTTCGATGATGTCGAAGATCTGCTGGATGATGATCGGTGCCAGGCCCAACGATGGCTCGTCGAGCAGCAACAGCTTGGGCTTGCTCATCAGCGCACGGCCGATGGCGAGCATTTGCTGTTCGCCGCCGGACATGGTGCCGCCGCGTTGGCTGAAGCGTTCTTTCAGGCGTGGGAAAAGTCCGAGGACCTTGTCCATCTGTTCCTGATAGTCGCCCTTGGCGGTGAAGAAACCGCCCATGGACAGGTTCTCCTCCACGGTCAGGCGGGAAAACACCCGACGACCTTCCGGCACCACCGCAATGCTCTTGCGCATGATATGCGAAGAGTCCTGGCCGACCAGTTCCTCACCCATGTAGCGGATGCTGCCGCTGTGGGCCCGCGGCGAACCGCAAAGCGTCATCAGCAGCGTGGACTTGCCGGCACCGTTGGCGCCGATCAGGGTCACGATCTCGCCCTGGCGGACTTCGACGTTGACGCTGTGCAGGGCCTGGATCTTGCCGTAGAAGGTGGAAACGTTTTCGAACTGCAGCATTTACGCTTCCCCCAGGTAGGCTTTGATCACTTCAGGATTGTCGCGGATCTGTTCCGGCGTGCCATCGGCCAGGGGGGTGCCCTGGTTGATCACGACGATGTGGTCGGAAATGCTCATGACCAGTTTCATGTCGTGTTCGATCAGCAGCACCGTCACGTTGTGCTCTTCACGCAACATGCTGATCAGCGCCTTGAGGTCTTCGGTTTCCTTCGGGTTCAGGCCGGCGGCCGGTTCGTCGAGCATGAGGATCCGCGGACGGGTCATCATGCAGCGGGCAATTTCCAGGCGACGTTGCTGACCGTAAGCCAAAGTACCGGCCGGGCGGTTGGCGAATTCGCGCAGGTTGACCTTGTCCAGCCAGAACTCGGCGAAATCCATGGCCTCGCGTTCGCTTTTGCGAAACGCCGGGGTCTTGAACAGGCCGGACAGGAAGTTGGTGTTCAGGTGACGGTGCTGAGCGATCAAGAGGTTCTCGACCGCGGTCATGTCCTTGAACAACCGCACGTTCTGGAAGGTGCGCACCACGCCTTTGAGGGCGATCTTGTGGCCCGGCAGGCCTTCGATCGGCTCGCCGTCGAGCAGGATGCTGCCGCCGCTCGGTTTGTAGAAACCGGTCAGGCAGTTGAACACGGTGGTCTTGCCGGCGCCGTTGGGGCCGATCAGAGCAACCACTTGTTTCTCTTTCACGCTCAAGGCTACGCCGTTGACCGCCAGCAAGCCGCCGAAGCGCATGCTCAGGTTTTCTACTTTAAGGATTTCGCGGCTCATTTGCGCAGCTCCATGTGAGGACGTTGCATGGGCAGCAGACCCTGAGGGCGCCAGATCATCATCAGTACCATCAAGGCACCGAACATCAACATGCGGTACTCACTGAACTCACGCATCATTTCCGGCAGCAGGATCATCACCACGGCAGCGAGGATCACGCCCAGCTGCGAGCCCATGCCACCCAGCACCACGATGGCGAGAATGATCGCCGACTCGATGAAGGTGAAGGACTCCGGTGTCACCAGACCCTGACGGGCGGCGAAGAAGCTACCGGCGAAACCGGCGAAGCTTGCACCCAGGGTGAAGGCAGACAATTTGATGAGGGTCGGGTTCAGGCCCAGCGCGCGGCAGGCGATTTCGTCTTCACGCAACGCTTCCCACGCACGGCCCAGAGGCATGCGCAGCAAACGGTTGATGACGAACAGTGCAGCCAGTGCCAGGAACAGCGCAACGAGGTAAAGGAAGATCACCTTGTTGATCGAGTTGTATTGCAGGCCGAAGTACTCGTGGAAGGTTTGCATGCCTTCCGCGGCTTTACGTTCGAAGGTCAGGCCGAAGAACGTTGGCTTCTCGATGTTGCTGATGCCGTTCGGACCGCCGGTGATGTCTGTCAGGTTACGCAGGAACAGACGGATGATTTCACCGAAGCCCAGGGTCACGATCGCCAGGTAGTCGCCACGCAGACGCAGCACCGGGAAACCGAGCAGGAAGCCGAAGGTGGCCGCCATCAGGCCCGCGATAGGCAGGCAGATCCAGAAGCTCAAGCCGAAGTAGTGCGACAGCAGCGCGTAGCTGTAGGCGCCGACGGCATAGAAGCCGACGTAACCGAGGTCAAGCAGACCGGCCAGACCGACCACGATGTTCAGGCCGAGGCCGAGCATCACGTAGATCAACACCAGCGTGGCGATATCCACCGCACCGCGGGAGCCGAAGAACGGCCAGACCAGGGCACCGGCGATCAACGCGATGATGATCCAGCGCTGGGTGGTCGGCAAGGTCAGGAAGTTGCTGGCCTTGGCCGGAATCAGCGGCATGCCTGGCGACGAGCGCCAGGCCGAGCTGATCCGTTGATCGAACAGCACACGCAGGAACATCAACACCGAGCACACCGCGATGGTGATCAGGGTGGCGTTGCTGGTGCCATGAACTTCGAGGTTGATGCCGACGATGGTCAGCTTCAGACCGAGTACCGGGTAGGCCACGGCCCACACCAGCAAGGCACTGAACAGTGCCTGTTTAAGATTCCTAGTCATACCTTCTCAACCTCCGGACGGCCCAACAGGCCGGTTGGCCGGAACAACAACACCAGAACCAGAAGACCGAAGGCCACGACGTCCTTGTATTGGTCGCCGAAGATATCGGCACCAAAGGCTTCCGCCACACCCAGTACCAGCCCGCCGAGCATGGCGCCCGGAATGCTGCCGATGCCGCCCAGTACTGCGGCGGTGAAGGCCTTGAGGCCGACGAGGAAACCGGCGTTCGGGTTGATCACGCCGTATTGCATGCTCAGCAGCACGGCCGCGATGGCCGCCAGCGCAGCACCGATGACGAAGGTCAGGGCGATGATGTTGTTGGTGTTGATACCCAGCAGGTTGGCCATCTTGATGTCTTCGGCGCAGGCGCGGCAGGCGCGGCCCAGGCGAGAGCGGGAGATGAACAGGGTCAGGCCGAGCATGGCGATCAGGGTCACCACGAACACCACGATTTGCATGTAGGAAATCAGCACTTCATGTGCGCCACCTGGCCCAAAGGCAAAGTTGCCCGGAATCAGGTTGGGGATGGATTTGTCCTTGGAGTCTTGCGCCAGCAGAACGGTGTTCTGCAGGAAGATCGACATGCCGATGGCGGAGATCAGCGGGATCAGACGGTTGCTGCCGCGCAAGGGGCGGTAGGCGATCCGTTCGATGCTGTAGCCGTAGGCACTGGTTACAACGATGGTGGCGAGGAAAGCGGCGGTCATCAACAGCGGAACACTGTCGAGTCCCAGCATGGCCAGCCCGGCGATGGCGATGAACGCCACGTAGGAACCGATCATGTACACCTCGCCGTGGGCGAAGTTGATCATTCCAATGATGCCGTAAACCATCGTATAGCCGATGGCGATCAGGGCATACGTGCTGCCAATGGTCAGGCCATTAACCAGCTGTTGGAAGAAGTGATAGATGTCAGGCATTACAGCGCTCCTAAAAACCCGATACGCATTTCACTGGTGGAGTCATTTTCCCGCCCGAGCCCCGTGGATCTGCATCCACTTCGAATTCGGGGTTTGCCAGCGAACCGCTGATGACGGTTTTGAGATTTTCAGGTGGGGAGACTGGCGGATCACGCCAGCGCGGCCCAAATACGTTCGTAAAACAAAGCCCACGGCACGCCGTGGGCTTTGTTGGCAGTCAGTCAGGCAATGCCTTACTGAGGTTTGGCTTCAGTTTTTGGTTTGCCGAAGTGCCACTCGTAAACCACGAATTTGAAGTCTTTCAGGTCGCCCTTCTCGTCGAAGCTCAGGTCGCCGGTAGGGGTCTTGAAGGTGCCGGCGTGGATGGCTTCAGCCACTTTGGCAGTGTCTTCGGACTTGGCAGCCTTGATGCCGTCGGCGATCACGGTCACAGCCGAGTAGGCCGGGAACACGAACGGACCGCTTGGATCTTCTTTCTTGGCTTTGAACGCATCAGCCAGGGCGACGTTGGCCGGATCCTGGTCGAAGGATTTCGGCAGGGTCACCAGCAGGCCTTCGGAAGCGTCCTTGGCGATCTGCGAAATGGAGTCGTTACCCACGCCTTCCGGACCCATGAACTTGGCTTTCAGGCCTTTTTCCGCAGATTGACGCAGGATCAGGCCCAGCTCCGGGTGGTAGCCGCCGTAGTAGACGAAGTCGACGTTGGCTTGCTTGAGCTTGGAGATCATCGACGAGAAGTCTTTGTCGCCGGCGTTGACGCCTTCGAACACGGCGACTTTCACGCCTTTGCCTTCCAGGGTTTTCTTCACGGCAGTGGCGATGCCTTCACCGTATTGCTGTTTGTCGTGCAGAACAGCAACGATCTTCGGTTTCACGAAGTCGGCGATGTAGTTACCGGCGGCAGGGCCCTGGGCACTGTCCAGACCGATGGTGCGGAACACCAATTTGTAACCACGGGCGGTGATGTCCGGGCTGGTGGCAGCCGGGGTGATCATGATCACGCCTTCGTCTTCGTAGATGTCAGAAGCCGGTTGAGTGGAGCTGGAGCACAGGTGACCCACCACGAACTTGACGCCGTCGTTGACGACTTTGTTCGCGACCGCGACCGCTTGTTTTGGATCACACGCGTCATCGTATTCAACGGCTTCGAGTTTCTTGCCGTCTACGCCGCCTTTGGCGTTGATTTGTTCGATGGCCATTTTGGCGCCACTGAACTGCATGTCGCCGTATTGGGCTACAGGGCCGGTTTTAGGGCCGGCGATGCCGATCTTGATGGTGTCAGCTGCGAACGAATGGCTGGCAACCCCGGCCAGAACCATAGCGGCAAACAGTTTGGAAATCTGCTTAGTAGCCTTAGTCATAGTGCTCCACTCTTACTGTTGTAGTTTTTATAGTCCTGGCGCCTTGGGGCGGCAGAACCGGGTCAGATATCGACGACATCCCCGGAAAAGCCCCTCGGCAACTGTACCGGTACAGTGTAGAGCGCCGATTGTCAGCCTGGGAAGCTGGCGCCGGGGGACAAAATCTGCGGGTGTCGCTTATTTGAAAGAAAAAGTCAGAATTGCGGCGGGGGTTTGACGGGCATATAACCTGATTCCGTGCATTCCTTGGCATTCCTGCGCTTTTCATTCAGTGATGCAAATTGCTTCAGGGTTTTTCTGCCAGAGCACCGACGTTATCATTGCGTCGATTTCTTTTCCGGACCGGACCCATGACTGAAGAACCTAGCACCCTCTATGCCAAGCTGCTTGGTGAAACCGCATCTATTACCTGGAAGGAGTTGGAGCCGTTCTTCGCCAAGGGTGCCCTATTGTGGGTCGACCCCGAGCTGGATTTGATCGCCGCTGCCGAAGCCATGGCGACCGATGATGGCGAGAAAGTGGCTGCCTGGCTGGCCGCCGACCAGCTCGCCAAGCTGTCTGAAACACGGGCGCTGGACCTTTTCGAACGTGATCCGCCGCTGTGGGCCGTCGTGGTTTCGCCGTGGATTATGATTCAGGAAAGGGCGCAGGATTGAGTCGATGCACTCTCTTGGTGCGCCTCGTGTCGAGCTGAAAGTGTGTAGCCGAGTAGCGTGATGGCACGTTGCCGTGGAGAAAGGCCACAGCCTCACGGTGACGTAAACGTAACGGGAACAGTTGAGAGAGCGGCCTAAGGGCTGCTTAATTGTTTCCGGGTGTTGGAATGGCTGAAATCTTCAGTGAATTTCAGGGCCTCATCGCTGGCAAGCCAGCTCCCACAATGTCCGGAGCGTTCACAATTAATGTGTACGCCACGAACCTGTGGGAGCTGGCTTGCCGGCGATTGGGGCCACTCGGTTCTGGATCAGGCCGAGAACGTCTTGCCCGTATGGTTATTCAGCGAAATAACCTTGGTCTTGCCAATCCGGTGACGGTAGATCTCGCGCAGGTACTTGATCGCCTTCTTCACACAATCCCGGGACAGGCGGATGTCGTTGATCGAAACGAACTTGTCCTTGTCGTTGATCAGCTCGCGGTACTTCTTCTCGTACATCGGCTTGATCGCGTACCAGTTGGTGTCGAGGATCTTCGCCGGGTTCTCGAATTCGTTGAGCAAATCGTCGATCAGGTCCTCGTCGAAATCTTCGTTGATGATGAAGTCGAGGATCGAGTTGTCGAGGGTGTCATCGAAACGGTACGGATTCTTCGCGAAGCAACGCTTGATGAACGCCACGATCAGCGTCAGGAAGTCGTCCGACAGGCACGGGCTCTTGGCGATCAGGGTGGTCAGCGACAGGTTGGCCGAGGCACCGATCACCAGCGCATAACGCTTGAGCGTGGTGTTGGGAAACAGGCTGTTGAGGTGGGTCTTCAACCGGTTCAGGTCCATGTAGGACAGCTTGTAGTCCTTCGGCAACGAAACGATCGACACCACCGACGAGCAATTCTTGAAGAAATGCAGGTCATGCAGTGCAGCGGCGTCGTAGCCGGAGTTCTTGTATTGCTCTAGCGACGCACGATAGCGCTTGGACTCGATCGGCAGCAGGCTGATGCCTTCGATGGCCTGGGTGACTTTATTGAAGTGCGGCAGGTCGATCGAGCGGAAGAACAGGTCGTCGATGTTCAGGCGCTGCGGTTCTTTCTCGAAGACTTTGAACTTGTCGTTGCTCGGCTGCGGCGTTTCCGGCACCACGGATTCGGCGTAGGCAATTGCCACCGGACCGGCCAGGCTCATGAACAGGTCGTTGGCGTCCAGGCGAATGGTTTCGCCGATGTCGATGCCGGCGCGACGGAAGTAGTTCTGGTCGTAGTCAGTCGTGACCGCCTGCGCCGTCAGAATGTTGAAGATCTGCTGCGAGATGTACTGGTTGGCGTGCTTTTCCATGGCATTGACGTCAATGTTCTGGATGTTGCCGTCATCGTTCTCTTCGGCGTAACGCATGATGTCGTTGGAGATCAGCATCATTGCGTTCCATGGGCGGATACGGCCCATGACGCTGGCTTCGCTGCTGTCTTCGTTGGCGAAGTTGTATGAGAAGTCCCACTCTTCCGACAGGTATTTGCACAACAGTCGACCGGCGTTGATGTGCAGGGCTTCGGACATTTCGCTGCGGTGGTCGGAAATGTTCGGCAGCACGCAGATACCGCTGGTGAAGATCGGCTCGAACACGAACGAATGGCCGCTCTTGCCGTCATGTTCGTCCATCGGCTTGGTGTCGAACGTCTTGTTCATGTACGAATGCTGCTGGGCCAGGCCGAATTCCGAAGCCATGCCCGAACCCGTACCGCCGCCGGCACTGAAAATCGAGAAATACAGGCGCGACTGGTTGGCCTTGATGCCACAGCTGTCGATCAGGTACGAGTGAATCATCTTCCAGTCCGGGCTGGAGAAACGCTGGGTGTCCTTGTTCAGGATGATCTTGGCCAGGTACTGACCGAGGATCGGCGCGTTACCGGCGCCACCGGCGTGGACTTCCGACAAGTCCATGATTTTCATTTTGCTGTAGTCGCGCAGGAAGCCGCTTTTTTCGCCCTTGCGCGAGAAGCGGATACGCCCGGCGATGTCCTTGTCCAGGTCACCGAGCATCACCAGCGGCTCGACCAGAAACACCGGTTTGGTAGCCTTGTTCGGCCCCAGGCGCAGGTTGTTGCGAATCCATTGGGCCGGGCTGTAGCCCTTTTCGGCAAAACGCTTGTCCGGCGACAGGCGATCTTCGTTGTTGAATTCGTTGAGGTAGAACTTGCGCGCGTTGTACACCAGCTCCGCGACATCCAGCGCAATGTTCGAGCCGCAGCGGCCCAGGCCGATCAGGCACACCGACGGGAATTCCTGGTCGCTGTGGTGTTCGCTGTCGCTTTCCAGGTGCGGTGGACGCGGGAACACCATGTCGCGCAGGCCGTCGAGGTTATCGAGAATGCGGTCGGTGTTGGTTTCGGTGAAATACAGATACTGCTGGGTCGACAATGGACGAGCAGGGATCAATGGCTTCAGTGACGACGGGCTGTTGGCCGCGGGGCTCAAGGTCAGATCGGATAGCGCAGTGGCCGGGTTGTTTTTGGAAGTCATTGTTCGCCATCTACCTGGGCTGGTGGGTTGGCCGACTCACTGTCGTCAAACCTTCACGGAATAGAATCGCGTCTTTTTTCAGCGCGTATTGAGCCCAAGCCTGGGTTTTTACCTGAGCAGGGCTCGGGGAATCCTTTCCCAAGTCATGATGAATCGGCCAATATTCTGCGATCTTTAATCAAAAGGAGGCTAAATGATGTCAATGCTACCTTCGCTTGGGTTTGCCGGTATCGGCCTGATGGGGTTGCCGATGTGCCAGCGTTTGCTGGCGGCGGGCTATCCGCTGACGGTGTGGAATCGCAATCCGGCCAAGTGCGAGCCTCTGGTGGAGGCTGGCGCACGACAGGTCGCCACGGCGGCCGAGTTGTGCCAGCACGCTGACGTGGTGATGCTGTGCCTGGCCGACACGGCGGTGGTGCGCGAAGTGGTCTTTGGCCCGACGGGTGTGGCCGAAGGGGCGAAAAGCGGTCAGTTGCTGGTGGATTTTTCCAGCCTTGAGCCCAGTGCCACGCGGGCAATGGCCAATGAGCTGATGAACGCGTCCGGCATGGGCTGGCTGGACACCCCGGTGTCCGGTGGGGTGGTCGGCGCCGAAGCGGGAACGCTGGCGATCATGGTCGGTGGCGAGGCCCGGGACCTTGAGCGAGTCCGGTCCGTATTGTTGAGCCTGGGGCAGCGCGTAACGCACATGGGTGGCGTTGGAGCAGGGCAGGTGACCAAGGCATGCAATCAGATGATCGTCGCCTGTAATGCGTTGGTGATTGCCGAAGTGGTGGCGCTGGCGGAAAGTTCCGGCGTTGATGCCAGCCTGATCGCCGAAGCGCTGGCCGGCGGTTTTGCCGATTCGAAACCGTTGCAGATTCTGGCCCCGCAAATGGCCGGAAGCCGTTTTGAACCGGTCAAATGGCACGTTCGGACCTTGCTCAAGGACCTCGACACGGCCGTGAAGTTTTCTCGTGAACAGGGTTCGGCGACACCGATTACCGGTCTGGCTGCGCAGTTGATGCGACTGCACGGGAGCCAGGGTTTTCTCGAGAAAGACCCTTCTACATTAGTGCAGATGTACCGTGAACCAGACTCAACGTCGTAGCGCTGTAGGAGTGTTTGCGCTGGTTGATTTCATTCAGCACTGGAATCAGGTCGGTCAGCGGTACGGGCCGACTGAGTAGATAACCTTGAACGAAGTCACAGCCGTGGTCTTCGAGGAACTGGTACTGCTCGAAGGTTTCGACCCCTTCGGTGACCACCTGCAGGTGCAGGGTGTGGGCCATGACGATAATGGCCTGGACAATTTCCATGTCCTGGGTGGCCTTGGGGATGTCCTGAATGAACGAGCGGTCGATTTTCAGGGTGTTGAGCGGCAGGCGTTTGAGGTAGGCGAGGGATGAATAGCCAGTGCCGAAGTCATCGATCGACAGCGACACACCGAGGGCGCGTATCTGACGCAACAACACCAGCGTGTTGGCGATATTGCCCATCAAGGCATTTTCGGTGACTTCCAGTTCCAGTCGATGGGGCTCTACCCCGGAAGTGCGCAGTGCAAGTTCGATTTCATCGGCCAGTTCTTCACGCGCCAGGTTCAGGGGCGAGCAGTTCACGGCGATCTTGAGTTCTTCGCAACCCTGGCGTGACAGCTCGCCCAGATCCTCGCAAGCTTTGCGCAGCACCCAGTTGTCCAGTTCGGCAATCAGGCCGTTCGCCTCGGCGATGGCGATGAAGCGGTCGGGCACGAGAAATCCGTGGACGGGGTGTTGCCATCGGATCAACGCTTCAAGCTTGCTGACCTGACCGGTTTTAAGGTCATAGATCGGTTGGTAGTACAGCATCAGCCCGGTGTCTTCGCGCAGGGCGTGGCGCAATTCTTCTTCCAGTTGCAGCTCCAGCGTGGCACGGGCTTTGAGGTTGGCGCTGAAGAAATTCAAGCCGTTTCGACCACTGCCCTTGGATTGATACAGCGCCAGGTCGGCGTTTTTCAGCAACTCCTCGCAAGTCTTGCCGTCTTCCGGAAACAGGCTGATGCCGATGCTGGTGGTCATGACCATGCGCCGTCCGGCCAGCTCGACCGGTTCTTTCATTTTCAACATGATGCGTTGAGCCATCTGCCGCGCCTCTTCACGATCGCGCAGGTCGATGAGCAGGCAGAACTCGTCGCCACCGAAACGCGCCACCACGTCTTCGTGACTGCGGACCGAACTCTTGATATGGCTGGCCAGCACCTTGAGCAGTTCGTCGCCGGCGTCATGACCGAGGCTGTCATTGATCCGCTTGAAATGGTCAATGTCCAGGAACAGGACCGCCAGCATCCCGCCTTCGTTGGTCTTCTCGATGACTTTTTCGGCGAAGATCTGATTGAAACCCCGACGATTGAGCAGGTTGGTCAGGGCATCGTAGTGCGCCACCTGCTGCAACGACATGCGGGCCTGGTCGAGTTGGCTGAGCAAGGAGTTGACCCGCTGCAGGTCATGGTCCTTGTGTTGGAGTTTTTTGTCGGCGAGTGCTGCGCTGATGCTGCTGCCGATGATCAGCAGTGTCATCACCGCCACCGTCAGCGCCAGTTGTACGTGACTGTGGTCACTCGCCGGCGTCAGGGGGCTGTCGATAGGCAGCACCAGTTTGAAGGCGGCCATCGCCGTGAAATGCATGCTGAGGATGCCCGCCCCGAGTATCAGGCTGGCGCCGTATTTGGAGAGTTGGTGGAGCATGCCGGCACCGTTGCGCAAGTGCCTGGCCAACAGCAATGTCGCCAAGGCAGCGGCAATGGCGATCAGGATGGAAAGGGCGAATAAAACGGGTTGGTAATACCCCGTGGCATGTGAATGCATAGCCGTCATGCCCACGTAATGCATGGTGGCGATGCCCAGACCGATGCCGATCGATGACGTGCAGCATTGTTGCAAACTCAGCTTCGGAAGGCTCAGCGTCTGCATCGCCAACCATGACGCGATCAATGCGATGACCAGAGAGAGCAGCGTGACGGGCAGTTGGTAGTGAATCTCGATGGGCGCGCGGAACGCCAGCATCCCGATGAAATGCATGGCCCAGATCCCGCCGGCCAGGCAGCCTGTACCTACCCAGCGCCAGCGCCGCTGAGAGGCTGACTGTTCCGAATGGTTCACCCGCTCGGCCATGTCCAGCGTGGCAAAGCAGCCGACACAGGCGACCAGGTACCCCAGCAACACCAGAAAAGGGTCATGTACACCGTTAAGTATGACCTGCCCGTTTTCTGGCTGCGCGGTCATGAAATGCAGACCCGGCCACTCCATAGCATGCCCCATCATGGTCACTTTGCCAGCGCCAAGAGAGCGCTGGTGAATGCCAAGGAGTATAGAGTCCGTGGGTGGAGAGCAAGCGATAGTGGCACATTGGTGCTAATAATTTTGGCATTAGCCCAATAGCGATTGGTGCTAAGCGTCAGGCGATTTTCTTCTCGGGCGTCTCGAACACAGGTTCCAGGGCCGGCAAACCGAACGCTGCCCGGGCTGCATCGCAATCAGGGTTAGCGACGCCATCGACCCAGGACGAATCAAATTCCCGGCAGGTGCTCGAACGTTTGTCGTAGATCGAGCATTGCACCTCACTGCCCACATCACCCACCAGGCTGATGCAGCGTACGGGTTTGCAACCGGTGCCGAGCATCGCTACCCGGCTGGGACTGATCTGATCGACAAGCTCATCGGGCACTGTTCCCCCTGCCGAGGTGCATTCACCCCAGAAGAACGACACGCGAAAATGAGAACAGCAGGCACCGCAATTCAGACACGGACTGGCTTCGGACATGGGCGATTATCTAAAAGGAGTGGGCACGCAGGGGGGGCAAACAAGGCCGCTATTCTAGGCTTCGCCAGCGGCTTGGGAAGGGGGTGTGACAGGTATTTTTTCAGGGTGCCGGCAGGCTGAAAATGCACGTCCCGCGAACGCTCCCACAGGTCATGCGTCATGGCCTGATATCAGCCGTGCGAATAATGACAGACAGCTCAGGCAGGCCTGTCTAGATTGCAGACTCCGGGGACAGTGACGCCCCCATAACAATAAAAGAGACGGACCCATGCAGAACTCGACCCAAGCGGCGAATGCCTGGCGCATTCTGTTCCTGTTGTTCCTGGCCAACCTGTTCAACTTTTTCGACCGCACCATCCCGGCGATCATCATCGAACCGATCCGCATGGAATGGCACCTCAGTGACTTTCAACTGGGAATCATCGGTACGGCATTCACCATCGTCTACGCGATCGCCGGCCTGCCTCTGGGGCGCATGGCCGACACCGGTTCGCGCAGCAAGCTGATGGGCTGGGGCCTGGCAGTGTGGAGCGGTCTGACGGCGGTCAACGGCATGGTCGGCAGTTTCTGGAGTTTCCTGATCGTGCGCATGGGCGTCGGTATCGGTGAAGCCAGTTACGCGCCAGCGGCCAACTCGCTGATCGGCGACTTGTTCCCTGCTCACCGTCGTGCGCGAGCCATGGGCATCTTCATGCTCGGCTTGCCTTTGGGGCTTTTGCTGGCGTTCTTCACCATTGGCTGGATGGTCAAGGCCTTCGACAGCTGGCGTGCGCCGTTCTTTATCGCGGCGGTGCCGGGGCTGATCCTCGCGATTTTCATGTTCTTCATCAAGGAGCCCAAGCGCGGTGCCGCGGAAAGTGTGCAGGTTTCTCAGGAACGTATAGACCGGCCGATCCGCCGAGTGCTGGCGGTACCGACCTTCCTGTGGCTGGTCATGGCCGGCCTGTGTTTCAACTTCGCCACCTATGCCTGTAACTCGTTCCTGGTGCCGATGCTGCAGCGCTATTTCCTGATGCCGTTGCAGGAAGCGGCGGTGGCCACCGGTGTGATTGTCGGTGTCACCGGGTTGTTCGGCTTGACCCTTGGTGGCTGGATCGCAGACAAGATTCACCAGCGAGTGGCCAACGGTCGGCTGCTGTTTGCCGCATTCAGTCTGATCGTGTCCACCGTCTGCACCGCTTGGGCGCTGCACGCCGGTCGCATCGAGATCGGCGTTTTTGTAGCCGTGTTCAGCCTGGGTTGGCTGTTTGCCTACAACTTCTACACCTGCGTTTACACAGCGATTCAGGACGTGGTCGAGCCGCGCCTGCGGGCGACGGCGATGGCGCTGTTCTTTGCCGGGTTGTACCTGCTGGGTGGTGGTCTGGGGCCGGTGGTGGTGGGCGGTTTGTCCGATCACTTTGCCCACACGGCGATGCTGGCAGCCGGTGCCGAACAGATGACCGAGGCTTTCAAGGCTGTCGGCCTGCATGACGCCATGTACCTGATTCCGGTGGCGCTGTTTTTCACCATGGTGTTTCTGGTGTTGGCTTCGCGGTGTTTTGTGCGCGATGCCAAGCGGATGAAGGAGGGGTTGGTCGCCGTGGTTGAGCCAGAGGTTGCAGCGGCGACTGCATAATTGCTATCGCTAGCAGGCTAGCTCCCACATTGGATCTCCAGTGTGAATACGACCCCTGTGGGAGCTAGCCTGCTAGCGATGAGGCCATCGGCATCACCACAAAAGTCAGATAAAAAAAGGCCCGCATCGCTGCGGGCCTTCTTTTTTGCAGGGTGGAGCAGGGGACTTAACCCGCTACCAACACCCGGATCGCTTCCAGTCGCAGCGCCGCCTTGTCGAGCATGGCCAGGCCTTGCTCGCGTTGTTTGCGCAGGGCAACCAATTCGCTGTCGCGCACGGTCGGGTTGACTGCTTGCAACGCGGTCAGACGCGCCAGTTCTTCGTCGGTATCGGCGGCCAGGCGACGTTGCGCTTCGGCGACACGCTCGGCGTGGCGCGGGAAGATTTTCGCTTCGCCGGCATTGATCCGTGGCGTCAGTTGATCGCGCTGAGCCTGGATGAACTTGTTGGCGCTGGCACGCGGTACGCTTTCCAGCTGGTCGTTCAAGGTCTCGAACGACACGCGGGCCGACAGGTCGTTGCCGTTGGTGTCGAGCAGGCAGCGCAGGGCGGCCGGCGGCAGGTAACGGCCCAGTTGCAGCGAGCGCGGGGCAACCACTTCGCTGACATACAGCAGTTCCAGCAACACGGTGCCAGGTTTCAGCGCCTTGTTCTTGATCAGCGCCACGGCGGTGTTGCCCATGGAACCGGACAGCACCAGATCCATGCCGCCCTGAACCATCGGATGCTCCCAGGTGATGAACTGCATGTCCTCGCGGGACAGCGCCTGGTTACGGTCGTAGGTGATGGTCACGCCTTCGTCGTCGCCCAGCGGGAAGCTGGCGTCGAGCATTTTTTCGCTCGGCTTGAGGATCAGCGCGTTTTCCGAATGGTCTTCACTGTCGATGCCGAACGCGTCGAACAGGGTTTCCATGTAGATCGGCAGGGCGAACTGATCGTCCTGCTCAAGGATGTCTTCAACCAGTGCATCACCTTCGCCAGCACCACCGGAGTTGAGCTCCAGCAAACGGTCGCGGCCGGTGTGCAGCTCGGCTTCCAGACGCTCACGTTCGGTGCGGGCTTCGTCGATCAACGCTTGCCACTCGCCATCGTCGGCTTCTTCGAGCAGCGGCAGCAGGCGTGGGCCGAACTGATGCTGCAAGGCGTTGCCGGTCGGGCAGGTGTTGAGGAAGGCGTTCAGCGCTTCGTGGTACCACTGGAACAGGCGCTCTTGCGGGCTGGTTTCCAGGTACGGCACGTGCAGTTCGATGATGTGCTTCTGGCCGATCCGGTCCAGACGCCCGATACGTTGTTCCAGCAGGTCCGGATGGGACGGCAGGTCGAACAGCACCAAGTGATGGGAGAACTGGAAGTTGCGGCCTTCACTGCCGATTTCCGAGCAGATCAGTACTTGCGCGCCGAACTCTTCATCGGCGAAGTAGGCAGCGGCACGGTCACGCTCGAGGATGTTCATGCCCTCATGGAACACCGTGGCCGGGATGCCGGAACGCACGCGCAGGGCGTCTTCCAGGTCCATGGCGGTTTCGGCGTGGGCGCAGATCACCAGCACTTTGGTGCGCTTGAGCATTTTCAGCTGGTCGATCAGCCATTCGACACGCGGGTCGAACTTCCACCAGCGTTCTTCTTCATTGGCGTCCGGCTGGGCCTGGAAGCTGACTTCCGGGTACAGCTCGGCGTGATCGCCCAGCGGCAGTTCGAGGTATTCGTCGGGGCACGGCAGCGGGTACGGGTGCAGTTTGCGTTCCGGGAAACCCTGCACGGCGGCGCGGGTGTTACGGAACAGCACGCGGCCGGTGCCATGGCGGTCGAGCAGTTCGCGCACGAGGCGGGCGCTGGCTTCGGTGTCGCCATCGTTGACCGCCGTCAGCAGGGCTTCACCTTCGTTGCCGAGGAAACCGTGGATGGTCTTGTGTGCTTCAGGGGACAGGCGTCCCTTGTCGAGCAGTTCCTGAACGGCTTCGGCCACCGGGCGATAGTTTTCGCTCTCGGCGCGGAAGGCTTGCAGGTCGTGGAAACGGTTCGGGTCGAGCAGGCGCAGACGAGCGAAGTGGCTGTCCTGGCCCAGTTGTTCCGGGGTGGCGGTCAACAGCAGTACGCCGGGAATGGTTTCGGCGAGTTGTTCGACCAGCGAATATTGAGGGCTGACCTGATCTTCATGCCAGACCAAGTGGTGAGCCTCGTCGACCACCAGCAAGTCCCAACCCGCCGCGAACAGGGCGTCCTGGGCTTTCTCGTCGTCCACCAGCCATTCAAGTGCAACCAGCGCAAGCTGGGTGTCTTCGAACGGATTGGAGGCATCGCTTTCGATGAAGCGTTCTTCGTCGAACAGCGCGACTTGCAGGTTAAAGCGGCGGCGCATCTCGACCAGCCACTGGTGCTGGAGGTTTTCCGGTACCAGGATCAGTACGCGGTTGGCGCGGCCCGAGAGCAGTTGGCGATGGATCACCAGACCGGCTTCGATGGTTTTGCCCAGGCCCACTTCGTCGGCCAGCAGAACCCGTGGCGCGATACGGTCAGCCACTTCGCGGGCAATGTGCAGCTGGTGCGCGATCGGTTGCGCACGCACGCCGCCCAGGCCCCACAGCGAGGACTGCAACTGGCGGCTGGTGTGTTCCAGGGTGTGGTAACGCAGGGAGAACCAGGCCAGCGGATCGATCTGGCCGGCGAACAGTCGGTCGCTCGCCAAACGGAACTGGATGAAGTTCGACAGTTGGGTTTCCGGCAGGGTGACCACTTCGTTCTGCGCGTTGAGGCCGTGATAGACCAACAGGCCATCGACGTCGTCGACTTCGCGGACGGTCAGTTTCCAGCCTTCGAAGTGAGTGATGGAGTCACCCGGCGAAAACCGCACACGGGTGAGGGGCGCATTCCTTAGCGCGTACTGGCGAGTGTCGCCAGTGGCCGGGTAGAGCACGGTCAACAAGCGGCCGTCCTGTGCCAGAACGGT
Organism: Pseudomonas sp. Irchel s3f7; assembly: GCF_900187615.1. Taxonomy (GTDB): domain Bacteria; phylum Pseudomonadota; class Gammaproteobacteria; order Pseudomonadales; family Pseudomonadaceae; genus Aquipseudomonas. The sequence continues at coordinate 33,317 of NZ_FYDO01000017.1, read as the reverse complement.
GCCTAAACCCAGCTCGGCTTCGCTGTCACTGATCCAGCGTTGCCCCGGTTGATACTGCTGCGCCATGCTGCCTGACTCCCACCTTGAAAAAGCGGGCTATCTTAACGGAATCGGACCTCCAGACCAAAAGGTTTACGGCACATGAGCTGCCGAAGGCTGCGATCTTTTGATCTCGGGGAACGCGTGAGTTCTACGTTGTCCGATAAAGATCGTAGTCGTCGGCAGCGCCTGCAAGTGCCAATTGAGTCACAGTTTGCGACCGATGGCTCAAGTCGCCATCCCCGCAGCCGACAGCCTGCTGACAGGAGACTGAAAATTATGCTGCCACCGATGCTCCCCTTGAGTGCCGTGCCGATCACTTCGCAACATGACCCGATCCGCCAGCGTCCGGAGATTCCACCGGTGGTGCCGGTGCAGGAAAGTTCGAAGGACAGCACCATCGACCTGCAGAACCGCGACCCGGAAGCGACCGCATTGCTGCTGCGTGAAGAGCAGCGCCGTAAACAGGAGCAGGAGCGCCGTCGCCGCGAAGCCGATGAGGCCCCTGAGGCCTATCTGGCCATTCCGGGGGATGAGCTCAATACCGACAATACGGTTCCCGTTGCACCGCTGATGGAAGATCAGCCACGCCAAGGGTTGTGGGTCGATATCGAGATTTGAGCGCACGACTGGTCAGCGCTGGCGTCAGGCCGCATTATTGGCACAATCCTGCCCAACTTGCGGCGACTGAAACCTCATATCAAGCGATGCACTGAACGCCATGAGCCAAGACGACAAACTGATCGACCTCAATGCAGAACGCGCCAAGCGTGTTCATGACCTCAATGACAAGCGACTTAATGAAGTGCGCCAGGCATTCGAGCAGGCAATGCCATTGGGCAAAGCCAAGAAAAAGTCGAAGAACAAACCGAAGAAACGCTGATACCTCCCCCGCATTGATTGATGCGGGTCAATCTTTTCCCTTCCGCTTGCCCAGTCTTGGGCGACATTGATCCCGGTCAATATTTTCTCCTGTCCGTTTGGTTAACTTAGCTCCATCGCAACACGGCAAGTACAGGAGACGCGTCATGTTTTTCGACAACGTGGTGATCGCCGGAGTGCTGACTGTCAGCCTCATGTTTGTATTTTTTGCAGGGTTCGGACTTTTTATCTGGAAGGATTCGCAAAAGCGCAAATAACCGTAGTTCCTTCCGGATGTAATGAGCACGCAAGGCATTTTAGGCAACTTCGGTTGCCTTTTTTTTTGCCTGTAAGAATGTAAATGCCAATAGAACACTGTGGGAGCGGTGTTTGCTGGATTAGAGGCATAAAAAAGGCGCGGTCCTTGCGGAGCGCGCCTTTTTCGTTGGGCTGCGTATCAGCTGCCCAGTGCCTTCGAGGCCAGCCAGAACAAACCGGCCGACAAGGCCACGGTCGCTGGCAGGGTCAGTACCCAGGCCAGCAGGATCGTTTTGACGGTGCCGCCCTGCAAGCCGCTTTTGTTAGCGACCATGGTCCCTGCCACGCCCGAGGACAGGACGTGGGTGGTGGACACTGGCAGGCTGAAGATGTTGGCCAGGCCGATCAGGCTGGCGGTGGTGATCTGGGCCGACATGCCCTGGGAATAGGTCATGCCTTGCTTGCCGATCTTCTCACCGATGGTCAGTACCACACGCTTCCAGCCCACCATGGTGCCAAGGCCCAGGGCCAGTGCGACCGCCAGAATCACCCAGAACGGCGCGTATTCGGTGGTGGTGGTCAGGTCTTTGCGCAGCTTGTCCAGGTCAGCCTTTTCACGGGGTGCCAGGCTTGGCAATTTGCTGACTTTCTTCGCGGTGTCATCCAGGCAAAGCAGGTAGCGACGCACTTCGATGCGGCTGTCCGACGACAACGAATGGTAGTCGGCTACGCCCTTGAGGGTGCCCAGCAGCGCGGTGATCGTCGGTTCGGTCTGTTGCGGGTTGCAACGGAACTTCTCCGGCAGGTCGCCTTCAACACTTTTGCCCAAGGCCAGGAACTCACCCAGGGTTTCAGAGTTGCGCTGGTAGAACTGACTCAGGTGCAAAGTGGCGTCGCGGGTCCGCTCGATCTGATAGGTGGTGCTGTTCAGGTCGAGTACGAACTGCGCCGGCACGATACCGATCAGTACCAGCATGATCAGGCCGATACCTTTCTGACCGTCGTTGGAACCGTGCACGAAGCTCACAGCCATGGCTGAAATCACCAGAACCAGACGGTTCCAGAACGGCGGGTGCTTCTTGTCGTCGATCTTGCGGCGCTCTTCCGGTGTCTTGTGCATCTTCGACAGAGGACGCCACCATTTAAGACCGATCAGGATCAGTGCAGCGATCAGGAAGCCTGCCATTGGCGAGAACACAAGCGACATGCCGATATCGATCGCTTTCTGCCAGTTCACGCCATCCGCCAACGGGATTTCGTTGATCAGGGCGTTCGCCAGGCCCACGCCGAGGATCGAACCGATCAGCGTATGGGAACTGGAGGCGGGGATACCGAAGTACCAGGTGCCCAGGTTCCAGGTGATGGCGGCGGCGAGCAACGAGAACACCATGGCCAGGCCGTGACCGGTGTTCACATTGATCAGCAGTTCTACCGGTAGCAGGTGGACGATGGCATACGCCACGCCGACACCGCCCAGCAACACGCCGAGGAAGTTGAACACACCGGAAAAGAACACTGCCAGGTGAGGCGGCATGGCTTTGGTATAGATAACGGTAGCCACCGCGTTAGCGGTGTCATGAAAGCCGTTGATGAACTCGAAGGCGAGGACAAAGGCCAGGGCGAGCAAGAGGCTCACAAGCACCCAAGCATCCAGTCCGCTGAATAAATCGATCATGAAGGTTTTCTGACCCGGTCATAAGGGGGCGGGATTATGCCAGAAAAGACTGACAATCAATGCATTCGCTGCTAATCGGTAACATTCTTCAACGATTTTTTTTTGAGCAGGACCCTAAGTCCCAGGGTTTTACTGTGATTTTTAAGTCATTGATATTGCTGTAAAAAACCTGAATCGCAAGGGTTTGGCGCCTGACAGCGAAGGGCTTGAGCGCTTGTGTGAAATATCTGAGAAGACGGTCAGATATGGGCATTTTGGTGTGCCCATTGATCGAGATGGCCGCCGCCCGCTCGTAGCGGGCGCGGAAGGCAGCATCAATACATCCCGCTTTTAACAGGTGTAGAGGCAGGCCCTTGAAGGATCAGGCCGAAGCGGTCATGGCTCTTCGGCTTTGAGTTCCTTTTCCATTTTCTGAATTTCTTGCTGAAAAACCTGATCCTGAACGGTGGCGCGTTTACGCCAGGGTTTGCGCTCCGGTTCCGGTTGAGCGGCGTAAGTGGTGACTTCTCCGCCGTAAACTTCCTTGTAACGTTGTTCCTGGCGCTCAAGTTCCGCGCGCAGTTCGTCTTTCGTCACAGTGATACCTGATTGAGTTGAGATTATTTCTGGTGAAACGCGCTGCATCAAATCGACTGACCGCACTCGTCGAATGGACAACGCCTTTAAAGGCATCGTGCTGACAACAGTGTGATCAATGCTTCCATGTCGCAGGCGGCCACGGCACCAGAGTTGAACGGCTGACGTAGCATCAATTTCCTTTCTCACAGAGCGCACTGACGAAATCCTTGCAATGGAAGTCAGGCGATTGCTGTGGTCGGCAACGATGGAGCTCGACATTGCCGGGTAGCAGGAACGGCAAATAAAAACCCGCCCGCTACTGAATTGTATTATAGCGGCCGATTTGAAGAACACTATCTCTGAAGAGTTAAAAGTGAAGCCGGGTGTGTGATCTTTGTGCTCGAAAATTTAATGCCAAGTAAACGCAATGGCCGATATCGATGTGCGGTGATGCGTTTCTGACGTCATTAAGTCAATCAAGTTGCAGTAACTTGAACGGCCATTAGATCTGGGGCCGAGACCATGTAAATTCAAGTTGGCGAGGTGGGCATGAAAACTTGGCCGCGCTCGTTCAGGCAGGCAAACGACGGATTGCGATTATCGGTCGAGCGTTCGATAATCGCCCGATGTTGACGGCTCGGGGTTGTGCGACAAGCGCCAGCCCCTTGTAATAGCCGCTGATCCGTGCGGGAAAAGGACCTTATATGAACGATCAATTGCGCAATTCTTTCGCTTCCGTCGCCCCGCCCATCGTCGCGTCCCCGGCCAAGCGGATCCAGGCATTGACCGGTGACCCGGACTTCATGACCTCACTGGCCCGTGGCCTGGCCGTGGTGCAAGCGTTTCAGGAGCGCAAACGGCACCTGACCATCGCCCAGATCAGCCACCGCACGGAAATTCCCCGTGCCGCCGTGCGCCGTTGCCTGCACACCTTGATCAAGCTCGGCTATGCCACCACCGACGGCCGCACTTATTCGTTGTTGCCCAAGGTGCTGACCCTCGGTCATGCCTATGTGTCCTCGACACCGCTGGCGGTTTCTGCCCAGCCTTATCTGGACCGCATGAGCGAGCAACTCCACGAGGCGTGCAACATGGCCACGCTGGAGGGCGAGGACATTCTGTACATCGCCCGGTCCGCAACCACTCAGCGCCTGATTTCGGTTGATCTGTCGGTGGGCGGGCGTTTACCGGCCTATTGCACGTCGATGGGCAGGATCCTGCTGGCCGCGCTGGATGACACGTCTTTGGGTGAGTACCTCGACCATGCCGAGTTGCAAGCCAAGACCAGCCGCACTATCCATACTCCCGAGGCGTTGCTCGAATGCCTGCAAGAAGTGCGGCAACAAGGGTGGTGCATCGTCGATCAGGAGCTCGAACAGGGCCTGCGTTCGATCGCCGTTCCGGTGTACGACGCTTCCGGTCAGGTGGTCGCCGCGCTCAATGTCAGCACCCATGCCGGCCGAGTCAGCCGCAACGAATTGGAGCAACGTTTTCTGCCCGGCCTGTTGAGTGCCAGCCGCGATCTCAGCGCTCAGCTGTTTGCCTAAGATGTTCGATAAACGCACAGAGTCGCGTTTATCGAATTGACGCTCTTTCCTCTGGCTCATTACTGTCGCGGCTTCGTCAGCGTCTGCTGACACTGTTCGCCTGCGATTCGTGGAATAAAAATAATGAACCAGCCTCAGTCTGCTGTAGGAAACTGCCTCGACGTGCAGTCCTTCATCAATGCCCAACCCATTTCGCGCTACCAGTGGCGCGTGGTGATCCTGTGTTTCCTGATTGTCTTCCTCGATGGCCTCGATACGGCGGCCATGGGGTTCATTGCGCCTGCGCTTTCTCAAGACTGGGGCATCGATCGCGCCAGTCTCGGCCCGGTGATGAGTGCAGCGTTGATCGGCATGGTCTTCGGCGCCCTGGGCTCCGGACCGCTGGCTGACCGCTTCGGGCGAAAAGTCGTACTGGTCGGCGCGGTGCTGTTGTTCGGCGCCTTCAGCCTGGCCTCTGCGTACAGCACCAATGTCGAGCAGTTGCTGGTGCTGCGCTTCCTGACCGGTCTGGGTCTGGGCGCCGGCATGCCGAACGCCACCACGCTGCTGTCGGAATACACCCCCGAGCGCAAAAAGTCCCTGCTGGTGACCAGCATGTTCTGCGGCTTCAACCTCGGCATGGCCGGTGGCGGATTCATTTCGGCCAAGCTGATTCCTGCGTTCGGCTGGCACAGCCTGTTGCTGATCGGCGGGGTCCTGCCGTTGATCCTGGCGGTGGTTTTGCTGTTCTGGTTGCCGGAGTCGGCGCGCTATCTCGTGGTTCGCAACCGCGGCACCGACAAGGTGCGCAAAGCGCTGGCACCGATTGACCCAAGCGTGGTGGCGCAGGCCTCCAGCTTCAGCGTGCCCGAACAGAAAACCGTGAAGGCGCGCAATGTGTTCGCGGTGATTTTCTCCGGCACCTACAGCGTCGGTACCTTGTTGTTGTGGCTGACCTACTTCATGGGCCTGGTCATTGTTTATCTGCTGACCAGTTGGTTGCCGACCCTGATGCGCGACAGCGGCGCGAGCATGGAGCAAGCAGCGTTCATCGGCGCGCTGTTCCAGTTTGGCGGCGTGCTCAGCGCAGTGGGCGTGGGCTGGGCGATGGATCGGTTCAATCCGCACAAGGTCATCGGCACTTTCTACCTGTTGGCCGGGGTGTTTGCCTACGCGGTGGGACAGAGCCTGGGCAATATCACCCTCCTGGCGACGCTGGTGCTGGTGGCCGGGATGTGCGTCAACGGTGCGCAATCGGCGATGCCATCGCTGGCGGCGCGGTTCTATCCGACGCAGGGGCGTGCGACCGGTGTGTCGTGGATGCTCGGCATCGGTCGTTTCGGTGCCATCCTCGGTGCCTGGATGGGCGCCACGCTGTTGGGCCTCGGCTGGAACTTCGAGCAAGTGCTGACGGCGCTGGTGATTCCGGCCGCGCTGGCGACCGTGGCGGTGGTGATCAAGGGCATGGTCAGTCATGCGGATGCGACCTGATTCCGGTTTGAAATAGTGGTGTAGCAGTAAAAGATCGCAGCCTGCGGCAGCTCCTACAGGGGAATGTATAAATCTGTAGGAGCTGCCGCAGGCTGCGATCTTTTGGGGGCTGCGCATAAAGATAGCCAGGCAACAATGTGTTCGATAAACGAACACTCAGTCGATTATCGGATTGTTTGGCGTTTTGCACGGGCTTAATCTTCAGTCATTCCGGCGCTGCGCATCGGCGCCTTCTTCCACTGTCGGTTAACAATAAACGGGAGCCTGCCCCAATGGCTGAAATCCTTTCGCTGCACGACGCGGTGAAGCAATTCGTAAACGACGGCGATACCGTTGCGCTCGAAGGCTTCACTCACTTGATCCCTACGGCGGCGGGTCACGAAATCATTCGCCAGGGCAAGAAAGACCTGACGCTGGTGCGGATGACCCCTGACCTGATCTACGACCAGTTGATCGGTGCCGGTTGTGCTCGCAAGCTGATTTTCTCCTGGGGCGGTAACCCGGGTGTTGGTTCGCTGCATCGACTGCGTGACGCCGTCGAGAAGCAGTGGCCCCACGCGCTGGAAATCGAAGAACACAGCCACGCCGACCTGGCCAATGCCTACGTCGCCGGTGCTTCCGGCCTACCGTTCGCAGTGCTGCGTGCCTACGCCGGTTCTGACCTGCCGAAGGTCAACCCGCTGATCAAATCCGTGACCTGCCCGTTCACCGGTGAAGTGTTGGCCGCCGTGCCTTCTGTGCGTCCGGACATCACCGTGATTCACGCGCAGAAAGCCGACCGCAAGGGCAACGTGCTGCTCTGGGGCATCCTCGGCGTGCAAAAAGAAGCCGCACTGGCGGCCAAGCGCTGCATCGTCACCGTTGAAGAAATCGTCGATGACCTCAATGCACCGATGAACTCCTGTGTCTTGCCGACTTGGGCCTTGAGCGCGGTTTGCCACGTACCTGGCGGTGCGCATCCTTCCTACGCCCACGGTTACAACGAGCGCGACAACCGCTTCTATCAAGCCTGGGACCCGATTGCCCGCGACCGTGAAACCTTTACCGCGTGGATCAACGAGTACATCCATGGCAGCGCTGACTTCAGCGAGTTCCAGGCCAAACTGGCCGCCGCTTCGGAGGCGAAGTAATGACTTACACCACCAATGAAATGATGACCGTCGCCGCTGCCCGTCGCTTGAAGAACGGTTCGGTGTGCTTCGTCGGTATCGGCCTGCCGTCGAAAGCGGCCAACCTGGCGCGCCTGACTTCCTCGCCTGATGTCGTCTTGATCTACGAATCGGGTCCGATTGGGGCCAAGCCGAGCGTATTGCCACTGTCGATCGGTGACGGTGAACTGGCGGAAACCGCTGACACCGTCGTACCGACCGGTGAGATTTTTCGCTATTGGTTGCAGGGCGGTCGCATTGACGTCGGCTTCCTCGGCGCGGCGCAGGTCGACCGTTTCGGCAACATCAACACCACCGTGGTCGGTGATTACCACTCGCCGAAAGTGCGCCTGCCAGGTGCCGGTGGCGCGCCGGAGATCGCCGGTTCCGCCAAGAGCGTGCTGATCATCCTCAAGCAGTCGGCGCGTTCGTTTGTCGACAAGCTCGACTTCATTACCTCGGTCGGCCATGGTGAGGGCGGCGATTCGCGCAAGCGTCTCGGCCTGCCAGGCGCCGGTCCGGTCGGCATCATTACCGACCTGTGCATCATGGAACCGGAGGAGGGCACCCACGAGTTCGTGGTCACCGCACTGCACCCGGGCGTGACCCGCGAACAAGTGGTAGCGGCCACCGGTTGGGCGATTCGCTTTGCCGACACGATTGAGCACACCGCCGAGCCGACTGAAGTCGAGCTGACCGCGCTGCGCGATCTCGAAGCCCGTACCGCGGCCGCCCACGGCCAAGCTCCCGGAGAAGCGTGATGCGTGACGTTTATATCTGCGACGCGATCCGCACTCCCATCGGCCGTTTCGGCGGCGGCTTGTCGACGGTTCGCGCCGACGACCTCGCCGCCGTGCCGATCAAGGCCTTGATGGAGCGCAACCCGTCGGTGGACTGGAACGCCGTGGACGAGGTGTTCCTCGGCTGCGCCAACCAGGCCGGTGAAGACAACCGTAACGTGGCGCGCATGGCGCTGCTGCTGGCCGGCCTGCCGGAAACCATTCCGGGTGTGACCCTCAACCGCCTCTGCGCTTCGGGCATGGATGCCATCGGCACCGCGTTCCGCGCTATCGCCAGTGGCGAGATGGAGCTGGCGATTGCCGGTGGCGTCGAGTCGATGTCCCGTGCGCCGTTCGTGATGGGCAAGGCCGACGCGGCGTTTTCGCGCAACATGAAACTGGAAGACACCACCATCGGCTGGCGCTTCATCAACCCGTTGATGAAAGCCCAGTACGGTGTGGACGCGATGCCGCAGACTGCTGACAACGTTGCGGATGACTACAAGGTATCTCGCGCCGATCAGGACGCGTTCGCCCTACGCAGTCAGCAACGCACCGCCGCCGCGCAAGCCGCAGGCTTTTTCGCCGAAGAAATCGTCGAAGTGCGCATTGCCCACAAGAAGGGTGAAACCGTGGTCAGCCAGGACGAACATCCTCGCGCCGACACCACGCTCGAAGCCCTGACCAAACTGAAACCGGTCAACGGCCCCGACAAAACCGTCACGGCCGGCAATGCCTCGGGCGTGAACGACGGTGCTGCCGCGTTGATCCTGGCCTCGGCCGAAGCGGTGAAGAAACACGGCCTGACGGCCCGTGCCAAAGTGCTGGGCATGGCCAGCGCCGGTGTTGCCCCGCGTGTAATGGGCATCGGTCCGGTACCGGCAGTGCGTAAACTGATCGAGCGCCTCGGCGTGGCGGTCAGCGATTTCGACGTGATCGAACTCAACGAAGCCTTCGCCAGCCAGGGTTTGGCAGTGTTGCGTGAACTGGGGATCGCGGATGATGCGGCGCAGGTCAACCCGAACGGCGGCGCCATTGCCTTGGGGCATCCGTTGGGCATGAGTGGCGCGCGGTTGGTGTTGACCGCTTTGCATCAGCTGGAAAAAACCGGCGGCAAGAAAGGTCTGGCGACTATGTGCGTCGGCGTTGGCCAAGGTCTGGCACTGGCGATCGAGCGCGTCTGACACGCGCCGTCGACTTATAAGAATTGAGGAAAGTGTAATGACTGACAAGCCTGGTTACCGTCGCCCGCAGGAAGGCACCCAGCCGCCTTATCTGCATCCGACCTACCAATCCACCAACCTGCGCTCGCCGTCCAAGCCGTTGGTGTTCCTGCCGCATTCGTTGTCGGAAATTACCGGTCCGACCGTAGGTGCCGAACGCATCAACGAGAAGGACAACGACCTGACCGCCCAGCATGACGCGGAACCTCAGGGTGAGCGCATCATCATCCACGGCCGCGTGCTGGACGAAAACGGTCTGCCGGTGCCGGGGATTCTGGTGGAGATCTGGCAGGCCAACGCCGCCGGTCGCTACGCCCATGCCCGTGATTTGCACGACGCGCCGCTGGACCCGAACTTCACCGGCACTGGCCGCACCGTGACCGACGCCGATGGCTGGTATCAGTTCCAGACCATCAAGCCTGGCGCCTATCCGTGGGGCAACCATCACAATGCCTGGCGCCCGGCGCACATCCATTTTTCGCTGTTCGGGCCGAGCATCCTCACGCGTCTGGTCACCCAAATGTATTTCCCGGGCGATCCGCTGCTGGCCTACGACCCGATCTACAACTGTGTGCCGGATACCCGCGCCAAAGAGCGTTTGATCGCCACGTTCGATCTGGAAAAAACCATCCCTTCCTATGCCCTCGGTTATCGCTGGGACATCGTTTTGCGCGGCCGCGACGCCACGCCGATGGAGAAATAAGATGACGCTGAATGCGACCACGTCCCACACCGTCGGGCCGTACTACCACATCGGCCTGACCTGGCTGAATCGTGAAAATCTGGCTGTCGAGCAAACCCTGGGCGAACGCGTGGCGATCACCGGGCAAGTGGTCGATGGCAACGGCGACGTCGTCAACGACGCCATGCTGGAAGTCTGGCAGGCCAACGCGGCCGGCAAGTACGACCACCCGGAAGACGACCAGGACAAACCCCTGGACCCGAACTTTGAAGGCTTTGGTCGGGTGCCGGTGGATGCCGAAGGGCGTTTCCGTTTCACCACGATCAAACCGGGTACCGTCGAAGGCCTGAAAGGCACGACCCAGGCCCCGCACCTGGTGGTGCTGGTGTTCGCCCGTGGTTTGGTGAAGCACCTGCTGACGCGGATCTACTTTGATGGCGAACCGGCCAACGTCGACGATCCGCTGCTCGAATGCGTACCGGCCGAACGCCGCAGCACGCTGATGGCGAAGCAGGATGCATCAGGTGTTTACCAGTGGAATGTGATTCTGCAGGGCACCGATGCCGAGACGGTGTTCTTCGATTATTGAGTGAGCACCGTACCCCCCTGTAGGAGCCGGCTTGCTGGCGATTACGGTGTCAGTTTCATCAATGTTGAATGACACAACGCAATCGCCAGCAAGCCGGCTCCTACAGAGGCTGATGCATCTGCGGAACGGGACTGTTGCAAAGTGTGTCTAGACTCTCACCGTCCCCATTGAGTGAAAAAACGATGACAACACCCACAGCGCCTACAGCTCTTTATACCGGCGAAGAGCGTAGCAAGCGGATCTTCGCCATTGTCGGTGCCTCGTCCGGCAACCTCGTCGAATGGTTCGACTTCTACGTCTACGCCTTCTGCGCAATCTACTTCGCGCCTGCGTTTTTCCCGTCCGACAACCCCACGGTGCAGTTGGTCAACACCGCTGGCGTGTTTGCCGCCGGGTTCCTGATGCGGCCGATTGGCGGCTGGATTTTCGGCCGTGTCGCGGACAAGCACGGGCGCAAGAACTCGATGCTGATCTCGATTCTGATGATGTGCTTCGGCTCATTGCTGATCGCCTGCCTGCCAACGTACAAGGACATCGGTGTCTGGGCGCCGATCCTGTTGCTGTTCGCGCGTTTGCTGCAAGGCTTGTCGGTGGGCGGCGAGTACGGCACCACCGCGACCTACATGAGCGAAGTGGCACTCAAGGGCCAGCGCGGGTTCTACGCGTCGTTCCAGTACGTGACATTGATTGGCGGGCAATTGCTGGCGGTGTCGCTGGTGGTGGTCCTGCAACAAATCCTCACTGAAGAAGACCTGCGTGCCTACGGCTGGCGGATTCCGTTCGTGGTCGGTGCAGTGGCGGCGCTGATTTCGCTGTTCCTGCGTCGTTCGCTGAAAGAAACCACCAGCAAGGAAATGCGCGAAAACAAGGACGCCGGCAGTATCAAGGCACTGTTCCGCGACCACAAAGCCGCGTTCATCACCGTGCTCGGTTACACCGCCGGTGGCTCGCTGATTTTCTACACCTTCACCACGTACATGCAGAAGTACCTGGTGAACACCGCCGGCATGCACGCCAAGACGGCCAGTTACATCATGACTGGCGCGCTGTTTCTTTATATGTGCATGCAGCCGATCTTCGGCATGCTCGCGGACAAGATTGGCCGACGTAATTCGATGCTCTGGTTCGGCGCGCTGGGTACCTTGTGCACCGTGCCGATCCTGCTTAGCCTCAAAAGCGTCAGCAGCCCGTTCATGGCTTTTGTGCTGATTACCCTGGCGCTGGCGATCGTGAGTTTTTACACCTCGATCAGCGGTCTGGTGAAAGCCGAGATGTTCCCCCCGCAAGTGCGCGCACTGGGCGTTGGCCTGGCGTATGCGGTGGCGAATGCGATCTTCGGTGGCTCGGCGGAATACGTGGCTCTGAGCCTCAAGGCCGTTGGGATGGAAAACTCCTTTTATTGGTACGTGACGGTGATGATGGCGATCGCCTTCCTGTTCAGCCTGCGTTTGCCGAAACAGGCGAAGTATCTGCACCACGATCTTTGATCTTCACGCGCGGGTCGCCAAGGCCCGCGCCTTCAGGAACTGTTTATGAACCAGCGACCGGGCAATCAATTGTTCGATGCCTATTTCACGGCGCGTGATATGCGTGAAGTGTTCTGCGATCAGGGCCGGGTCCAGGCCATGCTCGATTTCGAAGCGGCACTGGCCCGTGCTGAAGCGCGGGTTGGCTTGATTCCGGTGAGTGCGGTCGCGCCGATTGAGGCGGCGTGCAGCGCCGGGCATTACGACTTTGCCACCCTCGCCGAGGCGATTGCCACGGCGGGGAACTCGGCGATTCCGTTGGTCAAGGCACTGGGCAAACAGATCGCCGCGCAAAATGCCGAGGCTGAGCGATACGTGCATCTGGGTGCGACCAGCCAGGACGTGATGGACAGCGGCCTGGTGCTGCAATTGCGCCGAGCGTTGGAATTGATTGAAAAAGATCTCGCGGACCTGGGCCAATCCCTTGCGACTCAGGCCCAGCGATATGCCGCCACTCCGCTGGCGGGGCGCACCTGGTTGCAGCATGCGACACCGGTCACCCTCGGCATGAAAATCGCCGGTTGGCTGGGCGCCGTGACACGCAGCCGCCAACGTTTGGCCGAACTCAAACCGCGTCTGCTGGTGCTGCAATTCGGCGGTGCTTCCGGAACCCTCGCGGCACTTGGCGAGCAAGCGATGCCAATTGCCCAGGCGCTATCCGAAGAACTGCAACTGACCTTGCCCGACCAGCCGTGGCACACCCAGCGCGATCGCGTGGTGGAATTCGGCGCGGTACTTGGCCTGATCGCCGGCAGCCTCGGCAAAATGGGCCGCGACATCAGCCTGTTGATGCAAACCGAAGCCGCCGAAGTGTTCGAACCTTCGGCGCCGGGCAAGGGCGGCTCTTCGACCATGCCGCACAAACGCAACCCGGTGGGCGCGGCGGTGCTGATCGGCGCGGCGACCCGTGTTCCCGGTTTGCTCTCGACCCTGTTCAGCGCCATGCCTCAGGAACACGAGCGCAGTCTCGGCCTGTGGCATGCCGAATGGGAAACCCTGCCGGAGATTTGCTGCCTGGTGTCCGGCAGTCTGCAACAAGCACTGTTGATCGCGCAGGGGCTGGAAGTGGACGCCGCACGCATGACCCGCAACCTCGATTTGACCCAGGGCCTGGTACTCGCCGAAGCGGTGAGCATCGTCCTCGCGCAACGGGTGGGACGCGATACCGCGCATCATCTGCTGGAACAATGCTGCAAACGTGCCGTGGCCGAACAGCGTCATCTGCGTGCGGTGCTCGGCGACGAGCCGCAAGTGACGGCCGAGTTGTCGGCCGCCGAACTCGATCATCTGCTGGACCCCGCCCACTACCTCGGCCAGGCCAAAACCTGGGTCGAGCGAGCGGTGGCTGAACATTCTGCATTGACTGCCTGAAGGAGATTGCTGTGGCTTTCGTACAACTCGCCGAGGGCGAACTGCACTACCAGATTCAAGGGCCGCACGACGGACCGGTCGATGCACCGGTGTTGGTGCTGTCCAACTCGCTAGGCACCGACCTGCACATGTGGGACGCGCAAATCCCGGCGTTCACCAAGCATTTTCGCGTGTTGCGCTTCGACACGCGCGGTCACGGCCAGTCCTTGGTGACACCGGGGCCGTACAGCATTGAGCAACTGGGGCACGACGTGCTCGCCTTGCTGGATGCCTTGCACATCGAGCGCGCGCATTTCTGCGGTCTGTCCATGGGCGGGTTGATCGGCCAGTGGCTGGGCATCAATGCCGGCGAGCGCCTGAACAAACTGATCGTGTGCAACACCGCAGCGAAAATCGGCGATCCATCGATCTGGGACCCGCGCATTGAAATGGTCTTGCGCGATGGTCAGGCAGCCATGATTGCCCTGCGCGATGCGTCGATTGCCCGCTGGTTCACCCCGGACTTTTCCGAGGCCAACCCGGCAGCGGCCAAGCAGATCACCGACATGCTCGCGGCCACGTCGCCAGAAGGTTACGCGGCCAACTGTGCAGCGGTGCGTGATGCTGATTTTCGTGATCAGTTGTCCTTGATCAAAGCGCCACTGCTGGTGATTGCCGGCGCTCAGGATGCGGTGACGCCGCCGTCTGGCGGGCACTTCATTCAGGAGCATGTGCCAGGCGCCGAGTACGCCGAGTTCTATGCCGCGCACTTGTCCAACGTCCAGGCAGGCGACGCTTTCAGCGAGCGCGTGCTGACGTTTTTGACGGCACATTGAGGATTATTTTGTGGATGAGAAACAACGTTACGACGAAGGAATGGAACTCCGTCGTGCGGTACTGGGCGATGCCCACGTCGACCGCAGCCTGACCACCCTGACCGAGTTCAACTCGGAGTTTCAGGAAATGATCACCCGCCACGCCTGGGGTGACATCTGGACCCGTCCAGGCCTGCCGCGCCATACCCGCAGCCTGATCACCATCGCCATGCTGATCGGCATGAACCGCGAGGGCGAACTCAAACTGCACCTGCGCGCCGCCGCCAACAACGGCGTCAGCCGTGGCGAGATCAAGGAAGTGATCATGCAGAGCGCGATCTACTGCGGCATTCCGGCTGCCAATGCGACGTTCCACCTGGCGGAATCGGTGTGGGATGAGTTGGGGGTTGAATCGCGGGAGTAAGTGATCTGATCCCTGTAGGAGCCGGCTTGCCGGCGAAGAGGCCCTGGAATTGTGCGTCGCTGCTGAGGCCGACTTCGCTGGCAAGCCAGCTCCTACAGAAATGGCAGTGCTGGTAGTTAAAGCAAGCTGATCGGATAGCTGACGATCACGCGGTTTTCATCGAACTCGTTGTTGCTGTAATCCCGGCGCATGGTCGAGTTGCGCCACTTCACGTTCAAGTCCTTCAGCGCACCGCTCTGCACGGTGTAGCCCAGTTCCGATTCACGTCCCCATTCCTTGCCATCAGTAATCGTACCGGTGTGCACGTTGTCGCCGCTGATGTAGCGGTTCATCAGCGTCAGGCCCGGAACGCCGAGGGTGGCGAAGTTGTAGTCGTGACGCACTTGCCAGGATTTCTCCTGGGCATTGTCATAGCTGGAGTTGTAGCTGTCGTTGGCCAACGTCCCGCCGCTGGTGCCGTTGACCCGCATCCAGGCGTTGTCGCCCGTGAGTTTTTGCAGGCCGACATAAAAGGTGTTGCCGCCGTATTTGGCCGAGAGCATTGCGGACCAGGTCTTGTTGTCCAGGTCGCCGGCCCGGGCGCTGCCGTCTTCCTTGCCGTAGAAGTAGCCGAGGTTGGCGCCCAGGGTCCAGTCGCCCAGCGGTTGGCTGTGGATCAGATTGACGTATTGCTGGCTGTAGATGTCTTTGAGTTCGGCGTTCCACAGACCGATCTGGGTGCGTTTGTCGTTGAACACGTACTCGCCGCCCTGGAAGTTGAAACGGTCGGAGGTGAACGCGGCTTTTCCGGTCATCGACATGTCGCCCATGCTGCTGTCGTCGCGCGGGCTGTTCTGCCGGAACTGGCCGCCGTAGAGCGTCAGGCCATTGATTTCCTTCGAGGTGATCTGGCCGCCACGGAAGGTTTGCGGCAGCGAGCGCCCGTCGTCCGAACGCAGGATCGGCAGCACCGGCATCCATTCGCCGACCTTCGCTTCAGTCTGCGACAGCTTGGCCTTGAACGCGACGTTGGTGCGCCCGAAGTTATCCGCCGGGCGACCGTCGCTGTCCAGCGGCAGCAATTGCGTACCGCCCGTGCCTTTACCACCATCGAGTTTTACCGAGTACAACCCCAGCACATCCACGCCGAATCCGACGATGCCTTGGGTGAAACCGGACTTGGCGTCGAGGATGAAACTTTGCGTCCACTCTTCAGCCTTGCCCTGAGCCTTGGTCGGGTTGGTGAAGTTGCGGTTGAGGTAGAAGTTACGCAGGTTCAGGTTGACCTTGGCTCCTTCGACAAAGCCCGACTCCTCGGCGTGAGCGGGCAGGGCCGCGCTGGTCACGGCAATGGCGATCAGGCCGGGAACGAAATACTGCGCAGGAAAAGGCGTCATGGGCGTGGGTCTCTCTAATTCTTGGGGATGAAACGGGGTGATGCCGCAACTTGGGGTTGCAGACGAACATTCGGTCAGGACAAGCGAAGCGGATCAGCCGGAGAGGGCGGGGCGCGGGGGCATGGTGTCGAACCTGTTGTTTTTGGTTTTGTGGTTCGGATGGTGTGGGAAATGTACTGAATGGTTCAATAATCTAAAATTGGTTTTGGGCGATTATCGAACGAAACATTGAGCGGAGTTTTGTGGTGTATTGGCCGGCCCTATCGCGAGCAGGCTCGCTCCCACATTCGACCGCATTTCTTCGGGAGGAACTCGGTCACCTGTGGGAGCTAGCCTGCTGGCGATGGGGTCATAACGAACAACACAGATTTTCAGACGGCCAACAAAAAGCCCACCAATCGGTGGGCTTCGTGTTTTCACAGCGCTATCAGAACAACTTCAACTCCGGTGCTTCTTTTTTCAACGGCTCGTTCTTCGCCGTTTGCTCGTTCCAGCCACCACCCAGTGCCTTGTACAGGTTGACCTGGCTGACCAGTTGCGCCAGACGGTCGGTGATCAGCACTTGTTGCGCACTGAACAGCTGACGCTGGGCATCGAGGAAGGTCAGGTTGCTGTCGACACCGATGCGGTAACGACGCTCGGCCAGACGGTAGTAGTCCTGGTTGGCGCTGACGAAATCTTTCTGCGCCTGCAACTGCTGGACGTAGGTCTGGCGGGCGGCCAGGCCGTCGGCGACTTCCTGGAAGGCCGTTTGAATGGACTTCTCGTAGGTCGCCACGCCGATGTCTTTCTGGATTTTCGAGTAATCCAGGCTGGCACGCAGGCTGCCGGCGTTGAAGATCGGCAGGTTGATCTGCGGCTGGAACAGCCAGGTACCCGAACCACCGTTGAACAGACCGGACAGGTCCGGGCTCAAGGTGCCCGCATTGGCCGTCAGGCTGATGCTCGGGAAGAACGCAGCCCGTGCCGCGCCGATGTTGGCGTTGGCGGCCTTCAGGTTGTGCTCGGCCTGGAGGATGTCCGGGCGACGTTGCAGCAGATCCGATGGCAAGCCCGGCGGTACTTCGCTCAGCAGGTCGTCGTTCAGCGGTTTGGCCGCTTGCAGGTTCGCCGGGACGCCGGTACCGAGCAGCAGCACCAGGCTGTTCTCGTCCTGCGCGACCTGACGGGTGTACTTGGCCAGTTGTGCGCGGGCGTTTTCCACCGAGGTGCGCGACTGCGCCAGGTCCAGGGCCGAGGCGACACCGACTTCGTTGCTGCGGGCGGTGAGCTTGTAGCTCTCCTCAAACGCGGCAAGAGTGTCCTGGGTCAGCTTCAGCAGTTCCTTGTCGGCCTGCCAGGTCAGGTAGGCATTGGCCACGCTGGCCACCAGGCTGATTTGCGTGCTGCGGCGGCCTTCTTCAGTGGCGAAGTACTTTTGCAGTGCTTCTTCGTTCAGGCTGCGAACGCGACCAAACAGGTCGAGTTCGTAGGCACTGACACCCACGGTTGCCGAGTAGGAACTGGTGATGCTGGACTCACCGGTCTGCGACGCGTCGGCCGGTAACCGCTGACGATTGCCGGTGCCGTTGGCCGAAATCGCCGGGAACAGGTCGGCGCGCGAGATGCGGTATTGAGCTGCAAAGGCGTCGATGTTCAGGGCCGCGACACGCAGGTCACGGTTGTTTTCCAGGGCAACCTGAATCAACTGTTGCAACGCCGGGTCATGGAAAAACTGCTTCCAGCCCTGTTCGGCAGCGGCCTGAGCCGGTGCCTGGGCCGACGAATACGCCGGCCCTTCAGGGTATTGGCCCGCCACCGGAGCGTCCGGCTGCTGATAATCAGGTATCAACGAGCAGCCACTGAGCACGAAGGCGGCAACTGCCAGGGAAAGTAGCGACTTGCTCATTAGCCAGCCTCTTTAGGAGTTTCAGTAGCGTCTTGCTGGTCGACGTTTTTACGCTGACCCATGGCAGACACAGTGACGAAGAACAGTGGGACCCAGTAAATCGCCAGCACGGTTGCCGTGATCATACCGCCAATCACACCGGTACCGATTGCGTGCTGGCTACCCGAACCTGCGCCCGAGGAGATCGCCAGCGGAACCACACCGAGGACGAACGCCAGCGAGGTCATGATGATCGGCCGCAGACGCATCCGGCAGGCTTCGATCGCCGCATCATGCAAACTGCGGCCCTGTTCGTGCAGCTCCTTGGCAAATTCGACAATCAGAATGGCGTTTTTCGCCGCCAGCCCGATGGTCGTCAACAAGCCCACCTGGAAGTACACGTCGTTGGACAAGCCGCGCAGGCTGGTAGCCATGAGCGCACCGATGATCCCTAGCGGTACCACCAACATCACCGCGATCGGAATCGACCAGCTTTCATACAATGCCGCCAGGCACAGGAACACCATCAGCAGCGACAGGGCATACAACGCTGGCGCTTGCGAACCGGACAGACGTTCTTCGTATGACAGACCGGTCCAGGAAATACCGACACCGGCCGGCAGTTTCTTGGCGATGGCTTCGACTTCGGCCATGGCTTCACCGGTGGAATAACCCGGCGCCGGGGAACCGAGGATTTCCATCGCTTCCACACCGTTGTAACGGGCCAGTTTCGGCGAACCGTAGATCCACTCACCCTTGGCGAACGCCGTGAACGGCACCATGGTTCCGGCGCTGTTGCGCACGTACCACTTCTGCAGATCTTCAGGGCTCATGCGAGCGCCGGGCTGACCTTGCACGTAAACCTTCTTCACACGACCGCGGTCGATGAAGTCGTTGACGTAGCTACTACCCAGGGCAATCGACAAGGTGTTGTTGATGTCGGCGATGGTCACGCCCAGGGCGCTGGCCTTCTCGTCATCGATTTCCAGCTGGAATTGCGGTTCGTCGTTCAGGCCGTTCGGACGGACCTGGGACAGGATCTTGCTTTGTGCCGCCATGCCGAGGAACTGGTTGCGCGCTTCCATCAACTTGTCGTGACCGATACCGGCGCGGTCCTGAAGGAACACGTCGAAACCGGTGGCGTTACCCAACTCGAGTACCGCGGGTGGCGCGAAGGCGAACACCATGGCGTCACGGAACGTGAAGAAGTGCTGCTGGGCACGGGCCGCAACCTTGAACACGTTGTTGTCAGCGTTACGTTCGTCCCACGGGCGAAGCATGATGAATGCCATGCCCGAGCTCTGGCCACGGCCGGCGAAGTTGAAGCCGGTCACGGTGAACACCGAGTTCACTGCATCGCCTTCACCGCCGTCCTTGCCCGGACGCAGCAGGAATTCGCGCATTTCGTCCACGACCACTTGGGTACGCTGCGCCGTCGAACCGGCAGGTGTTTGCACCTGGGCAAACAGTACGCCCTGGTCTTCTTCCGGCAGGAACGCGGTTGGAATGCGGGTGAACAGCCAGATCATGCCGACGACAATCAACAGGTACGCCAGCAGGTACGGTGCTTTGTGCTTGAGCATGCTGCCCACGCCGCGCTCGTAGCTTCTGACACCGCGATCGAAGTTGCGGTTGAACCAGCCGAAGAAGCCGCGTTTCGGGGTGCCGTGATCGCCTTTCGCAATCGGCTTGAGCATGGTGGCGCAGAGCGCCGGGGTGAAGATCAGTGCAACCAGTACCGACAGGGCCATGGCCGAGACGATGGTGATCGAGAACTGCTTGTAGATCACACCGGTAGAGCCGCTGAAGAACGCCATTGGCAGCAGAACCGCCGACAGCACCAGGGCGATACCGACCAGGGCACCCTGGATCTGCCCCATGGATTTCTTGGTGGCCTCCTTGGGTGACAGGCCTTCTTCGCTCATTACCCGTTCGACGTTTTCCACCACGACGATGGCGTCGTCCACCAGCAAGCCAATGGCCAGGACCATACCGAACATGGTCAGGGTGTTGATGCTGAAACCGGCGGCCGCGAGGATGCCGAACGTACCGAGCAATACCACCGGCACGGTCATCGTGGTGATGATGGTGGCGCGGAAGTTCTGCAGGAACAGGAACATCACCAGGAACACCAGCGCAACCGCTTCGACCAAGGTATTAACCACGCCTTTGATCGACTCAGTCACCACCGGAGTGGTGTCGTACGGGAACACCACTTCCATCCCTTCAGGGAAGAACGGCTTGAGGCTGTCGATGGTCGTGCGCAGGGCTTTTGCGGTGTCGAGGGCGTTGGCGCCGGTGGCCAGTTTCACCGCCAGACCGGATGCCGGAGCGCCGTTGAACTGGGCGTTGATGCTGTAGTTTTCACCACCCAGGCCGACTTCGGCGACATCTTTCAAACGAACTTGCGAACCGTCCTTGTTGACCTTGAGCAGGATCTTGTCGAATTGCTCGGCGGTCTGCAGACGGGTCTTGCCGATGATTGTCGCGTTCAGCTGTGTGCCGGGCAGAGCAGGCAAACCGCCGAGCTGGCCGGAGGACACCTGCACGTTCTGTGCGGCGATGGCGTTCTTGACGTCGATCGGGGTCAGGTTGAAGTTGTTCAACTTGGCCGGGTCGAGCCAGATACGCATGGCGTACTGGGAACCGAACACCTGGAAGTCACCCACACCAGCGGTCCGCGAGATCGGGTCCTGCATGTTGGACACGATGTAGTTGGACAGGTCGTCCTTGGTCATGCTGCCGTCACGCGACACCACGCCGATCACCAGCAGGAAGTTCTTCACTGCCTTGGTCACGCGGATACCCTGTTGCTGCACTTCTTGCGGCAGCAGCGGGGTGGCCAGGTTCAGTTTGTTCTGCACCTGAACCTGTGCGGTGTCGGAGTTGGTGCCTTGCTCGAAGGTCGCGGTAATGGTCATGGTGCCGTCGGAGTTACTTTCCGACGAGACATAACGCAGGTTGTCGATACCGTTGAGCTGTTGCTCGATCACCTGGACCACGGTGTCCTGAACCGTTTGTGCCGAAGCACCCGGGTAGGACACGGAGATCGCAATGGCCGGAGGCGCAATGCTCGGGTATTGGTTGATCGGCAGTCTGAGGATCGATAGTGCCCCGACCAGCATGATCACCAGGGCAATTACCCAGGCGAAAATCGGACGGTCGATAAAAAATTTCGACATGGTTTACTCCCCTTTGCCGCTGGAAGCCTTGTCAGCTGCCTGTGCGGGGACCGGGTTCTTTGCGGCTACGTTGGTCGCTTCCCGAGCGTTGACTTCGATGCCCGGTTTGACGAATTGCAGACCTTCGGTGATCAGGCGATCGCCAGCCTTCAGGCCATCTTCGATCAGCCATTGGTTGCCGACGGTGCGGTTGGCCTTGAGCTGACGCAGTTCAACCTTGTTATCCGGACCCACGACCAAAGCGGTCGGCGTGCCCTTGAGGTCGCGTGTCACGCCTTGCTGCGGGGCCAGGATTGCGGCGCTGTTTACACCGGCCTGCAATTTGGCGTGTACGAACATGCCTGGCAGCAGGGTGTGCTCAGGGTTCGGGAACACGGCGCGCAGGGTGACGGAACCGGTGGTCTGGTCAACCGAGACTTCGGAGAACTCCAGCTTGCCGTCCAGCTTGTACTGGCTGCCGTCTTCAAGGGTCAGCTTGACCGTTGCCGCGTTGGCACCGGCCTTCTGCAGGCGACCGCTTTCCAGTTCGCGACGCAGTTGCAGCATCTCGACCGAGGACTGCGTCACGTCGACGTAGATCGGGTCGAGCTGCTGAATGACTGCCATCGCATCGACCTGGGCATTGCTGACCAGCGCGCCTTCAGTCACCGAAGAACGACCGATGCGGCCGGTCAGCGGTGCGTAGACCTTGGTGTAGCGCACGTTGATCTGGGCGGTTTGCAGGGCGGCTTCCGATTGCAGGCGGTTGGCCACGGCGGTGTCGTATTCCTGACGGCTGACGGCTTGCTCATCGACCAATTGCTTGTAGCGGTCGGAGACCGACTTGGTCGAACGCAGGTTGGCTTCAGCGCTTTTCAGTGTTGCGTCATAGACCGACGGATCGATCTGATACAGCTGCTGGCCGGCCTTGACGTCGCTGCCTTCCTTGAACAGGCGCTTCAGAATGATGCCGTTGACCTGAGGGCGAACCTCGGCCATGCGGAATGCACTGGTGCGTCCCGGAAGATCAGACGTCAGGGTGAAAAGTTGCGGTTGCAGGGTTACGACGCCGACCTGAGGGGGCGGTGCGGCTGGTGCTGCCTCTTCCTTTTTGCATCCGCTGAGTAGCGATGCCAGGGCGACGGCGGCGACCAGAGCGGTAACAGCTGGCTTGAATTGCATGAAAATCCTCGGGTCAGGCGCGCAAGGTGCGCACAAGAAAGGTGGAAGGTTTAAAAATGTGTGCCGAGTGGATAAGTAGCTTGCTAAGGAATATACTTACGTACATGGCTGTTTGTAAATACCTAGACTGTGTACTCATACCGTTACAGAAGCCGTTCGCAGGTTCGAATTGTAGGCCGGGGACGATACCCAAGAACGTTCGCCCCACTTTTATTCAGCTGATATTCAGACATCGCTGAAGCACCCTGATTGAGGTTGTACTGCCATGGTCCGTCGCACCAAAGAAGAAGCTCAGGAAACCCGTGCCCAGATTCTCGTGGCGGCGGAGAAGGCCTTTTTCGAGCGGGGCGTGGCGCGCACCACGCTGGCGGACATCGCGACCCTCGCGGGCGTGACGCGCGGGGCCATTTACTGGCATTTCAGCAACAAGGCGGATCTGGTGCAGGCCATGCTCGACACACTGCATGAGCCGCTGGAAGAAATGGCCAAGGCCAGCGAGAGCGAAGATGAACTCGATCCCCTGGGTTGCATGCGCAAGTTGTTGGTTCATTTGTTTCATCAAGTTGCGCTGGACCCGAAAACCCGGCGCATCAACGAAATTCTGTTTCATAAGTGCGAATTCACCGATGAAATGTGCGACCTGCGTCAACAGCGTGTGGCAGCCAGCCTCGACTGCAACGTGCGCATCGGCGTGGCCCTGAGTAATGCAGTCAACCGCGGGCAACTGCCGGAAAACCTCGACACTGTCCGTGCGGCCATCAGCCTGCATGCCTACATCGACGGCATCCTGTACCAGTGGTTGCTGGCCCCCGACAGCTTTGAACTGCACACCGAAGCCGAGCGTTGGGCCGATACGGGGCTGGACATGCTGCGCTTGAGCCCCAGCCTGCGTAAATGAAGCAAAATGCGAAATCGACGTCATGTGTGTCAACCGTCGAGACCGTAAATGAACGGTTCTTCACGTGCCCTTCGACAATGGGCTGCTTTTATATACTTACACTCGGCCCGTTGACAGGTTGCGAGCTCAGTAATTTGTAGGAGTTTTGTGTCGAGACTGTGAGCAAGTCCTTTTCGCGGTGTCAAAACCACAATATTGTTTTCAGATAACAAAAAGCCCCGGCTCTTTCGAGTCGGGGCTTTTGCATTTCCAGGATGACTGATTACAGCGTCGGGTAGTCGATATAACCAACCGGGCCCTTGGCATAGAACAGTTCAGGACGCACTTCGTTGAGCGGCGCATCAGCCTTCAAGCGCGCCGGCAGATCCGGGTTGGCAATGAACGGCACGCCGAACGCGACGGCATCGGCCTTGCCACTGGCCAGCCATTCGTTGGCGCTGTCCTTGGTGAAGCGTTCGTTGGCAATGTAAGGGCCGCCGAAAGCTTCTTTCAATTGTGGGCCGAGGCTGTCGGCGCCTTCTTTTTCTCGTGAGCAAATGAAGGCGATGCCACGCTTGCCGAGTTCACGAGCGACGTAGGTGAACGTTTCAGCCAGGTTGTCGTCGCCCATGTCATGGGAGTCGGCACGTGGAGCCAAATGCACGCCCACGCGGCCGGCGCCCCAGATTTCGATCGCTGCGTCGGTCACTTCCAGCAGCAGGCGTGCACGGTTTTCCAGGGAACCGCCGTAATGGTCGGTGCGCTGGTTGGTGCTGCTTTGCAGGAACTGGTCAAGCAGGTATCCGTTGGCGCCGTGGATCTCCACGCCATCAAATCCCGCTGCCTTGGCATTTTCAGCACCCACACGATAAGCGTCGACGATGTCGGCGATTTCAGCGGTTTCCAGTGCGCGTGGGGTAGGGTAGTCCGCCAGCGGACGCACCAGGCTGACGTGGCCTTTTGGCTGGATGGCGCTTGGTGCAACCGGAGCTTCGCCATTCAGATACGACGGATGCGAAACCCGGCCCACGTGCCACAGTTGCAGGAAAATTTTGCCACCGGCGCCGTGGATGGCTTTGGTCACGTTGGACCAGCCACGCACCTGGTCGTTGGACCAGATACCCGGGGTGTCCGGGTAGCCGACGCCCATCGGCGTGACCGACGTGGCTTCGCTGAGAATCAGGCCAGCGGAAGCGCGTTGCACGTAGTACTCGGCCATCAGCGCGTTGGGCACGCGACCTTCGTCTGCGCGGCAGCGGGTCAGCGGGGCCATGATGATGCGGTTGGCCAACTCGAGGTCGCCCAGTTTGATCGGATCGAAAATAGTCGTCATTTAATGCAACCCTCGTGAGGTAATGGATGATCAGTTGGTAGCAGGTGCCAGATCGGGATTGCCGCTCTGACGAAACGTAATCAGGGTCACCAGCAGGGCGAGAACCGCCAATACAGCTGCAGCAAGCGGCACGCTGGTCAGGCCGAAACCGTGGGCAATCACACTGCCGCCGACCCAGGCACCCAAGGCGTTACCGACGTTGAAAGCGCCAATGTTCAGGGTCGACACCAGGTTCGGAGCGGCTTTGCCAAAGGTCACCACGTTCACCTGCAAGGCCGGCACGGCGGCGAAACACGCGGTGGCCCAGAGGAACAGGGTGATTTCGGTCGGGATCAGCGCGACGCTGGTCCAGGTCAGGACGGTGGAAATCACGGCCATGGCGATGAAGACACCGATCAGCGTTGCCGCCAGGCCTTTGTCGGCCATCTTGCCGCCGATGATGTTGCCGACCGTCAGGCCCAGGCCGATCAACATCAGGCTCCAGGTCACGCCGCGGGGCGAGACGCCGGTGACTTCACCCAACAGCGGTGCGACGTAAGTGAACAGCGTGAACACCGAGGCGGCGAACAGCGCGGTCATGCTCAACGACAGCCAGATCCCGGCACCTTTCAGCGCGGACAGTTCGGCGCGCATGTCGAGCTTCTCTTCATCGCGCTTGGCCGGCAGGAAGCGGATCAGGCCGATCAGTGCGATCACGCCGATCACGGTCACCGCCCAGAAGGTCGAGCGCCACCCGGCTTCCTGGCCGAGCGCGGTGCCCAGCGGTACGCCGAGGACGTTGGCCAGGGTCAGGCCGGTGAACATCAATGCGACGGCTGAAGCACGTTTGTTCGCAGGCACCAGGCCCGCTGCCACCACTGAACCGATACCAAAGAAGGCGCCATGGCACAGGGCGGTGACCACACGGGCGAACATCAGCACGTTGTAGTCGCCAGCCACTGCGCAGAGCAGGTTGCCGATAATGAAGATGCCCATCAACGCCACCAGGGCGGCCTTGCGCGGCAGCTTGGCGGTGGCCAGCGCCATGAACGGCGCGCCGATGGCCACGCCCAGGGCGTAACCGGTCACCAGCCAGCCGGCGCCGGGGATCGACACACCGAGGTCGGCCGCCACGTTGGGCAGCAAGCCCATGATGACGAACTCGGTGGTGCCGATGGCAAAGGCGCTCAAGGCGAGGATGAGTAGCGAGAGGGGCATGTCTAATTCCTTATGGCTGGCTGACGTGGGGGGCGTTCTCAATTGGCTTTCCCGGGGCTGTGTGAAAACCAATTGAGAACGCCCCCACAGGGTCAGAGCTCGTTGCTGAAGATGCGGAGGAACTCCTGAATGGTTTCCTCGTTGCGCTTGAAAAAATGCCACTGGCCGACTTTTCGGCTGCTGATCAGGCCGGCGCGTTGCAGGGTCGCCAGGTGTGCGGACACCGTGGATTGCGACAAGCCGCAACGTTGATCGATCTGCCCGGCGCAAACGCCGTGCTCGTTACTGTGGGACTGGTCGGGAAATTCGACGGTCGGGTCTTTGAGCCAGTGCAGGATTTCTCGCCGTACCGGGTGCGCCAGGGCTTTTATTATTTCGTCGAGGTCTAGGTTCATGGCAGTGGGCTCGTGATCAGTAAAACGCTATATCGCGATGAAGCGAACTTTAAATCGGTATTTCGCGATATACCAATATGATTTTGCTCTTATGACTGAGAAAATCGGTATATCGAGTTATAACGATACGTTGAGTGTAACAAGGCAAGGCCGCGGTGCTAAGCTGCGCCCATGAACTATCTCGCACATCTTCACCTCGGTGGCCAGCGTCCCGGTCAATGGCTCGGCAGCCTGTATGGCGATTTCGTCAAAGGCAGGCTGCAAGGGCAGTACGATCCAGAGATCGAAGCGGCCATCCAGTTGCATCGCAGCATCGACGTGTTCACTGACCGCCATCCACTGGTGGATACGGCGTTGTCACGGTTTTCCCTGACGCGCCGGCGGTATGCCGGGATCGTCCTCGACGTGTTTTTCGATCATTGCCTGGCGCGGGACTGGACGCTGTATGCCGAGCGGCCGCTGGCGTTGTTCACCTCGGACGTTTACCGAGTGTTGTCCACTGAACCGCAACTCCCGGAGCGCCTGGCTCGCATCGCGCCTTATATGGTGGCTGATGACTGGTTGGGTTCTTACCGGGAGTTCGAGGTGCTGGAGCAGGTGTTGCGCGGGATTTCGCGGCGGTTGACCCGGCCGGAAGAGTTGGCGGCGGCGATGCCGGAGTTGCGGCGGTTGTACGAGCCGTTGAGCGAGGACTTCCGGTTGTTCTATCCGCAGCTTCAGAATTTTGCGCAGAGCCACCCAGCACGCTGAACCTCTGTAGGAGCGAGCCTGCTCGCGATTTCGATTTGTCATTCAGCATCATCGTTGAATGTAAATCCGCTATCGCGAGCAGGCTCGCTCCTACAGGGGGAATGTGTTTACGCGGCAATCGCGGGGCGCAGGGGAGCTCGTTGCGATTCAACAACAGCACCAAACAACGCCTTCTGCACCGCCTGCTGCGCCTCGAACGCGAGTGCCGCGCGTTCCCGGCCTTCGCAGGCAATCGGCTTGAGCAGATGAATCTCCACGCCGCCACGATCATTGGCAAACAGACGCATCAGGTGCGACAGCAAATCATCGTCACCAATGAACGGCGCCAGCGCATCGAGCTCGCCGTTGCGCACATAACGAATCGCCACCGGTTGCATCGCCACTTCGGAATCGATGGCCGCGGACAACAAGCGACCGTGGAAGGTGCGAAGTGAACGGCCATCGGTGGTGGTGCCTTCCGGAAACATCAGCAGCGGATGCGCCGTTTCCAGATGACGGGTCATCTGTTTGCGGATCAACTGGCTGTCGCCCGAACCGCGACGGATGAACAGGCTGCCAGCCTTGGCCGCCAACCAACCGGCCACCGGCCAGGTGCGCACTTCGGCCTTGGACAGGAACGACATGGGCGTGAGCATGCCCAGCAGCGGGATGTCGGTCCAGGACACGTGATTGCTCACCCACAGCATCGGTGTCTTTGGCAGTTCACCCTGAACCGTCACGTCAAAGGGCAGGGCATTGCTCAGGCGTGCCATGAAAAATCGCGACCAGCGTTGACGACGTTCCATCGAATGGGCCATGCCCAGGCGCTCGAACAACCCGAACACACTGGCCATGCCCAGGCCTAGCGCCACTACCAGCAATACTCGTGCGATTCGCGCGTAAATGCGCAGCCGGCTCATCACACAGCCGCCTTGAAGTGTTTGGCATAGCGCGGGCAAAGTTCGTCGCGCTTGAGCAGGATGAACACGTCGGCGACCTGGAAATCTTCATCCCAGCACGGCTCGCCGCAAATCTTCGCGCCCAGGCGCATGTAGGCCTTGAGCAGCGGTGGCATTTCGGCAATCACGTTCGAAGGAATGTCGAGGCTCGGCAACGGTTTTTTCGGCTCCGCCCGCAGGTGTTCGGTGCACAGGTAGCGCTCGCGCAGACGCTGCATGATCGCGTGGGCCTGAATGCCGCCGTCCTGCATCGGAATGCTCGCGCAGCCCATCAAATAGCTGTAGCCGCCCTGGTTCAGGACCTCGGCCAGCTCGCCCCAGAGCACGGCGATGGTGCCGCCGTTGCGGTAGGCCGGGTCGACGCAGGTGCGGCCGATTTCCAGGATCGGGCCTTGCAAGTGGACCAGGCCGTGCAGGCTGAATTCTTCTTCGCTGTAGAATTTACCCAGGCTGCTGGCGGCTGTATGGTCGAGCAAACGGGTGGTCGCCACCAGACGACCGGTGTTGAGGTCACGCACACCGATGTGGGCGCAGTGAACGTCGTAGTCATCCATGTCCAGACCCCGCTCCGCGCCTTTGAGCTTGGCGTTGAATTCGCCGCTGAACACGTTGAATCGCAAGGCCTGGGCTTCTTGCAAAGCCTCGGCGCCCACCAGGCGTTCGGCTTGCAGTCGGCGTTCGGTGCCGGTGTCGCTGATGCGGGCGATCTGAGTCATGGCGAATCTCCATTCGGGCTGCTCACCCGTCTTTGGGCTACAGCAAATCGACTTTCTTTGTCTAGCCGTGTTGTGCAAAGTCAGGCTATGTAGCCCCGGTGTCATCGCCATTAAGCTTTGGTGATGCTTATATGACAGCCCACAAGGAGCCTCTTATGCCCTGGCAAACCCTGTTGAACCGTGGCGAGCGCCTGCCCGCCAACCCTGATCTGGCCGAAGGTTTCGCGACTCTGTTGCAGCAGTTGGGTACCGTCACGCCATTTGAATTGGCGGTGTCGGGCGCACGCTTGATGGCAACGCCGGGGCTGGCGTTTCTGGTGGGTTATCAGGCGGCGTTGCGCATGCTCTGGCCGAGTGCACCCGCAAGCCTCGGCGCGTTGTGTGCCACCGAACAGCGCAGCCTGCGCCCGGCGGACATGCAGACCCGGCTCAGCGGTTTGCGCCTGAACGGGCGCAAGGATTTCGTCACCGCTGGCGACGCCGCCGACTGGTTGCTGGTGGCGGCACGCAGTGAAGAGCCCGGCGAAGATCCGCGTTTGAGCCTGGCGGTGATCTATCGCGAAGAACCCGGTGTGCGGGTGGAGCAGTTGCCAGCGATCCCGTTGATGCCCGACATCAGCCATGGCCGCTTGTTTCTGGATAACGCCTTGTGTGAATTGCTGGCGGGGGATGGCTGGGATGCCTACGTCAAACCATTCCGAACGCTGGAAGATGTTTATGTGTTGAGCGCAATGACGGCGTGGTTGTATGGCGTCGGACAGGACAGCGATTGGTCTCAGGGCTTGCAACTGCGCCTGCTGGCGTTGCTCGCCGGCTGCGCGGAAGTCAGTCGACAGCCGCCTACCAGTCCGGCCGGGCATGTGTTGTTGGGCGGGTTATTTGCGCAGTTTGATGCTCTGAAGCCTGACATCAATGAAGCGCTGGCGGAGGGACCGCCAGAGTGGTCGGCAATGTGGCAGAGGGATCAGGCCGTGATGGATTTGGCTGCCGGGGCACGGGGGAAACGGTTGGTGAAGGCACTGGCAGGCCTTTGACAATTGCAGCTCCTGCAAGGCTCGCGTGAGTGTCATTTAATTGGGCTAGGCTAACCCGGTTATTTCCCATGAGCCCCCGCCATGTTGAAAGGCTTGCCCCTGATTTTCCTGCTGTTGCTCAGCTTCGGCACCCGCGCCGAACAATGGCCCGCGGAGCAATGGCCGTCCGGCCCGGTCATGACCGGACCCGCACTTCAGGCACTGGAGCAATACGCCTTCGCGCCCCGCAACGACAACACCCGCCAAGGCATCCGCACCGATGCCTTGCTGGTGATCCGCGACGGCCAATTGATCTACGAGCGCTACGCCGGGCCGACCACCGCCGAGACTCCACACCTGACCTGGTCCATCAGTAAAAGCTTGATGGCAACCGTCCTGGGTGTGGCCTATGGCGAAGGGCTGTTCAAGCTCCAGGATCCTGTACAAAAATTTTATCCCCCGCTGAAGAAATACCCGACCATGACCTTGGCCGACCTGTTGCACTGGGCCTCGGGCATCGACTGGCAGGAAGACTACGAATACGCACCGTTGAAATCCTCGGTGGTGGCCATGCTCTATACCCGAGGCCGCGCAGACATGGGCGCATTCACTGTCGATCACGACAGCTACGCAGCACCGGGCCAGGCATTTCGCTATTCCAGCGGTGACACGAATCTGCTGTCCGCCGCGTTGAAAACCATGGTCGGGCCGAATCGCTATGCGGACTATCCGTGGGCTGCATTATTCGAACCGCTGGGCATTCGCCGTGCCGTGTGGGAAACCGATGCCACCGGCACGTTCGTCGCGTCCTCTTATGCCTATCTCACTGCGCGGGATCTGGCGCGAGTCGGCCTGTTGATGGCCCGTGATGGACGTTGGGGTGATAGGCAACTGCTGCCCAAAGACTGGGTCGCGTTCAATCGCGAGCCCTTCGCCCACTATCGTGCGAATCAGGACGCCGCCGTGCCTGGCGGACACTGGTGGCTCAATCGCGCAGTCGACGGGGCCGCCCAACCCTGGCCTGATGCCCCGGCCGACACCTTCGCCGCGCTGGGCCATTGGGGGCAGGCGATGTACGTGATCCCCAGTGAAAACCTGGTGATCGTGCGCTACGGCGATGACCGCGACGGTAGCTATCGACATAACGAATTGCTCAAGCTCGCGCTAAAAACCTTCGCCGCCGAGGTGCAGCCATGAGCGGTTTTTTTCGACGCCGACCGATCAGTTCACTGTTGCTGATCCTGTTGCTGGCCTTGCTCGGTTGGATCTGGCACGAACGTGTTGCGCTGTGGGCGTTCCCCGGCATCATCAGCGCCTACACCGCCAAGGAGTATTGCTCGTGCCGTTATGTGATGAACAACGATGCCGAGTACTGCCGCGGATACGTGAAACAGTGGCTGCCGACCAGCGGTTTCGTCGATGATGTTGCCAGCAAGCAAATAACAGTCAGCGGCATGGGTCGAAGCAACAGCGCAGTATGGATCGGCGAACGCCAGGGCTGTCGCTTGCAACAATGAAGCGGAAAGTCCAGGTGGGGGCTTTTGTGGTGAGGGAGCAAGCTCCCTCACCACAAAAGCGGGTTTGGTGTCGTAGACGGCTTGCAATGCGCTGAGGGCCAGTTAAGGTTCAGCACAGGTTTATCTGCCCTCACGAGTTTTTATGTTCAAGCGTTTCACCCTGAAAACCCTCGCTTTCCTGCTGTTGACCGGCGCTACGCTGTCGGCCCGCGCCGACTGGTACCTCGACGGCGAGTCCTCTCGGCTGTCGTTTGTCAGCACCAAAAACGCCAATGTTTCTGAAGTGCAGCGCTTTCTGGTGTTGCACGGTCAGGTCGATCCCAAAGGGCTGGCGCGGGTGGAAGTCGAACTGGACTCGATCAACAGCGGCATTCCGCTGCGCGATGAGCGCATGCGCAAAGAACTGTTCGAGATCGACAAGTTTCCCGAAGCACTGATCACCACGCAGATCGATTTGCGTCCGATCAACGATCTCGCCCCCGGCGCGCAGCTGGAGTTGCGTCTGCCGTTGACCGTCGACCTGCACGGCAAGCAGCACACCTACGACGCGCAGTTGTTGGCGACCCGACTCGATGACCGACGTTTTCAAGTGGTGACACTTGAACCGGTGGTCATCAATGCCGAAGATTTTGATCTGGCGCCGGGTCTGGAAACCTTGCGCAAACTGGCCGGTTTATCGGCAATCAGCCTGTCGGTACCGGTGGGTGCGGTGCTGATTTTCACGGCGCGCTGACATGGCCGGCGCGATCTTTCCCTGGCGTGAAGGCAACCATTTCGAGCTACTGATCGATGGCCCGCAGTTTTTTCCGCGCATGTTGGTGGCGATTGCCCGTGCCGAAGAACAGGTCGAGCTGGAGTTGTACCTGGTCGAGGCGGGCGCTTGCGCCGAAGCGATGGTTCAGGCGTTGGTCCAGGCTGCCGAGCGCGGCGTGCGGGTGCGATGCCTGTTCGATGACTACGGCAGCCTTGCCTTCACTCTGGCTTTACGCCAGCGCCTGACGTCCGCCGGGGTCGAGTTGCGGTTCTATAATCGCCTGAACTGGCGGCGTTGGGTCGGTAATTTCTATCGCGATCACCGCAAGCTGTTGTTGGTCGATCAGAGTCTGGCCGTCGTGGGCGGCACCGGCGCCACCGATGAATTCTGGACGCCAGGTGAAGATGTTAGCGAGTGGCACGAAGTGATGGTGGAAATCACCGGGCCGCTGGTGCTCGACTGGCAACTGCTGTTCGATCGTCAGTGGATTGCCAACCGCCATCGACGTGCCTGGCGACCGGCCTCGCATTTTGGCTTGCCGCGCTTGCCACGGTTACCGTCCTTGGGTGAGGGCATGGGCCGTGTGGCCTACGCCGACGCCCGCCAGCACCGCGATATTCTGCAATCGCTGATTCGCGCGTTGAACAGCGGCCAGCGCCGGATCTGGCTGGCCACGCCGTATTTTCTGCCGACCTGGAAAGTCCGTCGCTCACTGCGCCGGGCTGCTGCTCGAGGCGTCGATGTGCGCCTGCTGCTGACCGGGCCGCGCACCGATCACCCGTCCGTGCGTTACGCCGGGCATCGCTACTACCCGCGACTGCTCAAGGCCGGGGTGCAGATCTTTGAATATCAGCCGTGCTTCCTGCACTTGAAAATGGTGCTGGTCGACGACTGGGTGAGCATCGGGTCGTGCAACTTTGATCACTGGAATCTGCGTTTCAACCTCGAAGCCAACCTCGAAGCGCTGGACCCTGGGCTGACTCGTGCAGTAACGGCAAGTTTCGAAAGAGACTTTGCCCTGAGCCAGGAAGTCAGCCTGGAGGCCTGGCAGCGTCGACCGCTGTGGAAGCGGGTCAAGCAGAGGGTCTGGGGATGGGTGGATCGGGTGGTGGTGAATCTGTTGGATCGGCGGGGATAATCCCGAATTTCTGAACACCACAAACCACTGTGGGAGATTCTATGTTTGGGGGGAACCCCCAAACATAGAAATAGGCTTGTATTCACTTTGGTTTTTCATCAAGGCAAACAGTACCCGAGCCAGTTTTCTGGCAAGTATCACCAGCGCCTCGGTCCCTTT